>CAZBIC010000005.1:198913-209499 GCA_964491875.1 uncultured Bifidobacterium sp.
CCTGCCGTCACACCTGCCGTCACACCTGCCGTCACACCTGCCGTCACACCTGCCGGGCCGAAACAGGATTGGATGCACGCGGAGCACGACGACGCGCAGGCGGAGCAAAGCTCGATGCATTTCGCGTAGGCTTTGTGGCCTTCGGCGAGGTGCTGAGTGCAGTGGTGAACGTGCTTCGCGCATTCAATGAGCGAGTTGGCGCAGGCGCGGGTGCAGTGGTCCGCGGGGCCGCCGCCATGGGTGGCATGGTCAGCGGCGTTGGTGGTGGTGAGTCCGGTGAGGGTCACGGCAGCGGTGCTGAGGGTGAGGAGGAGATTACGGCGGGTAAGTGTTTTCATAAAAAGTAATCAGGAGGGCAGTGAGTCGGTAGTCAGTGGTCCTTGCAGAATGGCCGTTTACTTGGCGGCGGTTTTGGTTTCGGTGATTGCCGCTGCGCCCGCTTTGGCTATGTCCTCGTCCTGCTGTGCGCTTTTCGCGCCGCTGACGCCGATGGCGCCGACGACATGGCCATCGTGAACGATCGGGACGCCGCCTTGCAGTGGAGTGAAGTCCGCGAGCGCCGTCATCGTGAAGCGTCCCTTGTTCACAATGTCTTCGAAGTCTTTCGTAGACTTGCGAAACGTGGCCGCAGTGCGCGCCTTGCCGATGGAGACATTCGCGCCGGCGGGAAACGACCCGTCGAGCCGCACGAAGTAGAGCAAGTGCCCGCCTTCATCGACGACCGCAATGTTTCCGCCCGCGCCGTTGGCCTTGGCGAAGTCCGCCGCGGATTCGGCGACCTTTTTCGCGCCGTCCATGGTGAGTGCGTGGTGGGTGGTGAGATCTCCGCCGCGGGACTTGGCGACAACAATCAGGTTGGCGATGGCGAGAGTGGTAACGAGGAGTTTCATGGTGATGTGATGGTGGTTGTTTATGGTTATGGTTGTGGTTGTGAACTCTGTTTCCAGGAACTGTCGAACAACTCGGGAACAGCGAGCTGGCCGCCCACGCGCACGCCGGCTTCCGGGCCGTAATCGATGACCTGTCCGCCTTTGAAGACGACAGCGTAGTGATTGGTGGTGGAGCGTGCGCTCAGCCGTTCCGTGAAGCGGAAGACCTCCACTCCATCCGCGCCCGTGCCCGCCACCGCCGGCCGGCCCAACACGCGCACCACCTCCTCCTTGTCCATGCCGAGGTTGATTCGCGAGAGTTGGTCGGACTTGAACGACGTGCGGGAATGCGCGCAGCCGGCGATCGCAAGCGTGCTGACGAGCGCGGTGCCGGCGACGATGATCTTCATGTGAGTGTCGATTGAGGTCGGCGAGGTAATTGAACTCTCGTTGAAAGTCATCGGGCATCGGCGAGCACCGAACGGCCAAGCAGCGAGTCCACGGGGTTCTTCAATCCCGCTTTGGCCTCGATGAGCCTCGGCCATTTCGCGTCAGCCTTGGCCTTGTTGCCATGAATATCCTTTTCCCAAAGCTCCACGGCGCCCTTCGTGTGATGGACGATGAGCCGGCCATCCACGATGGACCACAGGAGCGGGTTCGCAGGACGCACCTTTCCAATGCTCGCTGCGTAACCACAGTAACCGCCATAGGCCGGGGCGTATTTGGCCGGGTCCTTCTCAAACGTCTCGCGGTGCGCTTGGGAAACGAAGTGGTAAAGCGCGCCATCGAACGTCGCCTCGATTTTCGGATCGCCCTTCGCCGGTTTGCCATCGGTGAAGTAGCTCACCGGATCATAGCCTTCCAAGGCGACGCCGCGCTTGTTGAGGAAGACCAAAGTCTTGCCGCCGTAAACGCCGTTCTTGGCGACGAGGCCCGGCCAGTTCGCGTCCGCCTTCGAGGCGTTCTCGGTCAGCGCCTTGTTGAACAGGTCGAACGCCTTCTTGTTGTGCTGGAGGACGAGTCGCCCATCGACGATTTGCCACCAGTCCGGGCTGATCGGCGACAGACGATTGATGCTCGCCGCGTAACCGCAGTAGCCGCCGTAGGCCGGTGCATACTTGGTGGGATTCGCGTCGAACAACGCCTTGTGCTCCGCGCTGGCGAAAAGGTAGTTCGCCCCGTCGTGCGTGGACTTGAACCGCGGGCTGCCCTTGGCGGGCTTGCCGGTGGTGAAGTAGGCCACCGGGTCGTAGCCGAGGATGGCCGCGCCATCTCTGTTTTTCAGGACGAGAGTCTTGGCGTGATCAACGGCGTGATCCGCTACGGCCGCACCGGCGAGGACAATCGAGGCGAAGGTGGAGAGGAGGAAGCGTTTCATGAGTCGTTTGGTTTTGGTTGTTGTGAACAAGCGTTGAGTCGAAGAAGAGACGAGAACCTTTCACCGCAGTTTCCGCTTAGTAGCTCTGAACACGACCGGTCTTTGGGACGTTGATCTGCAGGGCGTGACCATCCGGGTTGCGCACAATGAAGGAGCCGGACGCGCCTGAAGTGGAAATGGGCCGCGCGTGCATGCCGCCCTTGCCGTCGTGGAAGAGCCGGAAATCTCCCGCTACGACGTGCGTGCGCCAGAAGATCAGGTCGTTGGCTTTTGTATCATGCGGTATCGCACGTCCGTCCGGTGGCGCGATGTATTCGAGAAACTCGACGCCCGGCCCGCGCTCCGCTCTCAGCGCAGTGATGCGCAGACGAGCGCCGAAGACCTGATTGAGATGCTCCTGTTCGGTGCCGTAATTCTCGGCGGTGCCGGCGATGTTCATGCCGAGCACGTCGCGATAAAACGCGAGGCTGCGTTCGGTGTCGCGCACCACGATGGCGGTGTGATCGATGCCGAGAAACACGGGTGCATCGATCTTAGCGGCGAGTTGCTGCCACTTCTCGTCGCCTTTGCCCGGTGGGAACCAGATGATCTCCAGCACGTGATCCTCCGGGTCGCGAAAGTAGAAAGCCTTGATGCCGCCGGCGTCCTTGTTCCAGGCGGGCAACGTTTGTGGCGCCGTCGAGACATGCCGGACTTTGTGCTCCCGAAGCCGGGCGTAGGCGGTGTCCATGTCGCGCACGACGATGGCGATGTGCTGGAACCAATGATCTAAACTACGGGAATCAGGTGGAACGGTTCGGCCCTTCTGATTCGGGTGTTCAGTGAGGACGATGCGCTCGTCGCCCAGTTTCAGTTCTGCGCTGCGCGTTTCAGCGCCGGGCAAATCGAGGAGCTGTTCAATGGCCTGACCCTTCGCGTTGGAGATTCTGAGCAGTTCAAACGTCAGCGTGTTCGTGTAGAAAGGCAGAACCGCGTCGAGTTTGCCGACTGTGATCTCAATCGGTCCCACTTCGCGAATGGCTGCCGGAGCCAGGCCAGCGGAGACGATGAGGAGAATGGTCGCGATCAGGCGGTGAAGCGAGGTGACGGGCGCGTTTGATTGCATGCCACGTCAGTCGGGCAACGCTTTCGAACCTTACGGCCCGTGGGCGATTCCGCGGCGGGTTCGTCGCAGAATTACAGGCGTCGAATCCTGGCGGGATCGATCCGAAGCATCAGCAGCGCGCCGTTGCCTACCACCTCGCCGGTCACGGAGACGGGTTCAGCGATGAAATCTAGGACGCTGGCGTTCACTGGCTGATCGTTGGTCGAGACTAGCAGCAGGTTGAGTGGTCGATCGTTGGCGCGCCGGACGAGTAGCATCGGCGGAATTCCTCCACTGATGCAGCGCACGGCACAGGCCCGGTGTGGCGTCAGTACGCCGGGATTCATCACGCCCATCCAGCACTTGCTATCCACGATCTCGCCTTCGAATGTTTGATGCCCGAGTGACGTGATGTTGGTCGAAGCAGGTTGTGGGATTACGGCGACGACGCTGGCGTTTGTTACTGAGCCGGGCTCCACTTCCAGCATCAGTTCACCATCGCGATGGATGCGAGTACCACGCAACGTGACGGATTGCCCGTTGAATCCGCAGATGGCCTCGTTCTTGATCCCGAACTTTAACGGCGCGACCAGCGGCGCTACTTCGACGGCGGTGTTGGTGGACTCTGGAGTGAGAATGAGGTGCGGATACGGCGTGACCCGGAGCACACCTGAAAACTCCCGGAGGTTCCCCCATTCAAACGTCGCGGTGCCAATTAGTCGCTGGGACTTTGCGAGGATCAGTGCGGCGATAATCGCCATCAAGGTCGCTGTGACGACGAATCGACGCACGGTTTTCGCATGACCCGCCGGAGCCTTGTCGTCCCAGCCGATGTAGAATTCGTCGTTCATGTTTTCAAAGAGGATGCAGCCTCGACCGAGGGCAAACGATGGTCTTGGTTGCAACTATCGATCACCGCGGGAGCGACGCGAGTCCCGGGCGGGTTGGGTTTCGGATCAACGAACACACGACCGTTCCTCACAAGCACGTTGAATGTTGGCACTTTCTCGACAAACGGCGGCGGCGAGGCGCCGGTATCCGGCAGGTATTGGTAGCCGTGCCACGGGCAGGTGATGCAGCCGTCGATGATCTTCCCTTCACCCAGCGGCCCGTTCTGATGCTGGCAGACGTTGGACACGGCGGAGATCTTCCCGTCGTGCTTGAAGATCGCGACTCGTTCGCCGGCGATACATACGATGCGCGCGCGCTTCTCGGGAATCTCCGCGACAGCGCAGGCATCAACGAAGTTGTCACCTGCTACCTGGTCCAATTGACGCTCGTTCATCGCCGAGGCGAGATGCAAGCCCACCACTACGAGCAATCCAACCGCCGTTGCCCCGGCAAAGGCCGGATGCGTTTCCGCCTGAAGCACACCGAAAGCGACGTGAGCGATCAGCAACGCATAGGCGCCGTACACAAGCATGTGCAGGGCTTTCCAGACGGGCGCTGTGAGGTTCGCGAGCCAGAAGTCGTGGCTGGTCGCTGCCATCAGCAGAATGATGACGAGGGCGACGAAGCCGAAGGGCTGAAACGGCAGCGTTGCGAGCGAGCCGGTGAATTTCTCCGAGACGAAGATGGTGACAAATGGATTGTGATCCCCACCGGCGTGATAGGTGATGACTGCGAGCGCTGCGTGTATCAACGCTAGCGACGCCATCGTCACTCCGGCGTGGCGGCGATTGTATAGCAGGGGAAGAAAGCGGCGGTTCAACCGACAGAGCGGACCAATGCAGAGGATAACGTGCAGTAGGATGAACGCGGCGCTCGCCGTGGCGCGCATCAGCAGAATCTCGTCGGTCACCGTCGGGTGAAGGGCCTTGGTAACACCGATGAACATCGCGAGATAACTCCCGACACCCACTGCGAGAACGGTGTCGTAGATCCGCTTCTGGCGGTTCCACTGAACGGCTTGGTAAGCGATGGCCACTGGTCAACGAGGTGAAAGGTTTAAGGGGCGAGGGTCGAGCGAGGTTCGGACACCGTGCATGACTGGCATCGGCCGCCGCGCAACAAGGCCGGCGATGAGCACAAGCGGCAACAACACTGTGAAGGCGATCCAGATGATGCGATGCCGTTGGCGATGGGATCGGGTCATGGCGATTTGATCTGCATGGAGCGGGTGCCGTGACTCCGGGCCGCTGCATACCGATGGGCATTTCGTTCTTCAGGGGGATGCGTCGCGCCCAGTAACCAGCGTCGCGCAAGCAGCGGCCAGAGAAACACGACTCCGGGAACAATTATCAGCCGGAATCCCCACGTGCCGTTTGCGGCGTGAGGATCAATCCGGTTCATTCCGCGCATGACGAAGGGCACCGCGAAGCAGACGCCGAGGGCTAGATACAAACCCAACAAGACGAGGAGCGGGGCGACGATCATGGTTGTTCCACGAGCTCGGGTTCTTGCTGCCAATCCTCGGATCGGGTTCCGCTGGCGTCCTCTCCCTGTGAATGCATCCGTTCCAGCAAATGCTGACCTACGCGCAGCGCGTTCGCGATGATGGTGAGCGTCGGATTCACGGCCGCGCTCGACACCATGAAGCCGCCGTCCACCACGTAGAGATTGTCGAGGTCGTGCGCCTTGCAGTTCAGGTCGAGCACGCTCGTTGCCGGGTCTTCGCCGAAGCGGCAGGTGCCGACCTGATGGCCGAGTCCGTTGAGGCCGAGTTTCATGGTGAAGGTCGTCACCGTGCCCGCGTTGAAATACTTTCCGTTCGGCAGGAGATGACAACCGCAGCCGATGCTCTTGAGCACCTCTGTCCAGCGCGTCATCAATCGATCGAAAGCAGCCGTGTTGTTCTCCGTGTAATCCACGACGATCTTCCCATCGCGGTTGAGCGTGATGCGATTATTCGGGTCAGGCAGATCCTCACTGGTCAGCCACCAGTCGAGCGAATGCTTGGCCACGAAGTCGATGTCGAGCGGCGCGTAGATGGACTCGCTGCCTTCCAGGGATTCCTTGTCCACCTTGCCGAGCATCTGCACCTGGCCCATCGGGAAATTAAAACCCGGCTCACCCCAGTAATAGTCGAACAAGGAGAGCGTCTTCTGGAACTTGGTCGGATTGGCCTTGAAGGATGACACGCCGATGATGGAACCGAGGATGTGCTTCATCAGATTGCGCCCGACCATGCCGGAGGAATTGGCCAGCCCGTTCGGATGCGTGTCATTCGCTGACTTCAGCAGCAACGCGGCCGAGTTAATCGAACCGCACGCCACCACCACGACATCCGCCGTGAACGTCACATGCTCGCCATCGACGATGGCTTCGACACCGCGAACTTCCCGGCCGCTGGCGCTCGTCAGCAGCCGTTCAACTTTTGTCTCCGTGAGTAGGGTGACGTTCTCGCGGCCCATCACCGGACGCACACCGCTGACTTCCGCATCCGACTTCGCATGCACGAGACACGGATAGCCATCACAGGTCGAACAGCGGATGCACGGGCTGAGATACTTCTGCGCCTCGTTGATGCGGATGCCGAGCGGCGTGTAGCAAGGCTTGAGTCCGCGCGCGGCGAGCGAGTCGGACACCTCTTGAATGCGCGGCTCGTGACTCATCGCCGGATACGGGAAGTCCCCGCTGCGTGGCGGCTCCGTCGGGTCGAGACCGCTCTTCCCGTGGACGTGATACAGCTTCTCCGCCTCGGTATACCACGGCTCGAAGTCGCGATACTTCAGCGGCCACTCTGGCTTCAACCCGCCGACGTGTCGCACAGCCTCGAAATCGCGCTCACGCAACCGGAACAACGCCGCGCCGTAGAGCTTCGTGTTTCCGCCGACGTGATAGCACATGCCCGCGCGCACCTCGCCGCCGTTGCGGTCATACCAGACCTCCGGCCCGAAATAGCGCGTGGTGTTGAAAGCGACCTTGGTATCCCAGTTCTCCTTCTCGCGCGGCAGGAACGGCCCGCGCTCGAGCACGAGGATGCGCTTGCCACTCGGCGCGAGCTTGTGCAGCAACGTCCCGCCGCCCGCCCCCGTGCCGATGATGATGACGTCGTAATGGTCGGACATACGAGGGGTTGGTCGAAGTTTGGGGCAAACCCTTACAGCTTGGGCTTGGCAGGTGCTTATCAATTACTGATAATTGAGGTGTGTTCTCCCTGTTTAAACGCGGCCGCAAAAAGGAAGCGGAGCGTACATTCAAGCTACGCGTACAAGGATTTTGGCAGTGGTTTGCGAATGAGTCCTCGCGAATCTATACCATGGTGGATGCTGGTAAGAGTTCCAGCCTAGTGGAGGAGATGAGTGCAAAAGTGGACGAATTGGGCCCCGGATTCGCGTGGGTGTTTGGACCAGGCGCTGATTCCAACGGACATTCGCTTACCCTGAGTGGCGAGGGTGTCCTATACAAACAGTTGTTGACGCAGTACTGGCTGAGCCAGGCACCGGTCTTGCCGGGCTGGACTTTCTACCCATCTCGACAATCCGGTAAAGTGGACGGGATATGGATGGATATCGATGGACAAAGATTCGATCCGATGGAGTTCTGGATCACGCCCTCTGTTGATTGCGATGCCGAGAAAATCGATCTCTGCATATGGCATCCGCTGTTCGCCAAGCTCGGCGAGCGGGAGCGTTGGACGCCCGTCTTTCTTTTTCTTGATGAGGTGCTTGGTGAGTTTGGCACCCAGCAGTGGATTGGAGAGGTTAAACTGAATGACCTTCGGCTGCGGGAGTCAATTCCACTGAATGAACTGCCAATCTTCATCAAGACGCAAGGTGAAGAACGAGGTTGGAACAAGCTTAACCCCGGTGAAGAGGTTGTGCTCTATACACTGAAGGAACCGCACAATCACTTTCCCCGCGGCGATATCATCACGTGGGCGACCGTCTGTCCCGATTTGTTAAAGGATTATCTCGAAGCAGAGGGACGGATGGACGACCCGCTTGCAGGTACAGGCGCTGATTACATCTATGCTCGTTTCGATAATAAATTTCTCCCTGCTGGCCAGGAAGCGACAGCGCGCGGGCGAATTGAAGATGCGGTTGATGCGGCCCTTCGAGGTGCGAATTGCGGCAGGCTGATCGGTGGCGCATTTGGAAATGATTTCGCATACGTCGATCTTTTGATTTTTGATGGCGACGCCAGCATCGACATCGTGAAGGATACTCTTCGGAACGTTGGGCTCCCGTCCGATACTACGATCCACTACTTCGCCAGGAATAATAATCCTACATCAATCAGCTCCTGAACTTTGCTGATTACAGAAGATGCAGCGCTGCTCCGTGCCGTGGTGAAGCTTGGGGCAGGCGCTCGGAGCCGAGTGGTTCACCTGGATGAAAATTTGCGCCGCGAGGAACATGCCGAGCACGGGCGCGGTGAAGTAGATCCAGCCACCGATCCAAACACCGCTCGGCAGTGCGGAGGCGAATGTCCGCGCCGGGTTCATGCTCATACCAGAGAGCGGCGCCTCAAAGGTGATGTAGAGAAAGACCAGAGCTCCGGCGAACAGGCCGGTGAAGCCCGCGAGCCTTGGCGTGTTCGTGACGAACAGCACCATGAGCATCATGCCGCAGGCGATGGCAGCTTCCGCAATGAACGCTACAACCGATCCGGCTGGGCCGGGGACGGTGGCCACGTGGTTGACCGAGGGATGCGCGATGGCGGTGCGTAGGACGGACTTTGCCAGCAGGACGCCAATCAGTCCGCCGACGAATTGCGCGAGCATGTAGAACGCTGCGTCCACGGAGTTCATCTTTCCCAGATACAGAAACGTGAGAGTGACCGCCGGGTTCATCTGCGCGCCGGAGCGTTGTCCCCACCGCGAGTAGATGAGCCCGATGGCGGTCAATCCCATCGCGAGACCAATTAGCGCCCGTCGTGCGAACGCGCTGCGAATAAGGCGCCGAACCGGCGATGCCGGATGCTCCAACAGCGCCGTGAACAGCGCAGCGGAGATCATGAATACGCCAAGCGCCCAGGCTTCAATCAGGTATTCAGGCCAGTGCTGGTGGAAAGTGGAGAGCATTTTAACCACGGATGGACACCGATGTCCGAGGAGCGCGGGTCTGTGACCCGCAGCAGGATTGCTCGCCACACGCGGTATCGAAGTCTCAAGGGCCATTGCAGGGTTCAAGGTGCTGCGGCTCGCAGAGCCGCGCTCCGATTAAGCCATCGCCGGCTCTCGCTTAGTCGCCGAGGCAACTCGTGCTGAGCGCTTACTTGCTCCAGTTTTCACGTTCTCACCGCGCGGTTGCAGCAGCTTCGCGATTAGTCCCGTCCAGCCGGTTTGATGGCTGGCGCCGACGCCGCGGCCGGTGTCGCCGTGGAAGTATTCGTGAAAGAGAATGCAGTCGCGGAAGTGTGGGTCGGTCGCGAGCTTGGGATGATTTTTCAGCACGGGGCGCTGTCCGTCGGTGCCTTTGAGGAAGAGTCGTGAGAGCCGGCGGGAGAGTTCGTCGGCGACGCCCGCGATGGTCGTGAACTGGCCGCTGCCGGTCGGGCATTCGACTTTGAAGTCGTCGCCGTAGTAGTGATGAAACTTCTGCAGCGACTCGATAAGGAGATAGTTTACCGGCATCCAGATAGGGCCGCGCCAGTTGGAGTTGCCCCCGAAGAGACCGTTCCTCGATTCCGCCGGCCAGTAAGGTACTTGGTGTGTCGCGCCTGCAGCGTCGAATCGATACGGCTGGTGTTCGTGAACTTTCGATAGGGCGCGCACACCGTAGTCGCTGAGGAACTCCGTCTCGTCGAGCATGCGGCGGAGCAGGCATTTCATGCGATGGCCGCGCAGGAGCGAGAGCAGGTGGCGCTGTTTCATGCCAGGTTCGTTCCAGCGCGAGACGAGCTTCGCGAGATCGGGACGGTAGTTCAGGAACCATTCCAGCCGTTCCTTGAACTCAGGCACTTCATCGAGCAACGAGCTCTCCAATACCTCGACCGCGAAGAGCGGGATGAGGCCGACCATCGAGCGGACCTTGAGCGGTGTGCTCTGACCGCCGGGGAGATTCAGCACGTCGTAGTAGAACTCGTCGCGTTCGCACCAGAGGCCGATGCCTTCGTCACCGATGTTGTTCATCGCCTCGGCGATGTGCAGGAAGTGTTCGAAGAACTTCGTGGCGATATCTTCGTAGGTGTGGTTGTGGCGCGCGAGCTCGAGCGCGATGCGCATGAGGTTCAGCGAATACATCGCCATCCAGCTCGTGCCGTCGGCCTGGTTGATGAAACCGCCGGTGGGCAACGGCGCGCTGCGATCAAACACGCCGATGTTGTCGAGCCCGAGGAAGCCGCCCTGGAAAATGTTCCGTCCCTGCGC
>CAZBIC010000006.1:0-197503 GCA_964491875.1 uncultured Bifidobacterium sp.
AATGCAACACGACCCGTCAGCTGGCGCCGCCATAGCCCTCGACGGCGATCTTGTATTCCTTCCCTGCTTCCGCGCTGAACGTGACGGTGCTGGTGAAGTAACCGGCGCCGTCGTCGTCCGCGGCAACGAGATTGGTCCCGCTGACGAGGACGTTGGTGTAGACCGCGAGGAGCGTATCGAACGCACAGCCGCGCGTGGAAAACGTGGCCACTCCACTCGCTGGAGCAATCCAGGAGAACCAGATCGAGCGCCCGCCGATCTTGCCCGCGTGCAGCGCCTCGCCCAATTCGCGGGTGGAGGCGCCGTTGTGTCCGATGACCGTTCCCGCCGCACCCGTCAGCAGGGCTCGGCCGGCAAAGAAGTCGGCACTCAGGCTTGTCACGCCGTTGACGGAAAGCGCAGCGCGCGCGCTTTCGATGGTATCGATGCCGTTGAAGATCGTGACGTTGAACACGCCGCTGTCCGACGTGTCGACATTGTCCAGGGAGAAGGTCGGGCCTTCCGCGCCGGGAATGGGCACGCCGTTGAGCTTCCACTGAAAGCGCGGCGGCGGACTGCCCGTGGCCACGAGGCTGAACATGATGTTGGTGCCGGGCGACACGCCGATGTTTCCCAACGCCCGGGAAACACCCAGCGGTTCCGTCACCAGAACCTCCGTGGGCAGACTGCTGGAAAGTCCCAGCGCGTTTGACGCGACGAGCACATACGTTCCCGACTGCGTAGTTTGAAGATTGTTGAGCGCGAGCGTGAGGTTCGTCGCGCCGGCCAGATTCGTCCCGTTGCGCTGCCACTGCAGGGAGAGCGGCGCACTGCCCGTCACGCTGGCGGCGAGCGTCGTGCTTAATCCCTTGCGCAAGGTCGATCCGGTCGGTTGTTGCACGATCATGGGCGCGCCGACCGCCGGGAAGACCGCGAAGTTCTTGTACTGCGCGCCCCGGAGCGAAGTGAATGCTCCGCCCACATACAACGCATCCGTTCCAGTCGTCACCACTCGCATCGATACCGCGCCCGCGTCGTTCTCCGGACCGACGTCCCAATTCAGCGGAGCCGCCGTTTGCGGGTCCAGTGCCACGAGACCCGCACGAAACTTGCCGCCTACGTTGGTGAACGACCCCGCCACGTAAATGGCTTCAGCGGTCGCAGCGACATCCTGCACGGCATCCAGCGGTGAACCGAACGTCGGAGCCCATGACCGGAGCGACGCGTCGGCCGCATTCAATGCCGCGAGATGCCGGCGCGATTGTCCCGCGACATTTGTGAAGGTGCCGCCCAGATAAACCGTGTCGCCGCGGCGGGTGATGGTGTTGCCCAGGATTCCGGAACCACGCACATCGGGATTCCAGCTGGTCGCCGTCGGCGTCATGGCATTGACCTGCGCGAAGGCCCGCCGGGACTGGCTGGCGACGGTGCTGAAACTGCCCGCCGCGTATAACGTGCTGTCGAATTCTTCGAGGGCGAAGACAGATCGATTGGGAATGGGCCGCCAGTTCAGCGGCGAACCGGAGATGAGATCCAGCGCGACCAGGCCGGGAGCAAACATGCCGCTGACCGAGCTGAAACCGCCCGCGGCGAACAGGCGATCATTGATGACGGCGAGCGACCAGACACGTCCATTCGGGCCCGCAGTATTCAGATTCCACGGAAGGATTTCGCCAGTGAGCGCGTCCGCCGCCGCAATGCGCACGCGCGGCGCGTCGTTCACCGCGAGGAAATCTCCGCCGAAGTAAACCGTGTTGCTGACAAGGGCGAGCGCGAAGACGGCGTTGTCCGCGCCCGGATTCCAATCGAGCACCCGTCCCGTCCGCTGATCAAGCGCGGCCAAGCGGCGGCGCGTTTTCGAATCGCGATGCAGTTCGCTGCTGGCCACGATCCGATCGCCGTTGAGAGCCAGCGCCTGAACGCCGCGACCGACGGTTTCGGGAATCCAGTCCAGAGCCATCCCGGTCTCCGCGTCGAAAGCCGCCATGCCCGCCCGTGGCGCACCACCCGCTTCCGTAAAGTCGCCGCCCGCATAAATCACCCGGCCCGAGACGGCGATCTGGCGGACGGTTTCATTCGGATTCGGAACCCACTCGGTGGCCTGACCGGAATCAACATCGACTCCGGCCAGATTGAATCTCGGTTGCTCGGCCACGACGAGAAAGCGTCCAGCGAGATAAACCGTGCGGCCTTGCAGCGCGACATCGAGAACCTCTCCGTCAGCACGGGGATTCCAACTGGCCGCCAGCCCGGTGGAAGCATCGAGCGCGGCGATGTTCTGGCGTTCCGCGCCGCCAATGTTCACAAAGCGTCCGCCGACATAGAGCGTGTTGCCCGCGAGCTTCACCGCGGCGACGAAATTCGCCGGGTCAAATCCGGCATTGGGCCAGGGGAGGATTCTTCCCGTCTGAAGGTCGAATGTCGCCAGGAGGTTCTGCGCCTGACCATCGATCTGGTTGAAGAATCCGCCGACGTAAAGCCGGCCGTCCGCTCCATCGAGCGCCATCACGCGCGCGCGATTGTCCGAAGATAGATCGCAGCAAATGTCCGGATTCCATGACGACACCGCGCCCGAAACTGCATCGACCGCCGCCAGTCGCCGACGCGGTTCGCCTGACACGCTCGCGAAATCACCGCCAACGTAAACAACTCCAGCGACCAGCTTCAACGCATGGACCGTCGCGTCCGTCGACGGCGCCCAGGCCGGGTCGACCGCATTATTGGCCAGCAGATGCGCGAGGTTCGTTCGGGCGAAGTTTCCCACGCGATTGAATCGCCCGCCGATGAACCAACCGCCTGCTCCGTCCGGAATCACGCTGTAGAGGATGCCCGCGACTGGAGGGAACGTGAGATCGGCGTGGCCGTTCACCGCATTGAGCATGGCGGAGGTCGGGAGATTGGGAGACAGCGACGTGAACTCGCCGCCCAGGTAGATAACGCCATTGGTTTCCAGCACGGCATGGACGACACCGTCTGGCAGCCAGAAATCTGAGCGCGGACTTTCCGTTGGCAGAAATTCCGCACGGGCGGAACCTAGCCACAGCAAGAGCAGGACAAGGCTCGCGCCCAGCCAGTTCCGATTGAAGATGCAGGCCAATAGTTTCAACAAATACGACTCAAACTCTTGGCCGACTCCTTCAGCCATTCGACGCCTCAACATGAAGTCTGCCCGTCCAAGGATAGATTTCGAGGTAAACGTACATTGCCAGATTGTAGCGTCGAAAACAATTGGAAACACGGGGTTTCCCTCGGGATGCGAAGTTCTCCGCCAGGCTCCATCCGAGCCGGTTTCCACCCACCACCGCGATTGGCTTGGCCTTCGCCCACCAACCGATGTCCAAACAAAATCCGGATTGCTCTGAATTGCGGTCGACTCGCGTAAGTCCCTACCTTATTGCCTTATGCGACGGCTCTCAGGCCGTCTCCACTACGGAACATGAACATGCGATTCATCCATTGCGCGCTATCGGGTCTTGCCTTCGCCGCGGTTCTCCTGGTTTCGACGGTTTCTGCGCCCTCGGCAACCTCCGATCGCCCGGCCAGCGCCCGTACGGAATTCAACCGCGACATCCGGCCGCTCTTCGCCAAGCACTGCACCGCCTGCCACGGCGGCGTGAAGGCGGCGGGCAAGCTCTCTCTCGTTTATCGCGACAAGGCGCTCGCGCCGGCCAAGTCCGGTGAAGTGCCGATCATCCCCGGCGACCCGGACAAGTCGGAAATCATCCGCCGCGTGCTCTCGACCGACGAAGACGAGGTGATGCCCCGCCCAGATCACGGCCCGCGTCTGAGCGAGAAAGAAATCGCGACCCTCCGCCAGTGGATCAAGGAAGGCGCAAATTGGAGCGAGCATTGGTCATTCGTTCCGCCCACAGAACCTGCGAAGCCCACGCTCAAAAACAAATCGTGGCCAAATGTCCCCGCCGACCAATTCATCCTCGCGCCGATTGAAGCCGCCGGTTTGAAGCCCTCGCCCGAAGCCACGCCCGCCGAATGGTTGCGCCGCGTGTCCCTCGACCTGATTGGCCTGCCGCCGACGCCGGAAGATTACGACGCCTTCCAGAAGGACCGCCGCAAAAACGCCGCCGCCGCGAAGTCCCGTGTCGTGGATCGTTTGCTCGCGTCACCGCAGTTCGGCGAACGCTGGGCTTCGGTGTGGCTGGATCTCGCCCGCTACTCGGACACGTTCGGCTTCGAAAAGGATCCGCATCGCGACATCTGGCCGTGGCGCGACTGGGTGATCCGCGCGTTCAACGCCGACCTGCCCTTCGATCAGTTCACCATCAAACAACTCGCCGGCGATCTCCTGCCGAACCCGTCGGCGGACGACATTCTTGCCACCGCGTTCCATCGCAACACGCAGAACAACACCGAAGGCGGCACGGACGACGAGGAGTATCGCACCGTGGCCGTGCTCGATCGCGTGAACACCACTTGGACGACCTGGAACGCGACGACCTTCGGTTGCGTGCAATGCCACGCCCATCCCTACGATCCGTATCCGCACCGCGACTACTATCGCTTCGCCGCGTTCTTCGATAACACCGAGGACTGCGATCAGAACGACGATTACCCGCGCTGGATGTTCCCCGAGGACACCACTAAGCGCGAGGAAGCGGCGCGGCTCCAGCGCGAATCTCGTCGCCTACGCGAGAAGCTGAATACCGATGCGCTCCCGCTGGCGGCCAAGGTCACGGATTGGAAACCGCTCATCGCCAAGGAAGCCAAAGCCAGCGGCGGCACGCTCACCATCGGCGCCAAAGGCCGCATCGACGCCAGCGGCACCCTGCCTATCTCCGTGAAATACACGAACGTCGTTCCAGCCATCGGGGGCATGACGGCGCTGAAGATCGACATCTTCCCGGAGTCCGACAACCCGAAGAACGCGCCCGAGCGCGGACAGATTTTCTCGAAGCTCACCGCATCGCTCGTCGTGCCCGGCACCTCGAACCAGATCGTGAAGTTGAAGGACGTCATCGTCGGTTATCTCGCCGGTCCGTTCGATCCGCGCAAAGTCCTCGAAGGCGGCGGTGGGCTGGGCAGTTACCCGACGATGTCCGGTCCGCGTTGGGGCATCATTGTGCTCGAGAAACCGCTCGAAGCCGCCGAGGGCGCCGCACTGGAACTCGTATTCGATCACGGCATCGCGGCGAACAGCAGCGTGCAGGGCTGCCCTTTGAAACACTTCGCGCTGTCGTACTCGAAGGACGTCGCACTCACGGATTTCGCGAACTCCGCCACCCGTTCGGACGCCCTCGCGGAATGGCGCGCCGCTGGTTTCGCACTCAAAAAACTCTCCGGCCCCAACGTGCCCGTGATGGTCGAGCGCGCGAAGTCTGCCGCTCGCGAAACGCGCGTCTTCATCCGTGGCAATCGCCTCACTCGCGACGACGCTGTGTTGCCGGGCATTCCCGATGTCGTCCAACCACCGAAGACCAGCGACCCGATGAACCGCCTCGACATGGCGCGCTGGCTGGTCAGCGATCGCAATCCACTCGCCGCCCGCGTGCTGGCGAACCGGCTGTGGGCCGAGATGTTCGGCCGCGGCATCGTGGAGACGCTTGAAGACTTCGGTACCTCCGGCGCGAAGCCGTCGCATCCTGAACTGCTCGACCATCTCGCGCTGCGATTGCGCGGTGAGTTCAAATGGTCAGTAAAACAGTTCCTGCGCGATCTCGCGCTCTCCGCCACCTACGCGCAAACCGCAAAGACCACGCCGATCCTGCTGGAGAAGGACGCGGCGAATCATCTCTTCGCGCGCGGACCGCGCTCGCGTCTCACCGCCGAGATGGTGCGTGACCAGGCACTCGCCGTCTCGGGCCTGCTCTCGACAAAGCAGTTCGGCCCACCGGTGTTCCCGCCGCAGCCGGACGGGATCTGGAGCACCGTTTACAGTGGCGACAAATGGAACACGGCCACGAACGAGAACCGCTTCCGTCGCGCCGTTTACACCTACAGCCGCCGCACCGCAGGCTACCCGCTCTTTCTCACGTTCGACGCGCCGATGCGCGATTTCTGCACCGCGCGACGTATCCCGAGCAACACGCCGCTGCAAGCGCTCAGCGTCATGAACGATCCCGCCTTCATCGAAATGGCGCAGGCACTCGCGACGCGGATGGAGAAGGACGGCGGCTCAGTGAAGCGCAAGATCGAACGCGGCTGTCGCCTGCTCACGCTCGACAAGTCGCCGCGCACGATGATCGACAGCCTCGTGAAACTCTACGAAGGCGCGCTGACGGATTATCGCGCGGACAAGGAAACCGCCGCGAGGCTCGGTGAGACGCCGGAGAAAGCCGCGCTCGTGCTCGTCGCCAACACGCTCTTGAATCTCGATTCGTCCCTGACCCGTTGAAGCCATGAACCTCTTCCAGCAATTCCAGTACGATTCACTGTTGCAACACACGCGCCGGCATTTCCTGCGCGATTGCACCACCGGCCTCGGCGCGCTCTGGCTAGCGAGCATGACCGGTCGCGCGTGGGGCTCCGACGGCCCGTTGAAGAAGGACGCCGCGCGACCTCTCCTGCCGCACCAACCGCCGAGGCCCGCGAAGGCGAAGCGTGTGATCTATCTCCACATGGCCGGCTCGCCGAGCCAGCTCGAGCTGTTCGACTACAAGCCCGAGCTCGCGAAGATGGACGGCAAGGATTGTCCGGAGTCGTTCCTGAAAGGGAAACAGTTCGCCTTCATCCAGGGCGTGCCGAAGATGCTCGGGCCACAGTTCGAATTCAAACAACACGGCAAGAGCGGTCAGTGGATCTCCGACCGAATGCCGCACTTCGCGAGCGTCGCCGACGACGTGTGCTTCATCAGATCGATGTACACGGACCAGTTTAACCACGGTCCCGCACAGCTGCTCATGCACACCGGCACGCAGAATCCCGGCTGGGCCAGTGCGGGCGCATGGGCGACGTACGGTCTCGGCTCCGAGAATCAAAACCTCCCCGGCTTCATCGTGCTCACCAGCGGCGGCAAGAACCCCGACGCCGGCAAATCCGTCTGGGGCTCGGGCTTCCTGCCCTCGGTCTATCAAGGCGTGCAATGTCGTTCACAGGGTGATCCCGTCCTGTTCCTCTCGAACCCCGACGGCATCACGCGCGGCCTGCGCCGCCGCACGCTCGACGCGTTGAACGAGATCAATCAGAAGACTGCGAAGGAAGTCGGCGATCCCGAAACGCTCACGCGCATCGCGCAATACGAACTCGCCTTCCGCATGCAGGTCAGCGCCAGCGACGCGTTCGACATCAAGCAGGAGTCAGCAGGCATCCACGAACTCTACGGCACGCAGCCGGGCAAGGAATCGTTCGCGAACAATTGTCTGCTCGCGCGGCGTCTCGCCGAACGCGGTGTGCGTTACATCCAGCTCTTCGACTGGGGCTGGGACAGTCACGGCGCCGGCGAAAGCGAAGCGCTCAGTCACGGCTTTAAGGACAAGTGCAAGCAGGTGGACCGCGCGCTCATGGCGCTCATCACGGACCTGAAACAACGCGGGCTCTACGAGGACACGCTCATCGTGTGGAGCGGAGAGTTTGGTCGTACGTCCATGCGCGAGAACCGTAATGGCGTGGAAATGAAATTCGTCGGGCGCGATCACAATCCCGGCGCGTTTACGCTCTGGATGGCTGGCGGCGGAGTGAAAGGCGGGCTCAGCTACGGCGAGACGGACGACTTCGGCTACCAAGCCGTGATCGACAAAGTTTCCGTTCACGATTTCCACGCCACCATGCTGCACCTGCTTGGCTTTGATCACATGAAGTTCACGTATCCCGTGAGCGGCGTGAACATGCGCCTGACCAACGTGACCAAGCCCGGCAGCGAAGTCGTGAAAGGCGTGCTGGCGTGAGATAACGGCTCACCGACTCGCCGTCTGAAACGACGACACCTCCTGCATCCACCCGCCACCGAGCGCCTTGTAGAGGCGAATGAGATTCTGGCCGAGCTGACGTTCGCTCTGCACCACGCCATCCTGCACCGCGAGCAACGATCGCTCAGCTTCGAGCACATCGAGAAAGCTCACCAACCCGCCGCGATACCGATCGGTCGCGAGCGTGACCGATCGTCGGCTGGCCTGCTCGGATTCCGCGAGCGAACGGAGCCGCTCCTGTTCGCGCCCGAACGCGACGAGCGCGTTCTCCACTTCCTCCAACGCAGTCAGCACTGACTTCTCGTACTGCAACAGCGCCTGCTCCTGACGCGCGGTCTGGATCTTCACGTTCTGGCGGATGCGTCCGGCGTTGAAGATCGGCCAGCGCAAGCTCGGACCGATCGACCAGAACCGGCTGCCGCCATCGAAGAAGTCTTCGGTGTCGATGCTCTGCAATCCGGCCGCGCCAGTGAGATAAAATTTCGGGAACCACTCGCCCTTCGCCACACCGATGCGCGCCGTGGCGGACGCGAGTTGACGCTCAGCGCGTCGCACATCCGGTCGGCGCAGCAGCAGATCGGACGGCAGCCCAACTGGCACCCGTGGCGTCGCGGTCGGAATTGCCGCCTCCGTCACCAAGTCCGCGTCCAGTTCCCCCGGCGCTTTTCCGAGCAGCACGGCTAGACGATGGATCGCCCGCTGTTGAGCTTCTTCCAATGGCGGAATCTGCGCCCGTGTCGCCGCAACCTGGGCCTGCGAACGTGCCGTGTCGAGTTCACTGGCGAGGCCCGCCTGGAATCGATCCTTCGTCAGCACGAGCGTCTGCTCCTGCGCCTTGAGATTCTCGCGGGCAACAGCGAGCTGGCGTTGCGCGGCACGGAGATCGAGGTAACTGAATCCGACTTCCGCGAGCACGCTCACTAACGTGTCGCGGCCCGACTCCACTGACGATTCAAGCTCCGCCTGCGTCGCTTCCACGGCGCGACGCGCACCGCCGAAGACATCGATCTCCCAGCTCATGTCGAGGCCGGCGTCGAAGAGATCATTCTCGAGCGGTTTGCCGGCCTGGAGAATCTGCTGGCCATTGAGCGTGTTCTCGCTGAGTCGCCAGCGCGAGTAGCTGCCGTTCGCGTTCACCTGCGGCCAGAGCACGGACCGGGAAAGTCCACGCTGCGCGCGCGCTTCGAGCACGCGGGCTTGGGCGATGCGAACGTCGAGGTTTGACGACGTCGCCGTTCGCATCAGCGCGGAGAGCCGGGCGTCGTTGAACACGCTCCACCACTCAGCTAGATTAGCGGGCGTAGCGTTGGTGGTCGCAACCGAGTCGGAATGCGTGAACCCATTTGGCAACGCACTTTGCGGCGCGCGATGATCAGGACCGATCTTGCAGCCCGCGAGAACGAGGCCGGCGACGAGGAGAGCGAAGTTTGCTTTCATGGGAGGTCAGCGTTTGAAGGCGGCGGTTTTCACGTCCGACGCATCGATGAACACGTCCATCTGCTGACCCACGAACAGTGGAAGATCCTTCGCCTCGATTCGGTAGATGGCCTGAAGCACACGGGTATCGACGCGCTCGTTGCTGGCACCGGTCAGCGACTGCTTTGGAATCACCAGCGGCTCGAAGCGGACGAACGTCGCGGGTGACTGGATGCTGGCATTGCCTCGCACCTGGGCGACGGCTTTTGCGCCCGGACGCACGCGCCAAGCCTCATGCTCGTCGATGTCCACCCGCACGTGAAGCGACGAAATATCCCCGACGACAAGCCAGGGAGAACTGCTGCTGCCAGCGCTGGCGAATTCACCCGGACGAATCCGCACTTGCAACACGCGCGCGTCGATCGGGGAGGTGACGACGCTGCGATCCAGATCCGTCTCCACCGCCTTCAACGCGGTCTCCGCGGAAGTGACGGACGCTTTCGCGGCGAGGATTTCAGCTTCGGCAGCGTTCACGTCCGCCTCGGCGATCTCCACGGCGCTGCGGCGGCGGGTGGTTTCTTCGTTGCTGATGCTGCGGGCGTCGGACACGGCTTCGGCAAATTTCAAATTGCGCTGCACCTCGGCCAGCGCCGCGCGGGCTTTGCGGGCGCGGGCTTCGGCAGTGGCGACAGTGGCTTGTCGCGAAGCGATGTCACTCCGGCGTTCGGCCCGCGCGGCTTCAAGAGCGCGAGTATCGAGCTTCACCAGAGGCTCGCCGCGTTTCACGTCCTGGCCGACGGTGACGAACACTTTCTCCACGATGCCGGGAATGTGCGACGCCATGGAGATGTTCTCGGAACTGGCTTCGAGCAAACCAATGGCGGCAACGCGCTGCTCGAAGGCGGCGCGGGGTGGTGCCACGGGCGGTTCATTCTTCTCAGTGCGGGGCTGGGTGCGAACGATGGAAACGGTCGCGAGCGCGAGGACGACGACGGCGGCGATGGGGAGGACTTGGTGTTTCATGGGCGGCGTTCAGTTGCGTTGTTCAGAATGAGTGATGCGTCCGTCGTCCATGTGGGCGACGGCATCGGCGAAGTGAAAGACACGATTGTCATGCGTGACGACGATGACGGCGCGTTCGGGATGCACAGCAGAGTCAGCAAGCAGTTCCATCACGGACTCGCCGGTCGCGTGATCGAGCGCTGCAGTCGGTTCGTCGCAAACGATCAGGCGCGGTTCATGGACAAGCGCACGGGCCATGGCGACGCGTTGTTGCTGGCCGCCGGAAAGCTTCGAAGGAAGCGTATCCATGCGGTTCTCCAAGCCGAGCTTCACCAGAAGTGCCTTCGCGCGTTCGACGGATTCGCGGCGTTTCATTCCAACGGCGAGCAACGGCACCGCGGCGTTCTCAGCGGCGGTGAGCGCGGGGAGGAGATTGTATTGCTGGAAGACGAACCCGAGATTGCGGCGACGAAAACGAATCTGTTCCTCGGGCGGCAGTTGGCGGGTGTTCTCCCCGAAGAGCTCCACGGATCCGCCGGTGGAATCGAGCAGTCCGGTGATCACGGAGATCAACGTCGTTTTGCCGCAGCCGCTGGGGCCGACGAGGAATGTAAGTTCGCCCTGCTTCGCTTCGAAGTCGACGCCGCGCAGCACATGGATGCGCGCATCGCCTTCGCCGAAGTGTTTCTGGACGCCCGCACAGCGGACGGCATTGGCGGAAGTTTTCGTTTTCATGGTGGTGATGGTTCAGCCGCGGAAGACGGTCGCGGGTTCAAGCACGAGCACGCGGCGGATGCTCAACAGGCTGGCCGCGATGACGACGAGGAACATGAGCACGCCCACGCCGACGACGTTCTGCCACATGAGGACAATCCCGCGCGTGGCGATCTTCTGGCTGAAGATCTCGAAAAAGACCGCCGCCATGCCGGTGCCAAAGGCGTAGCCAATGAAACCCACGGTGAGGGCTTGCAACAGGATCATGCCCATCAGCCGCGCGTTGGTGACGCCGATGGCCTTCAGCGCGCCGAACTGTTTCAGGTTCTCGACAGTGAAGAGGTAGAAGGTTTGTCCGGATACCACGAGCCCGATGACAATCGCGATGGTGATCGTGATGCCGAAGTTCACCGGAATGCCCGTGTGCTTGAGATAGTAGTTGATGCAGTCCCAGCGGAATTCGTTCTGCGTTCGCGCGCGCAGACCAGTCGCATCGCTGATGCGCCGGGCGAGTTCCTCGGCGGAAACTCCCGGTTGGCCGCGTGCGAGGACGAACGCCATCTGGCTGCGCTCGCGTCCAAGGAAATTCACCGCCGCGCTGTAGCGGGCGTGGATGATCGGGAAGCTGGTGAAGGAAGCCGATGCTTCGGAAATGCCGGCGATGCGAACGAGGTTGTCGTTCATCTCCAGCGTGCGATTGAGTTCGAGCGGCTCGCCGGGGAAAAGCAGCATGTAACCAGCGCGATCCACGACGACGGAATGCGGTTCGCGGAGGTTTTCCCACGAGCCCATCACCATCTTGCGCGGTGCACCGATCAGCGTGGCGTCGTCGAGTCCCAGCACCACCGTCGCGGAGAAGTTACCTTCCGGCGTGCGCGCCACCGGCTGGCCTTTGAACAGCCGCACCGCGTAATCCACTCCCGGCACACCGCGCACGCGCAACAGATCGGTATCCTTGAGCGCCTTCGTTTCTTCGAAATATTCCGTGGCGGGATCCATCACCCACACGTCGGCGTCCGTCACATCCGCGATCTGGCTGCCGGTCCGACTCATGATCCCGGCGAAAATGCTGGTCTGGTTCTGGAGCAGGAAGGTGCTGAAGGCGATGGCGAAGATGAGACCCAGGTATTTGGCGCGATCCCCGGTGAGCATGCGAAGGGCAACGAAGTTCATGACGAAAGCAGTTCGAATTGGCGTGGAATCATTCTGTGACTTTAAGTCATTATATTGGCAAAAAATCTAATTCACCTTGCACCACGTAGCTTCAGGGAAAATCTCGGTCTTGATGCGTTTGTCGGTGGCGGTGTAGTCGAAGTCTTTCAGCAGCGGCTTCCAGCCCCAACCGTCGCAGATTAGGTCTTGATTGCGCCGGACCGCAGCAACCGCGGCAACCGGGTCTGTTAGTCCGCAGAGCATCTGGATATCTGGCTGCATGCTCGCAATGTGGCTGCCCATCGTGATGGCAATTAAACTGAGCGCGACATCCTGGGTGCGAACCTCGGGCGCAAGGTCGCCCGCGCGAATCGCCTCCGTCGCGATGCTGCTGACAATGTGGAACAACCGGCCCGCCTGAAGCCCATGCTGACGACGCCTCTCTTCCGACGCTTTCTCCCAGAAAGACTGGGATCTCAGCATCATTTCGATGTTGAAGTAATCGCGATGCACAATCGCAAACTGGCAACACGCAAATCCAACAGCCCTCATCCGCTCGCGAGTCAGGCCGGTAAATTTCGAGGCGCGTTCGAACAGATCCGCACGTTCCTTAAGAGCGCCCGTGGCGATGGCCAACGCGAGATCTTCCTTCGTCTCGAAGTGGAGATAGATGGTGCCCTTCGAATACTCGATGGAACGCGCGAGCTCGTCGAGATTCAGATTCTGGAAACCTTCCCGTAAGAGCAGCCGTCGGCCGTGTTCGAGAATCAACTCCTCGCGCGCGGCACGTTCACGTTCTTTCCGCTGTTGAGTCACAGACATTGGACGATAAGCTACTTATGTTTGACTGTGAGTCAATAAATGTATTTAAGTTCCATCGCTTGGGAAACAAAAGGGGCGCCTTCGTGAAAGGCGCCCCAGTGCAAAGCGTTCGAAAACGGGACGTGAGTCCTATTTTTCCTTCTTCTCCTTCTTAACCTTCGGTGCTTCCACCGGCTTCGGCCCGATGCGGAGAGATGACAGCTCCAGCTTGCCCGCTTCTTCGTAGTAAGCTCCGCCGACTTCCTCGCCCACCGTCGCGTCAGCAAAGGTGGCAGGCTTGCCAGCCTTCATGAACTTCGTGGTCGGCGTGACGTGAAATTTGCGTTCGCCCACCGTGATCACCTTCGCGGTAGCGTCAACGGCCATAATTTTGCCGCGGAACGGGAGGGTTTTCGGGCCTTTCTTCTCCGCCTTCTCGGCCGGCAAAGGTTGGTCGGCCGCCACAACGAGAGGCGTAGAGACCGCAGCGAACAGCGCAATCAGGCAAATGCTCAGAACTTTCTTCATGTTAATACCTTGGTTGATTGTGTTGGTTTGGAACCCTGTTGGGAACGCCAAATACTAATCAGGGGTACAGTTCTTTGTGAAGTATTTTTTACTTCAATACCTCACACTTGCCGTCCTCTTCGTCTCCCCGATGCACCAGAGATGATTGTGCGTGCGGATGAAGATCTCCCCGTTGCTCACCGCCACGGACGCATTGCACAACTCGTTCCCGATGGAGTTCGCGCCCACGAGCTCGAACTTCGGGCTGGCCCGGAACACCACGCAATCGCCGCTCTGGTTCAGGTGATACACGAGATCACCGACCAGCACCGCCGACGACCACGTGTCAGACTTCGGTCCCGAACCGCGCACTCGTTCGCTCCAAACGTTCTTTCCCGTCTTCAGCTCGATGCAGTCCGCGATGCCGGTGGCGTTCACGATGTAAATGTGGTCGTCATGCACCACGCCGGAACCGATTCCCGTCCGTGTCCGCTCCGCATTCCACACGCGATGTGATTCGGTGACGTTGCCCGAACCGCCCGTCTTTACCGCGATGGTGTTTCCGAAGTAACCGCCCATCGCCACCACAATGCCATCGCTGTAAATCGGCGAGGTGTAGACAAGCGGGTTCAAACCATCCGAGTGCCAGAGTTCCTTGCCCGTCTTCGGATCGAAGGCGCGCAGGTAACGCGGGAAGCTCATCAGCAACTCCTCGCGCCCGCCCGTCTTCGCGAGGATGGGTGTGCTGTAGGTGCAAATCATGCCCGGCTCCTGGCCGCGAAAACCGTCGGTGCGTTTGCCGACATCGATCGTAGGCTCCGCAAAGCTCCAGAGGGTCTTGCCCGTCTTCTTGTCGAGCGCGATCAACTGCGCGTCCTTCCCCGGCCCGTGATAGAGAAAGCAAACGTCATCATGCAGGACTGGCGAGGAACCGCTGCCCCAGCCGAACGATTGCTTGCCGAGATCGCGACGCCACAGCTCCTTTCCATCAAGGTCGTAGCAATACACACCAGCCGACGCGTAAGACACAATTACGCGCTCACCATCGACGACCGGCGAGGCCGAGCAATGCGGATTGGTCGCGTGTGATTCTTCCTTCTGCGTATAGGTCACCGACTTCTGCCAGAGCAATTTCCCATCAGTCCGCGAGAAACACATCAGTGTCCGGAGACCGTCCTTCTCGATCGCTTGGGTGACGAACACCTTGTCGCCCCAAATCGCCGGCGTGGAGTTGCCGCGGTCCGGCAGCGGAATTTTCCAGCGCACATTCTCCGTCGGGCTCCACTTCAGTGGCACGTTCTTTTCCGGCACAACGCCGGACCCCAGCGGCCCGCGCCACGCCGGCCAGTTGGCGTGAGTGGACGTGATGAACAATGCAGAGGAGACGAGGGCAAACCCCAACGACAGGAGACGTGATTGGATTTTCATGGAGCGAACCTTAGTGACGAGCCAGCGACCGCACAAGGGGACGCCAACAAGTTTTTTGCGCGGCAATTAAACGCCCAATACGCGCATCGCTGCATTCACCACTGTGTCCACGCTGATGCCCTGCATGCAGCGGAAGTCGATCGGGCATTCGCGGAGGAAGCAGGGAGAGCAGGGGACGTTCGCCTTGATGAGTTGATGTGTTGCGGCGCCGGGCAACCCTGGGCCCGTGAGTTCAGGAGATGTGCTGCCGAACGGAACGATCACCGGCGTTCCCACCGCCGCCGCGACGTGCATTGGGCCGGTGTCGTTGGTAATTACGAGACGGCACGCCTTCAACGCCGCGCACAATTCACGCAACGTCGTTTGGCCGGCGATGGAGCGAACGGAATCGGGAGCGCCGGATTTCGCCTCGGCGATGTCCTCTGCGATGCCGGTCGCGAGTTCCACGTCCGCTTTGCCGCCGAAGATCCACCACTGACAGTTCGTGCGACGCTGAATCTCGATCGCCGCCGCGACGAAACGTTCGCGCGGCCAGCGCTTCGCGGGACCGTATTCCGCACCGGCATTGATGCCGAGCAAGGGCGTTCTGTCCTCCCGCACGCCAAAGCGTTTGCGAACGGCTGCGACCTCGGCATCGCCTACCTCGAGGCGTGGCGGTAACGGATCCGGATTCGCACCGAGAGCCGCCGTGAGGTGAAGGTAATGATGAAGCTGGTGTGCCGACGGAGGAATCAGCGGCTGCTTCGCTCCGCCTCCACCCGCGACGAGTGACTGAACGTCCGCCGGGGTTCGCTTGAGCATGCGCACTTCATCGCGCCGCGGAGGAACAGCCTGCGTCAGGAAGAAGTTCCGCCACGGTCGCGCCAGCCCAATGCGTGTCGGAATGCCCGCGAGAAAAACCTCCAAGGCCGACCGCGGCGAATTCGGCAAGACCAGGGCGGTGGTGAACTTCTCGGCGCGCAGCTTCTTCGCGGTGGCGAAGACGCTGTCTTCATCGGAGAACGTGAGAACGGAATCGATCGCCGGATGCTGTTCCCAAAGGCCCGCGAGCTTGGCGTGGGTCAGAAGTGAGATGTACGCCGAGGGCATCGCTTCGCGGAGTCGCTGAAGCGCGGGCGTGGTCATCACCGCGTCGCCCAGCCAGTTGACGCTGCGCACGAGGATTTTTTCGAACTGACTCACGTTTTCGCAGACGGCTGGGCTGCGGGAACCCGCGGCCGTGACGGCAGAGTCTTCGGCTTGTCCGGCTTCCAGCGGTTGTGAACCCAAAACCAGTTCGCCGGATCGCGGCGCACGGCGACTTCAAACGCTGCGTTCACATCATGCGTGATGGCGACAACCTCGCGCGGTTTCCCGTTCTCCCGCGTCGGAATCTCTTCGCCGAGTTCGATCTGCCATTTCGCGAGGCCCACGCGGTAACAGATCGCGGTGCGCAACGGACAATCGTAGCGCAAGGCAAACACGGCCGGCGAAGCTGTGGCGGAACATTCGTGGCCAAAGAACGGAATGCGCACGCCACCCACTCCCGCGTGCTGATCGGCCAACAACCCCAGCAGACAACCTTGCGGCTTCATCCAGGCACGCAGCGCGGCGGCGTCCGTCCGGCGCTCGAAGAAGTTGCAGCCGGACTTCTCGCGCATTCCCTGCATGAGGCGGTTCAACGAGGCCTGACGCAGGCCGCGATACGTCGTCGCCCCGCGAATGTTTGGCATGTATTGCACGAAGCGCGCGTAGAGCTCGAAGTTTCCAAAATGCCCGATGGCCACGACCACGCTCGGGGGATTCAGCCCCGGCCCACCGTGCATTTCCTTCTTCACGCCGACGAACTCCAGATGCGGCTGAAGTTCTTCCCACGTCATCGAAGCAGTCTTGATCGCGCAGCAATAGCTTTCGCCGAGCCGCCGGAAATTTTCCTTCGCCAGTGCGTGAACTTCCTCCGGTGTCCGCTCCTTGCCGAGACACATCGCGATGTTGCGCTGCGCGACTTTGCGATGGCGCGCGTCGATGAAGTAGGCCACCGCGCCGCCTCCGCGTCCGATGAGGGCGACCCAGCGCAGCGGGAGGGCTTGCAGGAACTTGATCAAGCTCAGCACCACGAAATAGAGGAGGCGGTCCATGTTCGTTATCGGAAACAAATCTGCCGCACACAGTCGTTGAAGTCTTTTGCGCCCGCCACGATCTTGATCTCCACACGCATGAAATAGAACGGCAGATCTCGGCGATCGATCTTCGGAAACCGCACCGCGTCCTTTTGCGTAGTGATGATGATCTCCGCCTGCCGCTTCTTGCCGCGGTTCACCGCGTTAAGAATTTCCTGCTGTGTGAAGCGATGGTGATCGGCGAAGCGCTTCGAGTAAACCAGGTTCGCGCCAAGTTTCGCGAGGCTGTTCTCAAAGCTCTCCGGCTGCGCGATGCCGCTCAGAGCCGCGACCTTCTTGCCCTTAAGCAGATCGAGATCATGGCGTTCACCCGTGAAAACGTCCTCGAAGTAAAGCGGCTGGTGAATGCACTCAATGATGCCCGCGGTGGAGTTGTGCTTCGCGATGCGCGCCCGCAGCCGTGCTGTGTTGCCATCGCTCTTGGTGATGAAGATCGTGCTCGCGCGGGCCAGATGCGATCCCGGCTCACGCAAGGTGCCACGCGGCAAAAGGAATTCGTTTCCGAACGGCGCCTGACAATCGATGAGCACGATGTCGCGCCGACGGCCGGCCAGCTTCCAGTATTGGAATCCATCGTCGAGCAGCAGCGTGTCGCAGCCGAACTTCTCGATCGCGTAACGCCCGGCCTTCACGCGGTCCTTGTCCACCAGCACGATCACGTCCTTCAGATTCGACGCGAGCATGTAGGGTTCGTCGCCGGCGGTTTCGGAATCGAGCAGCAGCGATTTGCCGTCCGACACGACGCGCGGCGGGGTCGTATCCGAGCGGAAGAGCAAACGGTCGATGAGGCGGCTGGTCAACGGCGGCGGCTTGGACCGGTAGCCGCGCGACAAAATGGCGACCGTGCGGCCCTGGTTCTGGAGCTCGCGCGCGAACTTCTCGACTACCGGCGTCTTGCCCGTGCCGCCGACGGTGATGTTGCCAATCGCAATGACCTGCACGCCGAGCGTCGAGTCGCGTAGCAGCCGGACGTTGTAGAGAAAGCGCCGCAGCTTGACGATCAGCAGGAAGACCTTGGAGAGAACGAACAGGATCGCGCGCACGAGATCGGCGGCCTTGCCCCGACGTTCCTCCAGGATGACTTCCAGGACGAACGTTTCGAAAGCTTCCGTCCAAGCTCGAATCGTGTCGCGCATTTGAGGGGCGGAGTGTGCCGAAGCGCCCGGAAAGCTCCAAGTGCCAAGTTCCGCGCCGCGGGAGCCGCTGTCCGCGAGGTGATTACGCCGTTGTCTTCGCCATCGCGCCCTGTAGCGTATCGCCCCATGTCGATGCCGCCAAAGCAGCTCCGCGCGCTGCAAATGTTGGTGCTGGCCAACGCCTGCTGGGCGTTGAGCTTTCCCATCATGAAAGCCGTGGCGCTGATACAAGCGCCGCTGCTCCCGCAGAGCAGCAGCTGGTTCATCGCGTCCGCGACCATCGTCGTGCGCTTCAGCCTCGCCGCCGTCGTCATGCTGTTCGTCTGCTGGCCGACGTTGCGGAAACTCACCCGAATGGAAATCTGGGAAGGCGTCGGGCTCGGCGTATTCGCGGCGGCGGGATTGATCTTTCAGATGGACGGCCTCGCCTACACGTCCGCGTCGACGTCAGCTTTCCTCACGCAATTTTACTGTCTGCTCATCCCGCTTATCGTGGCGTTTCGCGATCGACGCTGGCCAACGCTTCGCGTCATCTCGAGCTGCCTAATGGTGATCGTGGGCGTGGGAATCCTGTCGGAAGTGAACCTCCGCAAGTTCCACATCGGCCGCGGGGAATTGGAAACGTTGATCGGCTCCACCATCTTCACTGGCCAGATCCTTTGGCTGCAACGGCCCAAGTTCGCCGCGAACAACGTGAATCACTTCACGCTCGTCATGTTCGCTGTGCTCGCCCTTTGCACTCTGCCCGTCGCCATGCTGACGGTGGGTGGTTCGGACGACTGGGTCGCCGCTTACAGCTCTGCACCTATCGCCGGGCTCATGGGCGTGCTCACGGTATTCTGCACGCTGGGCGGTTATCTGTTGATGAACTACTGGCAAACGTTCCTCACTGCGACGCAGGCCGGGCTGATCTACTGCCTGGAACCCGTGTTCGCCAGTCTGTTCGCGCTGTTCCTGCCCGGCTGGTTTTCCGTGATGGCGCGCATTGATTACCCGAACGAGAAAGTCGGGCTCACGCTCCTGCTCGGCGGCGGATTGATCACCATCGCGAATGCACTCATGCAACTGCAGCCCGCGCCGCGCGACCCCGACGCGCCGGCCGATTCAGCCACTCGCTGAAGTTGATCGGTCATTCGTTAGAGAATTCTAAACTTTCGTCCCACTATTTTCTAATCGCCGGAAGGCTATCGTTCCGTCGATATGGGTCACCTGTACACGTCCCCGCCGGTGTTGAACGCCGCGCCACCTTTCACTTTCTTCACCGCATCCGTCGTCCCATGCGCATTCTAGTCATTGAAGAGGATCCTCACCTGTCAGACGGAATCTGCTCGAATCTCTCCAAGGAAGGCCTTCGCCCGGAGCCTTATCGCGACGGGAACTCCGCGCTGGTGGCCCTCACCCGCCAACCCGCTCACGCCGCCATCCTGAGCTTGAGCATTCCCGGCCAGGACGGCCTCGGCGTGCTCCGGCAATTCCGGTCCGCCGGCAATACCATGCCCATCCTGCTCCTCTCCGGCAGCCGGGACGTCACCGATTGTGTGAACGGCCTGAATGCCGGCGCGGACGATTGCATGATGAAACCGATCCTGATGGTGGAACTGATCGCCCGCGTTCGTGCCCTCCTCCGCCGCGCCAGCACCTCCGCCCTCGTGCAAGTGCGCGTCGGCGATCTTGTTCTCGATCCCGCCACACGTCGAGCGCAACGCGGCAGCCGACCCATTGAGTTAACCCAGCGCGAATATCAACTGCTGGAATTCCTCATGCGCTCCGGCGGTCAAGTGTGTCCCCGGACGACGATTATAGAACGCGTGTGGAACTATCAATTCGACCCCGGCACCAACATCGTCGACGTCTACATCCGGAAACTTCGCGGTAAACTCGAATGCAACGGCGAAGGCAAACTCCTCCACAGCGTGAAAGGCGTCGGCTACGCTCTGCGGCCTTGACGGAGAATTGCCCCGCCCACTTCCACGCGGTTTTGAATCACTTCTGGGACATCAGCCACGCCGGCAATTCGCTCACACTAGTCAGCACATCGCGCGCGCCAGCTCCGCGCAACCGTCGTTCCGCCTCGTTTCCTCGACGCGCGCGTTCGGCGGGAGACAACGCCGCCAACTCCTCCGGACCGAGCCCCACTTCGTTTCCAGTTTCGCTGATGCCCACCGCGATCATTCCCGCGTTGATTCCCTCAGCCATGTCCGCCGGCGTATCCCCCACCTTCACGCAGCGCGACATCGGATAAACGCCGAACTTCTCCGCCAGCCGGAAACACGCCCACGGCGCCGGACGGCTCTGTGGCACTTCATCCGCGCAGATCAACGCCTCCGGATTGATCCCGGCCGCGCGCGCTGCGGGTTCCAACAAGTCCATCATCGAACGGATGTAACCCGTCGTGCTTCCGATGAAAATGCCGTTCTCCCGCAACCACCCCAGCGTCTCCACCGCACCGGGAATTGGCGTCGCATGTTTCGGCAACAGCGCCGGCAATCGCACCGAGAACAAATCGTAAATCTCCGTCACCAACGACTCGTCCGGCTCACGGCGCAGCTCGGATCGCACGCGAGCGGCAATCTCCGGGTAATGCAAAATCTCGCGCACATGATCACGCTTGTGGGCACCCATGGGACGGCGCGCAATCTCATCGCTGATTGGAAGGCGCGCCGCGTCGAAGGCTTCGAGAAAGGCGCCGAGCGGCGCCCGGCAACCGAAGTCCACCAGCGTTCCGGCCCAGTCGAAGATCACCAACTTTACGTTCGTTTTCATCATCGTGTGTTCAGGAAGACTTCGTCCACGACTCCACCGTCTTCCGCGCGCAGCCCCAGCTCAATGTCATTCCAATCCCGCCCATCGCCGTCACCATCGTGACACGCTCGCGCGGATGCAACACCACCTGCGTCTGCCCGACCTTGCTCTTCAGGTAGATTCCCTGCCAGCGCGCGGCGATCCGCAAATCCGGAACGCGCACGAATCCGCGGAACGCTTCGAGCACCAGATCGTCCACCTCTGTTCGCGTGTCCGGATCGAAGTCCGGCGCGTACTCGTGCGAATCGCCCAGCGTGAGCGTCCCGTCGAAATGCTGCGCGGCGATCACATGCACACCCCACTTTCGGTGCGTCGGCAGTTCCTCATCCAACCGCGCCTGAAGGAGCTGTGAGCTCGGGCAATTTCGAAACGCCGGATAATGACACAGCGTCAGGTCGCTCACCAGGATTGCGCCCAGATCGAATCCCGCCGGCTGCGGCACGGTACGCATCATCTGCAGCCGGCACCGGTTCAACTGCGCTGCCGCACATTCATCCGGAAAGAACAGCCGCATCTCGTCACCAGCCGCGATCACCAGCTGATCGAATGCAAAGCGTCGCCCGTCACTCGTCTCCACCGCGTCCGCATGAATCTTGATCGCCGGGGTGCCGAACAACACCGTCGCGCCGCGCTTCTGCACCAGCGCCGCCAGGGCGGCAATCGACGAAGCCGGCTGCACCACCGTTTCCGCCAGACTGCGCAACGCGCCGCGCAAGCCCGTCAGGTTCACCGCCGGGAAACGTTTCAAGACCTCGTCCGGTTTAAGCAGTTCAAAGCCGTCTGAAATCGCGCCCGCGTTCGCCATGAACTCCTTCAACACCGCCCAAGCTTCGGGGCGATACGCGAGGCTCAGCGAGCCCTGGGGTTTGATTGAGAAGCCTGCCTCCGGCGCCAGTTCCTTCCACCGCCGCACACCGAACAACGCCTGTTCCCGCTCAGGACCGAACGTGCAGCCGATCGGCCACAGCGTACCGAAGTTTCGGACGGAAGCGCCGAGCGGCCGGCCATCTCGCTCCAACACCACCACCGACCAGCCTGCTTCCAGCGCCGTCAACGCGTGCGCCAAGCCCATTATCCCCGCACCGATGATGACGGCGTTGCCCTTCGACATAACATTGTCCGCGAACTCGCGTTGCTCCGAGAGTGAGGCAAACGCCGCCACGGGTCACGTCACAATCCTGTAAACGACCTGAGCCGGCGCCGGCAAGATCGAGATGGATAGGCTGCGGAGATCGAATTTCTCCGATCGGTCAACTTGTCAGCCGAGCCCTCGTCTGCGAGTGTTCAGCCATGATCCTCCCCAAGCGAGTCTTTGTATCGTGGCTTGCCGTTGCATCGATGCTCACGCAGGCATCCGCTGCCACCAACTTCATCTCCGGCACCATCACTGCCAACGCTACCTGGTCCGGCACCAACCTTCTCACCGGCACCGTCGTCATCCAATCGAACGTCGTCGTCACCATCGATCCGGGTGCGCGCATCCTGATGAACACCGCCGCCGTGCTGCGCGTCGAGGGGCAATTGCTCGCCAATGGCACAAGCAACCAGCCGATTACTTTCACGCGTTCGACTACGACCACGAACTGGGGCCGCCTGATATTCGTGCGCGCGCAACCCAGCCGGCTGAGCCACTGCGTGGTCGAGTTCGCAAACAGCGTCGGCGATCATCAAAGTTATTACCCGACGGACTGCGCGAACCCGGCTCCCGGCGCGCGAACCTATCGCGAGGCGGTCATCTCCCTCGGCACGCACCTCGACATCGAGGGCTGCACATTTCAGAACCTTCCTTTTGCCACCGGCTCCCGCGACGGCGACGCCATTGCCATCATCGCGGATGATCGGGACTTCTCCGGCCCGGCCTCTGCGCACATCCGGAACTGCCGTTTCATCTCCATCGGCCAGGGCATTCACTCGCGGTATTCGCCCTTGCTCGTCGAGCATTGCACCTTCTCCGACAAGCGCGGCGACAACGACGACATCGACATGTATGGCGAAAGCACGCCCGCGCCCGTCATCCGCTACAACACATTCCTCGCCGGTCACGAAGACAAGATTAACCCCACGCGTTGCTCGGCGATCATCTACGGTAACTTCATCTCCGGTGGCGACGACCACGGTGTGGTGCTGCGCGACAAGTGCAACCCGATCGTCTTCAACAACATCATCTCCAACTTCACTGCCGCAGCCATCTCCGTGCAGAACCAGTGCGACGCGCTCATCGCGAACAACACCATCGTCAACTCCGGCCGCGGCATCCGCATGTTCGACCACACTGGCCGTCACGGACCGCCCTACTGCCTCTTCCCCGGCAACGGTAAGGCTACGCTCGTCAACAACATCATCTGGAACACGCCTAGCGGCGCGGTGACGATGGAGGCCAGTTCCTTCCTTCCTCATCCCGAAGTAACGATCACGCACTGCAACCTCCAGAACGGAATCGTCACCAACAACGCCAACTGCGTCATCAACTGGGGTCCGGGCAACATCAACGCCAATCCCCAATTCATCAGTGGCCTGCGCTTGAGTCCGACCTCGCCGTGCATTGACGCCGGCACCAACGCGCTTTCGCTCGTGTCCACAAACTGGTCCGCCAGCATCACCAACGATCTCGATGGTCTCGCCCGCCCGTTGGACGGCAATGGCGACGGTCTCGCGCGCTTCGACATCGGCGCGTACGAAGTCATCCTCGCCAGCGCTGACTCCAACGGCGACGGCATCCCCGACGGCTGGACCCAGCGCTTTGGTCTCAACCCGACCGATCCGAGCGTTGCCGCAGGCAATCCCGACAACGATCCGCACACAACCTTGCAGGAATGGATCGCCGACACGGACCCAACCGATCCGCTCTCCTACCTTCGCATCGAATCGATCTTAAACCTCCCGCCGATAACGATCGACTTCGTCAGTTCGTCGAACCGGATCTACACGCTCTTGAGCGCGACCAACCTTGCGGACACTGCGGTCTTTACGCCCGTTCCGGGTCAGGCCGAAATTCGCGGAACGGGAAGCGCCCAGAGCCTGACCGACACCAACGCGTCTTCGGCTTTGTTCTACCGCATCGGCGTCCAGTTGCCGTAGAACGACTCCCAACCTTCCATCGCGACGCATTACTTCACGAGACGGTAGTAGCGGTGTTGATCCGCAATCTCGACGACGGTGCTGTAGGCAGCGTCGGATTGATCAATCGCCGCCCCAAGTGACTGCCATTCGCTGTCCGCAGCCTGATCGCGATACTCCACGTCGAAGCCACGCGCGGCGCGCGGCCAGGAGAGTTCCACTTTGCCAGGCGAGAGCGACTTGATGCTGAGCGGAGGGCGGACGACTTCAGTGAGATTCGTGACGCGGCCGGTAAATCCAAACAGATAACCGAAACCCGGCTTGCTGACTCCGAAGCCAAGAGAGCGTTTGGTGGTGAAGGCTTCCAGCGGCGCCATGACCTCCGGCAAGCTGTTCGTGTTGAAGACCTGCTTGGTCGCATCGGTCAGGTAGAAGTTGAATCCGCCGCCATAGTCCTCTGGGAATGCCTCGCCATTGAGCCGGAAATTCTGAATCGAGCAATCGGTGGCGAACTCGTCCGTCGTGTCATAATCCGAGTTGATCGTGATGTTCAACTGGGACTTGCCTGGTTGTGGCGTGGCGGACGTGATGACATGGTCGCCCACCTTGACCCAGATGGAGTAGCCGGTCGTGTTCGTGAAATAATACGTCTGTCGTCCTGGAACCTGGTTTCCATTAAGCGGTGCGTGCAGAGTCGTGTCGTAGGTGAAAATCCCGGTGAAGGGTGTGTTGGTGGTGATGCCTTGGGGGAGGATGCCTCCCTCGTTCCTGGTGTAGTTGATGTATCCGGAGAAGCCGAAGCTCACGACCGCGGCACGGGAGTTCACTACGGAGCATAACAACGCCATGGTGAGCACGGCGAGCGAGAGCAACGTCGAGGTCGGAATCTGGGCGAAGTAGTTCTGAATGTTCATGCCTCCCTTGTAAGGCACCTCCGAACAAAGTGACCATCGGACTTCAGACGCAGATCGACCGAAATTTCGCGACCTTTTCTTCCGACCAAAGCCGGATCAGCCAGCGCGAAGGCCGCGTCCAAAAACAAAAACCGCACCCAGTCATCTCAACGAGACCGGATGCGGTTGAAAGTTCGTGCGCTGCGCGTTACGCCCGCAGCTTCACCAGCAAGTCCTTGCTCTCGACGGTGTCCCCGAGTTGCACGGGCAACTCAGCCACCACGCCATCGCACGGTGCATAGACCGTGGTTTGCATCTTCATCGCTTCCATCATCATCAGCTTGTCACCTTTCGCGACCTTGTGGCCGACAGTGACGGAGATGGCGGCAATAAGTCCAGGAATCGGCGCGCCGACTTGCAACGGATCGGCGAGGTCCGCCTTTGCACGCGTTTTGGTCTTCGGCGTGATCGTCTTGTCGAGGATGTACGCCTCGCGCGTCATGCCGTTCAATTCAAAGGCAATGGTGCGACGGGCATCCTTGTCCGGCGCACTCACGCTGACGAGCTTGATGAAGAGCGTCTTGCCTTCCTCAATGCTGATGGTGGCTTCCTCGCCGAGCTTCAGGCCGTAGAAGAACGCCGGCGTCGGCAGCACGCCCACGTCGCTGTATTGCGCGACGTGCTTCGAGAAGTCCGCGAAGACCTGCGGATACATCAGGTGCGAGTAAAGATCGTCGTCTGAGATGTCGCGCTTGAGCTTCTCGGAAAGTTCCTCGCGCAGCTTCTTCAAATTGATCGGCGTCGCCTTCGCGGCGGACTCGTCCTTCTCGAAAGCAGCCTTCGCTTCCTTGAACTTCTTCTCGCCAAGAATGACGCGCATCACGTCCTCAGGGAAACCACCGGGCGGCCAGCCCAGCCCGCCGCTCATCATGTCGATGACGCTCTCGGGGAAGCCAACGCTGCCGGGCTCGAGATTCACCACGTCGGCCGGCTTGATGCCGCGGCTGAAGAGGAACAGGGCCATGTCGCCAACGACCTTGCTGCTCGGCGTCACCTTCACGATGTCGCCGAAGAGCTGGTTCACCTCGGCGTAGAGCCGCGCGATTTCCGGCCAGCGATGCGACACACCCATGCTCGCGGCCTGTTCCTTGAGGTTCGTGTACTGGCCGCCGGGCATCTCGTGCAGATAAACCTCCGCGCTGCCGGTCTTCGGCGCGGTATCGAACGGCGCGTAATACTCGCGTACCTTTTCCCAGTAATCTGAGAACTCGTTCAACGCTTCCAGATCAAGCTTGGTGTCGCGCGGCGTGTTCTGCAGCGAGGCGACAGTGGAGTTCAAGTTCGGCTGCGAAGTGGAGCCTGACATCGACGCGATCGCGAGATCGACGACATCCACGCCCGCGTCGCTCGCTTCGAGGATTGCCGACGCCTGCACGCCTGCGGTGTCGTGCGTGTGGAAATGCACCGGAATGCCGATCTCCTCCTTCAGCGCCTTGACCAGCGCCTGCGCCGCGTACGGACGGCACAGCCCAGCCATGTCTTTGATGGCGAGGAAATGCGCGCCCATCTTCTCGAGCTCCTTCGCGAGCTTCACGTAATACTTCAGTGAATACTTGTCGCGCTTCGGGTCGAGGATGTCGCCGGTGTAGCAGACCGCCGCTTCGCAAATCGCGTGCGTGTCCTGCACCGCTTCCATCGCGACCTTGAGGTTCGGCAGGTAGTTCAGCGAATCGAAGATGCGGAAGATGTCCATGCCGCTCGCCGCCGCGTGTTTCACGAAACCGGCGACGACGTTGTCGGGATAGTTTGAGTAGCCGACTGCGTTGCTGCCGCGGAAGAGCATCTGGAAGCAAACGTTCGGAATCTTCGCGCGCAACTGGCGCAGGCGTTCCCATGGGTCTTCACTGAGGAACCGCATCGCCGTGTCAAACGTCGCGCCACCCCACATCTCGACCGAGAACAAGCCGTTCTTCTCCGTACCCACCCGGCGCGCCATGGAATCGGCGACCGCGAGCATGTCGCAACTACGCACGCGCGTGGCCATGAGTGATTGATGCGCGTCGCGGAAGGTCGTATCGGTGATCAACAGCCGCTTCTGCTTCAGCGTCCACTCGGCGAATTTTTTCGGCCCGAGCTTGAGCAACAGATCGCGCGTGCCCGCCGGCGGCGCCTGACGATGATCGTACGCTGGAGGCTCCGCGATGATGAGCGGCTTCGCTGGCTTGTAGCCTTTCGCGTGCGGATTGCCGTTCACGATGACGTTGCCGAGGAAGTTCAACAGCTTCGTCGCGCGATCGCGCTTCGGCTTGAAGGCAAAGAGCGACGGCGTCGTGTCGATCAGGGTCGTGGTCGCCTGGCCGCTGCGGAAGATGTCGTTGCCGATGACGTTTTCGAGGAACGGAATGTTCGTCTTCACGCCGCGGATGCGGAACTCGGTCAGCGCGCGGTGCATGCGGTCCATCGCCATCTCGTAGGTCTGGCCGGACGCGATGACCTTCACGAGCATCGAATCGTAGAACGGCGTGATGACCGAACCCGCGAAGCCCTGACCGCCATCGAGCCGGATGCCGAAGCCGCCCGGCGAGCGATACGCCAGCAGCTTGCCGTAGTCCGGCATGAACTTGTTCTCGGGATCCTCCGTCGTCACGCGGCACTGAATCGCGTAACCGTTGCGCGGAACCTGATTCTGCGCCGGCATGCCGACTTCGAGGCTGTGCAGTCGATGACCCTGCGCGATGAGAATCTGTGCGCGGACGAGATCGAGACCGGTGATGACCTCCGTGACCGTGTGCTCGACCTGAATGCGCGGGTTCATCTCGATGAAGAACCATTCGTGCGAATCGAGATCGTAGAGGAACTCAATCGTGCCGGCGTTGTCGTAACGAATCTCACGCGCGATGCGAGCCGCGGCGTCGCAAAGCTCCTTGATGACGTGCTCAGGCAAACCGAACGACGGCGCGACTTCCACCACCTTCTGGTGCCGACGTTGCACCGAGCAATCGCGCTCATGCAGGTGAATCACATTGCCGTGCTTGTCGCCGAGAATCTGCACCTCGATATGCTTCGCGTGCGGAATGTATTTCTCGAGGAACACCGCCGGATTGCCGAACGCACGACCGGCTTCGCCCTGCGCTTCATCGAGCAGGTCTGCGAGATCGCCGGACTTGTGCACCACACGCATGCCGCGACCGCCGCCGCCGAACGCCGCCTTGATGATGAGCGGAAAACCAATCTCCTTCGCCGTCTTCAACGCCTCGGCGCGATCTGTGATCGGCTCCTCCGTGCCGGGCAGCGTCGGCACGCCAATCTTCTGCGCCAACGCGCGGGCCGCCGTCTTGTCGCCCATCATTTCGAGCAGTTCGGGACGCGGTCCCACGAACGTGATGCCCGCCTTAGCGCACGCGCGGGCGAACTCGGCGTTCTCGCTCAGGAAACCGTAGCCGGGATGAATCGCGTCCACGCCCTTCTCCTTCGCGACGGCCACGATGCTCTCGATGTCGAGATACGCGGCGACCGGGCCCTTGCCTTTGCCGACTAGATACGCCTCGTCCGCCTTGAAGCGGTGCATGGCGAAGCGGTCTTCCTGCGCGTAGACCGCGACCGTGCGGAAGCCCAGCTCCGTCGCCGCGCGGAAGATGCGGATGGCGATCTCGGAGCGGTTGGCCGCGAGAACCTTCTTGAAGGAACGAATGGCCGGGGCGGCTTCGGCGGCCTGGCTGTCACCATGACGGGATTGGCTCATAAAAATGCTGCGAAGTTTTAGCGAGTGTGAGGCCGGAAGGCAAAGCAATGATGCGGATTCTGCAACGAAGTCATTCATACAGTCTGCCCCAACGGGGCTGTGTCCCAAAGCCCAGGGTTGCGAGGCACGAGCTACCCTGGGTCTCTGTCCGCAAATCATTTCCAACCGCAACGCGGTTGCGGCCATTCCCATCACACCGTCGCGCGCCTCATCCGCCACAACCGCGTTGCGGTTGATGACCTCGTTACCCGCGATGACCCAAGGTAGGCGCTGCGCCAACCTTGGGCTGGAGGCCACAATCCCTTTGGGATTGGAAAACGCCGGCGTGATTAGCCATCTTTTCGCCATGCCACAATCCCTTTCCGCCGTTTACATCCATCTGGTTTTCTCGACCAAGGATCGACGGCCGTTCCTGCGGGACAAACCGACACGCGATGCACTCCACTCCTACCTCGGCGGCGTCTCGAAACAACTCGATTGCCCGTCGCTTCTCGTCGGCGGCGTGGAAGACCACGTTCATCTGCTCGCGCGTTTCGGGCGTTCCATCACGCAGGCCGAATGGGTAAAGGAATTGAAACGCGTTTCCAACGTTTGGCTGAAGGAACGCGGTCGTGACTTCGCGGGCTTCGAGTGGCAAGGCGGCTACGCAGATTTCTCCGTGAGCCAGTCGAAGCTGCCGGAGGTGGTGGATTACATCGCCGGGCAGGAGGAGCATCACCGCAAGGTTAGTTTCCAAGACGAGCTTCGCGCGTTGTTGCGCAGGCACGAGATCGAGTGGGATGAGAAATACGTGTGGGATTGAAGGGGCACCAAAGCAGGATTTGCCACAACCGCGTTGCGGTTGAATGCATTTCGGAATCTTAACCCAAGGTAGCCTCGCGGACTCGGCAACCTTGGGCTGGAGGCCACAATCCCTTTGGGATTGTCCGGACTGGAGATCGCATTTCGAGCAGGCTTGTTCTACTTTCGCCCGCCATGAGCCTTAAATGTCTCCCGGCCATCCTCGTTGCATTCGCCGCATTCACTTGCGCGCTGGCGGATTCCAATCCGGCGCGCGTCGCGGAGCGCACGAAGAAGCCGTTGCCGTGGCCGGATGGCGTCGTGCCCTACGACATTTCCAAGCTCACCGAAGACCAGCAGAAGACGGTCCTCAAAGCCATGCAGCGATGGATGGATACGGGCGCGCGCCTCCGGTTCGTCCCGCGTTCCAATCAGGTCGAGTATGTGAACTTCACCGGCAAGACCGATGCCGGCAACAACACGAGCGGTGTCGGCTTTCAACCGGGCGCGAAGGTGGACATCAACATCACGGCGTTTTGGTGGCGGCAGGGCGAGTGGATGCCCGCCCACGAACTCGGCCACGCGCTGGGCTTTCATCACGAACATCAACGCTGGGATCGCGACCAGTTCGTGACCATCAACTACCAGCACATCAAGGCTGGGCGCGGGCACGACTACGATTGGATTCCGCAAACGAACTGGATCGTCAGCAGCACGGCCTACGATTACCGTTCGATTATGCACTACCGCACCTGCTGGACCTCCCGTTGCGAATCCCAGTGCAAGGACGGCGACGGCGGCAGTCCCTGCGCGGTGATCGATCCGGTGGGAACGGACTTCGACCGCGTCATCGGCCAATGGGGCGACAACCGCATCAGCGCGACCGACGCGGAGAAGCTACGGATCGTTTACGGAAGCGCCGGGAATCGCGCGGTCGGTCGCGATTGAAAGTGGCGGTTATCGCATTCAGACAGAAATCGTTTTACCTTCCCCACCATGAATCTCGAACGCTTGTCACTCTTGCTCGCGGGGTTTGTGCTCGCGGGCTGGAACATAAATCTCCCCGCGGCGGAACCGCCGATTGTGCAGGCCAAGGACGGCTCGGGCGTGTTTGGCCACAAGGCGACACCCAAGCTGCCGTGGTGCGAATGGGTGGTGCATGATCCGGATCGTCCCGCGCCGCGTCGCGTGAATCCCGGTCCGGCCCAACCGCCCGTTCCTGCTCCGGCGGATGCCATCGTGCTGTTCGACGGACGCGACACTTCTGCGTGGCAAAGCAATGCGTGGCGCGTGGTGGATGGCGTTTGGGAAGCCGCGGACGGTGCGGCTCCGCGGACGCGTGAAAAGTTCGGCAGCTTTCAACTGCACCTGGAATGGCTGCCGCCCGCTGACTTCAAAGGGCCTTGGTATAATCAGGGCAACAACGGCGTGCTGATTCACGGCCTGTATGAGATTCAGATCTTCGATTCCTATAACGTGAAGTGGGCGCCGGACGGCCAGTGCGCGGCGATTTACGGACAGACCCCGCCTCTGGTGAACGCCTGTCGTCCGCCCGGTGAATGGCAGAGCTACGACATGGCCTTCAAGGCCCCGATCATTAAAGACGGCAAGCTGGTGCAGCCTGCGCGCGTGACGCTATTCCACAACGGCGTGCTGGTGCATTTGAACGAAGAAATCCGCGGCGGCACTGGCCATCTCGTTCTGCCGCGGCCGGTGACGGTGACGGAGGGACCGCTGGTTCTGGCCGGCCACGGATGCCCCGTCCGCTTCCGCAACATCTGGCTGCGAAAGCTGTGAGCGTCGGGAGGCGGCGGTTCTGCTCTAACGCATTGGTCTCGATGGGCGGTTGAACATCGGGCGAACGTGGATATAGTCCTTCCCATCAACCGGAGTTGTTTATGAGTGCGTCGTGTCATCTCGTTCGTCGTTCAAGGAAGGCTTCCTTTCTCACGTTGCTGCTGAACGGCCTGCTGTTCGCGGTGTTGGCCCATGCCCAACCGGTCGCGCCGCGTCTGGAGATTCATCGTCCCGCCATCAGCAATGACTGGGTGCGGCTGAACAGTTCCGCCCAGCCTGACTCCGTCCTTACGTTGGAAGCTTCCGCGAACCTCAGCGCGTGGACGAACATCGCGACGCTGCACGACGCGCTGTTCCACTACCCCGATGTCGGCACGGAGAGTTTTAGTCACCGCTTTTATCGCGCGCAGGCTCGGGCGCGCGGCGCGGATGATGACTGGAAGAATCAGGCGTGGTTTCCGGAGGAACCGTTTCGCTCGTTCAGTCCGGGGGAAGCGGTGCGATGGGTGAAGTTCGCCATCCTGCTGGATGAACCGTGGCGCGTCTTCTATCAGGACAGCACGGAGTTTCCCTTCCACTACGACTTCGCCACGCAACGCCTCGCGCCGTTCCTCGGACTGGACCGCCCAGGCTTCGACGCAGTCTCGCTGCGGCGCGAGAATCAGCGCGTGGTGCTCGGCGCGCTGCTCTATCCACCGCGCACGACTTTCGTGGAATACGGCGTGCAGTTCATCGGACTGGATGCCTACACGCCGGAGGAAATCGCGCGTTGGTTCAATCTGGTGAAGGCGACCGTTTACGCGACGAACGGCGCGGGCGCGGTGTACATGCCGACCTTCGAGCAGAGCGAGGTCGCGCGCACGAACGCGGCAGCATTTGCAGAGCGCGGCATCACCGTGGCGTCCGTCGAACGCTGGGTTGCGGGCAATCACGTTTATGCGACAGGCTGGGCGTTGGGGCGGCTGAAGTTTTTCCCGGCCTCGGAGATCGATGCAGCGTTCGCCGACGGCCGGCTGACGCCACAAGACATCTTGCTGACGGACGGCGTACCAGCCGAGACACCACTCGTGGCCGGCATCATTTCGCTGACGCCGTCCACGCCGAACTCGCACACAGCCATCCTCGCGAAGTCGTTCGGCGTGCCGTTCGTGCATCTGCCGGACGCGGCCGATCAAGCGCGCGTGCAGGGACTGGTCGGTCGCAAGGTCATCTTGCGCGCGACGGTAACGTTCGACGCGGGGCTGGTGAAGGTCATCGACGTGGACGGTTCGCTGACGCCCGCGCTCGAAGCTGAATTGCTCGCGTTGAAGAAGCCTGCGCCGATCGCCTTCGCGCCCAAGCAAACCTACGGCGCGATCAGCGCGTCCACGGCAACGCTTACGCCCACGGACATCCGGTTCTTCGGCGGCAAGGCGGCGAACTTCGGTCTGCTGCGCCGCACGTTGCCGACAAACTCGCCCAGCCCGGCCATCGGGCTGTCGTTTGATCTGTGGGATGCATTCCTTGATCAAACGCTGCCCGGCACCAGCCAGACCTTGCGTGCCGAGATCGCGACACGCCTCACGCCGTTCACAAACTTCCCGCCGGACATCGTTGCGCTGAAGGCGACGCTGGCGGGCATCCGCAGCCTCATCACCGGCACCGCGCGTTTCACCCCAGCGCAGCAGCAGGCGATCACGAACGTGCTCACGGTCTTCAATCCGCAGCGGAAGATCCGGTTCCGCAGTTCGACCAACGTGGAGGACTCCGAGAACTTCACGGGCGCGGGACTCTACGACAGTTACAGCGGCTGTCTGCTCGACGATCTCGACGGCGACACCACCGGCCCAAGCGCGTGCGACCCGACGGAGAACAACGAGCGTGGCGTGTTCCGCGCCATCCAGCGCGTGTATGCGAGCTTCTATAATGACAACGCCTTTCTCGAGCGTCTTCGCCACGGCGTGGACGAATCCAAGGTCGCGATGGGTGTGCTCGTGCATCATTCGTTCCCGGACGAGGAGGAACTGGCGAACGGCGTGGCGACGCTCGACTGCCGATACGGTGGCTTCACGTTTATCACCGGCCCGATTGTGACGCAGCTCGGCGCGGAATCCGTGACCAACCCGGATGGCACTTCGACGCCGGAGGTCGTGGACTACTTCCGCTCCGGCAACCTCGTCGGCGTGGATCTGCGGCAGCGGTCGTCGCTCGTGCCGCTCGGCGCGTTCGTGATGAACTGGGAGGCGGACTACCGCGGCTTCGGCAATCTTTTCAAGACGGTAGCGGACGGTTTCCACGCGCTCTATCCCGCGAAGAGCCGGTTCTACCTCGACTTCGAATTCAAGAAGGACGTGAACCTCGGCCTCGTGGTGAAGCAGGTGCGCGAAATCCCGAATCCCGCCACGACGAACCGCACGGTACCCTATCTCATCAATGAGACGGTTGAATGGGTAGTCGCGCAACGCGAGGCCGGCGATGTCTTCGGCAATCACCGGCTGAAATCGATCTGGGCGCTGCACGCCGCGAACGTGCGTCTCACTCCGACCAACCTGGCGCGCGGCCTCTACACGCAAGGGACGTTGAACTACGTCGAGAACGGCGCGTTGCAAACGCTCGGAGGCGCGCTCGGTTCATGGCCGAATGCTTCGAACGCTCCGTCGGGTGCATTGAACTACTGGACCAGCGGCTCCGGCACGAACCAGCGTCGGTGGACCTTGAACACCGCCGTCATCACGAACGTCACCGGCTCGACCCCACCCATCTTCTCTCAGAACGATTTCGAGACCTACGTGAGCGTGGACTACGCGACACCGCAGCCGACGATTTCGGTCTTTGGACAGACCACGACAACGAATGAGATCGCCTTCCTCGAACCGCGCCGCGTGCTCGGTCCAAATGACATCCTGAAACACCGCACCGCGAGCAAGCCGGGCGCGGTGGACATCGAGATCAAATTCTACTGGCCGAACGAGCCGCCCGCTGCCGCCGGCTACACCGCGCCCCTCGTGCGGTTCGTCGAGACGCGCATCACCGGCCTGACCACGCAGCCCATTGTGTTGACCGGCTACTTTTCGCAGACATACCGGCCGGGCCATCACAATTTCACAGAAGAATTCATCTTCGAGCCGCGACTGGAACAGGGCCTGCCTGCCTCAACACTCGCCGAACTCGAAGCTGCGAACATCCAGTTTCTCCACGTGGAACTCGGCTTCGTCGATCCCGTCATCAACGTCGTAGGACTGGATCAGAAGCTGCGGAAGTTGTGAAGCCAGAGACGCCTGTCGCGCGGGCATCATCTGGACTTGGCTGAAACCTCGCCGGAAACGGATTGCCGCACTGGCCGCGTCCGCCTATACCATTCCCGCCTCGAATGAATCCGGACGAAACACCGCTGCTGCCGTTGCTGAAGCAATACTTCGGCTTCGCGACGTTTCGTCCATTGCAGGAGGAAATTATCCGCGACGCGCTGGCGGGCAAGGACGTCTTCGCGCTGCTGCCAACGGGCGGAGGCAAGTCGTTGTGCTTTCAGTTGCCAGCCTTGGCGCGAGGCGGCTTGGCGGTTGTGATTTCACCGCTGATCGCGTTGATGAAGGATCAGGTGGACGCGATGCAGTCGGCGGGCGTGGCGGCGACCTTTCTCAACTCATCCCTGGCCGCAGAGGAATCACGAGCCCGGCTGCGCGGATTGCACAACGGTGAGTTCCGGCTGCTCTACGTCGCGCCGGAGCGGCTGCTGCTTTCGAGTTTTCTCTCGGACTTGCAGCGTTGGAACGTGAATCTCATCGCAGTGGACGAGGCACATTGCGTGAGCGAGTGGGGCCATGATTTCCGTCCAGAATATCGTCAGCTCGCGCAGCTTCGGAGCCTGTTCCCCAACGTGCCGATGATGGCGCTCACCGCCACGGCAACGGAGCGCGTGCGCGCGGATATCGTCGAGCAGCTACATCTGCGCGATCCGGCGCTCTACGTGGCCAGCTTCAACCGGCCGAACCTGAACTACCGAGTGTTGCCGAAGGCTGGGCCTTACGACCAAACGCTCGAATACATCCGCTCGCGCAAGAACGAGAGCGGGATTGTCTATTGTCAGAGTCGCAAGAGTGCGGAGAGCGTGGCAGAACGATTGAACGCTGATGGGGTTCGCGCCGCGCCGTATCACGCAGGCATGGACTCCAAGGATCGCGCGGTGAATCAGGAGCAGTTCCTGCGCGACGAGGTAAAGGTGATTTGCGCAACGATTGCCTTCGGCATGGGCATCAACAAGCCGAACGTGCGGTTCGTGATCCACTACGACCTGCCGAAGAACGTCGAAGGATATTACCAGGAGACGGGACGCGCGGGGCGCGACGGGTTGCCGAGCGAATGCCTGCTGCTCTTCAGCGCGGGTGACGTGGTGAAGCAGCAGCAGTTCATCGACGAGAAGCCCGAGGCGGAAAAGCAGATCGCTCGCGAGCAGCTTCAGCAGATGGTGCATTACGCGGAGAGCGCGGAGTGCCGGCGCGCGTCGTTGCTCGAATATTTCGGCGAAATGTTTCCGCACGAGAACTGCGGCGCCTGCGACAACTGCCTGTATCCGCGGGAGACTTACGACGGAACGGTGGCAGCGCAGAAATTCCTCTCGTGCATCTACCGCATTCGCGAGCGCGGCGGGTTCGCAGTGGGGTTGAACCACGTGGTGGAGGTGCTGACGGGAGCGGACACCGACAAGATTCGAAGCTGGGGACACAACCAGATTTCAACCTACGGCATCGGCAAGGAACACAGTCGTCCGGAATGGGGAGCGATCGGGCGGGAGCTGGTGCGTCTTGGTCTCGTGAAGCAGGACGCCGCTCGCTTCAACGTGCTGGAGACGACGCCCGAAGGCCGCGCATGGTTGAAGGATCGAAAGCCGATCACGCTTACAAAACCAATGCAGGTCGCGCCTGCCAAGGTCTCACACGCCGGAGAGATCGAGTGCGATGAAGCGCTGTTCGAGAAACTCCGCGCGCTGCGCAAGCGGCTGGCGGACGAGCGGAGCGTGCCGCCATACATCATCTTCTCCGACGTGGCGCTGCGGCAGATGGCCCGACTTTATCCCGTCAACGAAGGCGAGTTTGTGCGCATAAGCGGCGTGGGCGAACGGAAGCTGGCCGAGTTCGGCAAGACGTTCATGGGCGAGATCGCGCGTTACCTGGAGACGTATTCGCGGCAGATCTTCGCCGACGAATCCTTCACCGCACCGGTCGCTGTTCCACCGGCCAAGCCGCGCTTGAACGACACGGCGAGAGAGACGCTGAAGATGTTTCGGGCGGGGCAGTCGGTGGAGGATATCGCCAGCCGGCGCGCGCTGGCGACGAGCACGATTTACGGCCACCTGGCCACGGCGATGGAGACGGGGGAGAGCCTAGAGTTGACGCAGTTCTTCAGCGCGTCGGAGATGGAGTCGATCAGCGCAGCGTTTGCGAAGTGTGGCTTCGGCAACCTGACGGGCGTGCATCAGATGCTCGGCGCGAAGCATGACTTTGGGGCCTTGCGCGTTTATCGCGCCGCCCAAGCGCGCCCAACAGCAGCGCGACCGGTGTGAGGATGATCAGCGGCGAGATCATTGGGTGAGGAGAAGTTGACGGGCCGAAGAACTGATGGGCACGGCTTCCAGCGCCACACGACCACTTTCATTCGTGCCGAAGAAGTGTCCGGTCGCGTAGTTCGCCTTCTGCACGGCCGCGCCCTTGAACGGTACGGCTTTCGTTCCGCCAACCGGCTTGAAGGTTCCTGTGAACAGTCCAGAGCCAAGGTTGAAGTTCACGACGAGACTGTTCGGACTGGCATTGGTCACCTTGCCACCGAATCCGAGCACGACGTCGTTCGTATAGGAGACGGAGAGATTGCCCCCGCTCAACAACACGACGGAGTTGGTCAGGCTGAGGACGCGGTTGGTGCCGCCAGGGGCGACATAGCGGGAGCCAAGCAAGGCGGCTTCGCTGTTGAAGCCTTCGGGATAATACGGCGTCGACGGAAGCGCCGGTTTGATCCAGCTGATCAAACCTTCGAAGTCACTGGAAGATTGATCCGCAAAAGCGACCCAGCCGAGGAATGCGCCCTTGCCGCCGTGGAGCGGAGCATAGAGCGGACATTCGCCATCCTTCGACAAAGGAACCTTGCCTGAGATAGTCGTCTTGTCGGCGAGAAATGCCTTCCATTTCACGACACCGTTCGCATCCACGGAAACCGTGCCGTAGCTGTCACCTTCAGGCGCCACCCCACCGCCCGGCGTGCCAAGCAGCACAAGCGTGTAAGCGCCCGCCTGGGGAGCGGCGTTGGTCTTGTTGAAGACGCCACGGTCACCGGCGAGATCGGCAGTCCAACTACCGTCACTCACCGTGCCCGTGATTTCGTCGGAGTCATCCAACGCCACGGACCAAATGATCGTCAGCGCATTCGTGCCCGGACGATTGACGACGTTTGTGGCGCGGCCCTCGAGATCGAGTTTGCCGCTGGCGCGAGTTTTCTTGCTGCCGATCTGGAGCGACGCCGAATAGGTGCCCTTGTCAGTAAGCGCAAAGGTAAACGCTCCCGATTGTCCGAGTCGCACCTGATCGTCCTCGTAGAACAATCCGTTGTAGGCGCCCTTGCGGGTGGAGAACGGATTCGCGACGAAGTTGGCGACGACCTGGAGATTCGATTCCATGAGGAAAGTGAGCGTGGGCGAACTGCCCGAAACGTCCCCGGTCCAGTTCGAGAAAACGTAGCCCGCGACGGGAACAGCGGTGATCTTGCAAACCTTGCCGATGGGGAACTTCTGGCCGTTCGTCGCGCCGCTGACACTACCCGCGCCATTGATCGCGAGACTGAGCGAGCTAGGCACGGTGCAGAAAAGTGCCCGGGTGTTGGTGGCCGAAATGTTTCCGGACAAATCAATACTGCGCACGCTGACGACGTTCGTGCCGGGTTGAAGCGTGACGCTGGCGGTCCAGTCCTCAGTTCCACTCGCCGACACAAACGATTCCGTGCCGACGGCGATATCTACTCGCGCGACTCCGTCATTGTCGTTCGCGGTGCCCGTCACATTGACGACGATGTTCGTGATCGTGGAGCTGGCTGAAGGCGACGAGAATGCCACGGTCGGTCGGGTCAAATCCGGCGCGCCCTGGCTGATCGTGTAATTACGACCGCCGATCTCCAACGTCGCGCTGCGGTTATTGGAATTGGTGTTCGCTGAGATGGTGTAACTCACCGTGCCATCGCCCGTGCCGCCATTGCCCGCGGTAATCGCGATCCACGATGGAACTGCCTCCACCGTCCACGAGCAACCTCCCGCGGTCGTGACGTTCACGCTGCCACTGCCGCCCGCCGAACTGACAGCGTGGCTGTTCGACGACAGGGTGTAACTGCACGTCACGGTAAGATTCGCCGACGAACTGGTCGCCGAGCCCGCTTCGTTGGTTACCACGACAGAGTAACTGCCCGCCTGACCTGGCTGCACATTGTTCAAACTGAGCGAAGAGCTGACTGCGCCGGCCAGGTTGGTTCCATTCAATCGCCATCGATAGGTGAACGGCGCCGAGCCTGAGACCCCCACAGAGAACGTCACGTTGCCACCGGCGGCGATGGACTGACTCTGCGGTTGAGTGGTGATGGTGGGTGCCTGCGGGAAGACGACGATGTTCACGGGCGCTGACGTCGCCGACAGGCCCAACGTGTCGATGGTTCGAGCGCGAAGGGTGTAGCTTCCCGCCGCCACACTGCTCCAGGTAAGCGTGTAGGGTGACGACGAATCTTCACCGAGCTTGGTGGTGCCTTGATAGAACTCCACTTTCGATACGATCTGGCCCGGGCTGGCGGTTGCCGAAGCGGCGAGGGAGACATTCGCAGGCGCTGTGTAAGTGGCGTTGTTGGCCGGGCTGGTCAGACTGGCTGTTCCGCCACCACTGGGATCCGGCTCGCCCGAGAAATCAATTCCCGTGCGGCTCGGCCCGACCGAGATGGGATTAGAGAAACCGGACACGGAAAATGTGTAGCCCACCAGCGAAGCGCTGACCGTGTAGGATCCGGCCGACAAGCCAGTGAGGGTGTAGAGACCGCTGCTGTCGGTGTAAGTCACCTTCATGGACGATACGGAAACCCGGACGCCGCCCACGGGAGATCCGTTCTCACTAATGGTTCCGCTGATCGAGTAGGTGCTCGGACTGCCGACCGTGATCACCACTGAATCACTGGCCTCGCCGCCCTTCATGTCGCTGACGACGCAGCGCACGACATACTGGCCGGCGGAAGACCACGACTTGCTGGCAACTGCTCCATTGGTGCCGAACGTTCCATCACCAAAATCCCAGTGGTAAGCGAGCGTGTCCCCGTTTCCATCCGTGGCATCTGCCGTGAACGCGAGCGCAGAGCCCGCACCGGTGGTGGTGCTCTCAGGATCCACGGTGACCGTCGGCGCTGTGTTACCCGGAAACGGTCCGAGGTTTACTGCGACATCGAGCGATTCCGGCGTCGTGCCGCCTTTGCGTAACGTGGTGATGTAAACTCCCGCCGCCGAATCCGCAAATGTGCGTCCCAGCACAAGCGCCGCGTCGCTCTTGCCATCCGGGGAACCGGGCGTGGTATCGAGCAGATGACTCTTCTCATTCCCGTTACCGGCCCAGCGAATGCCTGCACCGCTCATCAGCCACTTGTTACTGGTGAACTTCTGGCGGAACTCGACCCAGTAATTGGTGGAGGAGCTGCGCGCAACCTTTAGACCGCGCAAACCAGTCGTCGTCGAGTCATCGTGGGCGTAGATGCGATACACTCCGCTGGCGGTGACGTTCGTGACTTCGCCCGCGTAAATCCAGTTCATGTAGTTCTTATAGCGGGCGTTGAAATGATACGAACCGCCGTTCGCGGATCCCATCGTGTCCTGATTATCGCCGTACTCGGTGCTCGATCCGGCGCCAATGGTACTTTGTCCGCCGGTTTCCCAGAAGTTCGCGTGGTTCAACCCGTAGTTGTGCCCGAGCTCGTGTCCCGCGACGCCGACAGTGAAATAGCTTCGCAGCCAGACTCCCGCAGCGCCCACGTAGCCCAAGCCCGCCCAGCCCCAGCCCGGCACGTTGCCGAAGCAAATCAAATCGTAGTCGTAATTGCTCAGCGTATAACCATTCGTGCTCGCCGCGGCGCGGGCGTCAGAGCGCAGCTGGAGATAAGCATCGTTGGCGCCGTAGTACGCGGCTGTCTGCGGCATGCGAAGCGTCGTGGTGATCACCGAGCCCTGGCCGTTCAGGTAAAACCCACTGCGACCGTAGCTCGATTCCATGTAGTAGTCGTTGAGCCCGCTGATCAAATTGGCACCCGCGGTGTCAGTGAATGGCGCGCCGGCGAGGTCGGAGAAATCCACGCGAATCAGGATCAACTTCTTGGTTCCCTCGGTTCGCGCACTGGCCGCGATGATCGGGCCGGAACCGTCATCACCGTCGTCGCCCGCCGCCGCCGTCTCCGCTTGGATGATTTGACTGTTCAGCGTCAGCGTGTGCGATGGACCGCACAACACAAAAGTCTCGCCGCCCACATCCGCGGCCACTGGTGTCTCGTTCACGGTCGCAGGACTTCCGGAGACGGAGCAGACCGCATCCGAAGCTGAAGGCAGCCGGCTGGCAGCTTCCTCGGGTTCCAGCAATCGCACCGGATTCTCGTTCACTGCGAACCGACTGTCGACCGACACGCCATTCAACGCGACGCTCTGGCGGGTTGGTTCTCCCAGACGGCGACCGTAGACAAACGCATCGAATGTCCGCCCGGCCACCGTGGCTTTGCGAAAGGTTGGCGTCACCTCATGTTCACGGCCGGGCTTCGGCAACGCGCCGAAGACATCCAGCGACCCCTTGCCGCTCACTCGTTTCTCCAACAGCGATTGAACAGCCGCCGGCATCGCCCGCTCGATTCCCACGGGAACCGCCAGCGCCAACGCTCGTTCCGGATCGCTGGAGATCATTTCGCGCAACGCTTCCCGACGCACGGTTGCCAGTTGAACACCTTCTTTCTCCAAAGCCGCCTTCGCTGCCGAATCAGCCCGCTGGTAGCGACCGACCCATTCTTGAAACCGAGCAAACTCGGGCTCGGAAGCCGTTTGCTTCCAGGAAAGATCTTGTCGGGGCAACAGCTTGGTTTCTGCGCGGCGTGATGAGTTATCAACCAGACCGCCTGCACGCTGCGGGATCGAAGATTCCCGCGGTGACGCAGCGAGTGACGAGGAACGCACTTCGTTCGTCGCAGAAACTGCAGTTGGACGCGCCCGCACCGGCAGCGGATTCCGGTCGCCCTCTGACGACGTCAGCACCACCGTGACGATCCAGCACGACAGCAACACGCTCCCTGTCGCTCCCAAGATTCGAAGGCTGCCAATTTTTTTCATGACGTGAACGTGTGATGCAGTTCGCCCGAAACCGGATCAGGCGCCCGACGTGACGCGAATTAGCTACCGAGGTGCCAAGGGGGGATTTGTGGGGATTTCGGACGAGGATCGCGCGCAGCGTGTCTCACGTTCCGAACGTCTGTCCTGAAAATGGACGGCAGAGTTTGAAAGGAAAATGGCGTGCTCATGAAAACTCCTCCGACTTTTGCGATTGCACCGTCACGATCCTTGCCTAAGACTCCGAACTGTCTTGTGTCCTCGGCGCGCAATCCCTGCGCAGGCACCCTATGAAACCAAATCCACCGAAAAAGACCGCAAGCAAGGCCGCGAAAAGCTCCGGCCAGACACAAGGAAAGTCCGCCCCCAAGAAGCCCGCGCCACCCCAGCGCAAAACCTCCGCGGCCGCGCCCGAACCAGATCCAATGCCGGCGATCCCGGCGATCCTTCTCGAAGGCGACGAGCCATCCGCCACAAGACAGAGCGGTCCTGGATCTCGTTATGCCTTGGGCGTTGAACCTTCCACGGCGGCTGGAGTCACCGGTGAATTAACCGATCTTCCCGAATCCTACGGCACGCAACGCCTGCTGCTCACTGCGCGCGATCCTCACTGGCTCTACGCGCACTGGGATCTCACCCGCGAACAGCTGAAGCTCTACAACTCGCGCTCGGTGGATCGACATCTCGTGCTGCGCGTGTACAAGAACGAGATCTCCGGCGAACCGCATCGCGAGATTCACGTGCATCCCGAGTCACGCAACTGGTTCGCGCACGTCGGCCTCGCTGGAACACGTTTCGTCGCCGAGCTCGGCTACTATCGTCCAAACGATCAGTGGGTGCGCATTTCTACTTCCGGCACCACCATGACACCGCCGGATACGATGTCCGACGATTTGTCAGTCTGGTTTGAAACGCTGCCCGCCGACATGCGACTCGAAGAGCTGGTCAAGCTGGTGAAGACCGCCGTGAAAGACAACGTGCCGCTCATGGAAGCGATCCAGCAGCTTCGCGCGACGGGAGTGCCCGGTCTTCCCGACCGCCGCAGCGCTGGCACAGGACAGTGGACGCCCGAACAAGAGCGTGCCTTGTCACAAGTCGTGTCGATGGATTCCGTCCGCCGCGTCTGGATGGGCTCGCTCGAAATCACCGAGCTCATTCGCCGTCAGTTTCTGCAGGAGCTTTCCTCGCAAGCCGCCGCGCAGCTCGGCGAAACGGGTTCCTGGAGCGGCGCGGTCAGCAGTTTCTCCAGGCCGTTCGGTGGCGGCATGGAGCGCAAGAAGGGCTTTTGGTTCAACGTCAATGCCGAGCTCATCATCTACGGTGCCACTGAGGCCGATGCGACGGTCACCATTGGCGGGCGCAAGATTCAACTCCGCCCCGACGGCACGTTCAGCTACCGCTTCTCACTGCCCGACGGCCAATACGGATTGCCGGCCGTCGCGACATCCGCGGACGGGACGGACAGCCGCAGCGCGGATCTCAAGTTCAGTCGCGACACGAAGTATCGCGGCGACGTGAAGGCGCATCCACAAGATCCGGCGCTCAGGATTCCTTCGCCCGCGAACGTGGCGTGAGCTGACAACGCCAGGACGGCGAACAACGGCATCCATCATTCCCATGACACGCGGCTACTTATCCATCGTGTTACATGCGCACCTGCCGTTCGTGCGCCACCCCGAACATGACCGGTTCCTGGAGGAGAACTGGCTGTTCGAAGCCATCGTCGAAACCTACCTGCCGCTCGTGCAGATCATGGACGGCTGGTTGCGCGACGGCATGGACACGCGGCTGACCCTCACTCTCTCGCCGACGTTGTGCGCGATGCTGACGGACCCGTTGCTGCAAGATCGTTTCGTCCGGCACATCGACGACCTCATCGAACTCTCCGAGCGAGAAATCCACCGGACGCACTGGGACCGTGCCTATCAACCGCTGGCGCAGATGTATCACCAGCGCTTCACCACGCTGCGCGAACTTTACTTTCACTACGGCCGGAATCTCGTCGGTGCCTTCCGCAAGTTCCAGGAAGCCGGCAAGCTAGAGATCATCACCTGCGCCGCGACTCACGCGCTGCTGCCGTTGCTGACGAATCATCAGCCGTCCCTGCGTGCCCAGATTTTCGCTGCGAGAGATCACTACCGCAGTTGTTTCGGCTGCGACCCGAACGGCATCTGGCTGCCCGAATGCGCCTACGCGGACGATCTTGATTTGGTGCTGCGCGACGCCGGCATTCGCTGGTTCATCATTGATACTCACGGCGTGCTGCATGCGCGCCCCCGCGCGCGCTACGGCGTGTTCGCACCTCTCTTCACTCCCAACGGCGTCGCAGCCTTCGGTCGCGACCTTGAATCCGCCAAGCAAGTCTGGAGCAAACACGAAGGCTATCCGGGTGACGTCAATTACCGGGATTTCTACCGCGATATCGGATTCGACCTCGACTACGACTATGTGAAGACCGTGATGCCCGTCGCCGGCTCACGCAGCTTCACCGGCATCAAGTATCACGCCATCACCGGTGCCGGGCAGGACAAGCGCATCTACGATCGCAACGCCGCGCTCCAAAAGGCCGCCGAGCACGCGCAACATTTTCTCGAAACGCGCATGCGCCAGATCGAGCATCTCGCGGACATCATGGATCGTCCGCCGCTCGTCCTTTCGCCTTACGACGCCGAGCTGTTCGGACACTGGTGGTATGAAGGGCCGGAATTCCTCGATTACTTCGTGCGGAAGGCGTACTTCGATCAAAAGGTCTTCGCGCTCACCACGCCGATGGATTACCTGCGGCGCCAGGCCACCCAGCAGGTCTGCAAACCCAGCGCGAGCAGCTGGGGCGAGGAAGGTTACTGGAAGGTCTGGCTCAACGAGACAAATGAGTGGATTTATCCGCACCTTCAGGTCGCGCAGGAACGCATGACGGAACTGGCGGATCGTTTCATCAATCCTTCCCCCATCGAGCTGCGCGCCTTGAAGCAGGCTGGCCGCGAGTTGTTGCTCGCGCAGGCCAGCGACTGGCCGTTCATCCTGCGCACCGGAACCAGCCCTGCCTACGCGCGCAAACGGGTGAAAGATCATCTCCTGCGCTTCATCGCGCTGCACGAGCAGTTGACGACCACGAAGATTGACGAGAAATGGCTGGGCCACGTCGAGTCGCTCGACAACCCGTTCCCCGAACTCGACTACCGTTACTGGTCGACGCGCAAGTAACCGCCGCGCTCAGTCCTTCGGCGAGCGCAGCCGCCAGATGCCAGCGAGGACGCTTCCAATCACGGAGTGGAAGACCGCGGAGATCGCACACGGCGTCGGCGCGAGCGGCAGAGATGCGAAATTGTTCTTCGCCAGTGCGGCGCCCAGGCCCGAGTTCTGCATTCCAACCTCGATGGCGATAGTGCGCCGGACACTCTCGCCGTAACCAAACAGCCGCCCAAAACCCCAGCCCAGCCCGAACCCGCAGGCATGCAGAAGGAACACCGCGAGCAACAGCCGACCGCCGGATTCGCGCACCGATTCCGCCTTGTCCGCGAGAATGCTCGCGACCACCAGCACGATCGCGATGACAGAGATGAGCGGCGCGGCGGGCAGGATTCGTTTCACCCCACCCGGGAAGAACGTGTTCAATGCGAGTCCGAGCAAGAGCGGCGCAAGCACCACCGTCACCGTGTCGAGGAACAGCCCCAGCGCGCTCACTTGCACGTAGGCTCCGGCGAGCCATTTTGTAAGAAGCGGAGTCATGAACACCGCCGCAAACGTTGAGCACATCGTCATCAGCACGGAGAGCGGAACATTGGCTCGCGCGAGGAAGGTCACGACGTTCGACGCCGTGCCGCCGGGACAGCAGGCCACGAGGATCAACCCCACAGCGAAGTCAGGCGAGAGATTCAATCCCTTCGCAATGCTCCAGCCGAGACTCGGCATGATGAGATACTGCGCGAAGAAACCCACCGCGACTGCGCGCGGCATCTTCAACACTTGGCGAAAGTCATCCACCGACAACGTCACGCCCATCCCCAGCATGATCACCGCGAGCGCCCACGAAATGTACGACGTCTTGAACCAGAGAAACGAGGGCGGCCACCACAAGGCCAGAAGTCCCGCCAAGAGCACCCAGACGGGAAAAAGGTTGGTGAAGAAATTCAACAGCCGGGTCATGGACGCGAGACGTTGCCGACACCACAGCCGCGAGGCAAGGCAAAGACCGTCCTACTTGGCCTGACCCGGTTCCCGCCAGCTGCGAGGAAACGGCTTGGCACCAGCGGGCTTGCCGTCGAGTTGCGGCAGCAGCCAGTCGAGGCCGTCCAGGTTGTCGCGCAGGCGCGCTTCCGCGTCCTCGTCGGTGTGATTGAGAATGCCAATTGGGCCGCGCCAGCCGCTGTCGCGAATCGCCTTCAGCATTGAGACGTCGAGGTCGCCCTGCCCCAGCGGAAGGATCTTCTTCCCAATCCGATCGCCACCGCGGGTCATGCCGTTCAAGTTCAAAACCAGGAGATGCGGCTTCATCGCCTGCAAGAGCGCGGCGAAGCGATCGAGGTGCTCGTGGCCGTGATGTTGGTTGTAGACGATGCCGACATTCGTCACGCCTTGTTGCTTGAGCAACTCAATGATCTGAATCTGGTTCTCCGGTTCACCGAACCACGCTCCGTGATTGTAGAGCGCGACCGTGCAACCGATCGGCGCGGCGGCCTCTGCAATAGCGCGAATGCGCTTCGCCTCCGCTTCCACCCGCGCACGCTGTTCTTCCGGTGTCTTGGTCGGATTACCTCCGCCCGTCACCCAAAGCTGCGCCTTCACGTTGTTCCGCTTGAGTACGTCAAGAATGAGCCGTGCTTCGTCGTTCATCGACGTGGGGAACCACCACGCGTCCAGACCGACCCCGTGCTTGCGACACGCAGCGATCTCGGCATCGAACTGTGGGATATGCTCCGCGCGGTAATCGTAGGCGAAATGTTTGAACCCCAGCTTCTCCATCATCGCCGCGCGTTCTTCCGGCCCGCGCTTCTTCGCGTCGAACGGCACGATGCACCACGCCATCAAGTTGGTGCGGGCGAACAACTGGTAATCCGCCGACTGCGCTGCGGGCAGGCAACAAAGGAACAGCGAAGCCGCCACTGTGAGGCATCGGAATGTGCGATTTGATTTCATAGTCTTGGAGAACGTGTTGAATTGTGTATCGGGGAAGCGGATCGACCAAAGCTACGCCATGATCCCTTTCGCCACTTCCGCGGCCGTCGTCTCGCCGCAGAGTCGACGAACCAACGCGAGCCCGAAGTCCACCGCAGTCGCGGCACCGCGGGATGTCGTGAGATTCCCATCTTCAACAACCCGCTCGTGCAAAAGTGTCTCCGGAAGCTCCGTCGCCACTCCGGCATGCGACGTGAATCGTCTGCCCGCGAGAAGTCCGGCGTCCTTCAGCACCGTGGGCGCCGCGCAGATTGCGGCGACAGGTTTACCGGCGTCGGAATATTTCCGGGCCAACGCCGCCGCACGACCATCCTCGCGCACGGACTTGATGCCGGGACCGCCGGGGATCAGCAACAGATCAAACTCTTGTTCCGCCACGTCCGCCAGCACGGCATCCGCGCGAATCGTGATGCTGCATCGGCCGGTGACGAGCATCTCACTCGTCAACGACGCCACCACGACCTCCACGCCCGCGCGCCGCAACAGATCGACGGGCGCCACGGTTTCGATCTCTTCGAAGCCGGTGAACAACAGACAGAGAACTCGCTTGCTCATGTGTGATGGACGCTGGAAAGGCGTCACCGATTCGTGGACTGCGACTTGAAAACCGTCCGGCTACTTCCGATTTCCGCCTTCAGGACCGATATCAAGTCTGCCAACGCCAGGCGCTTTCAGCACCTGACTGCTCGTCGAGCCGGTGACGGAGTATTGGAAACCCTTCGCCGAACCCGCCGCGCCGTAGCGACCCTTCTTGTCGAGGGCCACAAAATTCACGCTGATGTCGGTACCTTTCGGATCCTTGCGCGCGATGCGACGAATCGCTTCGAGACAGGCTTCCTCGGGCGTCATTCCCGCGCGCATCAGTTCGACGACAAGAAACGATCCGCAGTAACGCATAACGTTCTCGCCAAGACCCGTCGCGCCCGCTGCACCGACTTCATTGTCGACATACAGTCCGCTCCCAATGATCGGCGAATCGCCGACGCGACCTGGAAGTTTTCCACCCCAGCCGCTCGTCGAGCAACCGCCCGCGATGTTCCCGTCCGCCCCGAGAACGAGCAACGCGATGGTGTCGTGGTTGTCCGTCTTCTTCTTGGAACCTTCCGCCGCCTTCGACGCCGCGCGCTTCTTGCGCCACGCCTCGTGGCGTTCGGCGGAGTTGATCTCCACGGACTCCAAACCTTCCTCGAGTGCGAACTGGCGCGCGCCTTCACCCACGAGCATGACGTGCGGCGTCTTCTCCATCACACGCCGCGCGGCGGAGATGGGATGCTTGATGCCTTCAATCGCCGCCACGCTGCCCGCGCGATGGCCGATGCCTGTCATGATGCACGCATCCTGTTGCACGACGCCCGCGGCGTTCGGAATGCCGCTCAGCCCCACGGAGGAATTGCCGGAATCTTCGGTGATCCGGATCCCCTGCTCCACCGCATCGAGAATCGAACCACCGCCAAGCAATGCCTTCAGCGCCGCTTCATTGGCCGGCTTGCCGAAGGGCCAGGTGGAAACGATCAACGGCTTCCCGCCTGCCGAGATATTGGCCTCCGCAGCAATGCCGGCGGTTCTGGACAGAACGATGCCGCTGGTAACTCCGATCGAGGTGCGCGCGATAAACTTTCTTCGACTGATGCTCATGTCGCGAGAATATGGATTGCGACGGAAAGCAAAAGGATTTATCGGACCCCCCCAACGCGTCGCGAAAGGCGCGGGCGCGGTCTTCGTTCCATTCCAGTTGATGTTCGACACCGCAATTCAATTCGCACCAGCCGAGCATTGGGCGAAGGACGGCGTGAATCCCTCCTCCGCAGGCGCAGCCTTGATGGCGCACACATGGCTGAAGCGTGTTGGCACCGCAGGTAGATGTCGCAACAACCGTCGTGGAGGGAAGTCCGTCGGCCTCGCCGCCAGCGCCCGTAGCAACGGATACCCTAGATGCGCCAGACTCAGTTGGGCTCGCCTACGTCGCTGGCTCACGCTCGGCGTGGAACGCCGAAGTGATTTAGCACGTTGCGGACGACGGCGGCCCATTTCGGGTCCGCGTACAGCGCCCAGCCGGAGCCGATCGCTCCCGCGTTGAAGACGCGTCCGCCGTCGGGACGTTCCCAGTAAATCATTTCGCCGCCTTGATCGGTCTTGGGTTTGATCACGCGGAAGAAGTAATCCATCGCCTGACCGCCTTCCCTCCACGGCAGAATGCCGTTCGCGATGCGCGTGATACCGGGCGGATCCTGCGGGACCACGCCGCCTTCCGGGGACGGCTCGACTTGCAGCGCGGAAAAGGTTGATGGGCGGATGTCCACTTCGTGTCCGTTCGCCATCGGGAACTTTCCTTCGCCACCCCAGCCGAATTTGTCGCCATTCTTCAAACCGCTTTTCTCCGGAGTATTGAAGAGGAAGTGCGCGTCATTCTCCACGACGTAGGGACCGAAGTTCTTCGGGTTCGACTGGTTGTTCCAGCCGATGATGTCGAGCGCGATGACGCGGTAGCCAGGCATGCCGCATTCGCGCGCCGGGCCGCCGCGCAATCCATCCTGGCTATGCCATGCCTCACCGCGACGCGACTTCGGCACTTGATCGCCCGGCGAATCCACCTTGCGACATTCCATGATCGTGCAGTCGTCGTTGAAGCTCACCCGCCAGCCGAGCGTGTTGCCACTCAGCACGAGCAGATTGCCGCCATCGCGCATGAACTTCTCCGCGCCACGATACATGGGCAGCGACCAGTATTCGTTGTGCCCGACAATCATCAGCACCTTGTAGCCACGGAGCTGGCCGGGATCGCGATGCCAGTCCACGTCGCTGATCAGGTCGTAGTCATAGCCCTGTTCCTCCAACCATGTTTGCGGGAAACGATCCGCGCGCATCAAGTGGCTATAATCCGTCGCGCCGCCGTAGCGCACATACGGACCCGCCGCCGGCCACGGCACACGCAGTCCAAGTTGATACGTGCCCTGACCTGCAGCGTGCGCGCGGTAGAGACAGTACGACGGCAATCCCCGATCCGGTCCGTAGCCGCCCGTGCCCCAGACTTGTTTCAACTCCGGTGGAGTGATCGCGAACGGCGTGCCGTTGTAAGCACGCCAGGTGTTCGTGGCGCAGACGAAAAGGATCGGCGCCTTGCGACGACGCGGCGCCCGGCGCACGAGGAACGTGCAGTGGTAGAGCCGCTCCTTGCCGTCGAAGTTGAACTTCATGCGCGCGACGTAGATGCCGGACCGTGCGTCGAACGGCACCTTCCAACGATGCGTCACCGCCCAGCGGCAATCGTAGAGATCATCCGACGCAAAGCGCAGACCGTGACCACGCTCGGTGTCCTTCTTCGGATCGTAATTGCCGAAGCGTTCCACCGCCGCCTTGAAACTGGGACCGCCAATCATCCACGTCGCGTGATTGATGATGCGCCCGTGGCGACCATCGTCGGAGACATCCGCGACGCGTTCACCCTGCTCCTCCCGCAGCGGCCAGCAGCCCAGCACCTCGCGCCTGCGGGCGGGATTGAGGCCCTTCTCCTCGAAGCGTTGTCGAACCTGTTCCGCGCCCAACGCACGGCTGTAAATCACCGGCATGGCGATGTCGCCTTCGAGGAAATGTTGCACCACGCCGCCCTGCGCCATCGCGCCGAGACGCAGTGGATGCGTTCCCGGTTTGAGCGTGCCAACGAAATCCCACGCGGCGACTTCCTCGCCGTTCACGTAAACACGTTTTCGTTTTCCGTCCCACGTCGCGGCGAGATGATTCCACTTGTTGCGCGTGACCACGCCGGTCTTCGTGCGATGGACGACGGCTTCGTCGGGCGAAACACCATCGCCAAGGTAGAAGCCCACGTAGCCATCCTTGCCGACACCGAGCGCGAAGCCTTCCGAGGAATCCTTGTCCTCCTGACTCACGACGCCCTGCAGCTTCGTGATATCCCACGGCCGCACCCAGCATTCGACGGAGAACGCCTTCAGCGCGCCGCGCAGCCCTTTCGCGATGTGAACATAGGAACCGAGATGAATGGGTTGAGGCGTGGCGTTCTGACCGCCGAGATCCACCAGCACGGTGTCGCCGGACGGATCGTCCACGTTCAGGCCGAGCCGGCAGATGGTCATCGAATACGGCACACTCGCGCTGACGCAGAGTTCGAGCGTGTCGCCAGCGGCAATGCTGTGCTCCATCGGATACGCGTGAACGCCGGGCACGTCCATCGCCCGATGATTCGGAATCGCCTCAGCGCGGCTGGTGCGAGTCGCGGCGCGGGCCGGGAGCGGGAGGTTCAACGCGGTGAGGCCAGCCACACCGATTCCGGTGCGCCGGATGAATTCGCGACGAGTGGTCTTGGACATGGTGAGTTGGGGAATCGTTTGCCCGTCGCTCTCGCCGCGGCAAGTTGATTCTCGGCCTGAAGCTCCCCGCCTCAACCAAGGTCCGTTTTCGGAGCGAGAGCAGTCTTCGCCTTGTCGAGCTGCTCGCGGGTGCCGAGGAGCAGAACCTGATCGCCAGCTTGCAATTCCTCGTCCGGTCCCGGATTGACCAGGCTGTTTCCGTTGCGTTCGATGCCGACAATGCTCGCGCCCGTTTCGGACCGGAGCTGAAGCTCGCGAATGAGTTTGCCGGTGGCCACGGAACCAGCCGCGAGGGTCAACATCTCCAAGTCTGCCTCGCGCAGAAGCCCGCCCAGCGGCGGAACCGGTGCATGTTCGTGTCGGGTAGGCGGCGGTTGGGTGAAAGTTTCCTGCAATGCGCTCTGAGCCTTCGAATACACGCGGATGAACGAGCGCCACAGCAGCCAGGTGATCAGCGCCACAATGAGGAGCAGGACGATCAGCATCCGGGCGTTCGGCAGCAAGGCCGAGCTGAGCAGCAAGACATACAGGCCGAGGGCGGCGAGCCCGGCCGCCGGAATAACCTGGGCCACGACGGCGCGAATGGCAGCCGTGCGTTCACCGGCGGCGGCTTCGGTGACCTTGGTTTCCGCGATGAGCAGCCCCAGCGCCTGCAGCTTGCGGAACGTGGCGATGAGCAGCGGCAACGAAGCAACAATGGCCGCGAGCCAGAGCGCGCCCTTGAGCAGATCTCCGCCGGGCAACATTCCGCTCAACCACCCAGGCGGACGTCGCCCGACAAACGCCGCGGCAGCAAACACCGCCGCCACCAGCGCAGCGTTCAGCGCCATTTGCCAGAACCAGCGGCGAATGAGTTTCGTCGCCAGACTGCTCTGGCGGCGGCTGCCAAGCTGACCGACCCATTGGGTGTAGAGACCGAGGCTGTTCACCAACGGCCGCGGCGCCACGCGGTCGAACCAGCCCACGAGACCATCGGATCCCTTCATCAGATACGGAGTCAACAAGGTGGTGACCGCAGAGACCGCGACGGCGATCGGGTAGAGAAAGTCACTGGTCACCTTCAGCTGCAATCCCAGGGAAGCGATGATGAACGAGAACTCGCCGATCTGGGCCAGGCCCATGCCGACTTTCAGGGATGTGCGTGTGTCGTTCCCGCCCACGAAGGTGCCGATCGCGCAGGTGATGACCTTGCCGACAACCACCGCCGCCGTGATGACGACAATCGGCAGCCAGTGGAGCGCGAGCATCTTCGGATCGATCAACATGCCGATGGTGACGAAGAAGATCGCGCTGAACATGTCTCGCACCGGCTCGGTGAGAATCTCGATGCGATGAATCTCGCGCGCCTCGGCAATGACCGCGCCAATGATGAACGCGCCGAGTGCCACGCTGTAATCCAGCTTCGCCGCCAGCAATGAGAAGCCGAAGCACAGCGCCAGCACGGTGATGAGCAGCATCTCATTGCTCTTGAACCGACCGACGTAGCCTAGCAGCCGCGGCACCGCGAGCAGGCCGAGGACCAGCGCCGCGACGAGGAAGATGCCGAGCTTGCCGATCGTGATGCCGACATCTGCGACGCTGAGCGCGCCGGTCATCGCGATGCCAGACAGCAGGGCGATCATGACGATGGCGAGAATGTCCTCGATGATCAGGATGCCGAAGATGAGTTCCGAGAATCGTTCCTTGGATTTGCCCAGCTCGGCGAGCGCCTTGATGATGATCGTCGTGGAAGAGATCGAGAGCATCGCGCCGAGGAAGATGCTGTCCATCGTGCTCCAGCCGAACATGCGTCCGATCTCGTAGCCGACCCACACCATCAACAGGATCTCCAGCGAGGCAGCGATGAACGCCGCGCCGCCGACGTTGCGGAGCTTGCGCAGGCTGAACTCCAGGCCGAGCGAGAACATGAGCAGGATGACGCCCAGCTCGGACATGGTCTTGATTGTCGCCTCGTCGTGGATGAACGGCGCCGGCGGCGTGTGCGGCCCGATGATTACTCCGGCGAGGATATAGCCGAGCACGACCGGCTGTTTGAAGCGGTGAAAAATCACCGTCACCAGCCCGGCCACAATCATGACCACCGCGAGGTCCTGAAGAAATGTGACTGAGTGCATTGAGCTGCGTTCCTGTGCGGACATTTTGCGACATCATTCGGATTGGTCAACCGATTGATCCCATTTCGCGAAAAAAGCCGGCCGTCTGGTTCGCCTGAACATTCTGCGCGCAAAGCCGTCGATTTACCGGACGAAGATTGCAGAACAACGCCGGCCTCGGTTACAAGATCGCCATCCATGATCACTACCTCGTTCACCTTCCAAGCGGTTCTCAGCAGCATGCCGCTGGTGTCCGGCTGCGTCGCCACATGGTTGATGCTCGCCGCGACTTTCCCGGTCCTCGCTGCGGAGGGCGCGCCGGAGAAGGGCATCACCTACAAGAACGATCGCATCGAATCCGCGCCGTGGTCCGTGCATGTGGTGAAGATTCCGCGCAACGACCCAACGCTGGAAGTCCGCTCCACGCTCGCCCGAGGGACCGTCCTTGGGCTCAGTCGCGTGAGTGATCAGGCGTTGGACATCCCGTCCTCGGTCGGCACGCCGCTGGCCGGGGTGAACGGCGACTTTTATGAACGCGAAGGCAGCCGCTACGCCGGCGACCCGCGCGGGTTGCAGATTGTAGAGGGCGATCTGGTGAGCGAGCCGACGGGGAATTCGAGCTACTGCGCGTTCTGGATCGATGCGGACGGCAATCCGCACATTGACGACGTCGCGCCCCAGTTCAAAGCGACCTTTCCGGGCGGCGAGAGCTTCAAGTTCGGCCTGAATGAGGAACGCGGCTCCGGTTCTGTCGTGCTTTACACGTCAACGCTCGGCAAGGCCACGCGGGCTTCGGGCGGACGCGAATTGGTGCTGGAGAAAGCTGATGGCGGATCATGGATTCCGTTCCGAATCGGCGAGACCTACACGGCAACAGTTCGCGAGGCGAACGAGGCCGGGAACAGCCGTCTGGACAAATCCACCGTCGTTCTTTCGTTCGGGCCCCGCCGTGCCGCGGACCTTCCCGCGATCGAAGCCGGCATGGAGATCACGCTTTCCACTGCGAGCACACCGAACCTTCGCTCCGCACGCGCGGCCATCAGCGGCGGATCGATCATCACGCGCGGCGGGAAGAAGACGAAGATCCAGGAGCCGCGCAACAGCAGTTCGATGAACTCGTATTCGGTGCGTTCGATGTTCGAGCGGCATCCGCGTTCGGCCGTGGGCTTCAGCAAGACGCATATTTTCTTCGCAACCGTCGACGGCCGTCAGCGCGGGCTTTCGGTCGGCATGACGCTGGAGGAACTCGGAGCCTACATGGCGAAGATCGGTTGCGAGGAGGCCATCAACCTCGATGGCGGTGGCTCGGCGACCTTCTGGTATCGCGGCCGCGTGGTGAACAGCCCTTGCGACGGCAGCGAACGAACGGTGGCCAACGGCCTTCTGGTGATCCGCAAGCCTGTCACGGCACCAGGTAGCCCAAAGTAGCATTGCGAGTTGTTCCTTAACGACCGCTTAATGGGCGGCGTGATAAGTTCGCGGAACAGCCACCGGTCAATTTTACAAAAATCTTTGGCAACTCGCCGGGGGTATCGGTGTCTACCTAGTGCACGAACCGTCGTTGCCAGACCAAAGAACCGGGCTTAGTATGCCCGACAGTCGGAGTAGTGCGAATCGTACCATGTCGCGGAAATCATTCGGAATCAAAGTGCAGGCAGGGACTGCCCTCGACACATCCAGAAGGTGCTTCGGCGCCGTTTTGGCGATGGCGCTCGCCCTCGCCACGGCCACCCCGGCATTCTCGGCGGCTCCCGCAGGCGAGGAATCCACCCGCACCAACCGCGCGTTCTACTACGTCAACGACAAGCTGCCCGAAGGTCCGTGGTCCATCCACCTCGTCCGTCTCGAGCGCGACAATCCGGACTACGAAATTCACAGCATGCTCGCCGGCAACGCCATCACCGGCATGACCACGTTGAGCGAGCAAATCAAGGCGCTCCCCCCGCAGCTCGGCCGGCCGATGGCCGCCGTAAACGGCGATTTTTACTTCACCAGTCCGCGAGCTTACTACGGTGACCCGCAGGGCATCCAGATTTTCGCGGGCGAACTGGTGAGCGGCCCGACGGACCATGCGTGCTTCTGGATTGATGCTAACGGGAAGCCGAACACAGGAGTCGTTCAACCGCTCTTCCGCGCCTCGTGGCCGCACGGTTCCACCACGCCGTTTGGATTGAACGAAGAGCGGCCGGGCGATGGTGCCGTCCTTTACACGCCGCGGATGGGGCCTTCGACCGGAACCAAAACCGGTGGCCGTGAGTACGTGCTTGAAGCGATCGACAAGGACGCGTGGCTGCCGTTGCGCGTGGGCACAAAAATTCGCGCGCGCGTCAGGGAGATTCGCGAGGCCGGTGACACGGCGCTCAAACCGGACATCATGATTCTTTCGCTCGGGCCTCAGTTGCTTGTCGATGCGCCTGTGGTTGCCGTCGGAGACGAAGTCGAGCTTTCGACCGCCACAACTCCTTCGCTGGCTGGAGCCCGCACGGCGATTGGCGGCGGCCCGCGTCTGGTGGTTGATGGCAAGCCGATGAACGGCTGGAAGTCCCCCAACCAACGCCATCCCCGCGCCGCCTTGGGTTGGAATAACGATTACCTCTACCTAATGCTCGTGGACGGCAGACAACCCGGGCTTTCCGTCGGCATGAGTTACCAGGAGATGGCGAACTATTTCATCAAGATCGGCTGCACGCACGCGATGAATCTGGACGGTGGCGGCTCGGCTTCCATGTCCGTCTTTGGTCAGGTTGTCAGCAGCCCGAGCGAAGGCAAGGAACGCCCTGTCGCCAACGGCCTTGTCATCGTCAAGAAGCCGAAGAAGGAAGCTCCGTAGTCCGGCACCCACGCCATCCATCAAGTGTCTTCGTCCGCTGGCCCGGACGACGTAGCCACATTCCATGCATTCGCGCATCTGGCATTCCGTGCCGTCGGCGCACTCCGTAACCAGTCCACCGTTCGATGCCCTGCGAGCTTCCGGGCGGATGATCCGTTGTCAGGCCGGTTTTCATGACGTTCAGGAACAGCCGCGCACCAGGAAGACGATGAGAACAATGGGCAGCGGGACACCCAGCGCCCAGAGCAGAACGGCCCATTTAATTTCACCGGACTCGCGGCGTCGATTGGAGATGAGCAGTTTCATAAAATAGCTGGAGCGCCGGTGAAGCCAGCGCTCCGGTTGAGGATCACTTCGCCTTTTCCTGGATCTTCTCACCCATATTTTCGATGTCTTCGCCGGCCCCACGCGCGGTGTGCTTGCAACCAGTGGTGGTGGCCACCAGCAACGCAGTGACGAACAAACTGAGAACGAGTCGTTGAATGATGATTTTCATGATGGTGTCGGTTGAGGTTGAGGAGATGAACAGGATTATATCCGGCGCAGGCTGGTCACCGCGCCGACGGTGGTCGCGGCAATGCCGCCGAGCAGCAGCCACATGGATTTGTCCGTGGGCGTGCCGGTGAAGAAGCGCTTGGCTTCCGATCCGAACGATTCCGAGGCGCTGACGCCGAAAATGATCAGCGCGATGCCAACGGCCAGCAGGGCGAGTCCGATTCCTTTGTTCATGGTGTGTTTCTTTCGTGTTATGCCGCGACGCATCGCGCCGACAGCGGGTTGTGGTGTTGTTGGGAGAAATAGTTCACGGTCAGACGACCTCAATCACGGCATTGCGAGTGCCGAAGGGGTTTGGTTCGCAATGGTGACACGCCGGGTCATCGCACCACTCGCCGTTCACGAGGAAGCGATAGGCGTAACGACCCGGCGGCAAAGCCACGGTCAACCGCCACACACCTTTCTCGGCCTGCGTTAGATCGAGTGGGCGCTTGTCCCAGCCCGTGAAATCGGCGACGAGCTTCACGGTATCAGCAGTGGGCGCTTCCAAGCGAAAGACCGTTGTGCCGCGATGAGTTGGAGAAAAGGGTTCCGCATCCAGTGAGCCGAATTGATCGGCAGTGGAAGCCTCGCGTTCCGCAGGAGCGTTTAGCTCCGCGACAAATTCCTGAGAGAAGCGGCCAATGGGACGGCGCGTTTTGGACCGGGCGTTCTTGGTGAGAGATGGAGTTTTCATACGACGAAATGAGGTTAATTGAGTTGAAGGGTTCGAGCCGTGCCTGCCTTCCGATTAGTTTTGGCAGGCACGACCCGCGGCGTGCGGGGTTCACTTCCCGCAGCAGTTGCATTCTTCAAACGCATCCTCGACCTCTTCCTTGGTCTTGCCGGTGCGCTTCTGAATGCGGCCGACCAATTCGTCCTCCTTGCCTTCGATGTACTGGAGATCGTCATCGGTCAGGTCCGCGTATTTCTGCTTCAGCTTTCCCTTGATGATGTTCCAGTTGCCTTTGAGTTGGAGCGTATTCATATCACTGTCCTGTGTTTTGATGGTTCTGCTTTCTTCAACTACGCCATCCGGCGCAGTGACTTCATCCTTTGCAGGGAACGTGCCGTCGTTTGCCAGGCGCAGTCTTTGCCTGAAAATCAACGACTTCAGGTTGGGGTCCGAGATCCCGCGCTTGTTTTGAAATGCAGTTTGCAAGCGGGACGAAGTCGTTTCGTTGCAGCGTGCAAGGAGTGGTGCGGATTGCTCTCTCTGTTGGCAACGGCGCGCGGAGATCGTCTCGGAACTGAGTTTCGGTCCGTCCGTTGAAGCGGGCCGAAGCCCGCGTCTCGGAACGCGGCGTTTACGCCGACTCGGCTTACGGCTCTCACAGACTTTGTTTGCAAAGTGCAAAGCGTCGTCGTTGCGCGGTTTGCAAACTGCAAGAACCACCATCTCCCGGCAGACAGGCCATCTTTGCGAAACCCCTGATTTTAGTGGGCGTTCTCCATTCCCAATCACCCCGGCACACGCCCAGCTAAAAACCAGTCATCGCGTCGGGCGTGAAGCCCGGACAAGCAAACAAAAATCTCGATGAACGCCACACGTCACACACTCCGGGCTCCCGCCCGAAAGGAAGCCGTTCAACCTCCGAACAGCACACTCGCAAATTTGTCGGGCGCACTGCGCGATCTCGACAAGCAGATCTGGATTCTCGAAGCCCACGCTGAAAAGAAATAACCCGCGCAACCATCAACCACCCATTCCCATGCTCTACACGCTCGCGCTCATCCTCATCATCGCCTGGCTGCTCGGACTCGTCTCGTCTTACACGATGGGCGGGTTCATCCACATCCTGCTCGTCGTCGCCCTCGTGGTCGTGCTCGTCCGCGTTATCCAAGGCAAGCGCCTCAACTGAACGCGCCACCATGCTTTGCCCCGATCAGCGGGGATCACCAAAATCAACCAACATCAAACAAAAGGACACCACATGAAACGCAACAACAACACCGCTCAACACGACAACGATCTCGAAAGCCTCGCCGAAGACGCGCGGGCTCTGCTTGCCGCCACAGCGGATGTGGCCGAGGAAAAAGTCGTCGAAGCCCGTGAACGTCTCGCGACCGCGCTGGACCGCGGCAAGGCAACCTGGGTGCGCGTCCAGGATCGCGCCGTGGAAGGCGCGAAAGCCACCGATCACGCCATCCGCACGCATCCATACCAGGCGCTCGGCGTCGCGTTCGGCATCGGCGCGGTGCTCGGTCTGCTCCTCTCTCGCCGCAACTAAAGCCCGCGCATGGAATTCACTCCCGCCAAACTCCTGGGAACCGGCGCGGCTTGGTTCAACCGCCCGCGCCAGTTCCCAGCGACCACTTTATTTATCGCCGTGGCCGCGCTGATATCTGGTGCCCAGGCCAGCTTCGGCCAGGTTGATCCCTATCGCCGGAACCTCCTTCAACTCGGCTACGATCAACCCATTGGCGGACAGGGGCCGCAGGGAGTTTACGCGTACTACTACTACAACAATCCCGAGATCCGGGGCAGCAACACTGCGCTGCGGCTGGCCATTGCGCCGGCTTACCTCGACGGCGAAGTTGGTTTCCGCCAGCTGCTCTCGCCCTACACCGATGTCGGCATCGGCTTCTACGGCGGCGCGTATGGCGATAATTTCTACGAAGTGCGCGAGGGCAACTATCGTCGCACGGAAAGCTTCGACGGCCACGGCGGCGGAACGGCGTTGAGCATCTACCAACTGCTGAATCCCGGCATGCTGGTTCCGCTCAATGTCGTCGCGCGCGGCGGCTTCCGGTATTCCACCTACGCGCGAAACAGCGACACGCGTGATGACTTCGAGCTGCCCGATGGACGCCCGATGCCCTTCGTCCGTGCCGGTCTTCGTCTCGCGGGCAAGGAGCCAATCCTCTATCCCGATCTTGGGCTGGAAGTCTCCGTCTGGTACGAGCGCCAATGGCGGTTGAACAACGGCGCCTACGGCTTGAACCGCGACCGGTTCATGAACGAGCGGAGCGATCTTTACTGGGCTTATGCGGGGCTGGATTACTCCTGGACCAACGTCGGTCACAAGATCTCCTTCGCCGCCACGGCGGGCGGTTCCAGCGACACCGATCGATTCAGCGCTTGGCGTCTCGGCGGCGTGCTGCCGTTGGTCGCGGAGTTTCCCCTGATCCTTCCCGGATACTTTTACCATGAACTCACCGCGAAGCGATTCATGCATCTTCACGCCAGTTATCTGATGCCGCTGGGTTTTGAGGATCGCCTCCAGTTTCGCCTGGAAGCAGCGAGCGCCGCGCTCGAGTACCTGCGCAGTTTTGAGCAGCCCGACAAATGGCAGACCGGCGTGGGCTGCGGCCTCACCTTCACTCCCAAGAACAAGATCTGCCGCGTCGTCGTCCGCTACGGCTACGGCTTCAACGCCATTCGCGACGATGGCGACAAGGGCGCGCACAGCGTCGGGCTGCTCGTGCAATACGACTTCGAGCAATACAAGAACTGGCGTCGCGACTCCAGGTAGCGGCGGAAGCAGCCCGGCTGAATCATTCAACGAATCACATGAAGACCTTCCATTGCGATCATTGTGGGGCGCTCGTGTTCTTTGAAAGCGTCACCTGCGTCCAGTGCGGCCACGCGCTAGGATTTCTTCCCGACATCATGGATCTCGCCGCGCTGGAGCCGGATCAGTGCGGAACGTGGAGGAGTCTCGCGACGGCATCGCCCGGGCGGCTTTACCGCGCCTGCGCCAACGGGACCAGTCATTCCGTCTGCAACTGGTTCGTGCCCGTGGAAGAGCCGGACGAGTTTTGCGCCGCCTGCCGCTTGAATGCGATGATTCCCGACGCCAGCATCCCGGAGAACCGCGCGCTCTGGCACAGGGTCGAGATCGCCAAGCGCCGGCTCATCTACACGCTCCGCCAACTCGCGCTCTCGACGGATGGTTATCCCGCGAGAATGTGGCCGCGCCTCCAGTTCCGTTTCCTCGCCGATGCGCCCGGCGCCGCGCCCGTCCTGACCGGACACGAGAGCGGCGTGATCACGCTGAACATCGCCGAGGCCGACGATCCGGAACGCGAAAAACGCCGCACCCAGTTGCACGAGCCCCAGCGCACGCTCGTCGGACATTTCCGACATGAGTCGGGCCACTATTACTGGGACGCCCTGATCGCGAACTCACCCTGGCACGAGCGTTTCCGGTTTCTTTTTGGCGATGAACGGCAGAATTACACCGCGTCGCTGCAGGCTCATTACGCGAACGGCCCCGCGGCGGACTGGCCGGCGCGCTGCGTCAGCGCCTACGCAAGCGCGCATCCGTGGGAGGACTGGGCGGAAACGTGGGCTCACTATCTGCAAATGGTCGACTCGCTTGAGACGGCGGCTGGCTTTGGGCTGTCACTGCGCCCAGGGCATCCTTCCGCCAAGACGATCTCCGCCGAGCCACGCCGGGCGATGACGGACGACGTCAGCTTCGACACGCTGCTGGAACACTGGTTCCCGCTGACCTACGCGCTCAACTCGCTCAATCGCGGCGCAGGCCTGCCGGATCTGTACCCGTTCGTTCTTTCGTCGCCCGCGCTGGAAAAGCTCCGCTTCATTCATGACATCGTTTCCCAGCGCGAGAGCCGGAGACAGAACGCTTCCAGCATCAGCAACGGAATGCTTCATGAGGTGGTTTGACCGGTGCGCTTTTCACGACTCAGAAAATCCGCCGTTGGTTCAAAGATTTCTGGCCTGCCTAGAATCTGGTGCCGGGGGGTAAGTCGTGGACACGCTGATTTTGCCGCAGTATGGTCGCGACTCGTTCAAGTAAAAGGCAAGGGCCTGTGGCAGGATGCAAGGCTGCGCATGTATCGTCAGGCGAACAATCAAATCTACAAGACCGTCGTGGTCGTCTGGCTGACGCTTTCCGTCGCCAGCGTCATTCTCGCGGCGGTCACCTGGGTCGATCTCTCACGCAAACTCAGCACCGCCAGCGAAGCCGTAGCCATCCAAGAACATATCGACACCATCCTGCGCCTGCTCGTGGACACTGAAACCGCGCAACGCGGCTTCACAATCACCGGCGACGAGCGGTTTCTCGATCCGTTGAGCATGGGAGAAACCAACGTCCCGACGCAATTCGAGCGGCTCGTCGAGATCGTGAAGGAAGATTCCCTGATGCTCAAACGCGTGATGGAACTTCGCGGTCAAGCCGAGCTCAGCCTTGCTCACCAGCGCACCGTGATCGCCGCGCGCAAGGTTCAGGGCGGGCAGGCCGCCGCCGACATCGTCGCCTCCGGCGAAGGCCGCCGCATCATGGACGGCGTGCGGGAGCGCGTGGCCCAGATTCGTGGGATGCGCGCGGACCTCGTCTCCAACAACGGTGCCGACGCGCGCGCGAAACTTCTGCGGGCCAGCCTCACCAGCCTCGTCGCGGGCGTTCTCGGCGTCGGCGCGGGGGTGTTCGCCCTCTGGCTTGCGCGCGTCATGCTTGGTCACCAGATGCGCGAAAAGGAACTGGTCGAGGCCAGGCTCCAGGCCGAGCGCAGCAGCCAGGAGAAGACTGTCTTCCTCGCGAACATGAGCCACGAGATTCGCACGCCGATGAACGCCATCCTCGGTTTCAGCGAACTGCTCGAAAGTGAACTGCGCGAGCCAAAGCACCGCCAGTATCTGCAATCCATCCGCACCAGCGCCGGCTCGCTGCTCCAGCTCATCAACGACATCCTCGACATGTCGAAGATCGAGGCGGGGGTGATGGAGCTGCGCCTGGAACCCACCGACCCGCGCGAGATCTGCGACTTCCTCCACACCGTCTTTGCCGAGCCCGCCGCGAAGAAGGGCGTGAAGCTCGAATGCAAGGTCGCCGAGGATCTGCCGCATGCGCTGCTGATGGACCGCATCCGTCTGCGCCAGGTGATGGTCAACCTCGTGGGCAACGCCGTGAAATTCACCGACAAGGGCAACATCTACGCGCGCATCCAGTGGGAGAAGCAGCAGACCAGCAGTCACATCACGCTGCTCATCGAGGTGCAGGATACCGGCGTCGGCATTCCGCAGGACAAGCTGGAGGCCATCTTCAAGCCGTTCGTCCAGGCTGGCGCGCATCGCGAGAAGGAAAAGGCGGGGACTGGTCTCGGCCTCTCCATCGTGCGGCGGTTGACTGAGATCATGGGCGGCACCGTCACCGCCGCCAGCGTGATGGGCCAGGGCTCTGCCTTCAGCCTGCGCTTTCCCGACGTGGCCATTTCCGCGCGGCTCGCCGCCGGAGAGAAACTGGAGAGCGGCAGCGCGGCGGATTTCAACGAGCTGCGCCCGGCGAGCTTGCTGGTGGTGGATGACAACGAGACGAACTGCCAGTTGGTCGCGGGCATGTTCACCGGATCGCATCACCGGCTCAGCTTTGGCTCGAACGGACGCGAAGCAGTGGAGAAGGCGCAGACGCTGCGGCCGGATGTCATCCTGCTCGACATCCGCATGCCCGGCATGGACGGACGCGAGGCACTGGCGGAGATCCGGAAAATTCCCGGCCACGAACTGACGCCCATCATCGCCGTCACAGCGTCGAGCTTGATGAGCGAGGAGACCGAGCTCAAGGCGCGCTTCAGCGGCTACGTCCGCAAGCCATTCTCGAAGCGTGAGCTGTTCGATGAGCTGGCGCAATTTCTCCCGCGCCACGGGAAAACCGATCCGGCGTCCTCTGCTGCCTCGGCCACTTCTGACGCGGCGCTGATCAACATCCCTCCCGATCTCGCGCGCGAACTGCGTCGTCTGCTGGACGACGAGTGGCCGGCGCTTCGCGACAGCCTGGCCATCAATGAAAGCAAGGCGTTCGCGGCCAGGCTCCGCAACTTGTGCGAACGCTGGCCGTGCGGCTCGCTCGATACCTACGCCCAGGGTCTCGCCCGGCACGCTGAGAGCTACGCGGTGGTGGATCTGGAGAAACATCTCTTCGAGTTCCCCGCGCTGGTGGAACGGCTCGAAAACGCTTCCAAGTCGTGAATGCTCGCGCTTCAGAATTCCCAGTGGTGAAGCCCGAGGCGGCGATTCCGGCACGCATTCTCGTGGTGGATGACCAGCCGGCGAACATCCAGGTCGTCGGAGCCGCGTTGGGAAAACTTGGACACGAGATCATTCCCGCCTCGGACGGCCCGACCGCGCTGCGCCGGCTTGCGCTGCGTCTGCCGGATTTGATCTTGCTCGATTTGCTGATGCCGGAAATGGACGGCTGCGAAGTTTGCCGCCGCATCCGCATGAACCCGGCGTGGAAGGACATCCCGGTAATTTTCCTGTCCGCCGCGGACGACAAGGACTTCATTGTGCGCGCGTTGGAATCCGGCGGCGTCGATTACATCACCAAGCCATTCAACCAGGCGGAGCTGATTTCGCGCGTGCGCACCCATCTTGCGCTCAAGTCCGCGAGCGACCGGCTCAAACAGCTCGCAGAAGACAAGGACGAGTTGATTGGCATTCTCGCGCATGATCTGAAAAATCATCTCGGCGGGATGCAGATGAGCGCGCAGTTGCTCAGCGACCGCATTTCGAAAACCGCCAACGCCGACACCCGCACCGCGCAACTAGCGGAGAACATCGCGCATTCCAGCGGGCAGTTGCTGTCCTTCGTGAAGGAGTTCCTCGCCAACGCCGCCGTCGACCACGGCATCACGATCAAACCCGTGACTTTTAACCTGTCCGATGCCGTCGCCGCCACCATTCAACGGTATCAGGAGGCGGCCCGCCGAAAGCAGATCATCATCGAGGCAACCTTTCCACCGGAAGACTCCGCCGTGTGCGCGGATGTCTCCGCCGTCGATCAGGTGCTCGACAACCTGCTCTCCAACGCGTTGAAGTTCTCGCCGTCGGGAAAACGCATCTTCATCACCGTGAACTCCGGCCCGACGCACGTTGAGTGCGGCATCCAGGATCAAGGCCCAGGCTTCACCGCCGAGGACAAGGCCCGGATGTTCCGCCGCTACGTGCGCCTATCCGCGCGCCCGACCGGCGGCGAACCTTCGACCGGACTCGGCCTGAGCATCGTGCGAAAACTGGTGCGCGCAATGGACGGCGAACTGGCTTGTCAGAGCGTTCCTGGCGAGGGCGCGACGTTCAACATGCGACTGCCGCGCACTGCGGCTTCACCTTCCCCGTCCTGAACTGCCTATGGATTTTCTAGTCATCGACGACGACAAGACGTTCCGCGACGCGACCTGTTTCGTGATCGAGGACGAGGGTCACTATGCCGAAGGCGCGGCCACCGGCCAGATCGGCCTCCAGCAGCTCAAGGAGGAGAATTACGACGCCGTGCTGCTGGACATGAACCTCGGTGCCGAGAACGGCCTGGATGTGCTCGTGGAGATTCAAAAGCGGAGTCCCGACCTTCCGGTCGTCATGTTCACCGCCGAGGGCAGTGTGAAGGCCGCCGTCGAGGCGATGCGCCGTGGCGCCGTGGATTTTCTGGAGAAGCCTTTCCGCCGGGATCAGTTCCACACCGTGCTCACGCGCCTGCAACGCTTCCGCCAGCTCGGTCAGCGCATCGAAAAACTCGAGCGCGAAGTCACCGAGACGAAGGCACAAAACGTCGAGCCGATCTTCGATTTCACCACGCCGGCGATGCGCGAAGTGATGGACGTGCTGATGCGTGCCGCCACCACGCCCGCCTCGGTGCTCATCCTCGGCGAGAGCGGTACCGGCAAGAGCGTCGCCGCGCGCGCCGTCCATCAGAACAGCCATCTCGCTGACAAACCGTTCGTCACCGTGAGCTGCCCGAGCCTCTCGAAGGAACTGCTGGAGAGCGAACTCTTCGGCCACGTCAAAGGCTCCTTCACCGGCGCGATCAAGGATCATTGGGGCAAGGTGAAGGCTGCGGAAGGAGGCACGTTGTTCCTTGACGAGATCGGCGATCTCCCGATGGAGATCCAGCCCAAGCTTCTCCGGCTGCTTCAAGAACGCGAATACGAGCGCCTCGGCGAAAACGTCACACGCCAGGCCAGCGTTCGCATCATCGCCGCTACGAACCGCGACTTGAAGAAGCGCGTGGCCGAAGGCGCCTTCCGCGAGGATCTCTACTTCCGGCTCAACGTCATCGCCGTCGAGATGCCGCCGCTGCGCGCACGCCAGGGCGACCTCGTGCGCTTCGCCGGACATTACCTCAAACACTTCGCCGCCCAATGCGGGCGGAAGCTGGAAGGGTTCAGCGAGGAAGCCAGCGTAAAGCTCGGCGCCCATGCCTGGCCCGGCAATCTGCGCGAACTGCGCAACGCCGTGGAACGCGCCGTGATCATGGCGCGCGGCGAGAAGATTGCGCCCGCGGATCTGCCTTCGGATGTTCATTCACCGACGCCATCCGCCGGAGCCACTGCTTCAAACAGCCTGCCCGTTCACACCGGCGCGATGATCTCGTTGGAAAAGCTGGAAGAGGCTCACATCCGGCAGGTGCTGGCTCACACCAAGAGTCTCATCGAGGCGGCCGAAGTCCTCGGCATCGACCAAGCCACACTCTATCGCAAGCGCAAGAAGATCGGCTTGGAATAACTCTCCGACGGCAATCCCAATATCGCACCCTCTGTTCGCATGACTTGAGCTTCCGCGCGGAGTGCACCCGGGAACGGGCGCACTCCAACCGAAAAAGTTATGCGGACCGTCCGGTTGCCAGGAGAACTAGAACGGCCCGCAGTTATGACGCCACGTTTATGGCGCAATCTTTTCGCTCAGCCACTGGCGGGCCTGATTGAAGGAGTCTTTCACCTCTTCATAGCCCTTCTTCACACCGGCCTTCACTTCATCCCAGGTGGACTCGGTCGCGTTCTGCACGCCATCAAGCTTCTCGCCGAGGCGGGCGACGCGCTCGCGAACGTCCTGCAATTTGGCCTTGGCCTCCGTCTTCGCCGAGGCGCTGGATCTCTCGACCTTGGCGGAAAGCTGGTCCAGTTCCTTGTTCAACTCCGAAAGTTCGGCGCGGATTTTGGCGGCATACTCCGCCTTCTGCGCGTAGGCATAATCCTTCGTCGCGTCGATGGCTTCCTTGGTTTCCTCTTTCACCTTGTCCAGTTGGGCAGAGGCGTCGCGGTTGGCGGCGTCCGCCATCGGAGCGTCGGATTCCTTCTGACATCCCACTGTGACCGCGAAAGCCGCGGCGGAGAACAGGCTGATGACGAGTTGTGTGCGTTTCATATTAGTTCCTTTGGTTGAGGTTTGTGTGCGGATTAGATCGAACGGGCTGGTCACGCGTTCCGTGTAATCAACGAGACGAGGAACAAGATCAGAAAGATGAAGAACAGAACCTTCGCGATGCCCGCGGCGGCGCCGGCGATTCCGGCGAACCCGAGAACTCCCGCGATGAGTGCCACGATCAGAAAAGCAATGGTCCACTGAAGCATACGATTCCTTTCTCGTTTGTTGGTTGTTGTTCAGAACAGTCTGAAGCATTCGAGCTTCACCTCCTCCTTCTGCAATGCGCGTGCCACCGTCAACACCGCGCGCAAGCTCTTGTCACTCGCCTCCAGACATCCCGCTCCAGCCTTACGCGATTGCATGTCGCACGAAATGGCCAGGCCGATCATTGCACTCTGCAAAGACAATGGGGAACAGCGGAAGGATGTGGCTCCGCGAGGAACAGAGCCGTTTGTTGAAGTGCCGGCTGGCACCAACTTTACACGAGACGTCCGAACTTCTTCTCCAGCTCGCGGTAGTTCATCTCGATCAGCGTCGGGCGTCCATGCGGACACGTGTAAGGCATCGCGCACTGACGCAGATCGTTCACAAGGTTTTCCAGCTCCGGACCAGCGAGCGGATCGTTCGCCTTCACGGCGTGACGACAGACCGTCTTCGCGATCGTGTGCTCGCCGAGACGCTGGGAGTTCACCTGCTGACCGGCGGACTTCAGCTCATCGATCAGTTCGAGCACGAAGCGGCGCGGGTCCGGGGACTTCACCATCGGCGGGAGCGAATCGAGCAGGAACGTGCGTTCGCCGAACTCGCTCAAGCCCACACCGAGCCGCGTCAGCACTCCCAGTTGCTCGCGCAAGAAATGCGCGTCGCGGACGGAAAGCTCCACCGTCTCCGGCAGCAGCAGTCGCTGCGAAGGAACATCGCCGCTCTCCAGCCGATTGAGCATCTGCTCGAACAAAATCCGCTCGTGCGCCGCGTGCTGATCCAGCAACACCATGCCGCGATCCGACTCCAGCACGACGTAGAGCCGACCAACCACGCCGACCAGCCGCAGCGGAACATTAAGCAACGGCGTGGGAACCTCGGAGTGCGGAACGGGGAACGCGGAGCGCGAAGTGGTTTCCTTTGGGGTAGGAGTCGACGTGAGGAGACTCACATCAGTTCCCTTCGCAAACGCCGCCTCAACTTCCGGCGCGGTCTTTGGCGCTGATACCTCATTACCACCACCACGATTCGTCGGTGCGAACTCGGGCGTGCGCTTCGGCCATCCACTCAAGGCCGTCCCGGTCAGCGGCGTGAACGCCGGAAACTCCGTTGCCACCGCCGTCGGCGCGGCAGCGACCGCGTCCACGGCAGATTCCACTTCGAGCTTCATCGCTGGCTGGGCCGGAGCCATCGCTGAAGCCGATCCGGAATGAAACTTCAGCAACGCTTCGCGCACCGCCTGTGCAGTCAGCCTCCGCACCGTCCGCTCATCGTGGAACTTCACCTCACGCTTCGCCGGGTGAATGTTCACGTCGACGGCAGCCGGATCGATCTCGAGGAACAGGCAGCAGACCGGGTAACGCCCCTTCATCAGCGCGGTGTGGTAGCCCTCAATGAGCGCGAAGTTCAGCCCGCGATTCTCCACCGGCCGCTTGTTCACGAACACGTGCTGATCTTCGCGCGTGGATCGCGACACGCCCGGCTGGCCGATGAATCCCCAAATGCGGTAGCGCCGCTTCTCCGGCACCGGCGTGGGCGCGTCGTGCAGGATGTCGCTGTCGTTTTCGTCAGGCGTGACCAGCTCGGTCAGCTCTGCGCTGAACTCCACGGGCAGCAACTTCTGCTCGTTGCCAAACAGCGCGCGCATCCGCTCGCGCAACGCGGTGAGATGCGCATCCGGCTTCTTGTCCGCGGTCACGCCGGGCAGCTGCCAGACAGGTCGCGTGTCCTTGATGAACGTGAACCCGACGTGCGGATGCGCCAACGCGGCGAGCGTGAGGTAATGATGAATGTGCGCGTATTCCGTCTCCTCGCTGCGCAGGAATTTCCGGCGCGCGGGCAGATTGTAGAAGAGCTGGCGCACTTCCATGCTCGTGCCATGCGGCCCGCCGGCTTCCTTCACTTCGAGCATCTTGCCGCCGTGAATGATGATCTGAGTGGCCGCCGGAGAATCACTCTCCCGCTCGCGCGTGGTGATGGCCATGCGGCTCACGCTGGCAATGCTGGGCAACGCCTCGCCGCGAAAGCCCATCGTGCTGATCGCGCTCAAATCCTCCGCCCGTTGAATCTTGCTTGTCGCATGGCGCTCCAGGCACATCAACGCATCGTCACGCGTCATGCCTGTGCCGTCATCCGTCACGCGAATGAGGCTGCGCCCACCGGCCTGCACCTCGACAGTGATCCGCGTCGCGCCCGCATCGAGCGCGTTTTCGACGAGCTCTTTCACCACGCTCGCCGGACGCTCCACGACCTCGCCCGCCGCGATCTGGTTCGCGACGTGTTCGGGGAGCAGGCGGATGCGGTTCATGGGAAGTACTCGTGAAACGTGATGCGTGAAAACTCAGGATTGTTCGTCAGTCGCCGGCGCTTCAGCAGTCGCGCCGCCTGTCTTCTTGCGATAGAGAACGACGACATTTCCAACCTGCATGATCAGGTGGCTCAATGTTTTCTCCGCGAGTTGTGGGGCGAGCTCCTTCTTCTCCTCCTTGTGCTCGTCGAATTTCACCTTGATGAGTTCGTGATGCTTGAAGCCTTCGTCGAGGCCTTGGATGAACTGCGGGCTCAACCCGGCCTTGCCGACCTTGAACGTGGCGTTGAGTTTCTGGGCCGCAGCCTTGAGCTTGCGGATTTCGGGATTGGGAAGTTTCGGGAGCATGAAAGTGAGTTTAGGGAATCTGTGATTTGAGCATGGCTTCGCGCCGCGCCTTGAATTCAGAGCCGGGTTTCCACTCCGGCCATTGCCCCGCGCCAGCGACACGCCAGCCGATTTCGAGCAGCAGCCGCAAGTCATCCACGCCGCCGGACATGTCCCAGTCCGGCTTCACCTCGTCGGTGACCTTGTGGTAGTCGCGCTCCGTATATTCATCGATCTTCTTCTGACCGTAGCCCGCGGGCTGGCCGATGAAATCGACGCCGGACTTCAGGTAAAGCGCCGGCACGCCAAGCTTCGAGAACTCAAAGTGGTCTGAGCGAAAGAACCGACCCTTCTCCGGGCCTGAGTCTGGCTTGATGACGCGCTGCTGCGCCACCGCCGCTTCCTTCAACACATCTTCCAGCGTCGAATTGCCGTAGCCGATCACCTCGATGTCACGCGTGCGGCCCCAGGTGTTGATGCCGTCCATGTTCAAGTTCGCGAGCGTGCGCGTGAGCGGATAGAGCGGATGCTCCGCGTAATACTTCGCGCCGAGCAACCCCTTCTCCTCCGCCGTTACCGCGAGGAACAGCACCGAGCGTTTCGGCGGCGCCTTCAGCTTCGTGTAAGCCTCGGCCAGTTCGAGCAAGCCGGCCGTGCCAGAAGCGTTGTCGAGCGCGCCGTTGAAGATCTGATCGCCCTCCAACTTTTCGTTGCGTCCGATGTGATCCCAGTGCGCAGTGTAGATGACGTATTCGTTCTTCAGCTTCGGGTCCGAGCCTTCGATCTTCGCAACCACGTTCTGCGAATCCACCGGGCGCAGCTTGTTGCGAATCGTGAAACTCGCCTTCGCGCCGAGCGACACAGGCCTGAAATCCTTCTTCAATGCCGCTTGCTTGAGCATGGCGAAATCCTGTCCGGCCTGCGTGAAGAACTCCTGCGCCTTGGGCAGCGTCATCCAGCCCTGCACCGCCACGCGACTCGCGTTCTTGTCGGGCGACTGGAGATCGAAGTTCTCCCGTGCATGGCTGGAGATGAGCACGAAGTAGGGGTAACCCGCCGGCCCGGTCTCGTGAACGATGAGCGCGGCAGCAGCGCCCTTCGCGGCGGCGATCTCGTATTTGTAAGTCCAGCGACCGTAGTAAGTCATCGCCTTGCCCTTGAACATCGCGTCGTCGAGCTTCGAGGCGTCGGACGGATCGGGAATCGGCGAATCGTTGATCAGCATCACGATCGTTTTGCCGCGGACATCGACATCCTTGTAGTCGTCCCAGCCATATTCCGGTGCGACGATGCCGTAGCCGACGAACACGACGTCCGAGTTCTCGACCTTCACTTCCGGCTCGAAGCGCAGCGACGTGGCGATGAGATCGCCCGGCATCGAGAACGCCAACTTCTTCGCGCCGGTCGCGATGGAAACCTCTGCTTCAGACGTCACGCCCATGAGCGGGACTTTCTGGATGTAACTCCCGTCGGGATGGCCCGGCTTGAGGCCGTAACGTTTGAACTCATCGACCAGGTAACGAACGGTCAGTTCCTCGCCGCGCGTCGCCGGACCACGCCCCTCAAACTCATCCGAAGCGAGCCGCTTGATGTGGGACATCAATTGATCCGCCTGAATGCTCTCGCTCGCAGTGGAAATGGCTGCCGGCGCGGCTTGCCCTGACAGCCCCAGCATCTGCCCGCAAAGCAGCGTCCTCGCCCAAAAGAGCGAGGCCGACGACCGTTTTTGTGATGAGTTCATGGATTCAAAAAGCTAACGCGCAGCGTCGAGGCTACGCGGCAACCGCTGCTTGTAAACGAAAACAAGCTGAGTGTTGAAAGGTCCGGCAGAAAGTCCGCGCGCTGGCACAAGCCATGCACACTCCCACTTGAGTGCATGAATGCTGGAAGAACGCCTCCTCTGCTGCGTCTTATCCACGCAGGGTGCGCGAGCCTGACGCCCGGCGCACAAAACCATCCGGCGCTCCAGCGTCGTGCCCCAACAAACCGGAGGTCCCATGAACATAGATCCCGAATCCCAAAGTGCTCCTGCTTCTGAATCCACTCCCGAGCCCGTGCCTACGCCGGAAGAAGCGCCGGCAGCGACGGAACGTGACTGGCGCTATTGGATGCGCCGGCTCCTGGTCTGCAATCCGTTTTTCCTCTGCAGCGCCGCGTTGCTGCTCTACGCGGTCAATCGGCTCTCCAGCGTCGATTCCCTTTTCGCCGGGGAAATTCAAAACCTGCTTTTCAACTTCTCCGCCCTCCAGTTCTACGAAACGCTGGTCGTGATCGCCGGCATCATCCTGGCGCGGCGCCGAATCTGGTACGATTCCTCGCTGCTCGTCGTGGTCGAACAAGGCCTGGTGCTCGTGCCGTTCCTCCTGATCACCCAGGCCACCGTTCAGGGACAGGAATTGCGCGAAGGCATGAACCTCGCGTTACCGCTCGCGCTCGCAGGGGTGGCCGCCACCGCCGGTCGCATGCTCTCCATTCGACGCGGATTTCCGGAGTTCAACCTGCCTTCGCGCGCTTTGTTGCTCGGAGCCGTGATCCTCGCGGGGAACGTCGTGCTGCCTCTCATCTTCCGGGTCCGGATGGAAAAGGATCTTCTCGACTGGCAGGAGGAAAACGAGCTGCTGTGGTACATCATCCTTCCCGCCATCGTTCTCGCGGCCAACCTGCTGCCAAAACCGCAGCGCTACGGCGGCTCGAACCCTCAACGCCATTGGTTGCCGATCTTCATCTACGCGCTGTGGCTGACCGGCAGCGCAGTCCACGTCTGGAGCATCGCCCACATTTGCAGCCTGCCGCTCAGCCCCCATCATCTCGCGCCGCTGGCCTGCGCCCTGGTTTGGACACTGTGGCATCGGCTCCACGATTTCCTGCCAAATCCGCCGCTCCACTTGCGGCGCGCCATTCTCGCTCTCGCGTTGCTCGCACCCTTGCTCGCCTTCACCAACAGTTACGTGTTTTCCGCGCTCGCGATCTGCACGCACGTCGGCTTTGTCGCGCTCTGGCTGCGTTCGACGGACACATGGCCGCTGCGATCCGCCGTGGGCCATCTGGCGATCGCCGCGCTGAGTATGGCGTTCGCTGGAATCCCGATTGAATGGGCTCGCGCAGTCATTCCAATGATCGGACGACCCGGTTGCATCGCCATCGCCAGCTCGATCTTCACCCTGCTTCTTACCGCGCGGTCGCGGTTTCCGGTCGCCGGTGTGGCCGCAACAGCTGCCGCTGCGCTGGCGATGACGATGTTCACCGGCGCGTATCCGTCCATCCACCTCCACACCATCGTGCAGACCTCCGCGGTGTTCCTGATTCTCCATAGCATCCGCTGGGTTTCAAAAGGGCCGATCGCTGAAAACTTGCTCCGCATCGCCGCCGCCGGGGTCTGGCTGCTGGACGCCGCTCTCTGGACGGGGAACCTGCGGGGAGACAGTTTCCTGTTCTCCACGATCGCCGCGTCCGTCGTCTTCACCGTCTGGTGGTTCTGTCGCGACCGTGCGTCGCGAATCCTCGTCATCACCGCCTTCGTCGTTGCGTGTTGCGCGCCCGCCCACTGGCTGTCTCGCAATGCCTCCGCCGGAGCGCTGGCATTGCTCGGCAGTCTCGCCCTGTTCGCTGCTGGCATGATTGTCGCGTGGACTCGGCATCGCTGGGAAGGGCGGGACAAAGCCACACCGAACTGACGACCTGCACGTGGCCTCGTTGGAAAACAAAAAGGGCTGCCGTTTCCACGGCAGCCCTGAAAATCCAACCGCAACCGCTTACTTGTGATTCTTGATGAAGCTGATGCACTGCGTCACTTCCGGCACCGAGTGTTCCCAGTTGATCTCGTATTCGATGGAGATGTTGCCCTGGAAGCCCTGCTTCTTCAGTTCGGCCAGCACCAGCGCCATGCGACCCACACCCGTGCCCGTCGGCACTTCATGAGCCTGCGGACCGAAATCGGTCTTGTCCTTCAGATGCGCGCTGATCACGCGGCCCTTCAGCACGCGGATGCAGTACAACGGATCGAGGCCGGACGTCTGCCAGTGACCGGTGTCCGCGCAGGCGCCGATGCGGGCGTCGCGATCCTTGGTGACTGCCACGATGTAATGAGGATCCCAGACCTTGTAGTTCGGATCGTTCGGACGGCGGGGATGATCGTGAATGCCGACGCGGATGTCGTGTTCCTTCACCAGCGGCTCGATGATGTCGAGCTTGTCCACCTGCTCGGTCGTGACGCCGTAAAGTTTCAGACGCTTCGCGAACTTGAAGATCTGTTCCCACTCCGCCTGATCCTTGCCGCTAACCACGCCGTAATTCACCGCCTTGATGCCGTGCTCGGCGAGCTTCTTCTCGACGCGCTGGATGACTTCCTCGGATGCCGTGTGGCCCCACTTGATGTTCGGTTCTTCCTTCGTGAGCTTCTGGCCGGGATAAAACTCGATGACCTTGCCGCCAGCTTGAGCGGTCTTCTCGATCGCCTCGAAGACGCTGAAGCGATTGAAGGTGTAAGCCTGGCAGCCCACCGCGAAACCGTTCTGCTTGAAGGCATCCGGAATGGGTTCAGCGGAGACATTGATGGCTGCGACCAGCGCGCAGACCGTGAGACCGAGCGAGCGGAGGAACGAGTGTTTCATAAGTTTATGGTTCGTCAAAAGCGACAAGTCAGCACCATGCGTTGATTTGAGTGAACGGGCGAATGGCACTCCGAACTGACGGGCGAGTCAAAGAGAAATTCAATCTCACGCGCTGACCGCAGTTCACGGCACCAGCACGCGCAACGCCTCGCGGCGGACGGAAAACGTCGCCGGTAGATGCCCCACGTTGTCGCCATCGAGCTCCACCGGCACGTTGCCCGTCGTGCTCAGGGTGAACGACTCCGCTTGAAAGGTGTGACAACCTGCGGCCGAATGAATCTGGCTCGTCAGCCAGCCCCAGCCCGAGCGAAGCAACGTCTCCCAGTTCACCTTCGGGAACACTGTCACATCGAGCAGCCCATCGCGCATGTCGGCCTTGGGGAACAGCTCGAAGCTGCCGCCGTAGTAACGCCCATTGCCGATGAGGACGAGTTCGCCCTGCGCGCCCGCGTTAGCAGAGGACGCAATAATCTGTGACTTCGGTTCCGCGAGCGCCTTGAATCCGGCGACGACGTAGGCGAGTGGGCCGAACGATTTCTTCTGTTCCCAATCCACCAGTTCAATAGCGCGCGAATCAAGTCCCGCACCCGCAAGCTGACCGAAGTTTCGCCGCTGCAACTGGCCATCCTTCGTGAACTCTACTTGCGGCAAATCAATGCGCGACTCGCGTCCCTGCTCGATGATGCGCCACGCGGATTCGAAATGGACCGGGATGCGCAGCTCGCGCGCGAACACGTTGATGGTGCCGAGCGGCAACACGCCCAGCCTGGTGCGCGCAAGACCTCCCGGTTCGTCCGCAATGCCATTGAGCACCTCGTTCAACGTGCCGTCGCCACCCGCCGCGACGATGACTTCAAAACCCTCGCGCACCGCTTCCGCCGCGAGCGGACGTCCACTGCCCGCCGCGTAAGTGGGCTTCAGCGTCACACGCGAGGCCAGCGCCGCGAGATGATCGCGAAACGTGTTCGCCTTTTCTCCGCGCGCGGCGGGGTTGAAGATGATGCAGGTCTTCACGGATGAAAGTGTAGCAGATCGCGCCGGCATTCAGCCGTAGCGATACGGTGCGGACAAGGCAAACGTGTTCGGCAGATGCCGCACCTCGCGCACCTTTCCGTCGCCCAGCAGCACCTCCACGATGTCGAAGCGAATCTTCACCGGCGGATTGCCGAGCAGCTTCAGGTAGTCGAGCGCGGTCTGCGACAGGAGCTGACGCTTCCGGGCGTCCACGGCGGCGGCGGGACGCGTCCAATCCTCCGAGGATCGTGTCTTCACCTCCACGAACACCAGGCAATCGCCATCGCGGAAGATAAGATCGATCTCGCCGCGGTCGGACTTGAAGTTCGCGGTCAGGAACTTCAAGCCGAGCTTGCGCAAATGCTTCTTCGCCGCGTGTTCACCAAGAATGCCGCGCCGCAAATGCTCCGGCATTTCCTTGCGCCCCAGCAGGGTGTTGAACAGTTCGCGGAGATTCATTAGCGCTGAAACAACTCCGGCTCCGGCTGTTTAAGCGGCGCGAAGCTGCGGCGATGGATCGGACACGGTCCATGGGCCGCAATCGCCGCGAGATGTTGCGCCGTGCCGTAGCCCTTGTGATCCGCGAAGCCGTACGACGGCCAGCGCTCGTGATATTCCACCATCAATCGATCGCGCGTCACCTTCGCCAGCACGCTCGCCGCGGCGATCGAGTAACTGCGCGAATCGCCTTTCACAATCGGCGTCTGCGGAAAACGCAATGTCTTCACGCGCGTGCCGTCTACCAGCGCGTGCTGCGGCGAAGGCTGAAGCTGCGCGAGCGCGTCGTTCATCGCCCGATGCGTCGCCTGCAGGATGTTGATCTCGTCCACGCGCGCGGCGTCCATTTGCGCGATCGCGAACTGGATCTCGCCGCACGTGGTAAGCACCGCGAAAAAACCTTCCCGCTGGCGTTCCGTGAGCTGTTTCGAATCGTTCAGGCCGTTCAACTCCTCCGGCAATCCATCCTTCAGCCAGCGCTCCGGAAACATCACCGCCGCCGCGACCACTGGCCCAGCGAGCGGACCGCGGCCCGCCTCATCGACGCCTGCAATCCTCGTGATGCCCTGCAGCAGGAGCTCGCGTTCAAACGCAAAACGATCGGTGGAGGCGCGGCCTTTCATGATTCAATGCCGCAAACGCTATCGGGATGACCACCGCAGGCCAGAAGAAAATGGCCGGAGATTATTGACGAGGCTCGCCGTCGCGCAGGGCGTCGAGGGGACGCTGGTTGGTCGGACCGATGCGATAGTTCCCTTGGATGCGGAGCGCGTTGTTCAAGTGGAGCGATTGATTGCCGTACGCGCTATTCTGCAGCGCCGCTGCGCCGTTCAGTTGCGACGGCTGAGTGGCAATCGAGTTGGCATTCTGAGGCGTCTGACCCGGCGTATTGCGGTAAAAGTTCAGCGACTGGCCGGCGTTGACTGCGCCAGCGACACCTCCGGTGGAATTGGTGACCACGACGCCGTTGAAGACCACGGCATCGATCGTCACCGGCTGCTTGAGAGTTCGGTTTGTGCCGCGCGCGCGGAAGTTCCACACCGACGGCGCCTGACCATCCGCCAGTTGGTAGCGGAACTGAGTCTGCGCCTGCTGTTGCTGGACTTCCGATTCCGGCGCCTTTTGGCGCACGACTGAATTGTCCTGCCGCGTCGCTCGTGTAGCAGCCAGATCCTCGAGCTCCGTTCGGCCCACCGCATCGCCGGTCACCACTTTGCCTTCGTAAACGGATCCGTCACCGTCCACCACCCGTACCACTTCGCCCTGCTGCTCCACCGAAAACCTCGATAGAACCGTGGCCTCGGAGTTGGGGAGCGCCTTGCCCAACACAGGGCGGGCAGCCGGTTGAGCCTGGGTGAAATAACCGCGCGCCGCGGCGTTGTTCAGTTGCTGGTTGAACTCAGCAGCACTCGCCGCCGCACCACGCGAAGCGGGATCCGCCGGTGCCGGTATCGCAGTGGCTGGCGAACTGGTTGTCGCTACGGTAAGCTCGTCGACCTTCTTCTTGTCCGCCACCGCAGCGCCAGCCAGCCTCGTAGCCTCCGCCAACGACGTCTCCGCCTTAAACTCTTTGCCCGAAGTCACATCCTTCGCGCGAGAATCCGCGAGCGTAGCACCCAAGGCAGCCGGTTCGCTCACCGGCGCCGGTGGAGCACTCGGCACCGGACCGGAAGCCGCCGAGGATCGGCGCATCGGCATAGGCGCGGGCTGTTGGGATTTTGCAAGCGCCTCATTCTTCTCCGCGAAAGTCGTGACCCGATCGTCAGCCACGGCAAGGGCCGGCGTTGGCGAGTTCGCGCGCAGCGTAAAGTCCACGGCCTTCGCTTCGTCGGAAAGCGCAACTGTCGGCTGATCGACTGGTTTGGCCGGAGCCGAGGCCGCCGGAGCCAGCGAACGAAGTGGCGCGGCGTCGCGTTCCTCTCTGATATACCGATCGCGGCTAATCGATTCAGCGTCTTGCTTGGCGAAAAACACTTCGTTCTTCTTCGCACCCTCGGGTGGGTAAAGACTGAAGACGGCAACCCCACCGACGACTACGATCGCCGCAGCAAAGGCGATTCGCGGCCAGAACATCCACAGCGACGTCAGCCACGATTTCGGTTCTGCTGCCGATGCCGGTTTCAACTTCGCGACCTCGGCTTGCAACAGCCGGCGCGTTGCGGGATGCATCGCCATGGGAGCGCCGGCTTCGTCCCGACGCTTCTTCGCGTAGGTTTTCAGCAGGTCGTCCATTCTGTTGTCCGGCTCTGACGGCATACTCGGTTAGACGGAGGTTGTGGTTTTATTCTCCCGCGAAGTTTCGGCGGGGCGTTCACCCGCTTCCTCGCGGGCCAGCAACGTGCGCGTAACAACTTCCAGTTTATCGAGGCACTTGCTGAGGCGCGAACTGACGGTTTTGGGGTTTAACGCCAGGCTGGCAGCGATTTCCTCGTAGCTCAGGTCCGCAAAGTAACGGAGCTCGATGATTTCCTGGCACGGCCCGCCCAATTGCTCCAACGCCGCGCCCACCACGGAAAGCCGCTCGGCGTTCACCAGCGACAAGTCCGGCCCCGGCAACGGACTCGGTGGATCGACGGGGAACGTTTCATCGGAATCGTCCATCGGGGCCGTGTCGAGCGGCACCGTCGCCTGGCCGCCGCCGCGCTTCGCCGCATGCTGCCGCTGGCGGTAATCACGCGCCTTGTTGGCCGCGATGCGAAAGAGCCACGTCTGAAACTGCGAGTTCCCCTGAAACGTGTGCAGGCTCTTGATGACCGTGAGGAAAACTTCCTGGCAAACCTCCTCCACGTCCTCGCACGTGAAGTCCGACGCGAGTTGGAACACGAAACGCGAAGCTGGGCCGTAATGGAGGTCGAAGAGCTCATCCCAAGCCGCTGCGTCCCCCGCGCGACAGCGGGAAAGCAACTGGGCTTCAGCAGACGAACTCATTACGGTCACGGTAGGATAATCGGCCGCGGTTGGCCAGTGCTGGATCAACGCCAGACTGCCGGGCAACGACCCTCGCGAGCGACTATTTCCAAGCCATACCTCAAACTGCGAGGTTGACATACCTTAAACCAATAGGTAACAAGCCCATCGTCATGCGCAAAACCAATCCCAACTTTCTCAATGGCGTTCCTGAGATGCTCGTGCTGGAGCTGCTTTCCCGGCAGGAGATGTATGGCTACGAACTGGTGCGCGCCATTCAGGAGAAGACGAAGGAGAGGCTGACTTTTGGTGAGGGCTGCATCTATCCGCTGCTGCATTGGCTGGAGGAAACCAAGCTCGTGATCAGTCGGCGGCAGGAAGTGGAAGGGCGCAGTCGGAATTATTATCAAGTGACGCCAAAGGGCCGGAAGCGTCTTGAAGAACTCGAAAACGAGTGGAAGGAGGTCGTGGCCGGCGTCTCACTCGTGCTCGGAGGACAACATGCGTAAGCTAAAATCCATCGACGGCCTGCGGCGACGGCTCTTGCGGAACGGATTGCCTGCCGGCTACGTGATGCGCGCGACGCGCGAGCTGGAGGAACATCGCGAGGATCTGTTTGAGGAACTGCAGGAGGAAGGCGTGGTCGGCACCGCCGCTGAATTGAAGGTGACGGAACGGATGGGGAACTTCGACGATCTCGCCACCCGGCTTTCGAACACGATGCGCCGCTCGAACTGGTGCGGGCGGCATCCGATCATGACGTTTTGCGTGCTGCCTGTGCTGTCGTTCTTCACTGGCTTCGCGTTGGTGCTGGCGATTCTGGCCGGTCTGGCTGACTTCGCCGGCTGGCTGGAGCCTAAACCGAAGCTCACGCCGGGCCAGTGGGCGTGGGTCACCGGCTTCGTGCATGTGTTGCGCTGGAGTTTGTTTGCCGCGATTCCTTTTTGGTTCTGCTGGCTCGCGCGGAGCACGTTTTGCGGCTATCGCTGGGGGCTCGCTACGTGCCTTATATTTTCCGCCCACGGCCTGCTGCACCGTTTGAAGATTGTCGCGCCCGTCACCGGCGGTGACGGCTCGCTCGCGTGGGGTTACAGCACGCGCTTCGACTGGATCGGCATGAGCGTGCCGCTGCTGATTTTCGCCCTCTTCGTGATTCTCTCGAAACACACCAACGCATCCGAAATGCGCCAACAACAGGCTCAGGCATGAAACAATTTTTCCCGCTCATCGTCTCGCTCGGTTTGTTGCTTCCCAACGTCGCCAACGCGGGAACGAAGAAGCTCGAACATCGCGCCTGGCTCGGTGGTGAATTCAAGCTGGCCAAACGCGGCAGCGAACCGTTCTCACCCACGCGCGTCGGGGCTTTCCCTCGTGACCTCAAGCAACGCGCCGGAATTTTCGTCAGCGCCGCTCACGCTGAAACACCGCTGGCAACCGCGGGCATCGTCGCCGGCGACCTCATTCTCGCGCTCGACGACAAACCGGCTACCTCTCTGATAGCATTGCGACGCGCCGTGGAATCCCGCGCTCCGGGCGACACCATCCGCCTGTCCGTTTACCGCGATGGCGACGTCGAGGAGCGCACTGCGACGCTCGGCATCGAATCCTACGAACGCTGGCGCACGCTCAGCGTCGGCCTAATGCTGACCTCCAAGATTGACCTTGTTCCAAACCCTGAGTTCTCAGCGGTCGCGCTGGGATTCAATCGCCGCAACGAACGAATTGATCTCCGTTCGCCCGAGGTGGAGTTCTTCCGCCGGCATCGCAAAGGGTCGAACGGCGAACGTGGCATCGCAGGTCGCGAGAGCTGGCAGGCGTGGTGCGTTCTCTTCAGCCTTGGCGGCCACAAGCAGATCGTTTCGCAAGAGCCCTACGCTCCCGAGAAGTAACGCGCTTCGCTTCGCGCCGCAGTCGCGCTATCGCGTGAACGGTTGTGACTGGCGCAGATAAGCAAACAAGTCGCGGAGCTGCTCGTCGTTCAAATCGTCGAGCAACCCTTCCGGCATCAAGCTGCGACCGGTTGGTTCGACCGAGCGAATGTCCGCGGCGCGCAACGTGATGTCCTGTCCATCGAGACCGCGCAACACCGTCACCTGCACGTCGCGGTCCGTCAGGAAGCCGCCGAGGTTACGGCCATCGGTCGTCTCGATCTCCACGTAGGCGTAACCTTCGCGAATCTCCGCGTTCGGATTGAGAATGCTGATGAGCAAGGTGCCGAGATTGTCGCGTTGATACGCCGTGAGGTCGGGCCCGACATTGCCGCCCTTAAAGAACAACTTGTGACACGCAGCGCAGCGCGCATTGAAATGCGCCTCGCCCGCGTAGGGATTGCCCGACGCACGTTTCAAAACCGCTTCCACCTCGGCGATGCGCTTCTGCAGTGCCGAAGAAGTTGCCGCCGTCGCGCGCGGGAAAACTTTCAATGCCAGCCCGGCAACCGCCTTGTCCTTGGATTGCCGAAAACGATCCGCGATGTCGGGCGGAATCAGCGTCGGGTCAACACGCCCGACCTGAATCGCCTCGAGCAGGCTCACACTCGACGCCGCACGGCTCGTCAGCAACGCCAGCGCCGCGGGCCGCACTTCGTTGGAGAGCTTGGGCAAGGCGCCGAGCGTGTTGGTCGCGATGGCCGAATCTTCAAACGTCGTGAGCGCGGCGAATGCGGCTTTGCGCAAGGCGACAGGTTGATCGCCGAGCGCGAGGGCGAGAAGCGGCTTCACGGCTTTGGTCTCGCGCACTTCGCCCAGCGTGCGGACGTAGAGGAGCCGTTCTTCCAGCTTCGCCTTGGCATTCTGAATCTGCGCGAGCGCTTCTTCCACGGCAGCGGCCTCGCCCTGACGCACGCGCATCACGAGCGGCGCATGGCCCGTCGCCGCAAGGGCCGAGAGCAGTTCATCGGGCAGACCGGACATCGCGCGGCCGCGATAGGCTTCCTCGAAACCCTTCATGAGCTGCGCGGTGTGATTCGTGGACGGCGCCGCGCGCAGCAAACTGGCGCAGATGAGCAGATCCTGACGGCGACCTTCGACTGCGAAGCGTCGCATCAATCGCGGTAGAATGTGTTCCTGCACCAGCGAGCGATTCCAGAGCTCGGGCGATTGAAAGAGCGCGAGAACGGCCTCGCGATCCTTCATAAGGTGCGATTCGAGCGCCCACCAGCACAGGAGCGGCACGAACGGATCGGTGACATCAGCATCGTGGCCGGCCAACGCGCGGACGAGCGACAGCGCTGGTGTGACCGGGAGACGCCGCGCGGACGAAGCCATCTGAGCGCGGACACGAACGTCCGTCTCGACGCGAGCCTGTGCGACCAGCGCTTCGGAGAGGCGCGGGGAAACTTCGTTGCGATCGCCGAGCACGCGTACCGTCCATTCGCGAATCGTCGGCGACGGATGCTTCAGCGACGCCAGCGCGGTGGAGTCGTCGAGTCCGCCCGCTTGGTGGAGCGCCCAGAGAGCGGCGAGCGGAGCGGAGCCACTGGCGAGCACGGAACGGAGCTTCGATTGAACTTCCGGAGTCGGACGCCAGCCCAGCACACGCGCCGCGGTCTTGCGGTGCCATTTGTTCGGATGCGAGAGCAGCGCGACCAGTTCGTCTGCACTCTTGGACGTAAGGTTGACGTCCTTCTCCAACGTGGAGTCCTTGCCGCGCAGGCGATAAATGCGGCCGGTCGTCGGATCGATCTGACTTTGGTAGTGCTGTCCGTGCGCAATGTAATGCTCGTAGAAGTCGGCGATGTGGAGCGAACCATCCGGCGCGTTCACGATGAACACGGGACGAAAGCCTTCGTCAGCGCTCTTCGCCACTGGATCCAGATCCCGCGTGCCGAATGTCGCGCCGCGAGTTTGACGTTCGGTGGCGACGACCAGGCTGTGAATCGGATCGATCCAGAACATCTGTCCCTGCCGCGCCGCCGGAAGCGCCGTGCCTTCGACGACCGCCACGCCGTGCGTGAAGCGCTGAATCGGCGCGGCGAGCTTCATCCACGGCAGTTCGCCGAAGGAATAGGGATTGCGCGGCGGACCGAACTTCCCCGGGTCGACGCCCTGTTTCATGTAGTAGCCGCCTTGCTGGTAATGCCAGCCGCGCGTCTCGGCGCCATTGTGACCGCTGAAGAGCCGGCCTTCGCCGTCGAGCTCGAGCCCGAACACATTGCCGCTGCCCTCGGCGAAAATTTCGTAAACGCGCGTCTGCGGATGATACCGCCAAATCATGCAGCCCTCGAAGTAGACGCCGGGCGCATCGGCAGCGTCGATTCCCGGACGCACCACGCGACTCGAAGAGGTGCTGCCTTGCCCGCCGTAAATCCAGCCGTCCGGTCCCCACACCAAGCCGTTAGCGACCGAATGCGTATCCTCGAGACCGAATCCCGCGAGATGAACCGTCGGCGCGCCATCAGGAACGTCGTCGCCGTCGCGGTCGGGGTAGAACAGCAGATACGGCGTGTGCATGATCCAGACTCCGTCGCGCCCGGGCAGAACGGCGTTGGCCATGTTGAGGCCATCCACGAAAACCTTGTGCTTGTCGAAACGCCCATCGCCGTCGGTGTCCTCATGAATCGAGATCACGTCGCGGCCGCGGTCGTGGTTCGGCGGTGCGGGCGGCACTTTGTCGTAGTGCGCGCGGTAATACTTGTCGCGGCTGAGCATCTTCACGCCGGCCGGATACGGATACTGCCGATACTGCGCCACCCAGAGGCGACCACGAGCGTCGTAGCTCAGATGCGTCGGCTGGGCGACCAGCGGTTCATGCAACAACTGCTCGATGACCAAATCATCCGCCGTGATGAAATTCGTCGCCGATTGTTCCGGAGAAAGCTTCGGACCATGGACAAACTGCGCGGCCTCCCCGAGCACTCGATTGGATTCGTGATACTGACCGAACGCTGCGCGCGGCGGCTTGTCCTTCGTCGCGCCACCAGAAGCCCATGAGGCATCGTCGCCGGCCCGCCATTCCCAATCGCCCGCGAGCACGCACTCGTTGAAGTAATCCATCACGAACGGCGCTTCCGTAAGAAAACCGCCGGGACCGGACGCGTTGTAGACACGGATGGCGATCGCGTTCCACTCGCCTTTCTTCAACAAGCCGGGCGGAACCTTGTGGCGATGATTGCCATCGCGACCGCTCGCATACTGCGGCGGGAACGAACCGCCACCGCCGATGCGCGTGCCGTTGATGAAGACCTCGTGGGCGTCGGCAAGCCCGCGAATATTTAGCGTGACGGATTCGGCGAACAGATTGCGCTCGTGGGGCGTGAAGAAGCTGTCGTGCGGCTTGAGCCACGCGCGATACCACGCGATACCGTCGTAAGCATTCGCAGTGGCAGGGCCATTCGTTTCCCAAGCGCCCGGGACGCGCGCGACGGACCACGCGGGATCAGTCGATTGGCCGAAAGCAGACGCGGCGAGAGCGACCGATGCCCAGAGGCCAAAGGCCGTTCGATGTGGAGTCGAGAAGCAGCTCACGGTGTGGCGGCGGGAGCTTTCTCCTCGATGCGATACAGCGCGGTGTCCGTGCGCAGGAACATCGCGCGGTCCGCGATGGCGATGGACGCCATGGCCTGGCCGGGCAGTTCGTTCTTCGCGATCAGCTTGAAGGCCTTGCCGGGCTCGATCACTGAGGTGGTGCCGGTGCGACTCGAGATGTAGATGCGGCCATCGGCGTGGAGCAGCGACGCGTTGTGTTCGCCGCCGAGACGTTCGCGATAGTTCTCGTTGCCGGTCTTCGCATCGAGACAGGTCAACATGCCGCCCGAGTCGGAAACGAAATACAGCTCGTCGCCGACAAGGAGCGGCGAAGCCATCGTCGGGACGCCCTTCGTGTAGCGCCACGCGATACCCGGCTCCTTGCCGCCGCCGTAGCGAATGGCGAGCAGTTCAGGGCGCATGAAGCCGGTGCTGAGGAAGATCATTCCGTGGCCGACCACCGGTCGCGCCGAGAGCGAGAAACCGAGGTTGCCGTATTCTAGTTTCCAGAGCTCGCGTCCCGTGGCTGGGTCGTAGGCGTAGAGCCAGTTCGCGCCGGGCGAGATGAGCTGCTCCTTGCCATCCACGTCGAGCAAGAGCGGGGTGGCGTAGGACTTCTTGAGCTGCGGATTGCTGTGCATCTTCCCGGTGCGATCGGTCTTCCACGCGACTTTGCCGGTGCGCTTGTCGAGCGCGACGACGTATTGAAGGTCGCTGCCGTCCATATGGAAGATGACGAAATCGTGCCAGAGAATCAGCGAACTACCTGGGCCGTTCTCGTGCTGAATCTTCAGGTCGGAGTTTCGCCAGAGCACCTTGCCGGACTTCGTATCGACGCACACTGTGCCCGACGCGCCGAAGTGCGTGTAAAACCGGCCTGGTTCAATGACGCCGGTCGGCGACGCATAGCTGTTCAACTTGTGAACCCACTGCGGCTCGCGCTCGGTGAAGAGCGCGATGTCGCGAAGCACCTTGCCGGACTTCCGGCTGACGCACACGGCGCGATACTCGACCTTCTCCAGCAACGTCAGCGGTTGGTCGCCAGTGTTGGTTTTCAGACGACGTTTCGCGTCCTCTGGATTGGCTTCCGTTTCAATCGCGGTCGTCATCCAAATTTGATCGCCATCAATCACCGGCGACGACCAGCCGCGTCCGGGAATCGGCGTCTTCCAAGTCACATTCTGGCTCTCGCTCCAGCGCACGGGCAGGCCGCTGCCAGAGGCGTGGCCTTGTCCACCTGCACCGCGCCATTCGGGCCATTCGACGGCGGCAGGGAGATTCAGCGAAGCGGCGGCGCAAAACGCCCAAAGCGGGAGGAGCAATCGTGTCATAAGCAAATGGTCGCAAAGACAGACGAGCACGAGCGAGGGGTGCATTCAATGAGGAGTTGGGCCGGGTGAAAACAGAATGCGCGGTCCGTCCTCAGCCGTTCTGCGGGCCTTTCGGTCGAACCGCGCTCCGTGCAGGCAGACTCGATGGTAAATCAAGTGTCTGACTAATTCCCTTTCGCCAACACCCAAACGCTAAAACGCGACGGCGTTTCCGCAAATCGGTAGTTCAACGGACACCACTTATTTCCTGGCGTCGCCAGAACTCCAGCAGTTCCCAGTTGCGCCGCAGGAAAAAATCCCGCACAACAGCGCGCCCAATTTCTAAACAACGATTTTACACATGAAGAAAGAGACGAAGGAAAAGAAAGACAGCAAGAAGACGACGGATGCGCAGCTGCTGGAACTGTTGAAGCGCGTGCTGCCCAAGGCCACCCACGATCCGAAGCTGGCCGGCGTGATTTACAAGGCGGTCGAGCAGGAGCTCCAGTCCAAGAACCGGGCGAAGTCTTTCGAGAAATTCTGCGAGAAGGTCGAACTGCCCGATCTAGAACCGCAGACGGTCATGAACGTGCAGAAGCAGTTCTCGGAGACGTTTTCGGACGGCGACGTGGTCATCAAGCCGAACAAGAAGGAGAAGACGCTCTCGGTCGAAGTTTCCCTCCAGGACGGCAACCAGTTCAGCAGCGAGATCAAGGTGCGTCCGCTGGCGCCCGAGGCGAGTGACGAGCAGGAGATCACGCTGAAGTTCGTGCCCTTTCCTGTGGCGCTGCCTGGCGATCAGGAACTGGTCTGGATGCTCGCCAAGCGCGAGAACATGACGCCCGAGGAAGCAGGCATCGCGCTGACGAAGATCGAAGATGATTTCTGGGCATCGAAGACAGGACAGAAGCTGATTCGTGATCGCGTGGAGCGCAGTTTCCCGGAGTTCATTTCCCGCGCGCCCAGCGGCATGATGACGGAGCTCGGCTTGAAACGGCACTACAAGACGCCCGAGCCGGTGAAGGTGCTCAAGCCGATGCCGGCGAAGAAATAGCGCGCGGCTTCATGCCGAGCAGGGACTGCGGCGTTTCGAACAAGGTCCGGCGCGCGATCTCCAGCGCGTCTGTGTCGGAGTATTGTCCCTGCGAAACTTTCTCGGCGAGGACGCGGGCAAGCTGTTTGCGGACGATGATCAACTTCGCGTAGGCCCACTCGACGCAATACGCGTCGCTAAAGAATCCCACCTGCTTGTTCGCAGGCAACATGTCCAGGCGCTCGGCCATCACCTGACGGATCGTCTCGGGAAAGAAGTTGTGCCACCAGTAACCGGCGAGGCTGAAGTTCGGCAGCTCGCGGGCCAGCGTGCAGAGGGATTGATTTGCGTGGCGGCTGGAGAGGAAGCATTGAAACCGTAGCCGGGGATGGCGCGCGATGCTTTCGGCCAGCTGCGAGATTGTGCGCTGGTTCAGGCGGCTGCCCGTCTCGAAGGGGAGAGGTTCCGCGCCGAAGCTGAACTGGAACACAATTCTGTCCGCATGCTTCTCAAGTTGCGAGAGGAACAATTCGTGGACGTAGCTAGCGTAGATGTCGCGCTCACCCTCGCCAGCCGTTTCGCGACGCGCTAAGGCGGCTTCCATCTCGGAATCGGTGACGAGGCGAAAGTCGATGTCCGTCGAGAGATGCGTCGCCATCGAAAGCACCTGCGCGTACGGAATCGCCTCGACGTAATGTTTCACGGCCGCATGAACATCGGCGAGGGAACGAATGTTTCGTTCAGTCTTTGGCCGGCCTCCGCCTGCGCCAATCGGGGACGGGCTTTCGGGAGTTCGCCCCCAGCAACGTTCCAGCTCGTAGAGCGCCGTGTCGAATTCACCCCACTGACAGCGCGTGAAAAATCCCCATTCAAGCGCGTACTGCAGACGCGCGTCATCCTCGCCGCGCCCGCGACGGGCAATCTCGGTCCCGGTGCGCTGGATGTTCAGCCGATCAAGAACAGAATGGTGCCAGCCTCGGTCGTCCGCGCGCTCGCGAATGAGCGCGTCCAGCCTGCGCCAGTTGTCGCGCGTGATCGACTCCCGCCACTGGTAGAGGTCCTTCAGAATGATTCGCACGCCCCACCACGAACTGGTGTTCTGAATCTGCGGCACGAACGGGAGAGCCTCTTCGATTCGGCGTTGCGCCTCCGCGTCGTCCGGCCATCCGGGATACTGGGTCAACCGCGCTCCACTTGGGCAACCAGCGGAGTAAAGATCGCTGATCACCATGTGATACAGCAACACGTCGTGCAGCCCGCGCGCGCCGAGACGTCCACCCACGAGATGGGTGTGAATGTCGAAGACAGGCACCGAGGCGAGCGCGGATTCGAGATCGAGAGGGTTCATGGAGCTTACGCTGGGTTGCGACAAATCATTGGTCCAAGAACGACGTCAGCAAATCCGCCGACGCGCAGACGACGTCGGCGATCAGCCCATAGCTTGAAGCGCTAGAGTAGTCTACGGCGGTGCGGAATACTTCAGGCGCCAAGCGAGTCTCGTTCAAACGGCGTCGTTCTTCGGCCAGCTCCGACCTCTCCTTCTCCCGCGATCGGGTCATTCCGCCTTCCCGGATGAAATGCACGATGCGATGAAGTTCGTTCACGTCGAACCACGTTCCGTGCGATCGACAGACATCCACAATGACTCCCGAGCAACGCGCGAAGTTCACGCGATGCATGAGATCGCGACATTGAGGACAACGAAGGTAGCGGACGGTTCCAATCGCATTCGCCGCGCCCATGGATCGACCATTACCAAGCACCGTCGCTTGCTGCTCGGCGTCGCGACAAATGCGTTCGAACGTTGCTGCATCCAGCCACAGCCCGAGACATTTCGTGCATTCGTGGAGCGGGATGCCGTGCAAATCGCCCTTGAGCATGGAGGTCTCGCACGCCGGGCAAAGGCGTTTCGAATTCTTGCCGTGCCACGTCGCCGCCGCGCCGCCGCAGCTCGGACAGAACTTCGAACCTTGGAACATCATCCCGAAACACGTCGGGCACGACACGGTGGCAAGCCGCGCTCCGCAATGGCCGCACTTGGGCTTGTCGCTGGAGACCGCCGCGCCACAGCTGTAGCAGTGAAGCGTCTTCGCAATCATGGCTCGCAGAGAATCGCACAGGCCGCCCGATCCTTCGATTCCAAACGTGGTCGAATCTTCCAAGTCACGCGCGACCTCCCCACTTCTGGTGTCTCGCGATAAGTCGCTTCACCTGTCCGGCGCTGGGAATGCCGGCCTGGCCACCGTGCCGCGTGGCTTTCAACGCCGCGGCCGCCGACGCCCACCGCAGCCGCTCGATCAGCGGCACGCCCCGCGCCAGCGATTCGGCGTAGGCACCATGAAAAACATCGCCGCAACCCGTCGTGTCCACCGCCTCCACGCGGAAGGCTGGAAGATGCTTCGCCTCGGCAATGTCCGCCTTCAAATACCAGCATCCCGCCGCACCGCAGGTGATCACCACCGCCGCGCGACCTGAATGCCAAAGCTTCTTCGCAGCCGAAGCGGGAGTCCTGGTGCCAGTCAGTTTGCGGGCGAAGCCTTCCGAAACGATCAGGTGATCAACGAGCGTGAGCAGTTCGCCAAATCGCGGGAGGTGACTGCTCTCGAAATCGGCGACCACCGGAACGCCGGCCTCGCGCGCGATCCGGGCGGCACGGATCATTCCCGGAATGCCAAATCGATCTACCAGCAACACACGCGCGGACTGAATGACGGCTTTCTCCGGAAGCGTTGGATGCGCACCCAGCGCGTACTTTGTGTCGTAGAAGATGTTCCGCGTCCGGCGAGCCTCGTCGACAACGATCACCGAGCGTACGGGACCAGCACCGTGCTTCCGAACGACGTGCCGGGTGTTTACTCCCTCGCGTTCGAACGTGTGGAGAACGAACTGCGAATCGGCGTCCGAACCCATCGTTCCCGCAAACGCCGTCCGCGCTCCCAACCGCGCCGCCGCCACGAGCGCCGTCGCAGCCAGACCGCCGCAATGACGTTCGCGCTGGCGAACTTCGACCTTCGCATCAGCAGGCGGGTAGCTGGGGACGTAAAGGATCTCGTCGACCGCCGTACAGCCCAAGCCTAGGACATCGAAGCGCGGTTTCATGACGTCGGCTGTTTAGAGCGACGCCAGCCACTGACGCATCTGCGCGGGCTCCTCCTTGAACATCAGCGAGCCGGGCACGATGTAATCTGCTCCGGCGGCTTTCAGCAGCGGCACGGTTTCGCGACGAATGCCACCGTCCGCCTCGACCTCCGTCTTCAAGCCGCGTTGCTGGATGATCTCTCGAGCACGCCGAATCTTGCCAGGAATCCCGGCATCCATGCTCGCGCCTTTGATGCCCATCGCCGTGCCGACGATGCACAACACATCCAGATCGTCCCAATAAGGCTCCAGCACATCGATGGATTCCGTGATGAGCAGCGACACGCCGGCCTTCATGCCGCGGGCTTTGATCGCCTTCAGCACTTCGCCGGGATTCTTCACCGAATCGAAGCAGAAGAGGATGATGTCCGCACCAGCCTCAACGAACGGATCAATCCAGCCCAGCGGATCCGTGACCATGAGATGAACCTCGAAGGGCTTGGTGGAATGTCGGCGGAGCTGCGCGATCAGGTCCGGGAAGAAGAGCAGGTTCTTCACGTAATGCCCGTCCGCGACGTCGAGATGCCAGCGTTCGGAGAAAGGTTCGACTCGTTTCATCTCGGCCGCGAGATTGCCGAGGTCCGCAGACCACAGGGAGGTGGAACTTTTGAGCATGGCGATTCTTAGCCTGCACAAACGGCCAGATGAAGCGGGAAGTTGCTTGTACCCGGCGAGCAGAGTCTGACTAAAGGAGCGCTTCGGGAAAAAACGTGATTGCAATCCGCCTGAGGAATCGGCACTTTCTCCCGCCTAGCTTGTCGGGGCGTAGCGTAGCCTGGTAGCGCGCTTGTTTCGGGTACAAGAGGTCGTGAGTTCGAATCTCACCGCCCCGACCATTTTTCCTTGAGGTTTGGTGATAAAGGCTGGTTTTCCTAACAGATTCCTAACATACTTGGACCATGTCGAAGAAACGCATGGAGTTTCCAATGGTGGTCACCAAGGGCTCGGTCCAGGTCAAAATCTACAAGGTCCGAAACAAGGCGTTCCTCGTCCGCTCAAAGGGCGATCAGGTCGAGCAAAAGGAACGATTCAGTTTCATGGTGTCGTTCTTTGCCGATGGCAAACGGCGGCAGAAGATGTTCGCGGATTTCGACGATGCTCATGCCGAGGCGAAGTCCATCGCCGGCAAGCTCGCGGCTGGTCAATTGGACGCCGTAGAGATGAGCAACAAGGAAAGCTCCATTTACGCGCACGCCGCCGAGGCGGTGAAGCCAACGGGCGTGCCGCTGGAACTGGCAGCGAAGGAGTACGCGGAGGCATGGAAGATTCTCCAAGGCAAGGCGTCGATCATCGAGGCGGCGAAGGAGTTCGCCCGGCGACATCTCCACACGGACATCATGAAGATGGTTCCCGACGCGGTGGCGGAGATGCTGGCGGCCAAGGAACGGGAGCACACGAGCAAGGCTTACTTAAAGGTGCTCAAGTTCTATCTCAATCAACTGGCGGCGGCGTTTCATTGCCACCTCGGTTCGGTGACGACGAGCCAGCTTGGGGATTTCCTGCGCAACATGGACTGCTCGGCGCGGAGCAAGAACAACGCTCGCCAGACAATTGGGGCGTTCTTCAAATACGGCAAGGAGCGTGGCTGGGTGACGCGGGATCACGAGGGCATTTCAATGCTTCCCAAGTTCAAGGAGAAGGCGGGCGACATCGAGATTTTCACGCCCCAGGAGATGGCGAACTTCCTGACCTATTCGCGGCCGGAGATGGTGCCGTTCCTGGCCATCGGTGCGTTCGCGGGGCTGCGCAGCGCGGAGATTGAGCGACTGGACTGGCGAGAAGTTCACTTGAAGGATCGGTTCATCGAGGTGAAGGCGGCGAAGGCCAAGACAGCGAGCCGGCGCATTGTGCCGATGTCGGAGAATCTGGCAAAGTGGCTGGCACCACACGCGGAGAAAGACGGGCGCGTGGTGCCATTCGACAACGTGAACAAGCAGATTGGCTGGCTGGTCGAAGATACCTCTGCCGGGCTGAAGCAGGCAGCGGAAGAGGCGGGCAAAGACCCGGAGAAGGTGAAGGCGGCAGCGTGGAAGAAGAACGCTCTGCGGCACAGCTTCATCAGCTACCGGGTGGCGGAGACGCAGAATGTGAACCAGACGGCGCTGGAGTGCGGCAATTCCCCGGCCATCATCTTCAAGCATTACCGGGAGCTGGTGCGGCCGGCGGAGGCGAAGAAGTGGTTTGCGATTGAGCCGGACGCGGATGCCAAAACGACAGTGCTGGCTGATGTGGCCTAAATCGCCAAACTGCCAACAAGTATTGCGTCAGCTCTGGCGGGATTCAGAGCTCCAAGCTAAGGAGCAGTTCAGTTTGCAGTCAGGAAAGATGCGATGGACTGCGAAACTTGATGGTTGTCTTCTCAGGTTCGCGAGATTTGAGGCGCTTGAAATCGTCCGTAAAGAGATACACTGGCTCATCAAGGGTGCCCTTCATACCGAGCGCTTCCATCAGGATGAGTCCTTCGATCTGAGGTTCGACTGGCTTGTGAACAATGAATCCAACTTCTGGGCAGTGATCCTGCAACCTCACCGCTAGATTGATGCAGTAACCCGCGTAATCAATTGGAGTCGGTACGATGTCAATGTTTGGAGCGGCGAGCGGTTGCACCGGGCCGGAGGCGATCCCGATTCGCGCTGCGCGGGGCAATCCGGTGGTTCGCCATTCCTTTTCCCATTTGTCCGCGTTAATCGTCACTTGCGATTGGAAGTGGCGAAGGGCGCGGACGACGGATGTGCAAAACTCGGGGGTGAAATCCTCGCCCGCATCTTCAACCCAAAGGAACAGAGCACCATCACCCGTATATTTTGCGAAATCGGGGCGCCTAACTTGAATCAACCCGGAGGTGTTTCGGAAAAAGTCCCGGAAACCATCCTCGAACGTGTTGTCAAAGTCCTTGAACAACGCGGCAAGAAAGCGTGTCAGGTATGCGTGAGCGTCGGGACGACGGCAAAACGAGCTGAAGCCTGAAAGATCGAACGATGCGGCGATGGCGTGGCGGATGGCGAGCGGGCTGGAATCAAAGGTAATGGCGCTCATCGCAAGTTTGTGAACTCAATTGGCGGTCATCGAACATTAAAGTGATTCAACAAACCACATCCCAAATCCTAAAAGCAAATTGCATTTGTAGCCACGTTTCCAGATTCAGCCATTTTGCTGTAAGGATTGCATTCTCGGTTGGGTAGCTATAAGTCGCCCATTTTGGTGATGAGCATATCCCAGATGCGCATTCTGAGACTGTTCGAATAGTGCATGGAACGCCTTGGCTCCAAATGTCCAGAGGTATGGAAGTATCCTGGTCATGGACTTTCCACCCCCTTCTGCGCCCGAACGGGGCACTCCGTCAGCTCATTCTCAGACAGGCTCTCACGCAGAATGCCCGTTTCAATCTCTGGACCCCTTTGATGCTCTTTTCAGTCGTTTACTTCTTTATTCCATCAATACTTTATGCTTGTATTCGGAGGAGAACCTTCCGGGTCAAATGGGCAATCCCACTAGCAAGCAAATGCGCGATTTCCGATTGCGACAATTGAACACCCACTATCCGTGGAAAGCTTGGCCAGAGTGTTGTGCGGTTGCATTCGTGCTTGGCCTGATACTGCTTGAATTCCTGAGGAGTATTCCTCTTGAAGGCGATTCTTTATCAGCTCTGCGTAATCTTCGCTATGAACTGGTCACGCTAACTTCTGATCACGTATCCAGAAACTTATTTATTACTTTTCTGTTTCTTTATCACCTTTGGTTGCTGTGGATTAAGTTGACAGGAAGGAAAAACGATGTGGCGGTTCCGGAGAAAGGGAGAAAGATTGACGTTCAGGATGTGTGTAGGCATGTGCTTGCTCTATTCTCTATCGTTCATTTTGGGTTTGATTGGAATGCAGTTCCGGCAGACGGGGCCAGGGATCCCCTTGATGGACAATGTAATTACGCGATAGTATTCCTTGCAGGTATCGTAATAAGCCAAGCCCTTGAGATCTTGTTGTCACGTCAGTTGCGAGGCGGTCTACCTGTTGGTGGTATTAGTATAGCTTTGCTGGTTTTGCTTTTATGCGTCGCAAGCCTTTCGGGAAGCAATTACAGTGGAGGTTACAAATACAGGGCTGAAATTCGAGAAACTGGTTTGTGGGATAACCCGAACACTTACGGGTTATTGCTGGGGATTGGAATTGTGCTGGCGATTGCGCTTTTTATGCAATTGACTGAGTGGATTCGGTACAGACGTCATGGTTTCTTCCCGAAGGGTGTCAGCATCCACTTCATTAGTCGACTGAGAGTTAACCAGAATCTTTTAGCATCCGTTGCGTTTGGCTGCGCCGGAATTGCTGTGGTCCTACAACTTGTCGTAGGATTGACTAATTCCTATAGTAGAGGTGCGTGGCTGGCAACACTCGCTGGGATGGCATATTATTGTTATCATTACCCTTGGAAAATTAATCCATTAGAATTGGGAACGAAGGTCAGCTTATGGTTTTGTCGGCGCTGTTGGCTGAAGGCGAGTTTGTTTTGTGCGTTCACGTTTTTGGTATTGTATCGACTGAGCCATTCCGAGTTCACCGTTGTGAAACGGCTGGTATCAGTAACGGATGTGAATGATTATTCGTGGCGTAATCGGCTTTTGGCGTGGGAAGGGGCGATGCAGATTATAGCTGACCATCCTTTTTTTGGGGTTGGTTGGAGACGGCTGGCAGAAGAGTTCGAGTACTTTTATGCTCCATCACGCTTGAGCGAGTTTGCGAGTATCCAATTGAACGATTTTTTGACTATTGGCATGGCGTTCGGAATTCTTGGCCTAGCATGTTTCTTAGGTTTAGTGTACCGAGCATTTTGGTCAATTCGGACACACGATAATTGGGTAACTTTGGCCTCGCGATCTGCATTGGTAGTATCGCTTGTGGGGTTCTGGTTTGACGGAGGGTTATTCAAGTTGTCCTTGGCAGCTCCATTTTGGCTTCTGCTTGAACTTGCAGCGCTCGCATTGCCGAAAGGTGGACCCGGAAATGAGATAAAAACGACACCTTGCGGCTTGCATGAACTTTCAAAAGACAATCGATATTGATCCATATCGTCGTCTTGTGCGTGGCCGCTCTCGTGGTTCCACTCTACACCTCAAGCCTCCCGCCTGAATCGAAGAAAGTCATTCAGGAGCGCGTGGTAGGCGCATTTGGCCTATTGCGTGTCCCGGTCTTCTACACTCCCACTGCCATCTTCATCAATTAGGCTCCAACGAATACCTCAGGGACGCGCCAAACCGGCTGCCTCCGGCGACCACCATCAACTGGTTGAACTGCTGCTGGAAAACTGTAACCCTTGTTGCGGCCCAGCGGTGCATCTTCTACCCGCGTCAGGCTCCCGATCCCAAAGCCAAACCCATCATCCGGCTCCCATTGCCCGGTCTCCTAAATCTTTGAAAACTAAACAACATCCGTGATGAATGGTGCTTGACAATGTCGGGCCGTGTCAGCTACCACTGCCCAAGTGTCTAACATTGGCATTAAAACCAGTGAAACCTTGAGAGGTGCTTCCAAGTATAATAGCGAAACAACTGTACCTAGTTTCGTGAAGTGGTTTCTAAAATCAGCGGCGACCCTGCTAATGGCGACTGGTTTTTTGAAGGCGGTAAGTTTCTTTTTGCGAAGCCGATTTTTAGAGCTGCAAGACCCTATATTTGGTGTCCATTTCAAGAATTTGGTGTTGTTTGTTGCACTTTTGGAGTTTGCGGTCGTATTGATCTGCGCATCTTCCAAGCCTGAAGTCATCAAGATACTCTTGGTAGGATGGCTAGGCTCAGCATTCTTAATTTATCGGATCGGATTGTTTCTTGTTGGGTGGAGCGCCCCTTGCCCATGCTTAGGGGCATTTGTTGAAATACTAGCTTTGCCTCCTGGCGTTGTTGATATCTCTATGGTGCTTATTGGCATTTACCTTATTGGAGGTTCCGGCTTATCGGTTTATTTGCTGCATCGAAACCCAAACTCGTCCATGGCTTCCATTCGCGCGTGAAATTCATATCTTATTTCAATACGCATCCTTCGCTGGAGCATGTCGTAGCTTTTCGAACGGCCAATAAAACTTGTGACGGCAGATCGCGCAGCTACAAACGAGTTATTATCGGCGCTCCAGTAATAGCGGTTTCCGTTCTTGTCTTCGTTTTGGGTTCGGGGATTGCATCTGGCGCTGAAATCTTTACTGCTCGAGGAGAATTGCGCTACACCGCATATTCTGAAAGTAGGGGCACATCAATCTTGGAGAGGCGATTTGAAGTATCGGTGTCCAATTGTAATTGGACTATTCAAACCGACTTGGTTGATAACCCTACAATCGTTAGTTTCTGGGATTGCTTCGATGGAACAAATCTGTTTTCAATTGCGTGCTTTGCGGAAGGATCGAGCAGTGCGAGTGATTCGGCTGGCACTGTCGAAAAAACGGAGGTGCCCCAATTGACGCATTCAACCGGCGCCCCGCAAGTGTGGCTGGCATACGCGTCACCATGCTATTTTCGAAGTCTAACTAGCAACCTTGCTGTGCCGTTATGGTCTACGGGAAACAGAATCCTCCGCGCGTCTGGTTACCGAGTTCCAGTGTCGATCCGGCGCTCAGACGAATGTCCATCGATGATCGAGGAGATCTCATACTATTCGGACGGTATCAGCTATGCACACGACGGGATCCCTATCGGCACTGAACTGCAAGCTCCTTACAATAAGGGCTTCCAAAGAGCTGTTTATCGTGTTTTGTCCGCAACAAATGTTCAGGGGTTGTGCGTACCAATGTCGTTCGTTTACGAAGAGTTTCGGCCTATTGCAAACGGGAGAACCACCAATGATCTTTTTAAAATGTTGACGATAGAGGGAGGCATTTTTTCGTTGGTCCCCGAGCCTCAGAATCCGCTGAAACGAGGGTTTTCTCGCAGTCGCATAGAAGATCTTCGTCGCGTCGACACTAATAGTCCTATGGGTATTGTCTATACCATGACCAATGGTCAATTGCTTGCATTGGATTCAAAAGAGTTTCAACGTGCTTTAGATACCGTCAACGAACGTATTGAAATAGCCGCGGTCGCAAGTGCTCATCCGGTACCATCAAATAGTGCTGCAAGGTGGATTGTTCGGGCTGTATTAATCTTCGTCATTATTGGATTTCCCTTGGCCGTCTACCGGGGAATGAAGAAAGCAAACAAATAACCAAGAAAGACTCGTAAAATCATGGAGAAGCAATTGAGAAATCTCATAATTGGATGCATTACCTTATACGCTTTGCCATCGCTGGCGTTAGTTTCATGTTACGTGTACATTCGTTCGGATACTAGGTATCCGATGAGTTGTAGTACTAGCCCTTGTACCTATACCACTATTACACCTCCGAGGAGTACCTGCTATGGGACGACGTATAAGTCCAACTTGAGTTGTATGGAATACCTTCTGGACTGCTATACATTTCAATTATTCGACAACGGCACCTGCACATCTGGTACATGCACTGGAACACCATACGGGAACCCTTGGGTGGATTGCGTTTACGACGAACAATCTTATCAATGCAGCCCTCCTCAGGGCTAAAATCAGCCTGATTTGCGGCTGCGTGTTGGAAGCATAAGGTTTTGTGTTAGAATGACCATTAGATTCCGTTGTCTCTATCAGATGTTTGGGTACGACAACGGAATCAATATTACACTCCCTCAGTGTGGTCGGGGAGTTTTGGTCTGCCAAACGTTAACACTTATTGCGAGTCGGCTAACAGGGTAACAGAGTGTCAGGGCGGGAGTTTGTTTTTTAGCAGGCGACGATGATTTTTGGTCGTAAGGGTCTGGCGGACTGCCTTGGATGAGTGGCACGAAAGTTGGCTAAAGTTAGGAGCTGATCTGACCTCGCCAAAGTGATCCAGAAGGGAAGAAAGTCTGGTCCGAAGAAATTACCAGTCGGATGTAAGGCCAGAGGCATACGACGGATGAGAAGATTCGAGCGCTGCGGGAAGAGGCGACGTATCACCGGTGGCGTTCACAGTTTGGGATGATGGATCTCAACGAGGCCCGACGGCTCAAGAAAATGGAGCGCGAGAACGGCGAGTTGAAGAAAATGCTGGGGAAGCCGTTGCTCAATAACCGGGTATTGGAGGCTGTATGCAAAAAAGCTCTGAGCCCGGCGGCCCGGCGACGGCACGCGCAACGGCTGACCACCGCCGGAATCTGTTTATTCCGCGCGAGCGGCCTGGCGGATTCTACGGCTGCCCCGTTCGACGTATCGGTATCAGGGACGGCCGCCGAGTGCCTAGTGACAAGGAGCAGCCGTTGCAACAGCGCTTGAAAGAGGTCGCCAAGCAGCACCGGCCTTATTCTGAGGCGTTGCGCGCATCTCACCCGTACGGCCTCAGGTCCGCACCCGGTTCGGGTGCTCAAGCTAACCTAAATCGGCAACATGCAGCAGGTTTTAGTGTTTTCGCCGACACCGCTTACGATATCATTTGCTGTGAGTTGATTCCTTGCTACTAAATTGGAATGCGAGCGGCCTTGGTGCGAGGATCCAGTGAGTGCCATTCCAGATTTCAACTGTCCCCTGAGCGTTTAATCTGGCGCCAATGCCTACAGAACGCAGGGCGGCTACGTACATTCTTTCAAAGCCAGATGAACTGGTTTCTCCATTAAGCCAAGAGTTAAGGATTCCGGGCGAAGTGAAATGGGGTTCACACAAACTGACTCGTTCGCGAAGGAAACGTACGGTGACTAATGCTGCGGAAAATGGGTCCGACTCGTTCCTAATTCTCGGGAATAAGTTTTCCCATAATGGCCTCCTCCAATCGCAATCATCGGACAATTGAGAGTCGATGTCTGGAGATAAGACATAACGTCTGTAAACACCTTCCTCTAGCTTCCATCTTACGAGCTTTCGGTTGTAGTTAGCCAACCTTGCATGCTCCAGTAAGATCCAGAGCGGCCTGCCATGCCAGAATGAATTTTGAGATAGATATGCAAAATCTGACTTTTCGGTCGATGTAACCATGAATGTTTCGGCTAGCTTCAAAGTTCTCTTGCTTGCGTTGAGATGGGGGACTGCAAATCGAAAGGCGAAAGCAGCGAGGATTAGTGCAAAAACGGTTGGTGCCAGAAACTTGAATATGTTCTTTACCTTTCTCCAGCAACCCGGCGAGGGAGGCTGCGACGATGATGTGAACCATAGTGATAGAATTACTGTTAGCATGAAAAAGAACATGTGAAACGGAATTTGAACTTTGGCGGTATTCTGAGAGGAAATTACCAATGGAGAGCGGGGAGCAAGAGAAGTTTTACAATATTCGGCAATAAGGCGAATAATCAAGGAATGATCTTTGGGGTATTGGTGTGCCATATCGGCAAGCCGTATTAGGTTTATATCGCCACCTTTGCCCTGGATTACCGCCGCCAAACGTTCCATATCACCTTTTGGAAATACCTCATCGTTATCTCCATGAATTAGAACTAACTTAGACTTAAGATTGAGCGGCGACTGGTTGCTGGTGGTCGTAAATCGAGAACTTGTTGGTTCACCCTCGTAGTTGAAATTCAGTTCTGATGCGATGGGTAATGCATCTAATTCCCTGACCCAACCTCCAGATAGGCAAACGATAATATGGGGTTGAACTTCGGGATGATTAAGCGCGTAGCTTAATCCATATTGTGCACCTAAGCTGTAGCCGACCCAAGCGATACCGTTGGTATTTGCCCAGGGTTGTCGGGCTAAGAAACGATTAAGTTCCGTGAATTGATCTTCGAAGTTTGAATGTGCGGTCTGGTCGTATTCGATGCCAACTCCGGCAAGCCCCAATTCTGCGAACTGTCTGAGGTGCCGGCCATTCAGCATTAGCCTGCTGCCGCTGCCATGCAAATAGACTACCGTGCCCGAGGGATTCTTGCCTTTTGGCATTACAACCACTCCGCTCACGCGCTTACCACGATCTGTCCGTAATGTAAATTCCCTGCGAATAAAGTGGTCTCCACTTTTTGCGCAAGTTAGCGCAACGCAGAAGGTAAGCAGACTAACCACTAAGAGGTAAGGGCGACTTCCCCGATGTGATACAAACATGTCGAGTAGCATATCCATCGTCTCTGGACTGTAGGTTTGGTGTTGACTTAGTGGGAACTCGCGCGCACTTTTTTGAAAATGAGGCTGCGTACTCTTGTTCATCGGACCAAAAAGCGGGCGCTAATAGGGTTCACTGTGCTTGAGTTGATAATGGTGGTTGGAGTTGTCGGGATCCTGGCAGCCATTGTTTTGAGTGGAATCTCAAGTGCTAAAGAAAGATCAAGGCGGATTCGTTGTCTAAATAATCTGAAGCAGTTTATCACGGCGTGTCACATGTATGCAGGCGACCACGATGATGAATTGCCATCGGGATTGGACAACAACAATCGAGAGCCAATCTATTCCGCTAGAACAGGTATCAATTCGCACACAATCAATCTTTCAGATGCTACAATGGAGGCACTGCGTGAGTATTCTGGAGATACAAATGTCGCTTACTGCCCTGGGTTTACGCACGGCTGGATAAGTAGCTACTATGCAAAATATGGATACACTATTGGCTACAACTACTTAGCTGGGCACAAGTTCTCAACCAGCAATTACTCGGAGTACGCTTCGTGGCGATCGCCGCAGCAGCTTAATGAGGACAGTTCGCTTCCATTAATCGCGGATGCGAACCATTGGGCTACTCAAGATAAATGGACGATCGTGCCACATGGAAGCCGAGGGCCAATTACCCAAAGTGGTAGCTACTTCATTCGAGGGGAGGGATTACCTTCTGAGACAATTGGAGCTGCAGGTGGGAATGTCGGCTATCTGGATGGTTCCGTAGGCTGGAAGCAGATCGGCAAGATGAAAGCGCACATTGCCTCTACTCATGACGACAAATATGTTGGGGCATGGTAGTTTTTGGCCGGCCGAATTTCTGCAGACCGGTGGCTTGAAAACGGGAACCGGTCAAAGCTCTGTAGTTTCTTCGTTGGTCCACACGCTGTTCTTTTTTCGCTCCTAGAGCCTGTCATGCACATTGGAGAAGAAAAAGCCGTACAAGGATTCAGGAGTGCTGGCACAAGCTGGGGATGGCGAAAGTTCGAAGCGGTTATCCCAGCGACGTTAGCGATGAAGAGTGGGCCTTCTGCGCGCCCTATTTGACCCTGATGCGGGAGGACGCTCCGCAACGCGAACATGGCTTGCGCTCACTTTTCAACGGCCTGCGCTGGTTCCTCCGCGCGGGCTGTCCGTGGCGGATGATGCCCAACGGTCTCCCGCCCTGAAACGCCGTGCAACAACAGACCCAGCGCTGGCTGCGGGCGGGATGTTTTGAGGCGATGACCGCGGCGCTGGGTCGTGGAGCGGAGCTTTGCCTGGGCGGCGAGATTTCGCCGGCTGGCCCTCGACTACGAACGGCTGGCCAGCACGCTGGCCAGCTACCACTGGCTGGCCTTCGCCTCCCTCATGCTCCATTCCCTCTTCCAAAGTCCATGACAGGCTCTAGATCATGGTGGGTTTACCCGGGAAGTAATTATCGTTCGATCCAATGCTGTCGCAGATCTGCCCATTCCCTCTCGTCGGTGGTCCATTCGGCGAATATCGCTAAACCATCGATTAAGTTTGTTCCATCGCTCGATTCGGCCATAGCGTGCTTCAGGGTTCTCAAGGTATTGGATATGTTTTCAATTTTCAGTTCTCTGAACCTCCAAAGTTCTTCCTTATTAACAAAGGTTCCTATCCCGAATAAGAACTCAGTTGCAACGTTCTGCTCGTTTTTCCAAAGCTTGATGTCGCCTAGTTGGCGGCGATAGCACTCTTGAAACACTAATTGATTTGAGATACTTGTGTCGTAGCAAAGGATGGCTATTTGGTTCACCAGTTCCGACATTTGCCGGATCTCTTCGAATGTGTTTTTCCGTTTCCAAGGTTTTGTCTGTGGTGCTGTGGATACAACCACCGTGGAAATAAATGCGCGCGGTAGCGCCAAGCGAAGCTCTTTGAAGAATTGAACTTCATACTTCCCGTAATCTTCGATCCCACGAAGTCCCGGAAAAAACTCATCAGAGATTCGATGTGTGAAAAACTCAAAATTTACATGGACCCCATTGAGGCCGAGTGTAGTCAATAGCCTCGCCGTATCATGAATAGCGTTTGATACCCATTGCGACTCGTCAACGAATACAGTCTTATTGACTATGCCGCCAACCCAAGGCATGAGCGTTACTTCTGGGCAGTTTTCTTTGATTTTTTCGATACTCGCTCGTGCCGTCGACGAAAAGGCGTAGGTGGGCAATAAGCCATTTGTATCATAAGGTCCTGCAAAAAGGTATGCATACTTTATTCGATTCCGGTTTAGAGTATCGCAAAACCTTGTTAGATCTTCCTCGGTCAAGGCAGCCATTGTGGATGGTTGGTATCCACGCAGGAAAAGGCTCTGGCACCAAACTGCGTTATTCTGAGCCAATCCCGGTATCTTGGGCTTAGATGCTAGAAAAAATAGCGGGCCGACAATGATCACCAAGATTACGGTAAGTCCACCAAACTGGAATCTTCTCTTCATTGGTCTAGTATTTCGAATTGTCTTCGAGCGCTTTGCTCGCGGACACTAACTCTATTATAGCTGTGTAGACCTTCGCCCATGACAGTGTCTTGTGAAAATGGTGGCCCTCCGCAGGTATTACCTCCCAATACCCCATCGGTGATAAAAGTGATTTAGTCCCTAGATACCCTTCAATGGCAATACGAGCATGAAAGGGACTTAGCACGGAGTCACTCTGACCATGAAACGCGTAAATAGGAATTTTTACATCAGAGGGAACGCGTTGTAACGGGGCCGAAGGGACCGAAATCAACACGACACCTGCAAGAAGTTCGAGCGCATCAGGAATGGCGCTCATTGCCAAGACGGAGCCGTAACTCGACCCCATGAGCGCTATGTTGCCTTTTGGAATCTTCAAAACTTGGAATGCGTAGTTGCAAGCGGCTACCACGTCATCGGTTTGCCTTCTAAAGTTAGTTTCTTGCTCGAACGTGAATCCGTGTCCAGACGAACCTCGATAATCGATAGATAAGACTTGGATGCCTTTACGCAGGAGGAATTGCTTTGCGGCATCCCACTCGATGTTTGAATGGATATGTGGTCCACCGTGAATGTCGATTAGAATGAAGTTAGGATTATTTGTCGTTGAGGCTGGACGCCAAAGCAACCCCGGAATGGATCGGCCGTCTTTAGATTTGATATGAATAGCTGAGGGTGAAATCGATTCGGCACTGGAGTAAGATGGGGAGGAGAAAATCCGTTGCGACTTACCGTTGCGCAGATTTACTTCATGCAAGGAGGGTGGCTCCGTAGCAGGTTTCCTTATGAGGTGGACGATATAACCATCCTGCGTGACCGACTGGATTTGATCTACTCCATCGTTATGGGCAACCAATTGAGTGTTGGATCCGTCTTGATGTCTCCAATACAATATGGTGTTACCAGCTTGGTTAACTTGGTATGAAAACGATTTGCCGCCGATCAACCAGGTTGGCGATGACACGTCTCCATCATGGAGTGCGCGGGCAGTTAAGTGAGATGTCTCTAAATCGAATTCGAAGAGTTGGTAATATTCCTGCCCGCTCAGACGCAGTGTTAATAGTATGCTTTTTCCGTCAGGTGACCATGCGATATGGCGAATTTTTCCTCCAGGACTAACCCTCAGCTCTCTTTGAACTGCAACGTCAATGCCTGCGATTAGGATAGTGCCGCTGTCTGCTGATACTGCGGCGATATACCGACCATCGGATGACCAAGCAAAGTCTCCATCCGGGGACACTGAGTTTAACACATTTGGCAAAATCGAACTATTATTGATCATGTTTACGACGTGAATTCGGCCATCACCTGTCCCCGAGGTCTGACAGTAGGCCAGACTTCTTCCATCTGGACTCCAGCGAAGGGGAGGAGCTGCGGTTCTAGTCGATGGTGCGTTTATGCGAAGTCTTTTGCCCGAATGCAAATCTAAGAGGAAAAGGCGGTAATCCCTATTCCCTCCTAGCGATTCCTGGAAAACGATGGCCTGCCCGTCTGGACGCCATGTCATTGATAGTTGAGTGTCCGGCGAGCGATCTGAAGCGACAATTTTGCGTGTGAATCTATGAACGACGAAAATTTCGAAGTCCAACCTGTGTCTAGTCTTTAGCAGCAGATGTTCTCCTGTTGGAGAGATACTCACAGGCGTTGGGTACTGCGACAATAAAGCTGATTCCAGATCTTGATTCGGTTTGATTTTAGCCAGCTCTTGCGATTCGCAATATATCCAGTATGCAACGAATAATGTTCCAAGCAGGCCAATAGCTACGCCCCTCGATTTCAGCAAAAGAATGACTTTCATTAACTCCGGCATCGCCAATGTCAAAACTGCCTAGTTAAGGGGCGTGCAGACAAGGAGAAACCACGAGGCAAGCATCATCATCGTGATCAAATCCGATTGAGTCAGGTTTGTGTCGCTTCCCGCGAGATATGCCTCCCCCTGTGAATGTCCAACCCCTTTTGATAGGATGTGCGTCGTGATGATTACAGTTATACCGACGCTGGAAGAGGAAGCGTTGGCAGGGATGCCAAGCGGGGAAAGACAGTTTCTCCAGTTGCTTTTCGAGTTTACGAGGAATGCCCAAACAAATGCCGACCGTTCCGTGGCACTGGCAGCGAAACGCTGGGAGCGAACCTTGCGATTTAAGCTTGCCGTTACGCGACAAATGCAGCGACACATGCGGTGTACGAAGGCGCAGATTCCCGACGACAAATTGCAGAGACGACGCACAAGGCAGTAGACAATAGGTCAGCGGTCAAGGAAGGCCCATCCAGTTTTACATCAGAAACATGAACCCTGTTCCATGCGGGACGGGCGCACAGGGCGCCCTCATGCCCGGATGGAACAAAACCAAAGAAAGAAGTCAGTGCATGATGAAACTCAGAACGTTTTCCAATCCCCGGTTCCTCGAGCAGATCGGACGCGGGATGCTGGCGCAGTTGCTCGACCGGTTTGCGCCGGAGTTTGCCGGTCAGGGCGTGGCGCTGCCGGCGGCATCGCTTGATGATGAGACGTATTACAACACCGTGGCAAGGCTGCCACAGGCACCGGCGCGTTTCGTGGAAGCGCTGCATGGCATCGAGGTGATGGCGAACGATGACGGACGAGAGCGATTGTCACGAGCGATCCAAGGGGCGCGACTGGAAGTGAGTGGCGATGCGACGCACGCGGATTTCGCGGCGCGGGCGTGGCTGGCGCAACCGGAGATGTTCGCGCGGGAGCAGGAGGCGGCGCGCATCACGGGCCTGACGTCTTTCGAGTATTACGGAGGCACGGGAGCAATCGACCGGAGGGCGAACTTCACGCCGCCGGATGACGCGACGCTGCGGCGGATGCGGGCGGACATCGACACCTGGCTGGCTTTGCATCGCAGTCCAGAGGAGCGGGTGACGGACATCGAGGTGTTTGCACAGGAGGGCGAGTGGGTGTTCCTGATCCGGCGGGGCGACGTGTGCAGGCGGGTGCCAATGGTCGAGGGCGAGCGCGTGATGATCCGGCAGTTTCGCCCGGCGCGGGATGTGGTGGCGGCGTATTGCCCGCAGCGCGATGAGCTGCGGCTGCATGGCCGCTCGGCACGGGAGAAGCAATTGATCCGGGAAGTGCTCGGCTGGCGGCTCTTTGGTGACTTGCGTCGGTTTGAAGCGCGGCGGGCGTTCACTTTGGAGCCGTTGCGCGCGCTGGGACCGGAGGCGTTGGAAGCGCCGGGCGGGAGCGGCATCGAGCGCGTCGAACTGCGCGGGCTGGAAGTGCATCGCGATGGAGAATTGCAATGGGTGGAAAAGACGGACGGACACGATGGAGCCCTGAAGGTGCCCGGCGAGGGGCGGTTGGTGCGGGCGTCGTTTCTCATCCGGTTCAAGGGGCAGCGGCGTTCGCGTCCGGTGCATTTGTGCGCCGGCAATCAACTGCGGATGTCGCGGCATTGCGACGCGACGGCGGTGCATCGGTGGCTGACGGAGCGGGGATTCCGGTGTGCCAATTTCAACCACGGATGGACACCGATGAACACGGATGTCGGAGGACTGTGGGAATGAACTCAATGCGGAGCGCGGAACTTGGAATGCGGAATGAAGAAGGAAAATTAGATATGGGCGCAAAAGGTTTTTGGGAATGGATGGAGCGGGCTCCGCAATCGGCGGCGCGGATTTCGTGGGACCGCCGGCTGGGGACAAATTTCGAGCGGGTGGCGGCGGTGGTGCTACGACCGACGGAGCGTGACGCGCAGTGGGTGCCGTGCCCGGACCAGTGTTGCGGAGGGCATCGGCTGGTGCCGGGGCATGACGGCGGCGGCGGGTTCCTCGGCGTATGCGATGACGATGATCCGCCGTGCGAGGATTTGATCCTGACCTCCGGCGAAGCGCGCGTTTGGGAGATGGATTACGCACGCCTCGGACGCAACGTAGCGCGGGCGCTGGGCTGCGAGCCGCGTGACGTGGAGTTGGGTTCGGCCCGATGCCGGCAGATCGGCACCTTCAGCGGCGCGGGCGTTCCGGTGGTGATGGTGTTGCCGACGGGCGCGGCGGAGTTTCGGGACTGCGTGAACCGGGTGTTCTCGCAACTGCGCGAACATTTCATCCTGCTGGCCCCGACCGGACGGTTCATGGAGGCGTGTTGTCATGGCCTGCTCAAGACGGCGAAGGCCGGGTTCTTCGACCTGGATTCGGTTCTGGCGCTGGATCCGGACGGGCGGTGGCGCTCGTTGCGCGACACGGCCCGGCTGTTCTCCGTTCATCTGCCGCAACGCGGCGAACCGGCCTCCGACGACGAGGCGCGGCGGTTGTTTGCGTTGCTCAAGGAACTAGATGCGGCGAACACGGTGCGCAAGGCACCGGTGAGCCAGGTATTCCGGCTGTACTGCCTCGAAGGACTGTCTCGGGCGGAAGTGGCGAAGCGTTGCGGGTGCGTGGAATCCTTGGTGACGCTGCGGCTGCATGAGATCGAGCGCAAGCTCGGCCGGAAGCCGGCGGAACTGCGCGAGCTGTCGCCGGAATTTGAATGCATCGAGGAATCACTGTCTGACCCACGGGCGCGGCACATTCATCGCCGGAGCGCGATGGAAGAGAGGGACGAGGAATGAACCGGTCATTTTGACCTCGTTTTGACCCCGTCAAAACACGCCAAACGCCCGCATTGACGGGCGTTTTTGCATTTTCGGAAGGGAGCGTTTTGACCCCCTCCGCGTAGTCATGAACGAGAACATGACGGGGCGGCGCGAGGTTGTGGAAAACCAGAGCGACGTGATGCTGAACAAGCGGGAGCTGGCGGCGCGGCTCAAGCTGACGGTGCGGACCATCGAGAACTGGCAGCGGCGGGGCATCCTGCCGTTTGTGAAGGTGGGGCGGGTGGTGCTGTTCCACTGGCCGGAGGTGGTGGACTGCCTCAAGGGGAACTTCCGCGTGTGCCGCCGGGCGACGCGGTGAGACACACATTTCACAAATCCACACCAAGGATGAACTCCCGGAACAAAGGCAAGGTGGGCGAGCGCGAGTTTGCGGCGCTGTTGCGCGAGCAGGGATTTGATGCGCGACGCGGACAGCAGTTCAGCGGCGGTGCGGAGAGTCCCGACGTGGTGAGTGAATCGCTGGCCTGGCTGCATTTTGAAATCAAGCGGGTGGAGAAGCTCAACCTGATCGATGCGTGTGCGCAGGCGGAGGGGGATTCCGGCGGCAAGCCGTGGGTGGTGGCGCATCGGCGCAACCATGCGCCGTGGCTCGTGACGCTGCGGGCAGAGTTCTTCTTTGAACTGCTGCGGGAGTTTCAACCACGGGTGAACACGAGCGAGCAAACAGCAAAGACCGACCAAACAGAAGGAAGCGAAGGGAACGAAGGCGGGCCGGAGGATTATTTGGGCTGCGGCGATGGCCGTGGCTAATGACAGAAACCAAAAACAACAAACCAAACACTAAGAATGAAAATCAAATCCAACAACTCGAACTTTGAGCCGTGCCCGGAATACACGGGGCGCGCGGTCTGCGTGGACTGCACGCCACTGAAGAAACAGCAGTCGCAGTTCGGCGAGCGCGACGTGTTCAAGATCGTGTTCGAGACGACCATCGAGCGCGAGGATGGCAGCCGGTTCTGCGCGTGGTCGCGGAACTTCACGCCGACACTCAACGAGAAGGCGAACCTGCGGAAATTCCTGCGCGGCTGGTTCGGGCGCGACCTGGGCAAGCAGGAACTCGACGACTTCGACACAGAATCGCTCATCGGCAAGACCGCGCAAGTCGTGGTGGTGCATGAGCACAAGGACGGCGAGACGTATGCGAACATCGTGGCCTGCACGCCAGACAGGTCGCCGGAGCCGTTCAAGGCAAGCGGCAAGTATGTGCGCGCGAAAGACCGGCAAGCCGGGTCTGCACCCACAGGCACCGGCGCACCGGGAAGCGGCGGCTATCGCCGCGCGGAGCAACCGGCGGGCGATGCGGCGGACCTGGGCGCGACAAAGATTCATGTCGGGCGCTGCAAGGGACTCGAAGTGCGCGATCTCGCTCCGGAGCAGGTGCAGGCGCTCATTCAAAACTGGCTGCCGACGGCGAAGGCGAACGCCAAGCCATTGGCGGACGACCGGCGGTTGATGGCCGCTCTGGACTGGTGGCAGGCCGCGCAGAGTGTATCTGCGACGGGCACCGAAGATGACAACATCCCCTACTGAGCCGCGCCATGAACACCATTCTATTCGACATCGAGACGGGGCCGTTGCCGGAAACCGAACTGGCGGCATTGCTGCCGCCATTCGACCCGGCGGAGGTCAAGACAGGCAACATCAAAGACCCGGACAAGATCGCCGCCAAGCTCGCGGAAGCGGAGGCGAATCATCGCAAGGATTTCTTCGAGAACGCGGCGCTCGACCCGCTGACGGGGCGCGTGCTGGCCATCGGCTGCCTGTGGCCGGAGACGGGGGATTTCACCGTGTTGGATCACGACGATGAGGCGCGATTGCTGAACTCGTTCTGGGAGGTGTGCCGGGGTGAGATGGGCCGCATCAACCAGATGGTGGGCTTCAACTCGAACTCGTTTGACCTGCCGTTCGTCATCCGGCGTTCGTGGAAACATCGGGTGCAAGTGCCGTTTGGCATCCGGCGCGGGCGCTATTGGGGCGACGAGATGATCGACCTGCGCGATGCCTGGCAACTCGGCGACCGGCAGGCGCGCGGTTCACTCGACGTCATTGCCAAGCATCTTGGCGTGGGCGCGAAGATCGGGAGCGGCGCGGAGTTCGCCAAGCTCTGGCAGAGCGATCGGGCGAAGGCCATCGAGTATCTGCGCAACGATGTGCTCCTGACCGCCAGGGTGGCGGAGGCGCTTGGCTTGTGTGCGTGACGAAAGCGCAAATGGACAAGCTAAGCGAAACATCGAACTGGCCCGGCTGCGACGTGGTGACAGACGCTGCGCTCACTCCTGAGAAACGGTTTCGCGCCGCCGCGCTGGCGGGGCGGAACTGTTTCCTAACCGGCATGGGCGGCACGGGCAAGACGTGGGAGTTGAAGGACTTCATCGGCCAGTGTCCGCGCCGGGTGGATGTGACGGCACCAACGGGCGTGGCCGCGCTCAATGCTGGTGGCATGACGCTTCATCGCTTTTGCGGAATGCTGCTCGGGCCTGCGCCGGGCCAGTCCAATGAGGAATACTTCGAGCAACTGCGCCGTGATCCGCGCCGGTCGATTCTGGCCGGGTTCAATCGCGTGCGCCGCTGTGAAGTCCTCGTTGTGGATGAAATCTCCATGCTGCCGGGACGGCAGTTGGAGTTCGTCGAGTTTCTTTTCCGCCGGCTGCGCGGACGCGACGAGCCGTTTGGCGGATGCCAGGTGATCGTGGTCGGCGACTTTCTGCAACTGCCGCCGGTGCGGACGAGCGAAGGCGAAGCCCATGATTGGGCGTTTCAGTCTGCGGCGTGGGACTCCGCCGGGTTCCTGAACTACACGCTGGAAACAGTGCGGCGTCAGGACGAACCGCAGTTCGTCCGGGCGCTCGGTGATTTCCGCATCGGGCGCGTGTGGGGCGAATCGGCGCGGCTGCTGCAATCGCGGGTGCGGAGCAATCCGCCCGCAACGATGCCGCGGCTGTTCACGCACAACGTCCAGGTGGACAAATGGAATGAGTTTCAACTGTCCGGCCTGCCCGGAGACGATGCGGTGCTCGATGCGGTGCAGACGGGGCCGGACCATCAGCGCGCGTTCCTCGTCAAGAATCTGCTGACGCCGGCCACGCTGCGGTTGAAGCCGGGTGCGCTCGTGATGTTCACGGTGAACCGGACGGTGTCCGGCTCCGACAAGCCGGAGTATGTGAACGGGCAGATTGGCACGGTGGAGAAGATCGGCACCGATGTTGTGACGGTGCGGTGCAAGACCGGCGAACCGCTGCGCGTGGAACGGTTCACCTGGCGGTATGACGCGCAAGACGAGGATTCGGCGAGCTTCGCGCAGTTCCCGCTGCGGCTGGCGTGGGCCATGACGATTCACAAGGCGCAAGGTTTGACACTGGACTCGGCGTTCCTCGACATCCGCGCCGCGCGCGAGCCGGGCCAAGCCTACGTCGCGGTGTCGCGGGTGCGAACTCTGGCGGGACTGCATTTCAAGGAATGGTTTCGCGGATTGCACGTTTCGCCGGAGGCGATTCGATTTTACGAGGGGAAGTAACCACGGATGGACACAGATACACACGGATGGGAAACAGCCGGGACGCCGCTGGAAAGGTTCACGGCGTTGCTCGGCGAGGATGTGTTCTTCGTGCCGTGCGAGTGGGGCACGAAGAAGCCGGTGCTCACCTACGTCGAGCGGCCGTTCGCCAGTACGAAGTCGGACGCCTACCGCGCCGTGTTCGACGCGGAACCGACGAACATCGCGGTGTATCTCGGCAAGGCGTCGGGCGGTCTGTGCGCCATCGACTTCGACAGTGACGATGACCTGGCTGCGTTCCTCGCCATCAATCCGGTGCTGGCGAACACAACGCGCTCGCGCGGCAGTCGTGGCGGCATGGTGTGGCTGCGCATCGAGGGCGACTGCCCGGAAAGCTGCAACCCGGAGCACAAGTGTTTCGAGTGGCGCGCGGACAATCGCCTTTCGACGATTTACGGCCGGCATCCCAAGGGCATGGACTACACGTTGATCGTGGACGGTGCGCCGGTCGTGATGCCGTTCGCGTCCATCGTGTGGCCGGACGGCTGGGAACTGCCCTGGGTGGAGAAAGCCGATGCGAAGCTCGCGCAGTTGTATGGCGAGCCGTTTTACCAGACCGACAAGGGAGTGTTCACCGGCCTGAATGAAACCTATTGGGCAGGGCTGCACGATTCCGAAAACGAAGTGCTCTACGAGCCGGACGAACGCAGCTTCTACACGTATCGCGCCGAAAGCGGGCTGTATGAAGTGGAGTCGGAAGACGCGCTGCGCACGCAGATTTCCAGTCGGTTGCTGGAAGCCTCGCGGCAGACCGGTGTGATTGAACTCGAACGGACGCGCACGGCGCGCACGCTCAACAGCGTGGTGTCGCACCTGCGCGGCATTGCCGAGGAACGCGGCGCGTTCGCGCAACGGCGCAAGCTCATCCATCTGGCCAACGGGGTGATTGTGTTCGACGGAGGCGAGGCGGATTTGCTGCCGTTCTCGCCCGAGTTCCGGTCGCGCCACCGGTCGCCCATCGCCTTCGATGAGAACGCCACCTGCGAACGGTTCCTGAATGAACTGGTGCTGCCGGCGGTGCATCCCGAGGACGTGGACCTGTTGCAAAAATTCGCGGGCATGATGCTGCTGGGCTACAACCGCGCGCAACGCATCCTCATTCTCGACGGCGAAGCCGGGCGTGGAAAAACGCAGTTCGCCAACGTCATGCAGGGCATCGTCGGCATGGCGAACGTGACGCAGTTGCGCACGAAGCATCTGGCCGAACGGTTCGAGTTGTATCGCTATCTCAAGAAGACCCTGCTGGTCGGCGTGGATGTGGAGGCGGACTTTCTCAGCACCAAGGGGGCGGCGGTTCTCAAGGGGCTGGTCGGCGGTGACTGGTTCGACGCGGAGCAGAAGGGCGGCACCGGCAGTTTCCAGGTGCAGGGGAACTTCAACGCGTTGATCACGTCGAACGCCCGGTTGAAGGTGCGGCTGCAAGGCGACGTGGGCGCGTGGAAGCGGCGGCTGAACATCGTCCGCTATGAAGCGCCGCCTCCGCCCCGAATCATTCATGATTTCGGCGGGTTCCTGGTGCGCACGGAAGGCAGCGGCATCCTCAACTGGGCGCTGCAGGGCGCGCAAAAGGTGTTGAACGAGATTCCTGACGAGGGTGGCGATTTCACCATGACCCGGCGACAGCATGAGGTCGTGGATTCGCTGCTGGCCGAGAGCGAAAGCCTCCGCCATTTCCTCCGCGAGCGTGTCGTGCCCGATGCGTATGGCGATCTCACGGTGACGGAGATTGTGGAGGCATACGCCGCCTACTGCCCGGAACGGCGCTGGCACACGCTGCCGATCACGGAGGTCCAGAACAAGCTGGAGGGTTTGATGCTGGAACTCTTCGGTGTGACCAAGAGCCACGACATCAAACGCCATGACAAGAACCAGCGCGGGTTCAGCCGGGTGAAGTTTTATGATCCGGCGGAGGGAATGGAACCGTGAGCTTGAACACGGCGAAGTTGAAGCGGGTGGTGAAGCTGGCGGATGGAAACGTCCGTGCCCGCTGTCCGGCCTGCGCCGAGAGCGGTCACGACAAAAAGGGCGAACATCTGCTCGTCTATCCTGACGGCCGGTTCGGATGCTGTGTGCATCCCGGCGACCGGGAACATCGCAAACGAATCTTCGCCCTAGCCGGCGAGCGGGTGCGGCGGACTCTTGCGGTGAAAGTGGCGACGGCAAAAGGTAACAGACCTGTGCAACGTGGCATCCTCGGGCGGCTGCAACCAACTGCGGTGACAGTGACTACAACGGACGCGCCGGACGGGGTGCGCGAAGTCAAAACAAGGTTCACAGAAGGCCGGACGCCCCGGACGGGGGAAAGAAAGTCGGCGGCATCCTACAGCGGAACTAATGAACCGGACTTACTGGATAAGGTGGAACCCCTCCAACGGACGGGCCGGACGCCTTTCTTAAACTCACGCGTGTATGGGGAAAAAGAATCGGATGGGAGTGAAGAAGAGACGTACACGCATAAAGGGTTTGGCGAGGGCGTCCGTGGCGTCCGGCGAGAAGAGAGCGGGGGTGAAGGAGTTCAACCCGCTGAAGACTGGAAGCGGCGGCATCCCAACGCGCCGATAGATGAGGCGGGCAAACCAATGCCGTATCTGGGACACGATGGGCGGCTGGTGATCCCGTTCGACAGCGATGTGAGGTTTCATTGGTGGAACGGCGGGCAGACGTTGGAACAGACGATGGAGGCGGTGAAACACGGTTTCTGCGCAGCAGAAGGAAAGGCACACAATGGCACGGGAGTTTGAACAGCAGCCGAAGGAATCGAACAAGGCGTTTGCGGCGTTTTCTCTGTATTTGAGCCAGGGACCGGAACGGTCCACGGCGGCGGTGGGGAAGGCGTTGAGGAAAAGTGAGGGTCTCATCGAACGCTGGTGTGCGCGGTGGCAGTGGAAGGAACGCGTCGGTGCCTACACGACGCATCTGGCGCAAGTGGAACGGGAGGCCACGGAGGCGTTGGCGCGGGCGAAGTCGGCGGAGTGGCTGACGCGGCAGGAGAAAATTCGCGAGCGGGAATGGTCCATGCACGAGAAATGTCTGGCGGCGGCGGAGCGGGCGCTGACGAGCTTCATGGAGCGCGAGAAGGTGTATGCGAACCTGGCTGACATCGCGCGCATCCTCGAAGTCGCCAGCAAGCTCGGGCGACTGGCCTGTGGCATGGCGACGGACAAGACGGAGATCACGGGCGAGGATGGCGGGCCGATTCAGGTCGAGTTGTCGGCGGCGTTGGACAAGATTTACGGGGAGGCGGTGGAGTTGGAAGCGAAGCCGGTTCTGCCCGCGCAACTGACGGAGGGCAAGCCGTGACGCCGCTGGAACAGTATCTCCTTTACGGGCGGCAGGCGGGATGTCCGAAGGAGCAGATGGCGAATTTCGGGAAGGCCGGCGTCATCCTGCAGCCGCGCCAACTGGCCGCGAGCGCGGCGGCGCGGCTTTGCGATAAAGCAAACGGGCCGACGGCGATTGGTTACGGCGGCGCACGCGGTGGCGGGAAGTCTCACTGGCTCCTGGCGCAGATGGGCGCAGATGATTGTCAGCGCGTGGCGGGTTTGAAGTGTTTGCTCCTGCGGAAAGTCGGCAAGGCGAACATGGAGAACTTCGAGGATCTCAGGAAACGATTGTTTGGCGGGCTGCGTCATGAGTTCTCGGCATATCGCGGGCTGCTCAAATTCGCCAACGGCTCGCGCATCATCGCGGGACATTTCCAGAACGAGAAGGACATCGATGCCTACCTCGGGCTGGAATACGACGTGATTGGCATCGAGGAGGCGACGACGTTGACGAGCCGGAAGTATCAGGACATCTCGACGTGCTGCCGCACGAGCAAACCGAACTGGCGTCCGCGCATCTACAGCACGACGAATCCCGGCGGCATCGGTCACGCGTGGTATCGGGCGAAGTTTGTGCAGCGGTTTTTGCAGAAGCGTGAAACGGAGACGCGATTCGTGCCGGCGCGGGTGACGGACAATCGCTACTGCAATCCCGAATACGTGAAGGTGCTGCAAAACCTGACGGGCTGGCAGAAGCGCGCGTGGTTCGATGGCGATTGGGACATTGCGGCGGGCCAGTTCTTCACGACGTTCCGGCGGGACGTGCATGTCATCGGGGACTTTGACGACACGCGGGCGCGTGAATGGTTCTGCGCCCTGGACTACGGTTTCACGCATTACACGGTTTGCCTGCTGGGTTGCACGGATGGCGATGGGAACGTGTTCGTCGTCGATGAGCACGCGGAACGGCTCTGGCTGCCGCAACGGCACGCGAGCGCGATCAAGGCGATGCTCGCGAGGCATCACATCAACGCGGAACGTGGATTTCGGAATCCGGAACAGCCAAACACACGACCATTGGAGATTTCAGATTTGAAACGGTTTGTGGCGGGCGCGGATGTGTTCTCGCGGCAGAGCGATGGAACCACCATTGCGGCGCAGTATGCAAAGCTGGGTCTCACGTTGCGTTGTGCGAACACCGACCGGGTGAACGGATGGGCTGAAATCCTGCATCGCTTAGGTGACGCAGACGTGGGTATTGCCCCGCGTCTGTTCATTCATCGCCGGTGCTCGCGACTGCTCGAATGCCTGCCGACGCTGCAACACGATCCGAACCGGCCCGAGGATGTGCTCAAGGTAGATGCCGACGAGGATGGCGTCGGCGGTGACGACACGGCGGATGCGTTGCGGTATTTGGTCGCGACGAAGGCGCGGGAAGTCAGACAGCGCAAGCTGGCGGGCCTCTGAGAATTTGGGCAATGACCCTTTGAAAAGTTTTCGGAAGGGGTGGCAAAAATCTGGAACATGAGCGCGGACCCCTTGGGCTCGTGGAATGGGTCACGCGCAACGGGGATGGGTGGGCACACGGCGGAGTGCAGAGGGCGATGCCCTTTGCCACCGGCGGGTGGGCCAGCGCATGGCCCAGCCGCCGGAGGCCAGCGACTGGGCGCAGGTCAGAACAGATTCTCGGTGCGTTCTTCGCTGAGCGTGTAGCTCACGGTCCAGGTCGCGTCCTTGCCCTTGCCGTTCTTGCTGATTTTGGCGTTGGTCAAGGCCGGGCCGTGCTGACGCTGGAGCTTGTCGCGCTCGTTCTCGGCACTCATGCGGTCTGGGAGGCAAACAAGGCGACGGCGTTGCTCGAAGGTGACGGTGCGCTGGAGCGGGAGCAGGCATTGCATCCAGCGCGGTTCGTCGAATCGGGTGCGAGTGGGAAACATAGAGAAGGAGGCCGCGCCCCTGAGCGGAGCGCGGCCAGTATTGGTCAATCCTCGTCTGGCATCATCAAGGTGATGGAAGGCTGCGGGTCGTCGATGTCGAGCGGGCCGCATTCGGCGATAAGCTTGTAGAGCCGCGCCTCGCGATCGTCGTTGCGACAGTAGAACGCGACGGGCAACCGGCTGACGCCCGGCTTCGCCCGATGGATGGCGAAGCGGAGCATCCAGACGACATCCCACAACCGCCCGGCTTCGTCCTGACCCTCCACTCCGGGAGGCACGGCCACGAACTTCTCGAACGCAGCGCGGGTGATGAAGACAGGAATCCGTATGCCTGCTTCCTGAGCGGTCTTGGTGACATCGATCTGCACGCCATCGGCCAACGCCTGCTTGCGCGTGTAGCTGAAAATGACGGGGCCGAAGGGTGAATCAGTATGTTCGTTGCTCATAGGTCAAGCGGGCTTGGCGTCGGACGGGAAGTAGGTGGGATACTTCTGGCGGGGATCGGACTCGGTGCCCTCGGTGAGAGCGCCGCACGGGTGCTGCCAGACCTGTCGCTTGTTGTTCCAATGGAACCCAAGCTGAGCGAGAACCGCCGTGACTTCGCGTGGCTGCTTGTCGGTGAACGTGACCCAAACCCACTTGCCCACCACCTCGGCCAACGAGAAGAAGCTGGGGGCTTCCTTCTGCAACAACGCGAGCACGCTCTCGGTGCTCAACTCACGATTCGCGCGACGACGCGCGAAATTGATCGGCGGCAACTTCGGCTGCTCCGGCGTCTGCGTCGGTGCGGGAGTCTGAACCGCTGCGGGTGCAGCGAAATCAGTGGTCTGAGATTGATGAATGCTGGACCGGACTCGGAGCCCTGTCTTGGACTGTGTGTTTTGTGATTTGGTCTTCATGGCTTTTTTTTGATGAATGCCGTCCCGTTCCCATCGCCCTTCGACGGAAGTGAGCGCCTTCGGGGCTTCCTGCGGGGAGTGGTCTTCAGAGGGGACCCGCTGAGGACGCCACGAAAGGTTTTGGCGGCTCACCGGAGGGCGATGGGATCGGGCGACATGAAGCGCGAAGCGAAAAAAGGCCGTGAATGGCCGCAGTGCGGCTTCCCGTGTTATTTATTTGCGGCGGCCGCATCGCGGCCTACGTTGTGATCGTCCTGATTGCGGAACGTTTCTTCAGCGCCGTTCCCCACGGCCACCTCCTTGGCGTCCGCAATCGGGACGTTTTGTTTTCATGAAGCGCCGTCCCTCGGGGACGGGAGGGACTAGCATTGGGAGGGGTGGGGGTCAGGGGATGCGCCCGCGCTCACAATTCAGCAGTCAGCGAAGTTCAAGCGGATGGCGTGAATGATGCCGGCGGGACTGGCGCTGACGCTGCCGAGGACGAGCGCGAGGTCCGACTAGCAGCGGCTGTGACAGACCCGCTGCCCTACGACACACAACGCCATATTGTGCGAACTCAATTCCCCGCAGAGGGGACCCTTTGGGGAGAGGCTGCGAAGGGAATTAGTTGCGGAGCGAACGCACAATATGTGTTGTGTGATCGTAGAGGGAAGCAAGGTCGAGTGCCCAGACGCGCAGGAACGAGCATCGTAGCACTCGGCCGGTCATTCATGCCATCCGCCGAACGGAGCGCGTATGATTTCAGCGCGGGCGCGGACCCACTTTGTTTGCATCAACTCGATACGCGGAACGCGGGCGAGCGACAGCGAGATTCCTCCCGCCTGTCTCCGCCGGCTTCAGGCTGCGGAACGGAATGCAGTGAAGCGGCGAGCCAGCGGAGCGGTTCGCTGGCAGCCGCGCAGCGGAGTGAAGTGCAGCGGACTGAAACGGACGGAGTCAGGCTCTGAACATCATGCGGTGGCAGTCTGCGGATGAGCGTGAGGAGCCACGCGCCGGAACAAGCTCGGTCCACAGTCTGCCACCGTGCCTGTCTCGCGACTGAGTTGTGCCGGGAATGCAGTGGAGTGGTCGCGAAGGTGCGAGCCGCACCGGCAAGCAGCGCAGCGAGAAACGGAACGGAATGGACGTGCCGGCTCAGGTCGTCGAGTTAGGCCCGACCAAGCCAGCCAGTCCCGCGATGGTGCGCGTAGCGCACGCTCGCGGGTCTGGGCTGGCGTTCGTAACGTCACGGCGTGCGCGGAGCGACGCGCCCTACCTTCACAAGTTGAGCCGCGTCAGCGGCGAGGTTGCTACGCCGACAGCGCGCATAGAAAACGTTCGAGCGGTCAGGACGGGTGGCCTGCAACCGGACCGTTCGAGCGTCGAGACGGGTCCGACGCGCGCGCTGTAGCGAAAGGGCAGCCGTCCGCGCGCTCACGAACTGAGACGCCTGGCTGCCCGGTGCCCGGCATGGCGTGCGTTAGCACGCGCCGGGCATGAGCGTCGGCGTAACGCGCGCGGCCATACGCATGGACCAGAGAGCGCGTTCCCTGGGGCGCGTTCCAATTCACTGAGGGCTGAGGAACGAAGCACGAACTGACTTTACTCCGAGCATTGCGAGCTGATGTCAATCAATGCGCCGGAATTGGCATCCTCGCGATGTCACGAGGTTCGTACAGGCGGTGTAGCAAATCGTCGATGGAAAGCGGCGGCGAAAAGCCCTCAGCCATTCCGCATCAGAACGACTCTGTGAGTTGCTGTTTCGCTTCCACTCGATGATGGCCGCAGGGCAGGCACCTTCGGTCCACACCGTCATGTCATCTTCCGGCCAGATGACCAAATCCTTGCGGACGTATTTCTTCCGGCTCCCGTTGACTTGCCGCACGGCCACTTCGATCCCGACCTGTCGCAGGGAACGCAATGCACGTCCTGGCTTCATCTGACCGGCAAGAAAGCGATGAGCATAGAGATTCACGACTTCGTTCTCGCGTCCGTGCCAGTCGTTCGTTCTGAGGAAAGCGTCGAGATCACAGAATGCAGCTTCGATAATTTCGGGAAGGTCCACCTCGATAAGTTTACGTTTTGTGAAATGCAATGGCGAGCATCCAATGGCGTCTCGGTTGTAGCCCCGGCGGGGCGACAGAACCGACCGCGCTGCCTACTGGTAACGCCGGGGCCACGCCGCGCGACGGGACATGAAACGCTTGGCCTGCAACTCACGACGCGCCGCCTCACGCTGACTGGTGGTGACCCACTCGACCCAACCGAGGAACCGCGCGAACGCCGACCGACGAACCGGAGCCGGGCCAAAAACAAGAGACACCGCCCACGCCCGAAGCTGCAACTGCTGGGCGCGCTGCAAACGCCGGGTAGTGGCTCATTTTCCCAAATCCTCGAGCTAAAGCATAAGCTGACAAGCATAGTTACGGTATGCAGAAACGAAAGATTCCGAAGGACCAGAATCAACGCGCCGCACAGTTCGCCGCTATGTCCACCGGGGCAAACTGTGCCATCAGAGAAGAATCCTGCCGCTGTCGCGCTGGGCAGGCTTGGGGGGATAGAGGGAAAGGCAAGGGCGGAGTCTCTCTCGAAGAAGCGCCGGAAGGAAATTGCGCGGAAGGCCGCGGAAACAAGGTGGAAAGCGATGGTTAAAAAATAGGGGTTGACTCAACATGCAGGTTAATATTCCATTTCTTAACTAATATGAACTCCGGTGGCAATTTCTTAACCAAAATAGAGCAGGACTGGCCGCTTCAGCACCAGCTTCATCTCCAGCTTTTCATCCGTTATGCCTATACGGCTGTTTACGATCTGATATACGGGCCGCAAACACGAAGCGTGATTTTCAGCACTCCGAATAGAGGCTGGTTCGCCGGAATTAACAGATATGGGGCTGTCGATTATTTCTTGGAGCGCGCTTGTGAGATGAAACTGCTCCAGGGAATCACGCCAGCTTGGCTGCCGCTGACCAATGGTGAAAACTCTATCTATGCGCTGGAACTTCGTGGCAAGTACACATCGACGGTTGCGCATCACCTCCACTTTCCAGAAGACACCCCACGGGGTTCTACGTTACGCGATGAGAAGCGCCTGTACAATCAGTTAAACCCTTCACTGCCTGGGTTCGCGGAAGACAGCCAAGACGCGGAGGCGTCCCCAATCAACCTGACACTAGTTCATGGTGGCAAGGCTGCGGAATTTGCTTTCCTGCGTGTATACACGAGCGCTGAGCAACCCGGTCAGTTTATTCCAGTGACAGGTAACGTTATGGCTATTACTCCTCCCGCAAGTGGCAATGAGGAAATTAAGGAGGCGGAGATCAAGCTCAAAGAGCATCTGAAGAATTTCAAAAAGCAGCAGGGTCTTGAATGATGTTAGAACAAGCTTGTCCAGAGAGAATTACTCAAGCGAGAGAACTGGCTGGCAATAGCAAAACCGAACTGGCTGGCCAGCTTGATGTTTCTGCTGCTGCCGTTGCTCAATGGGAAACCGGAGTAAAGCACCCAACCGCCGAGAATTTAGCTGCGATTTCAAAAAAGCTAGGATTCCCAATGGCCCTTTTGATGACCCCGGTCCCGGTTGAAGTCACACGAAAGGGGCCGCTGACATTTCGCGCATGGAGCAGTGCTGCAACCCGGAGGGCGAATCGTCGGGCCAAGAGGGTAGCTGAATTGTTCGCTGAAGCGTTCTTGTGGCTCGATCAAAGAGTTTCGTTTCCGAAGCCTCTCCTGCCAGAAACCGAACATATCGAATTGGACATCGAAAGGATTAAGGAGATTGCCACAGCATGCAGACGGCAGTGGGGGTTGGGAGACAGACCAATACTTAAGCTTGGAGAATTACTTGAGTCTCAAGGTTTGGTAGTGGGCTCGGCAACTTTTGGGGACAATCGTTTTGATGCGTTTTCTTGTATCGTCAACAGCCGTCCCTTTATTTTTCTAGGTGACGAAAAAAAGGATAGAGCGCGGTCTCGATTTGATGCGGCTCACGAACTCGGGCACCTAGTTCTGCATCAACATTTGTCTGAAGTTGATTTTCTAAAGCCTGACATCCATCGCCGAATCGAGGGTGAAGCAAATTGCTTTGCCTCAGCCTTTCTGATGCCGGCAGAGACTTTTAGACTAGATATTTTAGACACCAGTTTGAACGGGTTTTTGAAGATCAAATCCAAATGGGCGGTTTCAGTTCAGGCAATGGTAAGATGGAGCTACGACTTGGGACTAATCAGCAAAGCAGAGTACGAGGAACTATTTCGCCAAATGGGAATTAAGGGCTGGCGTCGCCCCAAGGGCGAGCCATTGGATGATTTTGTCCCCGAGATTACAGGCACTTTGGGGGGTAGAGGATTGGCATTGCTGCAAGAAAGCGGATTGATCCAGTCTTCCGAAATCCCAAGCGAACTTCCGCTTCCAACATCTATTTTATGTAGCGTGTTTCAACGTGAAGCTGATCATTTTAAACCAGATAACATTGTCCGTCTAACTCCTGACACAGAAACACTTCCGTTAAAGTTTAACTAAACGTAGTAACCCCACCACTGGTTTATTGTTGACTATGCTTGAGCGATCAAGCGAGCAGCCCTGCCGGCTGTGGGGCGTCCGAATTGCCAAGGGACAGATGTGACAGGAAAAGACGTCAAGGAGTTTCAGGGCGTTGGGAATGTGGTGTCATTACGTGCTACGGTGGTGTGATTCGTGATGGTGACGTAGGCGATGGCCACGTCGAAGTCGGCAGTGTGTACGTCGTGGTAGAAGTGACGGCCTATGCCAGTGAACTCGACGCATCCCGACTACGACGAACATCTCCCGGCCTGGTTGCGCGCCCGTGACGTGATGGCGGGTGAAGACTCGGTGAAGATGGCAGACGTGAAGTATCTCCCGCGTCTCGATTCACAAACGGATGAGGAGTATGCGGCCTACAAGGCGCGGGCGGCGTTCTTCAATGCCACGGCCCGCACGGCGGAGGGCTACATCGGACTGGTGTTTCGGCGTCCTCCGTTCATCAAGACATCCGAAGGGAAAGGACTTGGTGCCGCGTTGTCCGAGTTCGTGAACGACTCGGACATGCTGGGCACGCCGTTGGTGGGGTATGCGAAGAATGTGGTGAATGAAGTCATCACGACGGGCCGGGCCGGGACGCTGGTGGACTGGGAGGACGAGGTGGAGAACCGCGTGTACGCCTCGCTCTACGCAGCGGAGAACATTCTGAACTGGAGGACGGAACGCATCAACGGACGCAATATCATAACGATGGTGGCGCTTGCTGAACGCGGAGTGCGGAGCGGGGAACGCGGAACGGAAGACGGCGATGGGTTCGTCGAGGAAACGGTCGAGCAGGTGCGGGTGTTGCGTTTGGTGGAAGAGAAGGCTTCACGCTCGATGAAGAACCGGTCGGCCAAACGAAGAATGAACTGTGTCGTGGAGATCTGGCAAAGGGAGGAGAAGAAGAACAAGCTGGACAAACAGGAGTGGAAGCTGATCGAGACTCGCATCCCGCTCCGTCTCGGGAAACCACTGCCGTTGATTCCTTTCGTCTTTCACGGGCCGAATCACTCCCGGCCCAAGGTCGAGAAGCTTCCGCTCGCCGACATCATCGCCGTCAATTTGGACCACTACCGCCTTGATGCGGACTACAAGCATGGCGTTCATTTCACCGCGCTGCCAACTGCATGGGTGAGCGGCTTCGACAAGGCGGCGGCGCTGCGCATCGGGTCGAGCACGGCCTGGGTGACCGAGACGCCGGGGGCCACGGCGGGTTTTCTGGAGTTCACGGGACAGGGGTTGAAGACATTCGAGCGGGCGATGGATCGGGATGAACGACTGCTGGCGGTGCTGGGTTCGCGTCTGCTCGAAGGTCAGAAGAAGGTGGGTGAGACGGCGCAGGCCATCGAGCTTCGGCAGAGTGGAGAGAACAGCATTCTGGCGAACATCGCGGTGAACGTGAGTGCTTCCCTCACCCACGTTCTGCGCTGGGCGCACTGGTGGAACTCGACCGAGGAATCACCGGAGGATGTTTCGGCGGAACAAGTGCTTGTTGAACTGAACACGGACTTCTCGACCAAGGGACTGTCGGCTCAGGAGATTCAGGCCATCGTGGCGGCGTGGCAGGCCAATGCCATCAGCCGCGAGACGATGACGGACTTGTTCCGGCGTGGCGAGGTGCTGCCGGAGGGCAGGACGAACGAGGAGGAGGCGAAGTTGATCGCCAGCCAGCCACAGGAGAAGGCGGCGGGGGAGCAGGTGGGAAAGTGGGCAAGTGAGCGGAGGGGAAAAGGGGAATATGAGCGCGGCGATTGAGAATCGGAGATTTGAGATTGCAGATGAAACAATCCGCCACGTTTTCTCGGCGGCTACGGAATAGCGTCAAACTTTTTCTAAAAAATCTTCGTTCGCTTTCAGGTGGTGTGATTCGTCGTCGTTCGTGCCGGTTCGTGAAGTGCCGGGCGCGATGGGATGGCCAGACGGGGTTCACAAGAATCGTGGTGTAAGAAAGGAGCGCGCAACAAATCACGCACACGAAAGGCAAACGATGGCACTCAAGTTCAAATTCAAATCCCGCGAGGAGATTCCCGCCGCACAGGCCGGATTGTATGTCGAACGGGATGGCGTCTGGTTCCTCGACGTGGATGGCGCGGTGGACCGGACCAAGCTCGATGAAGCGACCACGACGAACACCGCACTGGTGAAGGAACGTGATGAGTTGAAGCAGCGCTTTGAAGGCATCAATCCCGATGAGGTCCGCAAGCTGGCGGAGGAGAAGCGGATGCTCGAAGAAGCGGCGCAACTCAAGGCAGGTGAATTCGAGAAGGTGATCGAGGCGCGGGTGAAGGCGCTCAAGGGCGACTTCGACAAGCAACTCGGCGCGGTCACCAATGAACGCGATACGCTTCATTCCCGGCTCGTCTCGATTCAGATCGACCAAGGCGTGGTCGCGGCGGCGACGCAGCGCGGTTTGCGCGCGACGGCGGTGCTCGACATCACGGCGCGTGCGCGTGGTGTCTTCAAGCTGGTGAACGGTGTGCCGACCGCATTTGAGGCGGACGGTCAGACCGTGCGCCAGGGCAAGGACGGCGCGATGACTTTGGCGGAGTGGGTGGATGCACAGGTGATTGAAGCACCGCATCTGTTCGAGTCGAACGCGGGCGCTGGCGCGGCTGGAAGTGGTGCCGCACGGTCCGTTGGTTCAACGCGCAATCCTTTCCGCAAGGAGACTTGGAACGTCACCGAACAAATGAAATTGCAGAAAACCGATCCTCAACTGGCAGCCCGCTTGAAAGCGAGCGCCTGAACTTTTTCAACCACGGATGGACACGGATGAACACAGATAAGATGCCCGCTAAACACGCGAAAAGGGAGGCGACTTGCTTCGCGTCTTTGGCGTGTTTTGCGGACACCCTGTTCCTCATCCGTGTCTATCCGTGTTCATTTGTGGTTAAACCATCAACCTTCAACTAAACTATGCCAAAGACAGCGGTAGCAGACATCATCATCCCGACGGAGTTTGAAAAATACGCCATTGAACGCACGGCGGAACTGAGTGCGTTCGGCCAGTGCGGTATCATCGAGAGCGCGCCGGAGTTCGATGAACTGGCGGCAGGCGGCGGGCGCGAAGTGAAGATGCCGTTTTGGAAAGACCTGAGCGGCGCGCGCCAGCTCTTGAGCGACGCGGCTTCGCTGACGGTGAACAAAATCACGAGCGACCAGGACATCGCGCGCATCCACAACGACGCGCAGGTGTGGAGCGTGAACCATCTGGCGAAGGTGATTTCCGGCGATGACCCGATGCAGGCCATCATTGATCTGGTGGCGGATTATTGGGCGCGCACGGACGAAGGCATCCTGGTGTCGTGCTTGAAGGGCATGTTCGCCTCGGCGTCGCTGGCGGGAAATCTCCTGTCCATCAAAAGTGAAACCATCGCGGGGCAAAACTCAGGCACGAGGTTGAACGGCGCGACATTCGTCGATGCCACGCAGAAGCTCGGCGACCGCGCCGACCGTCTCACGGCCATCGCGATGCACTCGGCGACGGAATCGGCGCTGCGCAAGCTCGACCTGATTGACTTCGTGCCGGACAGCGAGGGCAAGGCGCAGATTCGCACGTTTCAGGGGCGTCGCGTGATCGTGGATGACAATCTTCCGGTGCGCGCGGGCACCACAGACGGGCTCGTTTATACAAGCTACCTCTTTGGCCCCGGCGCGTTCGGCAAAGGTTCGGCGAAACTGGATTCGCAGCCGCTGCAGGGCGGGTTCGGCACGGAGGGTGTTGAGATGGCGCGGGTGCCGCTTGATTCTGACACGGTGCTGATCAATCGCCGCCGTTACATCCTGCATCCGCGCGGCGTGAAGTTCAATTCCGCCTCGGTCGCCGGTGACTCGCCTACGAATGCGGAACTGGAACTGGCGGCCAACTGGACACGCGTTTACGAAAACAAGAACGTCCGCATCGTCGCCATCGAGCATAACAATTAGTTGAGGGAGGTTTGAGTTGAGAGTTGAGAGACGCGCCTGCGCCCTCCCGCTCTCAACCATCAACTCCCCAACTCTCAACTCTTCATTTCATGAGCAAAGAGATTCCACGCAGTTTTGAACGGCTTCGCAGCGGCGAGCATCTGGTCATTCCGACGTTTGCGAATGTCGCGGCGGCGGTCGCTGCTGGCGTCACGGCGGCGAAGTTTCCTCGTCGCATCATTCACTTGTCCGCTGGCGGCACGGGCGCGGTGCCGTGCTTGGCCATCTCCGACGGGGCGAACTGGAAGCAAGTCGCCATCGGCGCAAACGCCATTTGAGTGCGAGCCGCACCTGCCATCAACCGCAGAGACGCAGAGAGAGAGGAAACATGAATCAAATGTATCCCATTATTCGACGGGCGCGGCGGTCGTTGTGGCCGGAAGGGGAACCTGTTGCGCAGCCTCCGGTGGAAGTGGCAGCGCCAGCAGAGGCGGAGTTACCACCGACTCCGACGCCGGAGGACCCGGTTGCCTTGGTGACAGTGGATGCGGTTCCTGTCGAGCCGACACCAGCGGTGGAAACGCCGTCGTTCGCGCTTGCGACCGAAGCTGCGACCGTTGAACCCAAACCCAAGAGAGGCCGACGCCGTGGCAACGCTCCTGAATAGCCAACGCATGAATCGCCGGGCGTTCTGGGCGCAACGGCAGCATGAGCGGCATCCGCGCATCAACCTGGACCGCTTCGCGCTCGCACAAACAGTGGCTCTGCCGGTCAGCGCCACGGATTGCTCGGCGGTGACGTATTCGCCAGTCACGCGGACGCTGTTCATGATCAAGAACTCGTCGAACTCAATTTACGAGTTCACGGAGACGGGCGCGCATCTGCGGACAATTACCACGACGGGGTTCCTCGATTGCGAGGGCTTGTGCTGGATGTACGACGACAAGTTCGGCATCAGCGAGGAAGACACGTCGCAAATCGTCATCGTCACGATTACGTCCGGCACGGCGAGCATCACCAAGGGCACAGGGACAACCACGGTGGATACCGGCTTGGGCAACCTGGACCTAAACACGGGCGGCGGCTTTGAAGGAGTCACGTATGATCCGGAGAACCACAAGTTCTACGTGGTGAAGGAGCGACGCAGCACGGCACCGACCTATCAGGGCATGGTGGTTTACGAAGTCCTGATGAGCGGGTTGACCCGTCCGGTGTTTGATGTGGTGGCGGCGCTCGGTGTAACGGGGCTTTCAACCGACCTGGCGGACATTTTCTACGATCAGCATTCGCGGCATCTGTTTCTGTTGAGTCAGGAGAGCGAACGCATCATTGAAACGGATCTGAACGGAACGGTATTTCGCGTCTCGAATGTTCCTGGGCCGATGACGCAGGCCGAGGGACTGACGTTCTCGACGGACCGTTCGACGATGTGGGTCGTGGGTGAGCCGAATGAAATGCGGCGGTTCACGGTGTTCTGAAGACACGAATTTCACGAATCCTCACAAATGGCTTTGGTGCTCATCAAAGAAACGGGAGCGGGACTGGTGAACGCGAATGCTTACGCGAGCGCGGCGGATGGCGACGCGTATCACGACGGGCATCTGTATGCGTCGGCGTGGACGGCGGCAGTCACGGGCAGCAAGGAGAAGGCGCTGGTGATGGCGACGCGTTTGATTGACGGCTTGTTTCAGTTCGATGGATTCAAGCGGCTCTCGGCGCAAGCGCTCCAGTGGCCGCGCCGCGAGTGTCCCGACCTGGACATCGAGGCGGGCGTGATTCCTGGACTGTTGCTTGTGCGCGGGCCGTATTTGGATGAAACGAAGGTTCCCGCCGTGGTGGTGAACGCGACGTGCGAACTGGCGCGAGCGCTCCTGATTGAAGACCGCACGGATGACCCGGACGGCGAAGGCTTGAGCTCGATGAGTGTGGTCGGTTCGCTGCGATTGGACTTCAACGCGCATGACCGGCAGCCGGTGATTCCCGCGATTGTCCAGACGTGGCTCGGAAAGTTCGGTCAATACCTGCCGCGCACGCGGGGCACAGCGAAGCTCGTGAGGACGTGATGGCGATCAACATCTCCAAAGCGTTTCGGAGTGGGTTGGACATTCTGTTCACCGTGGCGGTCGAGTTGGTGCGCGATGCGACGTATTACCGGCCCGCGTCGTTCTCGGCGGCAACCGGGTTGACTACTGCAACTGAACAGACGGCGGCAGTGAAAGCACTGGTGGCGAACTACCGTCCGCATGAGTTGGGCACGGTGGTGATTCAGCCGGGCGATGACAAGGTGCTGATTCGCGCCGCTGAACTTGCGGCCATTCCGGCACCTGCTGCGGGTGATTACCTGGTGGAAGCGGCGACAGGCCAGCGGCGCGATGTGTTGGCCGCGAAGCTCGATGCGACCGGGCTGCTGTGGGCGCTGCAGACGGTGCGTTCGGCGAATGAGGATTGGGGTGATTTGACGGCTGTGACGGTGAGCGCCGATTGGGGCGACCTGGCGGCCCCAACCGAAACCGAGGACTGGCTGACGCTGACGTGATGCGCGAACCGATTGCCCAACCGCTGACGATTGATGGCGCACTGACGCAGGTGCGCAACGAGTCGCTGTTGCTGAACGCGCTTGGACTACGCGGCGTTATTGTGCTGTGGAGCGGATTGATTCGCGACATCCCTGCAGGCTGGGGATTGTGCGATGGCACTCAGGGCACGCCGGATTTGCGGGACCGATTCGTGGTCGGTGCGGTGAAGGATTTTCAGGGCGCGGCGTGTTGCACGTTGACCGGAGCGGCGACGCGAACCGGCGGCAGCATCGAGCACACGCACACGTTCATCACGGATGGTCACACGCATGGCACGAAGTCAGGCGGTCCGTTCGAGGGCAGTCTTGGCACCATCGACATCGTGCCGGAGAATGATTCTGGCACGACGGATGGGCCGAACACGGTGCCTGTTCCCTACTACGCCTTGGCGTTCATCATGAAGCTTTAACCAAAGGAAACAACCATGCCCAAACAAGTTCGACTCCGACGCGGCACGACCGCACAACACTCCACGTTCACCGGTGCCGATGGCGAGGTGACGTTCGACACGACCAAGAAAGTCCTCGTCGTTCACGACGGCGTCACCGCTGGCGGCAAACCGATTGACGGCTTCGTGAAGCTCAATCCCGGCGATTCACTCACGCAGCAGGAGATCAAAGGACCGCTCTATCTCTCGGGCGGCGACGAAGATCACATCGCCCTGACCGTGGACCATCCGACATTTGTTGGCGAGCTGACTGCGGGCGTCTTCTGCGAGGCGAAGCGGTTGGCGATTCAACAGGAGACATTGCCTTACGCGGGCACCATCAATCTCGATTTCAACGGATTTGGCGGAAAGCGCATTGCCCTCACCGGCAACACCAGCTTCACGTCCGGCGCGTTCGGCTTCGGCAAGCAGATGCTGGTTCGCATCGTGGGCGATGTGAGCTTGCGCGCGCTGGTCTGGCCGGCCGCATGGAAGTGGGTCGGGGCGGCTGCGCCCGCAAGCCTCGCGGCGAACAAGACTGGGCTGCTGCAACTTTGGTGCTTCGGAACGAACGAGAGCGATGTTGTGGCGCGTTGGCTTGTCGAACCGTGAAGCGTTTGCTCCAACGCATTTCGCCCGGTGTCCTGACTGTCGCGTTCTTCGCTTCTGCCGTGGCGCGGGACATCACGCTGGCGTGGGATGAGAGTCCATCGGCCGATGTCGTGAGCTATGTTGTTGCGGCGGGCACGAACGACGGTGGGCCGTATCTGCACCAGTGGCCGGTGCCGGGACGCGAGAACACGACACTCATGCTGAACGAGCTGTCACCTGGCCGTTACTTCTTCGTCGCGTATGCCGTAAACAGCTCGAATCTCTGGAGCGACGCAAGCAACCAGATCGAGGTGAGCATTCCCGAGCGGCCCAAGCTGGTGCTGGTGCAGCGCCCGAGCGTTTCGCTGACCGGCGTCGTGTATCGAGCCACGAATGTGCTTGGGCCTTGGGAAGAGTTGGTGCGACTGCCGCCGGTGTCGGTGCCGTTTGATGGTGAAATGGGATTCTTCCGGCTGGGCCTGGAATGGAGCCCGCCACGAATGGGGATGAACCAATGACGAACATGAACTCGACCGAATTCTTGCGCGTCGTGGATCACGCCGCCGGCATGAATGACCGCTGGCTCTTCCTCGCCGCCTTCTGCCTGCTGCTGCTCGGCTGCGGCGTGGTGATCTACTGGCTGGTGAAGCAACTTCAAGCGGTCCTCGCGGGACATAAGTCTGCCCGCGACGCGCACCAGGTCGCGCTTACGCAGATCATCTCCACCCAGAACGAGACGGCGCTCAAGCTGGCCGTGTGCATCGACCGCAACACGGCCGCGCTGGAGGAATGCACGATTGAGTTACGGAGGATTCGGGAACGGGCGTAAATTCAATGAGACGGCGCGGTTGCACTTCCATCGTGATGATTGCGGAACTTATAATCCTAACAATTCCTAACAGCAAAGTTTCGCTTTGGAGTGGTCAAACGACTGCGACGTGAAAAGCGAAAGACGCACCAAGACCCAATAAAGACGCACCTGAAACGAATGTAACCGAATGACGCCGAAAACGCGGAACTAGGTTCGAATCTCACCGCCCCGACCATCTTCCCACCAATACCTGAGGATTACTTCTTTTCGCCCCGCTCTATGCTGCGTCCGGAATCGGGCTATCCATCGTAGTCAAGAACGGCGAGCGCTCGGCTGAATCGGTTGCAAGTGCAGAGCTGGCGGAGTTCGGGCTGTTGGCCGAGGCGCCAAGCTGGAGTTCGCTGGTGGCCAACCGCGTCTCCGGAAGGGTCCAGCGCCCGCGGGGATAGCGCGGCATCGGATTCGAAACCGCTTCAGGGATCGAAGATGTTTTCATTCTGCTGACACGGTATCGCCTGCCCGCGCCGTTCAACAATGCGACTTTGGTAGTAAGGGGTTTAACGGACATGAAATCCTTGCGCACTCGAGCGCCTCACGCCAAAAGGAGCCTTGAACTCCGTATCCGCATTCAACATGGAATGGCTTTGGGTAATCTTGATCGTTGTCTTCGCAGTGGGTTGGATTGCACTGACGCGAGCTTCATTCGTCCCAGCTGGCGAGGCTCTGCGACTGCTCGCAAGCGGAGCCGTGGTGGTTGATGTCCGCACGACGGGCGAGTTCACGAAGGGACATCTGCCGCAAGCGCTAAACATTCCGTTGAGTGAAGTGCGCGATCAGATTGTCCGGCAGGTACCCGACAAGAGTCGCGCGGTCCTGGTGCATTGCCACGCCGGTGGTCGGAGCGAAATTGCGAAGCGTCAGCTAAAGGCGATGGGCTACGTCAACGTTCACAATCTCGGCTCACTTGCACGGGCGCAGAAGATTGTATCCACCGCGAGCTGAGCAAATCGTCCGTCAGTGTTTGCGGCTCGCCGTATACTTTCGCCACCCGCCGTGCTCGGTGATCTCTCGCTGGCCTTCGCAAAGAATTGGTTCCGCGAGCACGCCGAGAACCACTTCGCCATCCGACAACTTCACCTTGCCGATGCTCAGGCCGGGAGGTTCGCGAAGGAGAACTTCCGCAAGCCCTGCGGGCGGCACGGCCCAGACTTCCACCGTGACTGCGACGCCGCCTTCGCGCACTCGGACCATTCCCGGATGCCGATCGTTGATGGACCAAATGCGGTAACTCGGTTCCGTCGTCGTTTCGCGGACGAACGCCGCGCCGACTTCGATGAGGTTCGGATTCAATTCGAGGCCGAGCATAAGCGTACCGTTGACGGCGAGCAGGACTGGCGGGGGCTGGCTCATTTCGATTCCGGAGGCGCGTCGAGGAACTTCACCGGCTTCTCGTAGATCGCGAGCACGATGCAGCCGTTCTCGCTGAGGATGCTGTGGCTGGTGCCAGGCGGATTGATGATGAGCATGCCGGTTTCCGCGCGGGCGTTCTCATCCACCTGCGAACCAGAGAGCACGAAGATGTGTTCCCAACCGGTGTGTTCGTGAAGCGGCACACGCCCGCCGGGCTTAAAGCGGAGTAGCGCGGCGGTCGGCCCATTGTCACCTTCTTGATAGAGACGGTAGATCTCCACGCCGGGCTTGAATGGCTTCCACGGAAGCTTCTGCTGCCAGCCGGAAATCTGGAAGAGGTCATTGAGTTTGATCACCCTCGATGGGTCGTTTTCCATGCGGGTCATTTCAACCACGAAGGCAAAGGAATGAACACAAATAACGGCGGACGCCCTCGACGCGAGCGCAAGCCCTGAGATGCCGCGTCACATCGTTGCGACGTCGAATGAATAGCGAATCCATGCTGCACCACCGCAGGTTTGTGTTCACTCGTGTGCATTCGCGGCGTGGCGTGGTCACAGCGCCTTGATGAATGCCGCCGAGTCCGCCACCGCGCCGAAGACGCCGCCCTGCATCTTTATCATCTTCAGGGCGGCGAGGTAGTTGCCGTAATCGGTCGCGCCCGTGCAGTCGGAGAGCATCAGGCATTCGAAGCCGCGATCGTTCGCCTCGCGCATCGTGGTGTGGACGCACACGTCGGTGGTGATGCCGGCGAGCGCGATGTTCTGAATTCCCTTCTGCCGAAGCAGCATGTCGATGTCGGTGCCGTAGAAGGAACCTTTGCCGGGCTTGTCGATGATGGCTTCGCCCGGCAACGGCGTGAGTTCAGGAATGAGTTCCCAGCCTACTTCACCGCGCACGAGGATGCGTCCGCAGGGACCGGAATCGCCGATGCCCGCGCCGATGCGTTGGCTGCGCCAGCGTTTGTTCGCGGGAAGATCGGCGAGGTCGGGCCGATGACCTTCGCGCGTGTGCATGATGTGGTAACCCTTCGCACGCGCCACTTCGAGCACGCGGCGGATGGGCTCAATCGGCGCGCGGGTGAGCGAAAGGTCGTAGCCCATCTTGTCCACGTAGCCGCCCTTGCCGCAGAAGTCCGTCTGCATGTCGATGACGAGCACGACGGTATTCTGCGGACGGAGGTCGCCGTTGTAAGGCCACGGATACGGATCGGATTCGACGTGAGGCATGGGAGCTCGGGAGTTGGATTGCGTCGCTCAGTGAGACGGTTCGGCGACGGCGTGTCCGCTCGGTTCCTCTGCCGGCTTGGGTGTGACGGCGCAGAGCTTCGCGCATCCGAAGAGGAAGACAGCGACGGCAACGTAACCGATGGCGACAACAGGCGTCATGGCGAAGCCGATGCGTTCACCGTGCATCAGACCGAAGAAGGTGAGTGCTCCACCTGCGAGGGAGAACGCTGCGGCCTTCGCGAACGAACGGTCGATGACTCCGACGGCAATGGCCGTGAGAATCAATCCGCCGAGAATCGAACCGCCGCCGAGCACTTCGAGTCCGTGGTAGAGCACTCCTTCGTTCTTCATCGCGCCAATCAATGCCTCCTTTTTGTCGGGAGTGAGCGCGGGCATGATCGTTCCAGCGGCGGCGAGGGAGCCATTGATGAGCACCAGCGCCCAAGCCGCGAGATGCGGCGCGAGGCCGAGAATGATCGCGGGCGCGTGAGCCTTCGGCGTTTCCTGGAACGCCTGCGAGCCGATCAGCATCGCGATGTAGAGGAGGATGGGCAGGATGGCGACGGTGGGGATCAGCGCGAGCATCGTTGAGATGATGCCGAACCAGCACAGCAGAATCACGAAGACGCCGGTCGCCGCCGAGTAGCCGATCCGTCCGCCCATCGCCTTCCAGCCGGGGTGGCCGATGTAGACGGCGTTGATGAACGGGTTGCCCATCAGGCAACCGATCAAACTCACGACTCCGTCTGCGGTCAACACGCGTGTGGTGGGATAAGGGTCACCGGCGACTTCTGCGCTCTCCACGTTGTCGATGGCTTCGACGAGATCGTAGATGCCGAAGGGAATCGCAGTGACGAGCAGGATGCCGAGGAATTCAAATCCGCCGAAGACGTGGCTGAACGCCGGGATAGGAATGTTGAAGCCGAAGTTGGTAAACGAATCGACTAGGCCCTTTACCGTCATGCCGCCGTAGTTGAAGCCGAACGCGGTTGAGCCCCACGCGATGAGTGTGCCAGCGGCGATGGCGACGAGACCGGCCGGGATGCCGCGATATTTTACGCCGCCGAACCAGCTCAGGAGAATGATCGCGAAGCAGACCAGTCCGATGACGGGCGTCATGAACATTTCCAACGCGGGCTTCATGGAGATGAACGTGATCGAGACGCCCGCCAGCGTGCCGAGCAGCGCGGCGCGCGGAGTGATCTTGCGAATCCACGTTCCGACGAATCCGCCGAGCATGAGCACGAAGCTCTGAATGAAGACCCAGGTGAGTCCCGCCTCCCAGCCCTTGATCGGGTCGCCCGTTTTGAGCGTGATGGGGAGCATGATGACGAAGGTCACGATGAACATGTGCGGCACGCTGATGCCAGACGGCAGCGCGCAGACATCGGTGCGGCCGGTTTTCTTCGCGAGCTTGTACGCGAGCCACGCGTAATACATCGTGGACAGGCAGAGCATGAGGCCGACGGCGGGCAGAATGCGCCCGAAGACGAGGTTGTCGGGCATCTTGAGCACGAAGCGCAGGAGCGCCGTGAGCGTGAGCAGATTGACTAGGATGTTGGTGCCGAAGCCGAAGAAGGCGTTCCAGTCTCCGGGCACCCAGATTTTTGGTTTGGTGGTGGTCATGGCGAGGTCGAGGTTCAGTGGTTGGAGGAAGGCGAGGCGATGGAAAGGAAGCTGAGTTTCATTTCAGTGCGGCGAGGATTTTATCCGAGTGCGACACCCAGCCGAAGATGCCGCCCTGGGCCTTGATCATCTTAAGACCCATTTCCTGGAATTCCGGGAAGTAGGAGCCGACGCAGTCCGACGGCACGAGACAGTCGTAGCCGCGATCGTTGGCTTCGCGGACGGTGGTGTTCACGCAAACCTCCGTCGTCACACCCGTGACGATGAGTTGCTTGACGCCGCGATTCATCAGGATGGCGTGCAGATCGGTGGCGTAGAACGCACCTTTGCCGGGCTTGTCGATCACCGCCTCGCCGAACTGCGGATACAATTCAGGAATGATGTCGTGCCCGGCTTCACCGCGAACGAGAATGCGCCCCATCGGGCCTTGATCGCCGATGCTGGTTGGGCTACGGCCGCGAATCTTCTTCGCTGGCGGCAGGCAGCCGAGATCGGGCCGATGTCCTTCGCGGGTGTGAATCACATGCCAGCCGCGCGCACGCCATGTGGCGAGCAATCGTTTGTTCGGCTCGATGGTGCCGCGCAATTGCGAGACATCGTTGCCAAGCATTTCACCGAAGCCACCGGGCTCGAGGAAGTCGCGCTGCATATCGATGATCAGCAGCGCACAGGTCGTGGGCTGAAACTCAAACGCGTACGGCTCGGCTTCGACGGAGATGATGGTGTTCGGTGTCATGACAGGAGCGCACGCGGCGCGGTTGATTTCAGAAGAAAGACGAGATGCCGCAGAAGAGCAGCGTGGAGTGAGATTCAGAACTGCTCGTGGCGTTGAACTGCTGCATCTTTTGCAGGTTGTCATCCACGAAGCCCATGTATTTGAACCCGGCATGGAAGCTCCAATTTCCGTAGCCCTTAGGCATGAAGTTCATCGGAACAGTCGCCTTCACGCCAACTTCGTAGAGGCCGACGAACGACGCTTCGTCGTAGTATTCGCCGTAGAATTCCGAGTCCGGCAGCAGCACGCGGCAGGGTAGTTCCAGCTTCAGCCCGATGTCCTTGAACGTGTAGGACGGCGCGACTCCGACATCAAAATACCAGCTCGAATCGGGCAGCGCTCCCGGACCAGGCTGCGGCCCGGGCAAGGCGAGGAAGGGCACCTGCGCGGCGGTGGCTTTGCCGTCGAGCTCGCGCCAGTAAATGACGTAGGGATGCAGCGCGAAGGCTTTCAGGTAGGGCGAGTCGTTGAAGCTGAGCTTGGTCTCCAGATGCTGCGAGTAGGGAATGTTCCCAATCTCCATGTTGAACGATGTGTAGGTGACATCGAGCGTGAAGTTCTTCGCGAAGCCGAACGACAGGCCGGCGATCGGATCGATCTCGTACCAGCTCGTGTCGGAAGCGCCGTTGCTGTCGCTGCTCGGGAGACCGTCCGTGCCGAAGCAATTCCACACGCCGCCGACCAGCGTCACGTCATTGATGAAGTTGTCGCCCTTGTAGAGATTGAAGAACCCCAGCGCGAGCTGCTGGAAGACGAGACCCTGGTTCTGCACGATCATGCCGCGCGGCGTGAGATACTTGTCGGAGAACTCAGAGTTGAGCAGCACGTGGACTTTGGAGGTGGGCGATTCCTCAGCGTGCGAATAGAGCGGCGCAGCAAGCGCCAGGGCGGCAAAGGCAGTGGAAGCCAGCGGAAGGTAACGGGAGGAAGAGGTGTGGCAGGTGGGGTTCATGCGGAGGTCGGTTGAAGAGTGAAGTTCGGTGCGGAGGTTTTCGGTTTCGAAAGTTCGTGTCATGCGACTCACGAAACCCAATTAGCCATCCGTGTGCCATCATTCCTCTTCGCGCAAAACCCCTGTGTTTACAGCACTTCTCGTGATTGTCCAAGTGCGACCATCCGCTCACCTCGTGTTTCATCTGTCGCCGGTGAAACACTTGAAACACTCGCCGCTCAGCCCGCCGCCGCTTCTTCCTGCGCAAGCTTGCGGTAGATACGTGTGCGATGGACGCCAAGCAGCCGCGCCGCGTCCGTGATGTTGCCGTTCGTCTCCTGCAACGCGCGCTGAATCAGGATGTCCTCCGCCTCGGCGAGGTTCAGAGGAAGGGTCGACATCATATCCACCTTTGTATGACGCGAGTGCGACACCGAGGACGTCACTCCGCGCCGCAGCAGGTGCAGATGCGCCGGCAGAATGGCCGTGCCACCGCTCTCGATCAGCGCGCGCTCGATGATGTTGCGAAGCTCGCGGACGTTTCCTGGAAATTCGTAGCCCTTCAAAATCGCCAGCGCATCGTGAGTGAGCGGCGGCGCCTTGATGCCCATCTCGGCCGCGAACATGCGCATAAAATGCGTCGCCAGCAGCGGGACATCTTGAGCCCGATCCCGCAACGGCGTGGTGGCGACTTGGAAGCGCGCGAGGCGGAAGAAGAGATCCTGCCGGAACGATCCGCTTTCGATGCGTGCCTCCAAATCCGCGTTGGTCGCCGCGATGATGCGCACGTCCACCTTGCGCCGTTGCGCTGCGCCGACCGGCGTCACGAACCCATCCTCCAGCACGCGAAGCAGCTTCACCTGGAGCGACGTCGGCATGTCGCCGATCTCGTCAAGGAACAGCGTTCCACCATGCGCGAGCTCGAAGTAGCCCTTTCGATCCGCCGTTGCGCCGGTGAACGATCCCTTCACGTGACCGAAGAGCATCGACTCCGCGAGTTCTCCGGGAATGGCGACGCAGTTCACCGGGACGAACGGCGTGCGCGCGCGGACTCCGCCGAAGTGAATGGCGCGGGCGATGAGTTCCTTGCCGGTGCCGCTCTCGCCGGTGACGAGCACGCTGGTGTTCCCGAAATGATTCAGGCGCTGGATGTCCTCCATCACCTTTTGCATCTGCCGGCTTTCACCGAGCAAACCGGCGAGATTCCAGCGCCCAGCTTCGAGATCCGAGATTGCGGAGAGTTTGTTATCCGCCTCTTCCAGCGCCGATTCCACGGTGCGGCGCCGCGCAATCTCCGCCGTCAATTCCGCCGTCTGGCGTTCGAGCGCGCGGTTCTTCTCCAGCAGTTCACGCGTGAGGTGCTGAGTGCGGAGATGCGTGTTCACGCGGCTCAACACCTCCTCCGTCTGGAAAGGCTTCACGATGTAATCCACGCCGCCAGCGCGAAAGCCATCGACGACACACGTCATCTCGTTTCGCGCGGTGATGAAGATCACCGGAATCCCGCGCGTGGCTTCATCCGCCTTCAAGCGACGACACATCTCCAGCCCATCGATCTCCGGCATCATGATGTCGAGCAGGATCAAATCGGGCTGCGCCTTCGCTGCGACCTTCAACGCCGTTTCACCGCCGGGCACCGCGAGGACTTCGTAGCCCTCAGGCTCGAGAGCCGCAGTGAGGACCGCGAGGTTCGCGGCCACGTCGTCCACGATGAGAATCTTCTCACGAAGCGTTGGTTGCGGTTGGGGCTCCATGTTCGTGGGTGGTGGACGAATGATTCGGGACAGGCACGGCAACCTTCGCGAGCAGGCGTTGAATGCCGTCCATATCGTAACTGCGCATCAGCAGGCGGATCTGCTCGGCCAATCGCTCGGCCTCCGGACCAAGCTCGCGCAACTCCTGGACGGCGGACTTGAGCGCGGTGGAACTGTGAAGCTCCGCCGCCACCGCGAGACGGGCGCAGAGCCACTCCGGCAGTTTGACGGTCGAGAGGACCGACGAGGGCGAATCGGTAGCCGCCGTCTCGGACGCAGCGAATTGAAACGTCACGCCGAGATGCGTGCGCAGGCAGTCGTAGAGCTTCTCGCACGCGAACGGCTTGCTGAGGAAATCGACGCAGCCGACGGCCAGCGATTCCTCGCGATGCTGGGGCAGCGCGGACGCGGTGTGCATCACGATCTTCAGATGTCGCGTCGCCGAATCGCCCAGCAGACGACGCGCGACTTCGATGCCGTCCACGCCCGGCAGCAACAGATCGAGGAACACAATTTCGGGCCGCTGTTCACGAGCGCAGCGCAAGGCTTCGTCGCCGTCATTCGCGAACGACACGTCGCATCCGATCGCCGCCAACATCCGACCCAGCACCTCGCGGTTCTCCACCTGATCATCGACCACGAGCGCACGAACCGTCTGACCGGGGGCGAGACGTTCGACACGCGGCAGGGTCGCATCCGCCGCGTTGACTGACGCCGGGAGCGGAATACTGAAATGGAAACGCGAACCGATGCCGCGCTCGGATTGCAGCTCCAGCTTCCCGCCGAGCAACTCCACCTGACGCTGCGCGATGGCGAGTCCGAGCCCGGTCCCACCTTGATGCTGCGCGCCGCGACCTTGATGGAACGGCTTGAAGATCTCCGGCTGTTCCTCCAGCGGAATGCCGAGGCCTGTATCGACGACCTCAATCAGCCAGCGCCCGGCCGAATCGGGTTTGATCCCTAGATAAACTTCGCCAGCACTGGTGAACTTCACGGCATTGCCAAGGAGATTGATCAGAACCTGACGCAGCTTACCTTCGTCGCCGCGCACCAGCGGCGACAAGGTGGAGTCGAGGTGAAAGTGAAAGCCGATTCGCTTCTCCGCACAGAGTGGTTTGAAGGTGGTCACCAGACTGCGCCCGAGCGCGTCGAGATCGAAGTCCACCGGGTTCAGTTCCATCCGGCCGGCTTCGATCTTCGAAAGGTCAAGGATCTCATTGATCAAGCCCAGCAGATGATGCCCGCCGGTGCTGATGCCGTGAATGGAATCGCGCTGTTCGCGGCTGAGCTCGGGGTCACGCTGCATGAGCTGCGCGTAGCCAAGAATGGCGTTGAGCGGCGTGCGAATCTCATGGCTCATGCTGGCGAGAAAATCGGACTTGGCCTGGTTCGCCGCAGCTGCCTCTGCCTCCGCGCGCTGGCGAATCTTCACCTCGTCCTGCAGGGCGAGATTGGCTTCCGCAATCTGTTGCGTGCGCCGCCATCCACCGAACAGATAGGCCGTGCTGAGAAACGTGAATGCGAGTCCCGCCACGAGCACGAGCCACGATTGCCAATGATGCGCGGCGGAAGCGAACTCGGGCGCCGGACCAAACGTCACCGCCCAGCGACGACCAGCCACATCGAGCCACGAAAGCGCGTCGTGAGCGGAGGCTTCAGTCCCGTAGATGCGCGGTCCGTCCGGCGATTCATCAAACAGGCTGGCGGAGATTCCCTTCGCGCGAAGCTCACGAAGTGAGGGCTCGACCAGGTCGGCCACCTTGAACACTGCGACCGCAAATCCAGCGAGACGTTCGCGGCGTTCAGCGACAGTCGACGGCGGAGCACCGTCACCACGGTACACCGGCAGCAGAACGAGGAAACCGCCCTGATCCCCCGGCAACTGCGCGAGGCGAATCGGCGCGGTGGCCTTCGGCTCGCCAGTATCGCGCGCCTGTTCGATGGAGAACCGGCGCAGTTCATCGGAGTTTAGATCGTAACCCAGCGCCTGCGCATTCCCCGCGAGCGGCTCGATGAGATGCACGGGCACGTATGCGCTGCGGTCCAGGGCGGAAACCAGCGAACCATCCGCGGCGTGTTCGCGAATGGAGAATCCCGCGAAGCCTTCAAGCCTGGCGGCAGCTTCAAGCTGGAAACGTTGTTCCGCCGTTACGATCGGATTCCAGGAAATGGCCTGCAGCTCAGGTTGGCGATGGAGCGCGCCGTCAACAAATTGGCGGAAGGCGTGGCGTTCAATCCGACCTTCCACCCGATACAGCGAGGCGACCGAGTGCAGCACTTCCATTGAGCGCAGGATGCTGACATGGAGCTTCTCGATCTGCTCGTGCGCGATGGAGGCGCTGCGCTCGCGCTGTTCGCGGTGTTCCCAGCGCCGCAGCGCGAGGAAGAGCACAAGCGACAAGAGGATTCCCATCCCCAGAACTCCGCCAATCCAGGCGGAGGGGGCGCGCGATCGAGAGATGTCGAGAAAGCGCAGCAAGGTAACTTCCTCCTAGAGCACTTTATTTGCCGGGCGCGCGCACGGGCGTCCGGGCGCAGGCAAGATGCCGGACTTCGCTGGGAAATCTCGGTGAATGAAGTTTACGTCGGACTTCGCGGCAGCACTTGGGGAGCAGATTCGCTGACGCGATTTAGTCAGCCTGCCCAAGGAGGTTCAGCAAACCCTCCGCCTAAATGGATGGCGTCAGGCGCCGGGAGCTGCAATCGCCGTCGTATTGGTCGCGGCGAGCGACACGCAGATCAACTCCTGACCGTTGTGCATGTAGGCGCGACGATTCGCGAAGGCGGGGTGGCACCAAAGCACGTCGCGACCGCGGGTGTTCTCGATGGTCGGGAGCAGCTTGGCGCGGCTCAATTCTTCATAACCGTCCGGCTTCAGGTTCGCGAGGATGAGCTCGCCTTGATCATTCCAAAGCCAGTACCGGCCGCCTTGTTCCACGATGAACGCCTGGCCGAACAACGCCTTCTTACCCTCGGTCGCGGCGAAGGTTTCCCAACGCCGATCGCCCGTCGCGAGATCGAGGCAGCGCAGTTCGCCGAAACCGCACAGCCCGTAAAGATGGCCATCGCGGATGACCGGCGTACACATCGTGGTGTGCAATCCGTCGTCGAACTCCGACTTGCGTTTGCTGCGGCGATTCCAGGCAACGGACGGTTCCGCGCCGGCGAGATCCAGCAACAGTGAGCCTTGGTAGAATGAACTGAGGAACAACTTGGTTCCCGCGAGCCGCGGCATCGCGATGGTCACCTCCGGGCGCTGCGGTTTGCCGCCGACGGGATACGCGTGCGTCCAGATGACCTTTCCCGTCTCCGGCACCAGCGCCGCCACGGCGTCCGGATGCCAGATGATCAACTGACGCTGGCCGCCCACGGTGTAAATGACCGGCGGCGCGTAGCCAACTTCCCGCGCATCGAGCGCGCGCCAGAGTTCCTTGCCGGTATCCTTATGAAAGGCGACGACAGCGCTGTTGCTGCCGCCAACGAGGCAGATCAACCGGTCACCATCGAGCAGTGGATGCGCGGCGTAACCCCACACGGGCGGTTCATCGGTGTAGTCCTTCAACAGCTGGCGCTGCCAGATGATCTTTCCGTCACGCGAATTCAGGCACAGCAGATCGCCCATCGCGCCGAGCGTGAAGACGCGTCCGTCCGCGACCAGCGGCGTGGCACGTGGACCGGCCGGATACGAAATGCGATAGGAGGAATCGTAGGTGTGCTCCCACAGTTTCGCGCCGGAGTTTGCGTCGAGGCAGAGCACGCGCTCGTTTCCCGGGATGACGGGCAAGGCGCGTTCGCCCGGCTTGCGTTCGGGCGGTTTGCCTTGCTGACGATCGAGCATGTAGAGCCGATCGCCCACCACGGCGGGACCGGAATAGCCGCGGTTCACATTCGTTCGCCACAAAACTGTTGGGCCAGCGGCAGGCAGACGTTCGATAATCCCGGTCTCGCGCCAGACGCCGTCGCGTTGCGGACCCATCCATTGCGGCCAGTCATCGCCATGGACGACGATCGGCGCGAAGGCGAGTGAAAGTGTTACGCGGAAGAGATGGGTGAGAAGCCGTCCTGACGTTTTCATAACTTGGAAACGCAGCATCCTCCTTCCGCCTGCGAATGCAACGCGGTTTTGGCCCTGAATTGTAAAGACCGCGTCGGGCGGCTCAGTCCGTGAGCAATTCGGTCAGGACGCGGCCATCCACGTTGGGCAACGACTGGCCCAGAAGCTTCGCCATCGTCGGTGCGACATCCACATTCTGAATCATGCCGAGACGCGCGCCGCGTTTGATGCCGCGTCCCCAAGCGATGAAGGATGCGTTCATCTTCGGGTTCGATGACAAGAAGCCGTGGTGTCCTTGATTGCCGAGTTCGAGCGTGACCGCGGTGACCACGTCTTCGCCGCGCGCTTCGTTATTGAAGGCGTAACCTTCCTTCGCGACGAGAATGAGCTCGGCCATCTGCGGATTCTTCGCCGGATCGGGCAGGCCCAGCACGGCGAACTTGTCTGGTGTCAGGATGTCCGCAATCCCTTCCTGCGTGCGCATCAGCTCGATGACCTTGGCGTGATCGGCCAGGTGCGTTTCCGGGTTCGTGAAATAGACCATCGCGATGCCGCCTTCGGACACAATCTGCGCGCGCGCCCGTTGCAGCGTCGGCGTGGCGGTCGCTTCGAGGAGACCGGCTTTGCGGAAAGCGACATTCGGATTCACGATCTTCAGCGCGGTTTCGAAACCATGATCCGCCGTGACGAAGAGTGTCGTCTTCTCGCGAATGCCAGCGGCGTCGATGGCGCGCAAGACATCGGCAAGCTGCGCGTCGGCCAGCGCGATGGCGGCGTAGGCGGCGGGCGATTGCGGACCGTATTTGTGCTGGGTGGAATCTGTCACGAGCATGTGAATGAGCATGAAGTTCGGGCGTCGCTGACGGATGACATGCGCGGCGGCCTCCGTCCAGATGCGATCCTTCACCGGCGCGCTTTGCAGCCGGAACGTCGCGTCATTCGTGCCTTCAAGCCAGCCCGCGGCGATCAGTTCGTTCAGCAGGCGCGGCGTCATGTAGGTGATTTGATCCGGCACGTCGGGAAACGAGTCGTCGAGCGTCGTCGCGCCGCGGGTGCAGGGCCAGTTGATGTCGGCAGTGCGATATCCGGCGCGATGCAGCTGATCGAAAATCGCCGGTACCGCGACGAGGTCGGACTTGTCCTTCGCGCCATCAACGCGCACCGCTTTTCCCTCGCCCGGCCGTACGAGCACTCCGTTGAAGAGCACGGAATGTTTCGCCGGGCGCATGCCGGTGACGAGCGTGGTGTGGTTCGGCCAGGTGATGGCCGGATTGGCAACGTGCATGCCTTCGGCGCTCGCACCCTCGGCGATGAGCTTGCGGATGGTCGGGATCGGCGCTTTCGGATCCTTGAGGTAATACGCGGCGAGGCCGTCGATGGTCACTAGTATGACATGATGATTCGTCGACGCCGGAACCAGTGTGGGCGAACAGAATATCAACGTAATCAAGCACGCGAAGCGGTTAACCGAAGTTTTGGAGAACATGCGAGTGGTGTAACGGGAAGGTCCCCGCGCCTCAAGCAGAAGCGCCAAAGGTCTCGGGAAAATTTTAGAAACTTCAGCCATTACAATCGACTTCGCTTCGGTCATTCTCCCAACACGATGAAAACGCTGATGACGTCCGCATTGGTTGTGTTCTGCCTCTTTTCCGAAGTTGCCGCCCGCGCGGCGGAACAGCTCCCGCTCGATGAACATCTCGAAGCCTTTCGTCCGATTCTCGGCCGGACCTGGCGCGGCGAATTCAAGAACTCCAAGCCAGACAAACGCACCATCGACGTGGCGCGCTGGGAACGGGCGTTGAACGGCAAGGCGGTGCGGGTGTTGCACTCTATCAACGACGGCGCGTACGGCGGCGAAAGCATCGTGCGCTGGGACAAGGACGCGAAGCAGTTGGTGTATCACTACTATACGACAGCTGGGTTCATGACCGCGGGCACGATGACAATCCACGACAGAAAGATCGTGGCTGTGGAGAAAGTGAGCGGAGACGCGAACGGTGTCACCGAAGTGCGCTCCACCACCGAGCTACGCGCGGACGGCACCATGCTGACCAAGGCGGAGTACCTGAAGAACGGCCAGCCGTCCGGCGGACGCGAGACCGTCTACAAGGATGACCCAACGGCGGAAGTAAAGTTCAAGTAAGCCTCTCCCGCGGAGAGATTCGTCGGAGGCGTCCGGCAGGATTTGCGTTTCGCGAATCGGGAAATCTTTCTACCGTCCGCGCCGGTGCCGGAATTATCCACCATCTTGCTCGCCGCCACGGGCGTGCTGTTCATCGGTCTTTCCAAGGCCGGGTTCGGCGGCGGCTTGGGCATGCTGACCACTCCGCTGTGCGTCCTTGCGTTCGGTGTGGGTGGGCGAGATCCGAACTTCGCCATCGGCACCTTGCTGCCGTTGCTGTGCGCCGGCGATGCCTTCTCGCTCTATCACTACTGGGGCAAGTGGGAGCGGAAGAACATGCTCTACCTGCTGCCCGGCGTGTTGGTGGGCGTAGTGATCGGCATGGGACTCATCGACCGCTTCTCACCGCGCGAGTTGAACATCGCCATCGGGCTTCTCGCGATTTCGTTCGTCATTTTCCAGTTTGTGAAGGCAGCGATTTTTCGCGCGGAGGGAGCCTTCGCGCCAAACCATCGCATCGGGATTCCGTGTGGCATTGGCGCTGGCGTGACGTCGACCTTCGCGCACGGAGCCGGGCCGGTGGTGAGTTTGTTCCTCATTCCGCAACAGATGCCGAAGGAGATTTACGTCGGCACCACCGTCCTGATCTTTTCGTGGATCAACTGGATCAAAATGCCGTTCTTCATCGCGAACGGCATGGTGACGCGCGAGACGCTGCTGACCGGGCTGGCGTATCTGCCGCTGATTCCCGTCGGCGTGTGGGCGGGCGTATGGTTGAACCGAAAAGTTTCCGAGAAGGTGTTCCTGCGGCTCGTCTATGCGTTCACGTTCGTGACCGCATTGCAGCTGATCTTCAACTTCGACCTCATGCGACCGTTCAAATAAGTCGCGCCGAGATTCGCTTAACTCACCTTCGGAATCTGAAGCAGCTCCTGGCTGCGGATGACACTGACTCCAGCCTTCCGCATTTCCTCAGTGGCGGTGAGCGTCTCGTCTGGCGCGAAGTTAAACGGCCGGCACGCGTCCTCGACCAAGAAGGTCTTGAATCCGAGTGAAACGGCGTCGAGCGCAGTCGCTTTAACGCAGTGATTAGTGCCGAGACCCAGCACGTAAACTTCCTTCACCTTGCGGTCTTTCAAATACTCGTAGAGGCCGGTTCCGTGCGTCTGGCCTTCGTCGAAGAATGCGCTGTAGCCGTCGATCTCCGCGTCGGTGCCCTTGCGCTGGATCTTGTTCACGCGATTCAGCATCAGGCTGGACGCGAGCTCCGACCCGCGTGTGCTCTGCACGCAATGGGTCGGCCACAGACGCTGAGGACGCTTCTTGAGCACCACGACTTCGCCGGGCTGCTTGGCGACATGATTCGGCGCGAAACTTTTGTGGTTGGCGGGATGCCAGTCCTGCGTGGCGACCACGAGTTTGAAGCAGCCTTCAAGCTGGTTGGCGATGGGGATAATAGCCTCGCCCTGCGGCACCGGCACGGCGCCGCCGGTCAGGAAATCGTTCTGTAAATCTACGAGCAACAACACTTTCATTCGGTCGCGAGACTATACGTGGGACGCCGCCCGACGGGAAGAAGTCGTTGCAGGATTCACGCTGCGCATCCGTGCAGCCGGAATGAACCGTGATCTTTTCCCTGCGTCTCGATTGGGGAACGGATAGAATCACGGCCAGCTGTTCCGATGAACATCGCGATTCCTGATGAGCTGCGAAAGATCCTCAGCGCCACGCCGGCGCTGGCGAACGCGTATCTCGTCGGCGGCTGCGTGCGCGATGCGCTGGCGGGAATTCAGAACCACGATTTTGACATCGAGGTCTTCGGAGTCGGCTACGAGGAACTGGCGAAATCACTGCGACGCTGGGGACGCACCGATCTCGTCGGGCGCTCCTTCGGGGTGGTGAAGCTCACGACTCCCGATGGCGACACCCACGACTTCAGCATTCCGCGGCGCGATTCAAAGGTCGCACCCGGCCACAAGGGATTTGAGGTTTCGTTCGATCCACACATCACCCCGCGCGACGCCGCCGCGCGACGCGACTTCACCGTCAACGCGCTGATGTTCGATCCGCGCCGGAACGAGGTGCTCGATTTCTTTGGCGGACAGGATGACTGGCGCGCCCGGAGTTTGCGCCACACCAGCGAGGCGTTCGTGGAAGATCCATTGCGTGTGCTGCGCGGGATGCAGTTTGCGGCGCGGTTCGATCTCACCATCGCGCCGGACACCGCCGCGCTCTGCCGCAGCATCAAGAGCAGCTATCGAGAGCTCGCGGTCGAGCGCGTGCGCGAGGAATGGTTCAAGTGGGCGGCGAAGAGCACGGTGCCATCGCGCGGTTTGCAGCTCCTCGTGGCGACGGAATGGATCGCGCATTTCCCGGAGATCAACGCGCTCATCGGCACCCCCCAGGACCCGGAATGGCATCCGGAAGGCGATGTGTTCGTCCATACCTGCCATTGCCTGGACGCGCTGGTGAAACTTCCGGCGTGGCAGGCAGCGTCCGAGGAACTGCGCATCGTTTTATCACTCGCGGTGCTCGCGCATGATTTTGCGAAGCCGCAGACAACGCACGAAGCCATGCGAGACGGAAAGATGCGCATCGTTTCGCCCGGTCACGAAGAAGCGGGCGGTCCGCTCGCAGAGGCATTCCTGCAACGCATCAACGCACCGAACGTGATTCGCGAACGCGTGGTGCCGCTGGTGACGAATCACCTCGCGCATCTGCAGTCCGAAAGCGATCGCGCGGTGCGGCGGTTGGCGAAGCGTCTGGAGCCCGCGACTATTGAGGAGTTGATCATCGTCATCACTGCGGACCAGTTCGGTCGCCCGCCGCGGCCACAGGAAATCTCGGACGGCGTGCGCGCGCTTGAGTCGCGCTCGAAGGATCTCAAGCTCGAGTCCAGCGCGCCGCAACCCATCTTGATGGGACGTCATTTGCTCGAACTGGGCATGAAGCCGGGACGCGAGATGGGCGTGGTGCTGGAAGCTGCGTTTGAGGCGCAGCTCGAAGGAAAGTTCTTTGATCTCCCGCAAGCGATGCAGTGGCTGACGTCAGAACCGGGCTTGCCCTTGCCAGACGAGGTCAGATCGCGCCTAAAAGTTTGAATACACGGAAGCCCGTTTTCAGTTTTGTGTAAAGAGTCTTGCCGTCCCGATTAGAACCCACCGAAAGTCCACGGATGCAAGGCCGTCCGGGGCGCTGAATTAAGCGGTCGCCCGTTCCGTCAGGGCTGCTAACATAAACCTATGCAAAAGTTGTTTTGGCTGGTGATGGCGTCGTTGGTCGGAGTGTCTGCAATGGCGCAGGCCGCGGCGAAGGAGGAATACGAAGTGCGCGCGAAGGAGTTGCCGTCGATTCAAGCGGCGAGCTTCACGGGAGGCGGACCCTCAAATCAGTTTCCCCGCCTCAAGGGTCTCTACAACGGCCTGATCATGCCGTCCGAATTCGTCCCGGAGTATTCGGGCTTCTTTGAGATCACGGTGGATTCGGACCGCGACTTTCGAGGGCGGATGATTGTCGGCGATCGCACGTATCCGTTGCGCGGTCGTTTCACCACACAAGGGCTGGCCGGCATCGACATCTACCGGCGCGACTGGGACGACTGTCATTGCTTCTATGAACTGCGCCACATCTGGAGCATCGATTTGCAGCTCATCGCCGGCACGGATGAGATCGAAGGCATCGCGGACAACGTGCGCCATGGATACACGACGAGCATGTTCGGCTATCGAGGGCACGGGACGTTGGACGGCATTTCCATCGACGAAGGCCGTTACACGATGCGACTGCCGGGTAGCGAAGATTCAGCGGTGGCGCCGGGTGGCGAAGGTTACGGCGTGGTGAAGGTGACCTCGCGCAGCAAGGTGCAGATGTACGGCAAGCTCGCTGATGGTACGGCGTACAGCCGGGGCGCGACAGTTTCCACGAATGGCTGGTGGCCGTTCTATCTCCCGCTAAGCGAAGGACGCGGCGCGTTGATCGGCTGGCTGCGCTTCGCGCTCTACGACGAAGGCGACGTGGCGGGTGACTTGTATTGGGTGAAGCCGCGTCTCGACAGCCGGAAGTATTATCCGAACGGATTCTCCGGCAACGTGGCGGCGATTGGTTCGCGTTACACAATTCCATCCTCCTCATCACTGGCACTCAACTGGACGACCGGAATTTTCTACACCGATGGCGGTAATCTGGTATCACCCGCTGTGAACAACATCACGCTGCTGCCGGGCGGCAAGTTGAGTGACAGCGGTGGCGACATCACGAACCTGAAATACAGTTTCAGCCGCAGCACGGGAATTTTCTCCGGGAAGTTCATGCATCCTGACACCGGCCGGACGGTTTCCTTCAAAGGTATTCTCGACCAATTTCAGGCGGTGGGCGGAGGTTATTTCCTCGGCGTCGACCAGACGGGCCTGGTCCGCCTGCAAGCCAGCCCGTAGTTCACCCGGCTCAAGTCGGGGTTGATTTGCTCCGTTTGATGCGTGATAGATCGTCCCGACACGATCGTGGAACGGAATTCATAATCGACGAAGGCACACATGCAGATTCGACCTGGCATCATCATCACCGTCATCGCGGTGTTCGGAATTCTCTTTGGCGGACGCTTTCTCGGCTGGTTCGGCAGCAAGCCGAAGGAAGTCGCCGTGGAAACCACTCCCGCAGAACCCTCGACTGAGACCAGGTCCGCACCGATCGAGATCGAACCCGCAGTGCCCCGCTCGACGGATCGCATCCCGACCGCCAACGCCAAGCTGCCTCCGGCCACCGCCGCGGTCGCGCCGACGCAGCCGTCCGTGCCTGCCGAGGATCCGACCGGCAAGATCGCGGATTGGGAACAGAAGATCGACGACGTGCTCACCGGCCAGGAAGACGAGGCGTTAAAAGCCAAGAAGCTGCTCGACGTTTTCGATCGCCTGCCGGAGGACGGCCAGGTGGAAGCCGCGCAGCACATCTCCAATCTGCTGCCGGACGAACAATATGCCGAACTGGCGAAGCGCTTGAAGGATCCGAAGACGCCCGAGGCAGTTCTCGAAGTGCTCATGACGGACGTGCTTAACCGCCCGAACCAGCTGAAGCTCGACACGCTCTTCGACGTTGCGCGCGAGCCGGGTCACCCGAAAGGCGAGGAAGCCCGCGACGTGCTCGAAGTGTTCCTCGATGACGTGGATTGGGACGTGGTGAAGTCCACCGGCAACTGGGAGATCGTCCGCACCGAGAAGGACAAGTGGCTCAAGGAAAATCCGGACCAGGAGTAAGCAGTCGGCCGCCGGCTCACGAAGTCACCCGTCTTATTTCGCGAACATTCCCTGCTGCGCGGCCATCGCGGCGAACGTCTTCCCGGCCCTGAGCAGCTCGTCGAAGTTGCCTTGCTCGATAATCTTCCCCTGCGAGAGCACGATGATGCGGTCCATGGACGCCAGCGTGGACAACCGGTGCGCGACGCAGATGACCGTTCGATGTTCCGCCAGCGCATCAATCGCAGCCTGAACTTCCCCTTCCGACTTCGAATCCAACGCCGCCGTCGCCTCGTCCAGCACGAGAATCGGAGCATTGCGAACGAACGCCCGGGCGATGGCGATACGCTGACGCTGGCCGCCGGAAAGATTCACTCCGCGCTCGCCCACCTGCGTCTCGTAGCCCTGAGGAAGTTGCAGGATGAAATCATGGGCAAACGCCGCCTTCGCCGCGGCTTCAATCTCCGCACGCGTCGCACCGGCACGACCGCAACCAATGTTCTCCGCCACGGTCTGGTCGAAGATGACCACGTCCTGGCTGACCAACGCCATCTGGCTTCGCAAATCCCCCGTCGACACCTCGCGCAGGTCCAAACCGTCAATCTTCACGCAGCCCTTGGACGGATCATAAAACCGGAACAGAAGATTCAACGCCGTCGTCTTTCCGCAGCCGCTCTCGCCTGCGAGGCCCAGCCGATAACCGCGCGGAATGCGCAGCTCGAAATCGCTCAGCACCACCTTCTCACCAAACGCGAACGTCACCTTCTCGAACGCAATCTCCTGTGCGAACTGCGGCAGCTTCTTCGGCTGCAGCGGCTCCTTCACCGACGGCTCCTCCGCCAGCAAATCACTCAGGCGCTGCACGCCCACGCCCGCCTGTTCCATCAGGATGTGCAGGCCGGCGAGCTTCTTCACCGGCTGAAACATCATCGCGATGCCGGTGAGGAAGGCCACGAGGGCCTTGGGATCGCTTCCGGTCTGAAAGACGTAGAGCAGCAGCGCGCAAACGCCGACCACCGCCACCACTTCGATGATCGGATTCACCAGTTCCTTCGCCTGCACGCCCTTCATGCCGGCATGGACGATGTCGCGGGACGTTTTGCGGAAACGATCGAGCTGGGCTTCCTCCAGGCCAAATGCCTTCACCACCCGAATGCTGCCCAGCAGTTCAACGAGCTGACTGGACTGACTGACGTTTGCCTTCAAGCTCGCGCGTGTGGCGCGCCGCGCCTTTTTCCCGAGGACAAACAGCGGGACGAGCAACGCCGGCAGCAATACCAGCGCGCACAAGGTCAACTTCCAATCGAGCCAGCAGAGGAACACAAACACCACCACGACAGTGAGGGACTCCTTGATCACGTCCGCCCCGCCCACCCGCATGCAGCGCAGCAGATTCTGCGTGTCCATATTGATGCGCGTCAGCAGATCGCCGGTCTTGAAACTGTTGAAGAAATCGAGGGAGAGCGAACTGAACTTCGTCATCAGGTCCAGCCGCATGTCGCGAATGACCCGTTCGCTCACCCAGCCAATGCAGTAATTGTTCAGGTAATCCGCGATCGCCCGGATGAACACGAGAGACGGAAGGAACAAAAGAATACCGGTGATCTGGCGCCAGTCGAGTGGTTGCTTGGCTCGCGGCAGCCAGGGATCGATTTTCTCCTGAATCACTTTTCCGTACACCTCCACCCGCTCCCGCAGCTTCGCGATCTCCTCGGGAAGCGGGGACTTCTCCGGTTTCACCGTTTCGGGCTTCGCCGGTTCCTTCAGTTCCCAACGTCCGGCAAGCGTGTGCGCCGCCCACATGAAACTGCCGTTGGCGAGGGCGAACACCACGCCAAACAGGATGCTCGCCACCAGCCGCCCCCAATAGCGGCGGATGTAGCCCCAGCTGAAACCGAGAACGATGGCGATGCTGCTCATGTAGTCGCGTCAATAGATTGGAGAACCGCAGTGGAGTCAACGCCGGAGCCAGCCATGCGGTGCGATGGCGTCCAACCTTGGCCGTTGATCCGTCCCGCCGCGCTCACTTAGTCTCCGCTCGATGGCGGAGCCGACGAAATGGATGCGCTTGCTCGGGCAGTTGAACGAACTGCTCCGCAAACACTGGCGCGGTGCCATCGTCATTCGCGACCGTCTGCGGCTCAGCGAGGAGGCGGTTCACCTGTTGATGGCCGGAGTGGTGGGAATCGTCGGCGCGCTCGCGAATGTCGCTTACCACGCGATCAACGAGCTGCTGAAGCTCATCGTGCTGTCGGACAAGGGCGAGATCGCCGAGATCGCCGCCAGCTTGCCGCTCTGGCAACGCCTCATCATCCCGGCCATCGGCGGACTCGCCGCGGGACTCATCCTCTATCTCGGCCTGCGCATGATGGCGCATCCGGGCCTGACGAATCTGCTCGAAGCTGTCGTCGCCAGCGATGGCCGGCTCTCGCTGCGCACCGGGGCGCTGAATGCGGCTTCCTCGCTCGTCAGCATCAGCACCGGTGCATCCATCGGGCGCGAAGGTTTGCTCATTCAAATCGCCTCCACGCTTGGCTCCAAGCTCGGCCAGCTCGGTAAATGGCCGCCGTATCGCCTCCGCCTCATGGTCGCCTGCGGTGCGGCGGCGGGCGTGGCGGCAGGCTGCAACGCGCCGATCAGTGGTGCCGTGTTCGCCGCGCAGATTGTGCTCGGAAATTTCTCGATGAACCTGTTCGCACCGCTGCTCGTTTCGTCCGTGGTGGCGTCGGTCTTGTCGCGGACGTTCTTCGGGACAGGGCACTGGTTCGAGGCACCGATGTTCGAGTTCACGCGGCTGTCCCAGCTCCCGTGGTTTCTGTTGCTCGGCGGATTTTGCGGCGCAGTTGGCGCGCTGTTTCTCAAGTCTCTCCGCTTCGGTCAGGCGTGGTTCGACAAGCTACCCATGCCGATTTACGCCCGCCTTGCCTTGGGCGGGCTCGTGGTCGGAGTGATTGGCCTCCAATATCCGGACGTGTGGGGCAACGGCTACGCGGCGACCGACCGTCTGCTCCGCAGCGCGCCGATGATCCTCTCCATCGTCGGCTTGTTCGCGGCGAAGTTTCTGGCCACGACAGCCACGGTCAGCTCCGGCGCTGTGGGCGGAGTGTTCACGCCCACGCTCTTCCTTGGCGCGGCGGCTGGCAGCCTGTTCGAAGCACTGCTGCACCTGGCAGGATTCGGAGAGAACATCCCCACGGGCTGCTTCGCGCTGGTGGGGATGGGAGGCACGCTATCCGCCACCACGCACTCGCCGTTGCTCGCCATGATCATGCTGTTCGAGCTGTCGCTGAACTATTCCCTCATGCCGCCGCTGATGCTGACGTGCGCGGTCTCAACGCTGGTCGCGCGCAGTCTCCACAGAGAATCCATTTACACCGAGCCGCTCCGGCGCAAGGGACTGGCACTGGACCGTGAGAGCATCCGGCCCGGCGCCGCCACCGAACGGACGGTGGCCGACCTGATGCGGGAACCGATTCAGCCGCTGTCGGAGAACGCGCCTTTCCGCAGCATCGCGGATCGGTTCCTCAAGGTGCCGAACAATTTCCTGCCCGTGGTGAATGAACGCGGCCAGTTGATGGGCGTGGTGGCGTTGCATGATTTGAAGGAGCACTTGAACGTGGAACAGGAACTTTCCAGCGTGATCGCCACGGACATCATGCGACCGGCGCCGCCATGCGTGACGCCAGATCAACGTCTCGCGGACGTGTTCCCGGTTCTATTGAGCTGCGAGCTGCGAAACATTCCGGTGGTGAACAACGCAACAGAGCGACGTCTCATCGGCAGCATTTCGCGAGCGGAAGCGCTGGGCCTGTTGTCCGAGGCGATTGTCGCGAGGAATGCGGCGGGGTGATTTAAGCCGTCTTCACCCAAGCTGCAGAACCTGTCGAGCTCGCTTCATAACTATTTCTAGGTCTGCGAGAAAATAATCCAAGTAGTCTGGCCTATTCCAACCTTTAGCCAAAGCGGGCGCCTCACCCCGGAGGACAGCGAGGAGTTCGACGAAGGATTGCAACTCGCATCGTTCGATTCCCTCCAAGTTCAGGTAGGTGAGTTCGTCGGCGAGAGTATTCAGATCAAGGATTCGCTTCGCAGCAGGATCGCTCAGCGCGCTAAGCTGCAGGTAGTCATGGAGAATATGAAACGAAGCATTTCGGAACCTGACAGAATCACCGTCTGAAAATCGGATGAAGGCAGACACGTTAGAGTGTTGAGAAAATCCAACCTTAGCCAGCCGAGTCCACTTCAAAATACTTCGCCACCTTGCCGTAGAAGCAGAAATACCAAGTTGGGAGCATCCCGAACGCGACGACGCTGACGACTAGATTCAATGAGCTCCGCGTAGCGGGGAAAAAGGCGGGCGCCACGGCAATCGCCCAACACAACGCAACGGCGCCGTAGCGAGCCCAACGACGCGCCGCAATCAATCCGTAGAGTAACGCCCCACAGCCCATCGAGATGGCAACAAACGCGCCGCCCAAGCCGCCGTGCATCAGTTCCCGAAAACGCTCCCAGTCACCTTCCACGAGGGACTCGCTGCCTGGCAAAACCGCCACGCTGGAGACGACCGCCGCCAGTAGCAAAAGCATCGAGACATTCCGCAGCCCCGATGGCATTCGACGAATCTTAGCAATGACGGCCTTCATCGAACCCGCCTCTACTCCGCCAAACTCGTCTGCTTCGAAGCCACCTTCTCCGCCGTTGCCTTCGGCGTTTCCTTGGCCGGGACCGGACCGCGCTTCGTGTAGAGCGAAATGCCTTTCAGCAAATCCAGTGCTCGTTCGAGCTGCGGGTCGCGCGCGTTCTTAACGCGTTCCTGATCCTTCTCGGGCAGCGACTCAATGCCGCCGGGCGTACGCTTCAGAAGCACGTCGCGCATCTCCTCGTCGCTCATCGTCACCGTGATGTCGGGCGTGATGCCCTTCTCGTGAATCACCTTGTGGCTGGGCGTGTAATACTTCGCCGTCGTCAGGCGCAGCGCGGATCCGTCCTGCAACGGCAGGATGCTTTGCACGGAGCCTTTGCCGAAGGTCTGTTCACCCACGACGATGGCCTTGCAGACGCGCAACGCCGTGCAGTCCTGCAAACAGCCCGCGACAATCTCCGAAGCGCTGGCGCTGCCGTTGTTCACCATCACAACGATCGGGAGCGCCGAGTGCCGGCCGCGACCTTTGCCGTGATAAGTCGATTTCGTCTTCGAGTCCCGGCCTTCCGTGGAAACGATGAGCTGGCCGGCCGGAAGAAACTTTTCACAAACCTGAACCGCTTGGTCGAGGAGGCCACCCGGGTTGTCGCGCAGGTCGAGGATGAGCGATTCCATGCCCTTCGCCTCCAGCTTGCGCATGGCGTCTTCCAAATCACCGGCAGTCGCTTCGCCGAATTGCACCAGCCGGACGTAGCCGACCTTGTCGTCGCCGACCGGGAACTCGCGGCGCCCGTTGATGTCCTTGACGGTGTCGACTTTGATCTTCGCGCGGGTGAGGGTGTAGTCCTTGAACTGTCCACTGGACGGGCGATAGGTCGTGAGCGTCACGTCGGTGTCGGGTGCGCCACGCAGGCGCTTTACCGCGTCGTTCAGGCCAAGTTTCTCCGTGCTTTTGCCATCGATCTTCACGATGCGATCGCCGGTCAGAATGCCCGCTTTGAAACCAGGCGTGTCTTCCATCGGGGAGACCACGGTGAGATAATTGTCCTTCATCGAGACCACGATGCCGACGCCGCCAAACTCGCCCTGGGTGTCCTTCTTCAGGTCATCGTACTTCACCGGCTCCATGAACTCGCTGTGCGGATCCAGCGTGCTGAGCATGCCCTTGAGCGCGCCGTGGATGAGGTCCTGGTAACTGAGCTTCTCGCCGTCGACGTATTCCTGGCGGACGCGGTCGAGGACGGTGGTGAAGAGCCGGATGTTGGGCAGCGCGTCGTCCTTCTCGGCCGCCTGGACATTGGAGAAATAAACCTGGGCTCCAACAAAGAGATTGGCCGCCAATACCCCCACCAGGATTCCGTAGAAGACGCGTCGTTTCATAACAGCGTAAATTTAGTTGTCCGCACAGTAGAACTGGCCGAAAGGCTTGGCAAGGTTCGCATCGTTACATCCCTGTCATGCGCGCAATATCTGCCGTCTGACCGGCAGGAGCTGCGGCCCCGAGGGCGGCGACCCTTCTTCCAGACCTCAATCTGAGCACCAGAATTCAGCACGAATGATGTTCAGCAGCAATTGCGCCGAACATCGGTCCCGTCTGACGGCCCGCTCCTCCAGAGCGTCCGGAACTCCGGGAAGCCAGCCCTCAACGATACTTCGCCAGCAAAGGCGCCAGTTCCTTCAGCGTCTTCGCCGGCCAGAACTTCCGGTCGGTCATGATCGCGTTCTTCAGCGCGGAATGACAGGACCAGGTCGGCACCTTAGGAATTTGCGGGATGACGTCCGCGATGATCGCCTTGGCCTGGGCGGCGTTGCGCTGGAGGTTCTCGATGACCATTTCCACCGTCACATGGGCCTCGTCGCCCTTCCAGCAGTCGTAATCGGTCACCATCGCCATCGTGGCGTAGGCGATCTCGGCTTCGCGGGCGCACTTGGCCTCGCCCAGGTTCGTCATGCCGATGACATCAAAACCCGCCTTGTGGTTCGCGACGGATTCTGCGCGCGTGCTGAAGGCAGGGCCTTCCATGTTCACGTAGGTGCCACCGTTGTGGGCCCGACGGTTCAACGCACTGGCGCTCTCCAGCAACAGGACGCGCAACTCTTCACAAATCGGATCGGCGAACGCCACGTGGGCCACGATGCCGCGCCCGAAAAAGGTGTGTTCAACGCTGCGCTTGGTGCGATCGAGGAACTGGTCCGGCAGCACGATGTCGCACGGACGATACTTCGATTGAAGCGAGCCGACCGCGGAGACGCTGACGATCCACGCGACATCGAGCTTCTTCATCGCCCATAGATTGGCGCGGTGATTGAGCTCGCTTGGTAGAATCCGGTGGCCGCGACCGTGGCGCGGCAGGAAGACAACATCGCGACCGCACAGCTTGCCGGTCAGCAAATCATCCGAGGTCGCGCCAAACGGCGTTTTGACTTTCACCCATTTCTGCCGGGTGAAGCCTTCGATGTGATACAGCCCGCTGCCGCCGATAACTCCGATCCGATGATTCGCCATAGCCTGTTGCCTTTCGTGGCCGCAGTTGTAGCGAGCCATCCCGGCGATGGCGAATAATTGTTGCGCGCCGGCTCATGAATTCTGGCTGACGCGCTGGCAGGCACGGAACGTTACCCGATCACAGGCTCACGCGGGTATCGCGACACCTTCGCGAACGAGCCACTGACGGCGCGTCGCTTGCAGGCGTTGGATGACCACCTGGGTCATGCGCTTCATCAATTCGTAGCCGAGCTCGTGATCGTTCTCGCACAGCACGAGCAGATGCGCGCCGTCGAGGACGAGCGCGTTAGTCGGCTCGATCGCCCGCGCCTGGAAGTGCCAGACGAACGGCGGGAACAACCAAGACCAGCCGAGCACGTCGCCGCCTTCCAGCGTTTGTACCGTGACCATGCCGTCGCGCGGCACATGGGTCTCCAATGCGACTTTTCCGTACTCCAGCAGGTAGAAGCGGTTCGCCGGATCGTTTTCCTTGAAAATGATCTCTCCCGGCTCGAACTGTACTTCCGCCGCCTTCTCGATGATTCGATTGAGATGTTCGTGGCTGAACGAGCTCAGAAAGGGATGGTCCGCGATTCGGGATGTTGTCGTTCTCATGTCGTCACCTACGGGTTGAGGTTTGACTGGCTCTACACTGCACGCTCGGACTCATGGACAGCGCAGTCTTCGCAATCCTTGGCCGTTGTGAGGCGTTTCTTGGCCGCCGTTTTCGCGCACGGAATCGCACCTTCTCAACCTCGTTTCCAATCGCTACGCTGGCCGGACTGTGGCCTCCACGCTGTATGATTTCATCCCGCGCGACGAACGCCTGAGCAACGACGCGTTGCTCGGGCGCTTCCTCGAATACATTGAGAGCCGCAAGCTCCAGCTCTACGAAGCGCAGGAATCCGCCGTGCTCGAACTGTTCGAGGAAAAGAACGTCATCCTCAACACGCCGACCGGCTCCGGCAAATCCCTCGTCGCCTCCGCGTTGCACTTCAAGTCGCTCGCGCAAGGTCGCCGCTCCGTTTACACGTGCCCGATCAAGGCGCTCGTGAACGAGAAGTGGCTCGCGCTCTGCCGCGAGTTCGGCCCGGACAACGTCGGGCTGAGCACCGGCGACGCCTCGGTGAATCGCGACGCGCCCATCCTCTGCTGCACGGCGGAGATTCTCGCGAACATCGCGCTGCGCGAAGGCGCTCTCGCGAATGTGCAGGACGTCGTCATGGACGAGTTTCATTACTACGCGGACCGGGAACGCGGGGTGGCTTGGCAGGTGCCGTTGCTCTCGATGCCACAGACGCGGTTTCTGTTGATGTCCGCCACGCTTGGCGAGACGACGTTCTTCCAGGACGAACTGACCAAACTCACCGGCAAGCCCACGGTCACCGTTTCGTCCACGCACCGACCGGTGCCACTGGAGTTCGCCTATTCGGAACTGCCATTGGCGAAGACGCTCGAAAGCCTCGCGGCGGACGGGAAGACGCCGGTTTACGTCGTCCACTTCACCCAGCTCGAAGCCGCACAGAGCGCGCAGGATTTCACGAGCATCAATGTCTGCACGCGCGATGAGAAGGCGGCGATTGCGAGTGCGATTGAGGGATTCAAGTTCGCCAGTCCCTATGGACCGGAGATCAAGAAATGGCTGCGGCACGGCATCGGGCTGCATCACGCCGGGCTGCTACCGAAGTATCGCATCCTCGTCGAGCAGCTCGCGCAGAAGGGATTGCTCAAGGTCATTTGCGGCACGGACACGCTTGGCGTCGGCATCAACGTCCCGATCCGCACCGTGCTCTTCACGAAGCTCTGCAAGTTCGACGGGCAGAAGACGGGCATCCTGAGCGCGCGCGATTTTCATCAGATCTCCGGACGCGCCGGGCGCAAGGGTTTCGACAACATCGGCTGGGTGGTGGCGCAGGCGCCGGAGCACGTCATCGAGAATCTCAAGCTCGCCGAGAAGTCCGCGCGCGACGGCAAGAAGGTCGTGAAACGCCAGCCGCCGGAGAAGAATTTCGTGAACTGGGACAAGAACACGTTTCTCCGCCTCATGGCCGCGCCGCCGGAACGGCTCACGTCGCGATTCCAGGTGTCGCACTCGATGCTTTTGAACGTGCTGAGTCGCGACGGCGATGGCTGTCGCGCGATGCAGAAGCTCGTTCGCGATTGCCACGACTCGCCGAAGCAGAAGCTGGCGCACCTCAAGCGCGGCTGGCAGTTGTTCCGCTCGCTGGTGGACCGGAAGATTGTGGAGTTCGCGCCGCGTTCGGAATCCGGGCGGAAGCTCCGCGTGAATGTCGAGTTGCAGGACGACTTCTCGATGGACCAGACGCTCTCGCTCTATCTCATCGAGACGATCCCGTTGCTCGACCCTCAAGCGCCCGATTACGCCCTGGACCTCATCACGCTCGTCGAATCGATCCTCGAGAACCCGGACATCATCCTGCGCAAGCAGCTCGATCGCGTGAAGGATCAGAAGATGGCCGAGATGAAGATGGAGGGCATCGAATACGATCAGCGCATGGAGGAGCTGGAGAAGCTCGAGTATCCGAAGCCGCGCCGCGAGTTCGTTTACGACACCTTCAACGCCTTCGCGGACAAACATCCGTGGGTCGGCCAGGAAAACATCCGGCCGAAATCGATCGTGCGCGAGATGTTCGAGCAGTTCCGATCGTTCGCGGATTACATCAAGGACTACGAACTACAGCGCGCCGAGGGCGTGTTGCTGCGCCACATCAACAGCACGTTCAAGGTGCTTGCGCAGACTGTTCCCGACTCCGCGAAGACGGATACCGTTCGCGAAATGGAAGTGTATCTCGCGACGATGATTCGCCAGGTCGACAGCAGCTTGCTCGACGAATGGGAAAAGATGCGCGATCCGAACTTCCAGCGCGCGGAGTCGAAGGAGGCGCGTCCGCCCGGCGCCGAGGAAGCGGCCCGCGACATCACCCGGGACACGAAGGCGTTCATCGCCGCCATTCGTAATCGCATCTTCACCTTCCAGCGCGGCGTGGTGAATCAGGATTACGAAGCGGCGCTCGAACAATTGCGGAGTGCGGAACACGGAACGCGGAACGAAGATCAAAGCCTCCTCACGTCGGCTGCTACGTCAGAAGCATGGACTGCTGACCGTCTGCGCAAAGCGGTTGACGAGTATTACGCTGGGCATCGATACATCTGCCTCGATCCGAACGCGCGAAACGTCCGCCACACGTACGTGGTGCCCGCCGAGGACAAGAAAACCTGGCACGTGCAGCAGGTGCTGGTCGATCCGGACGAGCACAATGACTGGATGATTGAGTTCGAAGTCGACCTCGGCGCATCGAAGACAACCGGCGAACCGGTGCTACAATTGCGACGCGTCGGCGCGATCGGCGGGTAAGATGCAAGACGACTGGTCACCCAAAAATCTCCGCGCTACGCTCACGCTGTGAAATTGATTTCGTGGAACGTCAACGGCCTGCGCGCCGTGTTGAAGAAGAACTTTCTCGAGTATCTCGACACCGAACAGCCGGACATCCTCTGTCTGCAAGAAACCAAGGCCAGCCCCGATCAAGTCGAGCAACTCTGGCCGGCGCAGTACACGACCTACTGGAACAGCGCGCAGAAGAAAGGTTACTCCGGCACCGTTATCTTTACGAGAACCCGCCCACTTCAGTTCACCACGGGCATCGGCCACGAACATCACGACGGCGAGGGGCGCGTCGTCACCGCAGAGTACGACAATTTCTTTCTCGTGAACGTTTACGTGCCGAACTCTCAGCGCGAGCTGACGCGGCTGCCGTATCGCCAGCAGTGGGACCGCGATTTCCTCGCCTACCTCAAGGCGCTTGAAAAGAAGAAGCCGGTCATCTTCTGTGGCGATCTCAATGTCGCCCACACCGAGATTGATCTCGCGAATCCGAAGGCCAATGTGAAGAACCACGGCTTCACGCCCGAAGAACGCGCCGGGTTCACGTCCTTCGTGCAGGCCGGGTTCGTCGATACGTTCCGCGAGTTCGAGAAAGGCGGCGGGCATTACACGTGGTGGAGTCCCATGGGCACCGCCCGCGCCCGCAACATCGGGTGGCGCCTGGACTACTTCCTCGTCAGCGCCGCGCTCAAGCCGAAGCTCAAGCGCGCCTTCATCCAACCGCATATCACCGGCTCGGATCATTGCCCGGTGGGGATTGAGCTGAAGTAACCCGTGCTGTGGCATGGGAGGCAACGGAGCGCCGAACTCCGATTCGGCGCGTATCTTAGGAGCTACGCGCCGATTTGGAAATTGGCGCTCCTCTCCACCAACTCTGTCGCAGCGGTAACTCGCCACCACTTGCCCTCCGCCGACGGACGACTAGACTGCGCACCTGATGACGCAGAGCCGTTCCACCGACGACGCCATCCGCTTGCGCGGGGTGCGCCACAATAACCTCAAGAATTTCGACCTCGATATCCCGATCGGGAAGCTCACCGTCATCACTGGCCTCAGCGGCTCCGGCAAAAGTTCGCTCGCCTTCGACACGCTGTTCGCCGAAGGCCAGCGCCGTTACATTGAGACCTTCTCGCCCTACGCGCGGCAATTCTTCGACCGGATGGACAAGCCGCAGGTCGACCGCATCGAAGGCATTCCGCCCGCGATCGCCATCGAACAGCGCAACGCCGTCCGCTCCACGCGCTCGACCGTCGGCACGATGACCGAGCTCTGCGACTACATGAAGCTGCTCTGGCCGCACCTCGCGCAGCTTTACTGCAAGCAGTGCGGCCAGCTCGTCCGCGCTGAGCCGCCAGCGGTGGTGTGGGAGGCAATCGGTAAACAGTATTCAGTAAACAGTGGTTCGGCGGAGTGCTTGGTCACGTTCAACCTCACATTGAGCGACAAGCTTTCTCTGAAAGACTCGCTCGACCTCATCGCGAAGCAGGGCTACCAGCGACTGCTGATCGGCGAACAAATCGTCCGCATCGAAGACGCTCCGCCACTGATTACTGATCACTGTTCACTGATTACGGTTGTTCAGGATCGCCTCAAGCTCGCGCCCGCCAACCGCGCCCGATTCACCGAAGCCTGCGAACAGGCGTATCACTTCGGCAAAGGCCAGTTGACCATCTTTGCCCTTGGCGAAAACTCGAAACCCGAAATCCGAAACCCGAAACGATACTCGAGCCACTTCCACTGCGCCGCCTGCGATCTCGAATACCCCGAGCCCACGCCTGCGCTCTTCAGTTTTAATCATCCCGTTGGCGCGTGTCCGGCCTGCAAAGGGTTCGGTCGCATCATCAGCATCGACTACAACCTCGCCATCCCCGACCGCTCGAAGACGCTCGGCGACGGCGCGGTGAAACCGTGGCAGACCGCCACCGGACAGGAGTGCCAGATCGACCTCGCGAAGGCGTGCAAGAAGCACAAGGTGCCGATGGACGTGCCGTTTGCCGAGATGTCCGAGGCGCATCAGCGTTTCGTGATCGACGGCGAGCCGAACTACGACTCGAACGACCCCGCGAATTCCTGGCCGCGCAAATGGTATGGCGTGAAGGGCTACTTCCGCTGGCTGGAATCGAAGTCCTACAAGATGCACGTTCGCGTGCTCCTCAGCCGCTACCGCGCCTACACGACTTGCGAAGCGTGCGACGGCAAGCGGCTGAAGCCGGAGGCGTTGCTCTACACGCTGGAGCAAGTAAACAGTAAGTCAGTAATCAGTAATCAGTCCGCGACCGTCCGCGCTGACTCACTGAAAACTGATTCACTGATTACTTCGCTCACTCTCCCCGACTTCTACTCCCTCTCCATCGAGCAAGCGCTCGCGTTCGTCGACGAACTGGCCGCGAACCATTCTCCTCAGCCGAACGATCCGCTCACGCTCGCGCTGGGCGAAGTCCGGGCGCGACTGCGTTACCTCGTCGAGGTCGGCCTTGGCTATCTCACGCTCGACCGGCCCACGCGCACGCTCTCTGGCGGAGAGACGGAACGTGTGAACCTCACGACTTGTCTCGGCACGCGCTTGGTGAACACGCTGTTCGTGCTCGATGAGCCGAGCGTCGGCCTGCATCCGCGCGACACCGCGCGCCTCGTCCGCATTCTCGAACAACTGCGCGACACCGGGAACACGGTTGTCGTCGTGGAACACGAGGCGAGCGTGATGCGCGCCGCGGATCAGATCGTGGACCTCGGCCCCGGCCAGGGCGAGAAAGGCGGCGAACTCGTCTTCTGCGGTTCGCTCGATGAACTGATGACCAGCGCCAGCTCGCTGACCGGCCTGTATTTGAGTGGCCGCAAGCAGATCGAACTGCCGAACTGCAGGCCCGTCGTGGACCTTGCAGGCGACGTGAGTCGGCTCACTTCATCTTCAGCGGAGTTGGCGCTGAAGGAAGCGATGGTTCCGTATGGGATAGAGAAAAAAGTAATCAGTAGGTCAGTTATCAGTAATCAGTCTGGGAAAGCCACGGCCGCCACTGATTCACTGAACACTGCTTCACTGATTACTGACCACTTTCTCCGCATCACCAACGCCACGCGCCACAATCTCAAGAACCTCTCCGTCGAGATTCCGCTCGGTCGCTTTGTCGCGCTCACTGGTGTGAGCGGCTCGGGCAAGACCACGCTGGTGCGCGAAGTCCTCATGCCTGCGTTGCAGGCGAAGCTTGGCAGTGCAGCCTCGGCACTCGCAGCCAAAGCGTCTGACCGGATGGACTCCGACGACAGCGACGACGAGGATTCTGCCAGCGCAGGTTCGTCGTCGTTGATCTCCGGTTGGGAATCGCTCGGCCAGGTCGTGCTCGTAGATCAATCGCCGCTTGGCAAGACGCCGCGCTCAAACCCGGTCGTTTACATCGGTGCCTTCGATGACGTCCGCGATCTCTTCGCGCAGACCGATCTCGCGAAGCAGCGCGGCCTGAACGGCAGCGCGTTCAGCTTCAACAGCGGCGTTGGCCAGTGCGAACGCTGCCGCGGCGCGGGCTTCGAGAAGATCGAGATGCAGTTCCTCAGCGACATCTTCATCCGCTGCCCGGAATGCAACGGTCGCCGCTATCGCGAGCACATCCTTGAGGTGAAGCTGCGCAGCGGCACGCAGAACTGGAGCATCGCGGACATGCTCGACGCCACCGTCGACGACGCGCTGACGTTCCTGATGAACTTCATCAACGTCCCCGCCGGCCGACGCGCGCTCGCTCGACTGAAGCTCCTGCAAGACGTCGGCCTCGGCTATCTGCGTCTCGGCCAGCCCATCAACACGCTGTCCGGCGGCGAAAGCCAGCGACTGAAGCTGGTCAGCCATCTGGCGGAGACTGCCGCTGCTGATTCCGCGGCGAACGAGAAGGCCCATCTCACGGCGAAGAACACGATTGCCGAGGTGAAGGACTGGCTGGCGAAGAAGCGCGGGAAGAGCGTCGGTGAAACGTCCGCCCTCACCCCGACCCTCTCCCCCAGGAGAGGGAGCGCGTTGAACGCTCCCGGTCAAAGCAAGACTGCCGACGCGAACGACACCATAACGAGCGCGGAAGACGACTCTGGGTTTTCCAAGGCTGCTATCGCGCCCCCTCTCCCTGGGGGAGAGGGTCGGGGTGAGGGCGAGCCAGTAACCAAGCAGAAACGCACGCTCTTCCTCTTCGATGAGCCGACTACCGGTCTGCACTTCGACGATGTCCGCGTTTTGCTCCAGGTTTTCCAACGCATCGTGGACGCCGGTCACAGCGTCGTCGTTATCGAGCACAATCTGGACGTCATCAAGTCCGCCGACTGGGTCGTCGACCTTGGGCCCGACGCGGGCGAGCGCGGTGGCGAACTGGTCATCGCCGGCACACCGGAGGATGTGGCGGAGTGCGAAGCGAGTCATACGGGAAGCTTCTTGCGCGAGGTTCTTCAATCTTCAGCCACTGGAAATGAGGGAGCGAGGAATCGGGGGAGTGAGAAAAGAATCCACACTCCCCACTCCCTCACCACCTCACTCCCTCACCACCCCGCCGCCATCGCCATCCACGGCGCGCGCGAGCACAATCTCAAGAACCTCTCGCTCGAAATTCCACGGGGGAAGTTCGTTGTCGTCACCGGTGTGAGCGGCAGCGGCAAGAGCACGCTCGCATTCGACCTGCTCTTCGCGGAGGGCCAGCGGCGTTTCCTCGACTCGATGAACACCTACGCGCGCCAGTTCGTGGAGCAGATGGCGCGGCCGGATGTAGACCTCATCACGGGCCTGCCGCCGACGGTCAGCATCGAGCAGCGCACCACGCGCGGCGGTGGCAAGAGCACTGTAGCGACGGTGACCGAGGTGTATCATTTCTTCCGACTGCTCTTCGCGCGGCTCGGCACGCAGTTCTGTCCCGACTGCCAGTTGCCCGTCGAGGCGCAGACGCGCGACGCGCTCGCTGCCGGTTTGCAGAAGGATTTGAAGAAGCGCGGTGACCTGCTGCTGCTCGCACCCGTCGTGCGGAACCGGAAAGGTTTCCACACCGACGTCGCCGAATGGGCGGCCAAGCACGGCTACAAGGAGATTCGTGCCGACGGCAAGCTCTACGATACCAGCAAGCCGTTCCGCCTCGATCGCTTCAAGGAACACGACGTGGAGATCGTGGTCGGCGTGATCGACAGGAAGCGCAAAGCCAGCGCAGACGCGCGCACGCCACAGCAACTCGTTGAAGAAACGCTCGACCTCGGCAAGGGCACGTTGTTCGCGCTCGATAATCACGGCAAAGTGACTATTCATTCGACCGAACGCGCCTGTCCGAAGTGCGCCCGCTCGTTCTCGCCGCTGGACCCGAAGAATTTCTCCTATAACTCCGCGCAAGGCTGGTGTCCGAAGTGCCGCGGGTTCGGCGAGACCTTCTACATTCCTGATGTGGAGCGCGGCGCGAACGCGGATTCGATCGAGGAAAGCTGGTGGAGCTGGGCCAACGAACGCGAGGTCTGCCCGGACTGCCACGGCGCACGGCTGAAACCGGAATCACGCGCCGTCCGGCTCGTCGTCTCGGGAACACAGTCGCCGACCATCGACACCTTCTCGCAGTTCGCGGTCGCCGGCGCGCATGACTTCTTCCGCAAGTTGAAGTTCAAGGGCCGCGACGCCGCCATCGCGCGCGACATTCTGCCGGAGATCGCCGAGCGCCTGAAGTTCCTCGATGAAGTTGGGCTTGGTTATCTCCAACTCGGTCGCGCGGTCACCACGCTCAGCGGCGGCGAGGCACAGCGTATCCGACTCGCGGCACAGCTGGGGTCGAATCTCAGCGGCGTGCTCTACGTGCTGGACGAGCCGACCATTGGTCTGCACGCGCGCGACAACGAACAATTGCTTGCCGCACTGCATCAACTGCAATCGCGCGGCAACTCGCTCGTCGTCGTCGAGCACGACGAGGAGACGATGCGGCGCGCGGATTACGTGATCGACCTCGGCCCCGGCGCGGGCGTGCACGGCGGAACGGTCGTCGCGTCCGGGACATTGCCGGAGCTGATGCGGAACAAGGCGTCGATCACCGGGCGGCTGTTGCACGAGCTGGAGACGAAGACGTATCCGACGAGAGGGGAACGCAGGCCAGTCTCGGCTTCGCCGGCCAAGGCAGAGGAGAAAGGGAGTGAAGGAGAAAAGGGGCGGAGGAGCCGAAAGCCAGCTCCCCTCGGCCCCTCTGCTCCTCTGCCCCTTTGCCCGAGCTGGCTCACGCTGCATCACGCATCGGTGAACAACTTGAAGGATCTGGAAGTGCGCTTCCCGCTCAATCGCTTCGTCGTGGTCACCGGCGTGAGCGGCTCAGGCAAGAGCACGATGGTGCGCGAGTGTTTGTTGCCGGCGGCGGAGCGAGCGGTTGCGAAAAAGCCGCGTTCAGGGAAGGCCAAGGCGGGCAATGCTCGACGCTCCGCGGAGGAATGTCATGTCACGGGCTTCGAGTCGCTGAAGGCGGTATACGAAGTGGACCAGTCGCCCATCGGTCGCACGCCACGTTCCACGCCTGCGACCTATGTCGGGTTCTTCGACGAGATTCGCGCGCTCTTTGCTGTGACGCCTGAAGCCAAGATGCGCGGGTATTCCGCGAGCCGCTTCAGCTTCAACAGCGCGCAGGGTCGCTGCCCGGAATGCGAAGGCTCCGGAGTGATCAAGCTGGAGATGAACTTCCTCCCGCCGGCGTTCGTGAAGTGCGAAACGTGCGATGGCAAACGCTTCAGCCGCGAGACGCTCGACATCCAATATGGCGGCAAGAACATCGCGCAGGTGCTCGACATGAGCGTGGAGGAAGCCATCGAGTTCTTCGCCGCGCACCAGAAGATTCTGCGACCGCTCCAGGCGTTGCACGATACCGGGCTCGACTACATCAAGCTTGGACAGACCAGCCCGACGTTGAGCGGCGGCGAGGCGCAACGCGTGAAGCTGGTGACGCATTTGCTGAGCGGATTGAAGCCAGGGCCGGAAATGCTCGAACTGCCCGGCCGCCAATCGACCGGCGCTGCGAAACGCAACTTGTTCATCCTCGAAGAGCCGACCATCGGCCTGCACATGTCGGACGTGCATCGGCTGGTGCAAGTCATTCAGCGTCTCGTCGACGCGGGGCATTCGGTTGTTGTCATCGAACACAACCTCGACCTGACTGCCGAAGCGGACTGGGTGATTGATCTTGGTCCGGAAGGCGGCGAAGCGGGCGGACTCCTTGTTGCCGAAGGCACACCGGAAGACGTGGCGAAAGTTCGCAGTTCGCACACGGGAAAATTCCTGCGTAGTGTTTTAAGGACGAAATGAGAGTCGCGATTCTGCTGTGCGGTGTCCTGCTGGCTGGCTGCGTTTCGAGCAGCAAAAAGGAATCAGCGCGCCTACCTGAACCGCCCGCGATGCCGCGTCGGCAAATCGCCCCGACGCCTTTTCCAGAAGGTTCCGCCTTGGTCGAGCTCACGAATCGTGATGTGCGCGCGACGTTATTTCTGCCGGCGAACTGGAAACACACTCCGGCGACCGGCGTGCAGCTGGTCGTGCACTTCCACACGATCGCGTGGTTCACGATTCAGGAACACGTCCGTCGCGGCTCATCGGTGCCGCTGCTGAACTTCGCGCTCGGTGAAGGCTCGGCGACTTACGCGAAGCCGTTTCTCGATCCGGCGCGTTTTCAGGAATGGCTCCGCCTCGTGGAGGTCGCACTGGCGGAACGAGACGCGACCGCTGAGCGGATCACGCGCGTCGACGTATCCAGTTTCAGCGCGGGCTACGGAGCAGTGCGGGAGATCGTGAAGCTGGAGACGAATCGGCACGTCATCCAGCGCATCGTCCTGTGCGACTCGCTTTACGGTGGTTTGGTGGATACGAGCGCCGCGTTGGATCATCGGAAGGTGACTCCGGAGCATGTCGAGCCGTGGGTGCCATTCGCGCAGGCTGCGGCGCGGGGCGAGAAGACTTTTCTCCTGACGACATCCGACGTGCCGACGCCGCGTTATGCCAGCACGCGGGAATGTGGTGATGCGCTGGCGGCGGCGGTCGGAGGGACATTCCTCGCCGTTCCGCCGGGGTCGACTCCGGCGACGAACGATCCGGAGTTTCCGTTGCAACGCCGCGCGGATCTTGACGGCTTTCACATTTGGAACTACGCCGGCACGAATGCACAGGCGCACCTCACCCACGTCCGTCATGTCGCGGACCTGTGGCGGGCACTCGATGCAGCGGTTCATTCTGCAGTCCGTCGGTGAAGAAAGTGGTTTTGCCCGACGGACTTTCCTCCGAAAACAGATGAAACGATGAGCGACCCTTACGAGGAAATCGTGAACGGCGAACGCGTGCTGCGGCTGCCGCCGCGTGTGCGGCACGAGGAGATTCTGGCGCGTTTGCATAAGCGCGTCGCGGGAGCGACAGCAAGTTTGGTGACGACCAAGATGTTGCCGCCGCGCACTCGTTTGAACTTCTCGGCTGAGAATGCCTTTTGTCCGGACCTCGCGCTGGTGACGGCGGCGACGGACAAGGTATGGCTGGTGGCCGAGGTGATTAGTTCGGATGACCATCATGCCGACACGGTGGAGAAGAAATCCGTTTACGAGGAACTCAAACTGCCGCGGCTGTGGATGATCGACCCACGCTACGATAATGTGGAGGTCTACCACGGCACGCCGTACGGGCTTTCGCTGAAGCGTGTGCTGGCCGGACGCGAGCTGCTGACCGAAGGCCTGCTGCCGGGATTCCAGTTCGCCATCCACGAGCTCTTCGCGGGAAGCGCGACCGGCGAGCCGGGCCGCTACGATTTTTAGGAACTGGCCGAATTGCATCCCGGTGCGAATCGCGCTACTTCCTATCCGCCCCGTGAGCCGGAATCTGGAACAACTGCAAGCCGACGCCCAATCGGTGGTCGAGGAAACCCTCGCCGCCCTGCCCCTTCCTGTCCGCCAGCGGGCCGCGAGCCTGCCGGTCACCTACGACGCCCGGCCGCAGCAATGGCTTCTGGATGACGGTTACGATTCGGACCTCCTCGGGCTCTTCGTCGGTTCCGCCATTGCGGAAGCCGAGGATTGCCCGCTCCCGCCGCAGATCATCCTGTTTATCGAGAACATCTGGGATTTTGCCGAGGAGGACTCCGAGATTTTCCGGGAGGAGATTCGAACCACTTACCTGCACGAGCTGGGTCATTATCTGGGGCTGGACGAGATCGATCTGGAGGAACGCGGGCTGGACTAGGCACCGGCTGGACACGCTGAAACCGGGTCAGACAATCAAACACTTCAAAATAAGTGCTTGCCAGAAAGGGAATGGTTGATACCTTCTCCGCTCCTTTAATAAGAAAGATATTGTATGGGTAGAATTTGTGAACTGACTGGCAAGGCCCCGATCAAGGGCAGCAAGATCTGGCGCAGTGGTAAGTCGAAGAAGTCCGGCGGTATCGGTACCCATGTGACCGCGATTACCAAGCGCCGTTTCATGCCGAACTTGCAGCGCGTGAAGGCGATCATCGACGGCGAAGTCCGCTATGTGCGCGTGACCGCAAGCGCCTTGAAGAAGGGTCTCGTCACCAAGGCTCCCAAGCGCACTTGGAAGAAGGAAGACGCGAAAACCAAGGCCAAGGCCTAGTTTTCACCTCCATTACTTTTGAAGAGGGCGGGGTGAATCACCCCGCCTTTTTTATTTCCCCTTGAAGCGGTGCATGGTCGCCCGCTTGGTCTCGCGGTCGGCATCCCGCTTCTTCATGTCCTCCCGCTTGTCGAACTGCACCTTGCCCTTCCCCACGCCGAGCTGGACCTTCACCTTGCCATTCTTCCAATAGAGGGAAAGCGCCAGAATCGCGTTGCCCTTGACCGACGCCAGCCCGAACAGCTTCCGAATCTCCGACTTGTGCAGGAGTAGTTTGCGGACGCCCTTGGGCTGGTGGTTCTGGAGGTTGCCGAAGGAATATTCGTCGATGTGAGCGTTGTGGAGAAACACCTGATCATTCTCCACCCGGGCGAAGGCGTCGTTGATCTGACCCTTGCCCGCCCGAAGCGCCTTCACCTCGGTGCCCTGCAGCACGATGCCCGCTTCAAAAGTGTCCAGGATGTGATAATCCCGGCGGGCTTTTGGATTGGTCACGATGTCGGCCATAAGACAAAACAGCCAGAAGGTCGCCCTTCTGGCTGGGAGAAACCCGGTTTAGGCGGGTTCGAAAAGCTGCTTAACCGCGCTTCTTCTTCTTGGAAGTCGGTTCGACAAGCGGCACTTCCTCAGGGAATTCCCAGCCCATCTTGTCTTCGATGATTTCAGCCAGCGCAATGTCCGCCGCGCCCATGCCGGTGGTGTCATTGAGAAGCGGACGGCTCATCGCACCGCCTCCGGCATTCAACTGCCGCACCCGTCGTGAGACCAAGTTAATGAGAGTGTTGGGGCTTCCGACCTTCGCCAACGCCTGTTTGCACAATTCGCTGTTCACGTTTTTCTCAGTTCAATTTCCAGTAGAGCGTGGAAGGTAATGGCCCCAGCCTAGGAAGCAATAGAAAAACTGGGGCTCATTCAAGGGTCAAAACCCACGGTTTAGCGGACCAGAAGGCTCAAACTCTCCGAGTGACTGTTGAACTCGGGGGCATACATGCACTGAATCTCCGCCACGCCGGTCTGATACTGGCCGCGATGCTGGACGCGCGTGGAGTATTCGAACACGTAAACGCCCTTCGGCAGGTAATCGATGAAGAAGTGGCTCGCGGTGTCGCGGGTGGATTCGTAGTAGCCGAGGCCGTCCTGATACTTGTAACGGCTCAGGACGTTCACTGGCTCAGTTCCGCTGCCGCGCTGGTCTTTAAGGTGGACGTATTCCATGTCGCGGTCCACGCGCAACTCGATACGCACGACGAGTTCATCGCCAACCTGCACCGCGCCTTTGACGGGTTCCAGCGTCGGACCTTTCTTGGTGTTCACCTTTGTGTAGAGCGACTTCTTGAGCTTGAGCGGCGTGCCGGTGTGAGGCGTGACTTTGCTCATGTCTTCGAGGTATTGCCAATGGACGCTGCCCCATGCGACACCGTCGTCGAGCTTCTTTACCGTGATCTCGCCGAGCTTCGGCTTGATCTCGGACGCGGTGAAACGTTTCTCGTAGAAACCAGTGCCGGCCTCGACCGGAGTGCCGGTCCCCGACCCGGCGCGTGCAGGCTTGGTGTCCGGCGCACCTCCGCGCTTCGGCGTCACATTCATTCCGCCCACCGTCACCTCCACCAACGCATCGCTCGCCAGAATATCCTTCCCGCGCAGCAGCAGCGCATAGACCGCGTCCGCCGTCGCCTTCGTCGTCTTCCAATCCTGCGTCTGCTTCTGTTTGAGCAACCACACGCGGCATTCCTCGACCGCCGCCTTGTCGCCCATCACCTCGTCGAAGGCTTCGATCATCAACGCCTGCGTTTCGATGGGTGCGCGATACCACCACCAGCTCAATTCCGTCTCGCGCCAGAACATCCCCATCTCCTCGTTCGTCACGCTGCGTTCCTTGATCGAGCGCAGGATGTCCTTCGGCGTCGCGTCGGCGAACTTGTTGAACGCATTGAACCGCTGCAACGCCAGCGCGAGATGACCCTGCGACTGCCGGTTGTCCACCTTCAGCCAGTGCTTGCGCGACTGCGCGAGGAAGAAGTCCACCGCCTTGCGATGCGGCGCGGCGACCGGTGTGTCCTTCAGGAAGAAACTGCGCCCGTAGAGATACAACGCATCCGTCGCGCTCGGGACATACTTCTCCGGCTCGGGCCACTTCTGGATGCGTTCGTAGTGCTCCGTCATCCAGCCGTCGAGCCGGTTGAGTGAACGCAGCGCCGGTGCGACATCCAGCTCCGCGCCGAGATGCCGCATGCGTCCGAAGCCCGTCGTGATGTAGAGCGTGATGTAATCGTTGCCCGGGCCGCCAGGAAACCACGGCCATGCGCCGTCGCCGAGCTGCATCTCCGCGAGCTTCGCGAACGTCCGCTCCGTTTCGTTGTCCAGCCGGTTTGCGTCGAAGAGAATCCCGACGTTGCGCCGCGCCTGGCTTTCGTTGTTCGCCTGTCGCAGCCACGGAGTCTCCTCCACCATCACGCTCTTCAAGTCCTGGTTCTTTTCCAGCGGCGAATCGAGCGCGGGCGTTCCCTTCCACTGATCGAACACGCGACGAATCTTCGGGTCGCTGTTCGCGATGAAGCGCGCGAGCGCATTCGCGTAAAGCCGGTTGAACGTCTGCTCCGTGCATTCGTGCGGATACTCCATCAGGTAGGGCAACGCCATCACCGCATACCACGATGGATTCGAGACCATCTGCACGACGTAGTTCTGATGCACGAGCGAGCCGGACTTGCCGGACTTCAGCAGCTTCTCGAACTCGAACTTCTTCGTCACCGCGCCGCCCGCCTTGCCACGAATCGGCAGTTGCAAAGACTCCGTCACGAAGATGCGCCGCGACAGCACGGGCAGATAACCTTCCTCGCCGTCGGAAACTTTCCCCGTCGAAGCCACCGCCTTGTAAGTGAGGAACGGCGCGCCATCTGGCACCTTGATGCGCCATGAGTAGCTGCGCGATTCCTTCGCCGGAATGTCGAAGTCGAGCTCCGGCTTCGCGTTACTCAGCAGCTTGTCCGCGCTCTGTTCGTTCTGCGCGTCGTTGAACGAAAGCCGCACGCGACCCTGCTGGCGCGCGGCCGTCTGGTTCGACACCTTCACCGTGAACTCCAGCGTGTCGCCCTCACGCAGGAAACGCGGCGGGTTCGGCTGCACCATCAGGTCCTTAGCCGTGACCGTCTTGCCGTCGAGGAAACCGGAGCGCAACTGCCGGTCGTGCGCGAAGCCCATGAACTTCCACTGCGTGAGCGCCTCCGGCATCGTGAACTGCATCTTCACCACACCATTGCTGTCCGCGAGGAGCTGCGGGAAGAAGAACGCTGTCTCGTTCAGGTTGCGACGTGCGGTGACTTGGGAGAGATCGGGCTTCGGGGCAACTCCACCGCGCCCGCCCGCGGCATCTCCTTCGTTTTTTTCGTCGGAGAGAGAGCTACGCGCCGCTTTTTGTTTGGCCTCGCCAGCGGCGCCCGCCACCGAAAAGTTCGCTTCCGCCATCGATAGTGCCGCAGGTGCGGGCATCGCGGCATCCATCGCAACTCCAAGCGACATCTCGGGCGCAGCGCCACGATAGAACCGCTCTCGCCTTCCAAATTGGTAGCCCCAGAAGTTCGCGACCAAGTCAGCCGGAAACTGCCGGTAACGCAAATCCACGTTCTCGTAACCACGCCCCCACGAGCCACGCAAATGCTGAAAACCCTTCATCACGTTGGCAAAGCTTCCGCCGCGCTGTGAATAGTCGTAACGGAAAATGCCGAACTGATTCATCCAGTAATGCTGCGCGAACTGATCCAGCGAGGCGTCGTAAAGCGCCGCGACCAATTCGGCTCCATCCCGGTGAGGCGTAGCCTCGTCGTTCCCTGCCTTCGTCGCCGCGTTCGACACCACCAGCGTCCATGTCTCCTTCTGGCTCGGCCCGAGCTTCGACGTGAAATGCTCCCAGCTCAGCGCAAGCTGCTTGTTGCTCCAGGGCACATCCACGTGGCGCGACACCAGATATGCCCGGTTCTCGCGCACCTGCGTAACATGCAGCGTGAACCCGCCACGCATCGCCTCCGTCACCGCGCGCTTGAGCTGCTGCTGCGTGCGGCCCGGCTGCGTCCAGTAACGCTCGACCATCTGATGCCGGTGCTCGATCTCGATGAACGCGCGTCCAGCGTCATAGCCTGTGCCCCACAGCGCCGCGAGCTCTTCGCCCGGCTCCAGCGTCCACTTCGGCGCCGCCAGCAGCAGCGGAATCTTGATCGCCAGCTTCGTCGCCTCCGGCTGCAACACCTGCAATCCCATTCGTCCCGTCACCGTTTTGCCGAACCGATCCTGCGTCTCCAACATCGCGCGAAACGCTCCGGCACCGAGCGCGAACTCCAGCTTCGTGTTGCCCTCAGCATCCGTGGTGAACCCTTTCTCCGCAACCACCTCGCCCAGTTCCCAGTTGTTCGGGTTCGATAGGTCCGCGTCCGGTTTGCCATCGCCATCCTCGTCGCCGCGATAGTGACCACCGAGGCCAGCGCGCTGGACCTGCGCCGGTTCTTTGAGCCGATGAATCTTCACCTTGCCCTCGGCGGCCTGCGGCTCGCCATCGAGCGTCGTCGTCCGAATCGTCAGCACGACCGGCTTCGCTTCCGTCTGCCATTCGTCCGTCGATACTACTGCCGACAGCGCGACGAAGCCGACGTTTACGACGCGTTGTGCGGAACGCGTTTCGCCCGTCGTGTCCGTCACGTCCGCGTAGATGCTGAAGCTGAACGACGCCTCGTCCTTCTCGGAGACGCTGGAGTCCGGCTTCACGTTGAACTCGATGTTGAACACGCCGTCCGCGCCGGTGGTTGCCGTGCCGTGCGCGATTTCCTGGCTGCCCTGCGCGCGCGGTGAACGCCAGCCATACCAGCCCCACCACCACGGCCAGCGCACTTCGCGCACGATGCGATACTTCACCATCGCGCCGTCCACCGCCGCGCCGGTGTAGCTCTCGGCCTTGCCCGTGAGCGAGACTTTGTCGTTCAACTTCGCCGCCGTCTTCGGCGCATCGAGCGTCACCTGGAACTTCGGCCGCTTGTATTCCTCCACGTTGAACGACGCCTGACCGAACGGGCCGCCGGGCACGTTGATGGTCATGCGGCCCATCAGGCGATCACGTGGCGCCGTGAAACTGCCGCTGAACGAGCCGTAGTCGTTGCACGCGTGCTCGGCCTTCGCGATCTCCTTCCCATTCGGATCGCTGAACACCACCGTGATCTTGCGACCGCGCAGCAGTTCGTAGTTGTCGCCGCGCTGATCCACGCGCAGGCAGATGCCCTTGTATTGAATCGTTTGGCCGGGCCGGTAGAGCGCGCGGTCAGTGAAGAAGATCGTCTGCTCGTGCGGATCCGGCTCGTGCATCGGATAGCTGCTGTATTCCTGCATCGATCCGAGCTCGTGCTGCACGTCGCCGATCGTCGCGCGCACGCGAAGCAGGCTCCCGCGATATTCCTTCGAGGGAAATGAGAAGAACCCGTTCGTGTCCGTGCTGATCGCAGGCGAGGTCGGCACACGATTGCCCTGGTCATCCAAATGCCACGACATCACTTCCGCGCCGCTCACTGGTTCCCCGGAGCCAGCGACAAGCACGAAGCCTTCGATGCGTTGATTGTGCGGACGGACGACGAGCGCGAGCTCGCTAACCCAAACGTCCGCGTAGGTGATTTGGTTTTCGCGCTCGGAGAAGTCCTTGTCGTGGCTCGCGATGATGAAATAGAAGCCGGGCTTGAGCGTCGCGGGCGCGGGAACCAGTTCGGTGCGTTGCTTGAAATCCGTCGTGGCTGGCAGCGCGGCAGACCATTCGAGCGCCGGCGTCTTGGCGAGCAACTCGCGACGCTCGGCGTCGTTCAGGTTCTCCGGTCGGCGATGGCGTTTGTCGAGGAAGGCATTCCAGTCCCACGCGACCGCGCGGAAATGGACATTCGTCACGTTGCGGTAGCTGACGGCGATGTTCGGCCACGGCGCATTCCACACGCGCTCGGTGCTGATGCTCGCAGACTTCGCTTCAATTTCCGCGACGAGATTCCGGCACATCTTCCCGCCCATACTGTCGCGATGGGCATTTGCGCCACGCAACGCCAGCGTGCGCGCCTCTACGAAGTTGCCTTCGCCGTGAATGACCCGCGCCCAATGATGCAGCGCGAGCGCGGAAAGCGCGTGGTCGGCCCATTTGTCAGAGAGGGTTTTCAACGCGGCCTTGTAACGCGTCGCCTTGTCCTCGCCGAACTCAGTGTTGTAAGCCCAGACCAGCCGGGCGAGATCGGCATCGACGAACGCCGACGGATCAGCGTCGCTCCGATGGAAGGTCAGTAGATCGCGGAAGAGAAAGAAGGCCTTCTCGGTCGCGGATTCATCGGCACGGCGCTCGATCTTGCCGGCGAGAAACTCGTCTGCTGTTCCGAAGAGCGGAGCGACGCCATAGACCGGTTTGTCCGCGAAGAGCTCGAAAGCGTCCTGTGGTTTGGCCGCCGCTTGTTCGCCGCTCGTGTAAAACTTCAGTGCCTCGTGCGCGATGAAGTCGTAGAGGGTCGGGCGATAGCTGTCCGGCACGGTACCCTTTTGCAGCAGGTCATCGAAGGTCGCGATGGGCGTTTTCTTCAGCGTGTCCGCACCGGCGAGCGCCTTGGTGAATTGCTTGTCGATCTCGGCGAAGAGCCGCGGCAGATCCCACGTCGTGAAATCCTTGCCTGGCGCCTGAGCTGTCTGCGTTCGTTGCATGAAACGCCAGCGGTTGTTCTGGAAATAATGCCAGTACCAGTTCGCGACGATGGCATCCAGCAGCGGAACAATCTCCTTCGGCGCCTTCGCGATCTCGGCCTCCATGCGCGTGATCTTCTCTTCGGCCTTGTTCCCCTCGATATTGCCTTCGAGCACGATCTTCCGCGCGATGGCCTTTGCGACTTCGCCGTAAGCCTTCTCCTTGAGCGCGGCGGGAATGATGAGGTTGAGATTGGTGATGGCCGCGCGGGGCAGGCCTTTCTGGACGGCGTCCTCGACCGCCTTCCACTCGGCGACGCGCGTGGCGGCGTGGAGCGGGTTGTTCATGACAAGGAGGAGGGCGAGTGCCGGGAGAAGAGTTCGAAACAGTGCTTTCATGGTCATCCGTGGCCGCGATTGAGGCAGTCCAGAGGAGTTATGGCGCAAGGGGTCGCCCAGTGCAACGTGCGGATCGAAACTTTGATTCATCACGCCAGGTTAGTCGGAGTTCAGGAGTGATTTGCTCCCGCGCCCAGTTGCCTCGAATGGCGCCAGCGGCGGAAGGATCAGGAGTTCTCGTGTCCCGTTTACCGACAGCGCGGTGGATCGCTACGGCAGGCGCAGCTGGAGACGCTCTCCCTCGCTGGTAGACAGGGCCACGCCGGCCTTGGAGATTTCCTCGCAGCGGAACCGGGCGCGACCATGGCCGATATCCGCCGTGAACGAATCGCCCGCAAAAATCGTGTAGACGCGAGTGCCGTCCGAAACCATCGCCGATGGCCGGAGCGAATTCAGCGTGATCCCTTTTAAGCGCAATGGGCCAGTGGTTGCGGCAGCCGTTGCGGCGGCGGCGACTGGAGCGGCGTTGGTGGTGACCGTTGCCTTATCCGGGTCTTCCAGATCCTCGTCCTCCATCCCGGCGTCGTCATCGCCATCTGCACCGGCAAAATCGGCAATGGATGCGTCGTCACGCGCGTTGGCCGAGAGATCGGGACGGATATCGCCCATCAAGGCGCCGATGACGAACAGGTTGAAGCAAAACATCAGTGCGCTGGAGATGCCGACCGTGAACAAAACGTCTGGCGCGATCTCGGCGCCTGTGCATTTCCACAGACACAGCACGAGCACCGCATAGGAAAGATACGTGCCCACGTAGGGGATGAACGCAACGAGTGTCGCGGCGAGGGAGGAGCCGAACAGGCCGAGCACGTTGTAGTTCAGCTTCTGGATGCGAATCATGCCCCAGAGAAGGCCGGTGTAGACGAGCCACTTCACGACGGTGACAACAACAACGCCGACAAGCATGGCAATGGTGGTGGGATCAATGGTCATGGGAATGAATGGGGAGCCTGAGCTGACAACACGCCGGAGCAAACGATGCATCCGGCAGGAACCTGTCCTCCCCGATCGCACTCACTGTTCGCACCAAAGCCCCGTGCTGCAAGCCACCCATACCCACCCGGTATCGGATTCCGCGAAGACCCCTTGAGCGGAAGATTCCCCGCTTTTGTCTGTCGCGCCGCGCTGGCGGGCCGTGGTAGAGAGATCTCGTGAACACGCTCGCAGCACAGCTCCAGACGCAGCTCGACACCTACCTGCGCAAGTCGCCGACACTCGGCAAAGGCGTCTACCTCGCCCGCGGCGCGGTGGTGCTCGGCGATGTGACGCTCGGTGATGAATCGAGCGTCTGGTACAACGCCGTCCTTCGCGGCGACATCAACCGCATCGTCGTCGGTCACCACAGCAACATTCAGGACAATGCCGTCGTGCATCTGGCCGATGACTTTCCGTGCCTCATCGGGAACTGGGTGACGATCGGACACTCCGCGATCGTTCACGCCTGCACGATTGGCGACGAAACTCTCATTGGCATGGGCGCGGTGGTGCTCGATGGCGCGGAAGTCGGCCGGCAATGCTTGATCGGCGCAAAGGCCCTCGTGACCCCAGGCACCACGATTCCGGACGGGGCGCTCGTCCTCGGTTCACCCGCGAAGGTGGTGCGCATCATGTCCGAGAAAGAACGCGGCGACCTGAAGCATTGGGCGGAAAAGTACGTTCACAACGCCGCCTACTGTCTGAAACACGGCATCAACATCGGCGCAGCGTTGCCCACCTGAGTCTCACGTTCCCGCCTATGAAGCTCCTGAAGAAGCTGCTGCTCGCGGTGATGGTGATTCCAATCGCGATCATCATCCTCTCGTTGTTCCTCCCGTCCAAATATCGCGTCGAACGCACCGTCGTGATGCGCGCCAAGGCCGACGCCGTTTACGCACACGTCAGCACGTTGAAACACTGGCCGGACTGGACGGCGTGGACGACCAACAAATATCCCGACATGAAGAATTCCTTCTCCGGACCAGAATCCGGCGTCGGCGCGACCTACCATTGGGAAGGCCAGTCATCTGGCAGCGGCGTGCTGAAACTCATCCGCGCGGAGCCAGGCAAACGTCTCGACTACGAGTTGAACTTCGAGAACGGCAAGCACGTCTCCACTGGGGCCATCGTGATCGAACCCGAAGGCGAATCGCTCAAGGTGACGTGGTTCAATGAAGGCAGCCTCGGTTGGAATCCCGTCTCGCGTATCTTCGGGCTGCTCATGGATGGCATGATGGGACCGGACTTCGAGGAAGGCCTGCGCAAGCTCCAGCAACGATTCGAATCCAAGTAAGCGCGCGGGAGTAACAGCCGCAGCTTGGAAAGCCTTTACGCAATCCCTCGTTGCGACTTCCACCGCGCCGCCTATAGTCAGCCCATGTTCACGCCGGCCAACATCGGGCCCCTGTTGACGCTCCTTCGCCACGTCATCCCCGTTTTCGTCCTGCTGCTTTTTGCGATACCCCGGCTTCACTCCGCCGAGCCGATCGCCGCTCAGCCATCCGTCATCGTCGTCGTAGGCGCACCAGGTGAAGAAGAGTATCGCCGCAGCTTCACCCAATGGGCCGCGAGCTGGGAGAAAGCAGCCAAGCAAGGCGGCGCGCAATGCACGGTCATTGGACTGGGGAACGACGGTTCCAACACGGACCGCGAACAGCTCCAGAAGCAGCTGGCCGCCGAACCGAAGGAAGGCGCGGAGCTCTGGCTCGTGCTCATCGGCCACGGCACATTCGATGGCAAGGAAGCGAAGTTCAACCTGCGCAGCAACGACGTCGCCGCGACTGAACTGCTCGGCTGGCTGCAGCCGCTTCGCCGGCCCGTCGCCGTCATTAACACCGCATCCGCCAGCGCGCCCTTCCTCCAGAAACTTTCCTCGACCAATCGCGTCGTGATCACTGCGACGCGCAGTGGCAGCGAAGTAAACTTCGCGCGTTTCGGCCAATACCTTTCTACCGCCATCGGCGATACGACGGCGGACCTCGACAAGGACGGCCAGACGTCGTTGCTGGAAGCGTTCCTCATGGCATCTCGGCAGGTGAAGGAGTTTTACGATATTGAAGGCCGGCTCGCGACGGAGCATTCGCTGCTCGATGACACGGGCGATGCGTTGGGTACGCCGCCGGACTGGTTTCGCGGCGTGCGCGCCTCGAAGTCAGCCAAGGACGGCGCGGCGTTGGATGGCTTTCGCGCGCATCAATTTCATCTCGTACGAAGCGCGGCGGAGCAAAAGCTCCCCGCCGATGTGCGGGCGCGCCGCGATGAACTCGAACGCGAGATCATCAGCTTCCGCGCATCCAAGTCGAAGCTCTCCGAGGAGGAATATTACCAGAAGCTGGAAGTGATGCTTCTCGAACTGTCCCGCCTCTACGATTCGGCCGAGAAAAAGCCGTAGCGCCTGAACATTCTCGCGTCTATCAGGACTTGGGCAGTGCGGAGATCTCTTCCTTGAGATTCGCCTCTTGCGCCGTCAGCGCCAGGAACGTCTGCTCCAGCACACCGGTCGAACCACTCTGTCGGCGCAGCTCGTCACGATTGCCCACTGCCACCAGCCGGCCTTGATGAATGATGCCGATGCGATCCGCCATCTCCTCCGCCACACTGAGTTGATGCGTCGAGAGAAAGACCGTCATTCCCTGCAGCGAGCGTTCCTTCAACACGTCCTTCACCACGCGCGCATGATGCGGATCGAGCCCCACCATCGGTTCGTCGATCACGAACACTTCCGGATCGTGCAACAGCGCGGAGACGATCGCGACACGCTGGCGGGTGCCGTGGGAGAGACCTTCAATGGGTTTGCGAAGGTAGGACTCGAGATTGAAGCGCTGGACCAGTCCGGTCGCCTTCGCTTCAAGCGTCGCCTCGTCCATGCGAAACATCCGGCCGGTGAAGCGGATGAATTCCCACGGCGTGAGCTTGTCGTAGAGGAACGGAAAATCCGGCACGTAGGCGAGACGACGGCGCACTTCGAGCGGCTGCGTCTGAACATCGTAGCCGGCAACCACCGCGGTGCCCGATGTCGGCTTGATGAGACCGGTGAGAATCTTGATCGTCGTGGTCTTGCCCGCTGCATTGGGACCGAGCACCGCGAAGAACTCGCCACGTCCCACGGTCAGACTGATGTCGTTCACGGCGACGAGGTCGCCGAAGCGTTTCACGATGTTCTTGAGCTCGATCATGTCGGGCTAAATGCTGAGCAGCGCTTCGTTGGTCAGGACAATTTCGTCCGGCAGATCGACGCGCAACAACTCGCCCACCGGGCTGACGAAGAGCACCATCTTCAGGCGCTCCAGCAATCGCGTCTCGATGCGGTAGACGCGAACCAGGTTGTTGCCGATTTTCAGACGGTCGCTGGAGGCTTCCCAATTCAATCGGAAGCCCTCGGCCCCGGCGCCGGGCAGTTTCAGCGGAATGCCCAGCGCGGCCAGCATCGCGGGTGCAGCGCCGCCGCCGATCTCGCGCACGAGCTTGTCCGGATTGCGCAGGTCCGCTTCGGTGAAGGTTCGCTCGGTCAATCGCTCGCCATCATCCGCCACAAACTTCACGCTGCGGGTTGCGTTCGACGCGACGATCTCCCACGAGAACGGTTTGAGGGTAAGCTTGACGCTGAACTCCTGCCAGTTCTGGTTCGTGTTCAACTCGAGGTGGCAGCTGAAGCGCAGGCGGCTCAGATCATCCATCGAGATCGTACCGTCGAAATCAATCGTGTAACCGGTGAGCGCCTTGACCATGCCTTCCGGCGGCATTTCGTCGATGACCTTGCCCGTGCTCACCGCTTCGCCGACGGTGGCGGCCCAGTGCGCGCGTCCGACCTTCACACCGCGATGGCGAATCTCCATGTAGGAGTTGTCGGGCGAGGTGAGAACTTTCTCCCACACCAGTTCGGCAGGGACCGGCGCGCCGAACTGTCCGCGGGCACCGTACTCGGATCGCCACAACATCACGTTCATCGTGACGAAGAACGCGGTGACGATCAGGAAGATGATCCGGAAACGCATGGGAGCTATTGCGCCGGGACGTTCAGGGTCTGCCCAATTTTCATGCGGCGTGGGTCCAGGCCGGGATTCGCCGCGAGCAACGAGCCAGGCTTCACGGAGTAACGCTTGGCAATGGACGTGACAGTTTCTCCCGCCCGCACGACGTGAGTCCGACCGCGGGTGCCGCTCGTTCCCGATGGGGAACCGGTGGTTGGTGATGGCACTGTCGTGCGGCTTCCGACGCTGGTTTCTGATCCGGACGGAGGGGCTGACGAACCCGATGGCGATGGAACTTCGCGGCCGGTCGGAGTCGCATTCCCCGTAATGGGAGCGATGGGACGGCTCGCCAGCTGGGCTTGCAGCTGTTCCACCTGACTGCGCAGGGCGGCATTCTGCGCACGGAGATTTTCGGTTTCTCGTAGGACGTTGGGATTGATGATCGCGAGCGAGTCCGCTTTCACGAGCTCCTGTTTGCAGCCCGGGATCCGTTGGCGAATGATCTCCGCAGGATGCCCGTTCGGGCGAAGCTTCAGAGCCTTGTTGTAGTGGTAAAGCGCCGTGGCGTAATCGCTCTCCCGTTGTTCGTAGAGCACGCCGAGTTCAAAGTGCGCGAAGGCCGAACGCGGATTGTCCTCCACCGCGCGCTCGAAGGATTCGATGGCTCCCTTGTAGTCGAGCGCACCAAGCTTTTCCTTGCCCGCCAGGTAATGGGGATTCCTCTGCTCGTCGAGCTGGGTTTCGGCAGTTGGTGTGCAACCGGACATCCAGAGACAAAGCATCAGCATCAGTGCAGGGCACCGCAGGCGGATCGACATGGGCGCACGCTAAACGAAGGCTCGCAGTGGTGCAATGGGGATGAGAATCGCTGCGGGAAGAACCGCGCCGCTGATGTTCACGCGTTCAGGACGAGAAGGGATTCGCCGGCCCGGGCGGCTTTTCATCGCCGAACGGATTGCGTGTGACTTTCGGAATCGCATCGCTTGCTCGCGGAAGCCGCAGCGGACTGGCGACGATGTACGCCCAGCCCACGACGATGTGAAGACTGAAGAGCCACAGGAAACGGAGCAGATCGACGATCCCCAGTCCGTAGAGGAGGATCGATCCTCCTGCGATCAACCCCGCCGGGATCAACGCCGCGGCGCAGAGCTTCCAGCTGCCCGACAGAGTCAGGCGACGATCCTTGAAGAACGCGTAGACGCGCACGAATGCAAAGTAGAGTGTCGCCAGCGAGAACCAGCTGAAGAACAACCAAGCCACCACGCCGAGGCCGGCCATCCAAAGAATCATCGGCTGCCACGCGCCCCAGCGGGATTGCAGTTCAGGCCGGTTGAACTGGATGGTGGAATCCTTCGGATAGTCAAAGTTCAGGCAGCCGAAGACGGAACAGAACGCGACGTTGCGTCGATGAAACTCAACGCGCAGATCCGTCGCAACGCTCGGCGTGCCGACGCCATCAATGTCGATGACGATCGCGAGGAAGCGGTTCTCCGCCAGCGGCAGCGTCGAGGTGTGCGGCGTGCTGAGCTGCTGGTTCAGGATGTGTCCCTGATCCGGGAGCTGGGAGATCGCCTCGCGAACGATGGGAAACCAGTTCGCCGTCACGAACCACAGGACACACCAGGCAATCAACCCAGCTGCGATCAGCTGAACAAACAGGAGGCGGCCGATTCTGGCCGTGGCAAACGCAGCAATGCCGGAGGGCGTGATCGGCTGCCAGGCAAGGGACGGAGCCCGAACTTCGGGCGGAGATTCGGGAATGTCAGACGACGTCTTGTTTTCGTCCGTTGACATTCGGCCGGATCATTTGGTCTGCGTTTGCTGACCCTGGTTCGGGGGCTGCACGACGACGAGGTTGATGGGATAGCGGATCTTCATCACGTCATCGACGAGCACTTCGAGGAAGTAGGCACCGGGCGTGGTGAACTCGATGTTGCCGAACAACGTCACCGTGGTGGCGTTGATGCCGGGATTGTTCATCTGGAACTTCACCTCGCTCTTGCGCAGCACGGTGCTCTGGTCCGGCGCGATGAGGCGGACGCTTTCCGTGAACGTGCCGACGCCGGCCGTCCAGCGATTGAACACCGTCAGCTTGGAGGCGGTGATCGGAACTTGCGGCACGCGGACGAAATCAATCACGCCGATGAGGAAGAAGTTGCCATTGGCTTCCTGACGCACTTCTTCGCACAGCAGGGAGGACTGGAGGTCGGGGAGAATTCGAGTTGGAGTCATATCAAGTTTTCGATGGTATCGGTCTGAGAAGCGCCCGGCTCAAGCCTGGATCGCCTGTTCGGCGGCGCGGACAGTATTCTGCATCAGCATGGCGATCGTCATCGGCCCGACGCCGCCCGGGTTCGGAGTAATCTTGCCCGCGATCGGCTGCACATTGGCGAAGTCGACATCGCCCACGAGACGGCTGCCATCCTTCGCCGTGGGATCCGCGATGCGATTCACGCCCACGTCGATGACCACCGCCCCGGGCTTCACCATGTCGGCCTTCACAAAATGCGCAACGCCCATCGCCGCGATCAAAATGTCCGCGCGACGGCAGTGCGCAGCAACGTCGCGCGTGCGCGAGTGGCAGAGGGTCACGGTCGCGTTGGCGTGCTTCGATTTCTGGCACAACATCGCGGCCATCGGTTTGCCGACAATATCGCCGCGACCGAGCACGGCCACTTCAGCACCGTCGGTTACGACGCCACTGCGAATGAGCAGCTGCTGAACGCCCGCCGGCGTGCAGGGTGCAAATCCACTGGGCTCACCCAGCATCAGCTTGCCGACATTGACGGGATGAAAGCCATCGACGTCCTTCGTCGGCAGCACTGTGGAGTAAACCGTCGCGGAATTGATGTGCGGAGGAAGCGGCGCTTGAACCAGAATGCCGTGCAAGCGCGGATCAGCATTCAACTTTGCCAGCAGCGCCAGCAGTTCGTCCTGGGTGGTGGCTTGCGGGAGGACGTAGGTCTCCGAGAAAAAGCCGAGACGCTTGCACGTTTTCTCCTTCATCCCGACGTAAACCTTCGACGCGGGATCCTCACCCACGCGAACGAACGCGAGTCCGGGCTGAACGCCGCGTGACAAAAGAGCAGCGACGCGCTGGTAGGTTTCCGCGTGGAGTTGAACCGCGATGGCCCGTCCGTCGATGAGGTTCGTCAGCACTGCAATTACTGCTGAGGCACCACTTCGATGGAATCGATGTTGATCACCGGCGTGTTCGGCCAGCGTTCGTCGAGGATTTCCTCACCGGTCACGATGACGCGTTGCAGCTGCATCGACTTCACCGTGATATTGGTGTTCGGACTGAAGAGGTAGTTGATCGTCTTGTTGTTATCGAGGCTGCGCAGGACGAAATAGGTCGGAGCCTGAATGCTCGCACTGCCCTTGATGATGCCTTCGCGCGTGACGATGCGCTTCAAGGGGGGCTCGTCGACCACTGGCGGAGGAGGAGTAACCGGAGCAGGGCTCGCCACGGTTTCCGTCGGAAGCGGAGGAGGAGGAACGACCACTGGCGGCGGAGTGACTGGCGCTGCCGGCGGAGGGGTGATGGTTTCAGCCGGAGGAATTGCCACCGCAGGCGATGTCACCACGGCGACTTCTGTCGGCGGCGGAATGACGACCGGGGGCGCAGGCGGATTGGCCTTGGCCAGTGCGGGACCAAGGTCAGCCGGATCCGTGGAAAGCAAATGGGCGGCAACAAACGCGTAGGAATTGGTCGGCGCCTCGATCTTCGTCCAGTCGCCCTTCGTCTCGACGGTCTTAACTACAGTGCCGCGATCGATGCGACCAAGGACGCTGTAATTCTCTCCCGGACCGCTGCGGACATTGAGGCGCTTGGGAACGACGGCCTTGTCGGCGTTAAGGAACTGGCTGTTCACCCAAACCACGCTGCCGGCTGGAAGCGCGATCTTCGCCCAGCGTCCAGGCTCGTCGGTCTTGGATTTCTTAAGCGTGATCTCCTCGACAACAGTGACAACGTCACCGCGCTTCAGGTGAGTGACGATCTCGCTGTTAATGGCGGCCTGGCCACGGACATTGACATTCTTCTCACGGGCCACGGCGGGTCCCGGCGTCAACGGCGACGTTGATTTGACGGGCTCGACGGATTTGGGCGCGGCTTTCTTTTCGGGGGCCGCCTTCTTGGCGGCGGCCTTCTTCGTCGCACTCTTGGAAGCGGGTTTTGTGGCCAGCGGAGCGGGGGTGTCGCCAGCGGGAATAACTGGAGGTTGCGGGTCCTGCGGTGCAGTCACCGGAGCCTGCGCCAGAATAGTTTCGGCAAGCAGGCTGAACGAAAGGACTGCAAACATCCAATGTTTCAGTTTCATATCGGCGCAAGTAGAGATTTTATCTCTGGTTCTGTCAACGCCCGCCATTTACCAAGCGGTAGTTCGCCCAATTTTATGCGGCCAATCTGGATGCGTTGCAGGCGGGTGACTTCAAGTTCCTGAGAGGCGAAGAGCCGGCGCACTTCGCGATTGCGGCCCTCGGCGAGTTCCAACTCCACGACACTGTGGCTGTTGTTGGCAGAAATGATGCGCGCCTTCTCGGCTTTCAGAGTTTCGCCGGCGTCCTCGATGCCCTCCAGAAACCGGCGGGTCATTTTGGACTCCACTTTGCCCTCCACCGTCGCGCGGTAAATTTTGCGGACACCATAGCGCGGATGAGTGAGTCGCAGGGCGAAGTCCCCGTCGTTGGTGAGGAAGAGGAGGCCTTCGCTTTCACGATCGAGCCTGCCAACGGGGACCAAGTGGGACCACTCCGTCGGCAGCAGATCAAGAATGGTGCTCCGGCTCAGTTCATCTTTGCGTGTGCAGAGGAACCCGGGTGGTTTGTTGAGGGCGATGTAAATCTTGCGGCGGGCCTTAAGGGGACGTCCATCCAGCTCCACGACGTCTCGACCGGGCTCGATCTTGGTGCCGAGAGTTTGGACAACGCGCCCGTTAACCGAGACACGTCCTTCGAGGATAATGGCCTCACTGGCGCGGCGGGAGGCCACGCCGGATTCGGCAAGGAATTTTTGGAGGCGCATGGAAATTACGAATTGCGAACCGACCAGTACAAACACGAAAACGGCCGATGGGCGGCCGTATCATGCGGGAGTCGCCATTCGGAACTCGAAATTTCGCTCAGGCTTCCGGCTTCGTCTTGCGAAGGCCGGTGACGCGGTCCCCCGCCTTCCACTGGCTGCGCTTCTTGAGCAGGGCCACGCGCTCAAAGCGCTTCAGGACGTTCCGTTTTGCGCCCAGAGTGCTGGCGGTGCGCAGGCTGCGATGCTGTGACATAAATTTGTTTCGGTGCGCCGGTCGGCCGGCAGTTTTGACGTAACAAACGACCCACTGGCTAAAACTTGCCGCTTCCCGATTCGAAGCGGACGGGGTTTCTACCACGGCACCTTCGGGAATGCCAATGGTTTCTTTTCCATTTGCGGCTAATGGGATGCCGGTTTCTGCCGAATTAAGCCATGGAAACAGCCCCGGGAGCCGGTGAGCCGGCGCAGTTGGCCTTGGCCATGCTGAACCTGTGGCGAATCACGCGGTGCGCGTTTACGCCGCGAATAACTTGGAAACCAAACTGATCTGATGGCCACGGTCGCCACTCTAACCGCCAGCGAAGAGGCTCAATTGCAGCAAACAATTGAGATGTTCGAGGTGATCACGCAGTCGCAGCCACAGGATTACCAGTCTCTGGAGATCCTGAAGGAAGCCTACCAAAAGCTTGGACGCGACAAGGACGTGGCCAACACCTCCAAACGCATCGCCCAAGCCTACGTCATGATGGGCCAGCTCTCATCCGCCATTCTGGAATACGAAAGCGTCCTCCAGCGCTGCCCGGATGACGCGGAGGTTCTCGCCGCTTTGAGCGAGATCGAGAACAAGGCGAACACCCTCAACTCCCAGGCGGCACCTTCCGACGTCGCCGAAAACAACACCAAGATTCTCACCAAGTCCGCCGCCTCCAGGGCGAAAACAGCCGAACCAAAAGGTCCGGCCTGCGAAATCGATGACGGACGACAAACGCTCCACAAGTTGTTTGTCGATTCCAAGGCGATCTCTGCCGGCGACTTCGACCTCTGCTGGGTGAAGCCAGACATGTCAGCGACCCCCGGAAAGGTCTTCGAGCCCTTCATTCAACTCCTCGCGGACAAAGGAGTGCTGCCCCTGGAGAAGTCCCTCAAGATCATCGCCGACAAACATCGCTGCGGCTATCTCCCGCTCGAACGTTACGACATCGATGTCGAACTCGCCCGCTCCATGCCTGCCGCCACGCTGCAACGCTGGTGCATCCTTCCCTTCGACCGTATGAGCAAATCCATCCTCGTCGCGACCGCGAACCCCTTCAACAAACGCGCCGCTCAGGAGCTGGAGGAATCCGTCCAGCAACGCCTCGTCTGGTATCTCACCTCGCCTCAGGACCTGATTAAAGCCCTCCGCAAAGTCATCCGCTAACTCAGAAGCACATGGCCGCTGTAAAAACTTTCGGTGAACGCATCGCAGACGCACTCGTCGAGGACGGGCTGCTCAAGGCCGCGCAAGTCGAGGAGCTTCTCGAACAGCAAAAGAAGGAAGGCACGCGCCTCATCAAGCTGATCGCAGACAAGGGCCTCGTCACCGAGTCCGACATGGCCGTTTCCATGGGCCGCGTCCTGAACGTCCCTCCCGTCAACCTGCCCCGCTGCGGTATCTCACTCGAAATCGCTGAACTCCTGCCTCGCGACGTTTGCCAGAACCACAAAGTCCTCCCCATCTCCCGGCTCGAGAACAAATTGTTCCTGGCGATGGCCGATCCGCTGAACGTCCTCGCCATCGACGACGTCCGCCGGATCACCAAGATGGATGTCTCTCCGATGATTGCCTCGGAGAAGTCGATCCTCGACAAGCTTCACAATCTCGACAGCGGCAAGGTCGGCACGATGGACGACATCATCGACGCCGCCAAGCAGGCGGAGGACGCCGCTGAAGCCGAGGGGCTCGAGACCGTCAAGGAGACCACCGAACAGGTCAATCTCGACCAGCTTGCTGCCTCCTCCGAAGAAGCGCCCGTCATCAAGCTCGCCAACCTGATTCTCGTCCAAGCCATCAAAGAACGCGCGAGCGATATTCACATCGAGCCGTTCGAAAAGATGGTCCGCCTCCGCTACCGCGTGGACGGCGCCCTGCTCGATAAAGTTCCGCCGCCGAAGAATCTCCAAATCGCACTCGCATCTCGTCTTAAGATCATGAGCAGCCTCGACATCGCCGAGCGTCGACTGCCGCAGGACGGACGCATGCGCGTGAAAGTCGCCGGGCGCGACTTCGATCTTCGCGTTTCTTTCCTTCCCACCGTTCACGGCGAGAAAGTCGTGCTCCGCGTTCTCGACAAAAGCAACCTCTCCGCGAGCATGGACAAGCTCGGCCTCGACGCCGACACGTTCCGCCGCTTCAAGGCCGCCGTCGACGCGCCGCATGGCTTGCTACTCGTCACCGGTCCGACCGGTTCCGGAAAAACCACGACGCTCTACTCCGCGCTCAACGAGCTCAACAATCCGGAATACAACATCGTCACCGTCGAAGACCCCGTCGAATTCCAGATCCCCGGCATCAATCAGGTCCCGGTGAAAAAGGAAATCGGCCTTACCTTCGCCAGCGCCCTCCGCTCCATTCTCCGCCAAGACCCGGACATCGTGATGATCGGTGAAATCCGCGATACCGAAACCGCGGAAATCGCGGTCGAAGCCGCGCTCACCGGCCATCAGGTTCTCAGCACGATGCACTGTAATGACGCGCCCGGCGCCATCGCGCGCCTCGACGACATGAGCATCGCACCGTTCCTCATTTCCTCCTCCGTCGTGCTCGCCTGCGCCCAGCGCCTCATGCGCCGCATCTGCTCCCACTGCAAGGAACCTGTCACCTATCCGGAGAAAATGTTCCTCGATCTCGGAATCACTCAAAACTTCTTCGAGGGTGCCACCATCTACCGTGGCCGCGGCTGCGATCGCTGCAACAACACCGGCTACGCCGGACGCGCCGCCATTCTCGAAGCGATGACCGTCACCGACGACATTCGTAAAGCCATCATTGCCCGTGCCAGTTCCATGGAGATCGGCAAGATCGCCCGGGCTCAGGGAATGCGCACGCTCCGCGATGTCGCGTTGGACAAAGTACGCGAAGGCGTTTCGACCCTCGAACAAACGCTCGTCGTCACGGCCGCGCACTGACGGACATCCGTCCAGAAATCTCAGCGCGCACTGGAGAATCTCCGGAACGAATCCGTCCGCGCAGATTCCTCCGTCCACATTCTTTGCTTCCTCCGTTGGCTTCTGTTCTCTTCTGAGTTCCTGAACTCAAAATAATCATTTACTCCCGCGCCGCTGGTGGCACAAACAGCGGCGCTACATGAGTAACAAGTTCAAGTCCATCGAAGGTTCCATCGTCGCCCCGCAAGGCTTCCTCGCGTCGGGCGTGTTCTGCGACATCAAACGGCTCGGCACCGGCAAGGGTTCCGCCAAAGGCAAAAAGCGCGACCTCACGCTCATCGTGTCCGAAGTGCCCGCCAGCGTCGCCGGCATGTTCACCACCAACCAGGTTTGCGCCGCGCCCGTGAAGGTCTGCGTGCCGCGCGTGAAGAAGGGCGTCGCCCAGGCCGTCGTCGTGAACTCCGGCAACGCCAACGCCTGCACCGGCCGGCAAGGCATGAAGGACGCGCTCGAAATGACCGCGCTCGTCGCGAAGCAATTTCACATGCCGGTCGAGCACATCCTCGTCGGCAGCACCGGACGTATCGGTGTCACGATGCCGATGGCGAACGTGAAGTCCGGCATCCTCCACGCCGCGCAAATTCTCGGCAACGATCCCTCGCACGCCGTCGAGTCGGCCGAGGCGATCATGACCAGCGACACCAAGCCGAAGCAGATCGCCATCGAGTTCAAGCTCGGCGGCAAGACCGTCCGCATCGGCGGCATTTGCAAGGGCGCAGGCATGATTCAGCCCGGCATGAGCGCCACCGGCGCGCGCCCCGCGGCAGCTCCCGCGGCCTACGCCGGACTCCACGCCACGATGCTGTGCTTCATCACGACCGACGCCGCCATCGAAGCGAAAGCGCTGCAGGCTGCGTTGCGCGAAGCTGTGGCGCACAGCTTCAACCGCATCACCGTGGACGGCGACATGAGCACGAACGACACGGTTTTGGTTTTGGCGAACGGCCTCGCGGGCAACCCAAAACTTAAAAATCAAAACTCAGAACTTAAAACTTTCCAGGCCGCCCTCACCCACGTCTGTCTCTCGCTCGCGAAGATGATCGTACGCGATGGCGAAGGCGTACATCGCGTCGTCACCGTGCGCGTCGAAGGCGCGAAGAACTTCGCCGACGCCGATGCCGCCGCGCGCGCCGTGGCGAACAGCTCGCTCGTAAAGACCAGCTGGCACGGCGGCGACCCGAACTGGGGTCGCATCATCGACGCGCTCGGCTACAGCCCCGCGACTATCGTTGAGGAGAAAGTGGACATCGGCTACAGCGCGCCCGGCAGCCGGAAGATTCTCTGGAGCCTCAAGCGCGGCCAGCCTACGAAAGTTTCCTACAAGGATCTCTGCGCCGCCGCTGCGCCGAACGAGTTCGAGTTGCACATCCGCCTGAACCTCGGCAAAGCCGCCGCCGTGATGTATGCCGCCGATCTCACCGAGGAATACGTGGACTTCAACAAGGGCGACGTGACCGATCCGACGACGCTGGGTGGATGAGGTATGGCCGCAGACGAGCACGAGTGCGGCGCCATTCGGGATCTGATCCTTCGACTAAAGCGATCACCTGCACTCACGGTTGAAGACCAAGCCGGCTGTTGGAAGGTGAGCATTTCGAAGCAGTCCGATTTAGTCGTCGAAGTCACCGTGCCACATGACGTGTTGGAATGGTTTGTGACCGTGCGAAGAGATGGAACCGAGCTGTGGAGTGACTGGATGGACTACTACGCCATCGACGAACATAGCAAAGACCTGCACCTAGCGAGGGCAACAGACGTCGAACAATTCGTGCAGAAGATTTCCGAAACCACTGTCCGAGCTGTTGAGTCACGTTCCCTCTTTTCCAAGCGTCCAACCATTCAATGGCTGGCCGCCGGAACGTGGACAAGAATATCGCTGAGCGAACCAACCCAGTGACCAGATATGAAATGCATCAAACAATTGGCCTTGGCGTCAGCACTCCTCGCGTTCGCCGGTTGCGCAAGTGGTCCGAAGTTTAGCACCGTGGCTACTCCGTCACCGGGCACCGCATTGGTTTACATCTTCCGCCCCAATTCACCGCCCGTCGCGCTCAAGCCGAAGATACTCGTCAATGATGTGGTGACCGCGAAGCTGACGAACAAAGGATACGTAGACCTCGAACTCAAACCCGGACGACACACTATCCGCACTGACTGGTCGTGGAACAGTGGAGTTCCAGACGGCTCCACCGAGCTGCAAGCGGAAGCCGGTCAGACCTACTACGTCATCGTCGGCTCCAGCATGAACTGGGCTGGAACAGTCGGCACGACTCCAATCTTTCGATTCGATGGCAGCATCGGACAAGTCGATGCCAAACAAGCACAACAACTGATGAAGGACTGCGGCTTGGTTAAGAAGCTGAACAACGTTAACTCGAAGTAGATTCTCGACGAGCACGGCAACGAGCAACACGCCTTCACTGACAATATGAACAACGTCTTCAAACTCCTCGCGTGCTGTACCGTCGCGCTTGCCGGCTGCGTCACCGGCAGCCGCAGCCTCCCAGAATTCTCCACGCTCCCCGCGCACCCGGGCCTGCGCGATCCGCTGGTGATGTTGAACGGCGACCGCATCAGCACGCGTGCTCAATGGGAGGAGCAGCGCCGCCCCGAGCTCAAGGCGATCTTCCAGCACTACATGTACGGGCAGATCCCCGCGCCCGTTGCCATGAAGCAAACCGTGAAGGGCGTCCATCGGGACTTCCTGGACGGCAAGGCCACGCTGAAGATCGTTTCACTCGAAGCACCGAACGACGGGCCAGCCATCGATCTCATGCTCGTCGTGCCGAACAACCGACCCACTCCCGCGCCGGTGTTCCTCGCGATGAACTTCTGCGGCAACCACGCGCTCACCGCCGACACTCGTGTGCCTCTCACGCGCGGCTGGCTCTACAACAGTTGCAAGGGCTGCACGAACAACCTCGCCACCGAGGCCGCTCGCGGTGGGCAAGCGCAGGACTGGCCGCTCGCCCGCCTCGTCGAACGCGGCTACGCGCTCGCCAGCTTTTGCACCACGGACATCGATTCCGACCGCAAAGAAATCAGCGACGGCATCTACGCGTGGCTCGCTGGTGGCGACGCCGCGAAGAACAACCCCACCAACCGCGGCAGCATCGCCGCGTGGGCGTGGGGCTACAGCCGCTGTGTGGATTACCTCGTGACCGATCGCGACCTCGACGCGAAACGCATCGCCGCCGTTGGCCATTCACGCAACGGCAAGACCGCACTCCTCGCCGCCGCGTACGACGAACGCATTGCGCTCTCCATCCCGCATCAGGCCGGTTGCGGCGGCACCGCGCCCAATCGAGTCTCCGCCGCGCTCGCTGCGCCGCAAAAGAACGGCCGGCCCATCGCCGAGACGATAAAAGTCATCAACGGAAACTTCCCGCACTGGTTCAACGGTGAGTTCAAGAAATACAACGACGCCCCGGACAAGCTCCCCTTCGACCAGCACGAACTCGTCGCCCTCTGTGCGCCGCGCCCCGTGCTCTTCTCCAACGCGCAGGACGACCAGTGGGCAAACCCGAGCCAGCAATTTGAAGTGCTCCAAGCCGCCGATCCGGTCTACCGCTTCCTCGGCGTCGAAGGCCTCGCCGCGAAACAAGTCCCGCCGCAACGCCAGCTCGTGGACAGCCGCCTCGGCTACTACATCCGCGAAGGCAAACACTCCATGACCGCCGACGACTGGGAAGTCTTCATGACCTTCGCCGACCGGCACTTCAAAGCCACGCGTTGAGTTGATCGGACGTCAAATCACCGCGCGCTCAATCCTCATCTTCATCCTCGTCCTCGTGCACGGTGATTGCCCATTCGGGATACGGTGCCTGCGAGCCTTTCATCGCGTGCCAGAGGATGCGGTTGAACTGATCCTCGGGACACTTGTCCGGCAGTTCCAGCGGCAGGCGCGCTGACGTGTAGGCGTTCTTGCGGAGGAGCAGGTCGGAGATTTTCTTCGGGTCCGGATTCATCTGGTCGAGCGGCACGTTGTTCGTCACGGCAGTGAAGGGGGTGAAGTTCGGCTTGTCGGTGAAGCAATCGAACATCGGCGTGGCGCTGGCATCGAGCTGGTTCATCGGCGGCAGACCGAGGATCAGTTCCATCGTGCGCAGGAGGCTCGTCTGGTTGTATTGCGTGCTGACCACCTTGCCGCGCTTCGTGTACGGGCTGACGACGTAGCCAGTCGTGCGGTAGCCGCTGACGTGATCCCAGCCCGCCTGCGGGTCGTCCTCGATGGCGAAGATGCACGTCTCCTTCCAGAAGCGGCTCTTGCTGAGCGCCTCGACGATTTGGCCGAAGGCGAGATCGTTGTCCGCCACCTGCGCGGCGGGCGTGGGCGCGCCGGCCTTCGTGCCGCTGGTGTGATCGTTGGGCAGACAGATGAGAATGAAGTTCGGCATCTCGCCCTTCGCTTCGAACTCGCGGAGGTCCTTGATGAATTCTGCGGCACGGAACACGTCCGGGATGTCCATGTCCCAGCCGACGGTATTGGTGTTCAGATGACCGCGCAGCGATTCGATCGCCGGTCGGCTGCTGATGTGGATGTTCGTGGTGCCGTCGACGAACTCGCGGTAGTGATCGAGGAAGGTCAGCTTGTCCTTCTTCGATTTGTCCTTCCACGATTTCTCGGTGATGGCAAATTCGCCGTAGTCACGCATCGTCTTGCCATGGGCGAGCACGTTGTCCCAGATGAAGCCGGCCGGCGAATATGCGATGGCGTCCACGTCGCTGTCCTCCATGCCGTCGGGATAACTGCGCGGGAAACCGGCGAAGGACTTCTCCATGTAATCCGTCGTGATGCCCGCGTCCGCCCATTGGTGTCCGTCCGCGCTGAGAATGCCGGAGCAGTAGGTGTTATCCAGCAGCACGAAGTCGCGGACCATCTTGTGTTGGTTCGGCGTGATCTCCTCGCCAAAGATGCAGAGCGACGGATCGCCGTTGCCCTCCTTCAACGCGCCGAAGACCTGATCGTAGGTGCGGTTCTCTTTGATGATGTAAACGACATGCTTGAACACGCTCGGCTCGCCGGTGCGCTCGGGCACAGGACGCGCCGGCTGTCCGGAACGCGCCGGCATGCGCGCTGCGCGAATCGCGCCGTGGCGCATGTTGACCAACGCCGTGCGCGTGTAATTCACAAGCTGCTTCTTAGACGGCACCGGCAACAACGAGAGCGTTCCGAAATACTGGCCCGAGCGGAACTTCGCCGGTTCGCCCACCTCCAGCTTTTTGGTGGAACCGATGCCTTTGATGTTCGCGACGTAGAGCGAATGACGCGTGCGATCATGGACAATCGCGCCCGGATACCAGCCCACGGGGATGAGACCGATGAGTCGCGATTCGCCGGGCTCGAAGTCGATCACGGCCACGGCGTTCTGCGAACCATTGCAGACGTAGAGCCGTTCCCCGGAGCGATCGAAGGCCAACGCGTTTGGGGCTGCACCGAAGAGCTCCGCGGCGTTACGCTTAGTCCAGATCGTTTCCACGACCTTCTCCAAGCCAGTGTCGATGACGCTCAGCGTGTCACTCGCCGCGTTGGCGACGACGAGGTAGCGACCATTCGGCGAGAGCGTCATCGCGGAGGAATGCAGTCCGACGAGCAGTTCCTTCACCGGCTGCTTGGCTTTGAGATCGATGATGCTGACGGAACCTTCGTTCGCGATGTGGCGCACCGGATCGACGCGCACCAGCGTGCCGCGACCGGCAGGACCGGTGATGCTGTTGGTGGCAGGACGACGCCCGCCCCAGTTGCTCACATACGCTTTCGTGCCGTGGAGCAGGACGTCGTACGGCGCGACGCCGACGTCCCAGGTGCGCAGCAGCTTGCCCGTCTCGGCATCGAACTCGGCGAGGCGATTCGAGAGATTCAGCACGACGTAGAGCTTGCGGCCATCTGGCGACAGCGTGAGGCCGGACGGAATCTCCGCCTTGCGATCCACAGCCTTCACCTCAGGAAGGGGAACGGTGAAGAGCGGCGCGAGCTTATGTTGCGCGTCGACGCTGAAGACCTTCACGCTGCCGTTGACGTTCGCGAGGTAAACGCGGTCGCCACGCGGCGAGAAGATCAGGCCGGTGAAGCTGACTTGTCCGTCCTTGTCGGGTTCGAGGATGTTTCCCGAAACGGCATCTGGCGCGGGGTCGACATCCTTCTCCGAAGGCAAGGCCACGCGTTGAATCACGCCGCCCGTGTTCGGATCGATGACAACAATCTCCGCCGTCTTCCCCGAGGCGAGCAGAATGCGGCCATCGGGACTGAGCGCGAGCGCCTGCGGACGCATGCCGGGCAGCTCCACCTGAAAGCCGGTCGGCGTGAGAATCTGGTTGGCCGGCGTGACGAAGCGATTGACGCCAGCGCGGCCGACTTTTTCCTTCGAGGCGAACGAGGCGGCGGAAGGGGAGCCGAAGCGGCAGCCGACAATTCCCAGACCTCCGACGAGCAGCAGCGAACCCAGGGCGAGTGGTAGATAGGGCTTCATGAACTGCCGCCAACAATCGCGATGAACGGGAGAGTTGTTCAAGCGGATTTCTGGTGTGGACTCGCCGATGTTGAAGCCATCAAGGCGACCGAGTGCGCGCTTGACGCGGCGAAGGCAGAACTTTAATTTGCCGACCCTGCGAGTGGTGGCCGTAGCTCAATGGTAGAGCCCCAGATTGTGGTTCTGGATGTTGCGGGTTCGAGTCCCGTCGGTCACCCCATCCTTCCGAAAGTCGTCTCCTCCGCCCGCGAACGCGCGCTGGAGTTTTCTCCGCATCTCGGTTTACCTCCCGGTTCATCGCATGAATGCCCCGTCTCCGCGCCGCCGATGGTGGCGGCGTCTCCTGAAGTTCGCCGCCGTGAGCCTGCTGGTAGTCATCACGCTCATCACGGCGCGAGTGCTCTACTCATTTCGCGATCGCAGTCCGGGTTATCAGGTGGCCCTCGCGATCGACGGAAAGGCAGCCGCTGCGAATCCGCGGCCGCTGCGCGTGGGCTTTGGCCGCGTGAAGATCGATCCGGATCTCTCAAATCCGAACGAACCGATCTACATCGCCGGCTTCAGCCAGAATCGCACGGCCACCAGCATCCACGACAGCTTGTGGGCGGTGGCATGCGTCATCGATGACGGCCACACGCGGCTCGGCGTGGTGGCACTGGATGCGATCGGATTCTTCCACGACGACGTGATTCGCGTCCGCGAGCAACTGAACCGAGACTGGAAGATCGACTACGCCATCGTCTGCTCGACGCACAATCATTCCACGCCGGACCTCATGGGCTTGTGGGGACCGAACTACCTGCGGACTGGCGTCAATGATCGCTACCGTCAGCAAGTCATCGCCGCGGCGGCTGAGGCATTCGGCAAAGCGGCGCAGAGCCTGCAACCGGCGCGTCTCTCAACTCACGAGATTCCGACGAAGCCCGCCGGTTTGCTCACGGACACTCGCAAACCGGAGGTTTACGATCCGGACATTCGCGTGATGCACTTCACCTCGCCGACGAACGGCGCGACCATCGGCTCCATTGTAGGTTGGGCGAATCATCCGGAAACGGTGTGGTCCAAGAACCGCGAGATCACGGCGGACTTTCCGGGATCCTTGCGGGACATCCTCGAGAACGGCGTGAAGCAGAATGGGAATCTGCTCGAGGCGGGCGTTGGTGGGATTCATCTCTTTGTGAACGGCGCGGTCGGCGGTCTGATGAGCACCACGCCCAGCGTCACCGTGCGCGATCCGTATCTGGAGCAGGACTTCAAGGAACCGAGCCACGACAAAACCCGTGCGCTCGGTCGCCAGCTCGCGTCGCGAATCATCCCCCGCCTCGAAGACACGAACGCGCCATCCACGGACCGAACAGCGATTCACGTCCAGGCGCGGACCATCGAGCTTCCGTTGCAGAATACCGGTTTCCTCCTCGCGCCGGTGCTAGGACTGATCGACCGCGGACATTCGCGCTGGATGCAGCTCCGGACCGAAGTGGCGCTGGTCACGATTGGCGAAGTGAGCATCGCGTGCATTCCTGGGGAGATTTATCCCGAAATCGTTAACGGAGGGATTGAAAAGGCTCCCGGAGGCGATTTTGACCTCAATCCGGTGGAAGTTCCGCCGATGCGGGAAATGATGCCCGGCAAGGTGAAGTTTGTCTTCGGTCTCGCGAACGACGAGATCGGCTACATCATTCCCAAAAGCGAGTGGGACGAGAAGGCGCCTTATCTTTACAGCGCCAAGAAGGGCGTCTACGGCGAGGTGAACTCGGTGGGGCCGGACGCCGCGGGGCTGATTCATCAAGCGCTGAGTGAGATGGCGGGCAGGCTGCGACCTTGATTGAGAATCGGGCCACCACAGGCCATTGGGCGGTGCCTGACCGGATCGTTCATCAACCGGCACCCAACCGTTAGAAAGAATTCACCTGCCGTCGGGCCTTTCGAATAACAAACAGGTTGTAAATCAACGCGATTTCGGTAAGACAATACCCAGATTCGGTTCGTGATGTACATCCTCAGCAACCAATCAGGGAGAACATTTTGGACCCGCCTCCATGCACAGGCGAACAGGAGTGCATGGTCCGCAGGGAGGGAAAGCTCGGATGACCCGAGTCGCCGACGATTTTCAGTCACAGCGTCAGAAGTAAATATCCATAATACCTATGAAACGAACCTTGCTCAGTCTGCTCGCTCTCTCCGCCCTCGCCGCCAGCGCGTCGGCAGCCGACATCATCGCGCAATGGAATTTTAACAGCCCGGTGCCCGACAATAGTACGAGCACGGGAACCAACACACCATCCGTCGGGAGCGGAAGTGCCGCCTTGGTAGGCGGGGTGAGTCAATCCTACGTCGCAGGGTCCACCGTGGACGGCGGCGCCGGCACCGACAATTCCGCCTGGAGTACATCAGCGTATCCTGGCCATGGCACCGGGAATATGACTGCGGGAGTTG
>CAZBIC010000007.1:0-183801 GCA_964491875.1 uncultured Bifidobacterium sp.
GTCGCCGACGGGAATTTCCCTGCGAATGGCTTCGCAAACGGCGCGCTTCAAAAGCTCCCGGACCCGTTCTTGTCGGTGATTCGCCATGGGATGTTCCGCGGCGATTACAGCTTGGCGGTGTGCTTCTCGACCATGTAGGTCTCGATGACGTCGCCCACTTGAAGTTCGTTGAAGCCTTCGATGCGAATACCGCATTCCATGCCGGCGCGCACTTCGTTGACTTCGTCCTGGAAACGCCGGAGCGTCTGCACCTGTCCTTCGTAGATGAGATTCTTGCGACGCATGACACGGACCTTGCCGCGCACGATGCGTCCGCTGCCGACGATGCAGCCGGCCACGTTGCCGCCCTTGGAGAGCTCGAAAATCTTCTTCACGTCAGCCGAGCCGACGACGACTTCCTTGATGATCGGATCGAGCAGACCCGCCATCGCTTCCTTCACCTCGTCGATGAGCTCGTAGATGATGGAGTAGAGCTTGATCTGGACACCTTCGCGCTTGGCGACGTCGGAGACGCCGTTGTCAATGCGCGTGTGGAAGCCGAGAATCACGCCCTTCGAAGCCGAGGACAGCATGACGTCGGTTTCGGTGATGGTGCCGACCGCGCTGTGAATGATGTCGAGCGAGACCTTGTCGGACTCGATCTTCTTGAGCGCCTCGACGAGGGCTTCGACGGAACCTTGCGTGTCCGCTTTCACCACGATCTTGAGCACCTTCGACGTGTTTTCGGCGAGCGTGGCGAACAAGTTCTCTAGCGTGATCTTGGAACGCGCTTCCTTGGCGAGAAGTTTCGCCTCATCCGAGCGCGTCTCGGAAAGTTCGCGGGCGGTGCGATCGTTCTCCAGCACGCTGAATTCGAGACCGGCTTCCGGGACACCGTTCAAGCCGAGCACCTTCACGGCGACAGACGGACCGGCTTCCTTCAGGCGCTTGCCTTCCTCGTTGATGAGCGCGCGGACCTTGCCCCAATACTGACCGCAGATGATCACGTCGCCGACCCTGAGCGTGCCTTTGCGCACGAGCACCGTGGCAGTCGGACCACCGGGATCGAGGCCGGACTCAATGATGTTGCCTTTCGCGCGACGATCCGGATTCGCCTTCAGATCCATCAGCTCGGCCTGAAGAATCAAGATTTCAAGCAGGTGCGGAATGCCGGTCTTGGTCAAACCGGAGACTTCAACGAAGGTGGTGTTACCGCCCCAGTCATCCGGCACCAGACCTCGTTCCTGAAGCTGCTGGCGCACCTTCATGGGATTCGCGTTCGGATGATCGCACTTGTTCACCGCGACAATAATCGGAACCTTCGCCGCCTGCGCGTGACTGAGGGCTTCCAGAGTCTGTAGCATCACGCCGTCATTCGCGGCGACCACGAGGATGACAATGTCAGTGACGTTTGCACCGCGAGCCCGCATGGCGCTGAACGCCGCGTGGCCGGGAGTGTCGAGAAACGTGATCTGTTGCAGCTCTTCCTTCCGCTCGGGATGCGGGAAGGAAATGGTGTAGGCACCAATGTGCTGGGTAATGCCGCCGGACTCGCCCGATGCGACGTTCGTCTGACGAATGGAATCGAGAAGCGTGGTCTTGCCGTGGTCGACGTGACCCATGATGGTGACCACCGGCGCGCGGAGCTTGAGCTGCTCCGGCTTGTCCTGAATGTCATCTTCAGCCGCCTTCTTTGGCGCATGGACAATACCGCCGCCGCGCTCGCGCTTCTCAACTTCAAATTTGAAACCGTATTTGGCGCAAAGCTTCTGGGCGATCGTCTCGTCAATGGCCTGGTTGACGTTGGCCATCACCTTCAGCTCAATCAGATCGGCGATGAGCTGGAAGGGCTTCTTCTTCAGCTGTTCCGCCAGCTCGCGAACGATGATCGGCGGTTTGAGCGTGATGACTTCCGCACCTTCGGGCGCGGTGTAGACGGGACCGGTAGGCTGCGGTGGACGCATCGGACCACCCTGCCCCATTCCCGGACGACCACCCTGGCCTTGTTGGGGACGGCCCATTTGCCCCTGGGGACCACGCGCACCGGGTCGTTGATCGAAGCGACCGCGGCCCATATCCGGCCGGCCGGCCGGCGCGGGCGTCATGCCGCGTTGCGGCGGTTTGCCGAAGCCGGGCCTCTCGGGCTGGCGCGGCGCCGGACGGGTGGGCAATTGAATGCGTCCTACCAGTTCACCCACTCGCGGCGGGGCCGGCGGGGCTGGAGGTGCGGGAGGCACCGGCGGAGCAGCAGGCTCTGGAGTTGGCGCGGGAGCCGGGGCGCTCGACTGAACGGGTTCCGGAGCGGAAGTTTCGGGCGATGGCGGAGCTTCTGCCGCGGGAGCGAGCGGAACAACCGGCTCGGCAACGGGCGGCTCCACGGGAGCAGCGACGACGTGCGCTGGCGGCTCAGGAGGCGCCGATACGATCAAAATTGGCTCCGGAGCCGGAGGGGGAGGAGGAGGTTCTGCAGGAGCAGGTGCAGCAGGCTTGAGGTGTTCCTCAAGGTATTCGGCGGTGATCTTATCCAGCGAGCTGGATGGCACCTTGGCAGTGGCAATGCCCAGTTCTTTGGCCTTCGAAAGCACTTCTTTGCTCTCGATTCCAAGCTTCTTCGCTATCTCGTAAATACGAACGGGCATAATTATCTGTTCTCAACCGGCGGGAAAACCTGGTCTTCATGCGCACAAAACGCCGAGATGGTTTTCAATCGCCATACCAACATCAAACAACAGTGAAGGAGCGACGAGTCGCTTCTGCCTTGGCAGCATCCATGATGGCCTCAGCCTTGTCACCAATTTCCGGCATCTCAGCGAGGTCACTGACCTCTGCCTGGAGGAGATCCTCCAGACTGGTCAAGCCGTGCTGAACGAGCGCGCTCGCGTGCTCCTCAGCAATGCCAGGAATCGCCGCCAGCGCCTTCACCGCCTGGGCGATCTTTTCTTCAAAACCCATCACCGCAATCTGCTCGGCTTCGATATCGACCTGCCAACCCGTCAGCCTTGCGGTCAGACGCGCGTTCTGGCCGCGCTTTCCGATGGCGAGCGATAACTGGTCGTCACTGACGACAATCTTCACCCGACGGCGGGCCTCATCGATTTCAAAAGTCTTCAACTTCGCCGGCGCCAGGGCGTTCGTGACAAACTCCCGGACATTCGGCGACCAGCGGATGATATCCACCTTCTCGTTGTTCAGTTCGCGAACAATATTCTTCACGCGCTGCCCCCGGAGACCAACGCAGGCCCCCACCGGATCCACCTTCTCGTCCCGCGTATAAACCGCCAGCTTCGTACGGAAACCCGGCTCACGGGCAACGCCCTTGATCTCGATCGTTCCGTCGCTGATCTCGGACACTTCGAGCAGGAACAGCTTGATGACAAACTGCGGATCAGCGCGGGAAAGGATGATTTCCGGACCGTGCGGACCATTCTCGACGGCCTTCACGTAGCAGCGAATTCGTTCCCCGACCTGATACTCCTCCGTGGGCACGCGTTCCCGATTTGGGAGCAACGCCTCATACTTGCCGAGGTCGATATGAACATCCGAACGCTCAAATCGGCGGACCGTTCCGCTGATGATTTCGCCAACGCGATCCTTGAACTCAGTGAAGATCAACTGCTTCTCCGCGCGGCGGATGTGCTGCATCAGCGATTGCTTGGCATACTGCGAGGCAATTCGCCCGAAGCCAGCCGGCGTCACTTCCAACTCCAGCTCGTCACCAACGTTGGCATCGGCCTTAATCCGGCGAGCGTCAAAAACAGAAATCTGATCGTGCTTGGAGAGAACTTTCTCGGCCACGACCAGCTTCGCGAAAGCCTTGATGTCGCCGGATTTGGGATCGATGACACAGCGCAGCTCCCGCGCCGGACCCACCGCCTTCTTCGCGGCAGACAACAACGCTTCTTGTACAGCCGAAACCAGGACATCCTTGCTGATGCCTTTCTCCCGCTCCCAGAATTCCAAGACGGCTAAAAAGTCGGCGTTCATAAGCACATTCCACCCCGGCCCACCCCGGGAACAAAAAAGTCGGAAGTTGAGCTCCGACTTGTTCGCGCTGGTCACCCAGCAAACTTTACGTTCTGTGACGCAGGATAGAAATCGCTGTAAAGCGAGTCAAGCGGCAAAACCCCGGCGGTCAACCGACCGCACAGGGGCACAGGGAAAATCAATCCACCCGCGTGGCCTCCCACTCGATCTCGCGATCCTCGCCGTTGACCTCGGACTCCAGTGTGCCTTTGATCGAATCGCCGGACACCTTGCCCTGGTGCTTGGTCAAAGTTCGCGTCTCAAAGAATGTGCGCTCGATCTCGAAGTAAATGACACCGTTGGTGAAGAACCCGTTGGTAATGGCCACGGAACCTATCGGCCCGCGGGAGGACACCGTCTTCCCGGTAATCCGCTCGCCCTCCTGCTCCAGTTCCACGCGACTTTCGAAGCCGCGGCCTCGTCCGCCTGGCCCACGCCCGCCGCCACCCCCACCGCCGCCGCCAAAGAACGAATTCGTCCAGCGCCAGACACCTTCCACGCCGTGATGCGCCCGGGTGGCTTCCCAGTCGAAGGCCTGCTTCTCCCCGGCCCAGTCGGACTCGATCTTGCCCTTGATGGCCTGGTCGTTCCACTTACCCGCGTAGGTCGTCACCACATCCCGGTCATTGCGGCGCCGCACCACCTGAAAGCTCACCTGATCTCCAGTCACGGCCAAATTTGTAACTGTCGTCTCGGTGCCCGATCGAAAGCTCGTCTTCCCGGTTAACCGCCCGTCATCCACCGTGAACCTCAGCTTCGGCCGGTTCGTCGTGCCATCCGGCATCACGAAATTCCAACGCCACGTACCTTCAAGAGTCGGCGCCTTGCTCAAATCCGCAGCGTCAGCGGATTCCACGCGTTGATGCGTGAACACGCCGATCGCCAGCGCGACCGCCACCAATCCCAGGGTTGCTTGTTTTTTCATGCTCAACTCACTTTCTGGCCTTGCCGGCCGGCACGCTGAACTTCATGGAAATCTTCTCCTCGTTCTTGTTGTTTCGCCCGCTGTAGGTCACGTCGATTCGGTCGCCGCGATCATCCACCTTCATCCAGCCAAATCCTCCCTCGCCATTCTTCATCTTGTAGACGCCCTGACTATACGGCCCGCCTTTGAGCGATGGATTCTGATCCAGCGGCCCGCCGCACATCACCGGAATCGGCGCACCGCCACCCGTCGCGTAATCCGCGTTCGAGCCATCGTCCGCCGCGAGCATGTGCGAGTCACCATGGATGATGCACACGCCCTGAATTCCGTTGTCCTTGATGAAGTCCGCCATCTCACGACGTTCGGTGGCGAAGACGCTCCAATGATCGTCGTCCGACCGCGGCGGTTGATTACCCCGTCCGCGGCCCCCGCGATTGCTGTTCGTTCGCGATCCGGAAATCTCATTCGTGCCGCGGTTTTCGTTTCGGCCGAAACCCCCTCCTCCGAATCCACCCCGGCCCGACTGCGAATTCGTCCGCCCCACGAGATTCGTGTGATGGATGAATCCGAACTCGTTCGTGCGCACGTTGCGATAGACGACATTCGTCGGATTGCCAATCCACGGCACGGTGCTCATCCAGACGATGAGCGGAAACTTTCCGTTCGACGCCAGCAACTCCTTCTTCAACCACGCCTTTTGATCCGGGCCGAGGATCGACTTGTTCGCGTCATCCTTGTTCGTCACCGAGTCACGATCCGAACGCAGATCGGTCATGATAAATTTGACGCGCCCGACGGAAAACGTCTGCGTGATCGGGCCGGTTCCGTCGAACACCATCGGGTAATGAGGCACGTACTCCTCGTAAATGCCGCGCACCGCCTCATGGGTCTTCGAACGGCGGTTCGCGTTGTTCCCGCCAAAGTCATGATCATCCCACACGTAGGTCATCGGGACATTGCGATAGAGGTCGGATTGCTGCGGCGAAGCCAGGACCTGATTATACGCAGCGCGGAAAAGTGCGCGGCTGTTCGTGCGGATGTCGAGATACTGGAAATCACCCAGATGCATGAAGAACAACGGATGACTTTCGCGAATGCGATCAAACGTATCAAGTGTCGAACCCGTGCGCGCACACGACGCGAACGCAAACTCGAACGACGCCGGTCCGGGCTTCGGAAAGGTGTGAAACTGGCCGCGCCTGGCGATATCCAGCCGGCCATCCACCTCAATGGCATAGTGATACTGCGTGTCTGGATCCAGATTCTCCAACTTGAACTCGACCACATTGTTTTGCGCCAGCTCCGCGAAAACGCGGGACGAAGTCCGCCGCCACGTCAGCAAAGGACTCTTGCTGTATATCAGTCTCGCTCCCAAACCCTCCCCTTCCAGTTTCGCCTTCACGACAATGGAGGTCGGCGTCACACCGCCGCTCCACGGACCGCGGTCCACCAGCGAATAACTCAAGCCCAGTTGTTCGAACAAAAACGCGTAGACGTCCGTGAGCTCTTGAATCCGCGCGCTCAACGCCGTCCCCTGCCCGTGCCCGGTATTGGCGCTCGTGCGCAGCAGCACCGGATTCCTGGACGCCGTCGCGGCCTGCAAACGCGCCGTCATTTTTTTCGAGTGCGCCGGATTCACCCGCCCATCGTGCTCGCCCGTCAGCATCAAGACCGATGGATACTTCACGCGATCGGTGACCCGATGGTACGGCGAGTAAGCATTCAGCGCGCGGAAGTGATCCGGATTCGTCACCGTTCCGAACTCCGTCACATTGAATGCGCCGTTCGGGTCGCGCTCCACGCGTAGCATGTCATAGACACCCACATGCGACACCACCGCGCGGAACAACTCCGGCCGTTGCGTGGCCGCCGCACCCATCAAGAGCCCGCCGTTGCTCCCGCCTTCGATCGCCAGCTTGCCGGAGCTCGTGAAGTTCGAACGAATCAGGAACTCCGCGCACGCAATGAAATCGTCGAACACGTTCTGCTTGCGCGTGAGCATGCCAGCCTGATGCCAGTCCTCGCCGAACTCTCCGCCGCCGCGCAAATTCGCGATGGCGTAAATGCCACCCTGATCCAACCACACGCGGCGCCACAGATCGAAACGCGGCTCCATACTGATCCCGTAACCACCGTAGCCATACAAAATTGCCGGCGCTTCGCCGTTCAATCGCGTGCCTTTGCGCCGGATGATGTTCAACGGAACCTTCGTTCCGTCCTTGGAGGTCACGAGCTCGCGCACCAATTCCACGTCGTTGAAGGGCACCGGTGAACTGCCCGCCAGCGGCAAAGCCACCACCCGGTCCCGATCCTGCGAGCCGTTATAACGCCACCATTGATACGGCGCCGTGTAGGAAACCGTGCGGAACAACACCTCATCGCCTTGCGTCACGAGAACCTGCTGCACCGCCGTGACGCCCGTGTCGCGCGGCGACCGAATGCGCCCGTCGTTGAAGTCGAGGAAGCCAAAGTCCGACGGACCGCCGTCGATGTAGGTTAACGCAAGTCCGCTCGCCGCCGCGTGAAAGCTGCTAATGACATTCGTCGTCTCGCGCAACACCACCGCGGCCTTCGCGAGATCAGTCTCGGCGAACGGAAGTCGCAGAATCTTTCCCTTCGGCGCGTCGCGTCGCGAGAGCAGATACAGCGCATCGTCCTTGCCCGCCTCGATGTAGAGCGGGTCGCGACCGAACTCCGCCTGCACCACACCATCGCTGAAGCGCGTCACCTGCCGCCATTGACCCGAGGGCTCACGAAGGAAGTGCGCGAACTCGCCGCCATCGCCATTCGCCACCGTCGCGAGGAAGCGTTTTCCATCCGGGCTCGCTGACAGCTCAATCTCTGCGATACGCGGAAACTCCTTCCCGACCTCATAACGATCCTGCGTCACCGGCGTTCCGAGCTGATGAAAATAAACCTGCTGATGGAAACTCAGGTCCGCCTCGGGTCGTTCCCCTGGATGCGGATAGCGGGTGTAGAAGATTCCAGAACCATCCGCGGTCCACACGGCATTCCCGCCCGCGGTCGGTCCCTGCACGCGCGGCACCACATCGGACAGCTTGCGACCCGTCGCCACCTCGTAGAAATACAACGTGCCCATCTCGCTGCCCTTCTCGGAGAGCGACACCCCCACCAGCTTCCCGTCCGGCGACGGCACATACCAATCGATCGCCGTCGTGCCGTTCGCATCGAGACGATTCACATCCAACACCACGCGTTCCGTGGCGAGATTGGTCGGTGAACTCAGCGTCACCAGCACCGGCTGCTCGGCCGGCGGCTGGAACTTCAGCATGAACAACGTACCCTTGCGCGAGCTCAGCGAATAGTAATTCGTCGTCGGCTCCATCAGCAACCGCGTGAATCGATCCTCAATCCACTTCCGTTCAGGAACTTTGTCCAACGCCGCTCGCGCCTCGCGATTCTGCGCCGCCGTCCACTTCTGCACCGCCGGGTCAGCGGCATTCTCCAGCCACTGATAATCATCCGTGACCTTCACGCCGTGATACTCGTTTACCACCGGCTTGCGCGGCGTGCGCACCGCCGCGTCCGCCACGAACGTCCCCAACAGGACGGAGGCAAACGCCAGCGCGAGTAGCGCGCGACGGCGGTGGAGAAAGATTGTGGGTGCAAAAACCGACCACCTGGCGGCGGTCCTCGAGGCGTCCGTGCTGAATGCGCGCATGATATTGGACTCACTGACCTTTGTTACGCAAACCCGCCGCATCAAGACACAATGCGCCCGGGCAGCATGCAACGTCAGGTCAATGTCTTAATCGACACTTCATCTTGGTACATGGTTACGCGCAACCATGTTTAATCTCGTCACGAACATTTCACGGTCACGGGTTCCAGCGTCCGTGCAAGAGCTGCTCGGCGCCTTGATCATCATCCACGCTTGAACAAGGACGATTTGTTCCGCCGCAAAAGGCCTCGTCGGAACATCGCCGCTGCGGCTCTTAGTCTCCAATCCCCAGTCTCGCCGGCTTCTTGAGGGTGCGCATCCAAGCGCACTCTCCATTTCGAATACTCCTGCATGATCGAATCGCCCCATGTTCCATACCACGCATAACCGTTGCGCCGCTCCGACTCGATCTCGGCGATGGAATACTTCTTCACGCCGTCGCGACCGGCGAAGACGGGCCGGTTCGAGCCCAGCTCGTAAAACCGCGCCCACAACGCCGGCGCCTCGGGATCGTTCACCATCACCTTGTTGCCATCCACGCGCGTCTCGCGCAGTCCGCTGATCTTCACCGCACGAAACCACGCCACGCCGGACTCGACTGCACGGCGCACTTCCGCCGAAGGCTTCTCCATGCTCATGAGCAACCGCAGAATGCCTGCACTTTCAGCGCCGCTCAGCGAAACGAGCTCGAACGTCCGCGCCGGACGCGGCTCCAGTGTCACCTGATCGTGCTGCGCACACCACACGGTCCGAACGCCATCGACGACCACCTGGCATTTCACGATGCACGCAACGCCGTGCTCGAATGCCTGACCGCATCGTTCCCGCGTCTCCTTCGCGACAAATTCGAAATCCGCATGCTCCGCCACATCGCGCAGCAATTCGAGGATACGCACCATCGTGCCGTCATTGAACGTGATGTGCCGGTGATACGACTTCGCCGGCGGCGGATGATACTGCGGCCAGCCTCCACTCGGATACTGGGCCTCGAGAATGTGTCGCAGCCCTTTGAGAAACGCCGCCTCGCAACGCGGATCCTTGGTCACCCGAAACGCCCGCGCGAGCAATCGCAGCTCCGTCGTCGTCGCGCCGTTATCGAACGTCCCCTTGAGCTTCGCTCGTTCGCCGCTGAACGGCGACTTCTTCGTGTCCGTGTTCTTCGGCCAGTCGCCCGCATCCGCCTGCCAGCTCAGCACATTGTCGATGGCCTTCCGACCCGCCTCCGAGCGGAACCAGTCTTCGGACTGCGCGTCCGCGGAAATCGTCCGGACAAAAAGAAAAAGGCAACACCCAATCCGAACCAACCATCGGCGGGTGTTGCCTGTTTCGTTCACACGAATGCTATTTCAGCGTCTGCAAATACGCCTGGATATCCGCCAGCTCCTGCGCGTTGAAGATGTCGCCCATCGGCGGCATCGGCGAGACACCCGACGCTTCGTAACCCTTCGCCAGCACCTTGCTCGGTTCCAGCAAACTCTCGCGGATGTATTCCGGCGTCACACGCGACGCGATGCCGTCCAGCGCCGGACCAACCGTGCTTCCCTGCCCCTTCAACTGATGGCAGAGCACGCACGCCGCGACGTGTTTGTGGAAGATATGATCCCCGCGCTTCACGTCACCAACGATGTTCTGCGCTCCGGCCTCATCTGCCGGCAGCAATTCACACAGCTTCACATCGTCGAAGTAACCTTCACCGCGCGCGACGTGCAGCACATTGATCGAAGAACGCGTCAGCCGGCCGCTGTTGTAATCCACCTCCACGTAAGTCCAGTCACCATCGCGACGCACCTGCTCCGTCTCGGCGCGACCGATGTGGTCGTTGAAACTGATCTTGCCGCGCAATCCGCCGCGTCCTTTCACCCAGCCGGACAAGCGATACATCGTGTTCGTCTTGAGCTCCACGTCCGCGTAAATGCTCGTGTCCGCATCGCCGCGCGTGATGCAACGCACCGCCTTCGCGCCGCTCTTGAATTGTTCCGGTCCGGAGGCGACGGACCATTCAGCCGCGGAGTTCGCCGGGCGCCCGCCGTAGTCGCGTCGCTTCCATCCTTCCGGCAACCCATCCGCACCCGCAGTTTCAAAGCCCGGGTTCGGCAGCAGATTTGGACCCTCCTTGAACGCCTCCGCCTTATGCTTCTTCATCAGCAATCGCGTAGCCTCGTTCAACCACTCGTCCGAGCGATGCTCCGGCTTCTTCGCGAGGCTCGCAACGACGGTCTGGATCTCCGAAGTCGTCGGAAACTCCGCCAGCTTCACCATCGCCGCCTTGCGGGTGATCAAATCCGGATCGCTCACCACGCCCGCGCTGAAATAGATCGCCTTCGCCTTGTCGTCGTTGCCGAGAGCGCGGGTCGCATTCCGACGCAGCTCCGGACTCTTCGAGAGCAACGCCGTCTTGTGCGTCTCGTCATCAAGCTTGCCGAGGCCGTGCAACGTCCACAGCGCGTGAATCGCGCCGATGCCCGGATCCTTCGCCGTGACGATCTGCTTGAGGACATCCGTCGCGTCCGTCTTCTTGCCTTCCACCAACAACCGCTGCGCGGTCAGGCGCCAGAGTTGATTGTCATTGCCCAGCGCCTTCACGAGATCGCCGGTTGAAGCGCCCTTGAGCGAGGCAATCGCCGGCTTCTGCGCCTTCTCCCACACCACGCGATAGATGCGACCGCGGGCGTGATCGCGCAGCGGATTCTCGTGCGCACCGCCGACGCCAGTCTTCGCATCGTAACCGCCGCTCCGCACGCTCGGAGTTGGGTTGTGTTGGATGATGAAGTTCTGCCAGTCCGCGAACCAGACGGAGCCGTCCGGTCCGACTTCCGCGAACACCGGCGACATCCATTCATCGCTGCTCGCGACGAGATTGAAGCCGTCCTTCGCCGTGTAACCCGCGCCGCTGCGTTCCACATCCATCAGCGCGATGACTTTCATCGTCGGCTCGCACACCATCGCCATGCCTTGCAGCCGCGCCGGCATGTTCGCCGAATAGATGAACGCGCTGCCCGCCGCCGCCGTGTAACCGCCGAAGACGTCCACCTGCCGGAAATTCGGCGTGATGGTGTGACACTTGTCCTCCACGTTGATCTTCTTCGCCGTCATCACGCGCATGCCGCGAGGAGCCGCGTTGGCCGGAATGCCGCCGTAGAAAATCGGCGCGCCATTCGCCGTGCCGCCGAATTGATCGCCAGCGTCATTCGCGCTGTGACCCCAGGAGTTGTTCGAGAACTGGTGAAGGAATTCCAGCGCCGAACCGTCCGCTTTGAAGCGATACGTGCCCTGCGCAAAGCGCTTCATGTCGCCGCCGATCTCGCCACTGAAACCGGAATAACCGACGCAGCCGTAGAGCCAGTTGTCGTAGCCGTAGTGCAGGTTGTTCGCCTGCGCGTGCGTGTCGCCGATGCCCCAGCCGGTCATGATTTCCTTGCGCACATCCGCCTTGTCGTCGCCATCCGTGTCCGCGAGGAAGATGAACCGCGGCGGCTGCGAAACGATGATGCCGCCGTTCACGAAGACGAGGCTGGTGGGAATGTTCAGCTTGTCGGCGAACACGGTGAACTTGTCCGCCTTTCCGTCGCCGTCGGTATCCTCGCAGATCTTGATCGAGTCATTGCCTTCGCCCGTGCGCTTCACCTCGTGCGGATAATCCCGCGTCTCCGCCACCCAGCAGCGCCCGCGTTCGTCCCACGCGAAGGCGATGGGCTTGGCGATGTCGGGCTCAGCCGCGAACAGTTCGAGGCGCATGTCCACCGGCACCTGCGTGCGTTCCTTGCTGCCCTTCACCGAGAGCGGTTCGACGAACGTAATCGCCTCCGGACGCCGCTCGTAATTGGCCACGTTCGGATTCGGCTCGCGCTTCTCGGGTTCACGCTGGGCGAGGAATGCCTCCCAATCTTTCTTCCGCGCGTCACCGATCGCCTCGAGCACCTTCTCGCGCAGGCTGCCCGCCCACATCTTCTCGCCGCCGCTGAAATCTCCCGTGACCGCGCGCTTAGCATCGGCCGCCGTCAGCGCCTTGAAGTCATCCTTCGGCGCGTCGAGCAACACGGCGTCGAACTTCGCGATCCACTCCGGCGTCACGATGCTCGGGTCTGACGTGTAGTCGAACCAGATCGCGTCGCGGCCGAGATCACGCATGATCGAGTGCGCGTGCTTCGCGGAATCGGTGCCGTCCTTGCCGAGATGCAGCACGCGAATCGGGCCTGTGGCCGCCGGGGCCAGCGAGGTGAGCAGAGCGGTAAACGCCAGAGTGGTCAGCAATTTCATGTGTATTCGTCGGAGATTTCGTTCAGTTCAGCGTGCGATGTCAACGCCCGTTCACACCGTGAAGGCCGGCAGCTTGACGATCTTGCCGCCCTGGAGCGCGGACTCGTGCGAGCACAGGCCCACGCACGTCCAGTTGGCCGATTGCTTCGCGTTCGGGAACGGGTCGCGGTCTTCGTGCAGCGCCATCGCGAATTCGTTCGCAAGGTGCGGATGGCTCCCGCCGTGTCCGCTGCCTTGCGTGAACGAAAGGTGCGTCTTCTTGCTCGAGTCATACACGCCCTGCGTCGTGTACTTCGCGATGCTCTTGGGCAGGCGCTTGGCAAAGTCCGGGCACTTCACGGCCTTCGGAATCTTCGGTTCGGGAAGCTTGGCCGTGTGCATCACCAGCGGCTCGTGTTCTATCAGCGGCCATTCCACGGACGCTTTGCTGCCATAGACGTCGATGCTCTCGCGGTACTGCCGCGCCGTGTCGAAGAGCGAGCGGATGATGCGCGCGTTGACGTCCGTGCCCGCGAACTTGATGTGCGAGGTCTCGACCGCGAACGGTGATTTGTAGTGCTTGATCAGTTCCTTTCGAATCGTGCCCGAGCCAAAGCACGACACGTATTCCGCCGGCTTGCCGATCAGTCCGGCGACCGGTCCCACGCAATGCGTCGCATACCACATCGGCGGCAGGCCGGGCCAATAATTCGGCCAGCCGTCCATGTCCTGCTGGTGGCTCGCCTGCACGAACTGCAACTTGCCGAGCTTGCCGTCATCCAGCAGCTCTTTCATGAACAGGTATTCGCGCGCATACACGACGGTTTCCATCATCATGTATTTGAGCCCGGTCTTCTTCACGAGCTCGACGATCTTTTTGCAGTCCTCGATGTTCGTCGCCATCGGCACCGTGCAGGCCACGTGTTTGCCGGCCTTCAACGCCGCGATGCTCATCCAGCCGTGATCGGGGATGGGCGAGTTGATGTGAACGACATCGACCGCCGGATCCTTGAGCAGCGCCGCGAAATCTGTGTAGCGCTTCTCGACGCCGAAGTAGTCGCCGACGCTCTTGAGCTTGTCCTCGTTGCGTTGGCAGATGGCGTGGCAATCCGTGTGCGGATGCTTCTGCCAAAGTGGAATGAACTCCGCGCCGAAGCCCAGGCCGACCACGGCGACGTTGAATTTCTTTTTGCTGGTCATAGTGGTGGGAAGTCTGGCGTCACCCGCACCACCGCGCCATGAGGCTTTGCGCTTTTTAGATGAGAAGTTTTACCAGAGCGAACTTCGCGCAGTCGCTCCATGAACTCAGCGCGGCGGACGCGCCGGGCGACGCCCGCCCATCGTCACGCTGCCATCGCCCATGCCTTCGTTGCCGTGGATCGGACAGCGGAACACCACGACTTGCGCGGCCTCGTTTTCCGAAATGCCGGGCAGAAGATACTCGTAAGAGACATTCGCCTCGCTGAATTCAGCCCAGTCGAGGGCTTTCACCGCACTACCATCCCCCGGACACACGAACACTTTCGGAGTCGCAACCTCGTTGCTCATCGAAAGGAAGTTCGGCGGGAACTTGCCATTGTGATCATTTGCCCACATGCGTGCGGCGAGGCCGACCTGTTTCATGTGAGACACGCACGTGATCTGTTGAGCTCTCGACTTCGCCTTGGCCAGCGCCGGGAGTAGCAGCCCCGCCAGAATCGGAATCGTGATAAAACTCACGTAGCCCAAAACGAACCCTGCCGTCGCCAGCCCGCCACCGCCATACTCGTTCGGGCTCCTCCGATTCCGGCTGCGCGCGATATGGCCGAGGATAATCGCCGGCAGGCTCGCGATGATCGGGCAACCCACCATGGAAAGAATTCCGAGCACCAGACTCGCAACGGCCATGCCCGACTTGGGTTTCGGCGGCAACGTCGGCGGCACGGAGCCCATCATCGGCGGCGGCGCTGCGGACGCACTGCCCTGCTTCGCAGCCAGGTCCGAGCTGAATTCGATGAAGTCCGCCAGCGGACGCCATTCCGGAACGCCCTCGGCTTGCACCAACGTTCTCGCCGTCACGCGGCCCTGGCGAATCCAGTCTCGAATCACCTCGGCGGCAACGGGTCCATACTCCTTCTGATCGGCTCCTTGGATTTTATACATGGTAGTGGTCTTGGTTTCCTTCCTTTGACCTCGCGCGGCCTCCGCTGTCACGCACAAAAGCACCGCTCGAAGGATCCATCGACCCTGTGGAGGAAGCGTCGCCAAAATCGACCGTGGTAGGGCGCGTCGCTCCGCGCGCGCCGCGAGAATTGCGAAACTAGACGAACCTCTTCAGGCAGTCCAACCCTTGCGGCGCGCGCGGAGCGACGCGCCCCACCGCTTTCCGCCAAAGATATCTGACGGCCACCGTCTCCCCCAATCCGCCCCGCGGACAGTGACGCTCCGTCAACCCACACGAAACGAAATGCGCTGGATCACCTCGCGGCCGAAGCTCGTCTGAAGACGGTCGAGAATCTCCTTCCGGCGATAGCGCACGATCTCGTCCAGCCACACGCTGCTGTCCACCGTCACGAAGAGCGTGCCCTTGTTCACGCCCGTGGGCTGGGCATGGGCGGTGATGGTGGGATCGATCATGTGCTGCCACACGCGCAGGATCTCCGATTCGCCCTGGCGTTTATCCATGCGCAGCTTCGAGAGAATCTGCGGCATCACATCGCCCACGGCCTTCGCCGGACGTTCGCGAATCCGCTCCAGAGGCGCGAGATCAATGCCCCGCAAATCCGCCAGCGCGCGTTCCTTCGGAGAACGCTTCGGCGGACCCAGCGGCGGAATGAATCGCGGCGGTCGCATCAACAGGAATAGTTAACCACGGACGGACGCGGATTAGCAATGGCCCGGGAACAGCCAGCGGCCAGCTGCGGGCATCGGGCGGAATGCCGCGCGCGGAGAATATCTCACCTTCCCGGGATCGACTCCTATTCCGTCGCCTCCGCCAATACCCGAAAGTCAATGGCTGCCGCAGAACGGCAACCAAGAAACCCACATCAAATCATGGGGCTGGCTCTGGTAAGCGGCCGCGATAATCATGCCAAAGCCGCATGTACCAGTTGAAGACTCCGCGAACGAATGGCACCGACTCACCCACATAGATTACTGGCTCGTACGCTGCGACAAAGAACTTGTTCGAGATGACTCCGAACGTCGCCATCCGGTAGGCAGGACCGACACTCAGCAGGTAGAGGATTACCAACCCACCAGCGATGAGCGCGAATCTTGGCCGCGGCCTATTCATCTAACTTCACTTGGGAAACGCCGGAACGCGTTAACTCACATTAGAGGAACTTCGCAAAGCCCGAGCCCGTCACAAGAGGTCCCTCAGAAAGCAATTTCATCTTCATCCCGCCGAGACATTCTCATCCAGCACCAACACGCCGTGTGGTGGCAGGTCGTAGTTGCCGGTGAAGGTCTTGCCGGAAAGGAAATCGTGCATCGGCTTGTAGAACGGGATGCGCACCGGTGAGTTCTGGTGGTTGATGAGGAAGAAGATTTTCGAGTTCCCCTTCTGGCGCATGCTCACTTCGACGGTGTCCGGCACCTTGAGCAGCGGGTTGATGCCGCAGAGCTGGCGAATCCACACCGCGAGATCGTGGTAGAACGGCTGGTTGCTCATCGTGCCGATGTAGATCGCCCGGCCGTTGCCGAACTGGTTCGTGGTGATCGCCGGGCGTCCCGCGTAGAACTCTTTCGCGTAGGTTCCGATGACCTGGCAGCCTTTCGGCTCGATGATGTCGCACCAATACTTCGCCGGGTGCATGTGCGTGGCGCTGAACGCACCCTTGAGGATGAGATGATTCTCCTCGCCCGGCGGCAGCGGATCGAACTCCAGCACTTCCAGCCCGAACAGGTCCGTCATGTCATGCGGAATTCCGGAGTCCGGCGCGATGTGATGCTCGTCGATCAGGCCCGTGTTGAAGGTGGCGATCAAGGTGCCGCCGTTCTGCACGTAGAGCTTGAGCAGGTCCGCCTCGCCGCCGGACATCAATTGCAACGACGGTGCGATGACGACCTTGTATTTGGAGAGATCCTCCGCCGGCCGCGCGAAGTCGACGGGAATGTTCCGGTCATGCAGCGCGTTGTAGAACAACTGCATGTGCTCGCGCTGGCGGAAGTGCTTGTTCGGCTGCTTCACGCATTCGAGGTTCCACTCGTTATCGTGGCTAAACAGAATGCACGCCTCGGCGACCACCTTGGTGTCCTTGAGCGCGGGCGCGAGACGTTTGATCTCCTGGCCGATTTCCTTGATCTCCTGAAACGTGCGGTTCTGGCCGCGTCCGTCGTGGGTCAGCACGCCGCCGTAAAACTTCTCCGACCCAATGCGCGGCTGGCGCCAGAGGAAGTAGAGCACGCCGGCAGCGCCGCGCGAAATCAACTGGTAGGTGAACATCCGCACCACGCCGGGGCGCACGAGGGAGTTCACGTCCTGCCAATCCACCGCGCCGGCTTTCTGTTCAATCACCCAGAAGCCCGAGTCGCCGTCCGGCGTCTTGATGCCCGCCTTCTTCAGCGAGCGCAGCATGTCGATCTCGCACGCCATCTCGGCAGACTTGGACTTGATGGTCGCATTGCTGTCGATGGAGACGAAATCCAGCACTTCCGCCATGTCGAAGTGATCGAAGTGCCGTGTGAGCGCGCGGAGGTTTTGCGTCACGGGAATGGTCGGCGTCAGTTCGCGCAACAGCTCCGCCTGCATGCGCGCGTACGCCACGATGGTGTCGCTGCAGAAGCGCATCCAGTCGAGCACCAGCGCCGGGTTGTGCACCGTCGGCGCGCGCATCGGCATCGGGACATCTTCGAACTTTGTCACCGTCTGCGCCCAGAAGCGCGTGCCCATCATGTCGTTCAGGCGCTCGATGGTTTCGTACTTCGCTTTCAACCACGCATGCCAGTCGCGCCGCGTTTCGTCATTGAACGAAGCTTCGGTGTTGTGACCGCCCAGACCGTTGTCGATCTGCCACGCGATGAGTTGCGGATGTTTCCCGAGCGCTTCCGCCAGCGCGCGCACGATGCGTTTGGAGTGTTCCCAATACACATCGCTGTTCATGCAATAGGCGCGTCGCGTGCCTTCGTGCAGCGTCTGACCGCGGTCGTCCTTCGGCAAAATTTCCGGATGCTTCTTCGCCAGCCACACAGGCGGCGCGGCGGTGGGTGTGCCGAGCACGACCTTGATACCGGCCTTCGCGAAGAGATCCATCGCACGGCGCATCCAGTCGAAATTGTATTTGCCCTCCTCCGGTTCGTAGAGACCCCACGCGAATTCGCCCATGCGGACGACGTTTACACCGGCTTCCACCATCAGCTCCACATCTCGCTGCCAGCGCGCTTCGGGATTTTCTGCAGTGCCTGCATAGGGATAGACCCAATGCTCCGGATGGTAGTCGACGCCGAAATACATGGTGAGGTGTGATTATTTTCTGTCGCTAATCTAGGCTAGGTCGAGTCGCAGGCAACTGAAATGATGGGGAACGTGATGCATAATGAGTGATCCGTGACGACGAAATGGGCACTGCGGACATCACGGATCACGAGTCACGCCTCACGAAACACTCTTCCCGCGACACCCCACCTTCCCCTACGCTCGCTCCCATGTCCGCAACCTACGACGTCATCATCGTCGGGCTCGGCGCGATGGGCAGCGCCGCCGCGTATCATCTCGCGAAACGCGGCCAGCGCGTGTTGGGCATCGATCGTTTCTCGCCGCCGCACGCGATGGGTTCCTCGCACGGGCAAACCCGCATCATCCGCGAAGCCTACTTCGAGCATCCCAGCTACGTGCCGATCGTTCAACGCGCCTACCAACTCTGGGACGATCTCTCAATCCTCTCCAAGACTCCGCTCTTTCTCCAGACCGGCGGCCTGATGATCGGCGCACCCGACAGCATCGTCTTCACCGGCGCAAAACTCAGCGCGGAGACGCATCATCTGCCGCACGAGATTCTCACCGCGCGCGACGTGCGCTCGCGGTTCCCGGCCCTGCAGCCATCCGACGAAATGCTCGCCGTGCTCGAACCGCGCGCCGGCATTCTCTTTCCCGAACGCTGCATCGCGACCCATCTCCAATTTGCCTCGCAACACGGCGCCAGCCTTCGCACCGATGAACCCGTCGTACGCTGGAACGCCTCGGCGGACGGCGTGGAAGTCGTCACCACCAAGGGAACCCATCGCGCGGCGAAGCTCATTCTCTCCGCCGGCAGCTGGGCGCGGGAACTTCTCCCGGAACTCAACCCGCCGCTCACCATCGAGCGCCAGACACTCTTTTGGTTCGAGCCGAAGGCTGAACCGAAATCGTTCTACCCGGAACGGCTTCCCGTTCACCTTTGGCAAATCGGCGGCGAAGAGGGACGCCGCTTCTTTTACGGTTTCCCCGATCTCGGTGAAGGCGTGAAGATCGCGTGGCATCACGACGGTTCAAACGTCTCGCCGGATTTCGTCTCCCGCGACGTGACGCCGGACGAAGTGGAAACGATGCGCGGACTCCTGCGCCGCTACCTTCCACAAGCCGAGGGTCAGTTCCGCTCCGCCGCGGTCTGCCTCTACACGAACACGCCGGATGAACATTTTTGGATCGACCATCATCCCGCCCATCCGCAAGTCCTCATCGCCAGTCCGTGCTCCGGCCATGGGTTCAAGTTCTCCAGCGCCATCGGCGAAATCCTCTGCGACATCGCCATCGACGGGAAGAGCCACTTCGATCTCGCGTTGTTCCGGAATCGCTGGGTGTGAGATGAGGTGAGTAGCCAAACAATTCCAGGCAACTTCCGCCGCGCCGGGAGACAATCAGTATCGCTAAAACAAAAATGGGGCCGCCGTTGTCCGGCTGGCCCCATTGAATGAATTCTTCCGCAACGGCAACGATCAGCCGCCTACTTCGGCCTTGGCTTCGGCCGCGAGCGGCGTGCTGAGGTAACGTTCGCCCGTTGAGCAGGCGATCGTGACGATGGTCTTGCCCTTGTTCTCCGGACGCTTCGCGACTTCGAGCGCGGCGACAACGTTTGCGCCAGTGGAGATGCCGACCAGGATGCCTTCTTCCTTCGCGAGACGACGGGCCATCGCGAACGCGTCGTCGTTGCTCACCTGTACGCATTCCGTGATCTGCGCGTTCCCGGCCGCGTCCTTCAGGTGAAGGTTCTTCGGCACGAAACCGGCGCCGGTGCCTTGAATCTTGTGCGGGCCGGGCTTCACCGGCTGGCCAGCGAGAGTCTGGGTGATGACGGGCGAATCCTTCGGCTCAACGGCGATCGCGGTGAACGAAGGCTTCTTGGTCTTGATGACTTCGTAGCAGCCGGTGATGGTGCCGCCGGTACCCACGGCCGCGACGAGAATGTCGACCTTGCCGTCCGTGTCTTCCCAAATTTCCACCGCCGTGGTCTTCGAATGAATCGCCGGGTTCGCGGGATTCTCGAACTGCTGCGGGATCCAGGAGTTCGGCGTTTCCTTGGCGAGTTGTTCGGCGCGCGCGATGGCGCCCTTCATGCCTTCGGTGCCGGGAGTGAGCACGAGCTTCGCGCCGAGCATGGCGAGAAGCGTGCGGCGCTCGAGCGACATCGTCTCGGGCATGGTGAGGATGAGCTTGTAGCCCTTGGCCGCCGCGACGAAGGCGAGCGCGATGCCGGTGTTGCCGCTGGTAGGCTCGATGATGACGGTGTCCTTCTTCAGGATGCCGCGCTTCTCGGCGTCTTCAATCATGGCCATTCCGATACGATCCTTTACGCTGCCGAGCGGGTTGAAGAATTCGCACTTGAGCAGGACGGTGGCGCCCACACCTTCGGCCACGCGGTTCAGCTTCACCAACGGAGTGCGTCCGACGGTTTCGACGATGTTATTGTAGATGCGACCCATAGCTTGTTCTTTGGTTTACAGTGGTTCTTAAGTGGCCGGATATTGCGGGAGCGATTCCAAACGCGGCAAGTCCTTTTCCGCCGACTCTTGCAAGCCCCACATCGGGCATCGCGCAGGTCCGCAGCAATCATCCGTAGATCACCCCATTGTCACCGCTGCTTCCGCGATCCTATTGTTCGTAAATTCACTACACCCCACGGCCACCAAGCCGACAGGAGATCGTTCCATGAATGACAATGGACGTTTGCTGAGGATACTCGCCGAATCCTCGTTGTTCCAAAACTTCGCGACCGCCTACGCCGAGACCACGGGCCTCCCGGTGACACTGCGCCCGGACTCAGACGGCCTGCTGCCCTTTCACGGACACCGTCACGAAAACAAATGGTGCGCCCTCATGGCCGGCAAAAGCTCCACCTGCACGGTGTGCCTGCAAGTGCAGGAGAAACTGCTGCGCGACGCCACCGCCACCGCCACGACCGTCACCTGCGCGTACGGCCTGAATGAAACGGCCGTGCCCGTCAAACTTGGCCCGAAGATCATTGGGTATCTCCAGACCGGCCAGGTGTTGCCGCAACCGCCGGACCCCGCGTCGTTTCAACGCGCCTACCAAACCGCCGCGAAGCTCGGCGTGAAGCTCAACAAAGGCGCCGCCCGCAGCGCGTATTTCGCCACGCCGGTCGTCTCCAGAAGAAAGAACAAGTCGATCTCCAGCCTGCTCTCGATCTTCGCCGAGCACCTCGCAATGACGAGCAACCAGATCGCCGTGCAAACCGCGCAAGCCGAACCGCCCTCCATCAGCCGCGCGAAGGCATTCATCCGCGAACATTATCAGGAGAAGCTTTCCCTTGGTCAGGTGGCAGGCGCCGTTCACGTGAGCGTCTTCTATTTCTGCAAACTGTTCCGCAAAGCCACCGGCACCAACTTCACCGAGTTCGTCTCGCGCACCCGGGTGGAGAAGGCCATGAGCCTGTTGCTGAACCCGAACAACCGCATCAGCGAGATCGCCTATGAAGTGGGTTTTGAATCGCTCACGCATTTCAACCGCACCTTCAAAAAGTTCGCCGGCGAATCGCCCACGCAATATCGCGGGCGTCTTCCGAGAACGGCGTGAGCCAGCCGGTCGAGGAGGGCAATTGCTTTCAACTTTGTCCTCCGACGGCGCACTGATACGCTCGCGCCGCTGATGAACAACGCGCGTCGGGTGTTTCAATTCTTTCGGCCGGAAGCTCCGCGGCTGGTGCTGGTCGCCGCCTTCATGATGCTGAGCATCGGCCTGAGCCTGCTCAAGCCGTGGCCCCTGGCTGTCATCGTCGACTCGGTCCTCGGCAATCATCCCCTGCCCGGCTGGATCGCCTCCACGCTCGGCTCCGCCACCAAGGAAACCCTCATCGCCACGCTGGCCATCGCCGTCCTCGTGCTGCATCTGGGCCAGAGCGCGATTTCGTCCGCACAAAACTTCGTGGCAATTCAGATCGGCCTGAGCGGATTGCGTCGCGTGCGCGTGGAAGTCTTCGCCTGCCTTCAGCGTCTCTCGCTGCGGTTTCATCAAGGCAGCCGCAGCGGTGACATCATTCATCGCGCGGCGTGGGACACGTATTCGTTCCAAACGCTGTTTCAGCAAGGCTGGATCACCTCCGCCACGGCCACGCTCTCCCTCGTGAGCATGAGCGTGTGGATGTGGCTCCTGAACCCGCCGCTCACTCTGGTGGCGCTCGCCATTGTTCCAGTGTTGCTGCTGGTGATGAAACAGTTCGGCCATCGCATGACGCAGCGCGGCACGGAGGCACAACAGGCGGACAGTCAAGTCACCTCTTTCGTCCAGCAAAGCATCGTGGCGCTGCCGCTGATCCAGAGTTACACTCGCGAGGCGCAGGAAGAACAGGCGTTCACCGCGCGCACGTCGACTGCGATGGAGAAGCGCCTGTCGCAGCACGCGTGGGAACTGCTTTACTGGCTGGCGATTTCCGCGGTGTTCGCTCTCGGATCCGCCTCGATCGTCTGGATCGGCAGCCAGCAGGTGCTCGCCGGAAAGTTGAGCGTCGGCGAACTGCTCATCTTCCTCGCGTATCTCGCGCAGCTCTACGAGCCGTTGAACCAGCTCTCTCACGTCGGCGCGACGATGGCGAACGCCAAGGTCGGCACCCAGCGCGTCTTTGAAATCCTCGACGCACCCGAGGAAGTGAAGGACGCGCCGAACGCACGTGCGGTGACGAAGGCGCGAGGCGAAGTCGTGTTCGACAACGTTTCCTTCGGCTACCAGGCGGGGCAGACGGTCCTGCAGAACCTGAGCTTCCGACTGGGCGCAGGACAATCCGCGGCGCTCATCGGGCCGAGCGGCGTGGGGAAGTCGACCTTGATGAATCTGCTCCCGCGCTTCTTCGATCCAACGCAGGGCGGCGTGAAGCTGGACGGCGTGGATTTGCGCGAGCTGAAGCTGAAGGATCTCCGGAAACAAATCGCGCTCGTCTTGCAGGAACCGATCCTTCTCCCGGCGAGCATCGCGGAGAACATCGCGTACGGAAAACCGGAAGCGAGTCGCGCGGAGATTGAAGCCGCCGCCCGCGCCGCGAACGCCGCGGGCTTCATCGGCAAGCTGCCGAACGGCTACGACACCGTGGTGGGCGACGGCGGCGCCCGCCTGAGCGTGGGCGAACGGCAGCGGCTCAACCTCGCGCGGGCGTTCCTCAAGGACGCACCGATTCTCCTGCTCGACGAACCCACCAGCGCGCTCGACTCCGACAGCGAAGCCGCGGTGGTGGAATCGCTCTTCAATCTCATGAAAGGCCGCACCACCTTGATGGTTGCCCACCGGCTCTCCACCATCGGACGCGTCGACAAGATCCTCGTGCTGCAGGACGGACGATTGGTCGAGGAAGGTTCACCCGCAGAACTGAAGTCGCAACCCGGCTATTACGCGCGTGTGATCAGCGGGCAGGTGGCGTTGGAGTAACCGGTTTGCCACTAGACAAACTTTCCACGTCCGATAGCCTCCGGGCACCAGACATTTATGACCGATCCGCGCTACAACAAGCTCGCCAAACTGCTCGTCGAATACTCCACGCAACTCAAAGCGGGAGACAAAGTGCTCATCGACGCCATCGACATCCCGGATGATTTCACGGTGGAACTGATGCGCACTGTGCGCAAAGCCGGCGCGACGCCGCTGGTCGAAGTGCGCCACGGCCGCGTGACGCGCGAAGTTCTCCGCGGAACGGACGAGGGCCACGCCACGACGATTCGCGACATCGAGATGTTCCGGATGAAGCGAGTGCAGGCCTACATCGCCCTTCGCGGCAGCGCGAACATCAACGAATCTTCAGACGTAGACAGCTCCAAGATGGCGCTCTACTCGCGCATCGTGCGGCCGGTTCTCAATTACCGCGTGAACAAGACGCGCTGGGTCGTCTTGCGCTGGCCGACGCCGAGCATGGCGCAGGCGGCGGGCATGAGCACGGAGGCGTTCGAGGATTTCTACTTCAACGTCTGCACGATGAACTATCCGCGCATGGCCAAGGCGATGACGCCGCTGGAGCAGCGCATGAAAAAGGCGGACCGCGTCCACATCAAAGGCCCCGGCACCGACCTCACTTTCAGCATCAAAGGCATCGGTGCGAAGATGTGCAAAGGCGACCGGAACATTCCCGACGGCGAAGTTTTCTCGTGCCCGGTGAAGAATTCGGTGAACGGCCACATCCAGTTCAACACGCCCACGATTTATTCCGGCACGCGGTTCGACAACGTCCGCCTCGATTTCAACGACGGAAAGATCGTCGGCGCCACCGCGAACAACTCGAAGCGGTTGAACGAGATTCTCGATACTGACGCCGGCGCGCGTTACATCGGGGAGTTCTCGCTCGGGTTTAATCCGCACATTCACACACCCATGTGCGACATCCTGTTCGACGAGAAGATCGCCGGCTCGATGCACTTCACGCCCGGCCAGGCTTACGAGGAATGCGACAATGGAAACCGCTCCGCCGTCCACTGGGACATGGTGCTCATCCAGCGCCCGGAATGGGGTGGCGGCGAGATCTGGTTCGATGGCGAATTGATCCGCAAGGACGGCCGTTTCCTCCCGAAGGACCTCAAGCCGCTCAATCCCGAGAACCTGAAGTAACTCACGCTGCACCGCCGCCATGTCGATCGAGGACCTGAAACGATTCGAGATTCCCGGACGGGTCAGCGTGCTCGAAGGCAACGGAGGATTGCCCAAGCTGGAGGTCACGACTGACGCGAGCAGCGCCGAGATTTACCTGCACGGCGCGCACGTCACCGACTTCAAGAAACGCGGCGAACCTTCCCTGCTCTTCACCAGCCAATGCAGCCGGTTCGAATCCGGCCAGCCCATCCGCGGCGGCGTTCCGATCATCTTCCCGTGGTTCGGTGCGCGCGACGGCGAAGGCGCCCATGGCTTCGCGCGCAACGTGAGCTGGTTGTTGCATGAAACCACGTCCACCCCTCATGGCGGCGTGAGCCTGCGCTTCGCCTTTCCCGGGGCAAGGCAGAGCGCCTTGTGGCCGTCGTTCTCGGCCTATTACACCGTCACCGTCACGGACCGGCTCACGCTCGAACTGGTCCTTACGAACACCGCTCCCGGCCAGAACCTCACGCTCGAAAACTGCCTGCACACCTACTTCACCGTCGGCGAGATCAGCGCCGTTTCGGTCCATGGGCTTACTGGGGTCACCTACCTCGACAAGGTGGACGGCTTCGCACCAAAGACTGAGAGCAACGACGCCATTCGCGTATCGTCTGAAGTAGACCGCGTTTATTTGAACACGCCGGCGGTGGCGGAGATTCGCGACCCCAGTCTCGGAAGGAAGATCCTCGTCGAGAAATTCGGCGGCGCCGCGACGGTGGTTTGGAATCCGTGGATCGCCAAGTCACAGCAACTCTCCGACTTCGGCAACGAGGAATATCTGCGGATGATCTGCGTGGAATCCGGAAATGTCGCCGCGCACAAGGTGACGCTGGCTCCGGGAGAATCGACCCTCCTTCGGGTCGATCTGAGCTCAACCCGCCTTTGAAGCGACACCACGCGGCTGGGCGGGCTCGATGTGAACCGTCACGTCGTTGATGCGATGTTGAGAGGCAAGCAGCTGATCCTTCACCCGATGCGCGATCTCGTGTCCGCGCCGCACGCTTAAATCGCCATTCACCACCACGTGAATGTCGAGCGAGAGATGCAGGCCGACCTTCCGGATACGGCACTTCTCAATGTCGATGACGCCATCAACTCCTGCGGCAAGCCGGCGCACGGCGGCAACCGTGTCCGGCGCCACCGTGGCATCCATGATTTCATCCATTGCCGCCCGAAGCAGCCGAAAGCCGTTCCACGCAATCACGCCGCAGGCCAGCAACGCCGCCCAGTCATCCGCGCTTTCGTAACCCGGCCCGCCAATTAGCGCGATGGTGATGCCGACAAACGCCGCCGCCGAGGTCAGCGCATCCGAGCGATGATGCCACGCATCGCTCTTCAACGCGGTGCTTTCGATGGAACTTCCCGCCTTGAACGCGAGACGAAACATCGTTTCCTTGATCACAATCACCACCAGCAACACCGGCAGCGTGAACCAGTGCGGCGCCTGGTGCGGTGTCATGATCTCGCGCACGCTTTGCACCGCGATGAGCAGCGCCGCGCCAAGCAGGAGCATCGAGACGGTGATGCTGGCGAGGGATTCCGCCTTGCCGTGACCATAGGGATGATTCTCGTCCGCCGGAATGACCGCCACGCGCAATCCGCCCCACACGACCACGGAGCTGAAGATGTCCGCCGTGGATTCGATCCCGTCGGCGATGAGAACGTAGGAATTGCCGATGATGCCCGCCGCGATCTTGATCGCCGCAAGGAACGAGTTGATCACCAGCGCGAGCTTGGAGAGGCGCAATCCTGTTTCAACGCTGGCCATGTTTGCGCGCTCCAGTTTCGGATACCGAAACGCTCAGCTCTTCCGGACAATCTCCACCGAGCAATGCGCCCGACCCGCCACCGCTGACGCCATGGTGCCCAGCGCGAGTCGCCCGCCGTGATGCAAACCGCGTGCGCCGAGAAAAATCGCGTCCGCTTCCCACGTCTCCGCCTGCGCGAGCAGTTCGTGCTTCGGATCGCCGGTGAGCAACTGGGTTTCGACGGAAAGCCCGGCATCGCTCAGCACCTTCGCCGAATGTTCGAGCATGCGAAGCATTGCTTCTCGGGTCGCCGTGTCGTTTTCGCGCACCCATTGGCCCGCGACGGATTCAGGCCAGGCAATCGCCGTCTCCAAACGCGCGTCCACCACCGCGGTGACGCGGAACTCGCTGAACTCCGGCCACACCCGCGACGCAACCGCGCGCACCGACGCCAGCGAATCGGCCGAGCCATCCACGGCCACCACCACGCGAGTGCGTGAGTGATGCGGATGTTTGCGCGGACGGGAAATGCGAACCGAGCAAGGCGACTCCGCCGCGACCTTTTGCGACACGCTGCCCAGGAAGAATCGTTCCAGCACAGACCGGCCGTGGGAACCGAGCGCGACGAGATCCGCCTTCCACTCCGCCGCCTTGCTCAACACTCCCCACGCCGGCGAATCTGCGACCGCGAACGATTCCACCTTCCACTTGGGATGCAGTGTCTTGAGCCGTTCAGCTGCGCGGGCGGACATCGCCTTCGCCGTTTCCAGGACTTGCATCGCCTGCTCGCGCGCCTTGCGCACGGCCTGCGAATTCGCCGCCGGAAAATCCGGCTGCGGCCCGGCGGGATTCGATGGCAGCCAGACATCGGCGACCGAAATCACCGCCGCGTCCATCTCGGGGGGCAACCCCGCCTTGGCGAGATCTTCAATCGCCGCCTCGGCACAGGGCGAACCGTCGTATGCAATCAGCAGTCGTTTCATAGTTTAATTTCGCCTCTCCGCTTCCAACCGGCTTCGCTTCCATTGGGAAAGCCATGACGCCCGTTGGCGAAGGCTGCCCCAGAGCCAGCGCCTAGTTCCCCGCCACCGGAATCGATTCGTCGATGAGCAGGATCGGTATGCCAGCGCAGATCGGATAAACGAACTGACCGTCTTTGCGCAACAAACCGCCGTCGCAAGGGCGCGTCACCGGTTTACCAGCGCGGTTCAGCAGGCTGTTCTTCGCGATCTGATCGTTCAGGCGTTGGAGCAGACTTCCCTCCGCCAGCGTCAGCGGCTGGCGGGTCTCCGGGCAGCACAAGATTTTCAACAAGTCGGCGTCAATCATAAGTCGAATTCAAAAAGGATTAGTTCGTGCTCGCGCGGACGGCGGCTTCGTAAACGGATTTCAACGGGACGTTCGCCTGTTCCGCGAGGCGTTTGCAAGACTCGTGCTCCGGCGAAGCCTGCACAATCTTCCCGTCCAGCTTGCCCAGCTTCACCTGCACTTCACCATAAACCGTCTTCACCGTCGTAAATTCACGACGCAGTTTCCGGCGCTCCGCGATGTGGCGGCGGACGCCGAAGGCCGAAGTCTCGCGCAGCATCAGCGCGGTGAAACGATCCGCATCGGATTCAGCACACAACACCGAGAGCAGCACGCCCGGCCGGTTCTTCTTCATCTGAATCGGTGTGTGGAACACATCGAGCGCGCCGGCGGCCAGCGCCTTTTCGACAAACGCGCCGAGAATCTCCGCGTTGATGTCATCGAGATTCGTTTCCAGCACCGCGATGGTGTCCGTCTCCCAATCGTGCGCGGCGGAAGCCTCCGTTGTTTCGCCGAGTACCGCGCGCAACACGTTCGGCCGCGTCTTGTTCTCGCGCATGCCGAGGCCGTAACCAATCTTCGTCGCGGTCAGGTCGCGCATCGGACCAAAGCTTTCCACCAGTTCCGCGAGTAGCGCCGCGCCAGTCGGCGTCACGAGTTCATGCGGTTCATCGCACTGCGCGACGGGGATGCCGCGTGCGCCGAGAATCTCCAGCGTCGCGGGTGTGGGAACCGGAAACCGCCCGTGCGCGCACTTCACCCAGCCCGTGCCTTCGACCACGGTGGCCGCGAGCACGCGAGGTTTGCCGAGCAGTTCCAGACCAACGCACGCGCCCACGATGTCCACGATGGAATCAATCGCGCCGACCTCATGAAAGTGAACCTGCTCCGGCGGCTTGCCGTGGATCTTCCCCTCCGCCACCGCCACGCGACGGAAGACGCCAATCGACTTTTCCTTCACCCACGCCGAAAGCTTGCTGCGCTGAATCAGTTGCTCGATGTCCGCAAACGTCCGTTCGTGATGATGATGCTCGTGCGCGTGGCTGTGACTGTGCCCGCCATGCTCGTGGCTGTGCTCGTGTGAATGAGAATGTTCGTGCCCGGCTTCACCATGAGGATGTTGATGCCCGTGATAATGATCATGCGCATGCTCGTGTTTATGATCGCCATGGTCATGGTCGTGATCACAGCAAGCATCGTCCTCCACATGAACATCGAACTTCGTTCCCGCGACGTGCGAGCGTTGCTGACGCGACGTGTGCAGGTGGTATCCACCGACGCCAAGCTTTTCCAACTCGTGTTCCAGTTGGTGAAAATCCACGCCTACATCCAGCAGCGCGCCAATGAACATGTCACCGCTGATGCCGCTGAAAATATCGAGATACAACGTTTTCATTGCTGAATGGAAATCTACTTTCGCACCGCACGCGGCTTCCGGGTGATTCCGTTGCGCGCCGCGCTCGCAGCGCTGGCAGCTTGCCCAACCGCTCCAGCAGCCAGCGTATTCATCTGGCTCGCGGCGTAACCGGCGCCGAAGCCGTTGTCGATGTTCACCACCGTCATGCCGCTGCTGCAACTGCTCAACATGCCGAAGAGCGCCGTCAAGCCACGTAAGTTCGTGCCGTATCCGATGCTCGTCGGCACCGCGATGACCGGACGCGCGACCAGTCCGGCGACCACACCCGGCAGCGCGCCTTCCATTCCGGCCACCGCCACGATGACGTTCGCCTGCTGGATCAAATCGAGGCGAGAGAGCAATCGATGCAATCCCGCCACGCCAACATCGTAGATGCGCTCGACGCGATTGCCCATGATGTCCGCCGTCACCGCCGCTTCCTCCGCGACCGGCAGATCACTCGTCCCGGCCGCAAGCACGGCGATAAAGCCCGGGCGCTTCGGCAGCGGAACTTTCTCAAAGGTCACGCATCGCGCCTGTTCGTGGTGAACGATCCCTTTCAATTTCTTGCGCAGCGCACGGACGTGTCCCTCGTTCACGCGCGTGGCGAGAAAACGTTCCTCGCGCTTGCCCAGCTGCGCGGCGATGCCGGCAACCTGAGCGGGCGTCTTGCCTTCCGCGTAGATGACTTCGGGAAATCCTTTGCGCAACGACCGATGAATATCGACGCGTGCGTAGCCTAAATCCACCAACGGTGCCGCTTGAAAAGCGCGCAGGACCTCGTCGCGCGAGGTTCCGCCCGCGAGAAAGGCATCGAGCAAGGCAATGGCTTCGTTTGCTGTCACGCGCGGAGACTGCCACGCGTCCGGAGCAGGGTCACGCGGAAATCCCGCTGCTTCCGAAGTTGCATTCCGCATCCGGCGAACTATCGGTTGAGCAGTGGCAAATCCCACCGATAACCGGTGGAGCATGGGAATGCGGGTTGACTGCCGAAGCCTAGTCCGCCAACCCTCGCCCGGTTCGAATGAACGAAAAGAAGCAAAGACGACGAAAGCCGACGCCGCGAGCGCTTGAACTACGGTCCCAGTTGCTCATGGTGCGCGAGGCGCTGCTCGACCTGCACAAGGCGCTGGTGGAATCCGAACGCGCCAGCTACGAGCAAACGATGGGGCAGGTGCAATCCGCCAACCATCTGCTCAAGCTGCTCACGGATGATCCCTGGTTCGCGTGGCTGCATCCGCTGTCGCTGCTCATCGTCTCCATTGATGAAGCCCTAGAAGATTCCAACTCCGTCAACATCCGAACTGCCACCGCCCTGATCAAAAGCACACGAGAACTGCTGGTTGCCTCCGAGGAAGGCGATGGTTTCGCCGGCCATTACTACATCGCTCTCCAGCGCGATGCGGACGTGATCATGGCTCATTCCGACGCGACGAAGCTCCTGCCCAAGTAACGGCGCAGCTCGCCCGGAAACGCCGTGAACAGCGTGTAACCAATCCCCGCCCGGCTGCGTCCATTCGAGCGTGATGATGCGTATCCTAGTCACTTGTTCTCTCCGCGCGTTCGCTATCGCTGGCACGCTTCTCGTTTGGCTCACTGGTGTCTCGGAGAGCCTGGCGCAGACCTACGACTTCACCGCCGCCAAGGCTCATCTCGAATCGAATCTCGATCTCTACGGTCCCCGCGGCGTGGTGGCGATTGTGGAACAACGGGGCCGTGGTGAAACCTTTCGCTTTGAGGGCACCACCGGAGCTCCGGCGCTTCAACTGACCGACAACACCAAAGTCGCGATCGCCTCCGCGACTAAATGGTATTCCGGCGCCATCGTGCTCAAGGTGGCGGAGCTCGGATACTTCCGACTGGACGACCGCGTCGGCCGTTACCTGCCGATCTTCGATCAACAAGGCAAAGGCGACATCACCATCCGGCAATGTTTCGCGATGAACAGCGGGCTCTCCCTCCGCGATCCGGATTACGAGATCGATTCCACCCTGACGCTCGCGCAGTCCGTCAACCTCATCGCTTCGAACGCACCGATTGTTTTTCCGCCCGGCACCCAGCTCGATTACGAAGGCGACGGCATGCAGACCGTCGGAAGAATCTGCGAAGTCGTCACCGGCAAGGACTGGCGAACGCTCGCGCGCGAGCTCTTGTTCGAACCGCTGGGCATGACGAACTCCGACTACGAGACGTTTGGCTTGAACCCGGCGATCGCCGGCGGCGCGCGGTCGACGGCGCAAGATTACCTAAAATTCCTCCGCATGGTTCTCAACAACGGGCTCGCGGAAAATGGCCGGCCCGTTCTCGCCAGTCGCAGCATTCAGGAGTTCTTCAAGAACCAGACTTACGGTCTGCCCGAGTATTACAGTCCCGCGCCAGCCTCACTCTTTTACGCCTACAATCAGCGGCCAGATTACGGCATGGGCTCGTGGATCTTCGCGCAGAATCCGACCAATCTCGTCGTCGAGGAAGTGGCGAGCCCCGGAGCATTCGGCACCTGCCCGTGGGTCGACCGCAAACGGGGCCTCTGCGGCATCATCTTCATGCTCGGCCTCACGGGCTTTCAAACCACCGGCAACAACGACCTGCGCTTCATGGACGCCATCCGCCGCGAGATCGATGCGAAAGGTCTCCCGCCGCAATCCACTCCCACGCCGCTGACGGCCTCGAAAACCGGCGACTATCTGCGCATCGAATGGGGCGGTGACGGGAGCCTGCAAGTCTCGACGAATCTCAGCGAATGGATTCCTCTACCTTGGAGCTACAGCCCGTTCCTTGAATCGACTCGCGGCTCCGCGGCGCCCAGCCAGTTCTATCGCGTGATCCGTTGAACGATAAGTTCCGCACTGGCGAATATCCGACCTCGGCGCTAGCGTCCAACCACGCATGCTGAAACTGATGAACATCCGAATCATTCTCCTGCTCGTCGTCGCCTTGATCTCACCTGCTCTCGCGCGCGCGGCCGAAACACCGGCTCCTGCGACGACCGCCGTGAAGCGGGTGAACATCGACGAGTATGAGAAGCTGCGCACTGGCACGAACGTCGTCATACTCGATGTGCGCAGCGCGGCGGAGTTTGAAAAGGGCCACATCCCCGGCGCCATCAACATCGACATCAATTCTTCACGCTTCGCGGAGCAGACCGCTCAGCTCGACAAGTCGAAGACGTATCTCGTCAACTGCGCCGTCGGCATGCGGAGCGCGCGCGCCTGCAAGAAACTGGAATCGTCCGGCTTCAAAGCGCTTTACGATCTCGCACCCGGCTTCGATGGCTGGAAGAAAGCCGGCAAGCCCGTCCAGAAGTAGCGTGCGTCGCCGCGAGATTCGTGTCGCGTCCGCCCTTGAGCCGACGCCGCGCCTGCCGTTTTAGTGGAGTCGACGTTTCGTGTCGAAACGTCGCACGGTTTCGATGGACCGAATCGTTCGCGGATGAACACCCTCCGCCCCATCTTGTGCTGGGCGATCGCGCTGCTGGCCGTTTCTCAAACAGCTGCGGCGGCCGACCACTTCACGTCGGTTTACCTCAATGAGTTCCTCGCCGAGAACAACCGTGGGTTGAAGGATGACGACGGCGAGCGCTCCGGCTGGCTCGAGCTCTACAATGGCTCCGGCTTCTCCATCTATCTCGCCGGCTGGTTTCTCACCGACACGCCGACCAAACTGACCAAGTGGCGTCTGCCCGGCGTCACGCTCCTGCCCGACAAGCATCTCGTCGTTCACGCGTCCGGAAAGAACCGCATTACCAATCTCGCGCATCCGCACGCGAGCTTTCAGCTCAACCCCTCCGGCGGCTACCTCGCGCTGGTGAATCGCTCGACCAACGTCGTCTCCGAGCTTCACTACGGCGCGCAGAAGGCGGATGTTTCCTTCGGTCGCGTCCGCGGCGAACCATCCTTGACCGGGCCATTCCGCAAGCCAACGCCCGGAAAACCCAACCCAACCACCGGCCCAGAATTCTCGCCGAGCGTCACCTTCTCCATCGCGAGCAGGACTTACCTCGATTCGCTCCGCGTCCAACTCTCGTGCGCTGACACCAACGCGATCATTCGCTTCACCCTCGACGGCGCCCTGCCGAACCTTCGTTCCCCAACTTACCGCGAAGCCATCACGATCACGAACAGCGTCACGCTCCGCGCCCGCGCCTACGCGGCCGATCGCTTTCCCGGCCCGCCGGGCAGTGAGAGCTTCTTCCGATTGCACACCAACGCCACGGAGTTCAACTCCAGCCTGCCGGTGCTGATCCTCGACACGCTCGGCACGGACGTTCCCACTTCCGCGCAAGCGTCGCTAGCCCACGTCACCTTGTACCAACCAATCGACGGCCGCACCTCGCTCACCAATCCGCCGACTCTGACGAGCCGCGTGAGCCAACGGGTCCGCGGCTCCACGTCATCCGGAATGCCGCAGCCTGGCTTCGCGATGAAGTTCATCGATGAATTCAATCAAGAGCGCGACCTGCCCCTGCTCGGCCTGCCTGCGGATTCGGACTGGATTCTCTACGCGCCCAACGCCTACGACCCGGTGCTGATTCACAACCCGTTCGTTCACCAACTGAGTCGCGACATGGGCCGCTACTCACCACGCACGCGTTTTGTGGAAATGTTCATCGTGCGCAGCGCCGGCCCGGTTCGCCTGAGTCACTACGCCGGACTCTACGTGCTGGAAGAGAAGATCAAGATCGGGAAGAACCGCGTGAACATCGATCGCCTCGACGCAGACGATCTCAAACCACCGGACGTCACCGGCGGCTACCTGCTGAAGGTCGACCGGCTCGGGCCCGGCGAGTCGGGACTCTTTTCCCACGGCGAACGCGGCATCATTCACGTGGAACCGCGCGAGCAGGTCATCTCCCTGCCCCAACGCGCGCCGCAGCTCCGATACTTGCTGAACTATTTCGAAGAGTTCGAACGCGCCCTCGACAGCGACGATTGGAAAGACCCCGTTCGCGGCTACCGTGCGTATCTGGATGTCGACGCCGCGATCGACTTCCACGTGCTCGAAGTGCTCAGCGGCAATGTCGATGCCCTCGTCCTCAGCACCTACTTCCACAAGCCGCGCAATGGGAAGATCACCTTCGGCCCGCACTGGGACTTCGATCGCGCGCTCGGCTCCACCGACGGACGTGACGAAGATCCCCGCGTCTGGAACACCGGTCCGTTCTTCGGCGGACCTTGGTGGCCACGGCTCTTCACTGACTCCGATTTCTGGCAGCGTTGGGTGGACCGCTGGCAGGAACTGCAACGCGACCATTTCGCCGTCACCAACCTGAATCGCCTCATCGATCAGCTCGCCGCCGAAATCAAGGAAGCCCAGCCGCGCCAATACCGTCGCTGGGACTTTCAGCCGCGCGGCGGCTCGTATCAGAGCGAGATCGCGTTGATGAAAGAATGGCTCTCGAACCGCGTGGACTTTATCGATTCGCAACTAGCCGAACCGCCGTCGTGGAAAATGGACTCCGGAACGCCGCGAACTCTCACCTTCAGCGCGCCCACCAATGCGACCATCTACTTCACGCTGGACGGCTCCGATCCGCGAGCCAGCGGCGGCGGAGCCGCGACCAATGCCATGGTCTACCACCAGCCGATCTCCCTTACGAACGAAGGCATCGTCATCGCCCGCGCGCGAAATCCGCAACGCCGCCAGCGCGGCGGACCGCCGTTAACCACGCCGTGGTCCAGCCCAATTCGCATTGCGCCAAAGTGAAAGCCAATGTCGCTGACAGCCTTAGCTGTCCCGAGTCACCCCACAGAAAATCAACAGGCGGCGCACCGTGAGGCGCGCCGCCTGTGATTTTTCTCAAACAACCGCTCGGACTTATTGCTTCACCAAGCGGAAGAGCATCATCGGCTCCGTCTTCGGAACGACCACCACGTTCTCGACCGCCTCATCCACCGGCGTGAACGGAATCTTGGTCCACACGCCGCTGTTCAGATCGGTCGTCGATTCGAGTTCGAACCCAACCGCCGCCGACGGCCAGGACACCGTCACGCGGCCATTGCCCGGACCCGGAACGATCTTCAGCACCGGCGCCGCCGCAGGTTCCGTGACATTCACCAGGAGCGTGTCGACACCTTGGCCGGAATCGTCGTCGTTCACTCGAACGGTCACCGTGAATGCGCCATTGTTCGTGTAGGCGTGGCTGAGGACGAAGGTCTTGTCCGGATTCAACGTGAGCGGTTGAACGCCGGAACCGTCGCCGTAATCAACCGTGGCCTGCCACGTGTCGTTCACACCGGCATCCGTGAAGCTGCCGTTGACATTGAAGACGATGTCCTTCGCGACCTTCACATCAGCACCGGCGTTCACCACAGGCACCGCGTTCGCGATGGTCACAATGTAATTTCCGAACGCGCCCGGGCCGCTGCTGTCGTGGAGCGTGTAATCGATCAGATACGTGTCGCTCGGAGTGGTCGTCGGATTATCGTCCACGTAGGCGTGCGAGACGTTGAAGGAGAACGTGCCCGGCGCAAACTGGATCTGCTGGGCCGGCGTGCCGTCGCCCCAGTTCACCATCAGGAAGAATCCATCCACAAGGTCCGGATCCACAATCTGGCCGCTGAAGTTCACCACTCCTCCCTCAGTGCTGTTCGACGTGATGTTCAGACCAGCAATCGACGGCGGCGTGTTCACGTGGGTCAAGACTACGTCGTTGCCGTCACCGCCGTTATAGCTGATGCGGAAGAGCGCGCCGTTGAGCAGGAACGTGCTGTTCTGCGGAAGGCCTAGGAAGGTTCCGGAGACCGCGTCGTTCCCGTCGTTCTTGATGATGACGAACTGGTCACCCACGGCCGATTTGAAACTCGGCGCATTGGTCACCTGCAACTGCGCGAGCATGACCATCACCGAACCAGTCACGTCGATCTGATCGTAGCCGGTGCCAGGCTGATTGCCTTCAATTTCGATATGCACGACCACGTTGTCATCGAGCGTGAAGTTCTTCGTGCGGAGAATGCCAGGGCTGTGTCCGGGAACGATGTCCGAGCCGATGAACGCCGAGACGTTGCCGACCGAACCAGTGCCGGCGAGCGTGCCGAGCGGGCTCACCTCCACCGCACTGCTCGCCTGCAAGCCATCGATCACGAGCGTGCCGTTATCGATGATCGTTTTGCCCGAGTAAGGATTGTTGCCCGTGAGCGTCAGCGTGCCCGCGCCGGTCTTGTTCAACGTCACAAAGCCGACGCCACCAATCAACCCGCTGAACGTCGTGTCTGTGTTGGCACCACCGACCGTCAACGTGGCAAACAGCGTGTTGACCGTGCCACTGCCGACGAGCGAACCGATCGCGTCACTGAAGTTATTCAAGTTCAGCAAGCCGCTGTTCAGCACTGCGACGGGAACCGTGTCACCGATCTGATTCGGCTGAAGCAACCGCACCACGTCGCTGTTGGCGGCGCTATTGGTGTCACCGATGATCAAGCCGCCCGCGACTGCCAGAGCGCCCGTCTTGTTCAACGCGAGTTCGCCTTGCTCGACGATCACGTCAGCCGAATGAGTGTTGTTCGCCGCACCGCCAAACTCCAACGTGCCAACACCGCGCTTCCACAGCATTGAGGAGCCGCTGATGACTCCGGAAAGAGTCAGCGGAGAGTTCACGTTCTCGACACGAATTGCCGTTGGTGAAGCGACACCGATCGGGCCCGTCCACGTCGTCGGCCCGCCGGACAAACCAATCAGAGCCGCGTTGTAGAACTCGCCTCCATCGCCCAGGCCATTCAAAGTCAGGCCTTCCTGCGCCACGGTGACGTTGTTCGCCAACTGGAGAACGGCGCCATCGCTGACCAGCGTTCCGTTCACACCTGTGCCGAGCGCGCTGCTGTGCGACACGCGCACAATGCCTTGCTGCACCAGCGTGACGCCCGAGTACGAGTTGCTGCCGGACATGTCCATTTCACCGGAGCCAGTCTTCACGATTCCGGCGCTTCCATTCAGCCCGGATACTTTCGCGGTGAGATAAAACTCCAGCGCACCGCCGTAATTTCCCGCCACGTCGAACGTGCGGTTCGCCGAGCCGAGCGACAGGTTGCCGCGGATGTAGGACGCCGGGGTCGCCGTCACTGTCACGTTGCCGTTCAACGTCACGACACCGTTGGTGCTCTTCACAGTCGCGTGATCGAGATACACCGGACCAATCGTTTCGTTGGCGTCGCCAGCGTCGAACACCGCTCCATCGAGCAACGTAATAGGCGCGCTGTCCGCGATCTGATTCCCCAACTTTAGGAACGCGCGGCAGGGAGACTGCGTGGCGTCCACCGGAGCGAGCAGGAAGAGCGGGCCGGGAATTGCGTTCTGCCCCGGCAGCTTGCTCATCCAGAGTTCGATGGATTCGCAGACGGTCGGTCCGGAATAGGTGTTGGCCAGCGTACCGCTCAGCCATGCGAGTGTCGGTGCGTTGTTCACCTTGTGCCCGACCAGGCGCAACGTGCCGCCGCCGCTGATCACACCATTTGCGATGAGACGCACGGTCTGAACTTCGATGGTGTTTGTCCCACCGCCCAGCGCGATGTCGCCCGCCCAGGTGCAATCACCGTGAACGCTGAAGCTCGGACGGCCGTTCGCCGCATCGCCATTGAGTACCAAGTCCTCGCCGAGCTGGACCCAGCTGATGGCCAGCTGCGCGCCCTGCGCGACCAGTGTCCCCTGCGCGCTCGTTCCGAGATTACCGTTCGGTCCGGTGACCAGCAACTGACCGGCCTCAACCGAAGTGATACCGGAGTATGTGTTTGCCCCACGAAGGTCGAGAATGCCGCCACCTTGCTTGAGGAACCCGATGCCGGCGTTGCCACCAATGATCGCGGTGATGGCGAGGCCGGAGTTCTCGTCCACCGAGATAATGCGCGACTGCGCACCCATTGAGAACACGCCGCTGCCACTGATAAACGCCATGCCGTTCGCCGGCGCCGAACAGTGAATGTTACCGAGCATGGTGACCGTTCCACCATTCACCACCATGCGACCGCCCGTGAAGTCGAGCGACGCGATGCCGTCCGACGCACTTTCAAATTCGAGCGAGCCAGAGAGATGAATCTCAATCGGCGCATCATTCGCGATCTGATGGCTGCTCGTGACTTTGACCACATCCCGCGGGAACGGCGCAGGCTGGCTGTCATGACCCAAGATCAAAGGGCCCGGGACCGAAATGATGTTCGCGACCTTGCTGAGGGTAAGCGTGCCACCGATTACTGCAGTATCACCGAGATAAGTGTTCGATTGGTCGCCGGTCAGCAGCAGATTGCCATCGCCGATCTTGGTGAAGCCACCGTTACCTTCCATGCGACCGCGCAGATAAAAATCCACACTGGTCGTGGAACTGATCACCGAATCCGTCGCGAGGTTGATGATACCGTCCCAAATCGCGGAACCATCGTTCGCGATCAACGCGCCCGCACCCAACACACCTACGCCGTTCAGCGTGAGCGGTTCGGTGGGAATCAGCACCTGCCCGAGCACCAACGACGCGCCCGAGGCCACCGTGGTGCCGGAGTTTGTGCTGCCGAACGACCAGTTGTTCAACGCGATCAGCGTTCCGTCATTGTGACTGACTGGACCGGAGAATGTATTGCTGCCGCCGAGCGACATGGCACCCGGTCCGTTCTTCGCAAGGCCTACTAGGTTCCCGCCGCTGATCTGCGCGGCCAGCACCAGATCCTGCGCTGCACCGCCGTCCGCGATGGTGAAGATCTTCCCGCGACCACCGAGGTCAATACGGCCATCAATCTGGGAGACTTCCGCGGAAGCGAGCGTCGTCACATGACCGTTCATGAAGAGCACGCCCGTGCCGGTGCTGATGTGACCACCTTGCATCGTGATCGTTCCGAACGTGTCGTCGTTGTTGTTCAGGTTCAACAAGCCAGCCGGATTGATAGTCACCGCGGCAGTGTTGGCGATCTGGTTGTCCTGCATGAGACGGACAATGTCGACGTCGTTGCCACCGGAGCCGTCGCCGACTTCCAAATCGCCGGGCACCGCCGTCACGCCGGCGTTCTTGTTCAAGCGCAGTGTTCCCGCGTGCACCCAGGTTTCACCGGCATAAGTGTTGCCGCTGGCGCCCATGAACTCCAGGCCACCGAGGCCGGTCTTGCGAATGCCGCCCGCGCCAGAGATGCGACCTTGAATCGTAATAGAGTAGTTGAACGCCACGTCGAACTCCGCCTGGTTCTCGACTTCGACCTCCAGGCTGCTGTGGAACAGTCCGCCGACGCTGGCGAAGACGGCGTCCGTGGTACCGCGCAACGTGAGCTTCGAACCCGCCGTGCCGTAGAACGTGTATCCACCGCCCTGGATGTCGATCTGGTCAACCTTTAGTCCCACGATGTTCTGAATCGGGCTAGTGCCATTGACGAACGGCGGGAAGACGAGGCGAACGTTGGTTTCGTTCGTGCCAGGCACGCTGCCGTTCTCCCAGTTCAGCGGCGAGCTGAAGTTCTGGGTGAAGTTGTCGCCGCCGGTCCAACGATGTTCGCTGGCGAAGCTTGGAGTTGCGATGGCGAGTCCCGCGGCGAGGCCAAGCATCGCGAACGCGGCTCTACTGGGATAGGAGGTCTGGTTCATAGTCGTAGGGATGATCTGATGCGCGCACTCCACCGCTGGCGTCCGGCTGGTCACCAGATCGCGTCGCAAGAGTTGTCGGAGTAAACGCACGTGTTTCATTACGCGTGTGTTGTTACCCCGAGCGCAGCGAACTGCGGAATAGGACTTTGGTCGCGAACGGGCGGTGCGAGATCCGACTTTGGTCGGTGGCTGATCGAAGGCAGGGACGGATGTTCGACTAACTTGCAGCAGACTTCAGAAATCGATTGGAGCCCTGTTAAAGACGACGCATCGGCGAGGACGGAAAACGTGCGAAGAGAATCGTCACGTGGCGATCTGAATTAGGAATGACAGAGGCGTGGAACGCCTAGTTTCGAACGCGAAAGAAGCGATGACCGCCGCCCGACGAAATCGCTTCCTGGAAGAAATTCGTACCGCGCGGAAGGGAAACTTGCCCAGCCAGACTCCACGTTTGCAAATCGCTGGAAGCCTCAACCTCTGCGACGGAACCAATCGGCCCCGTCACGTTCGCGCGCCAAGCTCCACCAATGATCGCCGGCGGCGAACTGAAGCGCGCGGGAAGTTCAACGCTGGCCTGCACCAGCTGTAGATCGAAGCTAAGATCGTATTGCCAGCGGATCTGCCGGTGCAGTTCCACGGCGATAAAGTTGTTCGTTCCCGCACGAAGCAGCGTCGGTGTCACCGGCACATTCACCCAGAAGTTTTGCCGCTCGGCATTGGAGCCGGTGGCAAGCTCGTCATACGCCGCGTTGGGCGCGAGATTGCGACGGAACACTTCGGTGCCGTTCAGGTAGACGGCGATGCCGTCGGTAAAGCAAACGCGCAACGCAAGGTTGGTCACGGCACTGGGACGGGTGAATTGCTTGCGAAAGTAAGTGGTGACGTTCTTCTCAAACTCATCAAAGCCGTAGGAGATCACCGTTTGCTGGTCCGCTTGACCGTAGCCAAGTTGCGCCGGTCCCGATGACCACGCGGAGTCGTTGAAGTTCGTGCCACGCCACGTCGTGCCTTCGTCGGTTCCCTGATCGTTGTAGCGCCAGACTTCCCCGCGACCGATGAAAACAACCGGCTGCGTCGGAAGGCCGGAACCGGTGCGGCGGAAGTAATTGATCGGCTGCTGTGAACCTTCGCTGATCGTGAAGTAGCCCAGCCCGGTGGCGTGAAATCCGATGGCTTCACCGTTTAGATCTTCCGGATCGGTCGCCACCGGCTGAGTCGTTCCGGTCGCAGCGAGGGCGTTGCTCACGGTCTGGCTCGCGGAACGCGCCCAGGTCCAGGCGCGACCATTGCGACGCATGCAGATCAAACGACCGTCGAACGAAATGTCCCCAGCCGCGACAGAGCGAAAGCCGCTGAAAGACATCTCGCGCACGAAGGTCAGTTGAATCGGCCCGCCGGCGTCCATCTTCGCACGCGTGGTCATGTAGATGCGCGCACTGTTCGTTTCCTTGGTCGCGATGAAGAGGTCGCCGGTGAGCGGATCAATCATCAGCGCCTCGGCATCGTATGGTTTGTCCGGATAGGTCAGTTCGATTTCCTGAACGGCGGTGAGGGGTAGGACCGGAGGAGAATTGGAAAAGTAAGGGTAGACAGCGGGTTCGGGAAAACGGAGCACGCGCACGGACGGACGCGTCGCGAAGTTGTCGCCGATGTCCGCGAGATAGACGTAATGGTGCTCAGGACTCGCGCCCGGCCCGATGGCGATGTCCTCGAAGTTTCCGAAGAACACCGACGGGATGTAGTAACGAGCGAGATAGGTCCCGTTGGTCGACAGGGCGAAGATGCTCCCGGCGAAACTGCTGTCGTTATGGGTCCAGAGCACGCCCGGGTTCTGGCGGCTCGCGGCAATGCCGGACGCTTCGGTGATTTCTGGAGTGGTTACCGTGCCGAAATCGACGGCGGCGGCGAAGGATTGAGCCCGCCCATTCAGCGGCGCCCACAAACCGAGCACTAGTAATACAACAAGCCAATGCATGCTCACGCGGATGTTACGACTGTGTGACACCGGCCAAAGTAGGCGAAAGCCACCGTCCTCGCAAACAGAACCACCGCGTCGATCGCAAAAAACCCGTAAACTCGGGCTGAAAGCGCATGTCGTCACCGACAATTAACTTGTCACTTTGGCGCGCCAATAGCACGATATGGGCGTTCCAAAGCCTTCTATGAAGACACGCATTTTCGTACTGGCGGTCTGTCTGGGATTCCTCAGCCAACTTCCACTTCGAGCCGCCAGCGGGATTTCCGGCCCCCTCCAATTGACCCTCCAGAGCAACGACCTCAAGTCTGTGACGTGGCCGCGTGCGTTGATTCCCGCGCTGGAGACAAATACGCTCTCCGTCGGCACGACCGTGGACAACTTCTCGGATGTAAATCCCGCCGGGATCGTCATCACAACCAACGGCTACTCTCTGCAATTCACCAACTCGCAGCCCAGTCTGTATTTCAAACTTCTTCAGGCCCAGATGAGCAGCAATGCGCTGCTCACCGCCAACGTGCTGAACCGGCTCGCCTACGGCCCGACGCCGGATGAACTCGAACGCGTCGCCGCCATCGGGCCGCAAGCTTACATTGAAGAACAACTTGCGCCGGAGACCGTCATCACCCTGCCGGATAACTACATCTCGGTGACCACCAATGGCGTCAGCGCCGCGCTGGAAACCAATTGGACGACGTTGACTGTCACCGGCCAGGTCTCGGCCACCACGTTGTATGTCTACCTCACCGGTGCCGGCAGCGCCTTCATCGATGATCTCTCGCTCAGCCTGATCTACACGAACATCTCCTACGTAACGAACGGCACCGAGATCACCACCAACTACACGACGTATCTCGGACCGAACGTCGTTCAAAACGGCGATTTTGAACAATCGATCACCAACGGTTGGACGCGCACGGCAGACTTCGCCAACTCCACGGTTGTCGCCGCCCCTGTGGCTTCCGGTTCAGGCGCGCTTCAGATCGTCGCCACTGCTCCCGGTGCCGGAAACAACGACGCCATTATTCAGGCGAACATTCCGGGATTAACGAATGGTTACCGCTGCGTCCTCACGTTCAGCTACCTGCCGAGACCGAATTCCGGGAACGCTCGAATCAACATTCGTCTTTCCAACGGCGGCGGCACTCTCGCATCCGACGTCAATCCTCCTCCGCAGCCCCAATGGTACTACGCCACCGTCACCGGCGTCGCCAGCGGCAACCCGCAGTTCTACTTCTTCCTCAACGGCGCCGGCGAAGTCTACATCGACGACGCGAAGATCGTCGCAGGACTGATTCCGGAAGTCGGACCCAATCTCCTTCGCAATGGCGATTTCGAGGATCCTGTGCTGACCAATGACTGGAGTGTGACCGCGGACTTCGCCAATTCCACCATCAGCACCACACGATCCTTCTCCGGAAACGGAAGCCTGCGACTGCGCGCCACGGCGGGAGGATCGGGCGGCGGCGATTCCGTCTTCCAAAGCAACATCGCCGGACTCGCAGCGGGCCAGACCTACACGCTCAGCTTCTGGTATACGCTTCCATCCCAGAGCCGCGTCCTGACCGCGCGCCTCTCCGGAAGCGCCACCGTGGGCTTGCTCCGCACGGATGTTCCTTTCGGAAGTTTGCCAGGATTGAAGGGATTGCTCAACAGCTTCGCTCATCCGAGCCCGGACACCGGCACCTTCACCGCCCGCAGCCTTGGCGGCGGCAACCTAAGTGACTTGCGCGCTTGGTACATCCTCAACGCCATCGGATCGCCTCGTCAACTGCTCGAAGTCCTCACGCAGTTCCTGGAAAACCACTTCGTCACGGAACACGCCAAGAGCTACGACTACTTCGACCGTTACTACAACGACAGCACCGTCGAGGAAGCCATTGCCACCGAGTGGGAATATCGCGAGATCACCGGCTGGCGAAACGCGTTGCTCAATCCGAACTGCACCTTCTACGACCTGCTGAAAGTCCACGCCGAAAGCCCGGCTCAGATCGTCTATCTCGACACCGTGGAAAGCCGCGGCGACGGCACACGCGTCGCCAACGAGAACTACGCCCGCGAACTCTTCGAGCTCTACTGCATGGGCGTCGACAACGGCTACGATCAGCTCGACATCACCGCCATGTCCCGCGCGTGGACGGGCTGGACGGTGAATCAGGTCGACCGCGAGAACATCAACAACCCCTTCGCGCCCGTCACCCAAACCTACGGTCTCTACCCGGCGACCAGCGGCAGCGGCATCTCCAATCGCGTGGGCGTATGGACCTTCAGCTACAACACCAACTGGCACGGCACCAACCGCGCCCCAATCTTGTCGACCTGGCACATCAACGCCAGCCGCACAAATCTCGTCCCGATCGGGCCAAAAACCTACGCGCCTCGACTAGGCGCGCCGTGGGCCGGACGCCCTTACCAAATCCGGTTGCCCCGCCGCACCGGCAATGCGGGAATTCAAGACGGCTACGACGTCATCGCCAGCCTCTCGACCAACATCTACACCGCGGAATATCTCAGCATCAAACTCTGCCGACTCTTCATCCACGACGAGTTCCCGAATCCCACCACCACTGTCGACCTGCCGGAATACGCCTACTACGACTACGCGAATCCGAATCGCAGCGCCGAGGCCGAACTCATCCGCCAGTGCATTGTCGCGTGGGATACTCCGGGACCGGACGGTCGCAAGGGCCACATCCGCTCCGTCCTTCGCACTATCTTCGACTCCGAACTCTTCCGCGGCCACGCGGGTTCCTTGCAGAAGGTCAAGACACCGGTCGAATTCGCCGTGAGCGCCATCCGCGCGCTGCGATCGGCGAACCCGAACGGAAGCTTCACCGCCAACACCGACGGCTACTCCATCTCCGGCCGCAGCCGGACCTCCAGTTCCTCACCCCTCGTGCGCATGGGCAACATGAAGCTCTTCGACCGCGACGCGCCCGATGGTTATCCCGAGGCCGGCGCGCCGTGGATTAGCGGCGGCACCCTCGCGGAACGCATCCGGTTCATCCAGACCATGCTCATGACCAACAACTCGCCAGCCAAGGCCGACAACATCTCCGGCGGCAACTTCAACGTCGCCGACCCGGTCGCCTTGTTGAAAAAGAAGCTTCCCTCCAGCAGCTGGAACAACGCCGGACTCGTGGCCGATTACTTCCTCTCCATTCTCTTCCCCGGCGAAGGCAAGGCGAACCTCGACCTCTATCGCGGGAACGCCATCAACTTCCTCAACACGTCCGATAATGGAACCTCCGTCTCCCTCTTTTCCAACCTGAACAACACGACGACGCCATACGATACCCGCGTGCGCGCCATGGTCGCCATGCTGATGACCCTGCAACGTTTCCAGGAACAATAAGCCTTCTCGTTATGCAACACCGTCACATCAACGTCCTCTCCCGGCGCCAGTTCCTCGATCGCTCCGCCAAGATCGGCATGGCCGCCGCGCTGGCCAGCCTCACCGACATTCCGTTCGCGATGAAACGCGCGCTCGCCTCCGGCGGAATCGGGACGAACGGCAAGAAAGTGCTCTTCATCTGGCTGCGTGGCGCCAACGACGCGCTCAATTCGGTGATTCCGATCCTCGATCCGCAATACGCCGACAGCCGGCCGACCATCGGGATTCCAAAGGATGGCGCCGACTCGAACTACAGCGCCGTGGGCCCGTGCTTCGACGCCACCCAATACTCTGATCTCGGCGGCACGCCGCGCACTTCCGCGGACGACACCTACAGCTACGGCAGCGCCATTCCACTGGGCAACGGCTTCGGCGCGCTGCATCCCGCGCTCAAGTTCCTCGCGCCCGTCTACAACTCCGGCGATCTCGCGCTCGTGCATCGCGTGGCGTATCCGCGGCAATCCCGTTCACACTTCGACTCCCAGCGTTACTGGGAAAACGGCACGCCGAACAACAACCTCGTCAACGACGGCATCTTCTACCGCACCATCTACCAGTCCGGCCTCGCCAATACCGCGCCCCTGACCGGCGTCTCCATCCAATCCTCCCTGCCGTTGATCCTGCGCGGTTCCGAGGCTGCGATGACGAACCTCAGCGATCCCACGCGTTACAACCTGCTCAGCGTTCCCTCTCCCACCGGCGACGTGAAGGCGGACGCTGCGCTCGCGACCACCGGCGGCTATCCGTTCCCGTCCAAGCTCAACCGCGAACTGCTCAGCCTCCAATACCGGAACCTGCAATCCACTCTCGGTCTTTTTGCGCAGATCGACTTCAGCGAGAACGGCAATACGTTCCGGGACAATGTGAAGACCGATGGCGACGCGGACTGGCGCCCGGAATCCGCCCCCGGCAGCGACACGCAAGGCTACTACCTGTTCCCCACCAGCAACGTGAAGAACGGCGGCTGGCGTCGACCCAACGGCACCAACGTCGCCGCGAAATACGTCGTGGATCCCTCCAATTCCACGATGGACTTCTTCAACAAGCTGAAGTCCGCCGCGCTCGTGCTGAACAAGACCGACGCCATCATCGCGGGCACCGAGATCGGCGGCTTCGACACGCATCGCGGCCAGGGCGGTGTAACGGGGGCGCACGCCAACCTGAACCGTTCGATTGGCTGGTCCATCTACGCACTGAAAAAGTTCTTCACCCTGTATGCCGATCGTTGCACCTGGGACAATCTCATCGTCGTCACCCTCTCCGAGTTCGGCCGTACCACGGTGGAGAACGCCGACATCGGCACCGACCACGCCGAAGCCGGCGTCATGTGGGTCGCGGGCGGCGGCGTGAAAGGCTACGAGAGCGGAGTCCGCAGCGGCGCGTTCAATCTCAACACACCCGGTGAATTTCAAGCGAACAGCCCGCTCAACTGGTTCACAGGCCCAACCAGCACGAGCGCGATGTTCGGAGTGTCCAACGGCTACCTCAAACGCAATACCGACTACCGCTCCGTCCTCGGCGAGGTCATCCGCAAGCATCTCGGCGCATCGCAATCCCAGCTCAACCAGATCATTCCCGGCTACGCGGTGCCCACCGAATACCTGCTCAGCGGCGGCACCGTCGCCGATTCCAGCACCGTCAGCACCGCGATCCGTGGCGAAGTGGGCTTCCTCTAAATGAACGCCGCAAGAGCTCCGAAATCCCAGTCGCAATCCGGTCTGAAACCAACTAACCTCCCGCCGTATGTCGTTCCCGAAATGTCGTATCATCGGACTGGCGGTCGCCACGGCGATCCTCGCCCACAGCCCCCTTCGCGCTGATGTCATCACCCTGAACCCAAGCGCCGACACCACGCTCATTCAAGTCGATCCCAATGCGAATCTCGGCGGCGCTGACTTCTTCAACGCCGGAACCGCCGGCAACGGCAACCGCAACCGAGCGTTGATGGTCTTCTCCCTCTCGGAGTTCATTCCCGCTGGCGCTACGATCAATAACGTCTCCCTCGTCCTCGACATCGTCCGCCAACCCGCCGTGGACATCGCCCCGGCGCTCTTCAGCCTGCGTCGCATGCAAACCTCCTGGAGCGAGGGCGACAAAGTGCCCATCGAAGAAGGCAGCCCCGGCCTCGGCGCGCCCGCGACCGAAGGCGACGCCACGTGGCTCTATCGCTCCGTCGGCGGCGAAGCGTGGTCTGCGCCCGGCGGACGCGCCGGCGTTGATTTCTCCGGGACTCCCAGTTCCACGGCGTTTGTCTACGGCATAGGCGATCCGGTTCAGTTTGAATCCACGCCCCTGCTCACTGCGGATGTCCAGTTCTGGCTCGATAATCCAAGCTCCAACTTCGGCTGGATGCTGATGACCGAGACCGAGGAGGTCCGCAAATCCGCCCGCAGCTTTGCGTCGCGCGAAGACGCCAACGGCGGCCCCATGCTCATCATCGATTTCACTCCCGTTCCCGAACCGGGCACCATCACGCTCGCCGGTCTGCTTGGACTCGGCCTGCTCGTCGCCCGTCGCGTGAGCCGCCGATAGCCGGTTCCCGCCCGGAAGTTCCAACGCAGAAACGCGGCCGCGATCCCGTTCGCACTCACCCTCCGTTGCTGTCCAAGCCGTCCGCTCCGCTAGGACGGCAGCGGAAATTCCCGTGGCATTGCTACTGCTAATTGCAGCGCGCAACCCATGAACAACTCTCAGGACAGCTTCGGGCAAAGGACTTTTGCGTCATCCAGTGAATTTTCCGTCCATCCTGAGGAAAACAACCTTGCAAACTTCTGTCGGCGCGGAAAAAACTTTTACCGTCGTATGAACTCCCTCTCAGCCATTGGACGGCTGATCTATGTCGCCGTCCTTCCTTCACTGCTCGCGTACTCATCATCGGCGCTCGCCGCCGAAGCCGTTCCTGAACCTCCACGCATCACCACCAGTCTCACGACGAATGGCCTGCCGAAGTTGTCTTTCCCGTACCCCGCCGCGCAGGAATACGCCGTCTTCGGATCGAGTGATCCCGCCGGACCGTTTCTCCCCGTGCAAGGTCGATTGGTCGGCCCGACCTTCACCGTCACCAACGGCGGGCCCCTCGGATTCTTCCGCGTCGGCGTCACCCCCGTCAGCAGCAACTCCATTTTCACCGCGAACGTCCTCAACCGCCTGACTTACGGGCCCACCCCGGATGACATCGCGCACATCGCAGCGATCGGACCGGAAGCCTTCATCGAGGAACAACTCGCCGCGGACGCCATCGCGGAAGATCTCAACAGCCAGTCGCCAATCACCAATCTCCCGCCCGTCGTCCCGATCCCGAGCAACTGGATTCGGGTCTCCGACAGCGGCACAGCCTCCAACACCAATCTCTTCCTTTACCTCAGCGCCGCCGGAAATGTGTATGTGGACGACATCCGCCTCGTGCTCGGCACCAATGCTGACTCCGGCGACAATCTCCTCGCCAACGGCGATTTCGAAGATCCCACGCTGACGAACGCATGGGGGGTTGGTGCGCTGTTCTCGCGGTCTGTCGTGACCAACAGCCCGACGCCCGGCGGGCTGGCCGCCAGTGGCACGAACTGCCTGCTCCTGATCAGCACCGGCGCCGGCAGCGGTGGCGGCACCAGCCTTCAGCAGGTGTTCTCGCCCACCAACTTTCCGTCCGGCCAGCGCTTCACCCTCAGCTATTCCTACCTCCCCATTTCCAACGTCGGCTCGAACACACTGACCGCCCGTCTCTCCGGCAGCTCAACAATTCAGACGGTTTCCCTCCCCTCCGTCGGCCCCGCGCCACCGGCGGCGCCCTTTGCCGTCTCGCCGCTCTACGCGAAACTCACCAACGGCACCGTGCCCGTGAACATCGAGAGCACACCCGCCTCCGTAAATGTGCTGAACGATCTACGCGCGTATCACATCCGCCGTGCCGTTCAGAGCAAGCGGCAGCTCTATGAAATTCTCGTCCAGTTCTTCGAGAACCATTTCACCACCGAATACCTGAAGATCGCCGAGTGGTTCGACAACAACACCGGCAACGCCATCACCAACGGCGCCGTCCGCGACAATCTTGCGCTCGACCTCGAATGGCGGGAACACGACCTCTTTCGCCGCGCGTTGCTCAATCCGAACTGCACCTTCCACGACCTGCTCAAGATCAGCATCGAAAGCCCTGCGATGATTATTTACCTCGACACGATCCTGAGCACCCGCAACGCCGCCAACGAAAACTACGCCCGCGAAATCCTGGAACTCCACACCTTCGGCGCCGACAACGGCTACGTGCAGCAGGACATCGTGGACCTCGCCAAGATCTGGACCGGCTGGCGCGTCGGAAAGAAATCTCCTGAGAACGAAAACAACCCTCACGCACCGAACGTCTCCAACATCACGAACGACTTCGGGCGCTGGGTGCTGCACTTCGCCACGAACTCCCACAACTACACCGCCACCAAACGCCTCTTCACCAACGCCGTCATCGACGCGCGGTTCGGCGCGGAATTTGGCGCCGGCCAGCCCTACACCTTTATCATCACGAACAACGCCTTTCCCGGCACCAACGGGATGAAGGAGGGCTACCTCGCCGCGGAACATCTCGCCAGCCTCCCCTTCACGGCCGAGTTCATCAGCGTGAAACTTTGCCGCACCTTCGTGCATGAGAACTTCGAGTTCGGCGCCTACAACTACACCGCGCCGGACCTTTCCCCCGAGGCGCAGCTCATCAAGGAATGCATGACCACCTGGAACACGCCCGCTGCGGACGGTCGGAAGGGCAACATCCGCTCCGTGGTGCGGACCATCGTCAACTCGGCACTCTTCCGGGGCCACGCCGCCGCGCAGCAGAAGATCAAAACGCCGCTCGAATTCGCCGTCAGCACCGTGCGCGCCCTGCGAGTGCAGGACACCGACACCAGCAGCTACATCAGCGTCACCGCGGACACCGACGGCTACGGCATCGTCACGCCGCTTAGTCGCATGGGCGGCATGAACCTCTTCAGCAAGCCCGAGCCGGATGGCTACTCGGAATTCGGCCGCATCTGGATGAGCACCGCAAATCTGGACGAGCGCTGGCGCTTCGCGCACCACTTCCTGATGGCGACCGCTTACTCGTTGAAAACCGTGGATGGCACACGGAACAACACGTCGGACCCGGTTAAGCTCATCCGGCTGAAACTCCCCAGCGCCAGCTGGAACGATCCCGGCGCCATCGTCGACTTCTTCATCAACCTGCTCTACCTCGGCGAAGGTCCCGCCAACCTCGGCCTCGATCGCGAAGCCGCCATCAACTACCTCAACACCGCGGATGATGGCACGACACCGTCGCCCTTCAATATCGACACTCACGATGGACGCGTCCGCGGCATGGTCGCCCTGCTCATGTGCCTCCCGCGCTTCCAGGAACAATAACTCTCACCCAAAAACCATTCGTCTTATGGCAAACGTGATTACCCGCCGTTCGTTCCTCAAGGCCAGCGCCCGCACCTCCGTGGCCGGCGCACTCGCTTCGATGGTCAACATTCCGCACTTCCTCCAGCGAGCGCTGGCGGATGGCAACATCGGAATCAGTGGCAAGAAACTCCTCTTCATCTTCCTGCGTGGAGGCAATGACGGTCTCAACAACCTCATCCCCATTCAGGATCCGAGCTACGCGGCAAATCGCGCGCAGATCGGCCTGCCGAAGGATCCCGCCGCGTTCTACGACGCGGCCACCGGCCAGTGCGACAATCCGGGAATGCTCCAGCCCTACGCCATCCGCACCGGCAACGGCTTCGCCGCATTGAATCCGAACCTCTACGACCTCGCGCCGCTCTTCAACACCGGCCGCATGGCGCTCATCCATCGCGTCGCCTATCGCAGCCAGTCGCGGTCGCACTTCGATTCGGAAAAGTATTGGGAAAAAGGCGGTGACGGCACCGCCGCCGGAAAATCCATCGGCACCGGCATGTTCTATCGCGCCATCGTCGAGTCCGGCTGGAACCAAAGCCACCCGCTCTCCGGCGTTTCCTTCCAGAGCAACCTTCCGCAGAGCCTCCGCGGCGAGCAGCCGATGACGAACCTCAGTTCGATCAATCGCTACAACATCCTCGGCGTTTCCGGTGCCACCTCGTCCACCAACGGCGTCAACGTGGCCGCCGATCGCCTGAAACTCCTGAACAACATCGACGCCGGGAACGCGTGGCCCTACGCAGCCAAGGACAATCGTGGGCTGGTGACCGGACTCGGTAACGCCTTCCGCGACACTCTCGACATCTTCCAGGATCCGAGTTTCGCGACGAATGAGTTCTACGACGACAACGGCACGACGCGATTGTTCCCCGTCAGCGCCGCCACCAACCAGGCCGGAGTGGACGCCAATGGCTACGAATACTTCCAGAAACTGAAGTCCGCCGCGCAAGTCCTCGCGAACACCGACGCCGTGATCGCCGGCACCGAGATGGGCGGCTTCGACACCCACACCGCCCAGGTCACCGCCGGCAGCCCGCACCTCGGCGGCCACGGACGCCTGCTCAAGCGCATCGGTTGGACCTTCCACGCGCTCGCGAAGTTCTTCCAGAACTACAGCCCGAACGTGAAGTGGGAGGACGTCGTGGTTGTGACCATGTCCGAGTTCGGCCGCACCTCTGCCGAGAACGCCTCCGTCGGCACCGACCACGCCGAAGCCAGTTTGATGTATGTCGCCGGCGGCAGCATCCGCGGCGGCATTTATGGCTGCAGTCCCACCCAATTGAACGGCGTCAACCAATGGGATCCCGGCGACGGCGGAAAGAACGGTTCGATGTTCCAGGCCAACGCCAGCGTCGGTTACCTCCGTCGCTGCTTCGATTACCGCTCCATCATGGGCGAGATCATTCGAGATCACCTCGGCGCCACCGATGCTCAGCTCCATCGAATCATTCCCGGCTACGCGTCAGAGGCCACAGAACACCTCAAGAACGGCGGCACCATCGGCTCGACCCCCATTATAGGCGAAATCGGTCTGGTCTAAATCCTGGCGTCCCAGCGATTCCGCCCGCGCCCGGCCCGCCAAGGCCGGGCGCGTCGTTTTTGGCCCCCATCCGGCAGACACTTTTTCCTTCATCGCCAGCAGCGCATCGATCACTCTCCGCGCATGGACAAACTGACTGCCGATGAGATTCGCCGCGCGGTGCTGGCCGCGCTCGCGGAAGACATCGGCCCCGGCGACGCCACCACGCTCGCCACCGTCCCGGAATCCGCACGCATCCGCGCCGCCATGGTCGCGCGCGAACCCCTCACCGTCGCCGGCCTCGCTTTCGCCGAAACCGCTTTCCACGAACTCTCGCCGGACGTTCATTGCGAACGCCGCGTCACCGAAGGCCAGCAAGCCGCACCCGGCACCACTCTGCTTCAGGTGTCCGGTCCCGCCCGCGCCATTCTCACCGCGGAACGCGTCGCACTGAATTTCACCCAACGCCTCTCCGGCGTCGCCACGCTCACCGCGAAGTTTGTCGACGCCATCCGCGGCACGCGCGCCGAAATTCTCGACACGCGCAAAACCACTCCGGGCTGGCGGCGCTTCGAGAAATACGCCGTCGCCTGCGGTGGCGGCCGCAACCATCGCATCGGCCTCTACGATCTCATTCTCATCAAGGACAACCATCTCGCTGCGCTCCGCGATGAGAAGCCGAACGCCATCGCCGCGGCCGTGCGCCGCGCCCGCGCGAACTATCCGCAGCTCAAAGTCGAAGTCGAAGCGGACACGCTCGAACAAGTCGCCCAAGCCGCCGATGCCGGCGCGGACATCATCCTGCTCGACAACATGAGCAACGAGCAGCTCCGCGCCGCCGTCGCGATCGTCAGCGGTCGCGCCAAAACGGAAGCCAGCGGCGGCGTGAACCTCCAAACCGTTCGTGGCATCGCGGAGACCGGCGTCGACTTCATCAGCGTCGGCGCCCTCACGCACAGCGCCCGTGCCGTGGACATCGGGCTGGATTTCGAACCGTGACCACCGACACCCGCATTCTCACCGCACTGCGTCAGGCCGGAGCCGGATTCGTCTCTGGCGCTGAACTCTCGCAGCAACTGGGCGTCACCCGCGCCGCCATCTGGGCGCGCATCGAGGAGCTGCGCAAACTCGGGTACGACATCGCCGCCAGCCCACATCAGGGCTACCGGCTGCTCAGCGTTCCCGACGTCCTTCACGCCGACGACCTGCTCTCGGTGTTGCAGGGAAACAAAGTCGTCGGCCGCGACATCCGCGTCTTCGAGGAAACCGCTTCGACCAATGATGTTGTTGAGAAACTTGCCCGCGACGGCGTGAAGGAAGGCGTCGTCGTCTTCGCCGAATCGCAGAGCAAAGGCCGCGGCCGGCTCGGTCGCAAATGGATTTCGCCGCCGCGCCAGGGACTTTGGTTCTCCGTGCTGCTCCGCCCGAATCTCCGTCCGCAGGCAGCCACGCAACTCACCGTCGCCGCAGCCACCGCGCTCTATCGCGGCATTCGCGAAGTCACCGGGATCACTCCGGAAATCAAGTGGCCGAATGACATCCAGATTCAAGGCCGGAAGATCGCCGGCGTGCTCACCGAACTCAGCGCGGAGATCGATCATATCAATCACCTCATTCTCGGCATCGGGGTGGACGTGAACCAAACCGCGACCGAGTTTCCACCCGAGCTGCGCAAGATTGCGACGTCGCTAAAGGCCGAGACCGGACGTCACATTCACCGGGCCGATCTCGCCGCCGCCATCCTTCGCGAGCTGGATCGCGACTACGCGCGCATCACCGCCGGGGACTTCGCGAAGGTCGCCGACGAATGGCAGCATCAGTGCACCACCATCGGCCAGCGCGTCTCCATCAACATCGGTGACCGCATCATCCAGGGCCACGCCGAGGCGCTGGACGATGACGGCGCGTTGCTCGTCCGCACGCAGCACGGCCGGCTCGAACGGATCATTGGCGGTGACGTCACTTTGCAGAAATGAACTTCCTCCTCTTCGACATCGGGAACACGCACACGCATCTCGGACTCGCGAACGAGTACCGCGTTTTTCGCCAGGCCAACATCCGCACCGCAGCATGGTTCGACGGAACCGCCGCGAATCTCGTCTCGAAGTTCATCGGAAACAGAACGCTCGCCGGCGCCGCGCTCTGTAGCGTCGTGCCGAAAGCCACCCCGAAGGCCTTCGCTGCATCTCGAAGACTCTGGAAGCTCACGCCGCTGGCTTTGACGCCCGACACCATTCGCGGCGTCGGCATCTGTTATCCGAAGCCGCACACCATCGGCCCAGACCGTCTCGCCAACGCGATTGCCGTCCGCCATCACTTCGGCGCGCCCGCCGTCGTCGTTGACTTCGGAACCGCCGTCACCTTCGACGTCGTCGACAAGCGCGGCGACTACGTGGGCGGCATCATTGCGCCCGGCCTCGCCGCGATGACGGATTATCTGCACGAAAAGACTGCGCTGCTGCCGAAGATTCACATTCGTGAGACGAGCGCTGTCATCGGCAAGAACACCAAGCAGGCGATGCTCATTGGCGCCGTTCATGGCTACCGCGGGCTCATCCGTGAGCTGGCCAGCGAACTGAAACGCGAACTGAAATCCAAACGCCTCCCCATCGTCGCGACCGGCGGCTACGCCAAATTGATGGCGTCCAAGCTGCCGGAAATTACCTCCGTCGAACCGTTGCTGACTCTGGAGGGCCTGCGATTGCTTCGACTGCATCACTCCGTTCCGATTCTGTAGCCGGCCAATCCCGCCTTGAGATTCAGCCGGCGCGCTGGCAGTCTGCGCGCCCATGAATCGCATCGTTGAACGGTTTGCCGCGCTCAAGAGCAAAGGTCAGAAAGGCCTCGTCGTTTACATCGGAGCCGGCGATCCACACCTCGACGCCACTCGTCAGCTCACAGTCGCCTTCGATCAGGCCGGCGTGGATGTCGTGGAACTCGGCGTGCCGTTCAGCGATCCGCTCGCGGATGGTTTGGTGAACCAACTCGCCGCCCAGCGCGGCCTCGAATCTGGCACTACGCCGCCAAAGGTCCTCGCGACCGTAGCGGCGATCCGCAAGGAATCGCAGGTGCCCGTCGTCCTCTACATTTACTTCAACCTCATCTACAAGGTCGGCATGAAGCAGTTCATCGCCGACGCCGCCAAGGCGGGAGTCGATGGCCTGCTCGTGCTCGATCTGCCGCCGGAGGAATCCGAGAACTACGAAGCGCTGATGCGCGACGCGGGCCTGTGCAACATCTACCTCATCGCGCCGACGACACCCGATGACCGCATCGAGCTCATCGCGAAACGCGCGAACGGTTTCATCTACTACGTCTCCCGCGAAGGCGTCACCGGCATGCAGCAGAAAGTGTCCGACACCATCGGCATGATGACCGGCAAGATTCGCTCCCACACCACGCTCCCCATTGCCGTCGGCTTCGGCGTGTCGAATCCCGAGCAGGCGAAGACCGTCGCTGCGAACTCGGAAGCCGTCGTGGTCGGCAGCGCCATCGTGAACCAGATCGCTGCGAACGGCAAAAGCCCGGATCTGGTTCCGAAAGTCGCGGCGTTCGTGAAGACTCTAGCCGACGCGGTGAAGTCAAAATGACGACACGACTTTCACGAATCACCGCAAATGCCGATTCAGTTTCGTGAACATTCGTGTGATTCGTGTCTAAACAGGCTCTGACGATGAAAACCAAATCCGCAGCCAACACCAACGACCGCTACGTCATCATCATGGCCGGAGGACGCGGCGAGCGCTTCTGGCCCGTCAGCCGCCAGGCCACGCCCAAGCAGCTCATCACCCTGCTCGGCAAGCGTTCCTTCCTCCAGCAAGCCGTCGATCGCGTGCTGCCGCTGGTGCCGATGAAGAACATCATCATCATCACGAACGCCGCCCAGGCCGCCGAGGTGAAGAAGCAGCTGCCCAAGTTGCCGAAGGAAAACATCATCGCCGAGCCGTGCGGACGCGACACCTGCGCCGCCGTAACGCTCGGCGCAGCGCTCGTCGGCGCGCGTTCGACGACGGCCGTCATGGCGGTGCTGCCCGCCGACCACGTCATCCCGGAGGAGAAGAAGTTTCAGCAAGTGCTTGCCGACGCGTTTGACCTCGCGAGCCGCGGACAGGTCATCGTCACCATCGGCATCAAGCCCACGGAGCCAGCGACGGGCTACGGCTACATTCACATGGGCAACGAACTGCCCACGCCGCAAGGTGTGAAACGCTACAAGACCGCGTTCTACAAAGCTGAACGCTTCGTCGAAAAGCCAAACCACGAAAAGGCCATCGACTATCTGAACAGCGGCCAATATCGCTGGAACGCCGGCATGTTCGTCTGGAGTTTCGTCACGATCACCAACGGCCTCGAAGCGCATCAGAAGGAAATGGCCGAGGCGTGCCATCGCTGGTTCAAGGTGGCGTGGACGCCGAAGCTCGCAAAGACACTGGCGAAGGAGTATCCGGAGATTCGCAAGATCTCGATCGACTTCGCGCTGATGGAGAAGGCGCAGAACGTCGTGGTGGCCGCCGGCGATTTCGAGTGGGATGATCTCGGTTCCTGGACTGCGCTCGCGCGTCACATCAAGGCCGACCCGGAAGGGAACTGCGCCGTGGGCGACTTCATCCACGTCGATGCCGCGCGCAACGTCGTCTACGACGCGCGCACCAAGAATCGCACGCCCATCGCCATCGTGGGCCTGCGCGACTCCATCATCGTCATGGCCGACGACTCCACGCTCGTCGCGCATAAAAGCCAGGCGCAGAAGATCAAGGAACTCGTCACCAAGCTCGCCGCGGATCCGAAGTATAAGAAGCTGGTCTAAACCGGCGGCCTTCCGGCGCTTTTCTGCGCTAGCGCTCGACGAAAGTAGCGTTTCTCAACTGCAAGGCTCCGACTGAAGTCGGAGCTTTTCTTTATCCACGTCAGGTCCATCTCCCACCGAGGTCCGATTTTCACTTTGGAGGTTGTGGTGGACACTCGTGCCCGTGAACGACACGAACCAAAACTAGAAACGAAATATCTCCATGAAACAGAATCTTCTCCTCACCGCCCTGGCCACCGCATTGCTCGGGGTCACTAACGTCAACGCCACGCCGCTCGGCACCGGCTTCACTTATCAGGGCAAGCTCGGCGACAACGGCCAACCGGCCAACGGCACGTATGACTTTGTCTTCGTCCTCTACAACTCGCCAACCAACGATTTGCCGATCTACAGCGGCGTATTGAACGACAATGTTGCCGTGACCAACGGACTCTTCACCACCACGGTGGATTTCGGCGCGGACCTGTTCCAGGGCGAACAGCTCTGGCTCGAAGTCGGCGTGCGTTCCGGCGACGAAACCGGCGACTTCACGCCGATTCCGCCACGACAGGCCCTTACCGCCACACCGTTCGCGCACTTTGCACGTCGCGCTGCCGTGGCTGATACGGCCACCACTGTGTCGAACGTGAACTGGAGCGCGGTGAAGAACCTGCCGCCATCGCTCGCCGACGGTGTGGACAATGACACGACTTACTCCGCCGGAACCGGACTCGCGCTCAGCGCGAACAACCAGTTCAGCGTGAACTTCGCCGGGAACGGCAGCGCCTCCACCGTGGCGAAGAGCGATCACAATCACGTTGGGCAGACATGGATTGGAACGATCAACAACGCACCGGTGCTCCGCGTGCAGAACACGAGCAACCAGGGCATCGGCTTCTGGGGCAAGAATGACGAGTATGGCAGTGGCTTCAGTCCCTTTTTCGGCGCGGGCGTGTTCGGCGATTCCAGCACGGACCCCGGTGTCGCGGGCTTCAGCAACACCGGACCGGGCGTCTACGGCTGGATCAGTGCTTTGAGCGGGATATACGACGCGGTGAAGGGTGAGAATCCGTCCACAACCGGACGCGCCGTTGCCGGTTACGCCACCGCCACCAGCGGCGCGAACATCGGCGTGCTCGGTCAGACGGATTCCTCCGGCGGTACGGGTATCCGCGGTTACGCCACGGCAACTACAGGCACGACCTACGGAGGGCGCTTCTCCAATGTGAGCCCCGGCGGCTATGCCATCCACGGCGTCAGCGACAAATCCGGCGTTGCTTACTTTGATATCGACAATCGAAACAACGGCGCGACTGCGCTCGAAGTGCGGACGGACGGCACGGGCATGGCCGCGAAGTTCACCTCCGGCAGCTCCAGCAACGGCATCGCGGCCGTGCAGGCGGTTCATCTCGGTCACGGTGACGGCCTCGCGGCGACCGCCGGCGGCCAGGGTAACGCGGGTAACTTCAAACTTCTCAGTGACTACACCAACAACGCCGCAGTCCTGGCCACCGGCTTCGGCAAGGCGCGTGGCCTGAAGGCCACCAGCGTGACCGGTGAAGCAATCCGCGCCGAGAGCAGCGGCACCGCCATCTACGCAAAGTCCGAACCCGACGGCACCGCACTGGCCATCGATGGCGGAGCGATTCGTGTGAAAGGCGCAGGCGTGGGTTCGAGCACAGCGGTATTCGTCCACAGATGCACATCCGCCAACACCACGCCGTCGCCCACGGGCAATCCTTACACCACGATCAACCACCCGATGTGCAACGACAACCCGAACGCGATTCTCTTCATCACGCCCCGCATCGCCTGGAGCAAGGTGACCGGCCTGAACACCTACGAAGACCTGGCCGTCACCTACACCAACGGTCGCTGGATGATCACCAACACCTCTCTGCTCGATGAGATCGGCGACTTCGACGAAGGCGATCTGTTCAACGTCATGGTCATCCTCCCGTGATGCGGCCGGAAAACAGCATCAGAGACAATTCAACGGGGCTGGCGGCACCGTGTCACCAGCCCTCAACTCAAAACACAAATGAAACTCTCTCCTCTCCTCATCATGGGCCTCGCTCTGCACCTCGTCGTGACAGACGGCTTCGCCCAATCCGCTGGACGCTTCAACCTTGAAGGATCAGTCATTGCCTCCGGTGGCGGTGCCGGGCGCGCGAACCGGTTCTCACTTGAAGGAACCATCGGCCAGTCCATCGCAGGATCAAGCGCGACAAAACGATTCCAGCTCGAAGGCGGTTTCTGGACTTCTGTCACCGTCCAGCAATCTCCCGCCGCGCCGCAGCTCAAGATCGCGGTGCTGCCCGGCGGATGGGTGCGGCTCTCGTGGCCGGTGGAGGCCACCGGATTCAAGCTGGAGGAATGCGCCGACCTCGCGGCGAATGTCTGGACCGACACGGAACTCGAAGCGCTCGTCAGTGAAACGGAGTTCAGTGTGACGGTGAACGGCGCAGGAAACATCCGCTGCTACCGGCTCAAGCGATGACCGAATTCCGAGCGATCAGTTCGCGATGCAGTAGAGATGCGTCTTGCTACGGAGGAACAGCGATTTGCCGGCGACGGCGGGGGAGGCCATGAACCCGCCGTCGAGCTTGTTCTCAGCGAGCTTCTTGAACTGGCGACCAGCTTCGATGACAGTGGTCTTGCCGTCATCGCCGAAAAAGTAAAGCCGGCGTTCAGCGTATACCGGGGACGAGGAGAAATTACCGCCCGCGCGTTCACGGAATATTTCAGCCCCCGTCTTCGCATCGACGCAGCTCACCATGCCGCCGTCGTCTTCGATGCCGAAGAGCAGGTCATCAACGAGTGTGAGCGACGGCTTGCGCGGCACGTTGCGCTTGGATTTCCAGGCGATGGAGAGCTGCGTGCCTTCCGGCGGAAGCGCGGTTTCATTTACGTCGATGAACTCGCCGGCCTTCGTTCCCGGGCGGATGGCAAGCAACTGACCTTTCGACCAGCCGGTGGCGAGAAAGATCAATCCGTGTCCGACGACAGGACGCGAACTGGCCGAGTGACTGGTGCGTTCCTCGACGCGCCAGAGTTCCTTCCCGGTGAGCGGCTCGTATCCGTAGGCCGCCTTTGCGCCCTGGCTGATGAGCACCGCACTGCCATCGATTACCCCAACGTGCGGCGTGGAGAATGCCTTCCGAAAATCACCATCCGCCTGCGGCTTCCCGTCGGGACCAAGATCCTTGTAGTCGAGCGAACGCTCCTGGCTCCAGACGGTCTTCCCGGTCTGCTTGTCGAGCGCGATGATGAACTGGTGATCGCTCCCGTCAAAATTCATGATCAGCAGATTCTCATGCAGGATGGGCGACGAGCCAGCGCCGCGAAAGTGATTGCACTCGATGTCGCGTCGTTCCCAGAGCGTCTTGCCGGTCTTCGTGTCGAGACAGGCTGTGCCCGCCGAGCCGAACGTGACGTAAACCCTGCCCTCTTCGATGACCGGTGTGGGCGAGGCGTAGGTGTTGAACTTGCGGATGTCCGGCTGGCCGCCCAGTTCGAAGACTTTTAGATCGTGAACAATCTTGCCCGAGTCGCGATCCAGACACAATGCGTAGAGCAGGCGTCCTTCATCGCTCGCCGTGGTCAGCCAGACCTGATCGCCCCACACCACGGGCGACGACCAGCCCTTGTCGTGAATCGCCACCTTCCACTTCACGTTGTTCGTCTCGCTCCACGTAAGCGGAAGCCCCTTCGCCGACGAATGTCCGTCGCCATTCGGCCCGCGGAATTGCGGCCAGTTGTCAGACGCTGAGGCAGCTTCAAGACAAGGTCGGTACGCAGCCAGCGACACAAGACCGAGCACAATCACCGACAGTTCAAGGAGGAATCGAGACGCTTTCATTGGTCGGAAAACAAAGGACTGTTTGAGTTCTTTTCAATTACGGCAATGCGGAATATCGGTTTGTCGCATTTTCAATGGAGGCATAGTCGCGACGATCTCGAATCGGAATCTGATGGTCGATGAACAGGCGGCGCAGCGAAGTCTGCCAAAGGGATGGAGTCATCATCACACTGGATCCAGAAAGGCGTATTTCTTCACAGCCGAAGCAAACTTCCAACACGAGGTCTTCACCAGTGTCATCACCAATAACGACTCGATGCTGAGGATGAAAGCATCGTGCGATCAAACCGGGTATACCGATGTCAGGGCGGACCGGCAACGCAGACAACACATCACTTCGCTGGCTTCCCTTCAAAACAGCAGCCGTGAGGACATAATTTGTTCGGGGGAAATAGCCTCGAACATATTCCTCCAACCGAACTGACGACGCAGACCGCAACGCGGACGACACCCGCAGCCTCACCATCAGCGCCTGGAGCGAAGGAACGATCAAGACGAGACATAGAACGCCGGACAGGGCGTAAACACAGGCTCGTTTTAACCGTCGTCGCCCTTTGCGCATCGTGCCGTCTGAAGCTTGAGAGTTGGGCATTGGAAGGTCCAAGTGCCATCCAAAGCAATCTGGCGCATTAAGAGCCACCCGACATCACGGCTTGTCGTACTCACCGAGCGGGCGCAGCCAGATGTTGCGGAAGCGCACCGGATTGCCGTGTTCATAGAGTTCGATGGGACCGCTCTCCTGCTTGCGATCATAGTTTCCGATCGAACGATGGTTGGTCGGACCATGAAGCGCCTGACGATGATGCACCACCACGCCGTTGTGAATCACGGTCACGTGCGCCTTCTTGATGTTCTTGCCATCAGCGTCCCAGCGCGGGGCTTCGAAAATGATGTCGTAGGTCTGCCATTGGCCGGGGCCGCGGGACGCATTCACCAGCGGCGGGAACTGGCCGTAGAGCGCGGAGCATTGGCCGTCCGGATACGTCTTATTCTCGTACGAGTCGAGCACTTGCACTTCGTAGCGGCCCCAGATGTTGACGCCGTTGTTGCCGCGACCCTGGCCCGTACCCTCGACTTTTTCTGGCGTGGCGAATTCGAGGTGCATCTGGAAATCACCGAACTTCTCCTTCGTCCGAAGCACGCCGCTCTTGGGCACGACTTCCATGTAACCGTTCTCGACTTTCCACTTGGCCGGCACGCCGTTGCCGTGTTCCCACTTCGAGAGATCCTTGCCATCAAACAGAACGTTCGCGTCCGCCGGCGCGGGAGCTTGCTGGCTGAACTGTGCGCCCGGCGCGACGATGCGCGGCTGCGGCCGATCACCGTCGTGAACGTGCCATTGCGTGCCAGGAATAAGTGGAGTGTCCTTGTAGCCGAGGCTCTTTCCATCGGCGGCAATTGCGGTGGAAACGCCAGCGGCCAGAACGACCGCGAGTGAACAGAGAACTTGAGTGGTGCGTGGTGTGGTCATGGGTTGGAATTCAACAGACGGTTAAACAAAAGGCAACTGAGATTTGGTAGACGAACATTCGAAAGATCACGCTGGCTTGATTCCAGCGAAGTTCGGATCGCTCAAGCCCGGCAATTCACCCGTGCTATCCGAGAACTTGTCCATCGAAACGCCGAGGCGGTTCAGCATCCCGACGTAGAGATTGCACAGCGGTGTGTTCTTTTCGTGAACGAGGTGACGTCCGGTCGCAATCGTGCCACCGCCGCGACCAGCCAGGACGATCGGCAGATTGCGCGGATTGTGCGCATTGCCATCCCGCATGCCGGCGCCGAAGAGAACCATCGAGTTATCGAGCAACGTCCCCTCGCCTTCCTTGATCGCCTTCATCTTGTCGAGCATGTAGGCGAGTTGCGCCATGTGCCAGGCGTTGATCCGCTTGTATTGCTCGAGCTTCTCCTTGTCGTTCTCGTGGTGCGAGGTCTGGTGATGCCCGCCCTTCACGCCGTCGAGGAAGGAGAAATTTCGCCCACTAACCGCATTACCAAACATGAACGTGCTGATGCGCGTGGAATCGGTCCAGAACGCATGCACCATCAAGTCGAGCATCAGCTTCACGTGCTCGGTGTGATTGCCGCGGCGTTCACTGACGCGCGCCGGATCGCTGTAAACGTCAATGCGCCGGCCAAGTTCCTCGACCGCCTGCCGCGCCAACGGGTCATCGAGCACATCGCTCTTCTGGCGCTTTGCATCGAACTCGATCCGTTTCTCCACCGAGCGCACGGAGTCGAGATACTCATTCAGCTTCTGTTGATCCGCGCGGCCAAGTTTTCGTTGGAGGCGACGCGCATCCTCCATCACCAAATCGATGACACTCTTGTCGCGCGCAGCTTCGGCGCGACGACTCTCCGTGTTCGAGCGGAACAGGCGGTCGAAAGCGAGCTTCGGATTAATCTCCTTCGCCAGCGGCGTCACCGGTGTGCTCCATGAAATGTGCGCGCCGTAGAGCTGCGTGTAGCCGACGTTCGTATCGACGCCCGTCGCCGGCGGTTCGATGCCGAGCTCGAGAGACGGAAGCGGAGTGAGATTCCCCAAGTGCTGCGCGACGACTTGATCCATCGAGACCGCACCACTGCGTAAGTCGCTGCCCGTCGTCCGCGTGATGGTCGTACCCGTGAGAAAACCACCCGTCTTCACGTAATGACCGTCGCCCGTGTTGCTCGCAGCATTCCACAGATCGGTCAGCACGAGCATGTCGTTCTTGTGCTGCGCGAGCGGCTCGAGAATCGGCGACAGTTCGAAATCGGCACCCACGCCCTTCGGCGTCCATGCGTGCGGATTCACGCCGTTCGGCATGTAAAGCACAGCGAGGCGAACCGGATGTTTCCCCTTGCGCATCGCCGTCGGGCCCGCGCTCGCGGCGAACGGCCCCATCGCTTCGAGCAACGGAAGACTCATCATCGCACCCACGCCCTTGAGCATGGTGCGCCGGGAAATTTGCCAGGATTTCGTGTTCATTACTTCAATGAGGCTTGAGTCGTTTTCGTATCCTTTGCCGTTTCGCCCTTCTCGTCGAGCTCGGTCGAGCGCCGATATTGGAACGGCAGGCTCTTCACAATCTCAGTCACGAGCGTCGCCGCCCGAAACTGATCGCGCTGCACAGTCTTGGAAATCTGCTTCACCACCGGCGTGTCGTAATACTCCAGCCCGCGACCGAGCGCGTAAGCGAGCATCTTCTCCGTGATGTTGCGCGTGAAATCATCCGTGCGCTTGAGCAGGAGCTGCTTCAACTCCGCCGGGCCGGTGAACTTCTCGCCCGTGGTCATCTCGCCCGAAGCATCCACGACTTCATCCGCCACCTTCGTGCGGAAGCGACCGATGGCGTCGAAATTCTCCAAACCAAACCCGAGCGGGTCCATGCGCTTGTGGCAACCGGCGCAATCCGGCTGCACGCGGTGCTGCTCGAGGCGCTGGCGGAAGGTGAGGCCATCGCGCGGTTTGTCGTCCGGCGGCAGGCTCTTCACCAACGGCGGCGGTGGTGGCGGTGGCGTGCCGAGGATTTCCTCCAGCACCCAGCGCCCACGCAGCACCGGACTCGTGCGCAGCGGATACGACGTCACCGTCAACACACTCGCCATGCCGAGCACGCCACCGCGCTGACGATTGTTGAGCGACACGCGCTGGAACGCTTTTCCCGTGACGCCCTCGATGCCGTAGTGCTTCGCGAGCTTTTCGTTGAGGTAAGTGTAGTCGGCGTCGATCACTTCCAGCAGGCTGCGATTCTCCCGCAGCAATCCGTGGAAGAACTCGATCGTCTCGTCATACATCGCGTCGCGGAGAGAGATGGAGAACTCGGGAAACTTCTTGTTGTCCGGCTGCGTCACCGTCTTCAGTTCCTTCACGCGCAACCATTGACCCGCGAAATTTTCGGCGAACGCCCGTGCCTTGGGGTCCTGCAACATGCGCCGCACCTGCGCTTCGAGAACCTCCGGTTCCCCGAGCTTGTTCGCCGCGGCCTGGGCGAAGAGCTCTTTATCCGGCATCGAAGACCACAGGAAATAGGAGAGCCGGCTCGCGAGCTCGAAATCGCGCACGCGATGAATCACCGGCGAGCCAGCCGGTTGAGAAGCGGCAGATCCCGAACTCTTCTTACCCGCGAAGGCCGCCTGCGAGTCCTCCACGCGGAAGAGAAAGTGCGGCGAGACAAGCATGCTCTTGAGACCGAGCTTCACGGAATCCTCGAACGACTCACCCCGCTTCTGCGCGGCGTTGAAGACCGATTCCAATCGCTTCAGCTCGTCCTTCTCCACCGGACGCCGGTAAATCCGCGGCGCATGGTGGGCGAAAATCTTCCGCGCTGCTTCGCGCTTCGAAACGCCCTTCTCCGGCTGCGCGACGAAAATGACCCCGGGCTTCGCTGCGTTCACCACGTCGCCGGCGGCCGCGATGTAGCGCTCCATGAGCACTGGCGGAATGAAGAGCGTCGCCGCGTTGTTATCGAATCCGCCGCCACCACCGCCATCCGGCGGGAACTTGTCCGCCGGTCGCGTGCTGACTCCGAACAAGTCGCGCACCGTGTTGTTGTATTCGAGCCGACTCAGACGATGCAGCACGTAGCGACCGGGATCTTTGGGGAGCTTTGATTCGTCCACGGCATCCAGCGCGGATTCGATCCACAGCGCCAAGCGATCGCGTTCCTCGGTCGAAGGCTGAGGCTTATCCTCCGGCGGCATGTTGCGATCGCGAATCTGAGCGAGCGTCGTCTCCCAAGTCTTCGGGTCCGAGTGAACCGCCCCGGAATCAAGAAAGCGTGCAAGGTCTACCCCGCCCTTCTTGCGATTCGCGCTGTGGCATTTCGTGCAGTATTGCTCGAGGAGAGGGCGAATCTCTTTTTGGAAGTCCGCCGTCGGCTCAGCCGCCAGCGGCAGCTGCATCAGGCCAAGCGCGAGCGCAGCGGCAAGGGGCGCAAGCAGACTTCCCCAACGTCCTCTAGGTGGACACGGGGCGCTGCTGCCGGAGGCAGGGTTTTCGGAGCGAGAACGCACACAGAAAGGACTGGTTTTCAACGAACGACATTCACGGGAATCTCAATCCGGAACCACGCGCTTCCACAGCGACGAGAGCAATGATTGCCAGATTGACCGCTGCTGTATACTTTGCCCGCTTTGAAGAATGTATTGACCGAAGAACGATGAAGATGGAAACGACAGACCCAAACCTCACGCCCACCGCAGAGAACCCGTCCGCGACGGACGCCGCCGGAGCTGGCGCTGAAACCGGCGCCGAACTGACTCCTGCCGCCATCGCGGAGTTAAAGACGCAGGCCGCAAAAGCGAAGGACCACTGGGAGGCGCTGGTCCGCACGACCGCCGATTTCGACAATTTTAAGAAACGCGCCGCGCGCGAGCGTCAGGACGCGGTGAAGTTCGCCAACGAATCGCTGCTCCAAAAGCTCATCCCGATCCTCGACACCTTTGACATGGCGCTGGCCGCCGCTGCGAATGCGAAGGAAGGCACTGCTCAATCCCTTCAGACTGGCGTGAGCATGATTCTCTCGCAGTTTCGCAATACGTTGACCGACGCCGGGCTCGAAGAATTGGACGCCTCCGGAAAGCCGTTCGATCCGAACTTCCACGAAGCCGTCTCGCAACAGGAGACCGCCGATGTGCCGGAAGGTCACGTCGTTCAGCAGCTGCGCAAGGGTTACAAATTGAAGGAACGGCTGCTGCGTCCCGCCACCGTCATCGTGGCCAAAAAGCCCTCGGCGTAATCCCGTTCAAGCCGCACTCAAGCTGCCGCCATGTCCAAACGCGACTATTACGAGGTTCTCGGAATCCAGAAGGGAGCCAGCGACGAGGAGATCAAGAAGGCCTATCGCAAGATGGCCATCAAGTATCACCCGGACAAGAATCCCGGCGACAAGGCTGCTGAGGAGAGCTTCAAGGAAGTGGGCGAAGCGTATGAGGCGCTGAGCGATCCCCAGAAACGGGCCGCCTACGATCAATACGGCCACGACGCGTTTGATCCCCGGCGTCGGGCGAGCGGACGCGGCGGCGGCTTCCACGATCCGTTCGATGTGTTCCGCGAAGCCTTCGGTGGCGGCGGCGGTGGTGGCGGCGTGGAGGACATCTTCGAACAATTCTTTGGCGGCGGTTCCCGACGCGATCCGACCGGCCCCGAGCGCGGCGCAAACCTGCGCTACGATTTGGAGATCGAATTCGAAGAAGCCGCCAACGGCTGTGAGAAGGACATTTCGCTCACCAAGATGGACGAGTGCGAAACCTGCCACGGTTCCGGAGCCGAGGAAGGCGCACAAAAGAAGCCTTGCCAGCTCTGTGGTGGACGCGGCCAGGTGATCACCGCGCGCGGCATTTTCAGCATCGCGCAGACCTGCCCGCGCTGCTCGGGGGCCGGACGAACGGTCGATAAGCCCTGCCGCAAGTGCAATGGCGCCGGACGCATGGAACGCACCACGAAGAAGAAGATTCGCATTCCTCCAGGAGTCGACACCGGCACGCGCCTGCGTTCCACTGGAGACGGCGAAGCCGGCATGCGCGGCGGCCCTTCTGGAGATTTGTTCGTGGTCCTGCACGTCAAGCCTCACTCCCTCTTCGAACGCGAAGGCGACGACCTCGTTTACGAACTGCCGATCAGTTTCGTGCAGGCCGCACTCGGCGCCGAGATCGAAGTTCCGTCGCTGAACAGCAAGGTGCCATTGCGCATTCCCGCCGGTACGCAGCCGGGACAGATGTTTCGCGTGAAGGGCAAGGGCATCAAGAATGCACAAGGCTACGGCTGGGGTGATTTGCATGTTCGCGTTTCCGTGGAGGTGCCCTCGCATCTGAACGCGGCGCAGCGCGCGAAGCTTCAAGAGTTCGCAGCGCTTTGCGACGAGAAGGTGAATCCAATCACACAGAGCTTTTTCGAGAAGGCGAAGAAGCTCTTCAAATAAGCCGCGAACCGAAAGCCGACGGATTTCTCAAACCGCTTTCGCCACCAGATGCACCGTTTCTATCTGCCACCGGAAGAGTGCAACGGCGGAATCTTGACGCTGACTGATAGCGAGGCGCACCACGCCGCGCGCGTGCTGCGGTTGCGCAAGGGCGATACCGCAGTGGTCTTAAACGGCGCTGGAACCATCCATCACACTGAAGTAGGAGAGGTTTCGCGCGACGCAGTCAGCTTGCTGGTGAAGCGAACGGAGGAATCCCCTGCTCCGCCGTGTGCGATCACGCTCGTTCAAGCGATCCCCAAAGGAAAGCTTCTCGATTCAATCATCCAGAAGGCGACCGAGCTTGGCGTCAGCCGGGTGATTCCCCTATTGAGCGATCGCGTGATCACACAGATCGACGAAGACAACGCCGAGACAAAGACCGAGCACTGGCGCACGGTCGCGGTCGAGGCGATCAAGCAATCCGGGTCACCCTGGCTGCCTGAAATCGAATCCGCCACAAGCCCAGGACAACTGCTTGCGCACCGGGAAGAGTTCGACCTCTGGTTCATCGCGTCCCTTAAGCCCGGCAGCCGACATCCGCGTGAGTGGTTCGAGGAGTTTCGAACGCGCCAAGGTCGTGAACCTAAAGCCGCATGCATCTGGATCGGGCCGGAGGGCGACTTCACGGAGCGCGAAGTTGCAGACGCCATCGCAGCCGGAGCGCGGCCGATTACCTTGGGCAGACTCGTGCTCCGCTGCGAAACGGCAGCGACGTATTGCTTGTCCGTGCTGAACTACGAAACTCAATCACGCGAGGCGTGATTGAACCAATACCCGGAACGCACGACCCAGGTGCTCCGGGTGGGCGAGCGCTTGGAACTGCCGGATTTCAGCCACAGACGGCGGGGTGGAATCGGTCCACACACGCTGGGCGATGCTCGCGAGAAATTCCGGCTGCGAAACAAACGATTCCGTCTTGAGCCCCACATTCTCGCCCTCGCGCATCAACTGGGAGAAGTTCACATGCGCGGTCAGATCCTGTTCGCCCGGAGTCGCGAGCAGATCATTGCCGACCGACTGTCGACGATAGGAGCGGAGAGTTCCGTCCCGACGTTCAGGAGTCAGGAACTGTTCGGCCAGCATGCCATAATCGATCGTGCACAAACGGCCTCGCCGAATCATCTTCGCCGCGTCACGCCACCAGTCACCTGCGTCGGGGCTGACTTCAAGGATATAGCCATCCGGCAACACAGCACACAACTCAGGCGGCAGGACAAACCCAGCGCGTTCAAGCGCTTCCTCACAGTGAAACGCAGAATCGAGCATCCTTCGCCAAACGAACTGTTCTCCGTCCAACGCGACGCCCCATTCGAACCAACGTCGCTGATCTGCATCCCAGCCGAGACGGTGGACCGGAAACGCATCGATCAATTCATTGGAGAAAATGACGCCGGTGACACCGTCCGCTTGCAGATCGGCAAGGGAATTTACCCAACGAACGCGATTGCCATAAGCCCTCAGCGTGGACTGCTGCCAAGCGCGGCGGGTTTCGGAAGGCTCAACCAAAATATACGAGATACGCTCAAAGATACCGGGGTGGCGATCGCGAACCGCACCGAGAAGATCTCCAGCCAGCCGGCCATCGTGTGCCCCGGCCTCGACCCAGTGGACCGGACCGGAAAATTCTTCACACCACGCGGCGAACTGGGCGGCAAGAAACCGCCCAAACAAGCCCCCGACACTGACGCTGGTGACAAAATCACCGCGCCGACCAACTGATTCACGAAAGCGCTCGTAGTATCCAGTTTTTGGACAGTATAAGGCCAATTCCATGAATCGGTGGAACGAGACGACACCTGTTCTCGCCATCTCGGCACGCAGAATGGACGCTAGATCGGGCACTAAGTTGTTCTCCGGACGGGCTTCGGCAACGGTTTTGCTTAACAGAGCCGCTGTATGGCTAAAATCGATGCATTTTTCAACTTAATGTTCGAGCAGAAGGCCTCGGACCTGCATCTCTCGACCGGCAATCCGCCCATTCTTCGCATCCACGGCGAACTGCATCGGGTCGACTATCCGCCGCTCGAGAATGACGGCTTGAAGGCGATGCTTTATGAGATCGCGCCGGAGTACAAGATCAAAACGTTCGAAGAAACCGGCGACGTCGATTTCGGTTATGAAATCCCAAACGTCTCGCGCTTCCGCGCCAACTTCTTTAATCAAAAGAACGGCATCGGAGCTGTCTTCCGCCAGATTCCGAGCAAAGTCATCTCATTCGAAGATTTCGAAAAGATGGACGCCGCCTTGCCGCCGGTGCTGAAGAAATTCGCGATGCTGCAGAAAGGTCTCGTGCTGGTGACCGGGCCGACAGGTTCCGGCAAATCGACAACGCTCGCTGCAATGCTCGACTACGCGAACAAAAATCGCAAAGACCACATCATCACGGTCGAAGATCCGATCGAATTCGTTCACGAGAGCAAGAACAGCCTAGTCAATCATCGCGAAGTCGGCGTCCACACCCAAGGATTTGCCTCCGCACTCCGCGGCGCGCTACGCGAAGATCCTGACATCATTCTGGTCGGCGAAATGCGCGATCTGGAAACCATCGAACTGGCGATAACCGCCGCCAGCACCGGTCACTTGGTCTTCGGCACCCTGCATACTCAAAGCGCGGCCAAGACCGTTGATCGTATCATCGACGTCTTCCCTTCCGAGCAACAGAACAAGGTGCGCGCCACGCTCTCCGAATCGCTCCGCGGGGTTGTCGCTCAGAACCTCTTCAAGCGTGTCGACAAAAAAGGACGCTGCGCCGCCCTGGAAATCCTCGTCTTCACAACCGCCGTGGCGAACCTTGTTCGCGAAGGCAAGACGCACCAAATCCCCGGCATGATTCAAGTCGGCAAGAAGCTCGGCAACACCCCGCTCGACGATTCGATCATGGACCATCTGAAGATGAAGCGCATCTCGCCCGAAGAGGCCTACGACAAGTGTCTTGATAAAAAGAAATTCCGGCCCTTCCTGGCCTCACCTCCGCTGGACGATGAAGTTTGAACCCAAGAGAATGCCCGGTGACTCGCACCACCAGTTCGGCAAAGCGACTTAAACCAGAATTCAAATCATGCGCCGCAACGAGCTCGATTACATCCTCAGCACGATGCTGGACTTCCACAAGGACGTGTCGGACCTCATCTTCACAGTAGACAAACCACTTCAAGTCGAGGCCGCAGGGCAGCTTACAGCCGTCCCAATCAATCCTCCCATTGAGAAGCTGACGTCTTTTCACACCGAAATGATCGCCATGAACCTGCTGGCCGGAAGCCAGCGACTCACGGAAGATCTCCTGCGGACCGGGTCCTGCGACGCATCTTATTCCCTCGGCGATCGTGCGCGCTTCCGCGTAAACATCTTCTCCCAACGCGGCGCCTACTCGATCGTTCTTCGCAAACTCAACGCGCAGATCCCTTCGTTGACCGATCTATTTCTTCCACCGGTCATCCTCAACGCGGCGAAGGAGAAAACAGGCTTGGTGCTGGTCACCGGTGCAACCGGTTCCGGCAAATCGACCACGCTGGCCGCGTTGATCAACGAGATCAATCATCGCTCGGCAATCCACATCATCACCCTGGAAGACCCGGTCGAATTCGTTTACGCCCAGCACAACGCCACCATCAACCAGCGCGAACTCGGAACAGATTTCGACTCGTTCTCGACCGGTCTGCGCGCCGCACTGCGTCAGGCGCCGAAGGTAATTCTCGTCGGCGAAATGCGTGATCGCGCCACCGTTGAAATCGCATTGAGCGCCGCGGAAACCGGCCACTTGGTCTTTAGCACGCTTCACACGATTGACGCGGGTCAGACGATCAATCGTATTCTCGGCATGTTCGAAACCGAGGAGCAGGAACAAGTGCGCTACCGCCTCTCAGACACGCTCCGCTGGATCGTGGGACAACGTCTGGCTCCCAAAGTCGGCGGTGGACGTCACCCGCTCATCGAAGTCATGGGCAACAACCTGCGCACGAAGGAAACCATCGTCCAGGGTGAGAGCGAGGGGAAAAGCTTCTACGAGATCATCGAAGCCAGCCACACGTTCGGATGGTGCACGTTCGACGATTCGTGCCTGGAGGCCTACAAAAAGAACATTATCTCCGAGGAAACCGCGTTGATGTATTGCAGCAAACGCGGGGTGGTGACTCGCGGCATTGATACCATCCGAAAGTCTCGCGGCGACACTACTTCGAACATCACCGACCTGCGGATGTCACCGTCGCCAGAGATCAATCGCGGCGCCAAGCCTGCGGCGCCACCGCCCTTAACCATCAAAATGAAATAATCGCATGTCGATGGATTTTGAGTTCTTAACAGCAGCCGACAAACCAGCGCTGATCGCCCTGAGCACCCCTGAACTGCAGGAGACCGCCAAGACAGCGCTCGACCAGCTCGGCTACAAGGTTCACACCGCAGTGAACCACGGCGAATTCATCCATAAATTCGGCCAGGTCGCCTACCAGGTCGTGATCATCGAGGAGATGTTTTCTTCCGCAACCCCCGAGGAGAACGAAAGCCTACACGTCCTGCAGCGGATGCCGATGAACACTCGTCGGAATTCGACCGTGATTCTGTTCGGATTCAACATGGCGACCTTCAATCCCATGCAGGCTTACCAGCAGTGTGTCCACGCCGTGGTGAATCCGTCCGAGATGTTCCTCCTGCTTCAGCTGATCCAAAAGGCTGTCGCGGATAACGACATGTTCCTGCACACGTTCCGCGAGGTCCAACGTCGAGTCGCCTAGCCAGCAGTCAAGACGCTCTCAGAAAAGTGTCCGGTTCTTGGACTGTGCGCCGCTGGCATTCATCGGCGTTTCGCCACCGTCTGCGAAAAGATCACTCCTCTTCGGCTTCCCGGTACTAGTAAAATGCGACTTACGGAGTCTACCGACCGCTACCTCAAGTATTTCTCCGCTGAAGCCGAACACATTCCTTGTCTGGCAGGCTGCCTGCTAAAAGTCGCCCGAGTGAATACACATTAACAAGTCATGCGCATTCAAAGAAACAAGCCGGCAGATCGGAGCGCCTTCACGCTGATGGAATCCATCATCGCATCCTCGATCGCAGCAATGATGTTTGGCGGCATCGTCTACGGCTACATTCAGTCGGGACGCAACGCCGAATGGTCAGCCTACTCGTTCGCCGCGCAATCGATGGCCATGCAACGGCTCGAGCAGACCAGGGCCTGCAAATGGGATCCGGAATCCACCCCATCCGTCGACGAGCTGGTCAGCTCCAACTTCCCCGCTGTTGTGAGCATTCTCGATGTGCCGATGAGCGGTTCCAACTACATCTACGCCACAAATATCACGACGATCTCGACCATCAGCACTGCACCGCAACTTCGAATGATCAAGGTGGATTCCATCTGGGGATTCATCAACGGGCGACTCTACACCAACAGCATCGCGACCTGCCGGGCGCCGGACGCTTGATCCATGAAAACGCTTTCACCGACCCACCTCGTCAGTCAGCCGAGATCCTGCCGAGCCTTCACCCTGGCTGAAATCCAGGTCTCCATGGCGATCATCATGCTCGTCATCGGCGGTGTCATCTCCAGCCACGTGTTCGGTCTCAAGCTAAACGAAGCGACGCGGGCCAAATTGAGCGCGAGCGATTCAGCGAGGAACGCGTTGAACAAGATGGTTGGCGATGTGCGTTCGGCCAAGACGATCCAGATCGGCTCAGGCAGTTACAGCGCATTCACACCAGTCTCCGATGGTAGCCTCCAAAAAGGATCCGCTCTCCGCATTTATCCAACTACCAACACCAATTCCTTTGTGGTGTATTATCTTGATACATCGGATTCAAAACTTAAAAAGGCCAGCACCACCGCCACAACCCCCGTCACGGTCGCCGAGTATCTTACCAACACCGTGCTCTTCACGTCGGAGAGCTACAACGGCACCGTTCTGACCGACAATCAGAACAACCGCGTCATCGGCGTGGACATGCAGTTTTACCAGATTCGCTATCCCATCACTACCATCGGAGCCGGCGGATACTTCGACTACTATCAGGTAAAAACCAAGATCACCCGCCGCACATTGGAGTAAGCCATGAAAACACACCCGCTACAGTCCTTTCGGAAACAGCGCGGTTACGCGCTCATGATGGTGCTGCTCTTCGGCGGCATCGGATTGCTCGCACTCGCCGGAGCTTTGCGCTGGGTTCAAACCAACGGCACCCTGATCCATCGCAGCAACCAGAACTTCCGGGCCATCGCCGCCGCCGAAGCCGCGACTGAAAAGGTGCTCACCCAGCTCTCGCGGGATTTCAAAAACAGCGGCGAAGCCACGGCCTACGGGAATGTATCGTCCTACAACAACCTCGTTCCGACGACATCGGACAACTCCCTGTGGGGCGATTTCACCTTCTCCGACGGTCAAGGAAACAACGGTCGAACCTACGTTTCACGAACAGCGTCCTCCGTCTATGCGCCATTGGAGTCGCAATACTCAGGGCTGCTCGGATTCGCGTCGACATACCGAATAGTCTCCAATGCCAAAGAGACCAGCAGTTTGTTCAACGTCCCCGGTGCCGTGCAGCAGGACATTCAGCTCGCTTCCATTCCCATCTTTCAATTCGCAATCTTCTACTCCGGTGACATGGAACTGAACGGCGCAGCCACATTGCATGTCCGGGGTCGGGTCCACGGCAACTCCAATTTCTACCTTGGTGCCACCGCCAACCAGTACTTCTACGAAGACGTGACCGTGAGCGGGGCTATCAACTTCGGCTCGCGCTACGGATGGTCCACCAACGGCGGAACCATCTACTTCTACGATACGAGGGAGACGAACCGCACCGCCCTGACCCTACCCATTGGCACCAACAACACCGCCGCCGCGGTTCGCGAAGTAATCCAGATGCCCCCGACATCGGAACCCATCGATTCCCCAATGGGCCGTGAGCGCTATTTCAACAAAGCCGAGCTGGTGGTTCTCGTCAGCAACTCCACGGTCACGGTGGGCGTGAAGCAACCTTACACTTCTGGCCTCACCACCATCCCGTGGCTCGCGACAACGAACTTCATCAGCACCAACAAGACGTTCATTGACCAACGCGAGGCCAGCAAGACGGTTCAGACAACGGAGATCGACATCGCCAGATACAGGACTTGGGCCGCGACAAACTCCACCGTGATCTCCACGTTTGGCTCTGGAGTCACTCCGAACCTCATTTACGTCGCGGACTTCCGCACAGAAACCTCATCAAAAATAAATGGCGTCCGCCTCGTCAACGGCCAGACCCTGCCTGATCGCGGCTTGACCGTCGCGACACCGAATCCGCTCTACACCAAGGGACACTACAACCAACCCACTGCCGGGCATCTCGGCACGACCAACACGATGGATACTAAGCCAGCCTCGCTCGTATCCGATGCCTACACGCTCCTATCCTCCAGCTTCACCGATTCCGCCAGCGGCTCCAGTTATTCGACCCGAGTCGCGGCGAACACCACCGTCGTGGCCGCCCTCGTCACCGGCAACGTCGTTTCGGGCAGCGTTTACTCTGGCGGCGTCAACAACCTACCTCGATTGCTGGAAGCCTGGAGCGGGAAGACATTCACGCTCAATGGCTCGCTCGTTTGCCTCTATAACTCGGCGAAAGCAACCAACGTATTCCAAAGCCCGGGCGTCTATTACTCGGCTCCCACGCGCAACATCAACTTCGATCCGAACCTGACGGACTCCACTAAACTGCCCCCGGGAACCCCGGCCATGCGGGTAATCGTCCGCGGTAAATGGACCACACCGCCCCCGAATACCATTACCTACGCTGGAAGCTGAGATTGCCATGAATTCACGGACCAGAATCCACTCGCTCATCGCGGTCGGCTTGATTTCGACCGCTGCTTTCGATTGCAAGAGTCAAACCACCGATCCGGCAACTCCCCCCGAGAAGCCAAAGATCGAAGCGAGGTTCTTCAACCAGACCACACCATTCAATGGCGAGATCACCCGCGGAATTATCGTCGCCGAAACGAACCAATTCTCGTTTGTCGTTCCGTCCGGCTTTCGTCAGCAAATCGATCCGACGTCAAAGAAGGTAACACTGACCTCCACGAACTACGCCTGCGCAATCATTGCCGCGATCCACGAATCCGCGACCGAAGGCCCGGCCGATCTTAAACCCGATTCACTCCGTCAGCGCCTGTTGGCCAGTTACAAAGACGCCAAGATTGTTGACGAATTCACCGCATCCATCGAATCGATGAGCGGTCCGGCCTTCGAGATCGAATGGGCAGGCGAGCTCGGCAAAATGTCGACTCGCGCGGCCTTTATCCCCTACCCCGGCGGACACATCGAGGTGACCGTTCAAGCCCCGACCAAGAAGATTCGCGCCTACGACCAATCGATGTTCCAGCTGCTCCTCTCGGTTCGCACCAGCCCCATCGGAGCCAAACTCGCAGTCCAGGAATATCTCGCCGAGCAATGATCTTCTCCGGAGTTTTTGGTCGTTCTCGATCAACGTAGTCCCGCGGGCATCGTCCATTTCCTCCTTCTCAACACCAGCGCTCCTGAATCACTCTGAGCGCCGTGAAGCGGCTGGACATTGCGTTGGTGGAACGCGGCCTCGCTCCCAGTCGGGAGAAGGCGCAACGCGCCATCATGGCCGGCCTGGTCCGCATCAACGGCCAACCCGCGCGCAAATCCAGTGATTCCATCCGCGACTCGGACGACATCGTCCTCTCCGAAGGCGAAAAATTTGTAAGCCGCGGCGGCCACAAACTCGAACACGCATTGAAGGAATTTGCCGTGGACGTCACCGGGCTCACCGCCATCGACCTCGGCGCATCCACCGGCGGATTCACGGACTGCCTGCTCCAGCATGGCGCCGCCAAGGTCTTCGCCGTCGATGTGGGACAAGGTCAACTCGCGTGGAAACTGCGCAACCACCCGCAGGTCGTGGTAATGGAGCAAACCAACGCGCGTGAGCTCACTCCCGGTAGAATGCCACAACCTTTCGTCCCGGCTGACCTCATCGTCATCGACTGCTCGTTCATTTCACTGCGGAAGATCCTCCCGCCCGCGATTGCCTTGTTGCGCCCGTCCGGTAAGATCGTGGCGTTGATCAAACCCCAATTCGAAGCAGGCAAAGAAGAAGCCGACAAAGGCGCCGGCGTGATTACAGACCCGGCAGTTCACGACCGCGTGATTCGGGAGCTGCAAGAGTTCGTCAGCGCAACGCCCGAATTGTCCTGGCGTTCCGTAACTCTCTCCCCCCTTCTCGGCCCCGCAGGCAACCGTGAATTCCTCGTTCTCCTTGAAAAAGCTGGCTAAAACCATCCGCCGCGTCGGCCTCGTCGCCAACTCGGACAAACCGTCGAGCGTACCGCTTATTCGCCGCGCGATCTCCCTCATCCGCGCCAGCCGTCGGCACGCCGTCACCGACGTCACCACCGCTGCGCTCGTCGGCATGGATCTGCAGACCTGCCCGGATGTCGCCTCACTCGCCAAGGTGGTGGATTTCATCATCGTCTTCGGCGGCGACGGCACAATGCTCCGGATCGCCCGGGAAGCTGCCGGCTCCCGTACCCCGCTCATCGGCATCAACGTCGGCTCATTGGGATTCCTCACCGACGTTCAAGCCCATCAACTTCCCCTCGCGCTGAAACAAATCTGGGCTGGCGAAACGATTCTCGAATCCCGCTCGCTGATCCAGGCGACTGCGAAGCCGCATCCGGAACGCGTTCATGAAATCGCCTTGAACGACTTTGTAATCAGCCGCGGAGCGACACCCCGCCTGATCGATCTCGATGTCACCGTGGATGGTGAATCGCTTACCCGTTACCGCTGCGACGGATTGATCGTCTGCACCCCGACGGGTTCCACCGCCTACTCGTTGTCAGCCGGCGGCGCCGTGGTAAGCCCCACCGCCGACGTCTTCACGCTCACGCCGATCTGTCCCCACACCCTTTCAAACCGCTCCGTCGTCGTGGGAATGGATTCCACCATCCAGGTGAAAGTCCTGAGCCGCCGCGCCGACACTTACCTCACCGCGGACGGGCAGAAACTCATCCCGCTCTCCGCGAACGAAGTCGTGACCATCAAACGCAGCCGGCACTCCATCCAGCTTCTCCATCTCGCAGGCAGTTCGTTCTTCGAAACACTCCGCAAGAAACTGAACTGGAGCGGATCCCACGTTTGACACGAAGCGCTCGATGCGTCCAAATCACCTCACACCCTGACCACGATGGTTCGACTCAAAGATATTGCTGCCCAGGCCGGCGTTTCCGTCATGACCGTCTCCAAAGTCATGCGAGACGCGCCGGATATCTCCGCCGCCACCAAAATCCGCATCCGCGCGCTGGCCGAGCAAATGGGCTATACGCCAGACTCCGTCGCGCAAGGTCTTCGTAACAAAACCACCAAGCTCCTTGGCCTCGTCATCTCCGCCGTCACCAACCCCGTCTTCGCCCGCGTCGTCATGGCGATCGAAGAACAGGCGCACCAGCTCGGCTACGACGTCATTCTCGCCCAAACCCTCAATCAACCCGAGCGCGAACAAGCCGTCATTCGGCGAATGCTCTCGCGGCGAGTCGACGGACTTTTCATCACGCCGGTCTATCGCCTCGAACAGACCGCTCCCATTTACGAGGAACTCGTGAAGCGCGCAGTTCCGACGGTCCTCCTCGGCCATCGCGCCCCATTCTGTTCCTCGTTCGTGAATGTCGAGACGGACGACATCTCCGCCAGCTTCGCCGCCACCCGTCATCTCCTCGAACTCGGCCACAAACGGATCGCCTTCCTTGCGGGACCCAATGCCGCACCGTCCTCCGTGGAACGTCTCGAAGGCTATCGCCGCGCCCTGAGGGAGAGCGGAGTTGAGTTCGACGAACGCCTCGTCTTTCACGCCGGCAGCACGATTGAAGAGGGCGAGAAAGCCGCGCTTCAGATGTTGCAAGAATCACCCAACGCCACCGCCGTTCAGGCCGTCAATGATCTCGTTGCCATCGGCGCCGCAAATGTGTTCCTCGGGCAGGGCCTGAGAATTCCCGAGGATATTTCCCTCGTTGGTTTTGGAAACGTGCTGATCAGCGAACATTTCCGCGTGCCGTTGACCACCATTCGCCAGCCGAAGCTCCGCCTCGGGACCGCTGCGATGGACAGCATGTTGAAACTCATCGGAGGAACCCGTCCCCCGACCAAGCGATTGAGCGGCGAGATCGTCATCCGCCAAAGCTCCGGCGCTCCATCGGCGACCACTGGTCCCGTGACTCATTAACAGCTCGCCGCGATTTCTCTCACGTTGATCGAACTATGAAGCTCCTCGGCTCGCTGCTTCTCCTCATGCATCTCGCTCTTCTCGCCAGCGCTCAACAACCGATTCCACTCTGGCCTGACGGTGCGCCCGGGGCATTGGGTAAATCCACCAACGACGTCCCGACGCTGACTCCGTTCCTTCCGGCTGCGGGCACCGCGACCGGAGCTGCGATCGTGATTTGCCCCGGTGGCGGTTACGGCGGACTCGCCAACCATGAAGGCGCGGACTACGCGCTCTATTTGAACCAGCATGGCATTACCGCCTTCGTGCTGAAGTATCGCCTTGGAAGCCACGGCTACCGGCATCCGCGCATGCTCGAAGACGCCCAGCGCGCCATCCGCACCGTGCGAGCACGCGCCGCGGAATGGAACCTCGACTCCAAACGCATCGGCATCATGGGTTCATCCGCCGGCGGCCACCTCGCATCCACCGCACTCACTCACTTCGACGCTGGCAAACCGGACGCGGCCGACCCAATCGAACGCCACAGCAGCCGACCGGACTTGGGCATCCTCTGCTATCCCGTCATCACGATGGGCTCCAATACCCATCAGGGTTCGAAGAACAATCTCCTGGGCAAAGATCCGTCGCCGCAACTCGTCGAACTCCTCTCCAGCGAGAAGCAGGTTACCGCCGCCACGCCGCCCTGCTTCATCTGGCACACCGCCGAAGACAAGGGTGTCAAAGTGGAGAACAGCCTCGAATTCGCCGCCGCCCTACAAAAGCACGGCGTCCCGTTTGATCTCCACGTTTACCAGAAAGGCCGCCACGGCATCGGTCTCGCCGACAAAGCGCCGTTTTCCAAAGCCCATCCTTGGTCCAAAGACCTCGTCTTCTGGCTCAAAGAACAAGGCTTCGTCAAATAGACCTCCAAAAGGCAAAACCGCCGGAAGCGCGCGGCTTCCAGCGGTCTTCGCGATTGAGACTGAACTCAGCTTCCGCCCTTATTCGTAATTCTTCTCCAGAGCTTTAATCCGCGGATAGATCACCGAATCCGGCGGCGTCCGCTTCTTGACCGCCTGAAAAACCTTCTTCGCTTCCACCGGATCCTTGGCGGAAATCATAACCACGTAGTCCAACTCCACCCACGCGAGCTTTGGATCCTTCACATCCGGGAAGTTGCGGCAGGATTCCAGAAAACGTTTCAACAACTCCGGATCGCGCTGCACCTCAAGTAGCTTGGACGCAAACTGCCAGGGCATGCCCGGCAATGTATCCGGGTTGATGTTCGCTCCGCGCGCCGCCCGCTCGTCCTGGACACGGCGCTCCTTCACCTGCTCCCAATGGTCGTAAATCTTGTAGGCGCCCATGCCCACAACCAACGCGATCAAGATACCAATCAGTGCCTTCATTCTTGGTCTAAACGTTGGATTCGAGCCCCCAATCGCGCAAGTTTCTGATCGATCTTTTCGTATCCGCGGTCGAGGTGATAAATCCGGTTCACCTGCGTCGTGCCCTTGGCTGCCATGCCGGCAATTACCAGCGCCGCCGAAGCACGCAAATCACTCGCCATCACCGGCGCTCCGCTCAATGGATGACCGCCCTTCACGATCGCGCTCGGCCCTTCGATCGAAATGTCCGCTCCCAAGCGGGCCAGCTCGGAAACATGCATGAAGCGCGATTCGAAAATGCGTTCCGTGATGATGCCCAGGCCCGGCGTTAACGCCATCAGCACCATCATCTGCGCCTGCACATCGGTCGGAAAACCGGCGTATGGCAATGTCGTCACGTCGATCGGCTTCAACTTCGAACCGCGCTTCACGATCAAGGTCAGCCCTTTGCGCTCAATCTTCACGCCCGCGTCCTTCAACTTGTCGAGCACCGCGTGCATGTGGTCCGGCCGCGCGCCATGAATCGTGATCTCCCCATTCGTCGCTGCGGCCGCGATGGCAAAAGTCGCCGCCTCGATGCGATCCGGAATCACCTCATGCTCCACGCCCGCCAGTTCCTTCACGCCGGTGATCGTAATTGTGGGACTTCCCGCGCCCACGATCTTCGCGCCCATCTTGTTCAGGAAGAACGCCAGATCCACCACCTCGGGTTCACACGCTGCACTTTCGATCGTGGTGACACCTTCTGCCAACACCGCCGCCATCATCACGTTCGCCGTGCCGAGCACTGTTGGACCGGCCCGGCCGCCGAGGAAAATGTCCGCTCCGATCAAGCGCTTCGCTTTGGCGTCCACATAACCGGCTTCAATCTCGATCTTGGCCCCAAGATCCTTCATGCCCTTGAGGTGAAGATCAATCGGGCGCGTTCCAATGATGCAACCACCCGGCAACGACACGCGCGCGTGACGTTGGCGTCCCAGCAGCGGCCCGAGGATGCAGATCGAACCCCGCATCTTGCGGATCAAATCGTAGTCGCCGATGGGATTTAACTTGGCGGCACGAACCGTGACCGTGTCGCCGTCCACCTTTACCTCCGCGCCGAGCGACTTGAGAATCTGCGCCATGAAGCGCACATCGCTCAAGTCCGGCACCCGCCGAATCACGCACTTGCCCGCCGTCAACAAGGTCGCCGCCATGATGGGCAGCACCGCGTTCTTGGCTCCGCTAATCGTAACGTCCCCGTGCAGCGGCACGCCGCCTTTAATCAACAAACTGTCCATGGAAATAATGCTATAAGTTCCTGCTCACCCACCCGCGCGACGCGCGCAGAGCGGGCAGACATTTTCATCAAACACCCGGTCGCGCAATTAAGATTCGCTCGATGCCCGCATAGTCCTTCTCCACCGCCTCAACCGTCCAACCTTCATTCGTAAAGAGCCGGGAAACATAGTCGTGCTGGCCCGCTCCAAGTTCGATCATCAACTTCCCGCTCGCCTTCACACGAGCCCTGCCGTTGGTCGCAAGACGTCGATAAAAGTCCAGACCGTCGGCGCCGCCGTCCAGCGCGAGCATCGGATCGAAGTCTCGAACCTCCGGCTCCAGAGTCGGGATCTCCGCCGAAGCGATGTACGGCGGATTGCTCACGAGCACATCAAAGGTCAAGTCACCGGGCACAGCGCTGAATCCATCGCCGCTGTGAAACACAACACGCTCACCCGCGCCAAGTCGCAGCGAATTCTCGCGCGCCACCGCCAGCGCCGCCTCCGAGACATCCACCGCATGCACAATCGACGCGGGCGATTTGAGAGCAATGGTGATCGCCAGGCAGCCGCTGCCCGTGCCGAAATCGAGAACGGTCGCACTCTCCCTTCCCTCCAAAAACTTCCAAGCCCGCTCCGCCAGCAATTCCGTTTCAGGCCGGGGAATCAGCACGTTGCGATTCACCTGAAACTCGAAACCGCAAAACGAAGTCGACCCGACAATGTGCTGAAGCGGCTCCCGCTCTGCCCGACGCATGACCAGCCCCCGCAACGACTCCAGTTCAGGCTCCTTCAGAACGCGGTCGAAATTAAGGTAGAGTTTCATCCGCGCCATCTTCAGCACATGCGCGAGCAGCAACTCCACCTGCAACCGCGGAGAATCCACTCCTTTCCGAGTAAGGAACTCCGTGCTGCGTTGGATGACTTCAAGAACGGTCACGCCGCAAAGTAGGAACAAAGCCTCCACCGAAGCAAGCGGACACCCTCACGCCGAAGTCATTTCGCGACCGACGCAGCCCGGCCCACCAATTCATTCACCTGTTTCAAACCGTCCAGCAACGCCTGCCAATCTTCGCGCTTCGTCTCCCAGCCGCTGCTGAAGCGCAGGACCCGCCCCGCCTGCGCTGGGGCATATCCCATCGCGCTCAGAACATGCGAGGCCTTCTCGCGGCCGCTCGAACACGCCGAACCGGTCGAGACCGCAAAGCCGAATCGATCCAGCTTCACCACCCAACGCTGCTGACAATCCGCCTCCGGCATCAGCGCGGAAACCGTGTTCCACAGTCGCGGCACCTTTGCGCCCACGATCTCGCTCCCCGGCAACTCCGCCATGAGACGCGACTCGAACTCACGCCGCCACGACTCGCGTTCCGCCACACCTCCAGCGGCGATGGTCGCCTCTCGCTCCCGCAACGCCGCCATCATCGACAGCACGCCCGCCACATTCTCAGTTCCAGCGCGACGTCCCTCCTCCTGGCCACCGCCGGAAATCATCGGGCTCAACTTCACTCCCAATGGGCACTTCAGGAATCCCACTCCCCTCGGTCCGCCAAACTTGTGCGCACTTCCACTGACGAAATCGCACGTGCCCAATTCTCGCGACGGCAGTTTTCCCACCCACTGGACAGCATCACAAAAGAATGGAATACGTGCAGCGCTGCAAAGTACTCGCATCTCACGCCACGGCTGAATCACACCCGTCTCGTTGTTCGCCGCCATCACCGCCACGGCGCCGGGAGCTTTGTGGCGAAGCATCTCCGTAAACCGTCCCACATCCACTACTCCGTCCGGAGTAACTGGTAACAGAACGACACGGCCCGGAAATCGCGCCTCCGCAGCCGCCAATACGCACGGATGCTCAATCGCTGACAACCACACCTCAGCATCGGCAGGCAACTTCCGCTCCCAATGATGGAACACGGCGTTGGCTGATTCCGTCGCCCCGGAGGTCCACACGATATCCCCAGCGTTGCAACCCACGATCGCAGCCAATTCCTCCCGCGCCTCCTGCAACACCCGATCGGCGCGCTGTCCGATCCGATGGGGACTCGATGGGTTCCCGATAAACTTCTCCGTCGCGTCGATCCACGCCGCGCGCGCTTCGGGAAGCATCAGCGTCGTCGCGTTATGGTCGAAGTAAATCACGCCCGGAGCATACGAACGCTGAAGGGCGTGAGAAACTATTTTCGCGGGAACCGAAATCAGCACTCAGTGGCCATGCGCCACACCCGTGGCGTGTTGCCACGCATGAATGATGTGGTCGATAATCTCATCCACGCCCACACCATGCTTCACTTGCGCGAAGACGAATGGTCCCGGACCTCGCATCTTCTTAGAGTCGCGCGCCATGACGTCAAGGTCGGCCCCCACGCCAGCAGCGAGGTCCGTCTTGTTGATCACCAGCAAATCGCTCTGCGTGATGCCCGGCCCCCCCTTACGGGGAATCTTGTCGCCGCCGCACACATCGATGACCTGAATCGTGAAGTCCGCGAGCTCGCGACTGTAGCACGCTGCCAAGTTGTCTCCGCCGGACTCGATGAATAGGAGTTCGGTCTTGAACAGCCGATGCAGTTCTTCCAACGCCAGCAAGTTCGCGGAAATATCCTCGCGAATCGCCGCGTGTGGACAGCCGCCCGTCTCGACTGCACGAATGCGTTCAGCCGGAAGCGCTCCGTGTTTCGTCAGGAACTCGCCGTCTTCCTTGGTGAAGATGTCGTTCGTCACGGCGGCAATGTTCATCCGTTCGCGGAGCTTCAGACACAACTGGAGCATCAGCGCTGTCTTGCCGCTGCCAACCGGACCTCCAATTCCCACCGTGAAAGCCCGGCGGTTGAAGTCCCGGTCCAGCGGCAGTTCCCGCTCGTGAAAATGGCCGGGGTGATCCATGTGTTCGTGCGTGTGGCCGTGCGGTCCATGACTGTGATCGTGCGAATGTCTTGTGCTCATAAATGAAAAGCGGTCGCCCGTGCAGCGGGCGACCGCGTGAAAAGAGAGATGTGTCGTTCTGCCTGCAGACTCACACTTGTGGAACCACCGGAGGTATGATCGTTCCCCGCAGTGTGCGGGTGCCAATCGCCCGACGGCGGCAGGTGGTGAACACCGCGAGATTGAAGAAGTGCATGACACCCAGCACCAGCAGCACCAGGCCGATCTTGGTGCTCAACGTTTCCAACGCTTCTTGCGGGTTGCCCGCCGCCACCCCAAAGCGCATGGCGAGCGAGACGAAGCCCACGTTGATCAGGTAAAACCCGACGACGAGCAGGTGATTGACCGAATCGGCAAGATCCGTGTTGCCGTGAAAACAGTCGACGAGAAACACCCGGCCGTTCCGGTGAAGCGTCCGGGCCACCCAGACGGTGAGAGCAATGCTGATGGCGAGGTAAGCGAGCTGAGTCCAAACGATGAGTGTCATATGAGGCCTTTCTATTTTGCGTAACTTTTATTTCTGTTACGACAGAAATGTCCGTCATGTTCATCATTTTGGCAAGCTAGATATTCCGCAAAGTCTTCGGGCCCTGGTCATCCGTAATTCCCATTAAGACTGAAACAACCTCGAATACAGCCGGTCCTGCGTCCCCTGCCACAGGTCCAGCAACGGCGCGGTCTGGGCCAGATCTTCGAGTCCCAAATCTTCCGCAGCGGCGACGACCGCCTCCGCGTCCGCCGCCATGTCCGATTGAATGACCTGACCCTCCATTGGCCCAACGAGGTTCAACCGCACTGCCGAGGCAATCACGCTGCGAAGGTGCTGAAAGACAAACAGGCGCCGCATCGTCTCCGAATCGAGTTCCAACCGCCGCATCACGCAGCCAAAGACGGGCGGAAGATGTGCACAGTCCAGCGAGATTCCGTCGCCAAGCTGAACCTTGAATATCCGCTCCGCCGCCAACAGGAAGGCCCGCCCTTGCAGTCGGCTGGCTCGATTGGCGACATGATTCGTGATAAAGGCGTCGCACAGATGATCGATCTCCGCGACTTGCTCCGGCGTCCGGTGCGTAGCATTGGCCAAAGGCAACGCCGCCCGGCTTACCTGGCGGAGACTGGCCAGCAGCCACTCCCGGAGCTCAGTCCGATTCCGAATCTCTCCATTTTGCGCCGCCGCCTCCAATCCGCCCGAATGCGCGAAGCCACCGGTGGGAAACGCCGAATCTGCGAGTTGCCAAAGGAGAAAGTCAGTCGTCGCAGTCGCGACAGCACCTAAGCCTGCAGCAGTTCGCTCCCGCTCAGGAAAATTTGCGACTGCAAACGCGTCAGCTGACACGCGCTCTCCAAAATCTTGCGAAGGGCGAGCATCCTCACCTGTAGCAGCCGACGTGAGTCGGCTCACTTTTTTGTTGGGGCGAGACATGAGTTTGAGCCGACTCACGTCGGCTGCTACCAGCTAGAAGAGATTATACCGCTGCGCGAGCGGAAGCACCTTCGCAGGCTCACAGGTCAGCAACTCACCATCCGCGCGCACTTCGTAAGTCTCAGGATCAACGGTGATCTTGGGCATCGCGTTGTTCCACTTCAGGTCCTTCTTTCCGACCTTGCGGCAACCTTTCACGGCTTCGACGCGCTTGGTCAGGCCATAGGCCTTGCCGACGTTCTTCTGCTTCGCGAGCTTGCTGACGAACGCAATCGACGTCATCCCCGTCGCGCGACCGAACGCGCCGAACATCGGGCGCATATAAACCGGTTGCGGTGTCGGAATGCTCGCGTTCGGGTCGCCCATCTGCGCCCACGCGATCACGCCGCCTTTGACGACCATCTCCGGTTTCGCACCGAACATGGACGGCTTCCACAACACGAGATCGGCGAGCTTACCGACTTCAATCGAACCGATGATGTGCGCCATGCCGTGGGCGAGCGCAGGATTGATCGTATACTTCGAGAGGTAACGCTTGATGCGGACGTTGTCGTTGTCGCCCTTTTCTTCCGGCAGCCGACCGCGCTGTTGTTTCATCTTGTCCGCCGTCTGCCAGCTCCGCGTGATGACTTCGCCGATGCGGCCCATCGCCTGCGAATCCGAACTCATCATGCTGATCGCGCCCATGTCGTGCAGAATATCTTCCGCTGCGATCGTCTCGCCGCGGATGCGGCTCTCGGCGAACGCCACGTCCTCCGGCAGGTTCGGATCGAGGTGATGGCAGACCATGAGCATGTCGAGATGCTCGTCAATCGTGTTGACCGTGTAAGGCCGCGTCGGGTTCGTGGAACTCGGCAGCACGTTCGGCTCGCCGCAGATGCGGATGATGTCGGGCGCGTGACCGCCGCCCGCGCCTTCGCTGTGATACGTGTGAATCGTGCGGCCCTTGAATGCGGCGATCGTGCCTTCGACGAACGTAGACTCATTCAACGTGTCGGTGTGAATCGTCACCTGCACGTCATGCTTGTCCGCCATGGTCAGGCAACAATCAATCGCGGCGGGCGTCGTACCCCAGTCTTCGTGGAGCTTAAGTCCGATCGCGCCAGCGGCAATTTGCTCCGGCAAACCAGCAGGCATGGCGGTGTTGCCTTTGCCGGTGAAACCGAAGTTGAGCGGGAGCGAATCCACTGCCTGCAACATCGCCTTGAAATAAAACGGTGCGGGCGTGCAGGTCGTGGCGCAAGTGCCGACCGCTGGACCAGTGCCGCCGCCAACCATCGTGGTGAGACCGGCAGCGATGGCTTCGTGTGCCTGCTGCGGACAGATGAAATGGATGTGCGTGTCGAGGCCGCCCGCCGTTACGATGAGCCCCTCGCCCGCGATCACTTCAGTCGTGACGCCGACAATCATGCCCTTGGTCACACCAGCCATCATGTCGGGATTGCCCGCCTTGCCAATGGCGGAGATCAGGCCGTTCTTGATGCCGATGTCGGCCTTGTAGATGCCGGTGTAATCGAGCACGAGCGCGTTGGTGATGACGCAATCGAGCGCGTCCTTCGCGCCGATGCCGGCGGCCTGACCCATGCCTTCGCGAATGACTTTGCCGCCGCCGAATTTGCATTCGTCTCCGTAAACGGTGAAGTCCTTCTCCACTTCCGCGATGAGCGAAGTATCGCCAAGCCGGACCTTGTCACCGGTCGTCGGGCCGAACATATCGGCGTAGTGCGAGCGTTTCATCTTATGCGACATGGGAGAATCCTTTCGCTTTCACATTCTTGAGCGCGGCCTTCTTGGAGACGGCAGAAACTTTCCCGCTCGCGAGGTTGTTGCCACCGCGAATGATCTTTTTGCCGCCGATCTCCACCAGCTTCACGGTCTTGGTTTCGCCGGGCTCGAAACGAACCGCTGTGCCCGCCGGGATGTCGAGGCGTTTGCCGAAGGCTACGCCGCGGTCGAACTGCAGGGCCGCATTCGTCTCGATGAAATGGTAGTGGCTGCCGACTTGAATTGGGCGGTCGCCGAGATTCGTGACGGGAAGCTCCGCAGTGGCCCGACCGACGTTGAGTTCGATCTCCCCGGCTTTGATTTCAGTGGAACCGGGGCTTGGCTCATCGGCCACGGCTTTAAAAACAGAAACATCCGGGACCGGCAGGAAGCTGCCGTGCAACGCGAGTTTCAAGTCTCCGTTCTCGCTGGCGATCGGGTGATGCACCGTGACGAGTTTCGATCCGTCGGGAAACGTGCCCTCCACCTGCACGTCATAAATCATCTCCGGCACGCCGGACATAACCTGATTGCGACCGAGCAACTGCCGGCCGAGGTTCATCAGTTCGGCGACGCTCTTGCCGTCGCGGATGAACTCCAGCAGCACGGTGGCGATCAGCGCGACGGCTTCTGGATGGTTCAGGCGCAAGCCGCGCGCGAGGCGTTTCTGCGCGAGGGAACCGGCTTGATGCAGGGTTAACTTGTCGAGTTCACGAGGAGAGAGATGCATACCAAAAAAAATTTCAACCGCGGATGGACACTGATAAACACGGATTCCAGACCACGGTGGTAGGGAGCGTCGCTCCGCGCGCGCCGAACGGTCGGTTTACTACGACGTCGCGCGCGGAGCGGCGCGCCCTACCTGCGATAGCCAATGTGCGTGTTGCGGGTTTCATCGTTGGCTTTTTACCACTTTCTCGACCATGGATCGTCGCCGAGCTGTTCCGAAATGGGTTGAAGATGCTGATGAATCAGGCGGCCCACTGCTTCCATGCTGACGCCCGCGATACGAAGAACCGCGCCATCGGCCAACGGGCTCGCACTGAAGACCAGGTCGCTGCGGCGAATCACAGGCTCCAACTTGATTGACTCGAGCAAACGCACAGCGAGGGATTGAAGGGCTGGACCAAGAAGGAGAACCGTCGCGATGCAGTTGAACCGGCCGAGACGATGATTGGAACCGAGTTCGCCATCGTCGGGCGAGAGCAGCAATGAATCGAGGAACACACACCGACCGTCCACAAAGACTTCGTTGCGGCTGGCAAAGCGAGAGCATTCCCATCGTTCCCCGCGCGCGGCGCGACCAGAGGTAAACCAGTCGAGCAGGACGAGACTGGAATCGGGCGCAAGATCGAAGCGTTGCCGCTGCGCATACATCGAGCGCGCGAAGGCTTGCACTGGGTCCGGAGCGAAGACGAGGAGCGAGCCAGCTTCCAACGCCGCACCTGTTTCGTGTCCGCTGGGGAGCGAAGCGGGGTTGCGGTAGATCTTGGTCGAAGCTTGCGTGCCGAGAAAGCACCGCGTGCCGGGGCGAAGTTGAACGTCCAGCTTGGTTTGGTCACCCGCCACCATTCCCCCGCCGAAGCTGCTGGTGTAGGCCCACACACTGCGCCCGCGCGAACGCGGCGCGAGCAACTTCATCGGGCTGGTGGCGAAACTGGAAGTGACGGTGCTCTCGCCGAAAACCATCTGAACCTCCAGCGACGCGAGGCCAGCCTGGCGCGAGGTTGGTTCGACGGGTGCGACCACGATCAGAAGCGGCTGCCAGCGATCAGCGCCGCGAGAAGAACCGCGGCAATGCCCGTGCCTTGAATCACCCGGCGCGCGAGTTGTGTCTGTGCGAAGCGTCCGCCAAACCAGAGCGCAGCTCCGACCCCGGCGAGAATCGCCAGGTGATAGGGACTCGTGATGACGTGCGCGGCGCCGTGTTCACCGAGGCTGTGGCCGGGATGCGCCTGCGCGGAGAGTGCGCCGAGAAAAGGGAGGAGAGGCAGAAGGCGGTGTAGCTTCATACAGTCAGATGTTCTTTCACAATTTGATCGTTCAAGTCAGCAATCGGGCCGCTGGCCACAACGCTGCCGCGGTCCATGATGTAGAAGTTGTCCCCGACATCCAGACAGAAGTCGAGATACTGCTCCACGAGCAAAATCCCAATCTGCCCTTCCTTACGCAGCGACTTGATGGCGTTCCCGATCTCTCGCGCCGTCGGGTCCGGCTGCAGGCCGTCGTTGCGCAGCTTCTTAATCGTCTCGCCAATCTGGTCAATGATGTTCGGCTGGATGCCCTCCGTTGGCTCATCGAGCAAGAGCACTTTCGGATTCGTGAGCAGCGCACGACCGATCGCGAGCTGCTGTTGCTGACCACCGCTAAGCACGCCGCCTTTGCGCTGGAGCATTTCCTTGAGCACAGGAAACAAACCGAAGACGCGGTCTACTTCGCCGTTCAACTTCTTGCCTTGGGCAATGGCGCCGATGCGAAGGTTCTCCCAAACGGTGAGCTGCGGAAAGATATCGCGACCTTGCGGGACGTATCCCAACCCGGCGCGCGCGCGAGCGTCGGGCTTCAAGCCGACGAGCTCGGTGCCATCGAGTTTCACGGAGCCGGAATCAGGCTTCACCAAGCCAGTGATGGATTTCAGCGTCGTGGTTTTGCCGACGCCGTTGCGGCCCATGAGGCAGACAACTTTGCCCGGTTCGACGGTGAGACTCACGTCGCGGAGGATGCGGGACCCGTCGTAGCTGACGTGGATGTTGGTAAGACTCAGCATGAGCTTCTGTTCACTGCGCTTTCTTTTTCCGGCCGAGGTAAACTTCAATCACCCGCTCGTCCGACTGCACTTCGTCCACAGTCCCTTCGCAGAGAAGGCTGCCCTGGTGCAGCACGCTGACGGTGCGCGCGATCTGGCGGACGAAAACCATGTCATGCTCGATGACGATGATGCTGTGCTTGCCGGCGAGGCTCATCAGAAGCTCGCCGGTCTTGGCCGTTTCCTCGTCGGTCATGCCGGCGGCGGGTTCGTCTACGAGGAGAAGTTTCGGGTTCTGTGCGAGCAACATTCCGATCTCCAGCCACTGCTTCTGGCCGTGGGACAACGCGCCAGCTTTCCACGTCCCCTTGTCGCTCAGGCCAATCGTTTTGAGCACTTCTTGGATGCGCTCGCGTTGGGGCGCGGTGACACGGGAGAAGAGCGTGCTCCAGACGCTCCGACTGCCTTCGAGCGAGAGCAGGATGTTCTCGAAGACAGTGTGGTCGATGTAAACGGAGGGAGTCTGGAACTTGCGCCCGATGCCGAGTCGATTGATCTGATACTCGTTCATCGTGGTCAGATCGATGTCCTTGCCGAACTCGACCTTCCCTTTGTCCGGTCGCGTGCGGCCGGTGATGATGTCGAGCATGGTGCTCTTGCCAGCGCCGTTCGGACCAATAATCACGCGAAGCTCGCCTTCATCCATGTAGAAGTTGAGATCGTTGATCGCCTTGAAACCATCGAAGGTCTTGCTGACACCTTCGAGCGCGAGGATGAATTGACGGTGAGGTTTCGTCACGGAGCTTTCGGACTGTTGGGTTGCGGCACGGCGGCGGACTCATCGGACGGCTTGCCGAAGCACTTCTTCTTCAACTGGCCGAACTGCTCGGGCAATCCGATGATTCCCTTCGGCATAAAGAGCGTCACGAATACGAACAGCGCGCCGAGAATGTACGGCCATTGCTCGGCAAACGCGTGCGTGGCGTAACTCTTCAGCGAGTTGATGCCGATGGCGCCAAGGATTGGGCCGAGGAGATTTCCGCGTCCGCCCACTGCGCACCAGACGACGGCTTCGAGGGATTTGTCGGGCGCCATCTCGCTCGGGTTGATGATGCCGACCTGCGGCACGAAGAGCGCGCCGCCGAGGCCGCAGATGATGGCGGAGAGCACAAAGACGAAGAGTTTGAAGTTCGCCGTGGCGTAGCCGGAAAAGAGCACGCGGTTCTCGCTGTCGCGGATGGCGCGCTGGATCATGCCGAACTTCGTCGAGGTCAACCAACGCAGCCCGACGTAGACGACGAGCAAAAGAATTCCAGACGAAATGAAGAGCCAACGTTTCGTGACAGGTGAATTAATCTCGTGGCCGAGCATGAACTTGAAGTCGGTGAGACCGTTGTTTCCGCCGAACGTGAAGTCGTTGCGGAAGAACATCAGCGTCGCCGCGTAGGTCAGTGCCTGGCTGAGAATCGAGAAGTAGACGCCCTTGATGCGCGATCGGAACGCCAGCCAGCCGAAGACGAACGCCACCAAGGCGGGAACAACAATGACCATGGCCGACGCGAACCAGAAGCTCTTGAACGGAATCCAATGCGGCGGCAAACCACCGGTGCTCGGATAGCGCGCGGGGAATTCGAGGAACACCATGAAGTCCGGGATGTCGGCTTTGTATTGGCCGAGCTTGCCGATCATGAGCATGAGATACATGCCGAGGCAGTAGCCACCCAACGAGAAGAACAGCGCCTGGCCGAGGCTCAGCAGGCCGGTGTAGCCCCAGAGCAGGTTCACGCCGATGGCGAGCACGGCATAGCAGAGATACTTGCCGTAAAGAGAGAGCGTGAAGGTGCTGACGTGGAAAAAACTGTCCGGAGGCGCGAAGGCGTTCAGGCAAGGCAGGACGACGATGCCGAGGAACGCCGCGATCGCGACGAGCAGAATTTCGCGTTTGGGAAAGGGAGACGTCATCTGATTTGAGTTACAAAGGAACTAGCCTTCCAGACTCCGGCTGCGGGTGACGAAGATGCCGGCCGGCCGCCATTGCAGAAACAGGATGATGGCGGCGAGGACGGTGATCTTCCCCATCACCGCACCGAGCCACGGCTGGAGAATTTGATCGGTCACACCAACACCCAGTGACGCTGAGACGGTGCCGAAGACATTTCCCACGCCGCCAAGCACCACCACCATGAAACAGTCGATGATGTAGTTCTGGCCGAGGCCGGGACCGACGTTGCCGATTTGCGACAAACACGCGCCAGCCATTCCGGCAAGCCCGCTGCCGTAGGCGAAGGTCATCATGTTCACGCGGTCCGTGCGAACCCCAACGCACGAGGCCATCGCGCGATTCTGCATGACAGCGCGGATTTGAAGCCCCAGCGACGTGCGCGTGAGCAAGAGGTAGGTGCCGCCCACGATGAACACGGCGAAACCGATGACGAAAATGCGGTTGTAGGCGAGTAACACGTCGTTCACGACGAAGCTGCCGCTGAGCCAGCTCGGCGAACTGACCTGGACATTCGCCGCGCCGAAGATGTGGCGGAAGAGTTGTTGCAGCAGCAAACTCACGCCCCAAGTCGCGAGCAGAGATTCGAGCGGGCGCTTGTAGAGAAACCGGATGACACCGCGCTCCAGCACGAGACCGACGAGGCCAGCCACCACGAAGGAGCACGCCAGGGCTGCGATAAAATAGGAATCAAACCCGCCGCCGCTCGCGCCGAACCAGCCGCGGAAAATATTCTGCGTCACGTACGCGGTATAGGCACCAACCATCATCACTTCGCCGTGGGCCATGTTTATGACGCCCATCAAGCCGAACGTGATGGCGAGCCCGAGCGCAGCCACCAAGAGCACGGCAGAGAGACTGAGTCCGCGGAAGGCGGTGCCGAAAAGATTGCCCCACGCCATGTAACTCTCGATGGCGAGAACGGACGTGTGAGCGGCTTGAATGGTTTCGGCGCCGAACTTGTCCGGCGTTTTCTTGGCGTCAGTTTCGAGCTGCTTGAGGAAGGAAAGGGAATTGATAGAGCGCATTTCGCCGAGCTTTTGAATGGCGGCGACGCGAATCTTGGCGTCTTCACTGGCGACCTGTGTCAGCGCGATCGCTTCGCTGAGGGCTTTGACGACTTCGGCATCATTCTCCAGCTTCACGCGGGCTTCGAAGTGGGGGAGATAGTCGGCATTCAGTTCCTGGCCGAGTTTAATCACCGCGTCGCGGCGCACCTTGGGATTGGAATTCCCGAGTGCAAACAGATCGAGCGATGTCTTGATGACTTTCCGAAGTTTGGACGTGGCGTCGATCGAAGTCAGATCCGTGGCAGTGAAGACGAGAGGCTGTCCGTCAGCACCTTTAAGGAACTCACCGTCGTCAACGCGAATGCCCTTGGCGCGGCCCTCGGAGTCGGAGGCGGCATCGAGAATGAAGGGAACCTTGGCCTGATTCGTTTCGTAGACATACACGGCACCTCCCCGCCAGGCCGTCAGCACCTGCGGAATCATCGAATCTTCTGCGCCGATCAGCTTCTGGAGCAGTTGCGTTTGCTCGGCGAGATCCTCGCTCAACAAGGCCTGAACAAGGTTGGTTCGCAACGCGGCCTGCACCGGGGCAGCGGCCGCCGGAAAGCAGATAGCGGCAATCCCGATAAGCACGGCGAGGATTACCGTAACGGAGGGTATTTTCTGCGAACGATGAGCCATTTCGATGATTCGTTTTTGCAATTAAGAGCGGGACGGACCCTGCGGGCCCGTCCCGCTTGCGGTAGGAACAGAGATGATTAGTTGCTGGCGGTCTTCGTGTTCAGGAATTTCTCGCTGAACGGCTCGCCGGCGACGCCAGTCATGGTCTTGATTATCTTGAACTGACCGGAGGCCAGCGTTTCACCGATGAAGGCGTTGTTGATCAGATGGTGGTTGGCCTGCATGGTGACTTCACCTGCGGGACCTTTGAACTTCTGACCGATGAGTGCGGTGCGGACCTTGTCCACTTCGAAGCTGCCCGCCTTTTCAACCGCCTGCTTCCAGAGGTAGACGCCCATGCGGGAGAGGTTCATCGGGCTGCAGGTGACGCGGCCCTTCGGGTCGACGCCGGTGACCGTGTAGTCGATGCCACTGACCTTCGGAGCCTTCACCCAGCCGAGGAAGTCGTTCACGAATTTGGTGTTCTCAGGCGACTTGATGGACATGAAATACGTCCAGCAGCCCAAGTGACCAACGAGGTCCTTGGCCGGGAGGCCGCGGAATTCGTCTTCGGAGATGGAGAAGGAGACGACAGGGCAATTCTCGGAGGTGAGACCCGCGTTGGCGAATTCCTTGAAGAACGGAACGTTCGTGTCGCCGTTCAGAGTGCTGATGACGCAGGCCTTGCCCGCCGAGGCGAATTTCTTAATCGCCGCGACGATGGTCTGGTAATCGGTGTGGCCGAATGGCGTGTAGATTTCGACGATGTCCTCATCCGGGATACCCTTCGACTTCAGGTACTGCTTGAGGATCTTGTTCGTCGTGCGCGGATAGACGTAGTCGGAACCGAGCAGGTAGAACTTCTTCTTGCCTTCGCCGAGCATGTAATCGACGGAAGGAATCGCCTGCTGGTTCACAGCTTCAGCGGTGTAGAAGATGTTCTTCGAGAGCTCTTCACCTTCGTATTGCACAGGGTAGAAGAGCAAACCATTCAGACGCTCGAAGACAGGCAGCACCGACTTGCGGCTGACGGAGGTCCAGCAACCGAAGACGACGGAAACCTTGTCCTTGGCGAGCAGCTGTTCGGCTTTCTCGGCGAAGAGCGGCCAGTTGGACGCGGGGTCAACGATGACGGGTTCGATCATCTTGCCCGCCACGCCGCCCGACTTGTTGATCTCGTCGAACGTGAACAGGAGCACGTCCTTGAGCGAAGTTTCGCTGATGGCCATGGTGCCAGACAGCGAATGAAGCACGCCGACTTTGACAGTTTCCGCGGCAGTCGCGGTGAATGCGGCAACGGTCAACGCCGCGCCGACGAGTGAACTGAGATACGTTTTAAGTTTCATGTGTTCTGGGATGATTACGGTCAGTGGTTTGATAGTCGTTGATTAGAACATGTAGGTCACACCAGCACCGACAGTGAGGCGGGCGCCATGACCATCGAGGCCTTCAGCAAAGGAGGTGGTGTCGAGGCGGATTTCCGGCTGCACCTTGACGTTCGGCATCGGCTTCCAGTTCAGAGTGAGCGTGAAGCTCGCGAGGTTGCCGTCCACGTCCGTCGTCGTGATTCCGGAGCCCGGGCGCATTGCCGGCCCGAGGACGCCACCATGGCTGTCGATGAAGTCCGCACGGAACGCGACACCCGTCGTGGGCGAGATGTCATACCAAGTCCAGCCACCGATGGACCAGACGTCCGTGCGATCGCCAGCGTTGTCGAAGTTGAAGTAGTCAAACTCGTAGCCAGTGCCGAGCTTCTCGGTGACTTGGAGACCACCGATGGTGCCGAAGCCCTTGGTTTCATTGTCGCCCGGTTGATCATCCCAGAAGCCGTAGATGTTCATCCACAGTTTGCTGGTCGGCTTGAGGTTCAAGCTCGTGCTGAACGCCTTGCCGGAGTTGTTGTCCACCGGACCCTGGAACAGGCCATTGTCCACGCGAGCCACGAGCGTCACTTTGTCGGTGAAACTATAAGTCGCCTGCACACCAGCGGATGGACCGTTGCCCGTGTACCACCACTGGTTGCCCTGGGAGAAGTTGACGTTAGCCGCGCCGCCGTCGCCTGATTCGTAATTGAGCAGCGAGATCAGCTCACCCGCCTTGATGTTCAAGCCAGTGCCGATGGGAGCATTCAACTCCACGTAGGCTTCACGGAGATCATTGAAGCTAGAGTTGGCTCCGCCGATGCCGTTCGCGCCGGCTGTGTTCAACTGAGGAGCATCATCACCGAAGATCAGCGACGCCTTGAAACCGGCGTCCCACTTGTCAGTGGCGACGGGCTTGCTGGCCACGGTGAGTTTGAATTTGTTCAGCGAGAAGGAATTGTCCTTCGTGTTCCAGAGATACGCATCCGACACGCCGTCATCAGGACGGGCCGTGTTGTAAAAGTAAGACGCCTGAACGAAGCCACTGATGGTGATGTCGCTCATCGCCTTGACGATGTAACTCTTGCTCGCGCCATCTTCCTTTCCTTCGATGGCATCCAGGCGCTTCTTCAGATCCGCGTTCTCCTTTTCAAGCTTCTCCAGTCGACTCGCTTCCTGCGCGTGGACATTCCCGACCGGAATGCCGGCGAGAATCGCGCCGCCGAGGCAGGCGCTGACAATGGGAGTTACTGAAAGTGATCGTGCTGTATTGGTTTGTTTTTTTCGCCTCATGGTTAGTTCAAGAGTTAATTGCGTGTTGGTTTTGGGTGCGCTGTGACGCACGCGACCGCCTTATGCAGTGGATGTGCCAGCGGGAGGACAACCTGCGTGGAGTCGAATGCAAACTATTCACACCAACCAGTCACACGCCTCATTTGTAACCCGGAAGGCCATATTCGAGGGCATGAGGTCGTCAGCCATTTTTCGAAAAAGCGAGCAGTCCAACCAATCGGCGGAATGCTCCGTCCCCTTTCCAGCAACATCAAACAACAGTCACTGTGAGAAAATTGAAACACATTGAACAAATCCGTGCATAGGTGAGCGTCGGAATACGCATTCCGTGTCGCAACGTGAACCGGACTCATCGCTCGCCGGCGGCCGACCTCCCCTCAGAACCGGATCGAGACGAACAAACTTCTTGGTTCAAGAGCGCATCCAGCTATCGTCACCACAAGGACATCAAATGAAGTATCGAGTTCTGGGTAAAACGGGTTGGAAGGTTTCAGTGCTGGGTTTCGGTGCAGCGCCTCTGGGCAAAACACACGGGGATTTCAGCGAGAAAGACGGCATTCGAGCCGTCCACACCGCCATCGATCTCGGGATTAATTTCATCGACGTCGCGCCCTACTACGGCTTGACCATGGCCGAATCAGTCTTGGGCAAGGCTCTCGCCGAGATTCCGCGGGAGAAATATTACCTCGCGACAAAAGTCGGCCGCTACGGAGCGGACGAAAAGGATTTCGATTTCTCCGCGGAAAGAGTGGTTCGCAGCGTCGATGAGAGCCTGAAACGCCTCCGCGTTGCGCACATTGACTTGATTCAGTGTCAGGATGTGGAGTTCGCGAATGTCGCCACCCTTATCGACGACACCATCCCCGCTCTGCTGAAACTCAAGCGCCAGGGCAAAGTCCGGCACATCGGAATCACCGGCCTGCCCTTGAAAGTCTTCCGCAAGGTGCTCGACAAAACTGCGGTCGACACCGTGCATTCGTACTGCCACTTCTGCCTGACAAATACCACGCTGGTTCAGCTGCTACCCTACCTGACTGAAAAGCGGGTCGGCATCATCAACGCCGCGCCACTGGGCATGGGCTTGCTCACTGAAAAAGGTCCACCGAAGTGGCATCCCGCGCCGGCGAAAGTGCGCGACACCTGCGCGAAGGCCGTCGCGCATTGCCGGAAGACGAAAACACCCCTGCCGCACCTCGCGCTACAGTTCGCCACCGCTCACCGCGACATCGCGACCACGCTGGTCGGGACGTCCAGCGCGAAGAAGATCAAGGAAAGCGTGAAGTGCATTGAAAAGGACCTCGACCAAAGTTTGCTCGCCGAAGTGCAGGATATCCTGACTCCTATTCGTAATGAGATTTGGCCGAGCGGTCGCAAGGAGAACAACTGAGCGATGCGCCTGATTGACCTCAGCCAGCCGCTCTTCGATGGCGCCCCCAATTGCCCGGCGCATCCGCCGGTCAAGGTCGATATTATCGCCGACCATCCACAAGTCGGCTGGCGGGTCGAGCTATTGACCCTCGCCAGCCACACCGGCAGTCACGTCGATGCGCCCTATCACAAACTCGCAGACGGCGCGAACCTCGATCAGATTCCTCTCGAACGATTCGCCGGCCCCGCCGTCATCGCCGATTTTCGCGGAGCCATCGCCGATGAAGCCCTCACCGCGGACAAACTCGCTGCGAAGCTCACCCTGCCGCTGACCGACCGCATCGTGTTGCTGGCTACAGGCTGGGGAAAAAAGAGGGCCAAGACCGACGAGTGGTTGCAACACCCGCCTTATCTGGCGCCCGACGGTGCGGAATGGCTCGTCGCCAACCAGATTCGCGCCGTAGGAATCGATCACTACTCCATTGCTGGATCGCGGGATCCGGTGAATTCGCAGGCGCACACAATTCTGCTGCAAGCCGGCCTTTGGATTGTGGAGGAATTGTCCTTTCCGGAGGAAATCTTCGACGTGCCACAGCCCTTTGAGTTCATGAGCCTGCCGATCAATTTCCGCGGGTTCACCGGGGCCTTTTGTCGTCCCGTCGCCGTCATTCGCTGAAGGCGAAGATCAGTAAACTTTGCGGAGGTTCGACGGCAGGATGTTTAGCTCGGAACGGTACTTCGCGATGGTACGGCGCGCGATGGCGATGCCCTTTGCCGTCAGCATCTGCACCACCTCTTGATCGGAAAGTGGCTTGTTCGGATCTTCCGCCTTGAAGATCTCGGCAATCATATCCTTCACACTGGTATTCGACATCCCTTCGCCGGTCGCCGTCTGAATGCCTGACGTGAAGAAATACTTCATCTCAAAAACACCCTGCGGCGTTTGGATGTACTTGCCCGACACCGCGCGGCTTACCGTCGTTTCGTGCACGCCCACCACCTCGGCGACTTGCACCATCGTCAACGGCTTGAGGAACGCCACGCCTTTTTCCATGAACTCCCGCTGGCGCGAAACGATCTCCATGCCGATCTTGCGAATCGTCTCCTGACGCTGGTGCAGGCTCTTGATGAGAAATTTCCCGGCGCGAATCTTGTCGCGGATGTATTCGCGCACTTCCGCGGAGGAATCCGCCTGCGCCATCAAATCTTTGTAGGTATTGCTGATCCGCAAGTGAGGGATTTGCTCGTTGTTGGTCGTCACGAGGAATTCATCACCCTGCTTAACGACGAAGACTTCCGGCATCACGTATTGATCGTTATCCGGCAGGAAAGCCCGCCCTGGGCGAGGTTCGAGCGCGCCAATGCGAAGCAACGCCTTCTGCACGTCCACCACATCCTCGCCGGTTCCACGTGCGATTTCAGGAATGCGCCGTTTGCTCAGGGCATCCATGTAATCGTGCACGATTTTGTATTCGAGCGTGTTTTGTTTGCCGCGCCGTTCCATCTGCAGCAACAGGCACTCCCGCAAATCCCGCGCGCCCACCCCCACCGGATGGAAGCTCTGAATGATCTTCAGAACCTCGATATACTTCTCCTGCGGCACCGCCGTCGACTGGGACATCTCCTCGATCGTCGCCTTCAGGTAACCGTAGTCATCGATGTTACCCACCAGTGTCTCGGCCAGCGGACGCTGCTCGTCGGTCAGTTCCGACAAGCGCACCTGCTCCATCAGATGTTCCTGCAGGGATGTCCCCACCGTCATCGAATCGAACATGAACTGCCGCTTCTCTTCATCCTCCTGGCTCGCGCGCATCGGGATGTTGGTCTCTGAAAAATGATCGCGCCATTCCTGATCCAACTGGGTCAACCGTTCGAACTCCGCCTGAAAGTCGTCAACCGGATCGTTGGAAGGCTTTTCTGTCGCCGGATCGAAATTCACATCCGCCGGCGGCTCCGTTGGGTCTGCCTCCTGCGCCTTCGAGATGATCTGGGTATCGGCGTCGGAGTTCAGACGCTCCGACGGCTCTTGTTCCTCCGCCTGCACTTCCTCCAGCAACGGGTTCTGCTGCAGCTCCTCTTCCACCATCGCCTTCAGCTCAAGAGTCGGAGCCTGCAAGAGCGCCAGCGAATGTTGCAGTTGCGGCGCCAACACCTGCGACTGCGTCAATCTCTGCGATATGGACAAGTTCAGTGCCATTTGTAGGTCTATTACGGCATCTGGCGAATCGACTCAAGGGAAATTAGGCACATATATTGCTTTTCCAGAATCCGTGCCAATACGGAAGCCTGCCTGTGGGGAAGATGTTCTCTCATTCTACAGATCGTCAGCAATTTCGCTCGATTTGAGTTTGCGCTGACACCGAACGGTTTTTAACGTCGAGGCCGTGTCGACCCGCCTCACCATCCTCGCCAGCGGCTCCAGCGGCAACTGTGCCTACCTTGAGACCGAGGATACCCGGCTGCTCATCGATTCCGGCCTCAGCGCCCGGCAAATTCGCCAGCGACTCCTCGGTATCGGACGAACACCGGAGAACTTGAGCGGCATTCTCATCACCCACGAGCATACGGACCACACTCAGGGCCTCGGTGTCCTCGCCGGCAAGCTAAAGATCCCCATCTACTGCAACCGCCTGACCAAGGAAGCCATCCAGACGCAGTTTCAAGTCCCGCTCGAGTTCCGGCTCTTCAACACCGGCGCTTCCTTCGAACTCGGCGACCTCTCCATCGATACCTTTAGCGTCCCGCACGACGCCTACGATCCCGTTGGATTCCTCCTCCGCACTCATTCCGGCAATATCGGTTTCCTCACCGATCTCGGCCACGCCACTCGGCTCGTCGTGGAACGCGTCCGCCAGTCGAACATCCTCGTCCTCGAAGCCAATCACGACGTCAAGATGTTGCAAGACGACACCAAGCGCCCCTGGGCGACCAAGCAACGCATCCTCAGCCGGCACGGCCACCTCTCGAACGACGCCGCCGCTCAGCTCGCCACGGAAATCATGACCGCCGAGCTCCGTCACCTCTACCTCGGCCACCTCAGCGGCGATTGTAACCGCCCTGCCCTCGCCCAATCCGTCGTCAGCGCCGCCCTCCAACGCATCGGTGCCAACCACGCCACCGTGGAAGCCACCTCCCCCGACGTCCCCTGCTCCACCCTGACTCTCGATCGCACCCCTGCTCCGCCCGCGCCCCCCTGCGAAGCCGCCGTTCAGTAGACTGTCCCTCAAAGTTTTCCTCCGATGGCGATCCAGCTGCTATCGCTCCATCACGCCCTCACTGACAAACAAAAACCGCGCACCCATATCGAGTGCGCGGTTCGTTTTTGAGTTTCTGAGTTTCGGCTGAATGCCCCTGCCCTTACGCCGCCTGCAACTGAATCGCTTCACTGGCCGGCGCGTCACCCACCGCGTTGGTCGCCACGATCTGCAGCTTCACCGTCGCGCCGCTCGGCACACCCGTGACCTGCGCGTCACTATCATCCACCGTGGCAAAGAGCACCGGCTCCGCATCCACGCCCACCACCTGCTTGAAGACCTTGTAACGCGCCGCCCGCGTCGAGTCCTCCCAGTCCAGCGTGATGAGGCCCGGCTGCGCCACCGCCTCCACCTCCTCCACCGGTTCCGGCGTGCGCGGGTCACCCGGGATCCGATCGATGAACTTCAACCAACGCGGGTCCAGCGGATCGAGGATGGACCCCAGCTCGTTCCACAGGCAACGCAGCTTCTTGTCCAGCGCCAGCTCCGCGGCATCCCGCAGGTCGCGCTTGGACCGCTGATCGAACCGGCACGCCTCCGCCGTCGCCTTCGCCGTGGTCAAGGCCGTGAGCTGCACCGTGGCTTCCGCGGCATTCACGTTCAGTTGAAACGCCTCCTTCGCCGCGTTCGCCGTGAAATAATCGCGCACCAGTTGCAACACCGTGGACCGCGCCGCGTCCGTAGCCGGCAGCGTGAGTGTTTGGTTGGCGAAGCCCACCACCGCCCAGCCCGGATTCCATTCCGTGCCGAAGATGCCCACGAGATAATCCCGCGTGCGCTCGATGAACGCGTCCGCCGTGGACCGCGCCGCGCGCAGTGCCACGTAGGCCTGCCGCTTGCCCAGTTGCGCGTTCTTGTAATTCAAGCGCGCCTGTTTTGAGCTCGTGATCAGCGTGGTAAGATTCGCCACCGTGCAATGCGCCACCCCCAAGGTCACCACCAGCTCCGTTAACCCGACAAGAGACTTGTCGGCCAATTGATAGAAGTAATCGTTCTTCATGCGGAACGGCCTTTTGCACGACCCGTGCCAGCGTGAACTCTGGCGATTTGTAGCAGGTCGCGACGCGACGCGCGCGCCGTCCGGTGGTGAAGCCATTGCAGCCACTTCCGACGCAACTCCCTTTCGGCCCGCCTGGAACGTCGCGCCCTGCCCGGCGTTAGCCTCTCTTCCGAACCACATCAATGGCCCGACGCACCTGTCCAGCCCTTGGAGTTCCTGTCTCAAACCACGACGTGCCAGCCGGATTTGACGAGGGTTTTGGCGGGAGATCGGTCGTGCTGGCGAGATTTCACAACGTGTTTGGCCCCCAGTCACTCGTGCCGGCCAAATTTCACGACCGTTTTGGCGTATGCGGGTCGCAGCGGCCAAAGTTCATGACGGGGTTGGCCTACGCTCACTCGTGCCAGTTGATCTTCAGGATCGCGTGAGGACACATCCCGTCCTACCAGATGCAAGTGATGGCAGGACTTCATCTCCAACGGTGGGGCGAGACTCCGTCGATCCCTGATCTCACCAGAACGTGGACGCTGCGCGGGAGGTGGAGTGGAGTCCGACAGCGCCCGGACTGTTCAGGGCTCGGCGAGCCTCGCCCCACCGTAAACGAGGAATGCCGATTCGACGCTCTACGCGCCACTGCGGCGTGTTTCCAACACTGGTGACTGGAGGGCCAGTCCTCCTCCGGCCCACTTCCCTATCGTAGCGTTCGATAGCTCCCTGCTGAACGCACTTCACGTAGTGGGTCTCGACAAATTGGCCGTTCAGAAACGTCGTCGTAATCCCCTTGCCATCCGCGAGGCCCTTGTGGAGGTTACGCTCATGAATGGGGGCCGATGGATGCTGAACTTCTGGTTGACCGTTGGATTATTGATATTCGGTCGGGCGGCGGCGGGTGCACTGCCTGATTATGAATTGCAGGGTGAAATCACCAGGACAATGGGGACGGGGAACACCTCGAATTGGTGCGACTTTTCCATCGCCGTTTCCGGCCCGAAATCGCTCATCTCGGTCCTCTACTTCAATGGCGAATACTTCGTCTGCGGAACGGATGGCGAGGACAGTTATCTGTTAAACGAGATGCGTCCAGCGCGGGCCAAGGATCCGGAAACCTCCCAGGTCGGCGGCATAACCTCCGGTCCATTATCAGTCCAGGCGTCGGCCCCGGTTCAACTGACGTGGATTGCCTACGCGTCGTCTGCGTATCTGGCAGACCATAAGCAGGCGACGTTTCCTCTCGAAAGTTTTCAGGAAAAGAACGGGGTCATTTCCAACAAGATCATTCGATTCGCTGATTCGGGCCGCCTTCCGCAAATGATCGAATGGTCTTATCCGGGCCGGAACCTTGCCGCTCGATATACCTCGGAACAGACGACCATTTTTCTTGGCACAACGATTCCTCTTTCCTGGCGATTCGATTTCTACGGGCCGGACGGGAGGGTGTTCGATGTTCTGAGGGGAACGATCACCAACCTGTCACCGCGCAGTTACGTGGGAACATTTCTTCCCAAGCTGGAGGGTGCGTTTCGATTGACTGAATGGAGGCTGGAACCAGAGATAGGCATGGCATTTGACGTGTCCGATGTGGATGGCGAATGGCCGCGAAAGGATGATCCCGAGCTGCAGAGGATGTGGAAGATATATCGGGCGTCCTACAATCAGTCGAAGAGAGGGCAGGCTCTGCCGTATAAATGGGGGATCATCCTCGCATGTGGGTTGTTTGTCGTTCTGGTAATTTCGGGTGGCGTGTATTTACTTCGGCGCAACGATTGCGCGCCGCCTCGTCTGCCTTAGCAGTCGACGTGAGGAGACGCTGATCTCTTCGCCACTACGCCAAAGGCGTTCCGGCGTTCAGCCCAGCGGTTGCGCGTTTCGCGCTACCCTGGGTCCACGGCCCACCTGTTTTTTCTCCTACCCCAACGGGGTTGTGTCCATTTTCCATGTACCGCCTGCCGCAACCCCCTTTGGGGTAGCGGGGTTCTCTATACCTTGACCCAAGGTAGGCTCGCCGACTCGCCAACCTTGGGCTGAGTGCCGCAATCCCTTCGGGATTGAAACGTGACTCGCAACCTAGTTCCCACCGGTCTTGGATTGCGGTGGCCCTCCGCCGCATTCGCACTTCGAGCGCGCCACACAGCACCAGAGGACTGCCGCACTCCATGACGCTTCGCGCGGTCTACGCCCATCTCGTAGGGTCGACGCTCGCCGCCGCGAAGCGGGGTGAGGAGACTCTGATCTCTTCCACCTTACGCCAAAGGCGTTTCGTCTACAGCAGACTAGGTCACCGCGCGGGAAATGGCTTCCGATGGAGAATCTCTTCCAATTACGGCGCAACGAGAACGCGGTAGAGGCGTCTCACCTCCCCGGGGGTTACGGGGTCGCTGACGCAGTTGGTGGTCCCGTTCCCGGTCACCGGCGGACCCAATGGCGCCCAACCGCTGCCGGTCGCGGCCGGGAAATATTCAACGAGGTAGTTTTGGTCCTGAATGCTGGGCCAGCAGATCTGCACTTCGCTCACACGGATGGTCAGCGGAGGTGGATCAATGTGAATCGGCGTGGCGACGACATTGGAGTGGGTAAAACTGCTGAACATGTCTGCGCCTATGGTGGGTTCTTCAATCCTGCCATTGAAGCGGAGCCCTGCGGCAGTGTTGCTGACGATGTAGTGCAGAACGCTGACGCCAACGTGCGGCGGCAGACCCGGAAAGCCTGGCATTCCGAATTCAATGTAGCCCGCCTGTACGCGGCCTCCCTTCAATTCATGGGCGATCGAAGTGTCGAGTCCAAGAATGAACATCTGCGCGCTTTGGTTGCCGTGATCGATGATGAGCCGCACGGAAGCCTGTTCTGAGTTCGGCAGTTGCTGGACAATCGGCCCGGCGATGCCGCAGCAGGCGACATAGCGGCCGCTGGTGATCCGGTATTCATTGGTGGTAATGCCGCTTTGCGCCGCCCCGGCAGGCATGGTGGCAACGGAGAGAATGGCGACGAGAACGCAAGGGATGGAATGGAGTAATCGCATAAGGTTCCTGGCTTGTGGTTCAGGAGTACGAATGACACACCCATGGCTGACGGGCAAGTGGCCACGTGGGGGAATTTTGCGAGACCCTAAGCCGGACGGAAGCTACTGCGTTTGGACGAAATCTCGAAATTCAACGCGGCGCAGTGAAGACGCGGCGGCTGGCCAGCCAGCCCCAAATCATGCCCAGCACCAGGCCGCCTGCGTGGGCGCCATTCGCAATCGGCCCCACCCAACCGGTGAAACACACGAAGAACCAAATCATGGACATGATGACCGTGTTTCGGTCGAGCTGAAGACCGCTCGACGGATCGAACTTGCCCCGCATCCACATGTAACCAATCAATCCGTAAACCACGCCGGACATGCCGCCGAAATTGCCCGTGCCGTAGGACACGTATTGAACAAGGTTTGATCCAATCCCCAGCAGCAGGACCAGCCGGACCATCAACGCGCGCGATTGGCGTGCTTCAATCAGGCTGCCGAGCGTCGCCATCCACATCATGTTGAAGAAAATGTGAATCACATTCATGTGAATGAAGATCGGCGTCACCAGCCGCCAGACCTCGCCCGCCCGCACCTCCCGCAGATCGATCACACGTTTCCACAGCGGCGCAAACGTGCGGTATTTCGAGAGCCACAAGGAATCCACCGGTTCGAAATCCTGGCCGAACTTCGTCAGCACAAAAACTCCCACGCAGATGAAGATCAGCGCGTAGGTGATAATCCCAAACCGGTAGCTGCCCATGCTCGGGAACAGATTCCGCGCCTTGCGCACCCGTCGACGATACGCCGCCTCGTCCTCGCCCTCCTTGCGTTTCAATTCGGCCGCAGCGCGGGAGGCGCTGAGGAAGCGCTCATCCGTGGGTTTCTGCAAGTAGAGCCGGAGAAAGTCTGCGGCGCGCGCGAGGTCGTCATCGGACTTCACCCACACCGCCCATTGATCGGCATGGCCCGGCTCCACTTCGTTCGGGATGCTCTGCGCGTAGAGGAAATCTCCAAACGTCCGCGCCGAGCTCTCGCCCTGAATCTCGCCAATCATTCTCATGCCGCGCCGACGGTAGTCCGCCACCCTGATCCATCAAACACAAATTCAGCGCCCGACGAGCGCTCTCCACGCCGACCAAACCCGATCGACAATTCGTGGCGTACGAATCCGAATTTGTTCCACCCGGTCACGTTCTGTTATCCTCTCCCCGCATGAGCAAAGCGTTCACTCGCGAATCGGATGACGCCCCGGAGCTTCCACTCCGGCCGCGGCGAATCACTGCGCTGCCGCCCGGGACCAAGAATTACCTGACCGCCAGCGGCGCCCGGCGTCTCCGCGAGGAATTGCACGCAACACTCCATCCCGAACGCGAACGACTCCAGCATCTCGCCACCACTGACGACCCCAAGCGGGAGCTCTCCTCCGTGATGGAACGCATCGAGCAAATCGAACACACGCTGTCCACTGCGGTCATCGTGGAGCCGCCAGCGCCGCCACATGAGCAGGTGCGTTTCGGCGCGACGGTGACGACGCGCCATCGATCGGGGGAAGAAACTCACTACCGAATTGTGGGCGCCGACGAGACGGACATTGACCGCGACTGGATCAGCTGGCTCTCGCCCATCGCGAGGGCTCTCTTGAACGCGCAGATCGGCCAGAAGGTGCGAATCAAACTCCCCGGGGGCGACGATGAGCTCACCATCCTCGCCGTCCGCTACGAATAATCGTGGCGGCTATTGCCCGCGAAACGCCGGTGCCGTGAACAGGTAGATCTGCCGCGACTCGGCCGTGGCCATCAATCCTTCCGGGACAAACGTGCAGGCCTCAATTTGTTCGTGGCGAAACTTCACTTGAAAAGGCTTCCCCTTGTCCGCGCGGGAAACATCGCCGTCGATGCGATACATAAACGCGCCCGACTTCGCGACCAGGCCAAGCAGCTTCCCATCCGGAGAAATATCCGCGCCTGTCACGGGGGATTCGATCTTCGTGGTCGCGACCAGCTCCAGCGTCACGGGTTCTTTCGTGTCCGTCAGCGGAAACCGAAAGATCTGCGCGCGGGAATCCTTGAAGACTTTCGAGACGACGTAGCCGTGACCCTGCCAGACGAACAAGCTCTCGCAATCGAACGGCGCGCCGGGAAAACGCAGGCGCCAGGACCGGGTGGGACGCGTCACGCGCGCGGGGCCTTTCGGATCCGGCTCATCGATCTGATGCACCCACAATTCTGTGCGTCGCGCGTCGTTGTTCCCCAAGTCGCCGATGAACAAATGCTTCTGGTCATCGATCGCAATGTCCTCCCAGTCCGTGATGAAGATGTCGCTGATGAACACCTCGCTCACGGAAGTCCCGTCGCGTTCCATCGCATAGAGTGATTGCTTCTTGGGACTGCCGCCATCGGTGTGCGACCAGAAGATCCCGGGAAACTGCCGGCTCGCCACGACGCCTGAACTTTCCGTGAGACGCGGATTCGCGATTCGCCCGATCTCCCGAACGCCAGGAGCCACTTCCTTGCCGGGCAGCTGACCTTCCTGCGCGGAACAAGATTGGAGCAACATCACTCCCGCAACGCAGAAGGCGGCGGCAAAATTGGTTTGGCACGAATTCATTTTTGGTGCTTGGTTGCGAACAGTAGCCCGAGCACCGGCCACAGTTCGAATGAAAAGTTGGACGTCTCCGGTGACCGAATAATGCAAACAACCTCACCGACACCTGAACCAAGCTCGCGTCCCACCGGCCCTCGCCGCAGCGAGATTGCCGTCAGTGGAATGACCTGCAACAACTGTGCGCGCCACGTGACGGAGGCGATCCAGAGTGTTCCCGGCGTCGAGAGCGCCGCCGTGTCGTTGCAGGCCAAAAGCGCAAGCGTGCGCTGGAACTCAGGCACCACGCCGGACATCACTGCGGTGATCGACGCCATCGAGCGCGCTGGCTTCAAAGCAAAGGCGATCGATCCGGAACCCGACAACGCGACTCTGGCAAAGCCGGCCCGTCGCGAATCCATCTGGAGCAACAGCGTCTTCATCGGGGTCATTCCCACCGCGCTCCTGATGATGGGCGAATGGGCCCTTGGTCTCAGCCACACCAACTGGTTTCGCTGGGCATCCTTTGCACTCGCTTCGTTCGTCCAGTTCGGACCCGGCCTCCAGTTTTATCGCGGCGCGTGGAACCAGTTGAAAGTCGGCCAGTCCAACATGGACACGCTCGTTTCGCTAGGTTCCACCACGGCGTTTGGCTACAGCACGTGGGCATTGCTGAGCGGCCACAGCGGGCATCTTTATTTCATGGAAGCCGCCGCGATCATCACGCTCATCAGCGTCGGCCATTGGATCGAAGCACGTGTCAGCTCGCGCGCGGCGCATTCCCTCAAGGCCTTGATGCATCTCGCGCCTACCACCGCCCGACGCATCGATGCACGCGGCGGCGAACAGGAGGTCCGCATCGGCGAATTGAATCCGGGCGACATCGTCGTGCTGAAAGCGGGCGATCGAATTCCGACCGACGGCGAAGTGACTGAGGGAACGTCCGTCGTCGATGAATCGATGCTCACCGGAGAATCGATGCCGGTGGAGAAAACTCGTGGCGCCACTCTCTACGCCGGCACCGCCAATCAAAGCAGCCGAATCCTGATGCGGGTCACCTCCATCGGCGAAAAGACAGCGCTCTCCCAGATCATCGCCGCCGTCCAACGCGCGCAATCCAGTCGCGCGAACATTCAGCGACTCGGCGATCGCGTCAGCAACGTCTTCGTTCCTGTCGTCGTACTCATCGCCATCGCCTCGGCACTATGGTGGGGCCTGTTCCCGGAACAGGCCCGGCAGCTCACGGGTTTCCTGAGCGCCTACCTCTGGACCCCGCACGCCCCGGACACCGCACTTGCCACCGCTCTCGTGACCGCAGCCGCCGTGCTCATCATTGCCTGCCCGTGCGCGATGGGGCTCGCCACGCCCGCGGCCATCATGGCCGGCGCAAACGCCGCAGCGCGACGCGGCATTCTGATTCGCGACGGCGTCGCCATCGAGAAGGCGGGCACCATCACTGCGATTGCCTTCGACAAAACCGGCACGCTCACCGAAGGCCGGCCCAAGGTCGTCGCTCAACAGACGTTTCCAAATGAGTTCCCCGCCGACCTCGCCGTCACCCAGGCTGATGCATTGGCCGCTTCACTCGGCGCCATGTCGAATCATCCGCTGAGCAAGGCGATCGCCGACCGTTCCGATTCGCGTCTGAAGATCGACAACTTTGCAGAACATTCCGGGCGCGGTGTATCGGCCTTGTTCCAGTCGCATCGCGTCCAACTCGGCGCGCTTCGCTGGCTGGCGGATGAAGGCACGCCAGTGGAAAGCGGGACGGTCTTCGCCGACGAATGGATGAGTCGCGGATCGTCCATTGTGGGTGTCTCCGTCAATCTCCGCCTCGTCGCAGTGTTTGCCCTTCGTGATACGTTGAAGCCCGGCGCGCGCGAACTCATTCAGCGACTCGGGAACACTCACAAGACGGACAATCTCGGCATCTACATCGTCTCGGGCGACACGGATCAAACCGTGCGCGCCATCGCTGCCGAACTGGAGCTTTCCAAGTGCACACGAACCGGAGTCTTTGCCGGGGTCCGGCCGGAACAGAAGGCGTCAATCGTGAAGGAGCTTCAGCAACGCGGCGAGCGTGTGGCCTTCGTCGGCGACGGCATCAACGACGCACCCGCGCTGGAGCAAGCCGACCTCGGCATCGCCGTGAGCCGTGCCAGCGACGTGGCACGAGAAGCTGCGGACATCATTCTCCTGCGGTCCGAGATCGACGCTATTCCGGAGAGCCTGGGCATCGCGCGCGCGACGCTGCGGACCATCAAGCAGAATCTTTTCTGGGCCTTCTTCTACAACGCGCTCGGCATCCCGCTGGCCGCGCTGGGTTTCATGAGCCCGGTGCTCTGCGCCGCGGCGATGGGAGTTTCAGACCTCGTCGTGATTGGGAACGCGCTACGCCTGCTCCGCTGGAAGCAGAAGCGCATTCGCTGACGCGGTGCCGGCTAGTTCGGCGGAGGGCCGGGCGGTCGCTCGGGCGGCGGAAGCATTCCTTCACCCTCGCGGCGCGGACGCATCTCGGGAGCATTGGGGCCGCGTTGAAATTCTTCCGGCCGACGATCTCCGGGACGGTTGAATCGGCGTCGCGCTAGTTCCTCAAACTTTCGTCGCTGCTCCGGGCTCAGCTCTGAACGAATCTCTTCCCGCATCTTTCGAAAGACCTGTTGCACGTCGGGTTCGAGAATGTTGAAGTAGTCGGCGATCAGCTCCTGATGATCGCGGACGATCTCGTCGAGCCGCAGATGCTGCTCCGGCGTCAACTCACCGCGTCGCCCAAGTTCATCCACTGCACGCCGGGTCAGCTCGAAACGTCCCCAGAACGGCTGACCCATCGCCGGCCGGGCCGCCTTGCGCGTAACGAGACTGCCCGTCACGACCCCCGCCGCAAAAATCACGATCGTGGCCATCACCACCAATATGAGCCGCTTGGCGTTCACCACGTGGAATCGGCGTCGTCCGCCGGAAGAATGGTTTGCTCGATGTCCTGGGAGAAATTCGCCGCGAGCTCCTGATCATCGTCAGGAACATACGACCAGACACTCATGGCAATCGCCACCGCCGCACAGACCGCGGCACTGGACCACAATGCACGGATCCACTGCGCCCATTCATCGAACTGCGGCGTGCCAGCAAGACGCGCCATGATGCGTTTCTCAAACGCATACGGCACCTGATCGCCCGGCGGATTCTTCCTCGCGACGGTGATCAGCTTTTTGTTCAGTTCATCCAGGTTCATGGCAGCTCTACACTTGGCCAGACGCTTTGCGGCGCCGGCTGGTTACAGGTTTACAGATACTTGTCTTTCGCCAGTCGTTGCAGGCATTTCTTCATCTCCGCCCGCGCACGGAAGGCACGGACTTTCACCAACGGCACGGACCAGCCCGTCAGCTCGGCAATCTCCTTCACCGAACGTTCCTCGATCTCCAGCAAGGTAATCACCAGCCGGGCGGGCGGCGAAAGCATCTCAAGAACCCGCCCCACCAGATCCCGCGCCGCGGCGGATTCATCGTCAGCCTTTTCCGGCGCGGCGACGAAGCGATCCAGCCAGTCGGTTTCCGGCTCCGACAATTCCGTGAAGCTCGTCTCCCGGTTTCGCTGATGGTCGCGCAGGAAATCGTAGCAAGTCCGCACCGCCATGCGCATCAGCCAGTGTTCGAACGGCGCTTCGCCCCGGAAGCTCGACAGCTTGTGAAAGGCTTTGGACCACACTTCCTGAACGATGTCTTCCACCTCGCTCTCACGACGGGCGTAACGTCGTGCGGTCGCGAACACCCGCGGCGAATAACGGACCACCAGCGGCTCGAAGCTCGCGGTGTCTCCCTTGAGCACCGCAGCGATCAAATCACCGTCCGCGCGCTCGTTGGACGTCAATTCCGACATGCTCAGTTTCCGGCCGGGATGGCAATCCGCGCGTCAACGTGATCGCGGCGGTATTCCTGACGGCGTCTTCACTTGGCCGGCTGACGCGGCGGCGGCAGGACATCGTCCCCGCCGTCCGTTGGCGGAGGCCCCTGCTGGCGACGTCCGCCCGGACGCACACCATCGGGTGGCCCGCGAAATTCACCCTGCCCGCCTTGTGGTCCACGCCCCATCTCGGGACGCATTTCACTGATGCGCCGGAGCTGTTCCTCGCTCAGCATCGGACGAATCTTCGCGAAGGCCCGCGCCCGCACGAGCGAACGCTCGACTTCGACTTCGGCCAGCTCATTCGACTTCTTCCGGACCAGATCTTCGTCCAGCTTCTCGCCGAACAGCGCCTGATCCAGTTCGCGGCGGAGCTTCATAAACTTCTCGTTCAACTGTCGGGTCTTGTCCCGTTGGGCAAACATCTCTTCACCGAACTTCGCCCGCTGATCCTCCGTGAGGATGGATTCAAACTGCATCCCACCGCCGCGGCCCGGCTGTCCCTGACCTTGCTGGAAGCGCGGACCACGCGGTCCCGGACCCTGCCCTTGCCCTTGCCCCTCACCACCGGGAGCCGGGCGGCGCGGCGGCGGCTGAACATCGCCTTCGGCGGCAGAGAGTATTAAGGGATGAACGAGGCTGGCGGAAAGCACCGCGAGGCTGATGATTTGATGGAGAGGTTTCATGGGTGGTGGAATGGTGGGGTACCCGAGTGGTGGAAAAGCTTCGCAGGTTTACTTCTGCGCAGGTGGCGGGAGAACTTCACCGTCCTTGGCCGGGGTGCCTTTCTGGCCCTGCTTGTCGGACGGATCGCGACCGAGGCGTTTCGACATCTGCTCCATGCGCTCCATGCGGCGTTGCTCAGACTCGCTCAACACGCCCTCCGCCTTGCGCTTCTGCAATTCGGCAATCTGCCCGTCGATGCGCGTCTTCAACTCGCTGCGCTTCACATCTCGTTCCTCAGCCGACATCTGGCTCGCCTTGCCGCGACCTTGCTGAATCTCCTTCCGCAATTCCTTCAACTTCGCCGCGCGTTCCGCGGGTGGAAGTTTCTTTAACTCCTCGCGACGCTTCTCCCATTCCGTGCGATTCGTTCCGGACAAACCATTTCGTTCGCGAACTTCGCGCATCAACTTCTGTCGTTCTTCCGGACTTATCTTCTTCGCCCGTTCCCGCAAGGCCGCGGGATCCGGACGGTTCGCGGGAGGCGTGGGATCGGGCTCCTCCGCGGCAAAAATGGCCGGCGCCGCAAGTAGGAGGCTCAGCGTCAGGATGGCAATCAAGGACAGGTTCATCGTCGTTTTCCTCAAGCTAGATGTTCAAAACGTCGCACGCAGTCATTGAGACGCAGTGAGCGAACCGATGGTTACAACGAGAACTGCGCCAGCCGAAGTCGAAACGCGCATGGTCCGCAGGGCAAAACCTCCTCCCGGCCGGACGTCACGCCCGCCCAGCTCAACCGCGCTGGATTCGGAGCGCCTTCTCCAGCTCTGCAGAAAAGCGGCTGATCTCCTCGGAGATCTTCGGAGGTTGTTCGGTCAAGGTCGCCGCCATCCGCATGAGCGCGTCCGGGTTAAGCTTGATCAACTCGGCCGCGGCCACGATGAGCGACAGGTGATTGTTCACATCATGCCGCATCATGGAGAGCTTCTTGCGCAACTCTTCCACTTGCTCGGCACTGAGCGTAACAGGCTCGTTCGACAATGACATGAGGTAAGGGTGGGCGCCGCACATCGGCTTGGCAAGTCGCTTTCAGCCGCCGCGCCGGTGGCGGCCTGTTTGCGTTCAGTCCACTTGCACCACCCGGTAGAACCGCCGGACATTCGCACCCGGAGAATCGGAAAACGAAATCGTCGTCGTCGCGGCAACCGCAGTGTCACCCAGCGGCAACCAATCCGGAGCATCCAATGAATCTTTGAATTCGAGACGATATGTCCGGCCAGTCATTACCTCCGCCGAAACGATTACATTATTGCCCGCCTTCGCAATCTGCGCCTGTAACTCGGCCGTCACCACAATGCTGAACGTTCGGCTCGCCGACAAACGTGGAACTCCACTGTCCGTCGCCGTCACCGTCACCACATTCGTCGTGCGCACGAACGAGATGTCTGTGCTCCACTCGAAAGCACCCGACAGCAAATCGATGGTTGCTCCACTTGGCGCCCCTTCCGCGAGGGAATAGTTGAGCGACTGCGCCGGGAAATCCGCATCCGTCCCCGCAACCGTAAACATGACCGCACGGCCTGGGGCGACTGAAACATTCGGAATGATGCCCAACTCGGGCTCAGAGTTGATCTCCGCAACGAACACCGAAAGCGATTCCGTGGAGCTCATCGCCGGATCTCCATTGTCCGTGACACGCACCGTCACCGAGTAAGTGCCGGGCCCCTGCTCTTCCGACGGCGTCCACACCAGCACACCGGACACGGCATCGATGACCATTCCAACCGGCGCGCCCGCATCGAGACTAAAAGCCAGTGACTGTCCGAGCCCATCCGGATCGGTCGCCGAGTTCGTGACCGACAATGTCACGCCCTCGTTCACCGTGCGGCTCGTCAACGGCGCGAGCACCGGCGCGTTGTTCACTTCGCGGACCGTGACATTGAACGTCTGCGTCGCGGAAAGACTCGGCGCGCCGCTGTCGAACACCACCACGGCCAGCGCGTAGTTGCCCGGCCCCTGCGATTCGATCGGCTTCCAGCGGAACTGTCCGTTCGTGGAATCGAGACTCGCGCCCTCCGGAACGATTCCGGCCAAAGCAAACGTCAGGGTCTGTGAGGGAAGATCCGCATCCGTGGCCGACACTACGAAACTCAGCAAGCCGCCTTCATCTACGGTCTTGTCGCTGATCAATCCAACGACCGGCGGTGTGTTTGGCGAGAAAAGGAAGTTCGCACTGCGCGGCGTCGCATTCGTCATCGCATAGATCGATTGTGCGCCGTCCACAAACCGACCCTCGCTCACGTCAGTCGTCTGCGGACCAAAGGTCACCACATCGATCAAGGTTCCGTCCGGCGCAAACAGTGCGATTGCTTCGCCGCCCTTGGCGAGTGAGAAGGCCGCATGAATGTCCGCGCGGCTGGCGCTATTCTGAGTGGCTTCATTATCGGCCCAAACCAGGAGATAGCCCTTCGCAGGAATCGTCGTCCCTGCAGGAATCGCCCATTGCGTGGCGTTCGTCGCGGAGTCGGCGAGAAAATATCCAGTGAGATTCACCGCGTTCGTCTCGGGATTGTAGAGCTCGAACCAGTCCTCGAAATCCGCATCGGCCGGGTCCGCCAGCGTCATGACGTTGTCCGCCATCCACTCGTTGATCTTCACGGCGACCGGCGCCGCGGCGGGATTGTTCGTGGCGCCCGGAGTCACGACCGAGAACGATCGCCGGCCGCTGACCGCGCCGTCCGGATACGAACCATACGTGCGCCCGACGACCGGGATGGAATAGTTCAAATGGTCAACGATGGACGCAATCGTGGCTCCCTTCGATAACACCACCGATCCACCAGCTTCCGCCGGACGGAAACTTGCGTGAAGCTCCGACGCGATTGACTCCGCCGGCTCGTCATCCAGCCAGACCATCAGGAACTGCTTCGGTCCAATCGTCGCCCCAGCGGGAAACGCCCACTGGGTAAGATTGGTATAGTTGTTCGCGAGATAGTAGCCGTCCAACGAAAGCGAGTTCGTTCCGCCATTGTAGAGCTCAACCCATGGATCGCGTTCCCCAAAACGGTCGGTGATTCCGTTTGTGCCGAGGAAAAAGTTCGTCGGCATGATCTCGTTCAGCCAGACCGTTGGAAAGGTGGGAAGCGTGCTGCGGGTGGAGTTGACCAGACCCGGCGTGTAGCGGCTCACGAGATCGTAAGTTGCATCCAGCGACAGCCCGAACACCACATCGCTGCTCGTTCCGTTCTGTTGATGAACCTCCACAGCAATCGTGTTCTCGCCGTTGACGAGCGCGGTGGCCGGCACAATGAACGGCCCGGTCAAGGTTGCATCTCCCACGCCCGGAGAAGCGAACGTATCGTAAGTGACCGGTCCCGCCGGCATGTTCTGGCGATATAGCTCCTGGCCGTTGAGATAGAAGATCGCGCCGTCGTCGAGAATGGTGAACAGCTTCAATCCCGCGCCCACCGTGCTTCCGCTGAAGTTGAACTTCGTCCGGAAGTAATACGTCGTCCGACCGCGCGCGATCTGGGTGTTCTTCGGCTCCGGCAATGCGGCGTCTTCGTAAAAAAGAAGCCCGCGACCGGTCGGCCAGAAGAAGTCATCAAACGCCGGCGTGGTCCAGTTGGTGTCGGAGAATGCCGAGTTGGTCTGGTAACGCCAGACGTTCGTCATCACGACCAACGTCTGGGGCGCATTGGTCAACCCGCTCGTCACTGCCGCCCAGTTCGCGGAACGATTATTGTCGCGGAGCGGATCGATCAATTGCAGAGAGGAACCCAGTCCATCTGCCGATGCCGGCCATGGCAGATCGTCATCATAAGTCACTTGATCCACGGTCACATCCAGCTCGGGCGTCGCGCCGGGTTTCACCAGCGTCAACGTCTCTCCGCCATTGTCGAGTTTGCCGGACATCTCACCAAGAATGGCGAGCGACGGCCCGTAAGTCTCAGCAAAGATGGTTGCATCCACCACGATCAGCTTGAACGCACCTGGCTCCAGCACGGATCCATTCGGGAAAACAAACCCCGCTCCATCGAGTTTCCAGCCGGACAGATCGAACGCATTGGAAACCGAAGTATTGTGGATCTCCACGAAGCTCGCATCTGCATAAAGCGGATTGTACATGATCTCGTTGATCACGACCTTGTCCTGCGGCAGCTCGTTCGCGCCGGTGTAAGTAACGCGAATCGTTCCAGCGACTCCAGAGACTAGGTTCCCCTTTGGATCGCGGCCACTGAACACCAGCGTATTCAGTCCGCTGGTCAGCGGAATCCGGATGACCCAGGTGTTCAATGCAGTCCATGTCACCGGAAAAGGCACGCCATTCACCAGAATGGTCCGAACCTCCAGCGGCGCCGTTCCAGTGAGCGTGATCAGATTCCGGTTCGTGGCGAAGTCCGCGCCGCCGTTCGAGGTAATGGCGAACGATGATTGATTGGCGGCAATCTGCGTGAGCACATAACTGCGCCGCGCCGCGATCCAGTTCTTGAGATCCAGTGGACTCGCCACCGCCGCACCGCCCGCCACCATGCCATTGTATCGCGCATCGAGAATCGTGTCCGATCGCGCCGGAGTCATCATCCCGTTCGCGGCTTCAATGATCGCCTGCCAGTAGATGCGGGCGAACGGCGGGTGATCATTGCGCGGCCCGTGGTCCGCCCCGCCAATGCCGGTGAGGTTCGAATCGTTCGCGGCACCGCCGAAGGCAAAGTCCACATCCCAGAGGAACAACTTCCAACCGTCGCGCTCTGGCTTGTAGGCAAACGCGTTCTGGCCGCCTCCGTAAGAATAGCTGTCCGGATTCCAGAACATGTGCTGCGCGACGTTGACCTTATACCATTCCTCCACGTCGAAGGTGGAACTCAGCGCCGCCGTGTAGGCATCACTGCCAATGGGCGCGTTGGTCAGCGTCACTTCAACCAAGTTGAAGATGTTCGTGTAGTCGTTGAGTTCCTGGAGACTCGCCGAGCGCCGCGGCCACGTCGCGCGATACCGAGCCTGCTTCTTGACGCCGCCAGTCGTCGTGTAGCGGGCGAGATTGGCTCCCACCACCGCGTAGCCCGGTTCGCTGGCGCCATAGGCCTGATCACCAAATTCAAACCCGAGCATGATTTTGTGCAGGTCGCCATTGGCGTCGTCGGGAAACCATTGATCCACGAAATCGCCATTCGGCTGCTGCGCGTCGTGGAACACCGTCTCCCGCCGCTGGCCGTTCACGAAAACAAAGACCGGCCGGTGATAGAGAAACGGAATACCGAACTGGTAGCCGAACCAGTAAGCATGAATCTCACGTTGCGCCTGGCCGTCGCCACCGCCGTTGCCGGGACGGAACAGATTGATATCCGATTCGCCCAACAAAAGATCGTCATCCGGAAAGTTCAGATCGTAATCGCACGCAGTGCCCGTCGGAGAATCGTAGACGGGCGAGTGATACGGACTGCCGTGAAACCACGCGCCAGCATTGTAAACGACGCGATTGGTGCCGTAGATGAACGTCACGTCCTTGGGCTTGTTGCTCATCTTCTCTTCGGACATCCAGCGCGCCACATTCGTCGCGGTGATCCAGAAACGATACGTCGGCAGAGAGCCGAGAATCGTCGTGTCGCCCCAGCGAATGACACACTCGCGAAGCGGAGCATCCGACGGGAACGCGCTGAATCCTGGCGGTGCGAAGTTGTCTGCGGCCTGCACGAAGAACGCCACAGTCGCCCCCGCTGCTTGACCGGGAATCACCGCAGAGAAAATCCCGGCGCTGTTGTTCGTCATCGGGAGGGTGAGATAATTCGTAGACGGATCGACGCGGTAGTTCACGACGAGATAGGAGATACCATCCGGATCATTCACCCGCGCCGTGACCAGAACCGACTGACCAGCGTTCGGCAACGCCGACTCGTGCCGCGTGTCCGTGATCGCCGGACCGCTGTTCGCCACGGCTCGCGAATTCGGCAGACCGGGGGAGCCAAGATTCTTCGCAGTCAGCACGTAACCCGGCGCCTCCAGCCAGTTGCCACGCAGACGCAAAAGAACATTCGGATTGCCCCTCAGCCAACGCACCTTGGCCCGCAGGGTAACGGTGGTGCCCGGCGCAAGCGTCGACGGAAGCTGCGTGCGAATGCGATTGGCGCCTGCGTCCCCGCGACCCGTCGTTCGCATGCGGAGCGAGCGCGAACTGCCAAAGCCTTCCGCGGTCTCCAGGCGTGAATCGTTATGGTTCCCCTGAAAGACCCAACCCGTCGTTCCGCTCTCAAAGGTGCCATTCGCGATCACATTCGCGCCGCCCTCGGGAATGACTTCAATGTTGTCGATGAGCGCCTCGCCCGCTCCGAGCAGCGTGACGTGAAGCTGGTAGGCATCCGCCCAGCCATTGTCCATCACGCCGGTGAACTCGACATTTACCCATGGGCTCTTCGACGACTCGTCACTGTCCGCCCAGTTCGGTGCCAGACGATTGTCCGAGTGAGCGTCCCGCAGTTCGAGGCTGCTGCCGCCACCGGCCGAGAACTGGCCCCATCGTCCGCCGGAATCGTAACGGACGTCGTCGTGGGTAATGTGAATGATGTTCGTCCTCGGCTGCCCCTGCGCGTTCAAGCTCACGACCTCGTCCGGGAAATTGAGTTCGATTCGTTCTCCGCCGTTGGCGAGGGATCCCTCGTAGTCGCCCACACAGTTCAGCGTCGTCAGCTGAGGATAATTCGCGCGCAATCTCGCGGCGTTCCGCGCCACCACGAGATAGGCACCGGGAGCGATCGTAGTTCCATCAGGAAAATCGAAGGAGACACCGTCCCGCAATCGCCAGCCGGAAAGATTCACCAAGTTCGTGCCTCGATTGAAAAGTTCCACATACTCGTCGTCAGCATCACCGCTGATCGGATCAAACATGATCTCGTTGATGACAATCTCCGTCGGCTTCGACACGGCGTTGTTGGTACCGGGAGTCGGCGTCAACAGCCGGCTGAACTGACTGGCTCCGTCCGGCGTGCGCCCGAGTGAAACCCCGTTCTCTTGCGCCTCGAAGCGCACGGCATCCAACACGCGCTGACCAGTCGGATGCTTCATGAAGATCGTCTCGCCTCCGGAGGAAAGTCCGAATCCCAGCTGGGTCTCCGTAAACACCACAAAGCCGCCCGGCGGGATTTGAGTGCCGGTGGGAACCACGAACTTGTTGGTCTCTGGATCGTCGGTCAGGATCACGCCGCCGATAGTCACCGTGCTGTTCCCATAGTTGTAGAGCTCGACGAAATCGAGATCCGGCAAGTCGGTGTGCGCCAGGATCTCGTTAATCATCACCGTCCGATACGCCGAGGTGGATGGCACATCCGCATTCCCGGGATTTCCACCCACTGCGTTGCTGATGTCCCAGGCGCGTGGATCGCGTTCGCCGTAGCTGGCACGCGCCAGCACAAGCGAGTGACCCGCGCCATCTGCCGCGGCGGAATACGGAGGATCGCCGGTATACTCCATCTCAAAGAGGACGGCACCGCTGGCGTTTCGCAGTCGAAGGCTTCCCGAGCTGTTCTGCAACCCGTTGGAATTGGAGAACGGACCAAAGACGTTGGTGAACGAGTAGGTCGCGCGGAAGTCAGCGGGACTCGCCGCGACGACGAGATACTGTTTCGACTGAAGAACGATGTTCGAGGGGAACGTGTAGTCAATCGCGCCCGAGATGCGCCATCCTCCGAGTTCTTCGAACCACGGCTGGGAATTATAGATTTCGATGAACTCAAGATTGCGCCTATCCAGCCGGTTGGTCGGATGATACATCACTTCCGAAATCACGACGCCGTGTCGACGTGAAGACGGTCCAATAACCTCTCGCGGCAACGAAAGATGCCCAACATCGATGGGCCGGACAGTGGTGGAGAAGGTTCGCTGTGAGTTCGGAAGAATCGTATTGGGCATGGTCGCCCGATCTCGAACGTTGTTCACCGTCAATGTGTAGGTGGAATTCGCGACCAGGGGGGAAGTGGTCAGTACAATGGTCCGCGAATCCACTCCCATCCCTGCACGGAGAACCGTCACACCACCGCTGAGCGCATAGTTCGCCGTGTTGGTGGCGGAAGCTGCTTCGACCGCTTCCGAGAACGTGACAAACGCCACCTGCAAATCGCCCGCATTTCCGGCGGCAGCCAAGGTCGGGCGCGTGGTGTCCGCCAGGACTGTGAGGATGGCGGAGGTCGAGTTGGTGAACCCCAGCGAATTGGTAATCGCACAGTAGAACGAACTGCCACTGTCCCCGAGCACCGCTGATTCGAGGAGGTAGGTCGCATTCGTGGCCCCATCGACCCGCGCACCATTTCGATACCACTGAAACGTCGCGCCAATCATTCGCTGCAGACGCACACTGAAGCTCGCTGTACCAAACTCCACGACGGAAGTATTGGCTGGCTGCTGCGAAATGATCGGAGGACCCAAGCCGTAGATCAAAAGGCGGTTGTTCGGAATCGGTTCTTCAATGGTTCCGTTCGGCAAGCGCCAGCGCACCGCGAGATTATCCCCTCCCCCGCCTTCCTTCTGGAGAGCCTCAATGTAGTAACGTTGTCCCGCGGTCAGAAAGATATTGGTCGCGGACTGTTGATTCGGTTCCTTGGTCCATTCGCGGGAGGAAGTCCAGGCATTGACCGTTGCGATTTGCACCTTGCTCGCCGGGTTATCGTTCGAACTCAGGTAAAGCGCGCCGCCGTCATCACTGGCGATCCAGAACGTGTAGTTTCCGGTGATCGGGGGCAGGAGCAGCGCACGCATCCGCTGGCCGTAGTTCTCGGCGAACTCCGTGGGCGCTTCGAAGATGGATTGAATGGTTTCGAGCGAAGGAGAGTTGGGAAAGCTGGGATTGCTCGTCAGATCAGAGACGGCGCCACCGCCGATTCCCAAATAGACCTCTCGCAACACACCGTTGCTTTGCTGCGCGGGGAGATTTGAGGTGAGGATTGCGACGCAAACCAACCAAAGCGAAGTGACCAACGCACCTCGGATACGACAATACTTCATAAAGAGTGACGGGCTGTCTGACAAAAATCGCAACATTCTACTTTGAAAACAAGAGGCAACTGCCCGCGACCTGATGTGTGAAGATAGGCTTCTACACGTTCAAGCAATGAAGGGCGTTACGACAGAAATGCCATCGACCATCTCTTCGGATCATTGAGTTGGAAATTCGTGGAGAAAGGTCGGCTCCGGCGTTGAGAGCAAAATTTGTCTAAACCCACCACAAGATCGTGCCGTTGAAGAGTGAGGTATTGGGCCGAACACTCCAGAACCCGGGGCCGCGGGCGATGGAAAAACGAGAACAATAGTTGAGAAACGCCCTGGTTAGTCGGCAACCGCGAGCGCGCACGCAGGCGACGCTGAACATGGAGCCTGAGACATTGGCACCCAGTCCAGCCGTCGACACCCAGAAGCCAAGCGTCAAAGTTCCGACCAAGGGGAATTCCGCATCCGAACACCGCCCATGAAATACTCCCGTTCAATCCTTGCAGCCACTCTGATGGCACTCACCGCGTTCCAAACCCAGGCTGCTGACAAGGCGGCAGTCGACACGCACGTTAACAGCTACCTCGCGGCTGGCAAGGCCATCGTCGAGATGTCGATCACCAAAAAGGTTGACGCCACCGAGGTGGAAAAGAAGGTCCAAACGCTGGTTACCGACGCCGTGTGGCTCGCCACCGAATACGGCAAGGCGCATCCGAAAGGCGAGAAGCTGCTGAAGACCGTCATCGACAATGTGGACGCGATGAAGAAGCTCTCGTTCAAGGATCTTGAACACGAATGGCATGACCTGAATCATTTCACGAAATCCGGAAGCAACGACCTCGGCATCGACGTGAAAGCAGAGGACAACGAGCATTTCACAGATCCGATTCACGCGATCGTTCACCCGCTTCTGGTCCTTAAAGCCGCGCAGGCGTACGCCAGTTCAAAAAGCGAAGAGGAGCTGAAAGCCATCAAGGAAGAGATGGAAGAGGGTCTGGAGCAGGTCGAGAAATGCCGTTCGGCTTTGACCAAGAAGTAGCCACGGAACGGTGCGGTTAGATCCATTTCGATCAACAGCACCTTCAGTTGGGGAAACCATTCACAATCGAAATTCGAAACGGAGGTCTGTCATGCTGAAACGCATTCTGTCCGCAGTGGGCGTTGTGGTGCTGGGGTTCGTCGCCGTTGTTGCCGTGGTGTTCTGGCAGTTGCGCGTCGTCTCGGAAATCATCCGAGACAACGGCGAGGTCGACATTCCTCTCTACCAGGCCGCGGTGTCGGTCAACGAGCGCACCGTGGACCTCGAAAAGGCCGTCGCCAATGCGTTTCTTACCAGCAGCCAGGCCGAGATCGACATCAGCCGGAAAGCAGTGAAAGACTGTGCGGACGCACTGACCGCCCAAGTGCGCACCCTGCAAGCGGATCAGTTTGCAGTGCTCAATTCCGAGTCCATCTCGACGGAGACCTCCCATTCCACACCGTCTCAGAAATCCAACGACACCGCCACGGTTGGCGCAGTGGTCAGTGGTGTCGCGACCAGCGCTCAGGATCTGGGCGCAGCTTCTCTTCGGGCAGTGGACCTGGCGGAAAAGCGGTTGGAACTACGAAAGAATCTGGAAAGCTCAAAGGAGGAGCTCTCGAAGGTCTATCGAAAAAGCTTCCCGCTGGCAAAGGTTGATGAAGCGGCCTTCGCCACCCTGAGCCGCGCTGTCATCACCGTGCTCCACTCTGCATCGACGCGGGATCTCAACTTTGTGGGACGCTCCAAGTTCAAGGAAGGAAATGATGCGTTCGCCAAAGCAACCCTGACTCCGGAGAATAAGCAGCTTCTCGACGGTCTCGTTGACCAGTTCAACAAAACACTCGATATCGCAATCGCCGCCTCCGCGAGCAAGGCTGACTACTCGTTCTTCGCCGACAAAGCCAAGGAGTTAATGAGCCTCACCATCACCCTGCGCGCGTTTTCGGAGGATCATTTTTCGCAAGGCCAGCTCAGTCTCACTGCCAAGACGGCCCAGACGGTCAAAGCCAGTCTCTGGCTCTCGTTGATCACGATCAGCATCGGAACCACCATCGCCTTCTTCCTGGCGCGATCCATCACCCGCCGAATCGCCACCGTGGCCGAGCAACTTCGCCAGGGTGCGGCTGAAGTTACTCGCGCCTCGGCGCAGATGGAGGCAACCAGCGGAAGCCTCTCCGAAGGGGCCAGTTCCCAAGCGGCTTCTCTGGAAGAAACCAGCGCCTCACTCACGGAGATGGCGTCCATGACGAAGCAAACTTCCGCCAACGCTCAAAGCGCCAAAGAACTTTCCAACGACACCCGCACGACAGCGGAGTCAGGGTCGCGCGAAGTTCACGAGATGGAGCAGGCCATGAGCGCCATCAAGGCCTCCAGCGACAGCATCGGAAAGATTGTCAAGTCCATCGACGAGATCGCCTTTCAGACCAACATCCTCGCCCTGAACGCCGCGGTCGAAGCCGCCCGCGCCGGGGAAGCCGGCCTTGGATTCGCCGTGGTCGCGGACGAGGTCCGCAATCTCGCGCAACGCAGCGCTCTTGCGGCGCGGGAGACGTCAGAAAAGATTCAGGACTCCATTTCCAAGAGCGAACGCGGAGTTCAAATCAGCACTCGTGTCGCCGCCAGCTTGCAATCGATCGTCACCAAGGCCCGGCGGATGGACCAGCTGGTCGGGGAAATCGCCTCCGCCTCCCAGGAACAGAGTCAGGGCATCAACCAAATCACCGCGTCGGTCTCTCAGATGGACAAAGTCACGCAGGACTCCGCCGGCAGCGCTGAGGAGAGCGCGACCGCTGCAGCAGAGTTGCGGGCGCAAGCGGATGTGCTGCGGGAATCGATCGAGGATCTCGTGCTGCTGGTGGGTCAGGGCTCCTCGGGAGAAATCGATCTCGCAAAATCGACCGCATCAAGGGAAGCAGACTCGCCGACGGTTCCGGCAGAGACCCCGGCTGCGACGACACGAAACTCTGGCTCTTCAGCATACCGGACCAAAGCGTCCTCGGCCGGTCGCGCGGGTGAAATGACCTTCCCAATGCCAGGAGTCGGATCTGCGGAGACCACCCAAATGAAATCTCGCGGCCAGGTAATCACTTCACACGCGGACAACTTCAAAGACTTCTAAGACGCCTCGAGTCGTTACGACTCCAGGATCGCCATGGCCACGGCGTAGTTTTCCGTGTGGCTGAGGGTCAAGTGGACCAGGCGACCACCGCGCTCCTGCAACAGACGCGCTCCGCAATCGTGCAGAATCACGTAGGGTTCGCCTGATTCCTTTCGGGCCACCTCCATGTCCTGCCAGGTCAACTGCCGGCCGATTCCAGTTCCGAACGCCTTCGAGATCGCCTCCTTCGCCGCGAAGCGCACGGCGAGAAAGGGTGCCGGTCGCTTGTGAGACATGGCGTATGCGATTTCCGACGGGCGGAGAATGCGGTTGATAAAACGCTCCCCAAATTTCTCGTACGAAGCGGCAATTCGGGAGACTTCAATGATGTCGATGCCGGTGCCGAGAATCATGCGTTATTGAAACTCCCGCGTGAAGAAGGGAAGCCCGTTCATCCCGCGTAACCTTCCATCGCCTTCAACATCTCCCGGACCGCAGCCTCCAGCCCGATGAAGACGGCGCGACTGACAATGCTGTGACCGATGTTGAGCTCCACCAGGTGCGGGACGATGTGGAGGAGCGGCACATTCTCACAATTGAGGCCATGACCCGCATTCACTTGTAGTCCGAGCTGATGCGCCTGCTTTGCCGCGGCAATCAACCGCTCAAGCTCGATTTGCCGTTCGCGCTTGCGATGAAAGTGCTCCGCGTAAGCCCCCGTGTGAAGCTCGATGAACTGCGCACCAATCGCCATCGAGGCGTCGACCTGAACCGGATCCGGAGCGATGAACAGGCTGACCTCAATGCCGGCGTCGTTCATTCGCTTGCGGGTTTCGGTTAATGCGGTGAGTTGTCCGGCAGCGTCGAGCCCTCCCTCGGTCGTCACTTCCTGGCGCCGTTCCGGAACGAGGCAAACGATCTCCGGCCTGGTCTTCAAAGCGAACTCCACGATCTCCGGAGTGTTGCCCATCTCCAAATTCAGCCGCGTCTTGATCCGCCGCCGAAGCTCCACCACATCCTGATCCTGAATGTGCCGTCTGTCTTCGCGAAGATGGGCGGTGATTCCGAGGGCGCCGACGGATTCGCAGATTAGGGCCGCCTCGACGGGACTAGGTTCGCCTTCAGACTGGCCACGATAGCGGGCTTCTCGAAGAGTGGCGACGTGGTCGATGTTTACGCCCAGCTTAAGTGGCATGGTCAGAGGGGGGCCTACTTTTTGCCGGGAACCGGAGAGATGGTTGGCTTCGGCGAATTCGCCGCCGGTTTTGCCGCGGGAGCGTTGGTCCCCAAGCGCGATTTCAGATTCGGCATCATATCGGGCAACCCGAAATCAAATGGGAAGCCCGGATGATCCAGCCACAACGAAAGTGTCGCGAGTTCGAATCCGGTGAAGCCCACATGCGAACGCCGCACGAGCACGAACTCCTGCGGGCTGGTCTGGGTGATTTCAGTCGCGGTGTTCCCGAGCTTTGGACCAATGTCCACCAGCCAGCGTTTGGAGGCCGTGTTCGTGGATGGCGTCTTGCGACGGTTGATCAAGCTCGCCAGCTGGTAGAATTGCTTGCCGTGGTTCAGCCTGGCTTCGGTAATCTCCCAATCGTAGTAAACCAAATCGGTGCGTCCGCGGAACTGCGCGAACAAATCATCCGGTACGGGCGTGTGTTTGGGTGAGAGCGGAAAGAGACCGCCGATCAAGTACTCGTCCTTCCCGTTGACCGCCGGATTCAGCGAAGGCGTTATCCATGGCAAACCTCCCGCCAGCAGAAGTTCATACCTGTTCGTCCCGAACAGAAACCGCCCCTGAAGGTTGGTAAAACTATTCAACATCAGCCGAGGAACTCCCAGCGACAGCTGCTGCATCGCGTTGGTGGCGTTGGCAACTGGCACCGCAAAATTCATCCGACACTGGTCATTGTTCAGGCCCCAAGCGGTGAATTGATTCGGCAAGCGGTCCAGCCCCAGCTCGGAAAAGCCCTTCACCTGCCTCAGGAAGGGAGCCAGTCCCTGACCAATCGTAAAGCTCGTCAACGGCTCGCTCACGATGTTGGTCGGGATCTTCCACGCTTCATACGACCACGGAATCTCGCCCGAGTATTGAAACCGCACTTCGGTTCGCAACCCATCTCCACGTCCCGAAACATTCGCGACAATCGGAGGGAGCGGCCACTGGGAGAAGATAGGAAACCACGGGCGCAACGCCGGCAGGTCCGCGGCGAGATCGACAATCTGGTTCGACAACGCGGCGACAGGGCGTCCGGACTTCTTCACTTCCGCGAGCAACGCCGGAACTTGAACGAGCTTTCCATGTCCCAGACCGACGATCGTCCATTTGCCGGCGCGATAGACTTGAAGCGTGTCCGGCGCAGGCGACTTCTTGGTCTCCCAGCCTTTGAAGCTGTCGGCAGCGAGGTCACGCGGCGTCCCAAGCTTCCAAGCGGTTGCGAGCTGGCGAAGGTTCCGATCCCACAACTGACCACGATCATCAGACACGGCCACAGCCAGCGCCATCTCCGCGCTTCCCGGCGCGCCACGCACCTCGATGAAGGCTTCTGAAGTCAGCAAATCCTCCAGCAGCGGTTTCAGCAGTTGAGATTGATCCGTGGCACCCGCGGGCAGACTGCCTTTCCAAAACGGTAGCAGGGCGGCGGAGAATTTTTGCGCGATCTCCGCCTTGAGAGCTGCCGTCGATGGTAACGCTTCAATTTCCTTGAAGCGGGCGGCATTGGTTCCGGCAGGCAAGCCGGCCCGGCCGGCATAGTGATACCGGAACAGCGGTCCCTTGTAAGATCGCGACCCGGCGTTTTGTTCGAAACACCCTCCAGCCAACAAGACCAGACCGAGTCCCAGCGCAGCGGCGACAATTTTCATTGTGATTCACTTAGTTGCCAGAGAACCAACCGTTTGGCAAATACTAACCTGAACAGTATTAACGTCACTGCGGGTTACATCGGCTGGCTCACGTTTATGCCAAGAAAAAAGGCAGGCCATGACGGCCTGCCTTGATAAAACCCATGAGGGAAAGTTTACTTAGCCTTTTTGGCCTTCGCGTCCGCTTCGCCTTCGACCCGGCGTCCGCGCTTCTCGGTCTTCGGCGCTTCTTGCGAGCCCGCGGATTCAGCCGGAACCGCCACCGGAGTCAGGCTCTCAACCTTCACCTTCAACGTGGCTTTCACTTCCGGATGCAAACGGAGCTCGATCTCGTGCTCACCAGTGGTGCGGATCGGGTGGTCGAGATGAATTTTCTTCTTCTCGAGGGAGATGTCGAACTGATGCTTGAGTTCGTCAGCGATCGTACCGTTCGTGACGCTACCGAACATCTTGCCGTCGTCACCGGTCTTGACCTTCACAACGCAGGTCAGCTTGGTGATGCTCTTGGCGAGTTCGCTCATCGTGTTGAACTCATGCGCTTCGCGCTCGGCGCGGCGCTGGCGGAGAACTTCCAAGCGGCGCTTGTTCGCTCCGGTCACCGGAATGGCGAGTCCTTGAGGGAACAGGTAATTGCGCGCGTAGCCCGCTGCGACCTTCACCTGATCGGATTCGCCGCCGAGACCAACGATGTTGTGAGTAAGAATGACTTCAGTTTTTGCCATAACAAGAAAGCGTAAGTGTAAATCGAAATGTTCAGTATAAATCAGAAGGGCACGTCGTCATCGGACGGCGGGCCGGAATCATCAGACGCCGCCGCAGGCGCCGGAGCCGGACGACTGGGGGCTGGGCGGGAACGAGGCGCATCCACTTCTCCACCTTCAGCACCACCGCGACCACCAGAATCAAGGAAGGTGAAACTTTCCAGAACAACGCCGAGTCGACTGCGCTTCTGACCGGTCTGCTTGTCGTCCCATTGATCGAGCTTCAACCGGCCTTCAACCAAAAGCGGCCGGCCCTTTTTCATGAACTGGGAGATGACCTCTGCCTGGCGACCAAAGGCGTCGATGTCGATGAAGGTAACTTCCTCTTTCTTCTCGCCAGTTTCAGAAGTCCAGTTCCGGTTCACAGCCAGGGCGAACTTCGCGATCGCCTTGCCGTTCGGGGTATAGCGCAACTCCGGGTCACGGGTCAGATTGCCCGCCAGAATGACTTTGTTGAAGCTGGCCATAAAATGCTTGTCCGCGGCGCGGCGTGAACCGGCTTACTTCGCCGGCACCGCCACCGGCGCCGAGGTGAAGAGCGCGCGGAAAACATCCGCGTTCAGCGCGAAGCGGGTGTGGAGAGTCGCAATCGCGGCCGGAGCGCTTTCGAAAATGATGTTCACATAGAAGCCCGTGGTGAACTTCTTGTCGGCGATGCGCGAAAAGGCACGCTTGTCCATCTTCTGGACCGTTTCAACCTTGCCACCGGCGTTGGTGATTTCGGCAGAGATCGCATCAATCGTTTCCTTGATGCCTTCTTCTTTGCCACTTGTGTTCAGGATGAACAGACCTTCGTATCGTTTCACTCGAATAACCTTTCGTCGTTGTCGCTAAATTTTGACCGTACCGTTAAATTGACTCATGGCCTTAGCCACGCCGAACTTCAACCAGCATTCCACCTGGTCGCAGGCCCGTTGCAGGACTTTTTCCAAAATTTCCTGCTCACCCGCACTAAACTGTGAGAGCACATGTCCGGCAATCTCACGGACCGCCTGATCGCGCCGGCCAATCCCAATCCGCTGCCGGGTGTATTCCCGGGTGCCCAGATGCTGCTCAACCGATTCGAGCCCATGATGGCCACCACTGCTACCGCTGCTGCGCAACCGAACTTCGCCAAGGGGAAGATCCGCGTCATCCACGACGACCATCACCCGTTCTAGCGCGAACTTCCGGAATCCCACCAGCGCGCCAACTGACTCACCACTGAGATTCATGTATGTCTGCGGCTCGCATAGCCACAAACGATTTCCACCCAGATCAGCTTTGGCGATGCGGGCGGAGAATTTCTTCTCCATCGACCAATTCGCCTTCCACAACCCAGCCAGCCGTTCCGCGACCATGAATCCGGCATTATGTCGGGTTCGTTCGTACTCCCGACCCGGATTGCCGAGCCCCACAATGAGATATTCATTCTCCATGCAGGACGCGGCGGGCTGCCATCAGCCCACTGATACTTACTTCTTCTTCTCGGCCGGCTTCTTGTCGTCGCCCTTGCCTGCTGCCGGCGCCTTCGCGGCATCTCCGTCTTCCTTCTTCTCCTTGATCATCTCCACTTCGCCGGTCGTAGCAGCAGCTGCATCCGCCGCAGCTTCCTGAGCTTCCGTGACCGGAGCCTTCACTGCGAGAACAGAAATATGTTTGTCACCCAAAATCTCAACACCTTCCGGCGCCTTGATTTCGCCGATGTGAATCGCCTTGCCGACTTCGAGAGCGCTCACATCCACCACGATAACTTCCGGGAGATCCTTGGGCAGACAGCGAACCTTGATCTTGTGCAAGACGTGTTCGAGAACGCCGCCACCACTCTTCACGCCCACCGCTTCTCCGGTCGTTTCGACAGAAACCATCACCGTGACCTTCTCGGTCTCGGAGATTTCCTGGAAATCAATGTGGAGCAGCTTGCCGGTCAACGAATAGTGCTGCACTTCCTTCACGAGAGCGAGGCGCTTCGGCTTCGCATCCTTTTCCACTGTGAGGTCGACGAGGAGATTCTCAGTGGCGGAATGATGAATGAGGTCTTCCATCGCCTTGCGGTCGACTTCGAGGCTCAACGGCGTGGATTGGCCACCGTAAATCACGGCAGGAATCCGGCCGGCGTCGCGAAGTTTCTTGGATCCACCGCGACGACTCAGCGTCCGCGGAAAGGCGTTTAATGGTACAGATTTCATGTTCTTTAAATCAGCTTCGGTGAACCGCCGCGAGCATCAGCTCGTCCGGCCACCCTTAAATTCAAACAGCGAAGTCACAGACGAATTGCTATGGATTCGTTTGATGGCTTCGCCCAACAAACCGGCCACCGACAAGGTCGTAATTTTCACCCCGTCTATGGCGGGGCGGAGGACAGTATCAGTCGTGATTAGTTCGTCAATCTTTGATTTTCGGAGGCGCTCAATTCCCAAATCACTGAGGATTGCATGGGATACGCAGGCAAAAATCTTCTTCGCCCCGCGTTTGCGCAGCAGCGCCGCCGCATTCGTCAGCGTGCCAGCGGTTTCCGTCAAGTCATCCACCATCAGCACGTTCTTGCCGCGGATCTCCCCGATCACCGCCACCGATTCCACTTCCGTCGCGCTCTTCCGCCGCTTCGCCACGATGGCTAGACTCGCATCCAACACTTGGGAATAGGCATGCGCCATCTTCAATCCACCGACATCAGGGCTGACCACGACCAGATCGTTCAGTTTCTTGGCTTTGAGGTATTCGAACATCACCGGCGAAGCGTAAAGATGATCCACCGGAATATCGAAGAAGCCCTGAATCTGCTGCGCGTGGAGGTCAACTGCCAGAACCCGGTTCGCACCAGCCGCGACGATCAAGTTCGCCACCAATTTGGCAGTGATGGGGACGCGCGGTTGATCTTTGCGGTCCTGGCGGGCGTAGCCGTAGAACGGCAAGACGGCGGTGATGCGCGAAGCACTCGCCCGGCGCAACGCATCGATCATGATGAACATCTCCATCAAATGATGATTCGTCGGTGGACTGCTGGATTGCACCACGAACACGTCCTCGCCACGGACGTTCTCGTCGATCTTCACAAACGTTTCCCCGTCAGGAAAGGCGCTGACGGAACACTTGCCCAACTCGATGCCGATCGATGCCGCGATCGACCGCGCCAAGGGCAGATTGGAATTGCCGCTAAATATTTTCACGCAATCGTGCTTGTGAATCCGAACGCAAAAGACAAAAGCCCACCCGAAGGTGGACCGAAATGAGGGCGCGAATCTAGCAATCGCGACTTCGAGCGCAAGCGGTTTTTTCCAAACACGTCAATTCGACGCAACGATTCGCAATCCGACACTGTCACGACGCTTGGGAGCGACGCCTCCTCTCAGGTGGTCACTTCCGCCGGGGCGTGGGAAACTCCAACCTGGCTGTTCCGATCTCCGGCTTCACCACGAATTCGACCCGATGGCTCCGATGCACAGCGAACGTGATATCCGCCGTCTCGGCTTCGGTCGGCAGCGTGCGGAACGAATAGGTCCGCTCGTTTTCGGAAGTGCTGGAGCTTCCAGACGAAACATCCTCGCCTGAGTCCACCACCAGCCGCACAAAATCCAAATGCGTATTCGTGGCGAGCATGGAATGAGTCAGGTGGACGCCGCTGATCTGCGAAGATGACCAGCTCTCATTCGTCAACGGCGGTTTCCGAACCACATGCTCCAACGTGATCGTCACCCCAAGAAAGTTCGTCGTCCATTCAACCCGATTCGTCGCACCCAACGAACCCAGCGGGACGTTGCGAAAGGTGATCAACTCGTCCAAACCATAACCTTTCGTCCGCTTGAGTTCGCACTCCAGCTTCCAAGCGCTCTCGCTCGGCCACAAACCCGGTCTGAAGGTAAAGTACGGCTCATCGTCACCACCCCATGACATACTAGTCGTCTTCGCTGAATTGCCCGTCGCATCACTTATCCGCACCGATGCCACACGCCAGACCTTGTTGGAATCGGAGAGCGACCTTGCACCAAGCAAGCAAACGCACATGCCGCGAGAGGTGGAACTGTTCGTACCGAACTCAATGATTCGCGTGTTTCCCGGGCCTGTTTTGTGTGATGTCACATCACCATGGCCGGCGCTGACTTTCCTCATTGTCACCTCTATGTCTCCCACGCGTTTTGTTGACGGCAGAGCCTCGGGATTCCACTGCGGATACCGGCCGTATGCCGGATTCTCAAATGAGAGGCTGCCGACGTGCTTCACCCCATCATTCCCCCCGCGATTAGTGAACTCAACCCGCAAGCTGGAATCCCGCCGTGGCAGAACCGGAAACACCAGTCGTTCAATTCCCATTCGCGAGCCCCACATATTCTCCTCGTCTCCAGATACAAAGCCCGTCTCATCCGCCAGCATTGCTGACACGTAGCCACCACCCATCGGCGCCACCGGTGAATTCGTCGACCTCTCCAGCCACACCACCAGACTCGCCTCCGCAGAACTGTAGGTCTGATGAATCGCCGCCCGCGCTCCCAGCACGTCCTTCGCGATCGTTCTAATCCGCACCGGAAGCTTCGCCACCAACCGCCCCAACGGCGTTCCAAACAAATGATTCGTACCGTAGGTGGCCGCTACGATCCGCACTATGGTTCCATCCGGAAGAAGCAACGACTCCGACGCCGCAGGCTTCGACGGCAGGAACATGGCAACAAGAACCCCCAGGGCGAGCACCGCCGCGCCCAATGCGAGAAACAACCTCCGTCTACCGGATGGCATGAAAAGAAAATCTCCGACCCACGCCTACTATGAGCGCGGAATGAAAGCTCCCGAACTGTCCGGCCTGAAACTGAACTCCGGCTACGCTGCGTGCGCCGATCAGCTCTTCCAGTCGAAGGCCCGTTTTTTCAGCGCGTAAATGTAGCCGATGAACAACACGCCGAGGAAGGAAAGCATTCCGCCGAGAATCAGATTCCGCGTCGCCGCATCCGCGAGCATTTCGCGATAGACCACCGCCCACGGATACATGAAGACGACTTCGATATCGAAGAGGATGAAAAGCATCGCCACCAGATAGAACTTCACCGACATGCGCGTGCTGCCCTCGCCAATCGGCAGCATGCCGCACTCGTAGGCCGTGTCCTTGATTTTGCTGCGCTTGGAGCGCCAGCCCACGATCACGGACACCAACAGGGTGCCGAACGCGAACGCCACCGCCACGCCAGCCAGCAGCAACACCGGCACATACTGTCCCAATTGCGATTTTTCCATCGCCGCGAACTTAAAAACCACGGACGTTCTTTGGCAAGCCGATTCCCGGCCGCTGCAGCCAGCGCGCGCAGCCAATCATTGCCAACCCCCTGCGTGTCCGCCAAGCTGTCCGCCGCGAATGAGCAAACCGTTCTACATCACGACCGCCATCGATTACGTCAACGGCCAGCCGCACCTCGGCCACGCCTACGAGAAGATCCTCACCGACGTCATCGCCCGCGCCCGCCGCAGCCTCGGCGAACCGGTCTTCTTCCTTACCGGCCTCGACGAGCATGGCCAAAAGGTCCAGCAAGCCGCCATTCGCGAGAACAAGGCGCCGCAGACGTATTGCGACGAACTCGCCGCTGACTGGAAAGCCTTCGCCGGCACGTTGAGCCTCACGAACGACGATTTCGTCCGCACCACGGAATCGCGCCACAAGCAGACCGTGCAGGCCATCCTCGCGAAGCTCCATGCAGCCGGGCACTTTTACCAATCCGAGTATCGCGGATTCTACTCGCAGAAGGAGGAGACGTTTCTCACCGAGAAAGATCGTCAGCCCGACGGAAAGTTCGATCCGTCCTACGGCGAAGTCGTCGAGCTCGTTGAAAACAACTACTACTTCAAGCTGAAGGATCATCAGCAATGGCTGATCGATTACATCGAGGCCTACCCGGAGTTCATCCAGCCCGACTACCGGCGCAACGAAGTGCTCGGCTTCCTGAAGAACAACACGCTCGAAGATCTCTGCATCACCCGCCCAGCCGCGCGCCTGAACTGGGGCATTCCCCTGCCCTTCGATCCGGCCTACGTCACCTACGTCTGGTTCGATGCCCTCGTGAACTACATCAGCGTGCCGGCGGCGCTCGGCGATCCAACGCTCGCTACCGCTTTGCCAGACCTGAAACTCGAAACCCAAAATTCGAAATTAGCTTTGTGGCCCGCCGACGCCCATGTCATCGGCAAAGACATCCTGAAGTTCCACGCCGTCTACTGGCCGATCATGCTCAAGGCGATGGGCCTGCCGTTGCCCAAGCAATTGCTCGTTCACGGCTGGTGGCAGAAGGACGGCGCGAAGATCAGCAAAAGCACCGGGAACATCGTCGAGCCGCTCAAGGTCATCGCCGAGTGGGGCGTCGATGCGTTTCGCTACTACGTGGTGCGCGAGCTCAGCATTGGTCCCGATGGGAACTGGACCGACGACGGCTTCAAGGTTCGTTACGACTCCGAACTCGCGAATGGACTCGGCAATTTGCTGAACCGCTCGCTGTCGATGCTAAAGAAGTATCGAAACGGAATCGTGCCGGCGCCGAGTGCTTTCCAAAAGGACGGCACCGCCCTGGTCGACGTCGATGACATTCCGCGGATCGAGGCAGATTTGCGCGCGCACCAACTGCAGGATGCGCTCGTGAAGATTTGGAACATCGTCACGCGAGCGAACCAGTACATCCAGCGAACCGAACCGTTCAAGATGGCCAAGGTTCCCGAGAAGGCAGCCGAGCTCGATGCCGTGCTCTACAACCTCGTCGAAACCTGCCGCGTGCTCGCCGTGCTGCTCTGGCCGTTCATCCCCGGCACCAGCGAGAAGATCTACGCGCAGCTCGGCTTGAAGGATTCTCCCGCGAAGCTCAGCGAAGCGAAGTGGGGCAAACTCGAAGCCCAACACGCCATTGGCGAACCCGCTGCGCTCTTCCCTCGCAAAGATCTCGTGCCGAAGTAAACAAAAAGCGCCGACCCGAAGGCCGGCGCTTGCTTGAAACCAGTCTATTCCCGCGGCGTTACTTCCCCGCCGCCCACTGCACCGCATTCCGCAGCATCGTCTTGTAGGCGGGATGACTATGCGCCTGGCCGTCGTGGCCGAGCGCGATACACACGATTCGCGCCTTCGGATGCTTCACGATCCAGACCGAGGGATACGTCTTGCCGCTCGTCAGGTTCTTCGCCGTGGCGAGGACCTGCACCGGCGTGCCGTTCGTCTCGAACTTCTGGTAATAGAGCTCGTCGGTGATCTTGAAGCTCGCGTCCACGCCCTTCATCACCGGGTGATCTTTCACGTCGAGATTAACCTCGAACTCGCCGAACCGATCGTGGCCGCGTGAACCGCCGCCGACCAGCACGCGATTGTATTCCTGCCAGTCGCTCCAGTTATACCACACGCCGGCGTGGACGAAGACGATGCCCTTGCCCGCCTCGGCGAAGTCGAAGATCGCCTTGCGCAGCGCCTTGTCTTCCATCTTCTGGTTCGCGCTCTGATAGAGCACATCGATGTCCTTCAACGCGCCCGCGATCGCCGCCGGCTTGTCGGTGTAATTCACCGAGGCCAGACCGCCTTCGCTCAGCGTCTCGCGATCGTACTTGTCGAACCAGCGGCTGAAGTCGTGTGAACTGCCGCCGCCGACCATCAGCGTCTTGATGCCGGAACCCCACTTGAAGGTCGGCAACGCCGCCGGAGCCGCCGCTGCTGCTGTTTCGCCGGTCTTCACTTCACGGGCTGAGGTATCCGCCGGGTCAGCGCTCGCGCCCGCCTCGGTCGTGTCGGCGGTGATGGCGACAATCGTCGGTGCCACGCCGTTGTTGAAACTTTCCAGCGTGATCTTCTTCATCGCCGACTTGTTCTTCAGCGCGCGGGAGAAGGTGCGAATCTGGCCGTTGCGCACGACGCCTTCCACCGCCTTCGATCCTGGCACCTTGTAGTCGCCGTTGTAATCCGCGAACTCGACCGCGTTCTTGAAGATGAACTCCTCGCTTGGGCCTTCGACGAAGTCCACCGTCGCCTTCACGACCGGCGTGCCTTCGTTCTTGTTCTCGCCGCAGCACGGATAGCCCCAGCCCGCCACGCCGCCGAGGAAATGCAGCCGCGTCGCCTTGAGGTTCAGCGTGCTGGTCTCGACCTTCTGCGGGAGCGTCTTCGAATAGCCCTGTCCGCCCTTGAGCACGATCACGTTGTTGCCGCTGGAGTTCTTCGACGGATGAATGATTTCAAACGGCACCTCGCCCGCCTTCACGAGACCGAACTTTCGGAAGTGAACCGACTCACCCTTCGATTCTTTGCTGACATAAATGCCCTCGGTACTGTTCGCCGTGAACGCGCTCCGCAGATCGACGATGCGATACCGCGCGTCGCTGCCGGACATGTACGCGAGAATGTCACGCAACGATTCGGCACCGAGCGATTCAAAGCCTTCCGGCATCAGAGAACGGCCCGTGTTGCGACGGCCCGCAATGTCCGCGGTCTTCACCACCGTCTCACCGCTGTTGTTGCGTAGCGTCACACTTGAACGATTCTCGCTGGCGATGAGGCCATCGAGCGTTTCGCCGTCCTTTGTCTCGAAGCTCCAGGAAAGGAAGCTCGGGTCCACTTCGCGATTCGGATCGAGAACCGCCACCAGCAACTCCGCCGGGCCATGCGCGCCCATGCCGGTCAGCTCAGGACCGATCTCCTTGCCCTCGCCATTGAAGCGATGGCAGATGATGCAGTTCGCCGTGAACAGCTTCTTGCCGTTCTCGACGTTGCCCGGCTTCTCGACTTCCGGCGTGAGCTTCGCGATGAGCGCGTTCTTCTCCTTCACTTCGGGGCCGCGCAATTCATCGATCACTTCGCCAGCGCGCTTGGCCACCGCCTTGTCGCTGTGCGTGCGCAGACGATGCACGGAGGACGGCCCGAGGTTCGCGAGAGTCACCTTGCCGCCCTTGATCGCTTCCACGAGCGCCATCGACCAGTCGGCGCGCTTCACGATCTGCGCGAACGCCGGGTCTTGCAGCTCGGCCGGAATCTTCGAGAACGCACCCGCCAGCAACGGCGCCACCGCGGCATCGCCGGTCGCACCGAGCGATTCAATCACGCGCTTCTGCAAGCTCGGCGAGGCCGACGATCCGAGAATGCCCGCTACCGAAGGCAGAATGTCCGCGTTCATCTGGCGCACGCCGACGAGGCTCGCCGCGATCTGCGCGCGCGTGTCGTCCGGCTGCTTCTCGTCCTTCAACTTCTCGCTCAGTGAAGCCACCAGCGCCTTCGTGTCGGACGCCAGTTTGCCATCCTTGTCCCAACGCGCGACCAGCGGCAGCACCGCGGCGGGCAGCGCCGGATTCGGCGAGGTGAGCAATGTCTTCAGCGACTTCTGCAAGTCCGCCGACCACGACGGAATCACGTCAGCCTTCAGCGTCTTCGCGACATTTTCAATCGCGACTTTCTTGAGCACATCCGCGTTGGAAGGTTTACCCGCGAGCGCAGCGACGAGCTTCGCTGCCAACGCCGCGTCCTGCTTGGCCGCGAGCTGCGAACTGAGTTGCACGACGAGGCTCTCCAAGTCCGTCGGCTTCTTTGCCGACGCGGCGGCTTCGATGAATTCCACTGGGGCCTTCGACGCCACACCGACGACCGCCGATTGCAGCCAGACGTCATCGAGATTCGGATACGCCTCCACCAGCGCCTGACGAATCTCCGGCGTGGAGGGCAGGTTCGCGAGCGCGTTGATCGCCTGCAAACGCACGCGCGGATTGCTGTCGTTCACGCGCTTGAGAATTCCCGCAGTCACATCATTGCGTTTCTGCGCCGGAGTTTCGGCGGCGATACGAATCGCCGCCTTCTGCACCGCCGGCTTCCCGTCCACGGAGAGCGCGGTGGTCAACGTCTTCGCGTCGAGGCGCCCCATCTGGTGCAGCGCCCACAGCGCGTGCGCCTGCGGTTCTTCGAGGCCGCGGAAGTTCCACGAGCTGAGCAGACGCTTCATCGCGTCCGGCGTCTTGGAATCGTTCTTCTCGACGAGCAACCGCTGCGCGTTCAGGCGCACGTGACGGTTCGGGTTCTGGATCGCTTCGACCAAATCCTTCGTGTTCGCCTTCGCGATGTTCGGCACTTTGAGCGTCTTCGCCTGTTTGTGGTTCACGCGCCAGATGCGGCCGAAGTAATGGTCACGATCAGGACGCAATGCGGCGTTCGCCGGACCATGGATCGTTCCGCGCGTGTCGTTGTGCGCGACCGCCTGGTTGTAGAAGTCCGTGATGTAGAGCGCGCCGTCAGGTCCGATGCGCGTGTCAATCGGACGGAACCATTTGTCGCGTCCGCCGATGAACTCCGCTTCGCGCGTCTTGTGTGCCTTGAAGGTCACACCGTTCGGCTCCACGACCTGATGATGGATGATGTTGATGGTCGGCTCCGTGGTGAAATAGCTGTAAGCCCAGTCGCTCGGCCACGAACTGCCGTCGTAGATCGCACAGCCCGCCGCCGCCGTGAAATAACCCACGAGATCGATCTGCACGTAGGCCTGCTGGTTGTAAGTGATCAGCGGGAACGATTTCTGGCCGCGAATGACCGGCTTGAAGCTCGTCGCGTTGCCGACCTTGCCGCGCGACAGATCGCCTTCGCTGCTTACGATGTGGTTCAGCAAGTCGCCGCTCGTCGGCTGCGTGTAGAAGAGCTCGCCGTCAGAGGTCGTCTCCATGCCCCACGTGTTGCCGCCCTTCGAGGAAACCATTTCGATCATCGAGCCGTCCGCCTTGAAGCGCAGCACACCGGAACCGATGTTGCCGAAGTCCTTCGACTTGTCGCCGTTGTAAACGTGCGCGCTTGAGCTATAGCCGTGCGTCGCGTATATCCAGCCATCGAGACTCCACCGCAGGTTGTTGATCACCGCGTGCGTGTCACCGATGCCGAGGCCGGTGTAGAGCTTCTCGACCTTCTCCGCCTTGCCGTCGCCATTCACATCGCGGAGCCAGAGAATGTCCGGTGCCTGCGAAACGATCACGCCATCCTTGTAGAAGACGAAGCTCGTCACCAGTTCGAGGCCCTCGTAGAAAATCTCCTTCTTGTCCATGCGCCCGTCGCCGTCGGTGTCCGTGAGGATCGAGATGCGATCCGTCGCCGGACGATTTGTGGTGGGCGGACGCACAAGGAAGCCGGTGTCCTTCCACGGATACGGCTGCATTTCCTTGCGCGGCTCACGACGTCCGTTCGGATACTCCGGCGTTTCCGCGACCCACAAGCGGCCCGCCGGATCCCAGTCGATGTTCATCGGCTTGTTGATCAGCGGCTCCGCTGCGACGAGCTGGATGTTGAAATCAGGATGCACCTCCAGCTTCGCCGCCGCCTTCTCCGGCGCGGTCGGACCGCCCTCGGGATAACGCAGGCTCGCGAGCTCCTCCTCGTTGCAAAACTCATCCACGTTCGCGCGTTTGCCCGCCCATGCGATGCCGCGCAACATCACCGCGCGCACATGCGGCAGGTTGAACGTCTTGTAATTATGTCCCAGCAACGTGACGAACGACCGATGATTACCCGTCTCGTATGTCCACATCTGCGGCTGGAGGTCATACACCGACGGCTTGCCGCTGGCAGGCACTCCGCCCTCGCGCCCCTTGTTGCTGCGATACGGCGTGTACGTGGCGGCGAGAATCTTCGCCTCCGGCATCATGTGCAGGTCGTAATACAACTCATCATCCAACTCGAAGTTCGACACGCCCTTCGTGATCGGATGCTCCGTGTCCATGTAATAGAAATCCATCTCCCCCTCGTACCACTTCGAGTAACCATGCTCCCACGCGCCGCCGATGATCGTCTTGAACCACTGCGCGTCATTCCCGCACACCGCGTCATGGATGCACACCATGCCGCCGCCGCGCTTGAGGAACTTGTCGAGATACTCGCGTTGCGGGGGCGAAATCTTGCCCGCGTCCGCCGCGAACATCACGAGCACATCCGCCTTCTCGAGCTGTTCGGCCGTCGGGAAGTCCATTCCGCCATCCACCTTCGCGCCGCGTTCGTTGAGCAGCTTCGTCCACTCGCCGAGGAAGCGCGGGTGGTCATGCTGACCCGGCCCGTGCGTCTTCACGCCGCCGCGGATGAACACCCGCAACGGCTCCGCCGCCTGGGTGGAAAGTTGGGAAACGACGGCCAGCACGGCCATCAAGAGGAACCATTTCAGTCGCGTCATAATCGTAGTCGAATTGATTAAGGTGACGTTAGACGCTTCCCGGCGTCGGCCAACAGAAAATTTTTAGCATCGACAGCAACAGCTGAAAATTGAACGCCAGAGCTCACTCAGCCGCCGCCACGCCGATGACTTGCAACGCACGGGCCGCGTCCGCTCTCACCTGCGGGTGAGGATCATTCAAGGCCGCGCGGAGAGGAGCCGATGCCGATGCTGCATCCTTTCCGAAGCGCTCCAAGCTGTTGCACGCTTTGGATCTCACCCACGTGTCGCGGTCCTTCAATGCCCTTGTAAGCGCGGGCACCGCCACTTAGGCTGAGTTAGTGAATGTACCGAGCTCGTGAACCGCAACAAAGCGCACGTCTGAACTCGGATCCTCAGTCGCCCACTTTGCGGCAAAATTCACAAAGGTCTGTTCAAGGTCCGGAGTCACCGCGTGCTCCAAGTGAGATACAATTTTTGCTCGCTGTTCCTCATCAGCAATTTTCGGAAATGTTTCGATGAGCGCTCGGACACCTTCAGGCCGGATAACGCTCAACGCCACCGCCGCCATGCGCGAGTTCTCTTCCTGCCTCAACATTTCGGTCAGGAACGGAATGGCCCCTTCGGCATCCCGTTCCATTGCTTGAAAGGCTAGAAGCGAAGCGAACGGATCATAGGGTTGGTATCCACTGACCACAGAGGCCGCTCTATTCACAACAGGCGGAAACCGCCGTTGATGGACCCATCTGTATATGTTTTGCCTCCATCCCGGCTTGGGAGAGTACATCCACTCGCGTAGCTTGGGCATCGCATTCGTGCCAATCGCTCGCACTACGGACGTGCTCTCCGCGTTCAACCGCATCGGCATGAACTTGCTCCCGTTCGTGATTGCCTCTCTGCCTTCCTCCAGCCAGTAACTCAAAGGACGACCGTCGTAATACGGCTCCCCGTTGCCGCCCTTCAACCTCCACCAAATACCCCCGCCCAACACCAGCGCGAACCCGACCAGTAACACGACGATCCCTCGCCGCGACTTTGGAAACCATTTAGCCACGAAAATACTTCCGGTCTGGACCCTTGTTCCCTTTCACTCGCATCTGTTGAGGAAAGGAGCATTTTCCTCGGAAGCCGGCAATCTCAATCTCCATCCGACGGCGGCCAGCTGAATACTTTAATTGCCACACCGTGGCGTGGGTTTTCGGCCACCGGTCAGCAGCTGGCAGGCTTGGCAGAATCGCGACCGTGACCAGCCCGACCGTTGCCGCTGTTTCAGCGCAGGTGGAGGTAGACGCGGCTGCCCTTGGCGGGATTGCCATCCTCGGGTTTATCCATAAGGAACACGCGTTCCGGTTCCACCTTGCCCGCGTTGATCATGTATTCCTTCACACGATTTGCACGCTGCGCAGCCAGGGTGGCGAAATCCGTCCCGGTGATCTCGACGAGGGAAAGAAGCTGGCTCTCCAAGGACGGCAAGCCGTTCGTTTCCTGGGACGAAGTGCACGCGAACTTCCAGTTCTGGTCGCTGTTCACGCGGACGTTTGTCTTCAGTGAGATTTCCACGTCGCATCCGTTTGTGCGCGTGCAGGTGAATCCTGATTACTCGCTGAACTTCTCCGACATTATCGAGAAGCTCGCGAAGCTGGCTGCGGCGACGCCGAAGTCCGACAAACCTTCCCGGCCGCTGGCGCTGCGGATCGACGTCATGAAGATCTCGGCTGCGCGCCTCGCGGCCACGGATCTTACCACCAAGTCGCCGTTCTCCAAAGTCATCGGTCCGCTCGAGCTCACGTTGCAGAACTTCGCCACGGATCCGGACAACAAGAATCCTTACTCCTTGATGAGAAATCCCTCGACGGTGCCGGACATCGAGTAGGGATTCAGCTTCACCTTGGCAATCACCACCTCCCGGTCGAGGAACTTGCCCAGCTGCGCGGAAGCAACGGAGCGGACGATTGGTGGCGCGATCAGGAAACCGGTAATGGTGTAGAAGGTCAGAATCCCCGCACACCAGAACAGCATCTTGCGGCGGCGGGGCGGCATCGATTGGAGCCACGAAATCTTCGACATCATTACGGCTCGAATCGTAGGGCGACGACGCCATACCGCAAAGGAATCTTTGCCCGCCCACACCATCCCGAAGGTTCAGAACAAGATTGCTTCCCACCGCCCCTGACCGTTAACTCTCGCCAACGTCACAGCAGGAATCCAGATGGCCTCCAAATCCAAATCGTCCGAAACCAAAGTCGTCCGCAGCGATGCCCCGATCGGGACAGGCACGCTGATCGCCATCCGCCTGCTCGTGCTCGTCGCCATGAGCATCTCCGCCTACCTCGCCTACGGCGCCATGACGGGAGATCGCGTGGTCGGTTGCGGTCCGGATTCCGGTTGCGACCAAGTGCTCGGCTCGCGCTGGGCATACTGGTTGAACATCCCTGTCAGCCTCCTCGCGTTGATGATCTATTCCCTCATCCTCGGCGCCAGCTTCCGGCTCAGCCTCAAGCGCGATGCGAAAGTTCAACGCATCACCTGGGCATGGCTGGTAGGCGGCGCGATCGTCGTTTTCGGCTCGGCCGCCTGGTTCGTGGGCCTGCAGGCCTTCCTGCTAAAATCGTTCTGCGCGTACTGCATGACCGCCCATTCGTGCGGCGCCCTCGCGGCCATTCTCATCCTCGTGAACGCGCCCATCCGCAGCCGCGAAGCGAAACCGTGGGAGCTGGAGAAACTCGTCTTCCTCGCCCCTCGCGTGTTCCGCCGCGTCGTCATCGTGGCCGTCGCGGCTCTCGCGATGCTGGTCGTCGGGCAATTGAAATACGAACGCCGCACCATGGTCGTCACGCCGGCGATTCCCGGAACCAATGCTGCGCCCGTCGCATCCACCGTCTCTACCTCCGCGCCTCCAACGGTCGCCACGGTCACCAATATTCCGGTGCCGACGCCGACCGTGACCACGCCTCCGCCCGTTCAGACGACGCCAGCGAAACGAATTCTTCCGATCTACGGCGGCCGCTTCGAGCTCGATGTGTTCGATCTCCCGACGATCGGCGCCGCGACGAATGAGCACATCGTGGTCAGCCTGTTTGATTACACCTGCCATCACTGTCGCTCGATGCACCCGCTCCTCGTGGAGGCCCAGCGCATGTTCATTAACCAGCTCGCGATCGTCAGCCTGCCCATGCCGTTGGACCCGCTCTGCAATCCCACCATGCAACGGGCCAATCCCTCGCACACCAACGCCTGCGCCTACGCCAAGCTCAGCCTCGCCGTATGGCGTGCCGACCGCTCGAAACACGCCGAGTTTGATCACTGGTTGATGGAAGGAGCCAAGCCACCGCCGCTCGCCGACGCGGAAGCCAAGGCGGCACAACTCGTGGGCGATCCGGCGATCCGCCAGGCCATGCTCGATCCGTGGGCCAACACGCAATTGCAGTTCGACATCGCGGTCTACGAAGTCGCCTATCGCGCCGGGCGCGGACAGATGCCGCAGCTGATTGTCGGACCCAACGTCGCTCTCGGTTCCTACACTCAGCCCGAATTGATCAAGCTCCTCGTCGACTCCCTCGGCCTCAAGCCAACGCCATGAAGACATCGGTTTTACCATCGTTGGCCTGCGCGGTCGCGATCGTCGTCAGCGCCGCGTTTCCCACGAATCTTCGCGGTGCCGATTTCAAGGGCCTGATTTCACCGCTGGTGGAACGCGAATACTCATCGCTCGAAAAGCTCTACGTCCACTGCCACAGCCATCCCGAACTTTCCTTCCGCGAACAGAAAACGGCCGCGCGTCTCGCTGAGGAGCTAAAAGCGCTCGGCATCGAAGTCACCACCGGTGTCGGCGGCCATGGCGTTGTCGGCGTGTTGAAGAACGGAGCCGGACCGACCATCCTCCTTCGCACGGACCTCGATGCCTTGCCTGTCAAGGAACAGACCGGTCTGCCCTACGCCAGCACCGTGCGTGCAACGAACGACGCCGGCGTGGAAGTCGACGTCATGCACGCCTGCGGACACGACGTTCACATCACTTCACTCGTCGGCACTGCGCGCGTGCTCACGCACCTCAAGTCGAGCTGGAGCGGCACCATCGTCTTCATCGGCCAACCCGCGGAGGAACGGGGTGCAGGCGCCCGGGCGATGTTGAAGGATGGTTTGTTCACCCGTTTCCCGAAACCGGATTACTGCCTCGCGCTGCACGTCAGCTCTGATATGCCCGCCGGTTCGGTGGGAGTCGTGGAAGGCTTCGTCCTCGCGAACGTTGATTCCGTCGACATCACAATGCGCGGCCTCGGGGGACACGGCGCGTGGCCGCACAAAACGAAAGACCCCATCGTGCTCGCCGCGCAAAGCATCATGGCGATGCAAACGATCGTGAGCCGCGAAACCGATCCGCTCGAATCCGCCGTCGTAACCGTCGGCTCCGTCCACGGCGGAACCAAGCACAACATCATCCCCGACGAAGTGAAGCTGCAGATCACCGTCCGCTCCTTCACCGACGAGGTCCGCGCGCGCACGCTCGAATCGATCAAGCGGATCGTCCGCGGCCAGGCCATCTCCGCAGGAATTCCGGAAGACAAACTGCCAGTGGTCCACGTGGACGAACGTGAGTTCACTCCGGCGACCTACAACCATCCCGATCTCGCGCGTCGCCTCGGCGGAACGTTCAAGCAGCTCTTCGGCGAGAAGAAAGTCATCACCCGAAAGCCGGTGATGGGCGGCGAAGATTTCAGCGAATACGGCCGCACGGCGGACAAGATTCCGATTTGCCTCTTCTGGCTCGGCACCATCGAACCTGAGCGCGTCGCCGAGAGCGAGCGCACCGGAAAGCCACTTCCCGCCCTGCACTCCAGCCTCTATCGCCCGGTTCCGGAGCCGTCGATCAAGACCGGCGTTACCGCGATGTCCGCCGCAGTCCTCGAACTGGCGGGCCGGAAGTGATGCGCGATTCACGATCCGTGATGATCGTCTTCGCCGCGACTGACCGTCCAATTCGCTTCACGCGTCTCGGATCACAAATCACGTTCCGATGAACCCCACCGCTCAAGCCCGTCTGGCGTTCTTCGCGCTCATCGGCGGAGCGACGGGCATTGGCTTCGCGCCAGTGTTTGTCCGCATCAGCGAAACCGGCCCGACCGCCACCGCGTTCTACCGCTTGCTCTTCGCCCTTCCCTTCATCTGGCTTTGGGCCATCTGGGATCACCGCCAAAATCCCACCTCGCGCCAACCGGCGAGCCGTCGGGATTTCTTGCTGCTGGCCACGGGCGGACTTCTGTTCACGGCGGATCTCTCGATCTGGCACTGGTCGCTGCAATACACCACCGTCACGAACTCCACCCTGCTCACGAACATCGCGCCCATCTTCGTGACCATCGGCGCGCGCATCCTCTTCGGCGACCGCATCAAGCTCAGCTTCGTCATCGGAATGCTCCTTGCGATCGCTGGCGCGACCCTGCTGGTGCGCCACAGCGTTCTCACTGGCGATGACGCGATGACCACCGGTCTGTTCAACTCCAGGCATCTGCTCGGCGACGTGCTGTCGCTTGTCGCCGCCGTGTTCTACGCCGGCTATCTGCTCGCGGTGAAACATCTCCGCAAAACCTTCTCGACGCCGACGATCATGGCGTGGTCCGGGCTGGCCAGTTGCGCGGGCTTCGGGATCGTCGCCTGGCTCTCGGGCGACGTGATGGTGGCGACCACGAGCAAGGGCTGGTTCGTCCTCCTCGCGCTCGCGTTGATTAGCCACGCCGGCGGCCAGACACTCATCGCCTACGGCTTCGGCCACCTGCCCGCCTCATTCTCCGCCGTCAGCCTTCTCTGGCAACCCGTCGTGGCCGCGTTCGTCGCGTGGCTCGTGCTGGATGAAAAACTGACCTGGATGCAGGGAGTCGGCGCGATGATCGTCCTCGCCGGTATCGCCGCGGCCAGCGGAGTGATTCGCTTCGGCCCTCGAACGTCAAACAGCGCATAAACGCCGCAGGCTCGACTCTGCGCCAGCTTCGTCTAGTTTTCGCCAATGGAACCCAAACTGGTGAGCGTCCTCGGGCTCGTGGTTTTAATCAGCCTCGCGTGGGCGTGCTCGCTGAATCGCCGTCGGTTTCCCTGGCGCACCGTCGCCGCCGGACTCGGACTCCAATTCGCCTTTGCGCTGTTCATTCTCAACACGAACGTGGGTCGCAAGACCTTCGAAGGAGCGCAATCCGCCTTCACCGCATTGCTGGACTGCGCCGCGAAAGGCGCGGAACTCGTCTTTGGTCCACTCGCGAGAACAGCGTTGCTGAACGAGAAACTCGGCGCCGGAAACGGTTTCGTCTTCGTCGTCATCGTGTCCGCCACGATCATCTTCGTCTCTGCATTGTCGTCGCTCCTCTACCACTACGGCATTCTGCAACGCGTGGTGCGCGGCGCGGCCTGGGTCATGCAACGCATCATGGGCACCAGCGGCAGCGAGAGTCTCGCCGCCGCGGCGAACATCTTCATGGGGCAAACGGAAGCGCCGCTCGTCATCAAGCCTTACCTCGCGGGGATGACCAAAAGCGAACTCATGGCCTTGATGGTCGGAGGCATGGCCACCATCGCCGGCGGCGTCATGGCCGCCTACGTCGGCTTCAACATCTCCGCCGGCCATCTGCTGACCGCATCCGTGATGAGCGCGCCCGCCGCCCTGATGATCGCCAAGGTTCTCGCGCCGGAAACTGAAACCAGCGAAACCGCCGCCGGCGCGTCCGCCAAAGTGCCACGCGAAACTTACAATGGTATCGAAGCGCTCTGTCGCGGCGCCAGCGACGGCGTGATGCTCGCCATCAATGTCATGGCCATGCTGATCGCCTTCGTCGCCGTGGTGGCCCTCGTGAACCTTTCGCTTGGCTGGCTTCAATCACTCTTCAGCGTGACGCACCCGGTGACCTTGGAAAACCTCTTCGGCTGGATCAACGCCCCGTTCGCCTGGCTGATCGGCATTCCAACGAAGGATTGCGTAACGGTCGGACAGATCCTTGGAGAACGCATTGTGCTCAACGAATTCATCGGCTACCTCTCGCTCAGCGGACAGCTCGACAAACTCGATCCCCGCAGCGTGACGCTGACCACGTACGCGCTCTGCGGCTTCGCGAACTTCAGCAGCATCGCCATCCAAATCGGCGGCATTGGTGCCCTCGCCCCGGAACGGCGGAAGGACCTCGCGAAGCTTGGTTTGCGCGCGATGCTCGGCGGATTGATCGCCTGTTACCTCACCGCCACCGTCGTCGGGATTATCCTCTGAAAACACCCCACTGACCGTCGAATCATCGCCGGTTCCGCCACACGGATTTTGCCGTTTCGCAACCAAACTGCCCCTTGCACGGTGTGTCCAGCGGGTGTCTACTCCATCAGGCTATAACGGCTCGATTATGAGTCCTACCAACCAGACCGCTTCGAAAAAGGCTCCACTGATTTACCTGGTGGATGACGAACCGCTGTTACTGGATCTCGCCGAGAGCACGCTCGGGCCGAGTGGCTACAAGATGAAGAAATTCCTCGACCCGGAGGCAGCTCTGGAGAGCTTCATGGAGGCGCGTTCCAAACCGTCCTTAATCATTACCGACTACTCGATGGGCAAGATGAACGGCCTCGAACTCGTCGAGAAATGCCGGGCAGTGAAGCCGGACCTGAAGATCATCCTGATCAGCGGAACGGCCGGCGCGGAAATTGTCCTCGGGTCTGAAGTGAAGGTGGATCGCTTCGTCGGCAAACCTTACCAGCCCGCGAATCTCGTGGAACTGGTGCGCCGCGTCCTCGGGCTGGACGAAGCCGCCTGATTTCCCGACACGCGCAGCGCATCGCCCTTCAAGAACGAGATGGATCTCCCGCAGAGAAAAACAGGCCTACTCCTTTCCACTGCCCCAGGCACGGCCGCGTTTGCCGCTGGCGTCGAAGCCGCCGCCGCCGCCATCGCCAACGGATCGCGTGTGTTCACTTACTGCATCGACGATGCGATCTCGGGAGTCGGCGACGCCAGGCTTCAAGCGCTTCGGCAGCAAGGTCTCATTCTCTACGCCTGCGCATACGGCGCGAATCGACGCCGAATCCCCATCAACGATCTCGCGACCTTCGTTGGTCTCGGCGTCCTAGGCGACATCATTTCCAGCACGGATGAGCTTCTGAGTTTCGGAGGCGCGGCCGAATGAAACGCACCGTGCTCGTCATCACCGAAAGCGATCCTCGCAAATCTGGACGAACCGCCGAAGCTGTTCGCATCGCCGCGGGGTTGAGCACGCACGAGCAGCTCGCGGTGACGCTTTGCCTGAAGGGAAGCGCTCGCGAAGTATTTCAAACGAGCCCCGAAGATCTGGTCGATGGTGATCACCTCAAAGACTACCTGCCGGTTTTGGCCGAATCCGGAACAATTGGAATCGTCGGTGGTCCCACTGAAGCTCGGAACGAGAACTTCGGCTCCCTGAAACTCGAACGCCTCTCCGAAGAGGAACTCGAAAAGCGGATCTCGTCCTCCGACCGAGCGATTCGCTTTTAACGTCGCCACGCAGACCCTGCCTTACGGGGAGACAGCGCGATAGAACCGCCATCCGTTTCCAGTATTAGAGTTGTCGGAAAGCCTCGTCACTTCGTTGCCCCCGGTGAATTCGATCAAGTCCGTCCAAGTCGCCAGATTGGCGGAGCCTTGCAGCCGGTAAACACGGCCCTGCTCACCAAGCACCTCTACTTGCACTCCTCCAGCAGCGGGCAGGCGGCTGATGCGCAGGGCGGCATCGACCTGGTCGGATTGCAGGATGGTTTCGTTATTGCCCACCGCGTAGTAGCTGCCCTCGGAGTAGGTGACAAATCTCAGGTCATTGCCGCACCCCGTTACACGGCGAATCCAGTTGGTGCCGTCCTCCGAAGTGAACATCACGCCACTGTCACCCACCGCCATGAAGCGACCACTGCCATAAGTCACATCGGAAAGATCGCGCGTCTGCCATTCTCCACGCCACCAAATCGCCGCATCCGTACTGACATAGTAAACGCCGTCGTTGGCGACCGTCACATAAACTCCGTCTCCGTAGGCGATGCCGTGAAGGTTCTTGCGTCCGCCGGGTCCGGACGATGTCCACGACAGGCCATTGGTGGAGGTGATGACGACCCCGTCTTTTCCAACGGCCACGAATCGCGTGCCCGTCCACGTAATCGCATTCAAATCCTGGGACGTCGGAGAACCTTCCCATGTCTCGGGATTCACGAATGATGGGAGCTTGTTCCAGTTAGCACCATCTGGAGAGGTCACAATCGTGCCTTGATCTCCCACGGCGACCAGCAGGCGACCGTTATGAGAAACCGAAAACAGATCACCCAACGCTTCGTGTGTTTCCCAAATGATGCCGTCGACGGAGGTCAGCGCTGTCGAAGTCACCCCCTGATCACCGCTCTCACCCACCACGACAAAGCGGTCGCGAAACCAAGTCACGCTCCGGAAATTATTGGTCACGCCGGAATCGCGCGCCGTCCAAGCCAGGCCATCGACGGACGAATAAGCAGCGCCGTTATTTCCAACCGCGACTAACAAGCCGTTTCCGCGCGCCAAGGAGCGGAAGTTCAACTCGGAACCCCACGACACCGACTGCCATTCCACACCATTGGTCGAAGTCGCGAGCACACCACGATTTCCCACCGCGATGAAGCGTCCATCTTCGAAGCGCACCTGATCGAACTCGTTCGTTCCGATGTCCTGAATCGGGGTCCATCTCAGGCCGTTCGTGGAAACGGCCAACCCGGCGCCGTCGAGATAAGGATTACCCGCGACCACGAACAGACCGTCGCCGAACGCAACAGCACGAGGCCCCATGTTCAACGGCACTTCCAAAAAATGTTCGACCCAATCAACACCATTTGAGGAAAGCACAAGCCAGTCCGCCGCAAACTGGGAGAATCCGACACAGAGATTCTCTCCACATGCCACGGACGCGACATAGTCCATGGCCAGGAAGGTTTGAACCTCCCAGGTGACACCGTCCACCGACCAGGCAAAACCACTTTCGGAGGTACCCTTGAACCCCAAATACATTGGGACTAAGAATCGCCCGTTCACAAAGAAGATCCCGTCTCCGCCGTTCTCCAACTCCGTCGCTCTCACTCTTTCCCAGGCGAAGCCATTGGTGGAGATCACCACACTGGCATCGCTCAACCTCGCGACGAATCGCCCATTACCAAACGCGACTTTATAGGCGTTCAGGCCAGTCCCAAAACTGGATTCGAAGCCCGCGTTGACCGCATGCCAGTCAATCCCGTCAGGCGAGGCCACAAGTGCCCCATCTTCGCACGCCACGAACACGTCGTTGCCATGGGCAATCGCGGTTCGAGACTCTGAGTGACCAACTCGGTGAGCATCATACCAGTCCACGCCGTTGGTCGAAACCACCACTCCTCCCCGTGATCCCACCGCCACAAAACGACTGTCCCCAAAAGCCACATCGAAAAGATCATTTCCCTGCGGTTTTGGACTCCGCCAATTCCATCGATCCAGCGGCCCGGCGACACGGATCGTGACTTGCGCGACACCGCTGGTCGCGGTGCCCTGATCATTCGAGACAATCGCCTGATATTCGCCACCATCATCAGGACCAGTCGTGCGAAGCCTCAGCGTGGTGTTTGTGGCATCCGCGATATCAACGCCATCGAGTTGCCATTTCACTTCTACCGGCACATTCGCCATCACTCGAAGCCACAGCACCTCGCCCTCTACCAGGTTCTGCGAAACCGGATCCACCGTGACCATTGGAGGCATCAGCTCAATGTCGAGCCTCGCCACTCGACTGGTCACAGCCCCAAACGGGTTGCTCGCCACCACGGAGTAACCGCCCACCTGCCGAGAGAATCCGGCAACGAACTGAAGTGACTGGCTCGTCGCACCCGGTATTGGTTCGCCTTCGAAGAACCACTGATACGAGGCAGGTGGCGCGCTCGTTACGCCCGCTCCAAACGAAACCCACTCGCCGGCCTGAACACTGCGGTCAATCGGCTGCTGGTAGATTCCTGGAGCAAACAATTCCACATGCGCAGTGGCGACACGGCTGGTCACCGAACCGAGCAGATTACTGGCGACCACCGAGTACTCCGTCAGATCATTGGTCCCATGAGCATACAGTTCCAGAAACTCGTTCGTCTCCCAACGCATAGGCACACCATTGTGCAGCCACTGATAAGACGGAGGCGGTGCACCCACGGCAAAAGCCGAGAAACTCAATGATTGGCCTGATGCAATAGTGATATCCTCCGGCTCGTAATCGAAGAAGGGAGGATGGAAAAGCACCTTCAGCAATGCCACGCGGCTGGTGACAGACCCAAATCCATTGCTGATGACAAGCGCATAGCGCCCCTGCTGTTGGGGAGAATCCGGAATAAAAAAATGGAGGTTATTCGTGGCTCCGAAAATCGGCTGGCCGTTAAATAGCCACTGAAAATCCCCTGCCGGTGCGCCGCGGTCTAAGTCAGTCACTCGGAAATGGGCCCACTCGCCAGCCAACACCTCCAGGTCTTCGGGTTCCTGGTCCGTAATCCACGGCTCGCGCACCGTCACTTCTAAACGCGACACCTCGCTCGTGATCGATCCTGTATTCCATCGCACCACGAGCCGGTAGTCTCCCCTGTCAGCGGCGGAAAGCCGGTACCGAACCAGCCTCAAGTCATTCTCGCCAGGAAGATCCAGCCCGTCTCGCTGCCATTGGAAGGTCGCGGAATTGCATCCGACCTCCAGCCTCACAGAGAACACCGCATAACCGCCCATGTCAGCTTCGATCAATTCTTGGGGTTGTTCCGTAATGACGACCCCAGTCGACACCTTCGCCACCTGGCTGGTCGTCGCACCGAAGTCATTCGTTACTACCACCACGTAGTCGCCGATTATCTCCGACAGCGGGCGCAGAAAATGCAGATAATTCGTTGCATCCGGAATCGGTTCACCGTTCCGCAGCCATTGATAGGAGAACGGCGCCCAGCCATAGCGGGTCAACCCGACTGACAGCGACACCAGGTTCGTTGGAAATCGTGGAGGACATACACCGATGCTGCTGGGTTGTCTTGACGGATCGATCACCGGCGGCAACTCCTCCATCCGGAACTCGGCATAACGGCTCTCCACCCTTCCCGCACCGTTACTCAGGACCACATGGTAAAACCCTTGAGCCGCTGCCGCTGGCTGAATTCGAAGGATAGGATTCGTCTGGCCGGGTAGCGCCGCATCGTTGAAATACCACTGGAGCGCCGGTCTCGGCGCGCCGGTAAAGCCGACTTGAAAAAAGAATTCGTTGTTCGAGATGGGAGGCCGTTCAAATTCTCTCAAATCGCGCGGTTGGTCGGTGACCGTTGGCTTGACCTCATTTACCGTCAGTCGCGCCACAGTGCTCGTCACCGACCCGTAGTCATCCCAAACCACCACATCGACATCCCCGGTGAAATCTCCGGTGGGATACCCATAACGCAGCGTACTGTTCGTCGCATTGGTGACCGTCAAACCATTCCAACGCCACTGGAATCGCGTCTCCGGACACTCCAGCACCACCACCGAGAACTCCACGCCCGTTCCAGCCTCCACCGTCCGGCTCTGGGGCTGGACGAGAATTCGCGGGCCAACAGTCACTTCCGCCACCGCACTGGTCGCGGTTCCAAAGTCATTCTGCACTACGACAAAGTAATCTCCGAGAACAGTCGCCTGCACCGGGTGCGTCCACGAAGTTGCATTCACAATGGGCTCACCGGCAAAGAACCACTGATAGCGCAGCGGCGGACTACCTGATGCGCCCACCGAGAGCTTTGCGCCCGTGACCGGGCACGCCGTGGAATTGGTCGGCGAGAGATAGATGACCGGCGGCGCACCCGTCAACGTCAGCGACGCCACGCGGCTGGTCACCACCCCAAACGAGTTCGATACCACAGCCTGATACCCGCCGGCATCCGACAGCGTGAGATTGATCAGGTTCAGCAGCCGGTTCGTCCCCCGAGCGACGGGTGTTCCGTCCTTCACCCAACGATACGTCAGCGGCGGCGCGCCGGTCGCCGTCACACTCATGATCACACTACCCCCGATAAATGAAACCCGGTTGGTGGGATGAACCACTATGGCTGGAGCCTGAGCCGAAGCACTTAAGATCGCAGACCCGACGAAGACGCAGACGAGCGCGAGAAAGGTAAATCGCCACCACATAAGCATGAGAGTTGTTACCGCCGTTTCTTTGGAATGATTCTTCTATCTCACGCTTGCCAGACACTGTCAAACCACCCTTCCAATAAAAAAGGCGGCTGCGCACCAACTACGCAGCCGCCCGGAACGGAGGAACTGAATCTGTCGCCGCTAGAACCGAATCACCGTCTGCAGGTAGATCCAATCTGCATCTTGTGATCCACCCGCGTTCTGCCAGGTCTGGTCGATGTATTTGCCAGCGAAGAAATGCCCGTAACCAGCCTCGATCGCGGTGAACTTGTTCAGCGCGTAGCCGGCGACGACGTCAATCTCGCCACCCACGAAGCTGTCGTAAGTAGGATTGCGGCCGAAGCCGTTTGCGTTCGCACCCGCGCCGCGCCCAGCCCCGCCGACGTTGTAGAGATTGTCCGCGGTGTCAGCCATCCAGAAGAGGTGGCCTTCAACGGCGAGGGAGACTTGCGGATGCGGCTTGATCTGGAAGATGCCGCGCACGTCGTGGAGGTTCTGCCAGGAAAGAAAATCCATGTATCCGTAGAACTTGTGGTTCGTGGGATACAGGTTGTCGAAGGTGTTGTGCTCGTCGTCCGTCGGGTCGCTGTCGCCACTGGCGTAGGAGTATTCAATCGCGACGCGCGGCTTGCCGAACACTTCCTCGAACGTGTAACCAGCATTCGCCATGAACGCATAGGCGTCGTGGTCGATGCGATCGCCGGTGAGCGTGCCCTTCCAGTTGCCGAACTGATACGCGCCTTCCACCGTGAAATCAAAACCGCCGAATTCGTTCGTGCCGGACTTCATGCGTCCGCCGAGCGTGTAGATGTCACGTGCGACCGGCGCAGCCATTTGAAACGGCGGGAATGAAACCGGGTCCTGCGCGCTGGCGCTGCCGACGCCGTCGTTACGGGCGAAGAAGTAGAGTTCAGTCAGCGTCTTCGGAATCTTCTTCGTCGTGAGATGCACGCCGGAGAAGAGGTTGTAGTCGTTCCAGGTGTTGAAGCTGTTGTCATCAGGAAGAACAATTTTGCTCGTGAACGCTTCTGCGGCGAATAGCGAGTTTTGCCAGCGAACCTTCGCGGCATCAAACACGCGGCCAATGTTGTTCCATGCGAACGCACCGACGAGACGTTCATCGCCGTAGCTGAGTTCCTGACGCCCCAGTTTGAGCGAGACGGGAAACTCCTTGTGATTCCCGACGGTGAAGTACGCCTGATGCAGATCCGCCGGGCCGTCCGACTCCGGACCCGCGCCGCCGGGGCCAGGATTCGTCGCGTTCCAAGAACGATCGTCACCGCTGGTGCCGCTGCTGCGGCCCTGCACGTAGATGCTCCACCACTTCGCGGTGTAACCGACGTGCGCGAGAACCTTCTGGCTGAAATAGCTGTTGTCGTTGTCGACCGTCGTGCCGCTCGTGTCCCGCCAGTCATTCGCCGGCGGCAGGCCGAGGCCATTCTCCTTCAGTTCATAGCGCAGGCGCACCGCGCCGCCGATATCCCACTGCGAGTAGTAGGGATCTTTCTTGCGGAGAAAATCGTTGATGAAGCCGGGGAACGGCTGCGGCGGTGGCGGCGGCGCGTATTGGGCGATGACGGGCGAGACGTATCCGAGAGCGAGCGCAGAAGAGGTCAGAGCGAGGAGGGATCTTTTCATACAGGGGCAGTTTCGGACTTCAGCGGTTTGCCGAGTTGATCTGAATCAAGGGTTGATAGTGTGGAGGGAGAGACTGGCGACGGAGGAGGACCGGGCGGGACTGCAGTGGGCGCAGCGGGCTTGGCGTGTTTTTTGTGGGCGTGGACTTCGAGGAATTCGATCAAGTGCTCACGGAGTTTGTAGTAATCCGGATGCTCCATCACGGCCTTGCGTTCGCGTGGACGGGGGAAATTTACTTCGAGAATGTCGCCGACCTCTGCCTCGGGACCGTCCGTCATGCAAATCACGCGGTCGGAGAGGAACAGCGCTTCATCGACATCATGCGTGACCATCAGCGCGGTAATCTTGTTTTTGCGCCAGAGCTCGATGAGCACCTGTTGCAGCTCGTAGCGCGTGAGCGAGTCCAACATCCCGAACGGCTCGTCGAGCAGGAGCATCTTGGGCTTCAGCGCGAATGCGCGCGCAATGCCGACGCGTTGCCGCATGCCTTGCGACAGCTCGGCCGGCTTCTTGTGCATCGCGTCGCCGAGGCCAACGACCGTGAGGTAATACTCGACGATCTGCCGGCGCTCTTCCTTGCTCGCGGTGAAGAAGACCTGTTCAACGCCGAGCATGACGTTCTCGAACGCCGTCATCCACGGCAGAAGACACGGAGATTGAAACACGATGCCGCGATCCGGTCCCGGTCCCGCGAGTTCCTTGCCGGCGAGAATGATGCCGCCATCGGTGATCTCGTTCAGGCCCGCGAGCATCGAAAGCACGGTGGACTTGCCGCAGCCAGAGTGGCCAATCAGCGTGACGAACTCGCCCTTTTTGATGCGGAGATTGAAATCCTTTACGATGACCGCCGGGCCTTTCGGCGTCGGATACGTCTTCGTCAGGTTGGAAAGTTCAACGTAATCGCTCATGGCTTGATGGGTTGCGGCACGAACTCAGACTTCAATCTTCTCCTCCTGAATTTCGCGCGAACGCTTCGGCGCAGTGCGCCGTTCGCCGAAGGAGCGGATGACCGTCAAGTCCTCCGGCTCGATGTCCGGCAGCACGAGCTTGCGCGTGACGGTCGTCTTCTGGTCGTGCTTGGAATCGAGCAGGAACGTGGTGACATCGCGACGGAGTTGCTTGAAGTGCGCGTCGTGATTGATGGCCTTGCGGTCGCGCGGACGCGGGATGTCGACAGTGAACGACGGCCCCAATGTCGCACCCGGCCCGGCCGTCAGCGGAATGATCCGGTCCGCCAGGTAGATACCTTCGTCGGGATCGTTCGTGATCAACACCACCGTCTTGTGCGTCTCCTCGCGGATGCGCGAAATTTCATCCTGCAACGTCGCTCGTGTGAGCGCATCGAGCGCGGAGAGCGGTTCGTCGAGCAGCAGAATCTGCGGGTCCATCGCCAGCGCGCGCGCCACGCTCACGCGTTGCCGCATACCGCCGGAGAGCTCGGAGGGCCGTTTGTCGCGCGCCGGCGTGAGGTTCACCATCTTGATGTAATGCTCCACGTGCGCGCGGCGCTTCGCGGCATCCCAGTCGCCGAAGACCTGATCCACCGCCAGCGAGATGTTCTCGAACACCGACAGCCACGGCAGCAACGAGTAGTTCTGGAAAACGATGCCTCGGTCCGGTCCCGGTCCGGTCACCGGCTTGTCGTTCAGAGTCACCGTGCCGGAATCCGCTTTGAGCAATCCAGCGATCAAACTGATGAGCGTCGTCTTGCCCGCGCCGGAGAAACCCACGATGGCGACAAACTCGCCCTTGGCGATACTGAGGTTCACATCCTTCAACACGCACGAGCCGCCGAAGGATTTGGAGACGTTGTTGAGTTCGAGTAACGACATATGTCAGGCAGTTTTGAACCGGCGTTCCACGACGCTCATCAACCGGTCGAGGATGAAGCCGACGATGCCGATCGTGAGGATACAGAGGATGATTTGCTCGTAGATGAGCGCGTTGTATTGCTGCCAGAGGAAGCCGCCAACGCCGGGCCGTCCCGTGAGCATTTCCGCGGCAACGATGACCAGCCACGCGATACCGAGGCTCAGACGGAAGCCCGTGAACATGTAGGGCAACGTCGCCGGAATCATCACCTTGGTGAGCGTCTTGAATCTCGAAAGCTTCAGCACTTTCGCCACATTGAGGTAATCCTGCGGAATCGCGCGGACTCCAACGGCGGTGTTCAGCACGGTCGGCCACATTGAACAGACCGCGATGGTGAAGAGCGCGGCGAGTTCGCTCGCGTTTCGGCCGGCGTCGAGGAAGAGCACCATCCCAAGTGGCAGCCAGGCGAGCGGCGATACGGGTCGCAGCACCTGGATGATCGGGTCGGTCATCTTGGTGAAGAACTTGGAGAGACCAATCATGAACCCGAGCGGCGTCCCGATGATCAGCGCGATGAGGTAGCCCTTCGCCACGAGCACGAGCGACAGCCACGTGAAGCGCAGAATGCCTTGGTCCAACTCACCGCGTTTGGCGAACGGTTCGACGATGTAGGGCTTCGAGGACTGCCACGTTTCCACGACATTCGGCAACGCCGGAATTGCTCCTTTGCGTTCTTCGCTCGCGACATTGCCCTCGGCGTCCTTCGTCACCACCTTCTTTCCTGCGAGCACATGCCAGCCGACGATGACGATCACGGCACCGAGGATGGGAAGAATCAGCCAGTCGAGTTTGAATGATTTCATAATGTACGTTTCGAAGGGAACCACTGGGCCACTGCGGCTGTTCAGCCCTTGGCGTTATGAACAGGGAAGCCCTTCGCATATGCTTCGAGGTCGCCCTTCGGATCGAACTTCACGCCATCGAACATCTCCCAGCCGGAATCATCAGCGCCGCGATCCGTCACGCCGATTTCCTTCATCGCCTCGGTGTAGATGTCGCCGCGCATGACGCTCTTGGCCACGCCGTCGTAATCCGGTTTGCCGGTGACCATGCCCCAGCGGCGGAATTGCGTAAGCCACCATTTCGCGTAGGAAGCCTGCGGATAGTTGCAGTTCCGCTTGCTGAAGTGCATGTAGAACTCGTCCTGCATCGTGCGACCGTCGCCGTAGTCGAGCTTCCCTTGCAGACGGCCGAGAATGATCTCCTTCTGGCAGTTGATGAAGTTCGGCTTGCTCACGATCTCGCATTGCTCAGGACGGTTGTTCATGTCATCAAGCCACACGCTGGCTTCGTGCAGGCCTTTGAGCACCGCCTTCACGGTTTTTGGATTCTTCTCCGCGAACTCACCGGTGAACGCGCAGACTTTTTCCGGATGATCCTTCCAGATGTCCTGCGTGGTGACGGAGGTGAAGCCGATCTTGTCCGCGATGGCGCGGGCATTCCACGGCTCGCCGACGCAGAAGCCGTCCATCTTGCCAATCTTCATGTTGGCCACCATCTGCGGCGGTGGAACGGTGATCAGCGAAACGTCCTTGTCCGGATTTACACCGCCCGCGCCGAGGTAATAGCGCATCCACATGGCGTGCGTGCCGGGCGGGAAGGTCATGGCGAAGGTGAGCGGTTCACCCAGCGACTTGGCCTTCTCGACAAAGGGTTTGATGCCCTTTGGATCCGCACCCACCTTGCCCTTCCAATCCGCCTTCAGCGTGATGGCCTGGCCGTTGCGATTGAGCAGCCACGGAATCACCATCGGCTTCTTCGGCGAACCGAGCAGACCCATCGTGCTCGCGATCGGCATGCCGATGAGCATGTGCGTCATCTGATTGTCGCCCGAGGAAAGCGAGTCGCGGATCGCCGCCCAGTTCGCGCCCTTGGCGATCGTCACATCGACGCCGTACTTCTTGAAGAAGCCCTTCTCCGCCCCGATGACGAGCGGCGAACAATCGGTGAGCGCGATGATGCCGCAACGAAGCTTCGCCGTCTCCGGCGCATCGCTGGCGTAAGCCGTGCCGACCCAGCCCTTAGGCAGGCCACCGAGGAGAGCCGCAGCACCAACTGTTTTGGCGGCGGAACGAATGAAGGAGCGACGATTCATATCAGGCAGGAGTGAGTTCGAGTGCATTGAGGGAAGTGTGTTCGGTGGAAGTGATGAGTTGCTTGGCTTGTTCGTAAATGTCCGCGCGGAAAACCGCCCCGGAAGCCAGAGTTCGAATTGCCGTGCGATCTTGAATGGCGCCCAGGCGCAGGAGATGCTCGAGAATCCATTGCGCCTTGCTGATGGATGGCTCATTGGCCTCATCGCCGGAGAAGCGATGGAAACCCGGCACCACCTCGGCGCGGTCGCCGCCAAACTGGAACGGCCCACCCACGCTGCGACGGAGCAGCGCAGCAGGCGCATTCACGTAGGACGGACGGGAAAGTGTCTCGATGAGTTGCTCGCGATTCTCGGATTTTTCACAGAACGCGCACGCTTCGATCAGCGCGGCGATCAAACGGAGGTGTTCGCTGGCGTGGGTTTCCGTGAAGTCCTTGCGAACCATCAAAACCTTCTCAGCATGCCCCGGCGCAAGCTGCGCGCTGACGCTCGGACACCAACCGTCGCCCGATTCCACAGCCAGGGAGTTCCACGGTTCGCCGACACAGTAGCCGTCGAGGTTACCGGCCTTCAAATTCGCGAACATTGCGGGCGGCGGCACCACGACGATGCGTACGTCGTTGTCCGGATCGATGCCGCCCGAAGCGAGCCACGAGCGCAGAAGGAAATTGTGCGACGACCATTGAAACACGACGCCGAAGGTGAACGTCTTGTTGCCGCGCTGACGTTCAATTTCCGACCGCAACGTCCGCGCATCACGCACGCCTCGCTGCTTCAAGTCTCGAGAGAGCGTGATCGCATTGCCGTGAAGATTCAGCACCAGACCCGTCACACATTCGCTGCGAATGGAACCGAGCCCGAGTGTCGCCGCGAACGGCATCACCGCCAGTGCGTGCGCTGCTTCGAGGTCACCGTAGAGGATCTTGTCGCGAATCGTCGCCCAACCCGGCTGGCGGCGCAGTTCGACGTTCAGATCATACTTGGAGAACAGCCCCAGCTCCTGCGCCATGATCAGCGGAGCAGCATCGATGAGGGGAACGAAACCAACTCGAAGAAGTTTTGATTTGTTTACGGCCATAAGCTTGGTGCAGTTGTGCGGGGTTTTCCGCTCTCCTCACCCTTTAGCCGCGCCCATGCCATCGCGCTCAGACCGCCCCGATAGTGCGGGGGTACCTTTAATTCCCGGGATGAATCTCATTCATGCTTCCGGGCCCAGACGCGCAAACGGTTGCTAATTGGCTCTCAGAGCAACATCACCCAGAACCTCTGCCCACGGCAAAATCATCGCGTCGTGGCAAATCATGCGAACTCCCGCCAGCGCTACATTTCACGAAGTGATCTCTTTTGCGCAGAGGTCTCGGACCAGAGCGGCTAATTATCGACACCCGGAGCGGAATTCGGCTGCCAGCCACTTCTTCTCAACGCTCACCAAAGCAAGACAACCAGCGGCCTTCGCAGGCACGCTGGTTGTTGATTACAATTTTAACTCCAACCGTTACGGTTTCGTGCCCTTCGGCGCACGCGGCTGGCAGTGGCCGAGGAAACGGTTCACTGCACTCAAATAAGCGCGCGCACTGGCCTCGATGACGTCCGTGCTCGCGCCTTTGCCGGTCACGAGCTCGCCGTCGCCGAAGTCCACCTTCACCGTCACTTCGCCGAGCGCATCCTTGCCTTCGCTCACGGCGCGGAGCTGGTAGTCCATGAGCTTGCCACGAGTCTTGGTAATGCGATCCATCGCCTTCAACGCCGCGTCCACAGGGCCGTCGCCAATGCTCGCGTCTTGATGTACCTCGCCGTCCTTCTTCGCGGAATGCTTCAAGCGCACCGTCGCCGTCGGGACTGTCTGGTTGCCGCTGCTCACGCTAAGGTAATCGAGCGACCACGTCTCCGGAACTTCGGCGATCTGACCTTCCACGAGCGCGGAGAGGTCGTCGTCATAGACGAACTTCTTCTTGTCCCCGATTTCCTTGAAGCGCGCGAAGATCGACGCCACGTCGTCATCCGTCATCTTGAAGCCGAGATGCTTTAAGCGCGCCGCCACCGCGGCACGACCACTGTGTTTGGTGAGCGGCAACTCCGTGAGGCCCCAACCCACGTCGCTCGGGTCCATGATCTCGTAGGTCTCGCGCTTCTTGAGAATGCCGTCCTGGTGAATGCCACTGCCGTGGGCGAACGCGTTCGCGCCAACGATGGCCTTGTTGCGCGGCACCGGGAAGCTGCACATGCGCGAGACGAGCCGCGAGGTCTTCACGATCTCGCGATGCTTGATGCCGGTGTGAAGCCCCTTGAACATGTCGTTGCGCGTACGGATGGCCATCGCGAATTCTTCGAGCGCCGTGTTGCCCGCACGTTCGCCAATGCCGTTGATCGTGCCCTCGACCTGACGCGCCCCGCCTCGGACAGCGGCGAGTGAATTTGCGACCGCGAGACCGAGATCGTCGTGGCAATGCGCGCTGAAGATGACGTTCTTTGCTCCCTTCGCGTTGGCGAGGATGTGGCGGAACATCCGGTCATACTCGATCGGCGTCGCGTAGCCGGTCGTGTCCGGCATGTTGATGGTCGTCGCGCCGGCCTCGATGGCCGCCTCGACGACCTTCACGAGGAAATCGAGTTCCGTGCGCGACGCGTCTTCGGGCGAGAACTCCACGTCCTTCACGAACGCTTTCGCGCGCTTCACGCCGTCGATGGCGAGGCGGATGATTTCGTTCTGGGCCTTGCCGAGCTTGAATTCGCGATGGAGCTTCGACGTGCCGAGGAAGACGTGAATGCGGCCGCGCTTGCCGGCGGGTTTGACGGCGTTGCCGGCGGCTTCGATGTCCTTCGGCACGCAACGCGCGAGACCGCAGATGATCGGCCCTTTGACTTCGCGGGCAATCTCCTGCACGGAAGCGAAGTCGCCTTCGCTCGCGACCGGGAAGCCGGCTTCGATGACATCGACGCCGAGGCGGGCGAGCTGGCGGGCGACCTCCAGCTTTTCGCGAGGCGTCATGGCGGCGCCGGGGCATTGCTCGCCGTCGCGGAGCGTGGTGTCGAAGATGATGATGCGGTCGTTTTTCATGTTTCTTTCTATGTTGAGGCGGCGCGGCTCTCGTTCATCCCGTTGAAAAACAAAAACCCCACCGCCGGTTTTGGCAGTGGGGTTTGAACGTTCAAAGCTTCGTCAACACCCGACCACCGCGCTGCGCAGAAGCAGCGCGCTGGTAAGCAGCAGAGTGTTGATGTTCAAATTCACGCCGCGGAACCTAGGCGCGAACCGAACGACGGTCAATTTCATTTTTCTGTTATCGGCCCAAATCACCCGGACTCGACGGGGAATTTCCGACATTCTATCGTTGCCCGCGATGAAGGAATCCGCCGACCCCGCCGCCGTCGTGCAACGCCAGCTCGATGCCTACAATGCGCGCGATGTGGAGGGCATCCTCGCGACGTACGCGCCGGATGCGCAGCAGTTCGAGTTTCCGGACAAGCTCCTCGCCACCGGCACCGCCGCCTTGCGCGAACGCTTCGCCGCGCGCTTCCAGGAACCGAACCTCCACGCGCAGCTACTGAACCGCACGGTGATGGGCCCCATCGTCGTCGACCACGAGGAGGTGACGCGTACGTTCCCCGAAGGTCCGGGCAAGCTTCAGCTCATCGCCATCTACGAAGTGCGGGATGGTAAGATCGCGAAGGCGTGGTTTATAAGCGCGTAACGGACGCGCTATCAACCCAGCGGGTTGATGACTGCGATGATAACATCGTTTTGACAATCAACCCAACTCACTCACAATTCAGTCGATGAACCTCTCTACGCGCGCTTGCTTTGCCTTCCTGCTTTGCGGCATCCCTATCATTTCGTCCGTTGGACAAAGTCTAAATGAATATGCAGTCGCCCCTGCGCTAGCCGGTTGCGGAACGTCCCTTTCCGTCGAGTCCCGTACCGAATACTACTTCTCTGAGTCCGACCTTTTGTCGCAGGCTGTCCTCAATCCCATTCTTTTGCCCGTCCCGCTCAGGTTGGCCATCGGTACCGGGGCTTTTGAAATTCTGCAAGGTGGCACCAATTGCGCCGCCCTCAGTGCCGCCGGCGTGACGCTTACGGGCCAAACGCCGCTTGGGGACGCTTTCTCCTTCGAAATGAAAGCTTTCCTACCCTGGGTCGGCGATGCAGTGCGGCACTTTGCCGAGGAAGGAATTTTCAACAACGGCACCTTGCTGCTTCTGGCTCCTTCCATTGAACCATGTGAGCCCCGACTTGTTCGCTCCTTTGTCCATTTCGGTGGCAATGTAGATGTGCTCGTTGAGCACGCTGGAGGCGGTCCTTATCCGCGCAAAATAACGAAGGGTACCTTCAATTTTTGCCGCGACCTCGTCGTGCTCAACAACTCTGGCACACCCGTGGAAATTCCCGTGTCCGTCTCCGGCGAAATCATCGTCTATGGCTCCTTCTCCGTCGATTCCCGCAATTACGCCAAAGCCCGACTCTCCCTCAGCGGTGCCATCGGCGGACAAGCCGTGGCCCTCCAGGGCGAACTCCACGAAACCCAGCTTGACCCATTCGGCTACACCCGCACCCTCAACGAAACCCGCCGCGTCACCATCCCCTCGTCGCCGCAGCCGCAGACCCTCCACATCGACCTCCAAGGTGAAGCCGTGTGCGAAGCGCAGGCCAAGGGCGGCGGTCTGTCTGGTTTCATTACTGCATCATCCGCCGCCACCGCCAATTTTCCAAACTCCATCGACATCGGCCTGCCCACTGGGCCAGGTGGCGGCCCGCTGCCGCCCGGTGTCCGCATCTACGATGCCGAGGATGGCTCCGTGTACATGGACACGACCGCCAATCCCGTTTCCTCCGTCCCCGTGCCGCCGCGCACGAACAACCCGCCCTTCGCCATCACCCGCCACCACCGCGACACCAACGGCCTGCTCCACCTCGTCTATCCCGCCAACACAAACGACTACTACCTTCTCTACGCCGGCCCCACCTTGACGACCGTCACCAACCCCATCGCCATGAGGCTGGGCACCGATACTCCAAATGAATTCGTAGCAGCCGACGTGAGGAGGCTCACTTATCCTTCCACGCCGCTGCCCGAACTTTTTTTAGATGGAGCCTCCTTACGTCGGCTGCTACGGGAGGGTGGACTGCCCTCCTCCTTCTATCGTTTGCGTGAAGTCCCCCTCGCCCGCCCGCTTGATGTGGACGGCGACGGTTTCGACGACCTCACCGAATACCGCAATCCCGCCCTCAACCCCTTCGTCCCGGTCATCGTCGCCACCAACCCGCCTCCGACCGTCAGCACCAATGCGCCCCCGACTGGCGACACCAACTCCACCAGCGGCCAGATCTTCCTTTGGGCCGCCAACAAACACCGTTACCTCCCCGTGGTCGTGACCAACGGCATCACCTGGCCTGAAGCCGATGCCGCCGCCCGCGCCGTCGGCGGACACCTCGCCACCCTCACCTCCGCCGCCGAAAACGCTTTTGTCTTCAGCCTCATTGACCGGCCCGAATACTGGAAGCAGTACCGCAACGGAAACTACTCTGAGAATGATGGCCCGTGGTTAGGAGGATGGCAGGCGGACGAAGCCGCCGAACCAGCTGCCGGCTGGCAGTGGGTAACTCCGGAACCATTCGACTTCACAGCATGGGCGGGCGAACAACCGAACAATGCAAGCTCTGTCGCTGGAGCAAACGAGAATAGAATGCACTACTTCTCGTCAGCGGACACGACACGGAGCCAACAATGGAATGACGCCGTCGGAGATTTCAAGGCTTTGGGCTACGTGGTCGAATTTGAGCCAGCTACCATTGGCGGCGACTGTGTTCCACGCGACGGCCTCGTAGCGTGGTGGAAGGCGGATGGCAACGCACTCGACAGTGTGGGAGACAATGACGGCCTGCTCGTGAATGGAATCGATTTCGGGGAAGGAGTTTCAGATCGCGCCTTCCAGTTCGATGGAACACCGAAATACGTAAAGGTGCCATATCTCTCCAACAGCCCCGCTTTCAACCTCACGACGCAACTCACCTACTCGTTGTGGGTAAAGCCAACCTCACCGCCCAGATGGACGCCGCTCATCGGACGAACACACTGTTTTCTTGCTTGGCCATCCGCAGAGTTGTTCCTTCAGACAAACGGTGGAAATTTTTCAGTCGAATTATACTTAGGCTACGAAAATGACGGCACCTTCACCAAGTTCACGTCGCCAAGTGTGGTGACTCCCGACGCTTGGCACCACATCGGTGCCACATATAACCAATCCACATCGTCACTAGACATCTACGTTGACGGAGTGAACGTGCTTCATACCAATTACTCACGCACTCTCTGGACGCCGGCATTGCCTTACTGGCTGGGTGGCACGTCAACAGAGGATAATGCTCACTGCGCTCAGTTCGCCCGAAGTTCCATCGACGACGTGCTGATCTACAACCGCGCGCTCACAGCCGCCGAAATCGTCGGCATTTACACCGGGGGCATGACGGGCCGCTGCCAGCCGCAGTGCGTCCCGCCACCGCCCGGCCTCGTGGCTTTGTGGAAGGCTGACGGCAACGCGCTCGACAGAACGGGGAACAATGTCGGCACACTGATCAATGGCGCCACCTTCGCCTCTGGCCTTGCGGGACAGGCGTTCAGCCTTGATGGCGTGGATGACTACGTGGAATTTGGTAGCTCGATCGGGAATTTTGGCACATCAGATTTCTCGATTGCTTTCTGGATGCGCAACGAGGGGCTTGAACTTGGTGCATTTCTTGGAAAACGCTCCGGTTGCAGTTATACTAGTTTCGTTGATCTTCGAGGAGGGGGTGAAACGCTGACTTTTGAATATTGCCAGGGTAGTGCAGACAACGCCTATGTTGCTTTGACAAGTACGCCAGTGATTACAACTGGCGTATGGCACCACGCCACAGTTGTCCGGAAACAGAGGCTCGCTCAAATTTACGTTGATGGAGTGCTCAACGCGATGACCAGCGCTCAGGCTGTTGCCAACATCTCCAATTCGGCACCCTTCGCTGTCGGCATGAGCCCCTGCATCTATCGCCCCGATGGTGGTACGACCTTCTACAAAGGCTTGCTTGATGAGGTTGGTGTATACAACCGTGCGCTGACCGCCGACGAGATCGCTTCCATCTACCTTGCTGGAAGCGCAGGGCTTTGCACGAAACCCGATTGCACCGAGCTGCCGGCGGGACTGCTGGCGTGGTGGCCAGCCGAGGGCAATGCGAATGACGTGGTCGGCAACCACCACGGCACCAACCAAAACGGCACTACCTTCGCGCCCGGCATCGCCGGGCAGGCGTTCAGTTTGGATGGTGTGAATGACTACGCAGACATGGGCGAAGGCTTCAACTTGGACGACATGACATTGGCCGCTTGGGCCTTCATCGATCCGGAAAAGAACACCGGCTCAAAGCGCATCATCAGCAAGGACAACTTTCCTGCTGGAACTGGGCGAAGATTTTTCGCGCTTATTTCCAGCGGGCCATATTCGTCAGGTCGGAATGGCCATCCTTGGTTCACCGTGGGTTCTAATCCAAACAATCCAAGTTCCCCGGAAATTGACATCGCTGAGTCTCCAGTTCCGTTGACGAGTGGCTGGCACCATTTGGCTGGCGTTCGGCAGACTTCCACAGGCCGTTTAGAATTGTATGTCGATGGGGCTCTCGTCAGCCGGGATGAAAACGTCACCGTCCTTGGCCCCATAGACTCTCCGGCTCGCACGGTCATTGGCCAACTTGGCCCAACTTCGCCGGAACAATTCTTTTCCGGCTTGATTGACGAGCCAATGATTTTCAACCGCGCCCTGAGCGCCGCCGAAATCCAGGCGCTCTACCAGTCTGCTGCCGCGCCGCCCGCCGGCCCGGTGGTGGACCACGGCGGCGCAGATTGGACGGTGTCGTCCAGCGAAGTGATCAGCGGCGCGCACATCAACATCGGCGCGTTTGTCATCCCTGCCGGTGTCACGGCCCGCGTTGCGCCCTTCAACGGTGCCAGCGGTGGTTCGGCGGAAATCCGCGCCGGCACCATCCGCGTGGCCGGCACGCTCGACGCCACCGGCAAGGGTTATCCCGGTGGAGGCGGGGCCGGTGGTGGCGGAGGCGGCGACCAGTTGGAACAGGACGGCGGCAACCCCGGCAATCGCGGTCTGGGCGGGAACGGCTTTCTCGGCAGCAGTGCCGGCAGCGATGGCACTCCCGGCCGCGAACGCCGCGGCGGTGATGGCGGCGCGGGCGGACGCGGTTTCGCGTTCACCATTGGCAGTCCGGGTTTCCCCGGACTTGGTGGCAACGGCGCGAACGGCGGCGAAAATGCGACTCACAATCCCGTGGGAACAGATGGACTGCCCGGCGGCTATTCCGCACCGGGTACGAACGGCGACTTCACCGTGGGCGACGAGGTGCATCCCGGCTTTGGCGGTGGTGGTGGAGGCGGTGGCGGAGGCGGCCATTCACGCGATGTGAACTCCGGCGGCGGTGGTGGCGGTGGTGGTGGTTCGGGCGGCTTTGGCGGAGGGGCGATTATCCTTCGCGCCTCCCAGCGCCTCGAAGTCACCGGCATGCTTCTCGCCCAAGGCACTCTCGGCACGAACGGTGCGGCCGGTGGTTTCGGCCAACCCTACAATACGCCCAACGACCGCAGTCCTGGCGGCAACGGTGGTACGGGCGCTTCCTCCGGACTCATCACCACCAACAACAGCGGCGGCCTTGGAGGCGCGAACGCCTGCGACACCACTGGCACGCAAACCGGCAATTGCTCCGGCGCAGGCGGACGCGGTGGCGACGGCGGCGCGGGAGCTGGCGGCGGCATCCTCCTGCGCGCCCCGCTGGTAAGTGTGAGCGGCACCATCAACAACACCGGCGGCGGTGGAGCCACGGCCAACGGCGGCACAGTGAAAATCTACTCCACCTGCGGCGGTCAAAATGTGAAGGGCACCATCACCAGCGGGCGGTTGGTGAAGGAAGGTATCTTGATGCGACCGTGAAATAGGCGGAACAATAGCATGTGTTGTTTTGGATAGCCGAACTGGTTCGTTTAAGGCTTGTGGCCTATTCCAATTGTCATTCCACTTCCCTTTTGACTCCCGGCGGCGCTTGCACAGAATCCGCCGCATGAACCTCGCTGCCTGCTCTCGCGTCCCCGTCATTCTTTGCACTGCCTTCCTCCTCGCGCTTTCGTTGCGCGCGGCGGATGATTATGTGCCCGGTCCCGATTCCATACCGCAGGAGGGCGTGCCGAAGGGCGAAGTCATCAAGGGCAGTTACACGTCGGGTGAAAAGTCGGTTTTTCCCGGCGGGTATCGCGACTACGCGGTGTATCTCCCGCAGCAGCTCGACCGCTCGAAGGCCGCGCCGTTCATGGTGCTCCAGGACAACGGCGGTTACAGCGCGCCGGTCGCGTTCGACAACCTGATTCACAAGAAGGAAATCCCCGCGCTCATCGGCATCTTCATCGGGCACAGCCGCGTGAAGGCGCTCTCCACGAACGCGCTAGACCGCTTCAATCGCAGCTACGAATACGACGGGCTCGGCGGGGATTACGCGCGGTTTCTCATTGATGAGTTCTTCCCGATGATTGAGGCCAAACACGGCATCAAGCTCTCGACGAACGCGGTGGACGGGTCCATCGGCGGCGCGAGCAGCGGAGCAATTTGCGCCTTCACTGCGGCGTGGGAGCGGCCGGATCGGTTCAGCCGCGTGTTCAGCAGCATCGGCACCTATGTGGGCTTGCGCGGTGGCGATGAGTATCGCGTGCTCCTGCGCAAGATGGAGCCGAAGCCCTTCCGCATTTTTCTCCAGGATGGCTCGGGCGACTTGAACATCTACGGCGGCGATTGGTGGATGGCGAACCAGGAGATGCAGCGTGCGCTCGAATGGGCCGGCTACGATGTGAAGCACGTGTGGGGCGATGGCGCACACAACGGCAAGCACGCCACCGCGATTTTTCCCGACGCGCTGCGCTGGCTGTGGCGCGATTATCCGGCGCCCATCAAGGCGAATCCCGAAAGCAAGTCGAAGGTGCAGACGACTTCGATTGTCGATGGCGAGTGGGAAGTGGTGAGCAGCGGACACAGGTTCACCGAAGGCCCCGCCGTGAATGCGAAGGGCGAACTGTTCTTCACGGACATCCCGAACAGCCGCATCCACAAGGTCGGTCTCGATGGCAAGGTGAGCGTGTTCGCGGAAGACACGGGCAACGCGAACGGGTTGAAGTTCGGCCCGGATGGAAAGCTCTACGCCTGCGCGAACGGCAAGAAACAGATCGTGGCCTACGACGAGTCCGGCAAGGCGAGCGTCATGGCCGAGGGACTGGAATCGAACGATCTCACGATCACGCAGGACGGGCGCATCTATGTCACCGACCCGAACAACAAGCAGGTTTGGTTCATCGCGAAGGATGGTTCAAAGAAGGTCGTGGACAAGGGACTGAACTTCCCGAATGGCGTCTGTCTCTCACCCGACCAGAGCCTGCTCTACGTGTGCGACACGCGCGGGCAGTTCGTCTTCAGCTACCAGATCGCGCCCGACGGCACGCTCGCTTACAAGCAGCGTTACTATCATCTGCACCTCGTCGATGGCTCGATGCAGTCCGGCGCAGACGGCATGGCGGTGGACACCGAGGGGCGGCTCTACGTGACGACGGAGATGGGCCTGCAGTTCTGCGATCAGGCGGGCCGCGTGAACGGCATTCTCGCGAAGCCGCAGAGCGCGTGGCTCTCGAACGTGGCGTTCGGCGGGCCGGACTTGAAGACGCTCTACGTGACCTGCGGCGACAAGGTCTACAAGCGCGCCGCGAAGGTGAATGGCGTGCTGACTTTCAACGCGCCGATCAAGCCACAGGCACCGAGGTTGTAATTGAATGGTAGAAGCCGAGGTAACGAGGCTCCGATCCCGTAAGGGCGTCGACTGAAGAGAAATGAGCGTCCTCACGGCGGCTGCTACATGAAGCTTTGGCTTCAGTGCCGCCTGAAGGTCAGGCGATGCTCGATGCGTTTCGTCTGCGTGTAGTCGAGCGGCGGGAGCTCGGTCAGCGTCGGTGATTCCGTCTCGTTCAGGATTCCTTTCGCCATCGCTTGCAGTGCCGTCCAGCGCGGCCAGTCGAGTGACGGCGCCTTGCCAATCTGCCGCAGCAGACTGCGCCACTCGATGATGACGCGATCGATGTCGCCGGCCCCGAGGAACTCGGTCACCCAGCGCGTTTTGTTCAGCGGATTCTTGTGAACGCTCGACACGATCTGCTCGGCACCACTGCCGTAGCGCGGCGGCACACCGTTTTCCAGATAACCGGGTATCGTTTGCAGGCCGAAGAGCTGATGACACGCGACCGGCAGGCGACCGGCGTAACGATTCTCCTCTCCGCAGAAGCGGAAGCCCGCGTCGAGATTGGCGAGATCGTAAATCAACTCGTCCAGCGGATAACCTTTGTCCTCCAGAGCCGCACCGATCGCGAGCCCATCCTCCTGTTGGAAGAAACTGACGATGCGTCCACGCAACGTCGGCACACCGCCGGCGTCCACCAAGCCGAGACGCCGCCACAACGCAGCCACACCGGTCGTGGCCGGCAGAATGCGACACGTTCCCGTGAGCGGACAACCTTTGCATTCGTGCGGGAACACCTCGCGCTCGATCGGCTTGTGAAGCGCAACACCATGCGCGTCCACAGGCACCTTCATCGGCAGGTCCGCAATGCTGACCAGCGCCTGGAGCTTGTGGTCAGTGCGCATGAACCGCGCGACCGGCGTCTTCTGCTCGGCGAACTTCTGCTCGACGAGCGGCACCACCTTCTCGTTCCAGATCGCGAGCGTGGTCTGGCGTCCGCTCCAGTTCGTGAGACGCCGCAACCATTTCGCGAGCACCACTTGGTCGTTATTCAGCGCGTCGGCGACGGTGAACAGGCGGCCATACGTCTTCACACCGTTCTCATCACTGATGAGTTCGATGGTGCCGTGACCGACTTTCTCCAGCGCGGCGGGAACGCTGAGCGCGGGACGCAGATGGACGATCGACAGAGCGCCGGCCTCCGGTCCGGCGTGTTGCTCGTCCCCTTCCAGCGGCCGGGTCGGAGACCGGCGCTCCGTATCCAAGTCAGCATGCCGGTCCTGCAGCTTCAGCAGATCGATCGCGGCCTCGGGCGGACGTTCCATCACCATTACGTCGCGCACTGTTTTCTCCACCCACGCAGGCATGCGTTCCCATTCGCCGCGGCTGTTGAGAATTTCGCGAATGCGTTTGCGCACGAACCGCGCGCGCTCTGAATCCGTCTTCAGACCGCACGGCGTGTTTGGATTCTTCAGCGATTCCTCAACGCCGAGGAAGATCGGCTTCGTCGTGAACAGCCGTTGCTGAATCTTCACCGCTTCGGTGAACGGATCCCTCCCCTGCTCCGCCGCCGCGCTCATGATGCCGAGCAACGCGCTCCAGTCCACCAACCCGCTCCGGCTCAGATGCGCCGGATGCCCTTCGTGCAGACGCACGCCATCCGGACCCACCAGCACGAAACCGATCTCGTCGATGCCACGGCGTCCGGCGCGACCGAACATCTGCAAGATCTCATCCGGCCGCAGCGGCTGCTCGATGTTCTCGCGCCGGTAGGTCGCGGCGGCGAGCGAGACACTGCGCAGGCTGAAGTTGATTCCCGCCGCGAGACCCATCGTCGCCACGACGGCGCGGAGCTGACCGGCCTTGGCGAGAGGTTCGATGACGCCAGCACGCGCGGCGTAGCTCAAACCGCTGTGATGATACGCGATGCGGCTCTTCAGCATCTTCGCGAGATGTTCGCCGACGAGCTGTTTCTGCTCGAGCGATAGCGTGAGCGGATTCGGATTCGGCAAATGCCGCGCGAGCTCGGCCGCGAGTGATTCAGCGCCCTGGCGGCGCGGCGCAAAGATCAAGATCGGTCCGAGGTTCTCCGCGAGCGCCTTGGCCACGAAGCGCGGCCAGTAGCCCTTGATTTCGGACGGAATGTGATAACTGAGATTGTTCGCGTGAACCTCCTCCAACGGCACGGGACGTTCCTCGTGCCGGATCAACACCGCGTTTCGACCAAGACGCGTGAACCATTTTACGATGTCGTTCGGATTCGAAACGCTGCCGCTGAGCAGGAGCAACTGGGTCTGCGGCGGCGCGAGCGCCATCGCGAGCTCGTAGTTCAGTCCGCGATCCGGATCGCCGATCATCTGATACTCGTCAACAACGAGCAGCACCGGGCCGTCGCCTTTGATGAGCCGGCTCTTCTGAGTCTCCAGTGTGGCAACGATGATCGGCGCGTCGAGATTCTCTGCGAGGTCACCAGTGGCGATGCCGACGTCCCAACCGCGTGCGCGCCATTCGGCGAGCTTGTCGTTCGCGAGCGCGCGGGTCGGCACGGTGTAAATCGCCTGTCCGCGATTTTTTCCTCCGTTCGACCACAGCTCGAAGATCAGCGTCTTGCCGGAACCCGTGGGTGCCTGCACGACGACGTCCTTGCCCTCGCGCAGTGCGGTGACGGCCTGCTGTTGCCAGAGGTCTGGCACCGAGACGTGCTGGCTGAAGGAGGCTTTTTCGAGTTGGTCACCAAGACTCTGCACGCGCGAAACGTAGCGCACGAATCACGAGGGTGGAAATAGAAAGGCGATTTCGGCCGCACGACTCCGGCTTTGACTACAGGAATGGTTTCCACAATATCCGGCTCATGAATCCCATCCTCTCACGAACGTGCGCCGCTTTCGCCGGCTTGATGTTGATCTCATCACTCCCAGCAACCGGACAGAACCTCGGTGGCGACGATCTGCTGTCAAAGATTCTGATCGACCGCGAGGAATGGCAGCTGGTGGCGGAAGGTTTTGGTTTCACCGACGGCGCCTGCGCGGACGCTGAGGGGAATTTTTACTTCTTCGATCTCGGAAAGGGATCGGCCATCCAGAAAGTTTCGCCCGACGGCACGATCTCGGACTTCATCAAGGACGCGCCGAAGTGCAGCGGCCTGAAGTTCGGACCGGACGGCCGCCTTTACGCCTGCACGCAGGGACCGAAGAAGCAGCTGATCGCGATGGAAGTTCCGTCCGGCAAGATCACTGTGCTCGCCGACAACGCGCAACCCAACGATCTGGTCGTCTCGCGTCGCGGTTGCGCGTACTACACCGATACAGGAAAAGGTCAGGTGATCATTGTCGACGCCAAGGGCAGTGTTCGCGTGGGCGCGAGCGGCATCAACGCTCCCAACGGCATCACGCTCTCGCCCGACCAGAACACGCTGGCCGTTTCTGAGTATCGCGGGACGAATGTCTGGACCTTTCGCGTGGGCGCGGATGGAAACCTGGATTCCGGCATGCGCGCGATGACGCTCCGCACGCCGTTGAACAAAGCGGACTCGGGCGGGGACGGTTCCACCACGGATTCGGAAGGCCGCTATTACGTGACGAGTCATCTTGGAATTCAGGTGTTCGATTCGACTGGCCGTATCGGAGGCATCATCGCGAAGCCGACGAGCAAGGGCTGCGTGAGCGTCGCCTTCGCCGGAGCCGGCCACGAATATCTTTACGCCTGCGCCTCGGACAAAATCTTCCGCCGGAAGACGAAGGCAAAAGGCGCGCTGTTCTTCTGAGAGACATCCATCTGACGTCCGACTCAACTTCAAGCCCAGCCATTCGCCAAACACGGGATCATTGGCAGGATTTGTGTCCTGCCACACCCAGAAATACCGTGTCCATCACGCCTTGAACCATCGTTTTGAACTTGAGCGGCGGACATCAACCCGCGTATAGAAATTCTCGAAAGAGGAGGGGTTAAAAGTTTCCACTCCACAATCAGCTAAACAAACAACTCATTGCGCAAGGAGAACTATGACGGGGTATATCAGACAGTTTAAGAACGTATTGACCGTGAGCAGCCTTCTGGGTGGCGTCCTGTTGTTCACGGGGTGCGCCTCCATCGTGGATGGCCGGGCAAAGACGGTGCAGATCAATTCGAATCCATCTGGGGCCAAGGTAAGCATCTATGACAAGACTGGAAAATCCGTGGCCGTGGAGACGACTCCGGTGAAGCTGAAACTCAAGCGGCATCATGGCTATTTCAACGCGGAACAGTATCGAATCGTATTTGAAGCACCGGGATATTATCCCTCGGAGACGCAGGTCCAATCGACGCTCAATGGCTGGTACTTCGGCAACATTGTCTTCGGAGGAGCGATTGGATTTCTCATTCTGGATCCAGCCACCGGAGCAATGTGGACTCTGCATCCTCGGGAATTGAACCGAAACTTGGTATCGTCCAGCACCACGCTGAGCCCGGAGGAGTTAAAGGAGGCGGACGCGAAAGCCAATCCCGTGGAGAAGCGACCAACTCCGAAAACTGCCAAAGGAAGGCACTAAGAAAGAAGCTGGTGTTCACCCTGCCAGTCGGACTCAACATTCGATCGGTTGATTGCTAGCAGAGGCCCATCTCAATCAACCAGGCTCACTCGGAGTTCCCGTTACAATTGCAAAGGGGCGCGGGCATTACGCCCGCGCCCCGTCCTTCCTGCTGCCGCCCCGCGAAGACTACTGACGCGTCACGGCAGCGCCGGTGGGGATATCCGGCTTATTGGAAGTTCAACCGCCAGCAGCCCTGGACCTGATTCTTGCGAATGTCCGGTCCGACCGGGCCGCGGCCGTGGAAGTAGTCGTTCATGTTGTGGCAGCCGCCGGGCCCGATGACGCCGATGGCCACCGCGATGTCCGAAGCCGGTTGTTGCTCGGCCTTGGCGAGGAACCACGCGTCACGCACGCGCATGGGCGGGAGGATGCCAAACTTGCCGTGCATCCAGTCCGCGAACGCGTAACCGAAGCCGCTCCAATCGTGGGCGTTGGTCTCGAAGCCGAGCATGATGTGGAGCCCGTCGAAGTCCGGAATCCAGCGGTCATACCACTTCTTTCCACCCCACGTGTCCTTGAGCACCTGGCAGGAGGTCAGGGCGAGCCATTCCATGTCGCCATTGCCCCAGTCGCCGATGGTGTCGGTGTAATAGATCTCACCGTCGTCCTTTGCACTTTCGAAGGTGAACCCGCCACCGTAGCCGTGGCCGATGTAGAAGGTGAGATCCACGTTGTCGGTGTAGATGTGGTCGAGCCCAGTGCCGCCCTGCTTGAAGTCCCGTTCCCAGCAGCCGACTCCAGTGAAGTTGAAGCGACGGAACGCGCCACCTCCGCTCATGCGGGAGTTGAATCCGCTCTGGATGCCGGCGCCCATGTCGGATACCGCGCGCTCGGTGCCGTAGTCCACCACACCGCCGACAGCCGCCATGAACATCGGTCCGACGATGCCGCCTTCGACCTCCACGGTCTTGCTCGCGCTGACGGGGATGCCGTTTGCATCGATGACGGTGACGCGGACGGTGTCCGTCTTCTGCTCTTCGCGAACCTGCGCCTCGTACTCGATGCTGGAGGCGTCTTCCGGGAAGCCGCTGAGGTCCAGGCTGGAGGATGACCAGTGGAACGTGTAAGGAGGCGTGCCGCCGCGAACGGTGGCCTTGGCGTTGACCAGATTTCCCTGAGCCGAGGCTTCGAGAATCACGTGCGGGATGAGGTCGGGATCGTCCGTGGCCGGAATGATGGTCTGCATCAGACTCACCGTCTGGCCGCCCACAGGCGCGTCACCACCACATTCGTAGCACGGCAGGATCTTCTGGACGGCTGGGAGGAGGAGACCGGTCTGAATCGCGGGCGCGAAGTAGACGAGGCGCGGGCGTTGATTACCGCCGAGGTTCGGATAGCGCTCGCGGCAGCGGCGGGCGGCTTCGTCGACGGAGATAATCGGAATCTCACCGGCGAGTTCGAGCTTCCGCATGGAGACGTTCAACGACGTGGGCTCGCCATCCGGTCCAAAGGACACGCGGAGATTGGAGCCGGGGCCGGTGAGCGGAATGCCACCGAGGTCGAACTGATAGAGCACGTGCGTATCGATTGGAGCATTGTCCAACACCGGCCGGCCATTCGCGTCGACTACTTCGAGCGTGGTGTGGCGGACGATCGGATCTTCCGGCTTCGGACCAATCGTTGCCGGATCTTCCGGCTTGGGTCCGATCCCGGCGCGCAAGATGGCGCGGCGGAAGATTTCGGTGGCCTTGTCGCCATCGATCGGAGTCAGGCGTTTGATGGCATCGAAGTCGAACGATTCGAACGCCATTTCACCTTCGCCATCTTCATTGCCGCGACGCAGTTCATCGATGATGCCTTGGTCCTGAATCGGCTTGGTCGGCACCATCTGGAACTTGCGATGATCGACGAACCGAACGGAACCGTCGCCGAACATCAAACCTTCCTGCGGAATGCCGAGCGCCTCGGCCAGCGCACCAGCTTGACCCCGGGTGATGCCGGTCTCCAACACGGAGTAGAACGGCGCCGTCTGTTGGTCGCACCTGATCAGGCGGAAGAAGCGGTGGCGCTGATCAACGGGCAGACGCACGCACCAGGAATCGAAACTGTCGTCCGGCGTGACAGGCACATCCGTCCAGACAATCGGAGGATTCAGGCTGCGAGTGCTCTGCAACTTGTAGCAGGCGCACGTCTTCGGCCAGCAGATGACCACGAAACGCCCGTCGCGCTTGATGGAGAGTCGCGGACGAGGATCGTCCTTCAGCACGGTGACGGTGAACTTGCATTCGACCTCCGCGCAGGCGTTCGTCGCGTAGCAGCGCACAATGGTCTCGCCCACCGGCAGGCACGAGCCGGACGGAGGATCGCATTTCGCAAGGACGCCATTCACCACGACTGGCGGCGTGTAGTGGACCACCGCGCATTCATTCGAGCAGGCCACCACGACCATGTCCTGCGGGCAACGAATCACGGGCGGCTGACCCTGGCCTTCAATCACGCGCACGTCGAAACGGCACACATCCCGATCAAGGCAGATGTTGGTCGCGGTCGCGACACACGTCACGGTGTGCACACCCACCGTCAGGCAGGTGCCGGGCGGAGGATTGCAGCCCACGAGCGCGCCATTGGAAACGGTCGGCAGCGGATAGGTCGCCGGGACGCAGTTTGTCGCGCACGGCACCGTCAGAACGATGGGATTCGTGGGGCAGCGGATGACCGGAGGCGGAATCGGGCGAATGACGACGGTGAACTCGCATTCCGTGGTTCCGCACTGATTCGACGCGACACAATTCACCACATGCACGCCGAGGTTCATCACCGTTCCCGACGGTGGATTGCAGATCACCGCGGTACCGGCCGGATTTACCACCGGGGGCGGATAAACCACGACGGCGGAATTCGAGCAGGTCAGCAGCGTGATGTTCGACGGGCATTGAATGCCGGGAGCCTGACCGGGTTCCACGCGGACGGTGAACGTGCATTCGTCCTTGTTGTCGCAACGATCCACGGCGCGGCAGGTGACCGTGGTCACACCGCAGGGAAAGAAACTGCCGGACGGCGGCTGGCAGACGACCGCCACGCTGCCGCTGTTGTCCACGGCGGCCGGGGAGGGATAATTCACCACGGCGCCACAACCTCCAGCAACATTGGGGCAGGCCACCACGACGCGATTCGTGGGACAACGAATGACCGGCGGCTCGGTGTCGCGACGAACCGTCACGGTAAACTTGCAGGTATCGCTGTTCTGGCAGCGGTCGAATACGCGACAAGTGACCTCGGTGACGCCAAGCGGCAGCACGGAGCCATTGGGAGGATCGCAGACCAAGACCGGTTCACCGCAACCGCCGGAGACTTCCGGCATCGGATACTGGACTGGAACTTCCTGGCCACAGGTCCAGACGGTGAAGTTGGTGGGGCACTTGATGGTGAGCGGAGCAATGATGACCTGCGCCGCGGAACTCAGAATCGAGAGACAAAATAGAAATAACGCCGTCGAGAGGAGGCGACAGCGCGTTGGGGTGATCGGGACTTTCATAGGACTGAGGGGTTCATGCGTTGGTTTTTGGTTTTTGTTACCGACAAAATTATTCGCGTATCAGCGGTGGACCCCGCCCCCGGATTCGCCGGGGGCGGGTGCCACACAATCCGTTCTGTCCCTGTGTTCAGGGTTTTTGTTCCAGGCGGCTGGCAAGCACACACAGAGTTTTGTTAATTGCCAACCGATCACCTGGCCTCGCTTCAGAACGAGTCCCGCATCCGCGGGGAGGCTTGATTGCCTTCACCCATTACAGAAGAAAGCACCCGGGGGTTCTTACAGGTTATTGAAAAAAACTTTTGGAGATGGACTAGGGGGCCATCGTGCTCCTCTCTAACCGCAGAAACAAGGCTGGAAAGCGGGAATTTCGTCGTTCGCTCGCCGCTGGAGAAACCGACTGACACCGCGAGGTGGGGAAACAATCTCTCAAGTCACAGACGCAGAATTGCGGCGAATGGCTTCCCGAATTCCCGCCTGGCATTCATACAGCGCGTATCCCAAGCCGCTTCCCAAACCAGCCCCGTGTGCAAATCCCCAGGCGAGCTTGGAAACCCAGGAACGTGTCGCGCGATCAAGGTGTTCGCTCAGCCAGTGATCCGGCGTAAGTCGTCCGAAGAAATCGTAAATCGCGCTGCCGAGGAAATATCCCAGCGAATGGAGAACAAACAGAACGAGGACGACCTTCCACCGGCCGGTGCGCAATCCAAATCCCGCCGCCAACACCAGCGCGAGGGCAGCACTGCCCGTGAACGAACCCACCCATTCCCCCGCCCTGCCTCGCACCACAAACCAACTCGCCAACCACAGGACGGCGTAAGCAGTGAACGCCACCGCGAACAATGCGTAAAATCGCGCCAAGGTGCGCGAGCCAATCACGACTGGATTCAAGAGTCCACCCGCCAGCGCAATGAACACCGCTGCCCACACGGCGTAGGCGCCGCCTTCACCCAACGCCCGATACATCATTCGCCCGTGCAACGCCCAGGATCCGTAGACCACGAGACTTGCGATCGTGAAGCCAACGGTGCTGAGCAAAATGGAACGTCCCAGCGTCGGGATGGATATCGTTGGGGTGTCATTGCCGGCTCGCGACAAGACTGATTGAGGATCGAAACCAAACAGGGTCATGAGCGGACCCTAGCGTGAGGCTGGCTGTGGGGAAACTGGTTTTCCGCTGAACTGAAATCCTGGCGAGCTTTGAACTTACTGCACCAGCGGAACCTTGCTGGGCGGCTGGTTCGTCTTCAGGTAATCGATCCATTCCTGAATGCTCTGTTTGCTCGGGGAAACCTGCTTGAGCAACGTGTAGTGCTCGATGGCGCGCGGATAGTTGTTTTGTTCCCGCTCCAGCTTCGCGAGCTGATTGAGAATCTGCCCCAGCAACAACGTGTTCGGCTCGGTCTTTCGACCTTCCTGTTCCCGCCAACGAACCATCGCGAGCTCAAGAACATTGCGCGCGCGTGAAATATCCTTCCGGCCTTCGTAGTAAATGGACCCCAGTCCGAAGAGGATCTCGCAATCGCCCGGATTCGCGCGCAGTCCTTCGCGGAGAAATTGTTCTGCTTCGTCGATCTTGCCGAGCTTCGTCCACAGCCAAAATGAAGCGACGGTGTAGGTCTCAATCCGCTGCGGATCCATCTCCGCCGAAAGTCGCAGCCACGGCAGAATCTCGCGCTCCATGCCGGCTTCCGCCGCGTGATCGTGATCCGGATCGTGTTTATGATCATGCGCGTCACATTCGCCCACGTGAACATGTCGCGAAGGGAAGAAGTTCCGGCTGAACGCATCGATCCAGTCGTGAGGTTTGCCGAGGAAATCGCCTTCGCACTTTTCGTCGTCGTGCGGCTTCTCGTTGCCCGTGATCGCCTTCTCGTCGAAGCCTTCCTTCGAATCGTAGACCGACGGGTAATAGCCCTTGTGAAAATAAGCGTCGGCCTTGGCGTAGAAATGACGGGCGAACATCCGCCGGCTGTCGCCCAGCGCGACCTGAATTACGTTGTCAGACTGCGTGCGGCTGCCGGCCCAGGATTGGAACCATGGCTCCAGCGTCGTCGAGAGACTGAACGCGACCAGAGTGAGCAAAGAAAGCGACAGCAGGTAGGCGCGCATGAATCAATTGATGGCTTTGCGACGAAACGCGAGGCACGCGAGCGAAAGGAAGATCGCGGAATAAGTCACGGCGTAGGCAAGCCCCGCCGCCCAGATGTCCCAGCGGATCGCCGACCAGTTGTGCACGATGAGGTCACGCACATCGAAGATCTCCAGATGCGGCAGAACGAAGTACAGCCCGTAAACGATGCTCTGCACAGGCTCCTCCAGTTTCAGCGCGACTTTGTTCAGATGCCGGCCGATGAGCAGAATGCCGACGGTGACGACCAGGACGATCGTATTCGTCGACGACGGTGCGGCGAGGACGACCGAGCCCAGCAGCGTCATCGCGCACACGATTCCGAGCATGAACCAGTGGAGCACGGCGGCCTGGAAGTAGTTTACGATCGGCCACTGATGTTCCTTCGCACCCGCCACCGCGCCGAAGAATACGTAGAACAGCAACAGCGAGATTCCCGAAGCGAGCCAGCAGCCGAGGAATTTCCCCAGCACGAGCTGATTGCGAGTCACCGGCTTGGCCAGCAACGGAAACAACGTGCGCTGCTCCCGCTCTGCCGGGATCTGCCGCGCTGCCGTCGTGATCGTGATGACGAGAGAGGCCGCCCAAATCAGGAACAGGCAAAGCTCCTTCAGATAGCGGACGATGTTGTCCTGATTGAAGAAAGTCACCGATCCCATCAACAACGTGATCAACGCGGTCAGCACAAAGAGCACGTAGAAATCCTTGCGGCGGTACATCTCCTTGATGACGACACCGGCAATGGCCAGGACGTTGTTCAACGTTCCCGCGCGTTCCTCGCGAGCCGGAAGTTCACGCAGCCTTGCGGTCTCGATGGTGTGGGTCGTGGGATTCATGGTAGCCAATAATCTTCAGGAAAACTTGTTCGAGATTCGGCTGCTGATAGAGCCGGACGAGTTCAGACACCTCTCCCTCCGCCTTCAGCTCGCCTTGCGTCAGAATGGCGACGCGATCGCACACGGTCTCCACTTCGCCAAGCTCGTGAGAGGAGAAGAACACGGTTTTACCCTCGTTCTTCAGGCGCAGGATGATCTCGCGGACTTTCATCCGCCCGATGGGATCGAGACCGCTCGTCGGCTCGTCGAGAATTAGCAGATCCGGATTGTTGATCAGCGCCTGAGCCAGCCCCACGCGCTGCTGCATGCCTTTCGAATAGGTTTTGATCTGTCGCTTCCGCGCGTGTTCGAGTTCCACCAGTTTCAGCACGGAATCGATCCGCTTCTCAACTTCGTTGCGGGGAATGCGAAAGATCTTCGCGTAGAACCGGAGGATCTCCTCCGCGGTAAGAAACTTGTAGTAGTACGTCTGCTCCGGCAGGTAACCGATGCGCTGCCGCGCCACCGGTTCGCGGACATTCACGCCGAACAACCACGCGTCGCCGCCCGTGGCGTTCACGAATCCGAGCAGGACGTTCATCGTCGTCGTCTTGCCGGCGCCATTCGGTCCCAGAAAGCCATAGACCTCGCCCGGGCGCACGGCGAGATTCAGGCCCTTCAAGGCCCGCTTGACCTCCTGCCCCATTTCGCGACTGCGGTATTCGACCCGGAGATCTTCGGTTTTCAATATGGCTTCGCTCATAGCAAGACTCAGGCAGGCAATGCCTAGCCGGAAGTGTACCAACGACGGAAATGCGCCTCAGACCCGGGCGAACGCCCGAAAAACCCAGTTCCGCGCCAACCCTTGCGCCAACCAGCTCCACCTTGCCTTGCAACAATTGCCGGCCGCAGCTGGCAAAACGTGCGCGGCCAACGGCCGCACCGTTACCGACCGGACCGCGCCTTGAGTCTTCACATCCGGAATCGCCGACGATACGTTCCGGCCAGCGCCCGATGCGCCCGTTCAAGCATGAAACCGACGCGAAAGATTAAGTGCCCGTCCTGCAAAAAGGAGGGTGATTGGTTTGAGGATAAATACGGTCCGTTCTGCTCGCATCGGTGCAAGCTCGTTGACCTCGGCAAGTGGATGAACGAGGAGGCGCGCATCTCCGAACCCTTGCGGCCGGAACATCTGGAACAATTCGCCGACCTCCCTCCCGGCCAGCATCTCGACAAGCCGGATCCGGATTCGTCCGCCTAGCCGTCCGCCGATTGTGAGTTCACCGCTGCCGTTCCCGCCACCGCCGCACCGCAGCGTCCAATTCGTTCAGCCGCCGTTCCAAATTCTCAGCCAGGGGCCCCGCCTCCACCAGTTTCCCCGCCCTCGCGACCGACTCCAATTCGGCAGCCAGCGTGTGCGCCGCCGGAAATCCCATCTGCGTGAGAGAACCCTTGAGTGTGTGCGCCGAGTAAACCAAGGCTTCTACGTCCGCGCGTTGCACCGCCTCGCGTATGCGGGCGAGCAGCGGCGGAGTCGTTTCGAGGTAAAGGTCCAGCAACCGCCCCAGCGCCGCCACATCACCGCCCAGCACTTTCAATGGCGTCTCGGGATCGAACACTAGGTTGCCATTCCCGGAAATTTCGCCCGGCCGGGAACCGAGACTGCGAAAAACCTTCCTCAGCGCATCTGCCTGCAGTGGCTTCGTCAAATACGCATCCATGCCGAGTGCCAGCGCCGTTTCGCGATCGCCCTTCATCGCGTGCGCGGTCAGTCCAATGATCGGCACATGCCGTCCCGTCCCGCGCTCCTCGCGCCGAATCGCCGCCGTCGCTTCCATGCCGTCCATCATCGGCATTTGAATGTCCATGAGGATGACGTCCACATTTCCGGTCCGCCACGCGTCCACCGCTTCCACGCCGTTCCACACGTTGATCACCGAATGGCCCATGCGACCGAGCACCGTGTTCGCCAGCTCGCGATTCACGGTGTTATCCTCCGCCAGCAGCACGGTTAACTTTCCTTTCTCCACGAACGACGTGTCGCTGGAAGGCGGAGCGGCCTTCGACCGCGAACGTGCGGCGAAATACTGTTTCAAAACTTCCACCAGTTCGCCTTCCAAAACCGGCTTGGTCAAATACGTGTCGTAGCCGAGCTCGCGACACCGCCGCACTTCATCGGAGTTTCCCGTCGACCTCAGTACCATCACCACCGGAACTCCTCCTCCCGCCACTTCACCGAGATCCTTCGCCAGCGAGAAACCGTCCCGTTGCGGCATCGTCGCATCGACAAAGGCGATCGAAAAGAATCCCGCCTCGCGCGACTTCACTTCGGCAAGACCTTCCGCCGCGCTCGACGCCATTACCGGCACCATGCCGAAGTGACCCAACAGCTCGCTCAACACCTGCCGGCTGTTCTCTTGATCGTCGACCACCAGAACCCGCTTGTCGCGCAGCTTCGCCACGGGCGGCCAATCCATCCGCGTCGGCGGTCGCGCATCGATCTGAAGCACCGATGTGAAGAAGAACCGGCTCCCGCGCACGCCGTCGCTCTCCACCCAGATCCGGCCCCGCATCAGCTGGCACAAGTTCGCCGAAATCGCGAGTCCCAGTCCCGTGCCGCCAAACTGCCGCGTCACCGAAGCATCTGCCTGGGTGAATGCCTCGAAGATCGTTTGCTGCTTGTCGGGCGGGACGCCAATCCCGGTATCCGTCACGCAGAACAACAGTTCGCAATCGCCCGATCGCGGGGATTCCTTGCCGCGGCGAACGTCCACGGAAACTTCGCCCGAATCCGTGAACTTGATGGCGTTGCCCACCAGGTTGGTCAGGAACTGCCGCAGCCGGCGAACGTCTCCGACCAATGATTCCGGCACTTCCGG
>CAZBIC010000008.1:0-183518 GCA_964491875.1 uncultured Bifidobacterium sp.
GTCGCGGCGGCGGTCTTGGCCTTCAATCCCTTCGCCGCCTTGAACTCGGCGAGCAAGCGATCCGGCAGCGCGACTTCGCTGGTTTGGTAGAGAATCGGGTCGGACTTCTTCGTTGGCACGGTGAAGTGGCCGTCCTTCTTGATTTCCTTCTTGGCGGCTTCCCACCACTTCTTCCAGTCGTCCTGAATGACGTCTGGAACGAGAACCTGCTGAATTTGATCGATGGTGGCGCGACCGCCAAAGCTCAGGACAACCAGTTTGATGAGGTCGAGATGATGCAGCGCGGCCATCTTGCGCAGGCCTTCGAGGTCGGACGCCTTCTTGGCGAGGATGTGGTTCGCGTCGATGGGCTTCAGCGATTCCGCGGCGAAGCTCAAATCCATGGCGTGTCCCGCCTTGGTCTGGAAGTCGATGGTGAAACGCGCGAAGACGGTGTCCACCGTCTTGATCTTTCCGAACCCCCAGCTGCGATGCGAGCAATAGCCGCTCTGGGTGAGCAGCACAAGCGCGTCGACGTGTGTACGGTTGATCTTCCCGGCGGCGGCTAGTTTATCGAACTCTTCTTTCATAGGATCGCGTTAAATTCTCGATTGCAATTGAGCGATTGGCATTATTAGGAGGTGGCTTTGCAAAAACCAAGAGAAATTGCCGTTCGTTTGTTGACGCGGCATGCGGATGGCACCGGCTTGCTCGAAGATCTGCTCGACGCGGAGTTGAGCAAGGGAACCATTGCGCCGGCGGATCGCGGGCTCGTGCAGGAACTCGTATACGGCGCCGTGCGCTGGCAAAAGACGCTCGACTGGCTCATCGCGCGCAAGACCGACAGCCGCCCGAAGAAGCCCATCCTGCAAATCCTCTTGCGCCTCGGATTGTATCAGCTGTTCCTGCTCGATCGCATTCCGGACCATGCTGCCGTCAACGAATCCGTCCAGCTCGCGCGTGAACTGGGTTTCGGCTCCCAATCAGGTTTCATCAACGCCGTTCTCCGCAACTGCCTCCGTGAACGCGACGTTCTGGAGCGGGATCTTCAAACCCTGAGAGACAGTTCGCCCGACATTGGCTACTCGCATCCGCGCTGGCTCTGCGATCGTTGGGAACAGCGGTGGGGCGGAGAGAACCTCCGGGCACTGCTTGACTGGAACAACGCCGCGCCAACCATTTATCTCCGGGTCAACACGCTCAAGGCGACGCCTGAACAACTCGCCGCGGAATTTGAGAAGGAAGGGGTGCTCTTCACGCCGCGGCCCTTCGAGTGGGCGCCGACGGAATGGGTCTTCGAACTGCGCTCGCATCCTTCGCTCGCGACGCTGAAAAGCTTTCAGGACGGCCATTTCTACGTTCAGGACCCGAGCACGCTGCTCGCGGTTCACGAACTCGCGCCGAAGCCTGGTGAAACCATCCTCGATCTTTGCGCCGCACCGGGCGGCAAGACGACGTTGATTGCCCAGTGCATGGAGAATCGCGGTGTCGTGTATGCGCATGACATCGAGACGCGGCGCCTTGGACTCATCTCGGAGAACTGCACACGCCTCGGCGCGAGTTGCGTCCAGGTGACATCGGCGGATGAACTCACGGCCCTGGCGGCGCCCGCCAAGTTCGACCGCATCCTCATCGACGCGCCTTGTTCAAACACCGGCGTGATGCGTCGTCGCGTCGAGCTTCGCTGGCGCATTCAGCCGTCGGAGATCGATCGATTGCGCGCTGTTCAGCTCGGGTTGTTGCAACAGGCCGCTCCTTGGCTCAAGCCCGGTGGCACTTTGGTTTACAGCACGTGCAGTCTCGAGCCCGAGGAGAACTCCAGCGTGGTGAAGGAGTTCCTCGCCAGCACGCCGGGTTTTGAACTCGTTCGCGAGCGGGAACTGATTCCGTTCGTGGACGGCACGGATGGCGCGTTCATGGCCACCTTGCGCAAAACGTAGGCTGTTGGCCTACGGGGTGGCGGCGCGGTGGAACCGGAAGGGCAGGGGAGACGAATCCTGAATGATCGTGCTCGTGCCGGTGCTGACAAAGCTGGTCCAAGTCATCCATTGTTGGAGATCGGTCGATCCCTGAACTCGATAACTACGACCAGGGATGGTGGACAGCGTAAAGCGGAAGCCTTGTCCCGCGACGAATGTTGATTCGGTGAACGCCGGAGTTGCACCTCCGGGGACATTCGCTGCTTCTCCGAGGAACGACAGTAATTGAGCGTCGCTCACCGCGCCGGCATTCGAGAGGTTCCCGCCAGCTAGATTCGCCGGCACGATCGGGCGTGCGTAGCGGACGTAATTGAACGACGCGATCAGGTCCGGACTGCAACTGTTGAGCACGACGCCGTTCGGGAGGCGCAGTCCATTCGTCAGCACGAACTGATTTTGATACTGAACGCCCACGGCCTCGCACGTTGGCCAGTCGGTATAAACGGTCATACCCGCCTGCAACGTAGCCGGCATATCCGGACGAAAGTAGCGCTGGTGAATGCGCCACGCTCCGCCCGGTTCGCGTCGCAGCAGGATCAAATGCGGCCCGATGCGCGCGACCTGAATGCTCGAACGCGCCGGCGCGCCGTTCGAGATATAGAGCGTGGACTGGCTGTTCACCGTGGTCTTCACCTCGTATTGAAAAGTGCCTGGATTGTTTGCCGCGCCGGTGGAGAGGAAGACGTAGTTTTGGCCGCCCGGTGTCCACTGAGAGGGATTCGTCATCGTACGCGGCGTGCGCACCATGATTCCCGCCAACGAATAGAGTGCCATAGGCGGCCGAACTCGGCTGCGGCCTGTGGTTTCGACATCCGTTGTGATTGCGAAATCGCCAGTGACCGTCTTGTACGTCAGCTCACCGCGCCACTCCGCATACCAACTGCTCGTGTGCGGAACCATCGTCATCCGGCCGGGCTGCGTCGTATTGATATCGAACACTTGCAACGCATCGTTGCCCCAGCCTTCGACCTGATGGATGCGCTGCCAGTTCGTTACGGAGTGCGCGCTGTCAAACTCGTCGCTCAACGCCGTAAGGTCGTCATAGGCGACGGCGGACAGCACGAAAGCCAACAGGATTATGTAGCAAAAGGCTGAACGCAGCATGCCTGAGATTGTATCACACGTTCTGGTCACGGTTGGTGTAGCCGGAAGTAACGGGTGCCGGGCGCGACGTCTTGGTTCACCTGCTTCTCATCGCCGACGACGGCGGGTGCGGTGTTCACGTCCGTCCAATTGGGCGGCGTGAGGCTGGGTGATTCCTGGAGCTGGAAGCCGATCGAGGGATTCGGCCAGGCGAGGGTGACGTTGCCGCCGTTGCGCAACATTCGAAGTGTCGGCGCGCCTTCCATCTGAACGACGGCGAAGGCGCTCCAAAATCCGCCGTGCAACGTGTAGGCTCCGCCGCTTGATCGACCGGCGTCGGGCTGACCAATTGTGCCGTTCAGTGTGTAAGCGCCGCCGGAGCTTTGCCCGCCACCGCCGTCGATGGTGAACCAGTCGATCGCATATTGGGCGGACGCAGTGCAGACCGACACGAGAAGGAGTCCGAAAAGGAGTTTCATAAATGTCCGGTGAAGAGGGTTGAAGTGGATTAGTTGCCAATGACGACCGATCCGAGCGGCGCGTCGATGAGCAGACGTTTGTTGATGACTCCGGTCCAGGTGCTGGAACCTGTCCTTATGCGCAAGCGTGTGTTTGCATCGGCCTTGGTCAGCGCCGCGCCGAAGCCGCGCCAAGGCGAGTCGTATCCGCCAAGACCGGTGTCAGGCAGGGCGGAAGTCGGGGTGACCCAGTAGCCGTCGGCGGAGAACGTCGCGGCGGGCCAGCTCCAGCCGTTGCCGGAGCCGGCATCGATCAGATCGCTTAACGAGGTCTTGAGATCGGAGATGGGAATTTCCACGCCGTTCTCGAAACGACGGTTCAGCGCGGCGTAGATCACGACGCCGTCGCTGCGATGGTCGATGAACGTCAGCAGGCCAAAGAGAGCGCCGCCGTGGGACTGTGTGCCAGTGGGGTTGGCAGGCGTGTTCGCCTCGCCGATGTCGGGGTAGCCGAGGTGGTAAGCGTTGCCCATCGCCAGCATGGCGGGCGCGGAAGCTACCAGACCGCCGTGGGCGATGATGGTGGGCAGGCTGTAGCCCCCGTACTCGCGCGGCACTGATTCGATGGGTGGATCGTTATCGAATATGCTTAGGGTATTGCCGCCGCCGCGATACCAGGGTTCGCGCGGATCGCGGTCCTCGCGCAAGGTCCGTCCGCCCTCCAGTTCGCTGCGCGGCAACCACATGTCCGGCGTGAAGACCCGGCGGTGCAGAAAGTCCACGTAGCCGCCGGGCCAGGCCTGGTTGATGACTTCGCCCAACACGAGGTAGCCGAAGTTGGAGTATCGGTCGCTGAAGGAATTGCCGCCCGTGGTGCCAGGTGTGTACTGAAGAGGCCAGCCCAGCGTGTAGCGCATCACGTCGAGACGACTGGGCGGGCTGGGAATGTCCATCGCGGCTGCGATCGTTCGCGAAATCAGCGGCGTGTCGCCCGGGCCATTCGTGTCGCCGCGGACAAACCCGCCCGTGTGCTCCAAGAGATGCTGAAGTGTGATGCTGGCGTAACGCGTGTCGCCGAGGGACGGAAACGCCGCCACCGTGAGCAGGCCATTGTTGTTCACGCCGCGAATCGTGAGGTTGAATACCCTGCGATTGAGTCCTTCCGGTCCGAAGGCGCCGTCTGCGGCCAGCATCCGGATGGCGGCGGCGGTGGCCGGCTTGGTGGCGCTGGCCTGGCGGACCATGGCGTTCTCCGGCATGTTCGTGCCCACGTCGAGCCAGCCGAAGCCGCGCAGATACACGACACGATTGCTTCGCATGATACCAACCAGTCCGGCCTCGACGCTCCAATTCGTCATGAACGTTGTCATGGTGGAGTCGAAGGCATTCATCGTTGGCACGGGACGTCCGCTGATGGGAATCGCGGCGTTGGAGGAAACCGGGCTTAGCGCCATGGCGACGGCGGCGCCCGCGAGATGGAACAGGAGAGAGAAAGCTTTCATGGCAACGTCGTGGATGGATGAAGTGCTTACTGCAAGCTCACAAGAACGAGCACCAGACCCTTGCCGCTGGCCAAGCCGGTCATCGCCTTGCCGATGATGGCGCCTTGAGCCCGGGCGTGGTCATTCACCTTCATCCCATGGCCGGGCGTCTCGGAAGTGGTGATGAGGTCGCCGGGTTCAATCGCTCCCGCGCTCGCATCCACGAGGCAATACACGCGACCGGTCAACGCCACCGGATGTTTGCCATCTGCCTTTGTGTTCCGCTGGCCCATCAGCATGCCGGGCTTCACGCCGCCCGCGCCGCTCATCACACCGGCGACGGTGCGATCGTAAGCGCGCGAGCTGACGTGAAGTTCCCCGGGGTGCCTGGGATCAATGCTGACGATCATGCCAGGCTTGGCGTCTGCAGATTGAATATCGAAGTTCTCCGAGAGATCGCTGCCACCGGTGATCTCCAGCACCTGCGTGCTGATGCGGCCTTCGCCGTTGAAATCGGCGTCGAGCACGATGGACGGATTCCCGCCGGTACCTTTGTAGAGTGAAATCTGTCCGCCGTTGCCCACTCCTTCGGCTCCTTCGATGAACACCGTGGTGGTTCCGTTTTCATCGCGGAGAACAAGTTCACCGCCGCCGCTGGCGCCCTGACCATCGAGCTCCGCGCGATTGAATCCCTGATTGTTGCGCAGCTGAATCAAGCCCGCGCCGCCGCTGTTGGCGCTGATCAAAACCGTGGTGTCGTTCGTGCCATTGAGCAGCGAAAGGGAACTGCCTCGCCCGCTCGCATCCGCATCGAGCGAGACGGTGGTGCTGCCGACGCCGTTATACATGGTGAAGAGCGAGCCCTGGCCGGCGCTGGTGCTGCCAAGTAGTTGAAGCGTTTCTGCTCCGTTCAAACCGCGTACGGAAACCTCTCCGCCCCCCGCCGTGCTCTGCCCGTCTATGACCACAGTCTGCCCGCCTGTTCCGTTGTAGAACGCCGCCGCGCTACCGCGACCGCTGGCGTCGCCGTCCAGTGTGAGTGTGACGTCGCCGAGGCCGTTGTACATGGTCAGCAGTGACCCTTGTCCAGCGCTGGTGCTGCCCTGAAGCGTAAGGCCGAGCCCGGCCTCGCGATACATGAGGATCGCACCGCCCGGCGTTGCGCCGCTCTGACCTTGAATGATCACTCCCGTGGATTCGTTGTTCTGGAGAAAGCGCCCGTAGCCGCCGACGGAAGACGACCCCAGTTCCACCGTCGTCTGAGCCAGCCCCAGTCCGCCCAGCGCATCATACAAACGCAGGAACCCGCCATCTGTCGTCCCGGACGCCTCGAGGAACCGCCCGATGCTTCCGTGGTTCATGTAGAGCACGCCGCTGTCAGATATCTCGGTGAGCTGGACCCGATCCAGGCCGCCCGCGCTTTCCACCTGAAGATCGCGCAGGCGCAACGTGTCGGCGATGTCTTCCGATGACAGCGAGTTCTGCATGATCTTCTGCCCCGAGATGGAGTTGGCGGGAATCTTCTCCGCCGTCACTGCCCCGTCGGCGAGCTTGCTCGTCGTCACCGCGCTGTCGGCCAGCTTCGGTGTCGTGACCGCTCCGTCCGCAAGCTGACTTGGGCCAACGGCTTGATTGGCCAGTTGCGGGCCGGCGATGGCGGCCTCGACCACATTGGCGGCACGGAATGCGTAACCGATGGCGGTGAGGCGTTGATCCGGTGCCAGCTGGGCGAACCCCGTCGTGCCGTCGTTAAACCAGATGCGGAGGTGGATGTTCACGTTGTCGAACACGCTCGCGGGAATGGCGTTCTCCATACCGGCGATGGACGTGTCGCCCAGTGCGACGTTGAACAGGCCGTTGGTCACAGGCACGGAGATGATGGTGTTGGGCGTATCCTTGCCGTCCTGGCTCCAGACTGTCGTGGCAATCAAGTTGGGTCGCACGAGGGCGAACTTGAACTGGCCGAGGCCGGTAAAGTTCGTGCCGTGGGATGTGACGCGTCCCTGATAGGTGATGATTCCCGGCACTTGGGCTGCGGTGTTGAGAACGCCGGCGAGCCAGACCAAGGTTAAGCAGTTGATGATGGATGATGTCTTCATATGATAAACGAGTCGTCCTCCCTGTGTGTGACCCGATGTCGGCTCCAATGCTGGGAAACCGGCCGTGAAAAGAAGATGAAACCCGCATGAAAAGGATTTCATGTTCGCGGATGCCGCGCCGGTGACGTGCGGAGAAATCGGCCGGATCTTGGAGTGACCCCAGGCGGCGTCAGGCCCGGGGGAATCGGATCGTGAACGTGCTTCCCTTTCCCACTTCGCTGCGCGCTTCCACGCGTCCACCGTGGGCTTCGACAAGGGTCTTGACGATGGACAGTCCCAGACCGGCGCCGCCGAACTCTCGGGAGCGTGCCTTGTCCGCACGATAGAATCGTTCGAACAAATGAGGCAGATGTTCGGCGGAGATCCCGCTGCCGTGGTCGACCACCTCCATTGTCACTTCGGCGTCAGTCGTTGCCACGCGAATCGTCGCGCGCTCACCGGCGGGTGTATAGCGAAGCGCGTTCTCGGCGAGATTGAAAATGATCTGCTCCAAGGCCACGGCGTCTCCGGACACCATGGCCGGTCCAGCCGTTTCACAGGTCAACGGCACTCGTTGCTCCTCCGAGAACGGGGCGAGCTTGCGACAGACCTCGCTCGCGATCATTGCGACGTCGACGGGTTCCTTGCGCACGACCGCATCACCGGCGTCCGCACGGGCAAGCGTCAGCAGGTTTTCCGTGAGCCGGGAAAGTCGCTCGATCTCTTCACGGCTGCTTTGCAGCACTTCGGCGTATTCCTCCGGTGAACGCGGGCGTCGCAAGGCCACATCGATCTCGCCACGCAAAATGGTGAGCGGTGTGCGCAGCTCATGCGAGGCGTCGGCCACGAAGCGGTGCTGGCTGCTGTGCGCGGCCTCCACGCGATCGAGCAGTTCGTTGAAGGTGTGGGCGAGTTGCGCCAGCTCGGGGGCGTCGGACGGTGCGAACAGGCGCTGGCGACTGAGGTTTCCGAGGTCAACCTTTTGCGCCGTTTCGCTCATGGACGCGAGCGGCGAGATCCATTGCCGAATCAGATAATCGATGCCGAGCCATGCCAGTGACAGAGCGAGGATGCTGCAGACAGCGAGTGCGAAGAGCAGTTGGCGCAATGGCCGATCGCGCTCGATCAGCTGCACTCCGACCTGGGCGTAGCAGACGAACTGGCCTTTCCGGTCTATTCTCACGGTGGCGATCCGGTAGCGCACTCCGTCGCTTGACTCGCCGTCGTGATGCACGATTCCGAGCGGGTTGGTGGCGAGGCGTTTGACCTCATCGGTGGGCGGAATGGGCTCGGACAAGCTGATGCTCTTGTAGAGCTGGTTCCAGTTGCTGTCGAAGGTTTGCCAGAATCCCGGGTAACGGTCCGAGCGCCACGGTTTGTCGTCGTTGAAGATTCCCGCTGGATACGAGGGGTTGACCTGGCGGCCGAGGAGGAAGGCCTTGTCGCGAACAAACTGGTCGATGTCGCCCTGGAGCGTCTGTCGCACCTGCAGGTAGATGACCGTGCAAAATACGGCGAGCACCAGCGCCAGCCAGACGAGCAAAGTGGTCAGCAGGCGTTGGCGCAGCGTTTTCATGAATCTATTCGCGATCGCGCAACAGTGCTGCCGAAGATGGGGAATCACCGGACCATGATCGCCGGGCGCAGGTGAAGGTCCGATGAATTCGAGATGAAATGGCTTTCATGTCCCTCTCACTGCTTGGCCTCGCCCGTTGCCTTCAACACGTAGCCTGCGCCACGCACGGTGTGGATGAGTGCGGGCTCGAAGCCACGATCCACTTTCTCGCGAAGATGGTAGACGGTGACGTCGATCACGTTACTGAAGGAATCAAAGTTCTCATCCCACACGTGCTCGGCCAGTTGCGTGCGCGTGACGACTTCATCAGGATGGCGGAGGAGATATTCGAGCACACCAAACTCCTTCGCCGAAAGCGTGACGGGCCTGCCCGCGCGGGTGACTTTGCGCGTTTTGAGATCCAGCGTCAGGTCCAGTCCCCGCAGGAGCAACGGACCGTCCTCGGCGCCGCGCCGCAACAGCACCCGCACGCGCGCGAGAAATTCGACGAACGCGAACGGCTTCACGAGATAATCATCCGCGCCACCCTCGAGTCCCCGCACGCGATCTTCCACACTGTCGCGGGCGGTGAGCATGAGAATGCGGGCGCGGCATTTGGCGGCGCGCAATTCGCGCAAGACTTGGAAGCCGTCCTTCTTCGGCATGAGGACATCGAGAACGATCAGGTCGTAATCGTTCGACTGGGCGCGGAACAATCCCTCCTCACCATCCGTCGCGACATCCACGGCGAAACGCTCTTCCTTCAGGCCGCGCTCGATAAAGCGCGCGACCTTTCGCTCGTCTTCCACCACGAGGATGCGCATGGTCGGAAACTAATCGGGCGGGGGATGAAAAGCGAGATCGGTGGCGTGGGCTGCGGCTGAACGCAGTTCAGCCGGTGGCTACAGCAATCCGAGCTGCAGCTTTGCGGCCTCGGTCATCATGCCCTGGTTCCATTGCGGGTCCCAGACGAGCTCGACGTTGGCTTCCTCGACTTCCTCGATCATCATCAACCGGTTCGAAACGTCTTGCTGGAGCACGGGGCCCATGCCGCAGCCGGGCGCGGTGAGGGTCATCTTCACGTCCACCTTGAAGCGGTCGGTCGCGCCGGCGAGTGGCTCGACGTGGCAGTCGTAGATGAGACCGAGATCCACGATGTTCACTGGAATCTCCGGGTCATAGCAGGACTTCATCTGCGTCCACGATTCCTTCTCGACCTCTTCGAGCGTGCGCGGCGTGTGGCTGGCGCTGGCGGTCTTTTGTTCCACCTGAAGGCCGAGCGCGTCTGCGTCCTGTCCGCCGATGCGGAACATGTTCCCGTTCACGACGACGGTGTAGGCACCGCCGAGCGATTGCGTGATGTGCGCGGTCTCGCCCTTGAGCAGCGTGACCTTGGTGCCGACGGGAACGACCGCGGCTTCAACGTCGCGGGTGAGAGTGACGGATTCTTGGGTGGCGTAGCTCATGATAAATTATGGGTTGGCAACCGACGTGGCGACGGAGCGCGCCAGCGTGCGAATGCGCTCCACCATCGCGAAGAGCCCGTTCTTGCGCGTGGGGCTGAGGTGCTTGTCCAACCCGAGCTGGCTGAGGGTGGACTTGGCGTCGGCGGCGAGGATCTCCTCGGGCGTGTGGCCGCTGAAGATGAGTTGCAGCACGGCAATCAATCCGCGGACGATGAACGCGTCACTGTCTGCGCGGATGCGCAGGGCGCCGGTGCGTCCCGGGTCCGGCTCCATCACCAACCACACCATCGCCTGGCAGCCGTGGACGCGGTTGGCCTCGGTCTTTTCGGCGTCGGGCAATCCGGGCAGCTTCTTGCCGAGGTCGATGAGGTAGCCGTAACGCTCTTCCCAGTCGCCGAGCAGTTCGAAGTTCGAGATGAGCTTTTCGAGAGTCATTTCCCTACGGCCACGGTTTGATGCTGCTCCAGGCGGTCCCAGACGAGGGCGTCGAGCTCTTCGCGGAGGGCGTCGTGTTTCACGCGGTCGATGATTTCGCCGGCGAAAGCGTGGATGAGCATGCGGCGCGCGGTTTCAAGGCCGATGCCGCGGCTGCGCAGGTAGTAGATCGATTCGTCGTTCAACTGGCCGATGGTCGCGCCGTGCGTGCACTTCACGTCGTCGGCGTAGATTTCCAGCTGCGGCTTGGTGTCGGCGGTGGCGTCGTCGGAGAGCAGCAGGTTCTTGTTCGTCTGCTTCGCGTCGGTCTTCTGTGCGTCGGGCCGCACGAGGATGCGCCCATGGAAGACGCCCTTCGATTTCCCGGCGAGGATGCCGTTGAAATACTCGTGGCTCGCGCAGTTCGGCTTCGCGTGATCCACGATCATGTAATGGTCGGCCAGTTGATCGCCGTTGGTCAGATACACACCGTTGAGAATCGCTTCAATGCGCTCGCCGTCGAGCGTGGTGCGGAGGTTGTTCCGCGAGAGCTTCGCGCCCGTGGCGATGGAGTGAGAGGAAAAGTTCACCTTGTGCCCGAGATGCGAATGCAGCGCCGCGATGTGGAACGCCTCGGTGCTTTCGTCCTGGAACTTGCAGTGTTCTACGACCGCGTTGTCGCCGAGCGAAAACTCCGTGACGGCGTTGGTGAAGGTCGGCGCGCTGGCGAGGCTCACGTAGCTTTCGATGACGGTCGCCTTCGCGTCGCGTTCCACGACGATGAGGTTGCGCGGATGCGTGGTGGCGCCGGCGTCCTTGCTGGTGTTGATGAAGAGGAATTGCACCGGCTCCTCGATGGACTGGCCGGCCGGGACGTAAACGAATCCGCCGTCCTGAAAGAAGGCGTTGTTCAGCGCGGCGAAGGCGTTGTCCTCGGTGCGCACGTAGCGGCCGAGATGTTTTTCGATGAGCGCGGAATCGGTCGTGAGCGCGGCGGCGAGATTACCGACTTTGATGCCGTTCTGCTGCGCGGGCGCGGTGGAGAGTTCGGTGGCGAAGTGGCCGTTCACAAACACGAGGCGGGTGCCGGGCAGTTTCGCGAACGGGAACTGCGCGAGCGCGTCGCGGGTGAGGCCGGATGCAGCGGCGTCGAGCACGGGCTTGAACGGCAGTTTCGCGATGGGCGCGACGTTGGTGAAGCGCCAGTTCTCGTGCTTGAGCGTGGGGAAGCCGAGTTCGGCGAAGCGCGCGAGGCCGGCCTTGCGCAGCGGGAAGAGCCACGAGGGCTGTGCGCTGGCACCGGCCTGTTCGAAGCGCTCGAAGGCCTTCAAATAAGGATCGGTCTGCTTTGACGCGGGATTGGATTGGATGGCGGTCATGATGCAGGGCGGTTCAATGTTCCACCGCTCACGCCTTCGCAGCGTCGTGCTTGATGAGCCAGTCGTAGCCCTTCTCCTCGAGTTCGAGCGCGAGTTCCTTGCCGCCGGATTTCACGATGCGTCCGTCCCAGAGCACGTGCACGAAGTCCGGCACGATGTAGTCGAGCAGGCGCTGGTAATGCGTGATGAGGAGCGTGGCGTTGTTCGGGCTCTTGAGCTTGTTGACGCCTTGCGAAACGATCTTGAGCGCGTCGATGTCGAGGCCGGAATCGGTCTCGTCGAGGACAGCGAGCTTCGGTTCGAGCACGGCCATCTGGAAGATTTCGTTACGCTTCTTTTCGCCGCCGGAGAACCCGACGTTCACGGCGCGCTTGAGCAGGTCTTCCTTGAGTTCGAGCAGCTTCATCTTTTCCTTCACGAGCGTGAGGAACTCCATCGCGTCGAGCTCGGGCTGTCCCTTGTGCTTGCGGCATTCGTTGAGCGCGGCGCGGAGGAAGTAGGTGCTGTTCACGCCGGGAATCTCGACGGGATACTGGAACGCGAGGAAGACGCCTTCGCGGGCGCGCACTTCGGGATCCATCTCCAGAAGATCTTTGCCTTCGTAAATGACTTCACCGGCGGTCACGTCATAGGCGTCCCGCCCGGCAAGGATGGAAGCGAGCGTGCTCTTGCCGGAGCCGTTCGGCCCCATGATGGCGTGGACTTCACCGGGCCGGATGACGAGGTTGATGCCCTTGAGGATTTTCTTTTCCTCCACACCGGCGTGGAGGTTCTGGATGGCGAGGATGGGTGCGTTCATTTTCTTAAATCATTTTTAGCCACGGATTGAACACGGATGAAACACAGATTGGAGAACTGCTCTCGCGACGTACTCTTCTGTCTGTGTTCAATCCGTGCTTCATCTGTGGCTGATACATGGCCTTCAAAACACCATGCGCTTGAATTCCACTTTGGTGCGGCCGAAATTGATGAGCAGGCCGACCTTCACTCCCGTGGCCTTCAGCTCGTTCAGGAGCTGTGGCTCGTCCTCGGAGTTGTAGTTCTTGGCCGTCTTTAGTTTGACGATGACTGCCTCGTTCACAAACAAGTCCGCGCGGAAGTCGCCCACAATGACGTCCTTGTAGCGCGCTTTGATCGGACACTCGATCTCCGCTCTCAGGCCAGACTTCTGCAGTTCGGCCTGCATCGCCCGCTGATAGACACTTTCGAGGAAGCCATAACCCAGCACGCGATAGACCTCGAACGCCGCACCGATGATCTTCTCGGTCACGTCCGCATGTGCCAGTTCTATCTGCATCTGTGTTCAATCCGTGTTTCATCCGTGGCTAGAGCAATCAGCCGACGCTGCCTTCGAGGCTCACGCCGAGGAGCTTTTGCGCTTCGACGGCGAACTCCATCGGCAGCTCGCGGAAGACTTCCTTGCAGAAGCCGTTCACGATCATGTTCACGGCGTCCTGCGTCGAAATGCCGCGCGCGTTGCAGTAAAAAATCTGGTCCTCACCGATCTTCGACGTGCTGGCCTCGTGCTCGACCTGACCGGTGCTGTTCTTCACCTCGATGTAGGGGAAGGTGTGCGCGCCGCACTTGTCGCCGATGAGCAGCGAGTCGCACTGCGAGAAATTCCGCGCGCCCGCCGCGCTCTTCTTGATCTCGACGAGGCCGCGATAGGCGTTCTGCCCGCGCCCGGCGGAGATGCCCTTCGAGATGATCGTGCTCTTAGTGTTCTTCCCGATGTGGATCATCTTCGTGCCGGTGTCGGCCTGCTGGAAGTTGTTCGTCAGCGCGACGGAGTAGAATTCACCGACCGAACCCTCGCCGAGCAGGATGCAGCTCGGATATTTCCAAGTGATGGAGGAACCAGTCTCCACCTGCGTCCAAGAGATCTTCGACTTCTTGCCTTTGCAGATGCCGCGCTTGGTCACGAAATTGTAGATGCCGCCCTTGCCCTGTTTGTCGCCCGGATACCAGTTCTGCACCGTCGAGTATTTGATCTCCGCGCCGTCGAGCGCGATGAGTTCGACCACTGCGGCGTGAAGCTGGTTTTCGTCGCGCATCGGCGCGGTGCAGCCTTCGAGGTAGCTCACGTAGGCGCCTTCGTCGGCGATGAGCAACGTGCGCTCGAACTGACCGGTGTTCGCGCTGTTGATGCGGAAGTAGGTCGAAAGCTCCATCGGGCAGCGCACGCCCTTGGGGATGTAGCAGAACGAGCCGTCGGAGAACACGGCGGCGTTCAAGGCAGCGTAGAAGTTGTCCGTGTGCGGCACGACGGAGCCGAGATATTTCTCCACCAGCTCCGGATGCTTCTGCACCGCGTCCGAGAACGAGCAGAAGATGATGCCTTGCTTCATCAGCTCGGCCTGGAAAGTGGTCGCCACCGACACGCTGTCCACGACCGCATCCACCGCCACACCGGAGAGACGTTTTTGTTCGTTCAGCGAGATGCCGAGCTTCTCGAAGGTCTTAATCAGCTCCGGGTCCACTTCGTCCAGCGAGTTCAGCGTCTTCTTCTGCTTCGGCGCGGCGTAGTAAATGGAGCTCTGGAAATCGATGGGTGGATACTTCGCGAACTGCCAGGTCGGCTCGGTCATCGTCAGCCAGTGACGATACGCCTTCAGGCGCCAGTTGAGCATGAACTCCGGCTCGTTTTTCTTGGCAGAGATGAGGCGGATGACGTCTTCGTTCAGCCCGGGCGGGATGGTCTCCGTGTCGATGTTCGACGTGAAACCGTATTTGTATTCGCTGCTGACGAATTCCTGAATCGTATCGGTTGCTGTGCTCATCGCGTTCTAAAATTCAAATTGGTCGAAATGGGTGAATGCTGCCGCTGGTGACAACCGGCGGCGTTGACTCATGTCATCGCTTCGCCTTGGCGGCGCACTCGGGGCAGAGCCCGCGAATCGTCACTTCGTAGCGCATCGGCTTGAACCCGCGCGGCATCGGGACGGGCGGTTCTGCAGCCGTGTCGAAACGCTCGATGTCGTGTGCACCGCCGCATTCATCGCAGTAAAAGTGGTGATGCGGCTGCATGTTCGAGCAGAACCGGGTGGCTTCCCGGTCTTGATTCACCTGCCGCACCAACCCGCAGCTCACCAGCGCATCTAGGCAGTTGTAAACCGTCGCCATCGAGATTTCCGGCATGCCCTTCTTGGCGCGGATGAAGACTTCCTCGGCCGTGGGATGGTCCGTCTTGCTGAGGAGCACGTTGTAAACGTGTTCACGCTGGGGCGTCACGCGCAGGCCACTGCGTTCGAGCCGCACCTGCAGCCCGGGATCGCCCGCCTCTTCGATTGCCAGCTTCTTCATACGCGCCAAGGCTAGTGACCGGCCGGCCTCCGTCAAGATTTAGAATTATTCTAAATCACAAACCGCTTGAAATAGGGAAAATTTGAAGGTTTCTCTCTTTGATGGGCTCCGGCTTAGGCGGATTGGGGTCGCGTTTCAAACGGTGGAGGCTGAGCGCGGTCCGCGTCCAGTAGTATCCAATTTTAACATCGGAGGAGAGTCCGCTTTGAAATCTATCGGACCCTATGTGGGTAATGCGAGAAAGTGATTTTGGACGGCCAGAACGCCTTTTCTACCAGAGAATGCAGGCTTTTTCGTCGCAGGGATGGGGCGGATTCGGTAGAATTTCAGGATGAACGAAGGTTCAAATCCATTGGAACAGAATGATCCGTTGACGCAGCGCATGGCGGCGCTGGGGGTGAAGGAGGCGGATCTGGAGGAGTCGTTTGTGCGGTCGGGTGGGCACGGCGGGCAGAACGTGAACAAGGTGTCCACGTGCGTGATGTTGCGTCACCGGCCGAGCGGGGTGCAGGTGAAGTGCCAGGAGTCGCGTCAGCAGGGGCTCAATCGCATCGCGGCGCGGCGGATGTTGCTGGACAAGATCGAGGCGCAGCGTCGCGAGAAGGCGGTGGCGGAACGGGCGCAGATCGAGAAGCTGCGCCGGCAGAAGCGCAAGCGCAGCCAGGGAGCGAAGAACCGGATGCTGGCGGATAAATCGCGTCGCGCGGAGAAGAAGAAGTTCCGGCGTTCCCGCGGCGAGGAGTAGGGGGGCGAGGCGGTTGGAAGCCGAGTGGTAATCCGCGAAACACGCAAAAGAACGCGAAAATCAGACTGGCTTTCGAAAGTCATTTCCGAATCGAGAGACGATGTGGCTCTTCGCCTCAGAGGCGCGATCCTGGGCGCGGAGCAGCCTTTCGACTATCTGGAGATTACTTTCGAGAATCAGTCTAAATGGTCAAATGCCGACGGTGTCGATTTGTTCGTAGGCGTGGCGGAGCCAGACTTTGACGCGCTGGCGTTCGAGCAGGCCGAGGCCTTTCTTGTCCGTTTCGCTACGGTTTTTCGCGGCCCAAAAGCTGGTGCTGCCGGCGTCGATCTTGGTGATGACGGGTTCGTGCAGGCGCTTGAGGGTGATGATGCGCGCGTTGAGTTCGAGGGCTTGCTGGCGCGCGCCTGACTTGTCGAGAATGTCGAAATTTTCGCCGCGGAGCTGGTTGAGGACGAGGATGTAGTTCAGCCGTGAGCCGAAGCGATCGAGCAGCTTCTTGAGGAGGTCGGTGGAGTCCTTGCCGGAATCCATCACGTGCCAGTAGTTCAAGGTCAAGCCAAGTTCACCGACCATTTCGAGCACGCCGGATTCATCCATCCATTTCACGAGCGGGTCGTGGGTTTGCGCGGCGAGGTCGACGAGGATGCGTTTGTCGGGATTCTCGGTCGCGGTTTCCATGATGGTATCGAGGCTCTCATAGGAGTCGATGACCACGGGGGAGGCGTAATCCGTATAGAAACGGAGAAGGGAACCGTGGGAGCGATCGGTATCGAAGCCGAGGAACGGCATCTCGTGATCGATGAGGTATTGGGCCACGACGCGGGCCACGACGGATTTGCCGACGCCGCCCTTTTCGCCGCCGATGAGGTGTATGGCGCTCATTATCGTGAAGTGACTGCGGATGGGTTCGACGGACGGGTGCGCATCAGTGCTGCACCATTGCCTATGAAATAGTTCATCGGCGGGAGGGTAGGGGCGAGTGCCCGATGCGGACGACGCAAAAGCGAAGTTCGATCATGAAAAGGACTGATGGTTTCGAGCGGTTATTTGATTTCAGGCCGGGGATACGGGCTCTTTGCCGCGATTGGTGGATGTTTTAACTGAGTCGGGGTAATTGCGGAGGATGGGCGGGGCTTATCGGGGCTATTAACACATCCGAATTTGTGAAACATTTCACAAAGTTTCTTGCCAAGGATTCTTCATATCTTGTAAACACGCCGCACGACGACTGCTGGGTTTGTCATGCCGTCATTTCTTCGCGCCATTTTTGGGTGGGAAGAGGTCGATGGTTTTGTGGGGCCTCCGGGAAAATGAAGTTGACGAGGTTCCGTCGTTGGTGAAGAAAGCCGGCTCTTGCCGGAGTTCGGCAGTCGTTCTGAAGTATCCAAACAACCGCGCAGTTGCGCCTGAAAGAAACGCACTGAGATGTCAGCCATTTTTCCAAAGTGGACCAGCCGGCTGCCTGCGATTTTGATCGTGGGCGGTTTCCTTACGGCCACGAGTGTCGTCGGCGGGCTGTGGTATTATTTCACGCCCAAATACACGCGCGTCGGCTACCAGCCCGTCCAGCCGGTGAGTTTCCCGCACTCCGTGCATGTGGATCAGCTTGGCCTTGATTGCCGTTACTGCCACACGGATGTAGAGAAGTCCTGGTATTCCAATGTCCCGGCGGCCACCACCTGCATGAACTGCCACAATCAGGTGCTGAAGGATGATTCCCGCCTCGCGCTGGTTCGCGAAAGCGCCGCCAGCGGCAAGCCGATTCCGTGGGTGCAGGTCCACAAGGTGCCGGATTACGTTTATTTCAATCACTCCGTCCACATCGCGCGCGGCGTGTCATGCATTAGTTGCCACGGCGAGATTCACAAGATGGACGAGGTGAAACATGCCAAGCCGTTGAGCATGACGTTCTGCCTCGATTGCCATCGCAATCCTGAACAAAACATCCGCCCGACGGACAAGGTGACCCAACTTGACTGGGTGTTTGACTCTGACCCGCACGCCGCCTTGGAAAAGCAGAAGAAGTTCGGTGACGCTGCCGTGAAAGACTGGAAAGTGAACGCTTCGCAGAATTGCTCCGCCTGCCATCGATGAAAACCATTCCTCCTCCCTGTCCCGAGCCGGAAAGCGGGCAAAAATACTGGCGCAGCATGGATCAACTGGCGGATACGCCAGAGTTCCGCCAATGGCTGGAGCGCGAGTTCCCTGATGGTGCCAGCGAGTTCACGGACCCGGTTTCCCGCCGTAATTTCGTCAAGATCATGTCCGCCTCGTTCGTGCTGGGCGGCATGGGCGTGCTCGGCAGCGGCTGCCGACGCCCCGAGGAAAAGATTCTCCCGTTCGGCAAGACGCCGGAAGGATACATCCACGGTGTTCCGCAGTTCTTCGCGACGGCCATGCCGACGCGTGGCGGCGCGATTCCGTTGCTCGTCAAGAGCCATGAGAACCGCCCGACTAAGGTCGAAGGTAATCCCGAGCATCCCGACAGCAACGGCGCGACGGACACGTTTGCGCAGGCGTCGATCCTCGGTCTCTACGATCCGGATCGCGCGCAGCATTACCGGCGCGCGGGGAACACGATTCCGAAGGATCAAGCTGTCGATGCACTGGCTGCACTGGGGCGTAACTTTGTCACCGGCCGCGGCGTGCGCACGGCGTTCGTGCTCGAAGAAAGCAGCTCGCCTTCCCGCCAGCGTTTGCTGACGGCGCTGCAGTTCAAGCTGCCGCAGGCGAAGTTCGCGATTTACGAAGGCGTTGATCTCAATGCCAACCGTCGCATCACCGGCACGGCGCCTTACCTCAAGCTCGATCAGGCGAATGTCATCCTGTCACTCGACTGCGATTTCGCCGGCACGGAAGCGGACAATTACCGTTTGATTCGGGGCTTCTCGAAGGGTCGCCGCCAGGAAAAGCCGACGGACAAGATGAACCGCCTCTACACGGTGGAAGGCTTGTTCACGCTCACCGGCATGGCGGCGGATCATCGCCTGCGCGTGCCGACGAGTTCCGTGGTGGCGGTCGCTGCGGCCATCGCGGCGAAGCTCGCTCCGACGAACACTCAGATTACCCAGCTCGCGTCGCGTCTCCCGCTTCCGGCGGGCGTCGATGCGAAGTGGATCGACGAATGCGCGAACGACCTGCGCGCGAACGCCGGCGCATCGGTCATCATGGCCGGACATCGCCAACCGGCGGCGGTTCACGTCATCGCGAACCTGCTCAACGCTGCGCTCGGCAACAACGGCAAGACAGTTTTCTTCTCCGAGATTCCTCACACGGCGGTCAACTCCGATCTCGCCGCCATCGCGCGTGATTTGGCGTCCGGCCAGATCGACACGCTGGTGATTCTGGGCGGCAATCCGGCGCTCACTGCTCCGGCGGACCTCAAGTGGGCCGATGCCCAAGCGAAGGCCAAAAACGTCGTTCGCCTCGGTCAGTACGAGGACGAAACGTTCGCCGCAGCGACTTCGATCACGCTCGGCATTCCGCAGAATCATTACCTCGAATCGTGGGGTGACGCCCGCACGAGTGACGGCACATTGGTGCCCGTCCAGCCGCTCATCGCACCGCTGTTCGACGGTCTGACGGAACTCGAAGTCATTTCCATTCTCGGCGATCTCCAGCCGCGCAAGGGCTACGACATTGTTCGCGAAACGTTCGGTGCCTTTGCTGGCGCGGGCAACGTTGAAGAAGCGTGGAAGAAGTTCCTTCACGACGGTTACCTCGCTGGCCGCGCGCCTTCGGGCAACGATGCGCCGCTTGGTGGTGACGTCGTGACCCGCGCGTTTGCGACCATCAATCCGGCGGTTCCGACCAAGGACGGTCTGGAAGTGGTTTTCCATCGCGATCTGAAGGTGGACGATGGTCGCGGTAGCAACAGCGGATGGCTTCAGGAATTTCCTGACCCGATCACGAAGATCGTTTGGGACGGCGTTGTGCTCATCAGCCGCAAGACGGCAGAAGAGCAGGGCGTGAAGAACGGCGATGTTGTCGAGATCGAACTCGGCGGCAGCAAGGTCAACGGCCCGATCTGGGTCCAGCCTGGTTTCGCGGACAACTCGCTCGGTCTCGCGCTCGGTTACGGACGTCAACGCGTCAAGGGTGGCGGCGCGGGTCGCATCGCTCACGGTGTTGGTCTTTACAACGCCTACGCGTTGCGCACCTCGGCGAATCCGAACTTCGCGGTCGGCGCGAAGCTCAAGAAGACTGGCGAGACTCATGTCGTCGCCTGCACGCAGGAACACGGCTCGATGGAAGGCCGTCCGATCGTGCGCGAAGCGAACAAGGAGCAGTTCGAGAAGCATCCTGATTTCGCGAAGAATTTCGACCTCGAATCCCCCGGGCACTCCGCGCACATCGCGAAGGAACAGGTGGGATTGCCGCCGGTGGAACGGCCGAAGTCGGTTTACGAGCATCCTTACACGGGCGCGCAGAAGCGTGGCGGTCAGGCCGGTGTGGTGGTCAAGGGCGTCCTCGCCAGCGACCTCCATCAGTGGGGGATGAGCATCGATCTCAGCGGCTGCGTGGGTTGCGGCGCGTGCGTGCTCGCCTGCCAGAGCGAAAACAACGTCCCGATCGTCGGCAAGGATCAGGTCATCCGCAACCGCGAGATGCACTGGCTCCGCATCGATCGTTACTACAGCGGCGCGGCCATGAAGATGGCGGCGAATTTGATCGACGATCCGCAGGCGGTCATCCAGCCGATGCTCTGCCAGCACTGCGAAAACGCGCCGTGCGAATCGGTCTGCCCCGTCAATGCAACCGTGCATGACGAAGAGGGTCTCAACGTGATGGCCTACAACCGTTGCGTCGGCACCCGTTACTGCTCGAACAACTGCCCGTATAAGGCGCGCCGGTTCAATTTCTTCGATTACAACAAGCGCTCCCTCGATCAGCTCAAAGGCCCGTGGTATCCGAGCCCGCTCGTTTCCTCGACCGATGGCGAGAACAACGCGCTGCGTTGGTGGAAGAATCCGGATCGCGGCACCCGTCCCGACGACGAATGGGATTTGCTCAAGCTCGTCAAGAACCCGGACGTGTCCGTGCGTATGCGCGGCGTCATGGAGAAATGCACGTTCTGCGTGCAACGCATCGAACAGGCGAAGATCGCGAAGAAGGTCAAGGCGGGCGCCAGTGGCGACGTGAAACTTGTCGAGAAGGATGGTTCCGTGCCGAAGGTCGCATGCCAGCAGGCGTGCCCGGCGGAAGCCATCGTGTTCGGCAACTTGCTCGACCCGGAAAGCCGCGTGGCGCAGCTCAAGAAGAACCAGCGCGATTACGACGTGCTCGGATTCCTCGACACCCGTCCGCGCCTCACCTACATGGCGCGCATTCGCAATCCGAATCCCAAGATGCCGGATTACACAGAAATTGAGACTCCCAAGACCACGAAGGAGTACGAGAAGAGTTCGCACGCCAGTCCATTTGAGACGCACGCTGCGGCTGATCACGGCGGTGCCGCTCATGCGGAGAAGAAAGGAGCCCACTAATGGCTGACGCGATTTCAAAAGACTTGCCGGTGATTCCTTCCGTTCCGAAGGAACTCGAGCGCGAGCCGCTGGTGCTGAACAAGCGCCCTCTGGGCTGGATCTCGGACCAAATCGCAGGCATCGCGGAAGGCAAGACGCCGACGTGGTGGTGGGTACTGTTCATCCCGAGCGTTGTCCTCACGGTCGTCTGCTTCGCGATGATCATCCACCTCATGACCACCGGCGTCGGTGTGTGGGGTCTGCAAGTGCCGGTCGCCTGGGCGTGGGACATCACGAACTTCGTCTTCTGGATCGGCATCGGCCACGCCGGAACGCTCATTTCGGCGATTCTCTTCCTGCTCCGACAGAAGTGGCGCACGTCGATTAACCGCGCCGCCGAAGCGATGACCATCTTCGCGGTCATGTGCGCCGGCATTTTCCCGCTGATTCACATCGGTCGCATCTGGCTCGGTTGGTGGCTGCTGCCGCTGCCGAACGCGAACTCGATCTGGCCACAGTTCCGTTCGCCGCTGCTGTGGGACGTGTTCGCCGTCTCGACCTACTTCACTGTCTCGCTGCTGTTCTGGTACATGGGTCTGATTCCGGACCTCGCCGTCATGCGCGACCGTGCGAAGACAAAGATTCGTCAGATTGCCTACGGCATCTTCTCGCTCGGCTGGACGGGTTCGAACCGTCACTGGAGTAACTACGAGAAAGCGTATCTGCTGCTCGCTGGTTTGAGCACGCCGCTGGTGCTCTCCGTGCACTCCATCGTCTCGTTCGACTTCGCCGTGTCGCAGCTTCCGGGCTGGCACACGACGATCTTCCCGCCCTACTTCGTCGCGGGCGCCGTCTTCTCCGGCTTCGGCATGGTGCTCACGTTGCTCCTGCCGATGCGTAAGGTTTGCAAACTGGAAGAGATCGTGACCGTCCGGCACATCGAGCTGATGGGCAAGGTCATCCTCGCGACCGGTTCCATCGTCGGCTACGCCTACGGCATGGAGTTCTTCATCGCGTGGTATAGCGGCAATCCTTACGAGAAGTTTGTATTCATGCAGAACCGCGCAGCGGACCCGTTCATTCTCGGCCCGCTCTGGGGAGTTGAGCCGGCACCGTACTGGTGGGCCTACTGGTCGATGATCAGTTGCAACGTCATCTGCCCGCAGCTGTTCTGGTTCAAGAAAGTCCGCACGAACATGTGGGTCGTGTTCGTCATCTCCATCTTCGTGAACATCGGCATGTGGTTCGAGCGCTTCGTCATCATCGTGACCTCGCTACACCGCGATTACATGCCCTCGAACTGGGCTTACTACTCACCGACCTGGGTCGACATCTGGCAGTTCGTCGGCACGTTCGGTCTGTTCATGACGCTGTTCCTGCTCTTCATGCGCTTCCTGCCGACGATTGCGATTGGCGAAGTGAAGGGCGTCACCCCGCAGGCTGACCCGCATCACCCGCTGGGCGGCGCGAAAGGAGGACATCACTAATGTCAAACTCCACGGTTAAATACGGATTGCTGGCCGAGTTCGATACTGCGGCCGACATTATGCACGCCGCCGAAAAGGTGCGCGACTCCGGCTACAAGCGCTGGGATGTCTACACGCCGTTCCCGATTCACGGAATGGACGACGCGATGGGCCTGAAGAAGTCCAAGGTCGGCTGGTTCACCTTCTGCGGCGGCGCGACGGGCGTCACGCTCGGTTACCTGATGATCTGGTGGATGAACGCCTACGACTACGCCATCGTGGTCGGTGGCAAGCCGCTCTTCAGCCCGATTTACAGTTTCCCGGTCGCCTACGAATGCACGATTCTTCTCGCGGCATTCGGATCACTCGGTGGCATGTTGTTCCTCAACCGACTGCCACGTTGGTACAACCCCATCTTCAGCAGCGAGCGTTTCAAACGCGCGTCGCACGACAAATTCTTCCTCGCGATTGAAGCGACGGATCCCAAATTCAGTGACACCGAAACCCGCAAACTGCTCCAGGACACTGGCAGCAAGCACATCGAGGAAGTGAGGGACTAATGCGTTACTTCCTTCTAACCCTCGGCGTCATCGTGCTGGCCGTCATGGTCGTGGCTGGCAAACGTGGCGACATCAGCCGCAAGCCGCCTATCGAACTGTTCTCGGATATGGACCGCCAGCCCAAGCTGCGTCCGCAGGCCGCGAACAGCTTCTTCAAGGACGGCCTTAGTTCGCAGCAGCCCATCGACGGCACCATCGCGCGTGGTTCCCATTACCAGGACATCCCTGAGAACACCGGCAAGATTCCTGGCACCACCAACTACGTCGCAACGATTCCGGTTCCGGTCACCGTGCAGTTGATGGCGCGCGGTCGTGAGCGTTACGACATCAGCTGCGCTCCGTGCCACGGCGCGCAGGGCGACGGCAAGGGCATCACCACGAAGTTCGGCATGGCCGTCATCGCGGACCTGCATGACGCGGCGGGCCGCAAACTTCCGCAGCAGGCGGATGGTCAGCTCTTCGCGACCATCAGTTACGGCAAGGGCTTGATGCAGGGTTACGCTTCCAGCCTGAGCATTGAAGATCGATGGGCCATCGTCGCCTACGTCCGGGCGCTGCAGCGCAGCCACCTCGGCACCATGGACGAAGTGCCCGCAGACAAACGCGCTGAAGTCATCAAGCCGCTGCCCCCGGGCGCGGTCAAGTAATAGCCTATGAGTTCTCCAGCCATTGCTGTTTCCAATTCTACCGGCCCGATGGTCATCCCGCCGATCTGGAAGAAGTTGCCCGTTCTCCTCGTCGTCGTTGGCGCCATTGGCGCCGCCGCGGGCATCTTCACGCCGTCGTTGACCAAGCAGTTCGCGCATTCGTATCTGCTGGCCTACATGTTCTTCCTGAGCCTGTGCCTGGGTGGACTGTTCCTCACGATTGTGCATCACCTGTTCGATGCCGCTTGGTCCGTGCCGCTGCGCCGCATCAATGAACATCTGGCGTTCCTCCTTCCGGTGATGGCTGTCCTGTTCATCCCGATCGCCATTTGGGGTCCGACCGAGCTTTACTCTTGGATGAAATTGGATCCCCATGTGGATCATGCGTTGGGTGCCAAGCATCCGCTCTTCACCAAAGCTGGCTTTTACGGCTCCGCGATTGCGGTGTTCGCAGTTTGGACCTGGCTCTCGTTCAATCTCCGCAAGTGGTCCATCAAGCAGGATCACGCTGGGAACGACAACGCGTTGCGCGTGCTCTGCACCCGCAAGATGCGCGTCCACGCGGCTTACGGCGTCTACATCTTCGCCTTCAGCCTCACGATGGGCGTCATCATGTGGATGAAAGCGCTCGAACATCAGTGGTTCTCCACGATGTATGGCGTGTATTACTTCGCGGGCTCCGTCTGGACCACGCTCGCGACGCTCTACGTCATCACCACCGTGCTGCAAAAGACCGGCCCGCTCGCGCAAGTCATCACCAAGCGCCAGCGCCAGGATAATGGTGTGCTCTGGTTTGCGTTCACCGTCTTCTACGCCTACATCCATTTCTCCCAATACTTCCTGATCTACAACGCGAACATCCCGGAAGAAACCTTCTACTACGTGAAACGCGAAGCGGGTTCCTGGTGGCAGGTCGGCATGGTCACCATCTTCGGTCACTTCCTGATTCCGTTCGTCGCGCTGTTGAACCAGGACGTGAAACAGAAACTGCCGTTGATGATCCCGCTGGCCGTCTGGGCGTGGGCGATGCACTTCTGCGACATGTCGTTCAACATCATGCCGCTGATTCACCCGACCGGCTTTGTTGTTCACTGGCTGGACATCACCTGCATGGCGTTCATCGGGGGCGTTCTCACGATCGTGTTCATCAAGTATTTCAACGCGCACAACCCGTATCCGGTGAACGACCCGCGACTCGGCGAAGCGCTGGGCGTGCATCAGTACGAAGACCACAAGTAAACGAGCCCTATGAGCGAAACCAAATGTTGCCAGAAGACAGTCTCGTTCGTCGGCGTGCTGGGCGCGCTGCTCGTGGTGGTGGTACTTGTCGCCGCGATGAAGCACTACACGAAACCCGCGCCGCTTAATCAGGCGCGCATCGATGAGCGCAAGAAGGCTCTCGCCGAAATCCGCGCCGAGAACCAGCGTGGTCTGAACACATACGAAGTCACGGACGCCGGCAAGGGCATCGTCCGCCTCAAGATTGATCGCGCGATGGAACTGACGGTCGAGGCATACAAGAATCCTCCCGCCGCGCAGAAGGAACTGGCCGCGCGCGCCGACAAGGCGAGTGCGCCCGCGCCCAAGGCCCCGGAAAAGCCGAGTCAATTCGAATAATCGCTGATGAGCGCGTCCTCCCCCACTTCGCTTCAGGAAACTGAAGTCGCCGGCAGCCTCAGCGTGGCTGACGACCGCGCTTCGGCCGCTGAGATCGATGCGTCCTGCCGCTGGCCATTGCTCCTTCTCTTCACCAGTGGTGTGCTTTGGTTAGTTCTGGGCACGGTGCTCGCGCTCATCGCCGCAATCAAACTTCACAAGGGCGACTTTCTGGCGGATGCCTCGTGGCTGACGTTGGGACGCATTCGCCCGGCGTCGATGAACGCCTTCCTTTACGGCTTCGCGTCGCAGGTGGGCATCGGCGTCGCGCTCTGGCTGATGTGCCGGTTGGGCCGCGTTACGCTACTCTTTCAGTGGCCGGTTGTGGTGGCTTGGAAACTCTGGAACCTCGCGCTGACCGCGGGAGTGATTGCAATCCTTGCGGGCGCGACGACGGGATTTGAATGGCTAGAGATGCCGCGTGGTATCGCTGGTGCGATGTTTGTCGCGTACGCCGTCTTCGGAATCGCGCTCGTCGGGATGTTTGCCTCGCGTCGGGAGACGGAGACTTTTCCGTCCCAGTGGTATATTCTCGCTGCCGCATTCTGGTTTCCCTGGATCTACTCCGCGGCCAACTACCTTCTTCTACTGGACCCCGCTCGCGGCACCATGCAGTCGGTAGTCAACGGCTGGTATAGCGGCAACTTCGTGACGCTTTGGCTGACGCCGATTGGGCTCGCGGCGATTTTCTATTTCCTTCCCCGGCTGAACGAGCAACCCCTGAACAGCCGCGAACTCGCGTCGTTCGGTTTTTGGACGCTGCTGTTCTGTGGAAGCTTCACTGGCTTGACGAGCTTGATTGGTGGGCCGATTCCGAAATGGGTGCCTGCGCTCAGCACCGTCTCCAACGTCTGCCTTCTCGCCGCTGTGGCCAGCAACGTGTGCAGCTGGCACCTGACTTACGCGGCTGCTAGAGACGCCGGTAACCCGGATGCCTGGAAGAAGAACAGCGTTCTCAAGTTCATTCTGTTCGGTGGCTTCGCCTACGTGGTGTACGGAGTGACTGCTGCCCTGATGTCCTTCTCCTCTGTCTCTTCGATTACCAATTTCACCTACGCCGTCGTCGCCCGAAACAACCTCGTGCTGCACGGCTTCATCGGAATGGTTCTGTTCGGCAGCCTCTACTACATCATTCCGCGCCTTGCTCAGGTTACGTGGCCGAGCGAATCATCGATTCGCGTTCACTTCGGCTGCACTGTTGCCGGCGTGGTACTCATGTTTTTCGGGCTGGGCGCTGGTGGCGTGCTGCAAGGATTGAAGCTGGCGAACGCTGAGATTCCGTTCATGGACGTCGTGCGCGGCACCGTTCCCTTTGTCGGGCTTTCGACCCTGGGAGTTCTTCTCCTTCTGATTGGTCAGCTGGCGTTCTTGTCGAACTACGTGGGACTGCTTCGTGGGTTGATTCAACCGATGGTAAACGCCTTCTGTGCTGAGTGCTGCGGCAGTTCTTCGAAATCGGGGGTGCGCTCATGAACAACGGTCTGCTCCTCTTCTTCGGAATCATCCTGAGCGTGGGCGGCTCCTTCTGGACGCTTCTGCTCGCTCCGCAACTTCAACTCGGTTCCGCCCAGCCTGTGGTGCTGGAAGCCACTGGCGAACGCTATCCCTCCCCGCGCCCAGGTCTCGCGCAAAAGGGAGCTGAAGTTTACCGCGCGCAAGGTTGCGTGGAGTGCCACAGCCAACAGGTGCGGCAGACTGGTGTGACGTTTGAACTGTGGCTCGCTGAATCGGGAAGCGCGTGGCCTCAGTTGGCTGCTGCGATGGAGAAGTTGAAGATTGCGAATCCCGACAAGTTAATCACTCAGGCTCCGGTGAAACTGCTCGGCGGCCTGACCATGATTGAAGCCAGCGGCATGGCGCTTCAATTGACCAACGGTGAGGCTAAGGCGCAGGTGGTTTTGGCCACGCTCGGGCCGGACATCCAGCGCGGCTGGGGCAAGCGTGTGACGGTCAGCCAGGATTTCCTCTACGATTACCCGGTGCAGCTCGGCAATCTGCGTGTCGGTCCGGATCTCGCGAACTATGGTTTGCGCGCTGTTCCCGCGGCCCTCGCGCTTCAGCATCTCTACAGCCCGCAGTCGACCATGCCCAAGTCGATGATGCCGCCGTATCGGTATTTGTTTAACAAGCGCAAGCTGGCTGAAGGCGCGAAGCCCGCCGCGAATGCGTTGCCCGCAACTTTGGAGCCTGGCTACGAAATCACGCCGACACCGGAAGCCGAAGCGTTGGTCGCATACCTCAACAGCCTGAACGCGAGTGCGCCATTGATTGAAGCCCCGGTTCCCGCTCCGCCGGCAAAACCTGTTGCTGCTGCCGCAGCCCCTGCCCGATGAAGAAGCAGAACAAACAGAACGCTCCGCAGCAGGGCCGGTCATCCGGGTCCGGGAAGACATCCTTGATCGTGAAAGAGAACGGCGGGGAACCGGTGGTTTCCCGCACCGCAATGCCAGTGCTGCTGATCGCGTTGCTGGTCGGGCTGATTTACTGGGGCAACATGTACGTCGTGGAATACGGTGGCCAGCTGGATGCCCGTGTGCAGGGTCCGTATCGAAATTTCAAAGAGCTCGAAGGTCTCAAACCGCAGGATGAATCGGCCCGCCTCGCGGCTCAGGGTGCGAAGATTTACAATCAATTCTGCTCCGGCTGTCACATGGGTGACGGCAACGGCAACGCGTCCTCGGGCTTCCCGCCGTTGGCCGGTTCCGAGTGGGTCTTGGAAAAGGATCCGTCTCGCATCATCCGAATCGTTCTGAACGGCGTGGGCGGTCCCATGACCGTGAAGGGCAAGGAATATGGCCAGGCGCAAATGTTGCCGTGGCGCGACGCTCTCAAGGACGAAGATATTGCTGCGGTGCTGACCTACGTTCGCAACACGTGGGGCAACAAGGGGGCTGTGGTGGATGCGGCTCTGGTGAAACAGATCCGCGATCAAACCGCCGACAAGGGTGGTCCCTGGACGGCCGAGGAACTGTTGAAGGTTCCGCTCAAGAACTAGAGCGAACTGCGGCGGTTCGCTGGGGGGTATCTCAGCCGGCAATGCTCTCATTCCAAAAGCTGGTTCGTATCCGCGTTCTTGACTTCCCTTTGCCTCCGGCTGAAATGAGCCGGTAGGTGTTCCCGCAATTCTTCAATTCATACGCAGAATGGCGTCAGCAGGCGCCGTGGCAGCTTTCCCTCCTCGAACGTTCCGACACACCCTCTGAAGATTTGCTTCAGGCGGTTTGGTTTCATCAGCGTCTCCTGCGGGATCGCCTCGTCACTCTCGATGGCGAGCGCGTTCGTGTGTTGCATCCGGGCTTCTGGAGTCACGAGCCCGGCCCGGACTTTCGCGGAGCGGTTATCCAGATTGGTCACGCGGCGCCCGTTCAGGGCGATGTGGAGATCGATCTGCGATCGGCGGACTGGAAGGCGCACGGCCACGATACGAATCCCGCGTTCCGAAACGTGGTGCTGCACGTCATCTGGCGAAAGGGTGGCGCGCAGTTGCCTCCGACCGTGGAGATGGAGAAGGTTCTCGATTCCTCGATCGAGGAACTCCGCTGGTGGCACGGCTCCGATTCGGCGCGGGCATTTCCGGCGAACTTGACGGGTAACTGCTGCGCGCCATTGCAGGAACTTTCCGCGTCCCAGTTGGGTGAGCTCCTGCAACAGGCGGCGATCATCCGGCTCCACGCGAAGGCATCCCAATTCCAGGCGCGGGCGCGTCAGGCGGGATGGGAACAGGCGTTGTGGGAGGGGTTGTTTCGCGGGCTCGGCTACAAGCGCAACACCTGGCCGATGCTGCGCGTGGGCGAATTGCGCGACGCCCTTTGCGCAGGACCGCAATCTCCGTCGGTACTTTCATTGCAGGCGAGGTTGCTCGGCGTGGGCGGTTTGTTGCCCGATGAACTGACGCGACAACAGCGCACCACGGACGATTATTTGCGCCGCTTGTGGGACAATTGGTGGCGTGACCGCGAAATGTTCGCCGAGTCTGCTTTGCCGCGCGTGGCTTGGGATTTGGCGGGAATCCGCCCGGCGAATCATCCGCAGCGCCGCCTAGCATTGGTGGCGCATTGGCTTGCTGACGGTGGGCTCTGTGGCCGGCTGGAGGATTGGTGCAAGGCAGTCCCGAAGCCAGACGCGGAACTGGCATCGCTGCATCACGCGATGAATGTCGCGGAGGACGCCTTCTGGAACCGACATTGGACGCTCCGTTCGCGATCGCTCGCGGCATCTCAGCCCATGCTGGGCGCGACGCGGGTGACGGATCTGGCGGTGAACGCCGTGCTGCCGTGGCTGTGGGTGCGCGCCGTGGAGGGGAGAAACGAATCGCTCCGTCGCGAGATGGAACGACGTTACTTCGCGTGGCCCGCTGCGGAGGATAACTCGGTTTTAAAGCTCGCCCGGCAGCGCCTGCTGGGTGGTGCAATGCCTCGGGGATTGAAGACCGCGGCGATGCAGCAAGGGTTGCTGCAGGTGGTGCGGGACTTCTGCGGACACTCGAACGCGGTCTGCACCGGTTGTAGATTTCCGGAGCTCGTCAAGGCATGGGGTCACCGGGCCTGATAATTCTGGCCTGTGCCGACTTGCGGGTGAATACCTCTGCTGGGTTCGAACGTTGCGCTCAGGATTCCGGCTGCTGATCAGCGGGAGGATTCCGGGGCGCATTGATGTCCAGGTTCGAGAACGGGTTGTTAAAGGAGTCGGACGAAGCCGGCTTCTGCGGGCCCTTGCCGCCGGTCTTCACCTGCACGGGCATCGACTCGCTCGCGTGTTGCTCATGCTCGCCTTCGTCGTGCGTCTCTTCTGCCGCCGGGCCGCCGCCGGCCGCGCGTTCCGCGTCGATTTCCGCCTGCCTTGGATTCTTCGCGCGCTTGTTGCGGGGCAGCGGGCTGAACATCACGGTGATGCCTTTGCCGACCAGCTTTGCCGGTGAATCCGGATGCCCGTAGGGAGCGACTTCCTTGGTGAACTTCTCGATCTGCTGGAACCCAAATTCCTTGTGCGCCATCTCGCGGCCGCGGAAGCGAAGCGTGACCTTCACCTTCATCTCCTCGCACATGAAATCAATCGCATGACTGAGCTTCACGCCGAAATCGTGGGGGTCGATGCCCGGGCTCAGCTGAATCTCCTTCACCTTGTTCGCGTGCTGATGCTTCCGCGCTTCCTTTTCCTTCTTCGCCTGCTCGTAGCGGTATTTGCCGAAATCCACGAGGCGGCAGACCGGCGGATTCGCTGTCGCTGCAATCTCGACGAGGTCCACGCCTTTGGCGCGCGCCAGATTGATGGCGTCCGCCAGGGGAATCACTCCGAGCTGCTGGCCGTCTGTCCCGATCACGCGCACTTCCCGCGCACGAATCTTGCCATTTACTCTAACAGCGGAACCCGGGGAATAGGAGGAACGAGGAGAGAAGGGGCGACTCAAATGACCCCCAGCGGTTGAGGCTTATTCATGCAGCTTCATCGATCGATACCAGAACATGCAGATAGATAGCTGGAGCAAATGTTTACGGGAGGTTTTGGAGGCTGGCAAGCGAAAATCTGCCCGAAAACCGGCGCGATTTCAGGGCCGCCGCCAGCCGTGAAAACAGCGAAGCCCGGTCGTTTTGCGACCGGGCTTCAACTCAGAAACGTTCGGATGCCGGCTTACAGCACCTTCTTCAAAAACTGGATGCCTTTGACGGCGATCTCGTTTGTCGTCGGCTCGATGCGACGCCAGATGGCGGCCGCGCGCGCGATCACCTTCACGTCGGTGGTGAAGCTCTCGATCACGAGGTCGCCCTTGTAGCCAATATCCTTCAACGCCTTGATGATCGGCTTCCACTCGATGTGATCGTTGCCCGGCGTGCCGCGGTCACTGCCGCACGCGTGGAAATGCCCGAGCAACTTGCCCGCCTTGCGAATCGCGTCCGCCTGGTTCTTCTCCTCGATGTTCATGTGGAACGTATCGAGGTGCAGCTTCACATTCTTCGCGCCCACCGCCTTGATCAGCGCCAGACCCTTGTCGCACGTGTTCAGGAAATCCGTCTCGAAACGGTTGAGCGGTTCGATGCACAGGTCGACTCCCTTCTTCGCGGCGTAAGCGGCCAGCACCTTCAGGTTCTTCACCACCAGCGCGAATTCCTTCTTTTGCGCCGCGGGCTCCACCGCGTCCGCCTTGCCGACCACGGAATAGATCGGCCCGATGATGCGCGGGCAGCCCATGATCGCGGCCTGGTCAATGATCGCCTTGCAGTAAACCATTGCCGTCTTCTGCTCGGCGGCCGTGCCGCGGAAATCGCGTCCGGGACCCATGCACGCGCAGATGGAACCGATGGCCAGCCCGTGCTTGTCCGCGGCGGCCTTCACCTTCGCGGCGTCGATGTGCTCGGGAGATTCGACCGGAATCTCGACCGTCTCGAAGCCCCACTTCTTGAACATGGGGAACAGTTTGACGCTCTCCGTGGTGAAGGGAGACGTGAACAGGAAAGTATTGATGCCGATTCTCATAAGTATTGGTGGCGCGAGGCTAGTTCAACCAAGGTTGGTGTCAAAAGAAAATCCCACAACCCGTGGCTGCGAAGGAAGAAGCGAAAATGAAACGCAAGAAGCTCCAACGCCTGGAGAACATGGCCACGAGCCTGAACTACCGCCTCGTTCCCATCTAATGAGTTACAAGGCTAGTTTCTCAGGAGACATCATTGTGTGCGACGGTATCAGGAAGCTCCTCAAAAAGCTCCCGCCAAATCTGGATGTCTGCATCGTCGTCGATGTCCCAAACTCGAAGGGTCTCTCGACCCGAGTGACGAAAGAAATAACCGGTGATGCCGTCGTATCGAGACCACGCATCTGAGTCGAAGGTCATAACCTCGCCGACGGTAAAAGAGTCCCGCAACGCAGCGAAACTCTGGCGGACGCGATACTGTCTGCTGCGTGTGAACGGGCACTCTCTCCACGGACGAATCTCAACGGGAGGGGTGCTCATGACGCCTAATAGATATTAGGCCGCAGAGTGTACACAGGGTTGTGCATTGGTGGGTAAACTGGTGATTGTTCCAAGGGCTTCATTTTTCCTGTGGCGAGGAAAGCCGAGCTGCGTATTTCCATCAAGGATGATCGTCGAGACAAGTAGCTGAAGGTCACACTGGCGTGCGTCCTGTTTGGGCGGCGGCAGTCCGTGGTGTGCGGGAGTTTGATTTGGTAGGAGTCGAGGTCACGAGACTCAAAATGGTCTTTTTGCCAGCGGCCTGCCTCGTTGAGGAGATTTGAGTCTCGTCACCTCGACACCCGGGGAGGCTTCAACCTTACAAAGATGTAATGGTTCGACCTCTTTACAATCCCTGCCCGGCGGTGCTATCTCCAGCGGCTGTTCCGCGAGCAAAACCACAGGTCATCGCATGATTAAGGTAGAAAACTTAGAAAAACATTTCGGCACGAAGCGGGCCGTCGCGGGCGTCACCTTTTCGGTGGAGCGCGGCGAGATCCTCGGCTTCCTCGGGCCCAACGGCGCTGGCAAATCCACCACCATGCGCATGATCACCGGCTTCATTCCGCCCACGGCGGGCCGGGTGAGTGTCGGTGGATTCGACATGGTGGAGAATCCCATCCCAGCCAAGAAGCTCATCGGCTATCTCCCGGAGAACGCGCCGTCCTACGCGGACATGACCGTGTATGGCTTCCTCGCGTTCTGCGCGGAGCTGCGCGGCCTGCATGGTGATGACCGCAAGAAGGCCGTGCATCGCGCCGTCGAGATGTGCTTCCTCGAACCGGTGATGCACCAGAGCGTGGATACGCTTTCGAAGGGTTACCGCCATCGTACATGCCTGGCGCAGTCGATCCTGCACGATCCGCAGGTGCTGATTCTGGACGAGCCGACGGACGGTCTCGACCCGAACCAGAAGCACGAGGCGCGTCAGCTCATCCGTCGCATGGGTGAGAAGAAGGCGATCATTTTCTCAACGCACATTCTCGAGGAAGTCGAAGCGGTCTGCACGCGGGCGATCATCATCGACCGCGGTCGCATCGTGGCCAACGGCACGCCGCAGGAGCTCAAGCAACGTTCCGACATGGCGGGTGCGGTTTCGCTGCGGGTCATTGGCGTGGCGGGCGAAACGGTGAAGTCGCGTCTCGCGTCTGTCGCGGGCGCCAGCAAGGCGACCATCGTGCGCGAGGACGGCGGCAGCGTGTGGGCGCGGGCGTATCCGGCCGAGGGCAGTGTGAATGGTACGCTGGCTCGCGGCATCGCGGATGTGTGCGTGAAGGAGAATTGGAAATTTGAGGAACTGCATACCGAAGAGGGCCGGTTGGACGAGGTCTTCCGCGATATCACGTGGTCGGAGACTGCCCGAAAGGAGAACAAGTAAATGAGCGACACACTCCAAAACATCAAAACGATCTGCAAACGTGAGCTGAACGGTTACTTCGCGTCGCCGGTCGCCTACGTGTTCATTGTCATCTGGCTGTTGCTGAACGGATTTTTCACGTTCAGCCTCGGCGGCTTCTTCGAAATGGGTCAGGCCTCGCTGACGATGTCGTTCTTCCGCTGGCATCCGTGGCTGTATCTCTTCCTCGTGCCGGCCGTCGGCATGCGGCTGTGGTCGGAAGAACGGCGTCTGCACACGCTGGAATTGCTCCTGACGATGCCCATCACGCCGTGGCAGGCGATCGTCGGCAAGTTCATCGCGTCGTGGTTGTTCCTGATCATCGCGCTGGCACTGACGTTCCCGGTGGTGATCACGGTCTGCTATCTTGGCGACGCGGACGTCGGCGAAATCTTCAGCGGCTACGTCGGCAGCGCATTGCTCGCAGGTGGTTATCTGGCGGTGACGAGCATGACGTCGTCGATGACGCGCAATCAGGTCATCAGCTTCATCGTGTCCGTCGTGGTCTGCTTCTTCCTGCTGCTCGCGGGCTTTGAGCCGGTGACGGATCTGTTGCCGAACTCGCTGGTCGGCATCGTGACGGGCCTGAGCTCGCTCACGCATTTCATCGCGTTCCAGAAGGGCGTGATTGATTCGCGCGACGTGATCTACTTCGCCTCGCTCATCGGCTTCACGCTGTTCCTGAATGGCGTGATGATTCGCAACCTCCGCGCCGGCTGATTCCAACAACGTTTTCAAAACCATTTCTCCACCATGAAAGAGAAAAAATTAGAGACGCTGCTCTACTCCGCAGTCGGCGTGGCGGTGATGTTCATCATCGTCGTGGCCGTGAACCTCATCGCCACCGTGATGAAGACCCGGGTGGATCTTACCGAAGGCAGCATTTACACGCTCTCGCCGGGCACCAAGGCGATCCTCAAGAAGATCGATGCGCCGGTGGAAGTCCGCTTCTACTACTCGCAAAGCCAGGAACGCATTCCGTCGCAGTTCAAGGCCTATGCCAAGCAGGTTGAGGATTTGCTGAACGAGTTCCGCCAGTACTCTGGTGGCAACCTGGAAATCAAGAAGCTCGATCCACAGCCGGATTCCGAAGCGGAAGATTTGGCGAACCTCGATGGCGTGGAAGGCCAGCTCGTGGAAACGGGCGACAAGTTCTACCTCGGCATCGCCATCAGTCTTGATCCGCAGAAGGTCGCGCTGCCGTTCCTCCCGCCGAACCGTGAACGGTTGCTGGAATACGATCTGGCTCGCGCCATTTCGCAAGTGCTGGCGACGAACAAGCCGGTCGTCGGCGTGATGACGCCGCTGCAGGTCATGGGCATGCAGATGCCGCCGCAGATGCGCATGCAGATGGGCGGACAGAACCAGGACCCGTGGGCGTTCATCTCGGAGCTCAAGCGCGACTTCGAAGTGCGCCAGGTGCCGATGGAGACGGAGAAGATCGACGACGACATCAAGGTGTTAATGGTCGTTCACCCGAAGGACATCAAGGACACCGCGCTTTACGCCATCGACCAGTTCGTGATGCGCGGCGGCAAGTTGATCGCGGCGCTCGATCCGATGTGCCTCGCGGATGTCTCGAAGCAAAACCCGATGATGCCGATGCCGGGCGGACCTTCGAATCTCGAGAAGCTGCTCAAGGCGTGGGGCGTGACGTTCGACACGACCAAAGTCGTCGCCGACATGAACTACGCGCGCAAGCTGATGGTTCGTCAGGGCGCGCAGCCGGAGATTGTGCCGACGCTGCTGTTCCTCACAGACACAGCAATTACGAAGGATGACGTCGTGGCGGCGCAGGTGGATGAAATTCTCCTGCCGTTTGCCGGTGTGTTCGAGGGAACTCCGGCCGCCGGTTTGAAGAAGACGGCGCTGCTCAAGAGCTCGAAGAAGTCGCAGCTTGTGGAGCCGTTCCTCTCACAGATGTCGCCGGCGAAGGTGGTCGACGACTTCAAGGAGTCGGACAAGAACTACGACCTCGCGATTCGTCTCGATGGCAAGTTCAAGAGCGCGTTCCCCGAGGGTAAGCCGAAGGCGGAAGCGGCGACCGACGCGGAGAATAAGGACGAGAAGAAGCCGGAAGCTGCGGGTGATTCGCTCAAGGAAACCAAGGTGGACAACGCTGTGTTGCTGATCGGCGATACGGACTTTTTGTCCGACCAGTTCTCCGTGCAGGTCCAGAATTTCTTCGGCCAGAAGATTATTCAGCCGCGCAACGGCAACCTGGCTCTCACGCAGAATATCGTGGAGCAGTTGGCGGGCGATCAAAACCTGATCGGCGTGCGCAGCCGCGGTTCCATGAACCGGCCCTTCACGGTCGTGAAGGAAATGCAGGCGGCCGCGAATGCGCGTTTCCAGGCGGAGATTGCGAAGCTCCAAAAGGAAGCCGACGAGGCCAACCAGAAGCTGAACGAATTGCAGAGCAAGAAGCAGGGTAACCAGCGCTTCGTGCTCTCGAAGGAACAGCAGGAAGAGATGGAGAAGTTCAAGCAGACGCGCGCCGAGGCGAACAAGAAGTTGAAGAAGGTTCGCCGCGAGCTCGCGCAGGACATTGATTCTCTGGAACTGAAAACCAAGGTGATCAACATCGCGCTGATGCCGTTCCTGGTGGCGGTCGCGGGTGTGGGTCTGGCCGTGGTTCGCAAACAAAAGACGAAGGCAAAATGAACCGGAAACAACTGACTCTTTTGATCGTGGTGGCCGCCGTGCTCGGCGTGTTGGGCTGGGTGGCGTACCAGAAACAGGCGGAGCCCTACAAGAAATCCGGGCAGGAGATTGGCGGCAAATTCCTGCCGAACTTCCCGCTGAACGACGTCGAGCAAATCGTCATCAAGCAGGGCAACTCCTCCACCTTCCTCGCGAAGACGGACGACGTTTGGGTGGTGAAGGATCGCGGGGATCATCCGGCGAACTTCGACACCATCAGCGAAGTGCTGCGGAAGTTCTGGGAGCTGAAGGTCGCCAAGCCGGTGAAGACCGGTCCGTCGCGTCTGCCGATGTTGGAGCTCGTTCCGCCGGACAAAGGCCCGGGCACGCTCGTGGAATTCAAGGACAAGACGGGCAAGGTCATCAACTCTGTGCTGCTCGGTGCGAAGAGCATGAAGCAGGGCGGCGGCGATTCGCCGTTCGGCGGAGGCGGATTCCCGGATGGTCGTTACGTCATGCTCGGTACCGATGTGCAGACGGTCGCGCTGGTGGCGGAGGCGTTCAGCAACGTCGAGGCGAAGCCCGAGGACTGGCTGGACAAGAAGGAGTGGTTCAAGGTCGAGAAGCTCAAGTCCGTGTCCGTGACCGCAGCGCAACCGACGAACAGTTGGAAGCTGTACCGCGAGACCGAAACGGGCGAATGGAAGCTCGCCGATGCGAAGGCTGGCGAAGTGCTGGATAACGGCAAGAGCGGTTCTGCCTCGAGCGCGCTGAGCTATCCGTCCTTCACGGATGTGACGACCAACACGGCCGGGATGGACAAGCCGATCGTGGCGCGACTGGAGACGTTCGATGGTTTCCTGTTCACCGCGAAGGTGGGCAAGGCCGAGGGCGAGAATCATTACTTCCAGATCGCGGTAGACGGGCAGTTCCCGAAGGAGCGCACGCCAGGCAAGGACGAGAAGCCTGAAGACAAAGAGAAGCTCGACAAGGAATTCGCCGAGAACACGAAGAAGCTTCAGGACAAACTTAAGTCGCTCAAAGCGCACGAGAAGTGGACTTACCTCGTCTCGAAGTGGACGGTGGACGCGTTCCTGAAAGAACGCAAAGACCTGCTCGCAGACACGAAGGAAGAGCCGGCGGCGGACGCGAAAGCGGACCCGAAGCCTTAGCGGGTGACGATTTCAAGCAACGAAACACCCCTCGGGCCACAAGGCCGGAGGGGTTTTCTTTTTTGGAAAGCGGTAGATGACGTGAGGATCACATATCCGGAACTGAGAGCGCTTGTCCGTTGTCATTCTCGTCGAGCTTGAGGATGAACGGGACGGCGCGTTCCGCCCAGCGGGTGGCGGACGGATAATGGGCAGCGGATTCACCAAAGCAGCTTTGGAGCATGTCGGTGTTGATGATGCCGGGATTCAAGGCGACGACGCCCAAGCCGGCCGGTATCTCCATGGAGAGCGCCTGCGTGAGGCCTTCAATGGCCCATTTCGTCGCGACGTAGGGAGCCACATCCTTGTCGGCGGAGCGTCCCCAGCCCGAGCTGAAATTCACGATCAAGCCGTGGTGCTTCTTAATCATGTTGGGGAGGAAATTTCGAATGACGTTGGCCGAGCCCTTGATGTTGACGTCGATGACGTCGGAGAAATCCTTGGCGGCAATCTTCCACAGCGGCCCGGTGGGATTGATGATGCCGGCGTTGTTCAGGATGAGGTCTGGTGCGCCGCACTTCTTGTGCAGCCGCGCCATCCACGCCTGAACTTCTTCATCCGAGGTGACGTCGACGACGTCGAAGTCGTGGCGTTTTGGATATTTCTGACGGAGCTCATCAATGAGCTGGCGACTACGTCCGCAACCCAGAACGGTATGACCCAGAGCGATGAACTTTTCAGCCATTGCCCGACCCAACCCGCGAGTGACCCCGGTAATTACAACAATTTTCTTTTTTGCTTTGTCGTCGTTCATAATGTGAACACGGCAGAACCCAAGTGCTGTTTACCCCCAAACCCAGCAGGAACCAGATGGTTATGCCGGGATTTCGCATTTGAATCAATCCCAATGAATCAGGCGGGGCGGAAAGTGTCGTGATAAATTTTGTTCATCAGCGACCCAATGTTGCACCGAATGCTGGGATGGAAGGCGAGGGGCGACCTCGCAGAGGAGCTATTCGCGGGGCGCAAAGCGGGAGCTCTTGGCGAGCTGTTCCCACAGGGCGCGTTCCGAATCACTCACCTCGGTGGGAACCTGGATGCGTGTGACGACGAAGAGATCACCGCGCGCGCCTTCCTTGCCCAGGCCGCGTCCGCGCACGCGCAGGCGCTGGCCGCTTTGCGTGCCGGGCGGGAGCTTGATGCTGACTTCGCCTTCGAGAGTCGGCACGGAAACGCTGGTCCCAAGCACGGCCTCCCAGGGAGCCAGGTCGAGATCGTAGGAGAGATTGTCGCCCTCGACCCGGAGATCGGGATGGCCCGCCAGACGGATCGTAAGGTAGAGATCGCCGGGGCTTCCACCGCTGGAGCCGGATTCACCTTTGCCTCCGACGCGCAGCCGCTGACCTTCCTTGATGCCAGCGGGAATCTTCACCTGATGCGTCTCGGTCTTGGCGGTGTGCCCGGCGCCATTGCAGCGATTGCAGTGCTTGCGGCCGACCATGCCGGTGCCTCCGCAGTGTTCGCAGGGCACATTGCGCCGGAGCGAAATGGACCGCACGGCGCCTTTCAACGCCTCCTCCAGCGTGACCATGATGTCGGATTCCAGATCCCGACCACGCTCGGCGGCCTCCTCTTGATCGAACCGGAATCCGCCACCGCCGGGAGCCGCGCCGCGGCGCGCGCCGAAGATTTGCTCAAAGAAGTCACTGAAGCCCGTGCCGCCAAACTCGAATTCCGCGCCTCCATTTCGACCGGGCCGGCCGCCACGCTGACCGCCGCTGAAGGATTCCCATCCGGGCGGAGGACGGAACTCGGAACCCTGCTTCCAGTTTGCGCCGAGCGCATCGTACTTCTGACGCTTCTCCGGATCGCTCAGGACTTCGTGCGCTTCGTTGATCTCCTTGAACTTCTCCTCCGCCTCCTTCTTGTTCTTGGCGACGTCGGGATGGTATTGGCGCGCGAGTTTGCGGAACGCCTTGCGGATGTCGTCCGCGCTGGCGGTGCGTTCCACACCCAGCAACTTGTAATAGTCCTTATACTCGAGACCCATAGTGAGCGTTGATTCCGCTGCCCGGTCCGGTGGCTGCGCCTCTGGCGCCCACTGGCTGGTCAGCACATTCGGATGGTAGAACTCCGCCTGGGGTTTGACAACTGGCGCGGTGGGCACGCGCCAACTTTGTCTCGATCACGCCGTGAACGCTTCTTGCATCTGCTTCAGCAAACGCGGGACGGCGGTCCAGGGATCCTCGGCGGATTCGTATTCCAGCGCCACGTAACCGCGATAGTTCGCCGCCTTGAGAATCTTCGCCAGCCGCGGAATGTCCGAAAGCTCGGGCTTCTGGCCGCGCCGCTGCATCTCGGACTTCAACTGCACGTTCACAGCGTACGGTGCGCAACGTTCAAAGTCTCCATACGGATCGTCCGTGTGAAAGTTTGCGCTGTCCAGGTTGATGCCTACCCATGGGCTCTTCACGGTCCGGACGATCTCCAGCAGCTCCTTCGCTTCCGCGACGATGCCGCCGTGGTTCTCGATGCCGAGAATGATGCCGTGTTTGCCGGCGTAGTCCGCGCATTCCTCCAGGCCGGCGATGCACAGTTTCATGGCGTCGGCGCGGCTGACGCCGCGTGGCGCGCTTCCAGCAAAGACGCGGATGTGCGGAGCGCCGAGCACTGCGTAGTGGTCCACCCACTTCTTCACATAGCTAATTTCCGAATCCCGCTTCTCGCCGGGTGGGAGCGTGAAGGTGTTGCCCACGGAACCGCCGCTCACCTCCACGCCACGGAGGAAGCAATGCCGCCGGAGCTTGAGCAGATAATCGCCCGTGACGTCTGGCGGGAAATAGTAGCTGGTGAGCTCGGCGCCCGGGCAGTCGTGCGTCGCGCAGTAATCGACGAACTGAAACATGTCGATTTTCTTCGTCGCGTCCGCTGGCGCCTTTTGCTCGTGATTGCTGTTGCGGAAGTAATCGCGAAACGAATACGCCGCGAGGCTCACGGTGAGACGCGGCGGCGCAACGCGCTGGAATGGTTCGGCGGCGGAAACGCCGAGCGAAGTCAGAACAGTGGCGGCGGCGGAGCCTTTGAGAAAGGCACGACGGCTCAGGGTGGATTGCATGGCGGCACCGTAGCCAAACACACCGGTGATGGGGAGCAAGAATTCGAGCGTGCCCGAAACGTCTACTCTGTCTGCGCCGTCATGGCCACGAAGGTGGGCGCAACGTGGTTGTCGAAGCTTTCGAGGACGATCCGTTTGATTTCGCCCTGGTGCTTCGGGACGATCGTGAACCAGCGCAGCTGGCCGGAATAGGTCAGGCCGCCGACGGAACGGGATCCTGGCACTTCATACGGACGTACGTAGTCGGCGAATTCCTCGCCATTGCGCCAGGTGATTTCCTCGCTCTGGCCGTCCGCGTATTCGAGACGCGCCTTTGCAGCGGGAACGTTCACCTGAATGTCTGGAACGCCGTAGGGGAAGCCCCAGCCGGCGACTCCGCCGAGGATGTAGAGCTTCTTGGCCGCGGTGCCGACGGAGAATTCGACGCGTTGCGGCAGCGTCTTCGCAAAGCCCGAACCGCCCTTGAGCACGATGACATTCTGGCCGCGGGTGTTGGCGGCGGGGTTCACGATGTTGAACGGGATGTTGTCGACCATCACGATGCCGAATTGCTTGAACGCGAGTGACGCCGGATCGCTCTGGCTGGCGTAGAGTCCCTTGCGGCTGTCGGCGGTGAACGCCGCGCCGAGATCGAGCGGACGGAATCCTTTCGGAATCACCGCTGCGAGGTAGCCGACGATGTCGCGAATGCCCTTCTCGCCGAGCGCTTCGAAACCTTCGGGCATGAGGGAGAGCCCGGAGGATTTCATCGCCGCGATGTCCGCGCGGCGGATTTCGACTTCGGCTTCGAGGTTCTTCAGGACGACCTTCTCGCTGTTCTCGCTCTTGATGATGCCGCTGTACTCCTCCTCCTTCTTGGTGGTGACATTGTACGAGATGAAGTTGCCTTCCACGACGCGGTTCGGGTCGAGGATGTGTGTCAGAAGCACGCTCTCACCATGCAAGCCCACGCCGGTGAGATTCGGGCCAGCCTCCTTGCCCTTGTCGCCGAACTTGTGGCAGACGGCGCAATTCTTCTCGAAGAGTTCCTTGCCGTTCTTCAGGTCCGCCGCGTGGCTTAAGTACGCCTGGAACTTGGTGATCAACTCGTTCTTCTCTCGCAGCTGCGGGCCTTGCACGGCTTCGAAGACGGCTTTGGCGCGTTTGGCGACAGCGGCGTCTGGATGCGTCAGCAGGCGCGTTGGCGTCTGGATGCCCAGTTCGGCGACGGCGATCTGCTTGCGCTCGATCATGTTCAGCAGTGCGAACGCCCAGTCGCCGCGCTTGAGCAATGTGCCGATGGCGAGCGCCTTGTTCTCGGAACCGAAGCGGGAAAAATTCTTCAACAACACGGCGGCGGCGAGCGGGCTCGTGGTATTGCCGAGTTCGGTGATGATGTGCTTCTGCACTTCCTTGGACGCGCCGTTGACGATCAGGCTGTCGAGCCGCGAGATGATTTCGGCGCGCAACGATTGCACCGTCATCAGCGTGGTGATGTAGGCGTTCCGATCTTCGTCCTTCACCTTGTCCTTCACCAGTTCAGCGAGCAGGGATTTGCGGAGTTCCCGCAATTCGGTGGCGTAGGTTCCGCCTTTGTCGTAGTGGCTGATGATCGGGAACGCGGCGATGCGCAGCGAACGGCTCTCGGATTTCAGCAACGCTTTGATCGCCGCGTCGATGTTGGTGGAGGCTGGCGGCGCGTAGGTCTCCAGATTCTTGGCGTAGGCGGTGAGCACCGTGATTTTTAGTTTGTCCGTGACGGCAGCCTGGCGCGAGGCGTGGGCAAGAATCCACGTCGTGGCGTCGGCGTCTTTCTTCTGGAGGAAATCTTCCACGAGCGGCGTGACGAGTTCGCGGTAGTTGTCCGATTTGTCCGAGGCGAAGGAAGCGCGGATGAAGTTCGTCGGCGCGAGCCGGGCAACGCCGAGCATGGCGGACTTTGCCCAGGTGTCGCGGGAATCCTTCAGGTCGGAGAAGAGTTTGTGAACCGCGGAAATGACATCCTTGTTGGGTGTCCATTGCGTGAGAGCGAGCAGGGCATCGAGACGTGTGCGCTCGGAGGTGTCCTTCAGCTGCTTGATGACGGCGGTGAAGACATTGCTCGCCGGCGCGGCGCGGAGTTCCGGCACGATGCGGAGCGCGTTGTTCTGGACGGTCGGATGCGGGTCGGTGATGGCGGCGATCAAGTTGGAGGAGCTCAACGAGTTCAGCGCGTGCAACGTCCACAAGGCGTGGAGGCGCGCGTAAGTGACGCGATTGGAGAGGAGGCTGGTCAGCGCGGGGGTGGCGGTCCGGTCGTTGCGCTCGGCGAGCAGGCGTTGCGCGGTCAGGCGAACCCACGCGTTCTGGTGGGCGAGCGCGGCTGTGAGTTCCTGCGAGGTGGCGGTGGCGAGATTGGGAAAGGGATTCTTGCGCGCCTGCTTGTGTTGAATGCGCCAGATGCGGCCGTGTTCATGATCGCGGTCAGGGCGCACGGCGGCGTTGCCCATGCCGTGGGCGACGCCGCGGATGTCGTTGTGCGAGATCGCCTGGTTGTAGAAATCGAGCAGATACATCGCGCCATCGGGACCGATGCGCGTGTGCACGGGACGGAACCAGAGATCGTTGCCGGCAATGAACTCGACGTCGTCGCGGCGGGTGGCGTCGAAGGTCGGATTCTCGCCGCGCGTGATGATGTCCTCGTGAACGATGTGAACGGTCGGTTCGCAGACGAATGCGCTGCCGTTGTATTTCTCCGGCCATGCACCGCCGCTGTAAACCGTGCAACCGGACGCGCCGGTGAAGACGCCGACGGGTGCGACTTGAACGTATTCGTGACGCGGATCGCCGAAGATAGGGTTGACCTTCTGGTGGTCCTCGATGGACTTCGTGCTGGAGGCGTTGCCGAGCTTGCCGCGGGCGAGGTAGCGCTCAGGCATGACGACGTGGTTGATGTGCGGGCCGTTGGCCATCGAGTAGAAGAGTTCGCCTTCCTCGTTGAAATCGATGCCCCAGGAGTTGCCGTTGTAGGAGGCAACTTGCTCGATGGCGCTGGCGTCGGGCTTGAAGCGGAAGATGCCGTTGCCGATCTTGCCGAAGCGCTGGCCGCGGTTGTTGACGATGTTGGTCGATTGCGAGCCGCTGTAGCCTTGGCAGCCGTAGATCCAGCCGTCGAGTCCCCAACGCAGATTGTTGATGACGGCGTGCGTGTCGTAGACGCCGAAGCCGGAGAATAGGACTTCACGACGATCCGCGCGGCTGTCGCCGTTGGTGTCGCGCAGGTAAAGGATTTGGGGAGCTTGCGAAACGATCACGCCATCGCGGTGGAAGACAAAGCTGGTCGGCAGGACGAGGCCATCGGCAAAGACCGTCTTCCGATCCATCACGCCATCGTTGTTCGAGTCTTCGAGGACCAGGATGGAGTCCTTGCCAGCGGAGCGATCTTGCTTGGCCGGATATTCTGGAGTGATGGCGACCCACATGCGGCCGCGCGCATCCCAGTCGATGGCGATGGGCTTGACGATAAACGGTTCGGCGGCGACGAGGCTGAGGTCGAACTCGCGGGAGACTTGGATCTTTTTCGCGGCTTCGGCTGGCGCGGTCGGGCCGCCCGCCGGATAGCGGAACGAAGCGAGTTCAGCGGGGCGGAGCAGGCTGTCGACAGGGCGTTTGCCAGCCCAAGCGATGCCGCGCAGGAGCAATCCCCGGTAATGGGGCAGGGCGAAGGTGGCCGCACTGGCTCCTTGAATGGAGACAAATGCGCGGCCGCGACCTTTCTCATAAGTCCACGTCTGCGGGATGATTTCCTTCGCGGTGTGGAAGGTGGAGGCGATCGGGCTGGCCTCGGGCAGCAGCTGCACCTGGCGATACAATTCATCGCGGAGGTCGAAGTTGGAAATGCCTTGGGCGATGGGATGCGTGGAATCTTGAAGGTAAAGGCCGACGACGCCCTGGCTGTTGGTGGATTTGGCGGTGAGGACGGAGCCGCCGGCGACGGTTTTGAACCAGGCGTGGTTCGTCCCCGTGATGGCGCTGTTGAGGGCGACGAGGCCGCCGCCGCGTTTGAGGAAGCGTTCCAGATTGGAGCGATCCATGACGCCGAGGTTGTTTCCTTCGGCGGCATACATGACGAGCACATCGGTGGCTTCCAGTTCCGTCTGGGTGGGAAAGCGCAGGGCGCCGCGGGCAGCGACACCGCGTTCCCGCAAGAGCAGGCTCCAGTCTTGGAGGAACTGGGGGTAGTTCTTGTCCTTGGACTCGCCGCCGGTCGGGTTCTCACTGGCGCGGATAAAGACGCGCAGCGGCTGATTCTTTTGGGCAAAAGCCGGGAGCGCCGCACAGAGGACGGCCAAGACGATGGTAAGTCTATATTTCATTACGTTCGGCAACGGGTTTGATGAGCGGAGCCAAGTGTGTCGGGTAGACACGACGGAATCAAGGGCTGAGCCATTCAGGATGGTTGCCCGGTGGGGAAGGGGAATGGGCGATCTGTCCAGGCGACTTCTGACGGAAAAGAGTAAGGGCGTGGCGCGCTGGAATTGCGCAACCACGCCCGAGACGAACGCCCTTGGAGCGTTGGGAAAGCCCGATTAGCGAGCGGCCGTTTTGGTGGTGCCTGAGTCGGCGGTCGCGGTGGAGACGGCTTCGCGCTTGAAGTTCAACACGCGGTCGAACTGCTTGTGCGGCTTGCCATCGACTTCCACCCAGCCCTTAATGACGAGGTCCGGGCGGACGGCAGAGCGGGGTTCGAGATCGAAGTCGCGGCCTTCTGCCCACTCGAGGCGGTTTTCATCGAGGCCGCCGAACCAGTTCGCGGCCAAATCAGGCTTGGCGGTATCGGCGGAGGAGATGTCCAGCGGCACCCAGCCGAGGCCCGGCGCGAAGAAGTTTGGCCAGCAACGGTAACCGGGATCGAAATCTTTGCCTTCGTTCTCGGGCTTGAGACGGCTGCCGTACATCAACCGGCAGGGAATGCCGCGGGCGCGACAGAGCGCGATGAACAGCGCGTGCTGATCGGTGCAGCAATCGCCGGTGCCGAGCATGCACTCCTTGGCACTGCCAAGGCAGAGACCCTTCGGCATCGCGCCGAACTTCGAGTAGTGTTCGCTCTTGTCGATCACGTATTGGAAGAACTTCCGCGCCTGCAGCACCGGATTGGTTTCCTTGCCAGCCAGCTGGTTGGCGACTTTGCGAATCTCCGGCGTGACTTCCATGTGCTTCTCGTTCAGGTCGAGTTCGGCAGCGAAGGCCCGGGCGTATTCGGGTGTCATGGGACTGGCCTTCTTGGCGTCGGCCATGCCGCTGACGTTGCGGCGGAGGACTTTGAATTCGGTGACGATGCGCAACGGCTTGTCGCTGGCGGCCGTTTCCGCGTGAAGCCAGGAACGGCCGTACTTAGGATCGCGAGTGACGCGGAGGGAGGCGGGCGCTTCGGTGACGCGGAATTCGAGCACGCGTTGCTCGGGACGGTCTTCCGGCATCCAGAACCAGCCGCGAACGGTTTTCGCGTCGGCGGGGACGTCCTTTACAGTGAAAGTCTGCTTAACGGTGTAGACGCTGTCGGCTTGCACCGGGGCTTGGGCCAGCGTGGCGACGATGGCGGCGAGGCTGAACAGGAATCCAGCGCGGCGATTGCGACGAAGAGTCGGGATCTTCATAGAAGTGGTAGTGAGTCGAGTTGGTCTATGGTTGTCTGAGATGGGACAAATTTAGCGAAAGTTCCGAATACAACCATGTTCTTGGGGCGGAGTTGGCGATTGGAGGGGTGAACTGGTGGAACAAAGGCGCGGGAGGCACCCGCCTCCCGCGTTGGAACGGAGGAACAGACTAGAACTTCCAGTTGAGATCGATGCGGAACCGGTTCCCGTCCTGCACGGAAGTATTGGCTTCCACGATGTAGAGGCGCGCCAGGACGTTGATGTTCTTGGAAACGGTGTAGCCGAGACGGAGTTCGTGGCCTTCGAAATCCGTGCCGTCCGTCTGAGGGCCGTTGCCAAAGCGCACCCAGTCGTCCTGCGCGTAGGAGGCGTTGACGGACAGGGTCTCGATGTGCGCCCAGTAGTAGCCCAGCAACCAGTCGTGCTGTTTCTTCATCTGGCCGATGGCGGCGGAAAGGACGTAACCGAAGGTTTCATCGTCGTTGGCCGCCGCGAGCGGCGCGACATCTGCCGCATCGTAGTTCTCGAAATTGTTGAACACATCGGCCCCGAGGGTGAGCGGAATCTTGCCGAGGGGAATGCTCCACTGAACGCCGGCGGTTCCGATCAGATAATCACGCTCGCCATTGCGATTGCGCAGATTGTTCGCGCCGGATTCGCCGTTCATGAAGAACAGCCCGGCGGCGGCGGTGAATTGCGAGGATTGTATTGGCTGCGCGTATTTCAACTGTCCGGCCAGCATTTGTCCGTTCAAGTCATAGCCGCCGTCCGGCAGGTAGAATCCTCCTCCGATCACGGAGAGCGTTCCGCTGCCGACTTTGGCGTCGTAAGTGCCCGCGACACCGGTTGGAGTCACGTCTTCGTCCCAGAACAGCTCGGTCTGTTGCCAGAACGGCGAGGCGTTGCGTCCCACCCAACCGCTGATGGACTGGTGTTTGTATTGCACGAAGTAGCGATCGAGCACGAAATCGAGGTCATCGCGCAAATCGTCATCGGCGACAAAGGTCAGATGCGGCGATTGCTGGCTGCGGCTGCTGCCGGTGCGCACGCGGGCGCCGAAGGACCAGTCTTCGGCCAGTTGATAGGTGAATCCGGCCCGGGCGCGGAGGCGACCGCGATTGCGATCTTCCCGGGGAACCCCGGCGGCGTTCTTCGAATCCCAATCCACTTCGTAGCGCAGACGGATATCCCCGTAGAAGGTCAGGTTGGTATTGTTATCGATCCAGTTCAGCCCGGTGGCGGCTTGCAGGGCGGATGCGGTCAGCAGCAGGGCGCCGCCGGTCAGGAGGTAGGGTCGTGAATTCATCGTTAGTGGTTGAGGTGGTTATGTTTTCAGTCGATCTCCAATCCGCCCACAGTAGGACGCGCGAGGTCGCAACAGGTCGGCTCGCGCAAGGGACGGGTTGAATGGACGCGGAGTATTGGCAAACGCGGCGGCTTCTCAACGTTGCTGGGGTGAGATGCTGGGATTCAGTGGCAGGCCGAGGGATTAGATGGCTTTTTCTTGTCCGAGGATGAACCGCAGGTGAATGGCTACGGTGCACCCAGAGCATTGCCTCGTCGGACATTCTCCGGAACTCTCCTCCCGTGTTCCGCAAAGACCTCATCCCGCTGCTGCTCGACAGCCCGATGTCCGTCGCGCAAATCGCCCGGCTCGTGCGCGAGACCCCGCGCGACATCGAGAGCGATCTCCTGCATCTGCTCAAGAGCCTCAAGCACACGGAATACACCGGCGTCATCGAGCCTGCGCGCTGCCGCAAATGCGGATTCGAGTTCGACACCGGCAAGCTCGCCAAGCCCTCGAAATGCCCCGAGTGCAAGGCCACGTGGATCCTGGAACCGCGCGTGACGCTTCAGCGAAAGGGACACGACACGACTTCCACGAATTAGCACGAAGCCGATTTCCCATTCGTGCCCGTTCGTGAAATTCGTGTCGCTCAGACATCGCTCAAACCCTCGACAGCCAGCGCCGGTTCGTGCTTCCATCGGCCCTCGCGACTTTTATGGAAGAGACCAATTCGCTCATCGAACAGCGCAAAGCCAAACTCGCCTCCCTTCGGGCGAAAGGCATCGATCCGTTCAAGAACAAGTTCACGCCCGACAGCAAGTGCGACGAGGCACGCTCGAAGTTCGACAAGGGCGAAGTGCCCGAAGGCGCGCGCTTCTCCGTCGCCGGACGCATCACGGCGCATCGCGACATGGGCAAATCCATCTTCATCGATGTGCGCGATCAGTCCGGCCGCGTGCAGGTCTATGCGCAGAAGCAGGCGCTGGGCGACGAGCAATTCGACATTTTCAAGCACCTCGACCTCGGCGATTTCATCGGCGTGACCGGGACGATGTTCCGCACCAAGACCAACGAGCCCAGCCTCAAGCTCGAAGCCTTCACCATCCTCGCCAAGTCCCTGCGTCCGCCGCCGGCCAAATGGCACGGGCTGGAAGACACCGAGATTCGTTACCGCCAGCGTTACCTCGACCTCATGGGCAATCCCGAGGTGAAGAACGTCTTCCTCAAGCGCAGCGCCATCGTGCGCGAGATCCGCTCGTTCTTTCACGGGCGCGGCTACGTGGAAGTCGAGACGCCCGTCATGCAGGCCATTCCCGGCGGCGCGGCGGCGGCACCCTTCATCACGAAGCACAACGCGCTCGGCTGCGACTTCTACCTGCGCATCGCGCTGGAGCTATATCACAAGCGGCTGCTGGTGGGCGGCATCGACAAGCTGTTCGAGATCGGGAAGAACTTCCGCAACGAAGGTCTCTCGCGCCGGCACAACCCCGAGTTCACGATGCTCGAAGCCTACTGCGCGTTCGGCGACTACGAGTCGATGATGGAAACGGTGGAGTCGCTCATCAAACACGTCGCGCAGACGGTGCTGGGCACGCTCGTCATCGAGACGAAGGACGCGGAAGGCAAGGTCACCAAGTCCATCGACCTCACCACATGGAAGCGCGCGAAGTACAAAGACCTCGTCCGCGCGGTCGCGGGGCAGGATTGGTTCGAAGCCACACCTGACGAGCGCCGTCGTCGCGCAATGGAAGACCTGAAGCTCGCGGGCGACATCGCCAAGGGCTACGAAGATTTTGAAGTCACCGGTGCCGTGTTCGAGAAGCTCGTCGAGCCGACGCTCATTCAGCCGACGTTCGTCACGCATCTGCCGAAGGAACTCGTGCCGCTGGCCAAGCTCACGCCCGACGACCCGACCACGGTGGAAGTCTTCGAGTGCTGCATCAACGGCCAGGAGATTTCGCCCGGCTACACCGAGCAGAACGATCCCATCCAGCAACGCAACACGCTGGAGCACCAGGCCGGCGGCGAGCAGCAGAAGCTCGACGAAGATTTCCTCGTCGCCCTCGAACACGGCATGCCCCCGGCGGGCGGCATCGGCATCGGCATCGACCGCCTCTGCATGATGCTCCTCGGCCAGGAAAGCATCCGTGATGTGATCCTCTTCCCGCAGTTGAAGCCGAAGTAAACTCCGGTCCCACGAATTTCTCCAAAAGAAGAGGGCGCGAACATCCTGTTCGCGCCCTTTGTTTTCCACGTAACCGAAATCAGAGCGTCATATGGCTTCCGGCATCAAGGCAGCAACTTAAAACCGGAAAGACATGCCGACGAAGGGCTGGATGGTTTCCGCTGAACGGGTGATGCCAATATTCGCCCCGGCGTCGAGTTGGATATCGTCGGTAAGACCGTAAGTCAGGCCGAGATCGAAGGTGCCCACCCAGTCGGAATCTTCTTCCGTGCTGACCCCGCTCCACAGCTCCACATAACCACCCAGGTCGCCGATGATGTCGCGGCTGACGGTGATGCTGTTGACGAACTCGACGTGATGTCCGTCGCCATCCTCGTCACGAATGAAGTCAAACTCGGTCATGACGCCCATGCCGAAGCCAGCGGGTAGCTCGATGGCCAGCGGAACAATCAGGCCGCCTTCCACCGAGTTGTTGCCGAGCTTGTCCTGGTTGGTGGGAAACTTCACGAAGGGCATCAGGGCGAGCGCGGTGGAACCACCGTCATTGCCCCACAGGTTGACCTTCAAGCGGCTGGTGATGTCGCCGAAGCCGCTCTGTCGAACCTTCGTCGCTCCAACCCGGTCTTCAGTGGTCACATGGTTGTAGGACTCGATGACGGTCTGGAGATCGACGTTGTTGAGCAAGCCGACTTTGAAGTTGATCGGCGCGATTCCCCAAGCTTTCACACGTGTGTCCGCGCCGCCGGAAGTATCCTTGTCGTAAGTGTAGTTGAAGAAATCCATCTCCACCTGGATGTGACCCGCATCGACGGTATAGGCACTCTCCGTGCGATCCGGACGGTCGGTGCTCATATCGCGCATCAACTCCTTCGGGGTGGGATTGAAGAGGGTGTATTTCGATTTATCTGCGGAAGACAGATCGGGACGGCCAACAAACGAAGGAACGCCTTGCGCTTCGACAGTTCTCTCTGAGTTGTCGGCTTGCTTGGATGTTTCTTCGGCAACTGCCAGGGACGGCATCGCTGCCAATGCCGCCATGACCATCATGGGTCCGGTAAGTTCGCGAACCGTTTTTTGAACCGAGAGATGAGATAGCTTCTGCTCCTTCATTTGCTTTGCGGTCTTCATGTCAGTGTATGTTGAAGCCACTCGGTCGAAACGCTCCCGGGCTGCCATGACGCGCTCAGTCGAATCCGTTCATACGAACCAATGGAGAGCATCAGTGCTCTCTCGACTGGCAGGACCGATGTCCTGCCCGAGAACGCTACGTAGCCCGGCGTGGCGTTTTACTTCCACTACCTAGCGGCTGCTGTAAACGAAACTTTAGCGAATCGCGCAAGAAACGTTTGTCTGAAAAATGGACCGGATGGGGAAACCGGGCACTCAGGGAATTACTTGAGCCTTGTGTCGGGCATTTTCCGTCTTGCCTTTTCGAGGCTCAAACTGAACATTCCACGCTCTCATATATGGAATCATCAGAGTCTACTCAGGCCCAGTCGCAACCGCAGCCAGCGCCGCAGGATAGTGTCGTTTCACTTCTTGCGTGGCTGGAGGTTCACAAGAAGCGCCTGGCCATCGGCGGCGGCCTCGCGTTGGTGGTCATCTTCGTCTCGATGATTGTCATCCAGCAACAAGCCGAGAAGGAACGCACCGCCAGCGCCGCGCTTTCCGACGTGCGCATGCCTTACAGCGCCTCCGGAACGCTACCGCCGGGAACGGCGGACGCGTTGGCCAAGGTGGCCAGCGATTATCCCGGCAGCCAGGCCGCCGCGCGCGCCCTGCTGCTCAGCGCCGGAGTGCTTTTCTCGGAAGCGAAGTCTGCCGCGGATTACGCCGCAGCTGAAAAGCGGTTTGCTCAGATCGGACAGGACTATCCGGAAAGCCAGTGGACTCCCAACGCCGCTCTTGGCATCGCCGCTTCGCTGAAGGCCCAGGGCAAAACCGCCGAGGCGACCGCTAAATACGAGGAAGTCACCAAGCGCTTTGCCAGTTCGCCCATCATCGCAGAAGCCAAGCTGGCGCTCGCCAAATTATACGAATCCTCCAAGTCCGAAGAAGCCTTCAAGATGTATGAGGATCTGATGAAGGAGAATCCGAACAGCGTGCTGAGCATGGAGGCCACGATGCGCCAGGACGATCTCCTGAAAGCCAAGCCGGAGCTCGCCAAGCTCAAGCAGCCGGCCACCCCGCCCATGACGATCACGCCGACTCCCCCGCAGCAGCCAAATGTCACTCCGATGACCAATCGCGCTGCCGGTGCGACCAGCGCCACGACGCAGCCGGTTCAAATCAAATTGAACTCGCAGACTCCGACGCCCGGCGCTCCGAATGCTCCCGCAAAGTAATTCCAACGGGACTGGTTCCAGAAATACTCGCGTTGAGCGAGTGTCGTTTCGACCGATAATTCCCTGGCAACGGATGCCATTTGAATTGATATGAAGCTGACGATTATCGGGACAGGGTATGTGGGGTTGGTGACGGGAACTTGTTTTGCGGAGGTGGGCCATCAGGTCATCTGCGTCGACAACAACGAGAGCAAGGTCAAACTCCTACAGTCCGGCGGCATTCCCATCTACGAACCGGGTCTGGAAGAGCTGGTGAAGAAGAATGTGGCCGCCGGACGGCTGCGTTTCACGGCCAGCACCAAGGACGGCGTCGAGAACTCGGACATCATCTTCATCGCCGTACCCACGCCGCCGCTGCCCGATGGCGCGGTGGACCTGAGCTTCATCGAAGGTGTCGCCCGCGAAATCGCCGCGTCGATGACCAGCTACAAGATCGTCGTCGACAAGAGCACCGTCCCCGTGAAAACCGGCGACAAGGTGGCGGAAACCATCAAACGCTATTGCAAGGCCAAGGTGGAGTTTGATGTCGTCAGCAATCCCGAGTTTCTCCGAGAAGGTTTCGCGGTCGACGATTTGATGAAGCCCGACCGCGTGGTCATCGGCGTGCGCTCGCAGCGTCCTGTGGCCGCGATGAAGGAAGTCTACACCCCCTTCAACGCCCCGATCATCGTCACGGACATCAACTCCGCCGAGCTCATCAAGCACGCGGCGAATTCCTTCCTCGCGCTGAAGATTTCCTACATCAACGCCATCTCGGTCATCTGCGAAGCCAGCGGCGCGAACGTGCAGGAAGTGGCCAACGGCATCGGCTTGGACGCGCGTATCGGACGACGTTTCCTCGACGCAGGCCTCGGTTTCGGCGGCTCGTGCTTTCCGAAAGACCTCAGCGCGTTCATCAAGATCTCCGACCAGCTCGGCTACGACTTCGCCTTGCTGAAGGAAGTGCAGCGCATCAACGCGCAGCAGATGGAACGGTTCTTCAAGAAGATCACCGAGACGTTGTGGGTGTTGAAGGACAAGAAAATCGGCGTGCTCGGCCTGGCCTTCAAACAGAACACGGACGACGTGCGGTCGAGTCCCGCGATCGACCTCTGCCAGCGCCTGCAGAAGGAAGGGGCGATTCTGCGCGTGCATGATCCGAAGGCGATGGACAAGGCAAAGGACGTGTTGAAGAACGTGACCTACGTGGAGAACATGAACGACGTGGCGGAGGGCTGCGACGCGTTGGTGGTGGCGACGGAATGGCCGGAGTTCAAGAAGCTCGACCTGGAACGCGCGCGCAAGGTGCTGACGCATCCGATTCTCTTCGACGGCCGCAATCTCTTTGACCCGCTCGAAATGGAGAAGCTCGGCTTCATCTACAAGAGCGTGGGGAGGTAAGGACCAAGGGCGCCCCGCGTGAGCGAATCCCAGTCGAGCGGAAAAATCATCGAGGTCAGCGCTGGCCTTGTTTTTCGCGGCAACAAACTTCTCATCACCCAACGTCCGGCCAATGGCCATCTCGGCGGCTTCTGGGAATTCCCCGGCGGCAAGCGTGAACCGGGCGAATCGTTCGAGCAGGCGTTACACCGGGAGTTGATGGAGGAACTCGGCATCGAGGTGGAAATTCGACGACTCATCGAGTCCATCACTCATCGCTATCCGGAGAAAACGGTCCGCCTGCAATTCTTCCAGTGCCTTTGGCTCCGCCATGAACCTCAGCCGCTGGGGTGTCCGGCCTTCGCTTGGATTCAGCGCGACGAGCTGGGCGCTTATCAGTTTCCGGCTGCGGATGCACAGTTGATCGAGCGCCTCGCGACGTCCGACGATCTCTGGAGGTGAATCCATGGCCGGCGCGGGCAACAAAAAAAGCCGCCGGCTAAAGCCGGCGGCTGAAATGTCAGCGTTGAAGATTATTTGCCGTAGAATTCTTCCACGACCTTCTTGAACGTATTGTCGCCGACCTTGACGATGCCGAATTCACGCCTGGCGTTGTCTTCCGAATCGCTGGCGTGCGCGGCGTTGACCATGATGTTCGAGCCGAATTCCTTGCGGATGGAGCCCGGAGGCGCCTTGGACGGATCAGTCGGCCCAAGCACATCGCGAATCTTGTTCACGGCGTTCACGCCTTCGTAAACGAGCGCGATGCACTTCTCCGAGCCCGGATTGCCGCGCTTGGATTCCTCGCACTCACCGGGAGTGGAACCGCACATGAACTTTACGATGTTGTCGAACTGGTTGTCACCAAACGCAGGCCCGAGCAATTCACCGAGCTGTTTGACTTCATTGGGTCCGAGGGCGAAGCCGAGATCCTTCTCCAACGCGGCCTTCGCCTTGCCACCCACGACGTCCGTAAGCTTGGTGCGGAGGACTTCGCGAACCGGTCCGTAAAACTCCATCGCCTCGGCCACGCTGAAGCGGTGGACCTTGATGCCGACGATGAAGAGGCCGGTGCGGGAGAAGAAGTCGATGACGTTACCCGGACGACCGGTCGGGAAGCGGAAGTTGTCCGGCTTGATGAGCACCAGCGTGCGCTGTGGGGTTTCGCCCGCCGCGTAGGTAATGGTGTTCTCCACCACGCCGCCGTCAGTATCCGAGTAGGTCGCCCATAGCTTGGCCTTCTGTTGAGCTTCCTCGATGTTCGGCGCTGCGAGAACCGCAGGTTCGAAATAACGAACGCCACCTCCCTCATCGAGAATCAGGTCGCCGTAGGTATCGCGAATGGTTTCGCCGCCCCGTCGTTCAGCGCTGATATTACCGACGACTGAGCGAACTTTGCGGACGGCGTCTTCGCCCTGCAAGAGCAGCATCATGACGCGGCGACGACGGCCGGTCTTGGGGTCAGGGGAGAGGTTCTTGAGGATGTAGTCCCGGATGAGTTCCTGAATGCGGCGATCCTGAGGATCGTTCGCGGAAACAATGGCTTCCGAGTATTTCTGCACCAGTTCCTGACTGGGCGCGAACATGCGGGCGCTCACCAGCTCAAGGCCGGTGCGGGTGATGAGTCGGGCGAGAATGCCACCTGTACGAGATTTGTACAAGGTGTAGGGAGTAATGATGACGTAGGCGATTTGTTGGGACATAACGAAACGGTCAAACAGCAATCAGCTGACCGGGGGAGTGGGAGGAGCAGGAGGCGTGGCTTTCCCGCCAAGAATCTTGAACATCACGGTGCCGCAGGTCGGACATTTGCCTTTGATGGCCTTCCGACCGTTTTTCATGGTCTCTTCCACGGCATCCGAAATTTCCTTCTTGGCTTTACACTTAACGCAGTATCCTTCGGGCATAAATAGTCCTGTCCGCGGGGTCTGAATTGGCGCGTCCAGTAATTGCTGGCTACCTTACGGGGCGCCAATCGAGAGCGTCAACTGGTAAAGCGGAAGCCTGCAGCGGAGCAGACGCATCCAAGAACAGAGGAGGGAGTTGCGACATTTTTGGCTTGTACTTTTGAACGGTGTGGTTAGATGAGTGCGGATGCAACCGCATCCCAAACTGACATTTCGAAGACCTTTCCGACCCGCGCGCGGATCGCACCAGAGACCATGATTTGATCAACATGCTTGTCATCGCCATCTGCACGCTGCTCTGCGCGGGCGAATCCTTCAACGACATGGCGGACTTCGGCCGCGCCAAGGCCGACTGGTTAAAAACCTCTCTGACCTTGCGCAACGGCATCCCAGGCACGACACCTTCAATCGCTTGGTCGCCGCGCTGGACGCAAAGCCTGGGTGCGGCGTTTAAACAGGAAATCCTCGCGCTGGAGCGTAATTCGATGGCAAACCGGTCCGCCGCTTCAAAAACGGCGGCGAAGTTTGCGGTGATTGAGACGGTGGAGGGAGCGCGGTCGGCCTGAAACCCGCCGCGACAATTAGAGCGTCGCGTTGGATTGGTTTGCCGACCGGGCGGCGTGGGAAGGTTTGCAGAGCGTCGAGATGGTCGAAGTGATTCGGAAAACAGGCTCGGAACGCGCGGTGCAACGGTGGTATTGCCTGAGCAGTCTGCCGTTGGGCGAGGCCAGCTTTGGGCGGGTCGTGAGTAGACTCTGGGGCGTGGCGAACATCTGTATTGGGTGCGGGACGTGCGGATGCGCGTGGATCAGTGCCGGGCGCGAGTCAGTTACGCGGCAGAGAATCTGGCGACGCTGCGCTGGCTGCCGTCGGACCTGTTGAAACGGGAGAAGATCAGTGGGCGGGGCATCCGGGGTAAACAACTTAACACGAGGTGGGATCACTCTTACTTGCTGCGCTTACCCGGTGCGCCACTTTAGATGCGTCTGCCCTAGTTTGGTGGGCTTTCTCCTTGTGAGCCGGGAGTGGCAGCGGGTATCAAACGGCCGTGAACAGCGCGAAACCATTCCGTCTCGGCATCCTCGGTTCGGGCAAGGGCTCGAACATGGTGGCGATTGCCGAGGCCTGCGCCGTGGGTCAGATCCCGGCCGAGATCGCGGTCGTGATCAGCGATGTCGAGGGCGCGGGAATTCTGGATCGCGCTCGTGAGCGGAACCTGCCTGCCGAGTTCATTTCACCGGGGAAGTTCCGCACAAAGCTGGACGAAGAGGCCGAAGCCGCGTTTGTGAAGCGTCTGACGGAGGCGAAGGTCGACTTGATCGTGCTCGCTGGGTTCATGCGGATTCTCAAGGGCGAATTCCTGCGCGCGTTCGCGAATCGCGTGGTGAACATCCATCCATCGTTGCTGCCGGCGTTTCCGGGGCTGGAGGCGTGGAAACAGGCGCTCGATTACGGCGTGAAGGTGGCCGGTTGCACGGTGCATTTCGTGGATCAAGGCATCGACAGCGGATCGATCCTCGGTCAGGAAACGGTGCCGGTGCTGGCGAACGATACCGCGGCGACATTACACGAGCGGATTCAGCAGGCGGAACGGCGGTTGTATCCGCAGGTGGTGCGGGCGTTGGCGGAAGGTCGCGTGACGGTGAAGGGCCGGCAGACGGTGATTTCCGAGGCGGTGAGGGGTTGAGCCAGCGGGATGCGGATTCAGGGCAGGAGGCGGGTCAGTGAAGAAACCAAAGAAAAAGATCGCTTTGCCGCGGTTTCGATGGCAGATCAACCGCTCCACACGAGGGGAAACCTCGGTGGAAGTCCATTGCCCGTGTAAATTTGAAGTGGAATTTACGTCAGTCGCAGAATGAAGAGTAAGCCAAATAAACAGAAGCTGCGTTTCGGTTTGCCGAAGGGCAGCCTGCAAGATGCCACCATCGAAAAGATGGCCAAGGCTGGCTGGAATGTCTCTGTCAGCAGCCGCTCCTACATCCCGTACGTCGATGACGACGAGCTGGAAATCCGCATGATTCGTGCGCAGGAGATTAGTCGTTATGTCGAGCATGGCTATCTGGATTGCGGCATTACCGGGCACGACTGGATCATTGAGAACGGTTCGAAGGTTCACGAAGTGGGCGAGTTTCTCTTCAGCAAAGCCACGCGCAAACCCACGCGCTGGGTGCTCTGTGTGCCGGAAGAATCTTCCGTCAAGTCCGTCAAAGACCTGAGCGGCAAACGCATCGCCACCGAAGTGGTGAACATGACGAAGCGTTACCTCCGCAAGCACAACGTGAAGGCGGAAGTAGAGTTTTCCTGGGGCGCGACGGAAGTGAAGGCGCACGAGTTGGTGGACGCCATCGTCGAAGTCACTGAAACCGGTTCCTCGCTGCGCGCGAACAAGCTCCGCATCGTGGATGAGCTGCTGGTTTCCACGCCGCGTTTGATTTCGAACCACGCTTCGTGGAAGGACAAGTGGAAGCGACAGAAGATTGAAACGCTCGCGTTGCTGCTCGACGGCGCGCTGGAAGCGGAGGCTAAGGTCGGCCTGAAGATGAACATCGAGGAGAAGAACCTCCAGAGCCTGCTGACCAACCTGCCGGCGTTGCGCCGCCCGACGATTTCCAACCTCAGCCAGAAGGGCTGGGTGGCCGTGGAAACCATCATTGACGAACACGTCGTCCGTGAATTGATTCCTCAACTGAAGGCTTTCGGAGCTGAAGGAATCATTGAATATCCGTTAAACAAAGTCGTATACTGAGCGCGCTCACAAATTTATGGGTTCACTGAAAAAACGTCGTAAAGCGAAAATCAACAAACACAAACGCCGCAAGAAGCTGCGCGCGAACCGCCACAAGAAGCGCACCTGGCAGAAGTAGTCCGCGGACTGCTTCCGACCGTGGCGACGAATCATCATCGGACGCAACTCCGCGGCGAGTTGCGTCCGATGCGTCTCCAAGTATCCTTTCGCATGCCGTCACGCATCCTGATCGGGCTGGCCGGTTTGGTTTCGGCTGTCTTCTTGATTGCCGGATGCACTTCCATCCCCGGAAACGATTCATCAGGCAAGGTCCGCGCTGGTGGAAAGTCTCCCGCCGATTCCCTCGATTACTCCGCTTCCGCCGTCAAAGCCCGCACGGAATCCCACGCGCACTACGCGATGGCGATTCTGCACGAGCAGAACGACGAGTTCGACCTCGCGGCTGATGAGTATTTCCGCGCGGCGATGGCGGACTCGGCCAATGAACCGCTTGTCCTCGAAGTCTCAGGCAAGCTGATTCGTTTCCGGCAGTCCGACAAGGTGGACGAAAAGACCACCGAGATGCGGAACAAAGTCGTCGAGCTCCTCCGTAAATCGACCAGCCGGCCCGACGCCAGTGGCCTGCTCTTTGCGCGGCTCGGATTGGCTTATTCGATGATTGGCAAGAAGACGGAGGCCATCGAAGCCAACCGGCAGGCGATAAAGCGCATGCCCGGCTCGCTCTCCGGCTACCAGTATCTTGCGCAGATTTATTTGCAGGGCGGTCAGGTGGAAGAGGGTTTGAAAGTGCTCGATCAGGCGGCGCGCCAGCCCAAGCCCGACGCGTTTTTCCTAATCGATCTCGGCGAAACCTATGTTGCCTTCGGACGGGCCGGTTCGATGGACACCGTTCGCGCCCGCGCTCTGGAGTCCTTCCAGCGCGCCTCCTCGCTGAATCCCACCAACGTAATGCTCATCCAGCGGCTCGCTGATGGGTTCACGGCAATTGGCGAAACGGATCTCGCCATCAAGACTTACGAGAAGCTTGCCCTGCGCTTACCGACGCTGGGGGCGATTCGCGACAAGCTGGTGGAGCTCTACATGCGCAAGCAGGACCGCACCAACGCCACAATTCACCTGCGCGTGCTGGTGAAGGAATCTCCGGCGGACGCGCGCACGCAGTATTTGCTCGGGAGCATTTTGTTTGAGGACAAGCAGCCAAAGGAAGCGGTCGATGCGTTTCGGCGCACGATCATGCTGAGCCCGAACTTCGAGCCGGCGTATTACGATCTCGCCGCGGCCCAGTTGAATGCCGAACACCCGGGCGACGCGTTGGAGACGCTCGACAAGGCGCGGAGGAAGTTTCAGTCGAGCTTTGTTGGTGAATATTATACCGCGCTCGCCTACAGCCGGCAGAAGGACTACACGAACTCGTTGAAGTATCTCACGGCGGCGGAGGTCATCGCCCGCGCCACGGCGACGAATCGCCTCACCCACACCTTCTATTTTCAAATTGGCGCCGCGTACGAGCGGAACCATCAGTTCAAGGAGGCGGAAGGTTACTTCCGTAAGGCGCTAGAGCTGTCCCCTGATTTTGCGGAGGCCCTGAACTACCTTGGCTACATGTGGGCTGAGCGCGGCGAGAATCTCGCCGAGGCTCGGACGATGATCGAGAAGGCGCTGAAACTGGAACCGAATAACGCGGCGTTCCTCGACAGTCTCGGATGGGTGCTGTTCAAGCTGAACAAACCCAAGGAAGCGCTGGGTCACATACTCAAGGCGGTGGAATTGAACGACGAGCCGGATGCGACACTCTATGATCATCTGGGAGATATTTACGCGGCGCTGAATCAGCCGGACAAGGCGCGCGAGGCTTGGGAGAAGTCGCTCAAGATTGAACCCAACGAGAAGGTGCAGTTGAAACTCAAAGATGGCATCGGTTCCACCTCGAAGCCGGCCTCGACTGGGGTGCGCTGATCATGGGCTTCCAGTTCTCCAAGCACTATTCCGTCGAAGAAGCCGAGGAGATGATTCCGCAACTGCGACTGTGGTTGACGGAGCTTCGTCACCACCGCGAGAAGCTGCAGACTGTCGAGGACCGGCTTTCTCAACTGATGGCGGCGGGTGGTGATTCAGGTGGGAATTTAGTGAACGATTCAGTGCGGCATATGGCGGGAGTTCAGAAGTACCTCGCTTACTTTCGTGACCTGGAGCTTCAAGTTAAGGACGTCGATCGTGGTCTCGTGGATTTCCCTGCCATCATCGCAGGCAAGGAGGTATTCCTCTGCTGGGAACAGGACGAGGATTCTATAGAGTTCTGGCACGACCTCGAATCAGGCTACGCCGGGAGGGCCCGCCTTCCGGGTGCTTGACCGGGCTCGATCCCCATATTTCAGTCTTCAGGCGGACGACTCTTCGACCGTTTCCCCGGATGAATACAGTGGCGGAAGGATGATTGAGACTGAATCGGCTCTGCCTGAGGGCAGTCGAATCGCTGGAGCTGGACTGCGAGGTGAATGTGGGCGGCGCGGATTTCAGAAAGACGAATGGACGCGGGCGACGAAGGTTGTTCGCTGGTGAAGCATGAGTATCACTCAGATATTGCTCGATAAGGGGCTGCTCAACGTGGAGCAGTTGGGCGAGGCCATGGCCCTGCAGAAGGCGGAGGACATGCGTCTCGATCGCGCCCTCGTGCAGCTCGGTCATCTCACCGAGCGGCAGTTGCTCGAAGTGATGTCCGAGCATCTCCACATCCCGATGGTGAACCTGGAGTCGGTGACGATCGATCCTGAGACGCTCCGCGCGCTTCCGTCAAAGGTTGTCTATCGCAAGAAGCTCGTGCCCATTTCCCGCTCCAACGGCACGCTCAACGTCGCCACCAGCGACGCGTTCGATCTCTACGCGTTCGATGACATCCGGTTGATGACCGGCCTGAATATCCAGCCCGTGCTCGCGCCGAGTGAAGATATCGAGAAGTTGATCAAGGCCCACTACGGACTCGGTGGCAACACGCTCGACGAAATGGTTGGCGCGGACGACACCGAGGGCGATGGCGTCGTGGCCGAGGGCAGCGAGGATTTGCTGGAGATGGCGCAGGAGGCGAGCGTCATCAAGCTCGTCAACGAGATCATCCTTGAAGCGGTGAACGAGCGCGCGAGCGATATTCACATCGAGCCCTACGAGCATCACATGTCGATTCGCTACCGCATCGACGGCGTGTTGCAGGAAGCTTCGGTGCCGCCGCAGATGCACCGATTCCAGGCGGCGATCATCAGCCGTATCAAGATTCTCTCCAGCCTGAACATCGCCGAGAGACGCATTCCTCAGGACGGCCGCATCAAGTTCAACGTCGGCGGGCGACAGATCGACGTCCGCGTGAGCGTCATCCCCATGCTTTTCGGCGAAGGCGTCGTGATGCGCTTGCTCGACAAGTCGAACGTGCTCTTCACGCTCCCGCAGCTCGGCATGGACCCGCACACGTTCGGGCTTTTCAGCGGGCTCATCGAGCGGCCGCACGGCATCATCCTCGTCACCGGCCCGACAGGCGCCGGCAAAACCACCACACTTTACGCCGCGCTCAACGCGATTGTCGGTCCCGGCATCAAGGTTATCACGGTGGAAGATCCGGCGGAATACAATCTCGCGGGTGTGAATCAAATTCCGGTCAACGCTGGCGTCGGCATGACCTTCGAGCGCGGGTTGCGCGCGATTCTACGTCACGATCCGGATGTCGTGATGATCGGAGAAATTCGCGACAAGGAAACCGCCGAAGCCGCCACGCAGGCGTCGCTCACTGGACACCTGGTGCTCTCGACCTTGCACACGAACGACGCAGCGTCGGCACCGACGCGGTTGATCGAGATGGGCGTGGAGCCGTTCCTCGTGAGCAGCACGCTGGCGGGCGCGATGGCGCAACGTCTCGTGCGTCGCATCTGTTCCAAGTGTAAGGCGGAGTACGAGCCGGACTACGACAAGCTCCCGAAGGATTTCAAACTCGAACGCGGTACCAAGCTGTTGCACGGCACCGGCTGCCCAAACTGCCGCAACACCGGTTACCGCGGACGAAGCGGTCTCTACGAGCTCATGGTCATGAACGACGAGATCTCGCACAAGATCATGGACCGCGCGCCCTCGCCGCAGGTGGTCGCCGTCGCCCGTGCGGCGGGCATGCGTCTGTTGCGCGAGGACGGCTGGGACAAGGTCCGCGCTGGCGCGACAACAGTGGACGAAGTGGTGATGTGCACGGCGTTGTAACGGAATGCCTCAGTTCCAATATATCGCGATGACCGAGGCCGGCCAGAAGGTCACTGGCGCGCTCGAGGCCGAGAGCGAAGCCGCGGCGCTTCGGGCGATTGAGGACAAAAAGCTCTTCCCCGTTTCCGTCAAAGGCAAGGGCGTGAATGCCGCCGGTGAGGCCAAGCCGCGCAAGCGCCGGGTGAAATCTCGTGATCTTGGGCTGATGTATGGGCAGCTCGCGGATTTGATTGGCTCCGGCGTGCCGCTGTTGCGCGCTCTCGATTCGCTCATCAAGTCCACCGTGAGTGCGTCGCTCAAGGAACTGCTCAAGGAGATTCGCGCGTCCATCGCGGACGGCCGCACGCTCACGGAATCGATGCGGCAGTATCCGGAAGTTTTCCCGACGCTGCACACGGCGATGATTCAGGCGGGCGAACGCGCGGCATTTCTGGAAGAAGTGCTCCGCAGCTTGTCCGGGTTTCTCGAACGCTTCGAGGAACTGCGCAGCAAGGTGATGGGCGCGATGATTTATCCGGCATTGCTCAGCGCGCTCGGGACGGTGGTGATGATTCTCGCACTCATCTTCTTTGTGCCGAAGTTCGAGCCGCTGCTCGCGAATGCCAAGAAGCCGCTGCCCACCGAACTGATGTTCGCAGCCAGCAAAATCATGCGCAGCCATTGGTATGTCGTCATTTTGGCCGGCGCGGGATTGGTGGCGTTGGTGTGGGCGAATCTCAAGAGCGAGAAGGCGAAGCGCGCGATGGAAAAGTGGCGCTTGAAAATTCCCGTGGTCGGTACGGCGTTCCGACTGCTGGCGATCACCCGCTTCTGCCGTATCCTCGGCACCATGCTGGCGAACGGCGTGCCGTTGTTGCAGGCGCTGAAGATTTCCAAGGACGCCACGGGTTCGGCGATTCTCGGTGATCGCATTGCCGAGGCGGCGGACGCGGTGCGCGATGGTAAACGTCTTTCCGAGCCGCTGGCGGAAGGAGATTTCTTCCCGGAACAAATCCTCGCGATGATCGCGGTCGCCGAGGAATCCAACAAGCTCGACAAGGTGCTGGTGCAGATCGCCGACACCGTCGAGCGCCGGACGAATCGCCAGGTGGATCAAGCGGTGCGTTTGATCGAACCGGCGATTCTCTGTCTCGTCGCCGCCGGCATCGGATTCCTTGCGCTCGGCTTGTTGCTGCCCATCTTCACGATGGCGAGTTCGCTGGGGCAGAAGTAGTTTATTCTCCTCCTAAGAAACTCTTTGGTGGTCCCTAATCGATCCGCGGCTCAAGTCGATGATCTCAGGGTGAAGAAGTGTTGGCATACGGTGCCGTGGAAGCGTTTGAACGGCGTCTTCCGGCTCCTGCTCTGTCTGCTGGCGATCGCAAGCGGAGGCGGTCTGGCTGGGGCTTCCGAATACTCTAATCGCGAGCTCGGGTTCCGGATGCGAGTGCCGGACGATTTTGAGGATGTCTCGAGTGCATCGCGTCCGAAGGGGGCATTGTTCATGAAAGCGAAGTTCAATCGCGACAAGAGCGTGTCCCGGTTGATGAATGTTCAAGACTTGGGCGAGGTGATCCGGCAGGACGCGGATCTCTCGACGCTGAAACGGCGCTCCGGGAATGTGACGCAGGAGAAGATGCGTTGGCGGGATTTTGAAGTGGATGTGTTTTGCGTTACGGAGGGCGAGGCGGGGATGGTGTACGTGTCGTTGAACGCGCAGGTGCCGCTGCGGACGCGCGGGATTCAGGTGAGCATGTCGGCGTTGAAGGCGGAGGAACGCGCGTTGCGACAGGAAATGGAGAAGTTGCTGGCCGGTATTGAAGGCCCGAGCAACTGGGTGAGCGACGGTGAGCGTTCCGCGATGAAGTCGTCTGAAACCTTGCGCACGGCGGTGACGCTCGCGGCGTTGGTGGTATTGGTGGGGGCGGCGCTGTGGGGAATCTCTAAGGTGCAGACGTAGTCGGTCTTCGTCACGATTCGAGGGGTTGAACGGTGGATGAAGGCGGGTTTCGAGTCACATGGAGTTTTCCGGTCCGTAATTCCTCGTGAAAATCTTTGAAGTTACGGCGCGAAATCTCGTCGAAAAACCCGTGGCCAAAGCACTTGCGCCTTGCGACGATGTTTTCACGTTCGCTAGGGTCGAGAGCAGAAGCCCAGTTACATGTCATGAATTTGAAGACCATTCATTCGCTCAAGAATCGCCGCGCTCAACGCGCTGGCTTCACCCTCATTGAAATCCTCCTCGTCATCGTCATCATCCTGCTGCTGGCGGGTGCGCTCGTTGTCTTCGTGCTGCCCCAACAGGAAGGCGCGGAGAAAAACACCACGCGGCTGAAGCTCAGCCAGGTGGCCAACGCGCTCGACACTTACCGCTTGAACCTTGGCCATTATCCGAACGAGCAGGAGGGCGGTCTCGATGCGTTGATGAAGAAGCCGCAGTTCGAGAACGAGCGCATGGGTGAGAAGTGGCAGGGACCGTATCTCAAGCCCGGCACGTTGCTCGATGATCCGTGGGGTCACTTGCTCAAGTATGAGCTGGTGGATCGCGCGACCGAGGGTGAGAAGAAGGGCGGCCTGCCGTACAAGCTTTTCTCCGTCGGGCCGGATGGCCAGCCGGACACGGACGACGACATCAAGCACGCCGCGGACAGCGAGTCGGAGCCCTCCGCGGGCACGCCGTAAGCCCGCCGCATGGGAATCCGCACCGTTTCTCGAATCGCGCAGAGACGGGCGGGGTTCACCTTGGTGGAGCTGTTGTTGGTGACGGTGCTGTTGCTGATGATGCTCGGCGCGGTGATCTTCAGCTTCTCCACCCTCCAGAAGAACGCGACTCTCGACGAGGGCGCGTCCCAGATCGAGGCCCTCTTTCGTTACGCTCGGGCCCAGGCCGCCAGCAGCGGGCGGCTCGTCCGAATCGCTTTCGAGGAAGATGTGGGTGACGGGCTGGAGGTCCCGCTCGGCAACCTTCGCGTGGAATGGGAATCGGATCCGTTGAACGCTCCGGGTCTCTTCAGCGAGCTGCCGGATGCCGCCGGCCTAATCCGCAGTATCACGGAGCTGGTTCGCATTGAGTTTGTGCAGGCGATCGAGCTCGATCGCGAAGTGGCGGAATCCGGCGGCGAGACGAACGAATCGGTCTGGATCACGTTTCCGCCGGTAACGTTTTTTCCGGACGGATCGAGCGATTCGAGCGAGCTCACGATTGCCTCGCGGGATGAGGAAGACGGCCGGCGCGTGATTCTGAAACTCGCCGGCCTGACGGGAATTGTGCGACGCACGATGCGGGCGGCGGAAGAGACCTTCACGGAAGCCCCGGAGTCTGCGGACGAAAAGCCCAACGCGGTAATGGCCGAACCGGCTTCATCGGAAAAGGCGAGCGAATCGCCGCTCCCGAAACTCGGCGACGACGAAAAGACGAAGTGAATTTTGGACGGACAACAGCAGCGCGGTTCGTAACGTGCGCCAGCGGCTTCCCGCCGCGGGCAGCGCGCGGCGCCGTGCTGCTCGAAGTTCTGCTCGCGCTCATGCTCTTTGCGATCACGGCGGCGATCATCACGTCGAGCATGAACGCCTCGATGGACGGGCTGGAGCGATTGAAGCTGAACTCCCACGCGGCAAATCTCGCGGCGACGACCTTTGCGGAACTGGAGCTCGGCCTGCGCCCGGCTGACGCAAGCGGGGAGCAGGCGCTGGAGAAACCGTTCGATGCGTGGACGTGCGAGCTGTCGCGGCTGGGCGCGGAGAATGAGTCTGGTGAAGCGAGCGACCTGACCCAGATCGAAGTTATTCTACGTCACAAGGATTCCGAACTCGTCTATCGCCAGATGCAGTGGCTGAAACTGCCGGCGGCGAAGGCGGCGACCGATGAACCGCCGTTGACTGCGAGCGCGGGAGGGTTGACGCCATGACACTGCGCCAATCAATTCGTCATCGCGCACGCGGCTTCACGCTGGTGGAAGTCATTCTCGCGATCGGTCTCGCCATTGTGATCCTAGTCACGGCGATGTCGTTCTATCATCAAGCGTCCGATCTGCGCCGACAGCTTGTTGCTGCTTCCGAACAGATTTCCACGGTCCGGCTGGTGATGGATCGACTGGCGGCGGATTTGCGCATGGCGCGTTCGCACGATTGGGAAGGGTTCAACGGCGACTCGACGTCGCTGCGGTTCGTGAAGTGCGAGCCGATTGCTTCAAGCTCCTGGACGCGCAATCAGCCGGTGTCCGATCTACGCCTCGTCAGCTACGGCGCGGCGACTGGCTTAGATGGCACGAACACGATGGTCATCGGGTTGAATCGTTTCGAGAGCCTGGCGGTGGAGATTCGCCAGACCCGCGCGACGGCGGCGCCGCTGGATGCTGCGGCCACGACGGCTTCTTCGACAACGACGACGAATGTTGTGCCCGGCGAGCCGCTCACGGATGTAATTCGTTTCGTCCACTTCCGGTATTGGGACGGCACAATTTGGGTCGAATCGTGGGGCGACGTGGTCCCGCCGTTGGCCGTTGAAGTGAGCTTTGGTCTCGAGCCGCAGCCGGACGATGCGTTGCCGGATGAGTATCCATTTGAAGTCTTCCGCCGCATCATCGCGCTTCCGAGCGGACGTGAGAGCGATCCATTTGCTGAGTTCTTCGCGGAAGAACTGGCTGGCGGCAGTTCCAAAGCAACGGAGGTGGCACCGTGAAGCTTTGTCCGAAGCGATTTGCTCCGCGCGGCTTCATCCTCGTTGCCGTTCTCGTGCTGGTGATGCTCATCTCGATGATCGCCATCAGCCTCATGTATCAGATGAAGGCGGCAGACACGGCTGTGAGCGCCGGTTCGGGTTCGGAGCAGGCGTGGTCGGCGGCGATGAGCGGCGTGCAGGAAGCCATTCGCGTCGCGCGCGCGGCGAAGCCGGGCTTGACCGATTGGGAGGACAACGCGGGGGCATTCAAGGATCGCCTCGTGTTCGATGACGTTTCTGAGCGCTGGTATTTCACCGTGTATTCGCCCGCGGCGAGCGATGATGCGCTCAGCGAAATGCGTTACGGGCTGACGTCCGAAGCGGGCAAGCTGAACGTCAACGCCGCCCACACGACGAACTTGATTCACCTCCCACGCATGACCGCGCAATTGATCGCCGGGTTGCGCGACTTCGTGGATTGGGACAGCACCGTGCGCCCGGAAGGTGCCGAGCAGGAGTACTACGACGCGCTGCCGCGGGCGTATACGATTCGCAACGGCCCGCTCGACACGCTCGACGAGTTGCTGCTGGTTCGGGGCTTTACTCCCGCATTGCTCTACGGTGAAGATGCGAACATGAACTGGCGTCTCGATGTGAACGAGAACGACGGCGACGAACGCTTCCCGTCGGACAACGGCGACGGGAAGCTCGATCGCGGTTTCAGCCAGTTCCTGACAGTTGCCTCCTACGATCCGAATGAGGACAACGAAGGCATCCCCCGCACGAACCTGAACCTCGCCAACGATCCGCTTCCACAGATCGAACTGCCCGCGCCGCTCACCAATTTCATCTATCAGCTTCGCACCAATAAACAGTCCGTCGCGCATCCAGTGGATCTGCTCGACGCGAAGCTGACCTGGACGAACGCGAACGGCACGAAAGCCGAGCTGGCGAGCGGCGTGGGGAAGGAAGAGCTCGCGCTTGTGCTTGATCTGTTCACCACGAGCAACGAGAGCCGGTTCGACGGATTGATCGATGTGAATACGGCGTCCATCGCGGTGTTGCGCACGGTGCAGGGCATCGACGAACCGCTCGCGGAGAGCATCGTCTCCGGCCGCCGCAGCATCAGTCCGGAACGCCGCGGTAGCCTTGCGTGGCTGTTGCAGGAAGGGGTCGTGGACGTGCCGAAGTTCAAGGAGATCGCGCCGTTGCTCACCGCGCGCAGCCGGCAGTTTAGCTTTCACGTCGTCGGCTACGGCGTGCCGAGCGGACGGTATCGCGTGCTCGAAGTCATCATCGATGTCGCCGGTGACGCACCGCGCATCACTTACCTGCGCGATTTGACCAAGCTCGGAATGCCGTTCCCGCTGACGGGGCCGGAGATGACGACGACGGCGAGCGGCCGGGGCGCGCGCGGAGCGACGCGTTTTGCCATGGAGGTGCCGCGTGGCTAAGGCGTCGCTGCAGAATCTCATCAAGCTGCCGCAGCTGAAGTCGCGTCGGCGTCAGCGCGGGCCGAGTCAGTCCACGGGATTGGTCGTGGAAGGCCAGATGTTGCGCGTCGTGCAGGCGACCGTATCCGGCAGCAAGACCACGATTCAACGCGTCGCTTCGGCGCCCTTAGAATTTCCGGCAGACGCCGATGTCGCTGATCCTAATGTGATCGGTCCGGCCATTGCGCGAGCGTTGAAGAAGCTTGAAATCAAGCCCGGCGCAGTTGTCATGGGTGTGCCGCGCGCGCAGGTGGTTTTGCGCACGCTCACTGTTCCGGTGCTGGAAGACATCCGCGAACTCGCCTCGATGGTTCACTTGCAGGTGAGCAAGGATCTGCCGTTCCGCATGGACGAGGCGGTCGTTGATTTCAAAGTCCGTCGCAAGATCGTCCCGCCTGTCCCGCGCGTCGAAGGCGATGCCAAAGTTGAGATCGCGGACGCTCCACCGCCGAAGTTGGAAGTGCTCGTCGCCGCGGTGAAACGCACTCTCGTGGAATCCGTCGAGCAAACCGCCGCCGCCGCCGGGCTGAAAGTGTGCGCCCTCGGCCTGTTGCCCTACGCGAACGTCCGCGCGCTTGATGCCTTCAAGCTCGTGGACGACGAGCAGGCGGTCGCTCTCGTTTCTCTGCGGCCGGATGAGATGAACATCGACGTCATCGCGCAGCAGACGTTGCTCTTCAGTCGCGGCGCGAACGTGAAGTTGCCGCCGGAGAAGCCGGCGACTACGGATGCGGCGGCTCCGAAAGTTGACGCGCCGGGTTCCGACACGACGAGCTTCATCCGTCCGGAGAGTTTCGCGGAGATGGTGACTATCGAGGTTGTGCGCAGCCTGCACGCGTTCTCGGGTGTAGAGCCGAATCGCAGCGTGGCGCGCGTCGCGGTGAGCGGCGTCACCGGTCACGAGGCGAGTGTCGTTGAGGCGATTGAGAAACGTCTTGGCCGTCCCTGCACGTTGCTCGATCCGGGGACGGTCTTCGATCTTCCCGCCGAAGCGCGCGAACATGTCGCAGGCGCGTTGCCGGCGATTGGTCTGGCGCTCGGCTGCGGTGACGAGGGCGGGCTGCCGTTTGATTTCCTGAATCCGAAGAAGCCCGCGGTGCAGCGCGACATGCGACGCATTCGCATTCTCGCCGGCGCGGCGGCAGCGGTGGCGCTCTTCATCTTCACGCTGGCGATTCGGCAGCATCTGATCAACCGCCACCAGAAGGTGCTCACCCAGCTTCAGGCTCAGTTCAGCGCCGAGGACAAGCAGAGGAAAACCTTCCAAGCGATGGTGCGTCACGCGGGTGTGGTGCGCGACTGGACTGATGGCGGTCGCAACTGGCTGGATCATTACGCGTATCTCTCAGCGGTGCTGCCGGCGAGCGAGGAAGTTTACATCACATCGCTCGCGGTCAGCGGCACGGGCTTGATTCGACTGAGCGTCCAGGCGCGGAGCGGCGAGACGCTGGCGAAGCTCGACAAACAACTGCGCGCTGCCGGTTACGACGTGAAGCCACTGGCCATCACTCCCGGCGCGGATCGGCACGGCTACGAGTTTCGTTCGACGGTGGAGTTGATCATTCCACCCAAGCAGGTGCTCGATCTATCCAAGGTCAAAACGCCGCCGCGTCCGGCGGACGATGTCTCGCTTGATCCTTTGTTCAACAAGGGAGGTGGCGGATGAATCGTCGCGAAAAGATTCTCGCGGGATGCATCGGCGGCCTCATCGGGCTTGGAGCGCTCGGTTTTGGCGTGCGCGGGTTCATTTTTGCGCCGCTCAAGAAGATTGATCGGGACGCCGCTGTGGTGCGCGGCAAGTTGGACAAACTCGCCAAGGATCGCCGCGCGTTCTTCGATGCGGAGGATCGCATGAAGAACTGGGCGCTGACGACGTTCGCCGACACGGTGGACCAGGCGAGCGCGAAGTCCGGCGAGATGCTCACGAAGCTGATTCTCAAGAGCGGCCTGTCGGAGGATGAATTCACCCGTCTGCCAGTCGGTCCGCGCAAGCTCGCGGGCGGCGCGGCGCAGGAGATCGGCTGGAATATCCAGGGCGACGGCAAACTGACGGACGTGATCGATCTGGTGTTCGCGCTGCAAACGTCGCCGTACCTGCATCGCATCGACGGGCTTTCGATCAAGTCAGGTGACGCGGCTGGATATGTGCGCGTCAGCTTCCGCTTCCTGACGTTGGTGATCGATTCTGCGCCGGAAGTGAAGCGCAAGGAGCTTGCGGCGAAGTACACTTTGGAAAGTCCCGAGCGCCACATTTACGACGGCATTGTCTCGCGTGATTTGCTGCGGCCTTACATCAAGCGTCCCCCACCGCCGCCTGTGCCGCCGACCACGCCGGGCACAAGTCCCGGCAACATCGCTCAGAACGGAGCGAAGCCCGGTGTTCCGCCGGGGCCGGAAAGCTTCCGCGTGGTGTCGCTCTCCGAGTGGATGGGCCAGCCGGAGATTCACGTGTTCGATGTCACTGCGCGAAAGACGGCGCGTTACAAGGCAGGCGATGCGCTCGCAGGCGGGACGATTGTCTGTGTAGATTACCGTCCGCAGCCGATGCCCGGCAACGAGATGTTGCGCTCGGACAGCCGTGTGATTGTGAAGGTTGGCGCTGATTACTTCGCCATCGAGCGCGGGAAGACGCTCGCGGACAAACGCAAGCTGACCGCAGATCAACTGCCCTCCGGCATGGCCAAAGCAAAATGAATTTCCCCCGCATCACCGAATCCAAGTTTGAGGACAAGTCATGAAGAGAACGACGTTGAGCATTCTCGTTGGCTGCACGCTGGCCGCTTCGGTCACGGCGCAGAACGCCACGAAGCCCGCGCCCGCCGCAGCCGCTCCGGCACAGCCCGCGCGCAACATCCGCTTCCAGTTTGATGGAATGCCGTACGCAGACGTGGTCGAGCGTTTCGCGCAGATGGCCGGCAAGCCGCTCATCGCCGACACGAACATCACCGGGACGATCACGTACAACGACCCGACGGCTTACAGTTATTCCGAGGCGCTCGACACGTTGAACATTATGCTCTCGATGAAGGGCCTGATGCTGATCGAGTCCGGCAACTATTTACGACTCGTTCCGTTCAAGGAGCTGCCCGCGATGCCGCTGCGCATTTTGCGCGGCACGGATGCCACGGGCGATGTCCGTCCTGGCGAAGTCGTCACCGTGGTGCTCGACATTAAGAACCTCGAATCGAAAGAGATCGTTGACTCGATTACGTCGATGCTCTCCAACGCCGGTTCCGTGGCCGCGTTGCCCAAAGGTCGCGGGATGATTGTCACTGACCGGCTCGCGAACATCCAACGCGTCCGCGCGTTGCTCGCGACCATCGACACCGAGGCGACGATCAACCGCCAGATGAAGACCTACACGCTGCTGCACGCCAGCGGCGCGATTGTCTCGGACCTGCTCAACCGCACGTTCGGCATCGCCACCGCTCCGAAGCGCACGACTTACAATCCGAACTCGAAGGCGATGGAAGTTCTGCCGCCGGACCCGAACGACTACATCACTTCGGTGTATGACGAGGCATCGCGAACGATGGTTTTGTTTGGGCCGACCGAGCGCTTGGCACTTGCGGAGGAGCTGATTAACAAATTCGAGCAGAAGGACGGTCCCGGCGGTGATGTTCGGATCTATTTCCCGCAATCGATCAAAGCTGACGAGCTGGCGAACGTGATTCGGCAGGCGATCCCCGGCGTGGCCGCGCCGGGCGATACCGCCGCCAATGCCGCCACCAAGGCGCGCGTGATTAGCGACGCCTCGCAGAATCGTCTCATCGTGGCGGCGCCGATTCCCGGACAGCTTGAGCAGATTGATCAACTCATCTCGCGTCTCGACAAGGGCGCTGTCGGAACCGTCGGCGGCACGACGAACGTCCCGCTCCGTTCTCAGTCGGTGCAGCTCACGAAAGTGTTCCGCCCGCGCGCGGCGGACTCGACGAACCTCGCTTCCATTCTCACGCAGGCGCTCACGCGTCGTTCGGCTTCCGGCCAGATGGTGACCACCGCGAGCGTCAGTCATGATCCCGCCAGCGGCAGCGTCGTGCTCAGCGGCAGCCCCGGTGATCTACAGATCGCCTCGGACATCGTGACGCAGCTCGAAACCGGCACGACGAGTCCGGTGAGATTGCAGACGAAGTTCATTGATGTCGGCAGCGCGACCGAGGCGAAGCGCATCCAGCCGATGGTTGAGCAGCTCTATCGCGATCAAGTCAGCTCGGGCGCGTTCAGCGCGGGACCGCACGCGAAGATCATGGCGGACGCTGATTCTGGACGGATCATTGTCACGGCGAGCGAAGAACATCTCACGCGCGTCGAGGACATCATCCGCCAGTTGCGTTCGGACAAGGCCCAGACTCAATCGCGCCGTCTACAGATCATCACGCTCAAGAACTCACGCGCCGAGACCGCGCTGCCGAATATCCAGAATCTGATCGCCGACCGAATGAGCGAGCGCCGTTTCAGCGACGTGCCGAAGCCTTCGATCATCGCGGATGCGTCGAACAACCGCCTCCTGGTCACGGCGACCGACGAGCAGATCACCGCGATTCAGCAGGTCGTGACCGTGGTTGATGTCGCGCCGGCGGCGGTGAAGCGCGAGATGCGCGTCATCCCGCTCCGCGCCAAGCCGGCGGCGGAAGTCATTCCGACCGTCACCTCGCTGCTCGAGCAAACCGCGGACGCACCTTCGAATCCGTTGCTCGCGCCAAAGCTCATGGCCGACCCGACCGGCAAGCAAATCATCGCGCTCGCGATGGCGTCGGACTTCGAGCGCATCGAAAAACTCGTCGCGCAGTTCGACGCGACCGCTGCGACGTCGGCGCCGCGTCAATTCCGGGCCATCGAGCTTTTCGGTCGCAACTCCGCCGATCTGACACCGCTCGTCTCGCAGCTCTACACGGAACAACTGCGTGGCCAGCCCGAGCCGCCGGGCGGTCCAGCGACGGTGCTCGCGGAGACGAAGGAGAACCGCATCATGGTCAGCGGCGCGGAACAGGAAATCACCCGCGTCGAGGCCATCATCCGCCAGCTCGATCCGGCTGGGCGTAAAGGTTCGAAGGAGGAAACCCGCGTCATTCGCATGAAGGCCGCGCTCGCTGCTGAACTTGCCAGTCTCGTCGAGAAGAGTCTGAACGCGCAGTCGCAGCAGATCAAAGTGCTCGTCGATGCGCGCAGCAACAGTCTGGTGATTTCCGGCGACAGCGCGGCGGTGGAGGCGGCGTCCGAAGTCATTCGCCAGCTCGATACGCGTTCCGACGTGCAGCCGCGCGAGATGCGCATCATCGAGTTGAAGCAGGGTGATGCGAACACGATTTCCGGAATCGCGAACAACCTGGCGACAGAGTTGATCAAGGACCAGCGCGGGCCGGATTACACGCCGCAGACGCGCATCACGCCGGACGCGACGTCGAACCGCCTCATCGTCAGCGGACCGAAGGATGAGCTGAACACGGTGTCCAAAGTCGTCGAGCAGCTTGATCAGGCTCCGGAGGCCGCCGGTGGCGCGCGGGTCTTCAAGCTCGTGAGCGCGGACGCGGCGCAGGTGGTCGGGGTGGTTTCGAACGCGATGTTGAAGTTCGACAACCGCAACAAGCCCATTCAGCGCGTGACCATCTCGCTCGATCGCGAATCGAACAGCATCATCATCGCGGGTCCGCGCAACGACTTGAAGGACGCGGAGAACATCATCCAGCGCCTCGACAACGAAGGCATTGATCCGACTGTGACCGGCGCGACGGCGGGCAAGGCGCGCGAGTTGAAGATCATGGATGTGCAGAGCACGGACGTGGATGGACTCGCTGCGCTGGCGATGAAGGTTTTCTCCGCGCAGAACGCTGGTCGCACCGTGACGAACCTGGTCAGCATCACGCCGGAACCGAACGGCAAACGTCTCATCGTCCTCGCGCCGGCGGGTGTGTTGTCGCAGGTCGAGATGGTGGTTGCCACGCTCGACAGCAAGCCGGATCAGGGCGTGCGCGAATTGCACGTCGTGGATTCGAAGAACGGGTCCGTGACGGACCTCCTGCCGAACGTGCAGCGGATCTACACCGAGCAGACGCAAGGGCGTTCCGGCAAGCCGGCGACGATTTATCCGGACTCGAGCGGTCGGCGTCTGGCGGTCTTCGGCACGAAGGAACAGGCGGCGCAGGTGCAGCAGATTGTCGATGTGCTGGCGTCGGAGACACGCGCGCCGCGGGAGACGAAGACGTTTGATTTCGGAAGGCTGGCGGAAGCGCAACGCATCCTGCCCATCGCACAGCAACTCTATCGCGATCAGCTCCTGAACAACCCGAGCATGGGCGCGGCGGACGCGCAGTTGATCAGCGATGGCAAGACCGGGCGGTTGATTGTCAGCGCGCGCGCGGATCAGTTGAAGGTCATCGAGGAGATCGTTTCGCGCCTGCAAATCACGGCGACCACCAACCAGACTTCGCGCGAGACCAAGGCGTTTGAAGTGGGCTCGGCGGCGGACGTGCAACGATTGCAGCCGCTCGTTCAGCAGCTTTACACCGACCAATGGCGCGACAAGGCGGAGACGGATCCGGCGGACGCGCAGATTGTGGCGGACCCGCGCGCGGGCCGCATCATCGTCACCGGCAAGCCGGAGCACGTGAAGCAGATTGAGGTCATTCTCCAACAGCTCGGCACGAACAAGGCGCGCACCGAGGCGCGCGACACGCGCATCTTTGATCTCACCACGGCAAGCGCCGTGGAACTGGCGGCGACGGTGCGCGCGCTTTATCTGGAACAAGCGAAGGCCCGACTCGGCGCGCAGCAGCCGGACACGATGATTACGCCCGATGCCGGCGGCAACCGGCTCATCGTCGTCGGTGACACGAACGAGCTGAACGAAATCGAAGGCATCATCCAAAAGCTCGACAAGGTCAGCGCGCAGAGCGCTTCGGCGCGCGTGTTCAAGCTGAAGTCAGCCGATCCGCAGAAGGTTTCGGAGATTCTCACGACTTCGCTCGTGCGCTTCGACGCGTATGGCCGGCCGCAGAAGCGCGCGACAGTGAGCGTGGATGCCAAGACGCGGACGTTGATTGTCACGGGAGACCCGAAGGAGTTGGGCAGTGTTGCGACGATTATCGAGCAGCTCGATCAGTCCCTCGGTGCGCAGCCGGATCGCAAGATGAAGGTGCTGACGTTGAAGCAGGGCAAGGTCGGCGAGTTGCTCGGGAAGGTTCGCCAGCTCTATAATGATCAGCTCACGGCGCAACCGGATCTGGCGACGACAGACATTCTCATGATGGAAGACGCGGCGAGCAACCAGCTCCTGCTCGCGGGCAATGACCGGCAGATCGCCTTGGTGGAGCAGATTCTCGACAACTTGCAGGCGGCGGCGATGACGCGTGGCGAGCGCGAGACAAAGTTCATCGAGGTGGGGCAGGTGGAGGAGCTGAACCGTCTGATGCCGTTGGTGCAGCAGTTGTATCAAGAACGTTGGAAGCATCGAGAAGTCGGTGATCCGGCGGATGCCTTCATCATCACCGACGCGAAGAACGGCCGGTTCATCGTGACGGGCCGCACGAACCATCTGGTGGAGATTGAACAGATCGTCGCCCAGCTTCGCGCGACGGACGCAGGTGCGCCGCGGGACACGCGCATCTATGATCTCTCGACTGCGAATGCCGCGGAACTGGCGACGACGGTGCGCTCGCTTTATCTGGATCAGGCGAAGACGCGTCCGGCTGCGCAACCGCAGGAGACGTTGATTCTTCCGGACGGCACGAGCAATCGCCTCATCGTGGCCGGCGCGACGAACGAGCTGAACGTCGTCGAGGACATCATCAAGAAGCTCGACAAGGTTTCGAGCCAGAGCGGCACGGTGCGGCTCTTCAAGTTGAAGTCCGCGGACCCGAACAAGGTGATGGAAGTGCTCGGCAACGCGTTGATGAGTTACGACGCGTATGGACGTCCGCGTCGCCGCGTGGGCATCACAGTAGATGCGAAGACGCGCACGATTGTCGTGGCGGGCGACCCGAAGGAATTGCAGGCGCTGCAGAACGCTTCGGTGATCATCGAGCAGCTCGACAGCGCGCTCGGCGCGCAGGCGGATCGCAAGATCAAGGTGGTCGCGCTCAAGCAGGGCAAGGCGGCGGAACTTTCGCCGAAGGTGCGCCAGCTCTACAACGATCAGCTCACGGCGCAGCCGGACCTTGCCGTCAACGACGTGCTGATCATGGAGGATGGCCCGGCGAACCAGCTCATCCTCGCGGGCAGCGAGCCGCAGTTGAAGGTGCTGGAAGGCATCATCACTGACTTGCAGTCGGCGTCGATCAATCAGGGTCCGCGCGAGACGAAGATTTTTACGGTTGGCCAGGCGGAGGACGTGACCAAGCTTCACGGGATCGTGCAGCAGCTCTACCAAGATCGTTGGAAGAGCCGCGATGCTGGCGACCCGCCGGACGCACAGCTCATCGCGGACACCGCGAATGGACGCATCGTGGCGACGGGCCGGACGAATCACATCGCCGAGCTGGCGAGCATCGTGGAGATGCTGAAGGAAGCGGGAGCGGGCTCGAAGCGCGACGTTCATGTGGTGTCTTTGCAGCGCAACTCGGCGCAGGCGGTTTCCACAATGATCAGCCAGCTCTTCGCGAAGCAGGTGGCGAGCACGGATCCGGCAGACCGTCTGGTGCTCAGCGCTCTGCAGGATGACCGCACGCTGGTGGTGGAAGCGGCGGAGAAGACTTTCGAGCGCGTCAGCGACGTGGTGAAGAAGATCGACGACACGGAGACCTCCGCGCAGAGCGTGATTCAGACGGTGCATCTCAAGAAGGGGCGCGCGGACAATCTTGCGGAGGCGATCAACGCGGCACTGACGAATCGCGTCGGCACGGCGCTGGCCAAGCGCGTGAGCGTGACGCCGGTGCTCGGCGCAAACAGCCTGCTCATCAACGGCCCGACGAACGCGGTTGAGGACGTGATGAAGATCGTGCGCGAGCTCGATACTGAGAGCGAGGCGGGCGATATCGAGGTGCGGATTTACAAACTGGAGAACGGCGCGGCGAAGGAAGTCTCGGGAATTCTCGAAGACCTGTTGCAGAACGTGAGCCGTTATCAGGCACGCACGCGGACGGGACGCTTCATTCAGGCGAATGTTTCCATCGATGCGCGGGCGAACTCGCTGATCATCGCGGGCACACCGGCGCATTTCGCGGTGGTGGAAAAGATTCTACCGACGCTCGACAAGCAACCGGAGCGCAGCGACCGCGACGTGCAGTTCATCTGGCTGCGCAAGGCGAAGGCTTACGATGTGGTGTCGAAGGTGGAGGCGGTGTTCGACGGGCGTGATTCAAAGGAGAAGCCGGTTATTGAGGCGGATCCGCTGAACAACTCCGTGACAGTCATCGCACGTCGGGGCGATCTCGCGCAGATTCAGGATCTCATCAGTCGCCTCGACGATTCGAGCAAGGACACCAGCATGCAGGTGCGTCTGCGTCCCTTGGAGCGCGTCGCTGCCGAGCAGATGGCGAAGATGCTCCAGAACATCTACCCGCAGATGGGCAATGGTCAGGTGCGCGTGGTGGAAAAGACCACGGCCCCGAAAGCCGCGGCCCCGGGTGTTCCCGGTGGAGCGGTAGCTCCGCAAGGGCAGCAGCCGATTCAACCACCCACTGCACCAACGCCGGCTCCCGCTGCGGCTCCGGCACTGCCCGGTGCGCAAACGACGCCGGATACCAACGTAGTTCAGGAAGTGGTCATCTCCGTGGACAAGGTCGCGAACGCGCTGATTCTTTCTGGCCCGGCGCAGGAACTCGACAATCTGGACCGCATTATCACGGACCTGTCATTCAACTTCTGGGGTAACGAATCGGAGTTTCGCCTTTTCCCGCTGAAGGACGCGGACCCGGTGGTCGCGGCTCGAACCTTGACCGAACTGCTGCGACAAGAACCCGTGCCGGTGCAAGGGCAGCCAGGACAGCCGCCGCAAATGCGAACTCAGCAGCCCAAGATCACCGTGGTCGCCGAGCCGCGCACGCGGAGCATCATCGTGCGGGCGCGTCCGACTGATTTTCCGTTGCTCGAAACGCTCATCAACCAGCTTGATGCTGCGGGCCAGGTCACGCAGGTGGAGTTCCGCGTCGTGCCGTTGACGAACGCGCCGCCGGAGAAAGTTCTTCCGCTCGTGCAGCAGATGGTCACGCAGCTGAACGTCTCGCGGCCGGGTGAGCCGTTATCGGTCACCATCGATGCGCGCTCGCGCGGTTTGCTCGTGGTGGGACGCGACACGGTGCTGACGCAGGTCGAGAAGATGATTCGCCAGCTCGACACGCCTAGCGAGTTCACCGAAGCCGAAGTGTTGATGGTGAGTTTGAAGAAGGCGAATGCGACGCAACTTGCGGGCGTGTTGCAAAGCCTGCTCCGTCCGGGTGCTCAGGGCGAACTGACGAGCGAGGCGCGTGAACTGCAGGAGCAGGTGCGCCGACTGAAGATTCAAAACGAGGCCGGCCAGAGCGTGCTGCTGGACCTGAGCAAGCCGATCAAGATTTCCGCGGACCCGGTCGCCGGGCAGGGCGGGGCGAACCGACTGATCATTTCCTCCACGGCGGACAACTTAAAGGCGCTGGGTGCGGTGGTCGCAATGATGGACACCGTGCCGGTCACCGAAGATGCCGTGGTGAAGGTCATGGCGCTGAAGTTCGCGGACGCGAGTTCAGTGGCGCAGACGTTGACGACGATTTTCATGCAGGGCCGCCAGCTCGCGATCGGGCCGACGGGTCCCAACGCGCAGCCCGCCGGGCCGCAGGGCAAGGCGTTGGTGAATCCCTTGAACGTCGCCATCGACACGCGGGCGAATGCGGTGATTCTCAGCGGCCAGATCGAGACGATGAACCTGGCGATGCAGTTGATCTCGGACATCGACAAGCCGCTGGACCGGTTCGTGACGGAGGTGAAGCTCTTCCGCCTGAAACACGCGAGCGCGACAAAGCTCGTGCCGCTTTTGCAGAGCGTGTTCACCGAGGGACCGTCGGTGCCCGGAACGGAAGGTTTGAGCACGCAGGTGTCGCGGTTGAAGACGTTCAAGGATGGCGGCGTGACGAACCTCACCTCGGCACCGAAGACGCGCACGGCGTTGACGATTCAGGCTGACGATCTGGCAAACATCCTCGTGGTGGCGGCGCGTTCCGACATGCTGCCGCTCATCGGCGATGTGATTGACCAGTTGGATATTCCGGCGGCGAGCGGTCTGGAGACGGTGCGCATCTACCCGATGACCCACGCAGACCCGGCGTCGATTCAGAAGATTCTCAACGACATCTACACGAGCCCGCGCGCGGCGACGGCGATTCGGGTCGAGGACCGGCCAGTGATTACCGTCGATGCTCGCACGAGCGCGCTGGTGGTCGCAGGCAACAGCAAGAGCTTCGCGGTCATCGAGGGACTCCTGACGCAGCTCGACCAGAAACTGGCGTTTGAACTGCGCGACATCCGCATCATCCCGCTCGACAACGCGGACGCAACGGTGGTCGCGGCGAGCGTGCAGCGCTTGATGGACGCGCGCGTGACCCAGCGGGCGACGTTGAACCAGGGCGCTGCGGATACGCTCAAGGTGACGATTCTTGCCGACCAGCGGAGCAACGCGCTGCTCGTTGCTGGCGGGCGCGAGAGCTTCGACATGGTGGAGTCGCTCGCGAAGCAGCTCGACAAATCGGCGCCGGCTTTGAGCGGACGGATCCGGCTCATTGCGTTGACTAATGCGGACTCGCGGGTCATTGCCGCGACGTTGACGACGCTTTTCACCCAGCGCTACGCGTCGCAGCGCGCGGCGGATGTCGGGCAGATGCGGCCGATCATTCTCGCGGACCCGCGCAGCAACAGTCTCATCGTGACGGCGAACCAGGAAGACAACGGGACCATCGACGACCTGCTCAAGCGACTCGATACGAAGCCGGAGAATCCGTCGCTGACGCTCACGGTCCTGCCCTTGAAGAAGAATGACGCGGCGCGCGTGGCAGCGGTGTTGAAGACGGTCTTCGCGGCGCGATTGCAGGCGCAGGCGTTGCCGGGACAGCCGGCGTTGCCGAGCGAACAGATCGAGGTGCAGCCGGATGCTTTGAACAACGCGCTGATCATTTCTGCGAGCAAGGAGAACCTGGAGTTGATTCAGGGCCTCGTCGCGAAGCTCGACACGGAACCGACGGTGGACGGCGGCTTGCTCCAGACCTTCACGTTGCAATTCGCCGATGCCCAGCGCGTGGCGACGATGTTGAACAGCCTGGTGCGCCAGGGGCTTTATCATCCCGGTCAGCCTTTGGGTGGTGGCGCCCGGGCGGCGGGCGGCCGGGATGCGCTGGCGATCAGCGTGGACCCGCGCAGCAATACGCTTTTCGTCAGTGCAAGTCCGGAGAACCTGGCGGTGGTGAAATCGATCATCGAGAAGATCGATACAAAGGACTTCTCGGATGCGACCAATGTGCGCGTCTACACGCTGAAGAACGCGAAAGCCAGCACGCTGGCGACGACATTGGAACAATTCTTCCGCGCCAAGCGTACAGCGGACTCCGTGGCGGTGAACGCGAACGAACGCAGCATCCCTGTGAGCGTGCTGGCGGACGACCGCATTAATTCCATCATTGTGACCGGCACGAAGGAGGCGTTTGAAACCGTGGAGCGATTGATGCCGCAGCTCGATGGCGACAGCACCTTTCATCGGCTGAACTTCCGCGTGTTTGCTCTCAAGAAGGCGACGGCGCAGAAGCTTCAGCAGACGCTGCAGCCGATCTTTGCGAATCGCCCGCCGAAGGTGAAGGGCGAGCCGAATGATCCCATCACCATCATGGCGGATCCGTGGGTGAACGCGCTGCTTGTGGGCGCGTCAGCGGATGACATGAGCACGGTGGAGAGCTTGATCAATCAGCTCGATGCGGACGCGACGGACCGCGGTTTGAGCATTCACGTCTTCCCGCTGGCGAAGGCGGATGCGCGCCGGGTCGCGACGACGGTGCAATCGCTCTTCCGCGAAAATGCCCCGGGCTCCGTGGTGCCGGTGCAGGTGAACGCGGACGAGCGCATCAATGCGATTGTGGTTTCCTGTGGTGAGACGGATGCGAAGCGCATCGGTGAGCTGGTGAAGAAGCTCGATACGGAACAGGTGGCGCGGGTGAGCGAGATCCGCGTGTTTCCGCTGAAGTTTGCCCGCGCGGATTCACTCTCCACCATGCTGAACACGGCGTTGAACACCAAGCCGACGGCGTTGACGGAGCAGAGTCCGAACGCGCAGTCGGTGCTGCAGTTCATTTCGCGGACGGAAGGCGGGCAGGAGTTCGTCACGGCGGCGTTGAAGGAAGGCATCTTGATCACGCCGGACGCGCGGATGAACTCGCTGATCGTGAGCGGGCCGGTGGATTACATGGGGTTGATGGAACAAATCATCACTCGCCTCGACGCGAGCTCGCCGCAGCAGGCGAAGATCAAGGTGTTCCCGTTGAAGAACGCGGATGCAGAGCAAATGGCGCGATTGCTCATGCAGCTCTTTCGGATGACGCAGACAGCGGCGCTGGCGAATGCGTCGCAGCGCTCGATTCAATACACGCTGGTGCGCAACTCTGGTAACGGTGAAGGCGATCAGGAGGCGGCGAGCGCGACCGTGGGCACGGCGGAGCAGAACGCGCTGACGATCACGGTGGACCCGCGGACGAACAGTTTGCTGGTGGGTGGCACGGAGCACTATGTGGCGCTGGTGTCGCAGATTATCGATTCGCTGGACGCGACGGAGGCGAACGAACGGCGCACGGAAGTGGTGAGGCTGAAGAATTCGCAGGCACAGGATGTGGCGACGGCGATCCGCAACTTCCTCGATCAGGAAAAGCTTCGCACGACGCAGGGGCTGGCTCCGGACGAAATCGGGACTGCCCAGCGGCTCCTGGAACGCGAGGTGGCGGTGGTGGCGGAGCAGATGAGCAACACGTTGCTGGTCTCGGCGAATCCGCGTTACTTCGGCCAGATTACCAATTTGATCAATGAATTGGACAAGGCACAGCAGCAGGTTCTCATCCAGGTGTTGCTGGCGGAGGTGACGTTGGACAAGGGCCTCGACCTCGGATTGAGCTGGACCTACGACAACGTGCCGTTCGCGGCGGGCATCACGGTGGACGAATCGAAGTGGATTGACGGTGGTTTCGCTTCGGCGGTCACGGGCGGTAAATACAGCTTCCTGCTCCAGGCGCTGGAAGAGGACGGGCGATTGGAGGTTCTCAGTCGTCCGCAGATTGTCACTTCGGACAACAAGGCCGCGACGATCAGCATCGGCCAGCGCGTGCCACTCATCACGGATACCCGGGTGACGGAGCTCACCGGCAACTCAATCAGCAACTATCGTTATGAAGATGTCGGAGTGAACTTGTCCGTGACGCCGAAGATTAGTCCGGACGGGACAGTGAAGCTGGAGATCGGCACCACGAACAGCGCGGTGAGCAGCTCTTCAGTTCCGATCAGCAAGGATATCTCTGCGCCCATCATCAATCAGCGCCGCGCGAATACGACGGTGAGCGTGCCCAGCGGCCAGACGATTCTGATCGGCGGACTGATCGCCACCACGGACGACAAGCGCATGGTGAAGGTGCCTTGGCTCGGCGACATTCCGGTGATCGGGGCGATGTTCCGCAAGAGCCACAATACGCGTGAGCGGAAGGAGCTGTTGATTCTTTTGACTCCGCAGATTCTGAGCGGCAGCCAGGAAGAGGGAACCGTGAAGGACATGCAAAAGGTCACCCGTGAGCAACTCGACCGGTCGCGCATTCAGGACGAAATCAAGCGAGACGATTTGCAAAAACAATTGCTCGACCCGCTCTTTCCGAACATCGAACGCGAGAACAGTCCGCCGAAGGGTAAGGGTGACAAGAGTCTTTGACGTGTTTACGCGGGCCGCAAACTTGGTTGAGGCCGGCCTCGCCATACGGACTGCGGTGCTGATTCTCGCTTGTGCCGCACTGGTATCGACCTTGTGCAGTTGTGCGGGTGGAACCGCGGGCAAAAGCGCAGCAGCGACTGCTGTGGAGAGCATCCACGTTCTAAGCGTTCCAGTAGCGGTGGACTTTGATGGTCTGCCGGGGCCGGATGGCTTCGCTGTTACCATGTTTGCTAAAGGCCTTAAAAGCGCCAAGGGTGTGCCGTTACCTGATGGCAAGCTGGAGCTGATGATGTATGACGGTTTGTATGTTGAAGGGAAGACTTCAGGGGCCGAGCCGTTACGAGTCTGGCGTTTTTCCCGCTCCGAACTGAAGCTGCACTCGGGAAGGAGTGCGGTTGGAACCGGCTACCGCTTCACGCTCCGCTGGGAGGAGGCGCGTCCGACGAAGTCCCGAATCAGCATTGTCGTGCGTTATCTGCCCGTCTCAGGCCCGCCGGTGGTTTCGGCGCCGAGTTCCGTGGCGATTGGGACGAAGTAGTTGGTTTGGCGAGGTGAGAGGTTTGGTTTCGGAGGCGGTGCAGGAGAGGAGGAACCATGGTGGCAAAAACGGCTCATTTATTGGACTGGAAAGAAATTGCTGCAATAAGAGCAAACTGGTATTAACGCCTTCACCACCGCTGAAGTTATGGAGAAGACGACGACTATTCATCCCCAGAGGGGATCTTTCGAGACTACCCATTGGACGGTTGTGCTCGCGGCCGCCGGTCAGGATTCGGCGCAGGCGCGAACGGCGTTCGGCAGGCTCTACGGGGACTATTGGTATCCGCTCTATGCGTTTACGCGTCGGCGCGGGGCGTCGCCCGAGGAAGCCCAGGATCTGGCGCAGGAGTTTTTTACCCGGCTTTTGGAAAAGCAGTCTTTGGAGGGAATCCAGCGGGAGGGCGGCAAGTTCAGGTCGTTTTTGCTGCGGTCGTTCGACAACTTTCTGATCAAGGAGCGGGAACGTCGCAATGCCCTCAAGCGTGGCGGTGGAATCCCGGCGTTGTCCCTCCAGATGGAAGATGCCGAGGCCCGCTACACCCTCGATCCAGCGGACGCGGCGACGCCGGAGTCGCATTACGAGCGCCAGTGGGCGCTGACATTGCTGGACCACGTGCTGCAACGGCTGCGAGGTGAATGGATGGCTTCGGGCAGGGAGGCCTTTTTCTTGGATATGCAACCGCATTTGCAGGGTGAGAAGTCCGGCCGTCCGTACGCGGAGATCGCGGAGCGTCACGGCATGACCGAAAGCGCGGTGAAAGTGGCAGTGCATCGGGTGCGGGTCCGGTATGGGGAATTGTTACGGCAGGAAATTGGGCGAACGGTCAGTACGGCGGCAGAGGTGGAGGATGAACTGCGCCATTTAATTACGGTGATGGGGCGCTGATCTTTTTTGGTAACCTCTGCTTCCGTCTCCGGTGGGATATGGCGGAAGTGTCGATGCGATTTTGTGCTGAATGTGGAAAGCAGGTCCCGCCCGGGGCCTGGGGCGAGCTTTGTCCGCATTGCTTGTTCCTGCGTGGCGCGGCGGCGGTGGTGCCCTTTGGCGACGCGCTGCTCGGGGTCGTGGGGGATTACGAACTGCAGGAGGAAATTGCCCGCGGCGGGATGGGAGTGGTCTACAGGGCGTGGCAGAAGAGTCTGAAACGCCATGTTGCCCTCAAGATGATGCTTGCCGGGCAGCACGCGACTGAGGAGCAGGTCCGGCGATTCAAGGCGGAGGCGATTGCCGGCGGGGTGTTGCATCACCCAAACATTGTGGGAGTTCACGAAGTCGGCAGTCATGAAAGCCTGCCCTACATCGTGATGGATTTGGTCGACGGCCCGAGCCTCTCGCGAATGCTGAAGGAAGGGCCGCTGCCGGTGGAGCAGGCCGCCAGTTACCTGAAGACGATTTCTGAGGCGATTCACTTCGCGCATTCCCGGGGCATTCTTCACCGCGACTTGAAGCCGTCGAACGTGTTGATCGATTCGAGCAATCAACCGCGGGTGATGGATTTCGGACTCGCGAAGAACCTCGCGGCGGATGCCAGCCTGACAGCGACGGGGTCAGTCCATGGCTCACCCAGTTACATGCCTCCGGAGCAGGCGAGGGGAGATCGGAAGCAGGTGGGTGTACGGAGCGACGTCTATTCGCTCGGCGCCATGCTGTATCATTTGGTGACCGGTCGCCCGCCCTTCGTGGCGCAGACGATTGCCGCGACGTTGCAACAGGTGGAGACGGCCGAGCCACTCGCTCCGAGGTTGTTGAATTCGAGCGTACCGAAGGATTTGGAGACCATTTGCTTCAAATGCCTGGAGAAGGATCCGGAGCGTCGTTACGCCTCAGCCGGCGAGCTGGCGGAGGAACTGGGCCGGTTTCTCAAGGATGAGCCGATTCACGCCCGTCCGATTGGCCGGCCTGAGAAAGCGTGGCGCTGGTGCCGGCGCAATCCGCTGGCAGCCAGCTTTGCCGGAACGGTCTGTGTGGCGCTGGCCGTCTCACTCTGGTTGCTGGTGCTGGTCAACGAGGCGAAGAACAAGCAGGTGGAGCTGACGCGAGACGCAAAGCAGTTCAACTTGGAGAAGGATGCCGCCGCCCGGCGGGTGTTGAGGATGGTCGAAGAGAATCTGGCGGGGATTTGGGCGAATAGTGCCAAGCCAGATCTGGACATCATTTCCGAGGACGTTGCCGCTCTTTCTGGTCTCGCCATTTTGCCGGTCACCAACCTCGCCGCGTCGGTTCGCTGGAAGATGGGAGCGGTGACCGATGAAGATCCGGTAGGCCGGGTGCGGCAGTTTGGATTGCTGATCTCGAATATCGAGTCCAACGCCAGTCGGCTACTGGAACGGGAAGTTCGCGTCGATTTGCGGCTCTACAAGTTCCAGCAAGATTTTGGCAGGGACCTGTGTAATGGAGTGATGGATTTTGGTCGCCTGGGCGCGCGCCAGTTCCTGACGCTGCGGCGTAGCAATCCGGGACTCATCCCGATGGTGATGCCGACCAATTCCTTCAAGGAAGGAATCATGTTCTCCCGGAGCAACTCACCCATTCGGACCCTCGCTGACGTAAGGGGACGCGCCGTGGCATTTGGAGACACCAACTCGACGATCAGCTTCTGGGCTCAGATCAATCTGGCGGAGCTCGGCATCAATGCTGCCAACCTCTCACGCTACGACTACCTCGACAGCACTTTGGATTTTGCCGACGAGGTGTTGAACGTTGGGTTGTCCAATGCCGTGCGCAAGGTCGGTTACCTGCACAGTCACGCCAAGGTGATCGAGGGAGTTCTCGACGGGAAATACGATGTTGGTGTGGCGAATCTGAAGGCGTTTTTGGCCTTCAAGGACCGAGGGCTCGTTGCCATCCCCGATTCCCAGTTCACCAGCTGCCGCAATGTCTTCGTCGCGATGCCGGGTTTTGATCCTGACTCGGTGAACGCAATAACAACAACCATGACCAACCTTCAGGGATATTGGCTGCAGCGGCTCCCGGACGCTTCGTTGGGTTACGAGCGTGCGAAGTTGAGTGCCTATGCGCACGAAGAGCTTTGGCTGGATCGGGTTTGGTCCATCTTCCCGTTCAAGCCGCAATCGCAGTAAGGAGGTAAGTCATGCAATCGAAACCAAACTCAGGCGCGTCAACGAAAGGGGATCGTAAATGGCCCGCGCGGTTCTGCGCGGCGGTGCTGCTCGTTGTCCTGTCGACTGCCCCGATGTCCGGACAGCTGGCCATCACCGAGGTGATGACGCAATCGACAGAGGTGGCAGAAGGTGGCGATGATTTCTGGGAGCTGACCAACTTTGGATCGGAGCCTGTCGATTTGAGCGACTACTGGTTTCGCGACGGTTTGTCCTACAGCTTTGGCGTGCCGGTGGCCGTGGCCGCTGTGGGCGCGAGCAATATCGTTGAATTGTGGAGGGAAAGCCGTACGGATGCAGCCCGGATCGAACCAGGTGAATCTATCATCTTTGCCCGGGCCAAGTCTGGCCTCCTCGTCGATTCGGCGGAGAAGTTTCGAGCGTGGTGGGGACTTGGCCCGGAAGCGAAAGTGATTTTCTACGCAGGATTAGGGCTTGATGAAAAGAACGATGCCATCAACCTCTGGCAGGGGATGTCAGAGCAGGCGGTTCTTAAATATCGGACCGAACTCTTCGAAGCGGAGACGGGCCGTTCCTTCACCTATAATCCGGCGACCGGATTGCTCGATACCTACAGCACGCCGGGGGAAGACGGCGCAGAGGTGGCGCTGACTACAGGTGATATTGCGTCACCCGGAACTCACATGGGCCCGGTGCCGCTCCGCATTGTCAGTGGACCCGCCAGCCTGGAAGTGGACGGCGGCTTGAGCGCGACCTTCGCGGTTCGCGCGTATGGACTGCCGGTCCCGCGTTACCAATGGCATTTCAATGGCGAACCCATCGCAGGCGCCGTCCTGCCCACGTTCACCATCGTGGCCGCCGAGATCTCAGACGCTGGCGAATACACGGTGGAACTCGATACCGGGCTGGAGCGGCTCGTGACGTCTCCTGCGACGCTGTCGGTCAATACGCAGGCAAGTTGTGCCACTATCGTTTTCCCGCTGGCGGATGTCGAAGTGACCCCTTATCAAACCGCCATCTTCCGTGTCGAGGCGCGAGGCTATCCGCTTCCCACTTTTCAATGGCAGTTCCACAACGTCGACCTGCCGGGGGAGACTTCGAGGGAGCTTCGGGTTCCCGGCGTGGACACCAATTTGACCGGCCTCTACACGGTGAAGGTTTCGAATCCGCTCTGCTCCACCAACGCCAGTGCGTGGCTCCGTGTTGTGCCCAACGCCAATCTGGTGGTCACAGAAGCGATGGCCAATCCGACGAACATCACAGTGCTCGATCACAAAACTTGGTGGGAGTTGACCAACCGCGGCTCGAACACGGTGAATTTGTTCGGCTGTCGGTGGGATGATCGGCCGACAGCTTTGCCCGACGCCGTGGCCTTCACCAACAGTCCCTCTCGAAACCTTCCCCTTCTTCCGGGGAAGTCCGCGATTATCGTCTCTGGCATGACGCCGGAGGCGTTCAAGCGCTGGTGGGGTGAGGAGAATCTGCCGGAGGATCTGCTGATCATCAGCCACAATGGGAATGGTCTGAATTCTCGGGGAGACCAGATTAAGGTTTGGAACAGTACTGCGCTAACCGATGATGAGTTCTTATTGACCGTTGGATTCACAAGTTCCCCGGCGGGCGTGAGCTTGTGGTTCGATCCGGTGGAGGCCGAGTTTGGCGAGCCGAGTATTCCCGGAGAACGCGGTGCTTTCCTCGCGGCGGAGTCCGGTGACATCGGCTCGCCGGGTTGGACGAGCAACAACCGAGTGGTGAGGCCGAAGGTGACCTTGACTCGGCGTGGGCCCGAAGGTGTCTTCGTCACCTGGAAGACTCAGCCCGGGCGAACCTATGAGTTGCGTCGCAGTGAGACTCCACAAGGTTCGAACTGGGCGTTGGTTTCCGCGCTGACCGCAACGACCAGTTCCCTCACCGCCCTCGATGCCTCGGCGAATGGCGCCCCACGGCGTTTCTACAAAATCATTATGCTTCCCTAATATGATGCGCGCGAATTCAGATCCATTGAGACGGAAGCCATTCGGCAGCACGAAGCAGTTCAGCGGGTTCACCCTGATCGAACTGCTCGTCGTGATCGCTGTCATCGCCGTGCTGGCTTCCCTGTTGCTTCCGGCGCTGGGAAAAGCGAAGGAGCACGCGCATCGAATCACCTGTCTCAACAATCTGAAGCAATGGACCAAGGCTCAGACCATGTATGCCAATGACAACCAAGACTACATCGCGCGGGAGAGCTATCAGACGGACGGAGTCACCCTGAATTTGTGGGGCGAGGTAAGGGATCCGATCGCTGATGATGTTTGGTATAACGCTCTGGCCCGCGAGGTGAGTGTCACGCCCGCGATTGATTTTGCGCCCAGCGTGGTACGGGGGGATTTCTACACGCGCAACCCGATCTTCCATTGTCCGCGTGCCCGCTTTCCGAAGCGCGCTGCCGAGGAAGCGGTGGCCTTCTTCTCCCTCGCCATGAACTCGAAACTCATCAGCGCGCCGCAACGCTCGATTAAGATCTCCAGCATCATGCGTCCATCGGAGACGGTCATGTTTCTCGACAACCGTCTGCCAGACGACCCGAAGGTCGATCCGTTTCAATCCTCCACCGCTCTCGGCCAGCCCAGTGCGTTTTCGAGTCGAGTCGCCGCCCGCCATCAGAATCGCGTGAACATTGCGTTTGCGGATGGCCACGTCGAAGCCTTTGCCGGCACGACGATCGTCACCAACGGTTCCGCCCGATTCCCTCAGGTGCCGGTCATCTGGACTCCTGACCCGCAGCTTAATCCGAACACCGGCGTGTACGTTCCTATTACCACCCGGTGAACTTTCGGGCGGAGTGGGTTTCCATCCCTCGACGTTCGTTGGTCTTGTCGTTGTCGCTAATCCCGGCACATCCAATCATTCTTGGTGAATCCTTGTAACCTCCGCCGGGTGGTCCGGTGGAAGGAGGTTGAAAACAATTCCTGTGAATCGTCGCAGTGGCGATCGCGGGGATGAGAGTCGCAGTGTTGCGATTCGAACGCTGCTCGTTGAGCGGCGAAAACAACAAAACCAACCTGACCCCTAGGAACCAACAACGTGAAAACCAACCTCCTCTTCCACGGCCTCATCCTCGGTGGAGCTTTGCTCGCACAGAGCAATTCCATCGCGGCGCAGGTCGCCATCTACAATGTGAACGTACAGTCCGATCAGTTCACCCTCTACACCGATCCGTATAACGGAAATCAAATCAAGCTGGGCGGCTTCTCCGGCCTTTACCCTGTGCCTGGCAAGCCCAACTCCTTCTACACGATCACGGATCGCGGTCCCGCGCCGGATTTTGTTGCCGGGGACGGTAACTTCTTCAAGACGTTCGCCATTCCGGAATTCGGTCCTCACATCGTCACCGTGCGATTGCTGCCCAACGGCACGGCTCGCGTGGATGAAGTGAAGCCGCTGAAGCATCCGGCCGGCGGAGAGATCTCGGGATTGCCTACGCGCTTCCCGGCGACGGATGTGCCCTATGACTTCAACTTGAACCTGCTTCCATACGACGACGATTCGCTCGATGCGGAAGGCATCACGATCGATCGCTGGGGCAACTTCTGGGTGTGCGACGAATATAAGCCGAGCGTGGCCATGGTGGCGCGCAATGGCCGCGTGTTGTTCCGCCTGGTTCCCGAAGGAACATTGACCGGATATGAACAGGTTCCCACGTATGACGTCCTGCCAGGCGTGCTCGCCAAGCGCCGCAACAATCGCGGGTTCGAGGGTATTGCCGCCTCCGCGGACGGATACATCTACGCCATCGTGCAACGGCCGTTGAGCAATCCGAACCGCAGTGCCGCTGACGCCAACGGGAATGGTCGCCTTGTGGAAATCAACCTGCGCGCCCTGCTGCATTGCAGTTCAGAGCCGCTCGTCCGGCAATACGTCTACCAGATGCCGGCCGCCAACGGGAACGTGACGGTCAGCGATCTCTTCTCCACCGGTCCGGGCAAACTGCTCGTGCCGGAACGCGTAACGGATAAGTTGTTCGAGGTCAGCCTCGCCGGCGCGACGGACATCACGCCGCTGGAGAGCGCGGACGGAAAGTTGATCGCTGACCCGACGAAGACCTTGGAACAGCTCAATCCCGCTGGTCTTGCTGCCCTCGGCATTGTGCCGGTGACGAAGACGGTGGTGCTCGACGCGTTGACTTCGATTGATCCGCTGTTGGAGAAGGTGGAGGGCGCATGCAAAGTCGGAAACAAGATCGTTCTTACCTACGACAATGACTTCAACGTCTTCGACAGCGCGAGCATCCCGGTGAATCCGAATCCAAATGGACCGTTCGTGCAATTGGAACTCGTGGGTTCCAATCTGCCGAAGATTTACACCATCACTCTGCCGTAAGCCGCTCGGTTGACCTCGAGTCGCACCACGCGGGCTGGATTTGAATCAGCCTGCTCTTACAGCGGCGGCGAAACTAAACACACCACAGCGGACGGCCTCAGGGCTGTCCGCTTTTTCTTTGCGTCGATCTCTTTCGGCTTCGGTTTTCTCTGCCCGTGAGAATTGTTTGTAACTTCTGAGTGAGGACGCGGTGAGTCATGAGTGAAACCAACGTCTTCGGGCCGACCAGCCGAAGGCAATTCACCCACCAAAAAAAAAGACCATGATCATCAAATCCAAAACCGTCGCCAGCCATCTGGTGCTTTCGCTTCGATTCATCGCTGCTGTCATCGCGATTCAATTGCTCGCCGCCAGCTCCCCGGCCTTCGCTCACAACCTTCCGCTCCTGTTCAACGGCTACTACGCCGTCACCAATTCCGTCTTCGTCGATCCGGCGGACCCGGCCTATCTGCAGATCCGCGTCGGCGGTTCAGGCGGTGCGTCACAGCTCGGCAAGTTCTCGATCTCCACGACGGACCAGACCCTCGACTTCGCCACGGGCATCCAAACCGGCACCATCAACATGGAAGATTCCGACGGCAACAAACTCATCGGTATCTACTCCGGTCCCTCTGCGCAACAACCTGACGGACGCTTCACCTTCGGCGGTGAAATCGTCTTCAACGGCGGCACTGGCCCTTACGCCAAAGCCAGCGGCAGTGTTCAAGTCGACGGCTGGGCGCGCGTGAATCCCGAGACCAGCACCGGCATCGGTCTCGTCACCTTCAAAGGCTGGCTGCGCGGCGCGGAGGTGAAACCATCGAAATATTTCAGCCTCGTCGAATCCTTCGATGGTCGAGTGAACAACCCGAATTTCACTGCGGTCGGCAAAGGCTTCGCCACGCGCATCGGGAAGTTCCGCGACGAGAATGCCACCATTGCAAGCCCCATCGCCGGGTTCGTTGGTCTCGTCGACGGCAAGTTCACGGCGCTGTATCCCTTTGATTCGGTTTGGACCACTCCCGGCGGCGACCAACTGTTCCTGACCTCAGTGGAGACGGTGAGTTTTGCAACGATCCTGCTGCCTGACGGCACGCCGGTGCCCGACATCACGCAGCCGAGCCGCGCGAAGCTGTATCAAACAATCGTGGGTGGCACCGGTCGCTTCGCCGGAACGGAAGGCGTTGTGTTCGGCAATGCTCTCTTCACGCCGACCGGGACCGATGAAAACGGTGCGCTCGTTATCGACGGACGGCATTGTGGTTCCGGGGCTTTGGTCTCGCGACGCTAGAATCTGCCAGGGACGCCATGGATGGAACCGGAGAACTCACTCGCGCCCTTCGGAAGGATTCTGGCGGGCGCGAGCAACTCCAAACTCGATCTGCCATGCCCAAATTAATCTTCAGAGATTCGAACAACCCTTCTCCGCGTGCGGTGGAGCTGGAGGATGGCACCTGCTCCGTTGGGCGCGCGCAGGATTGCCGGCTGATGATCTCCCACGCTTCGGTCTCTTCTCGTCATTGCGAGATCCTCGTGCATCTCAGCGAAGTCATCGTCCGGGATCTCGGTTCGAAGAACGGCACGTTCGTCAATGACGCGCGCGTCGTCGGTCAAATGCCGGTGCGAAACGGTCAGGTGATCCGATTCGGAATGATTGAGGCTGAACTGGACCTCAGCGCGGCGACCCGGCCGGAAGATGAAACCTACGAGAGTGCCGTGTTCGAGCATCGTCGCTACACGAATCTCCCCCGTTCCCCCGAACCGGTTGCTCCCAGTTCGAATCGCGCGGGTGCCAGTCACGAAGTTGCTTGCTCCGCCGGCTCGGCTCCGGACGCCACTGGCGCGTTTCGGTCCGGTGATGTTCGCTCCGCAGAAGTTTCGGCTCCCCACGCTTCTGGCGCCTCGAGCGAGATGTCTTCCTCGGCAAATTCCTCTCGCTTCCCGCGTAGTTTCACCGGGCAACGGCTGCTCTTTTTGCTGCTGCTGGCAGCCATCGCTTTCCTGCTGGTCTGGCTTTCCCGGCGGGCCTCGTGAAGTTCCCGAGCGCGCGCGGAAACTTCGCTATTGGCAACGGGCTCTTCTCTCCCATACTCCTCGGCCTATAACGACGTATGGCTGAAAAGAATTCTGGCGAACCAAAAAAGCAGGCCGTTTACGACGAGAGCAAAATCAAGACGCTCTCCTCCCTCGAGCACATCCGCCTGCGCACAGGCATGTACATCGGGCGCATCGGCGACGGCTCGCACTACGATGACGGCGGTTACATTTTGCTGAAGGAAGTCGTCGATAACACCATCGACGAGTTCATCATGGGGCACGGCAAGGAGGTCCAGATCACCATCGAGGACACCAACGTCACCGTGCGCGATTTCGGCCGCGGCATTCCGCTGGGCAAGGTTATCGACTGCGTTTCGCAGATCAACACGGGCGCGAAGTACAACGACGACGTGTTCCAGTTCAGCGTCGGTCTGAACGGCGTCGGCACCAAGGCGGTGAACGCGCTCTCGAAGGATTTCTACGTCCGCAGCCATCGCGACGGGGAGTTTGCCGAGGCGAGCTTCAAGCAGGGCAAGCTCAAGAAGCAGGCCACGGGCAAGACGACCGAGCCGAATGGCACGCTCATCCGCTTCACGCCCGACCCGGAGATTTTCAAGAAGATCGAATTCCGCATCGAGCTCGTCGAGAAACGTCTGCGTCACTACAGCTACCTGAACACCGGCCTGAAGCTCGTGTTCAACGGCAAGGTTTTTCAATCACGCCACGGCCTGCATGACCTCGTGATGGAAGACCTCGCCAGCGACAACGCCGAGCCCATTTACCCGCCGCTCCATTACACGAGCAAGACGCTGGAGTTCTGTTTCACGCACACGAACAGCCGCTATGGCGAATCGTTCTACTCGTTCGTGAACGGCCAGTACACGAGCGACGGCGGCACGCACCTCAGCGCCTTCCGCGAGGGTCTGCTCAAGGCGGTAAACGAATACTCCAAGGCCGGCTACGATGGCGATGACGTGCGCGAATGCATGGTCGGTGCGGTGGCGATTCGCCTGAAAGATCCCGTCTTCGAATCGCAGACCAAGAACAAGCTCGGCAACACCGAGATTCGCTCCGAGCTCGTGAACAGCGTGCGCGAAGAGCTCTTGCACTTCTTCAATCGCAACAAGGAAGTCGCCGAGAAGATCATGGCGAAGGTGGAGGACACCAAGCAGCTTCGCAAGGAACTGCAGGACGTGAAGAAGCTCGCGCGCGAGCGCGCCAAGGCCGTGACCCTGCGCATTCCCCAGCTCAAGGACTGTAAACAGCACCTCGACAAGGCGAAGGGCAAGGGCAAGGAATCGATGATCTTCATCTGCGAAGGTCAATCCGCGAGCGGCTCCATCACGAGCTGCCGCGACGTGAACACCCAGGCCGTCTTCACCCTCAAGGGCAAGCCGCTCAACGTCTGGGATCTCAAGCGCGACATCGTTTACAAGAACGACGAGATGTACAACCTGATGTGCGCGCTCGACATCGAGGACAACCTGGAGGGATTGCGCTACGGGAAGGTGATTCTCGCGACGGACGCCGACGTGGACGGCCTGCACATCCGCAACCTGCTCATCACCTATTTCTACAAATTCTTCGAGCAACTCGTGCATGATGGCCATGTGCATGTGCTGGAGACGCCGCTCTTCCGCGTGCGCAACAAGGAGAAGACCATCTATTGCTACAGCGAAGCCGAGCGCGATGCCGCCTCCGCGCAGCTCGGGAAGAATCCAGAGATCACCCGGTTCAAGGGACTCGGGGAGATCAGCCCGAAGGAATTCGCGCAGTTCATCGGCGACGACATGCGCCTGAGCAAGGTGGAATACGCGCCGCGCCAGGACGCCTCAAACATTCTCAGCTTCTACATGGGCAAGAACACGCCCGAGCGCAAAGACTACATCATGGAGAACCTCGTGGTGCCGGTGGAGGATTGAGCGCGTCTGAAGCGTCCTGCTCTTTGAAGTTGTCCTTTCGGCGCATCTGGCTCAACTGCCGACGATCTCTTCGCCACGCGCGCCCAATCAGCCAGATGCCGACAACGTCGACCGCGGCCAAAGCCGATAGGGTGGCGTTGGCGATGAACCGTGGCTTTGCCAGCCGTTCCTGGGTACGCCGCCAGACTTCCGGTTCTTCCATCCGATGGTAGTACGCCGATGCAGCCTGTTTATCGACGAGATACCACGGCGTCGCCGCCACCCAGCACAGCACGCCCGTGAAAGCCGCCACGGCAATGAGATGGACGAACGTTGAAGAACGCATAAATCAGCGATCAGAGGTTGCTTCCCGATTCTGGCGAACGAGGAGTTTCACCGGTTCCCCGAGCGCACCTTTAGCTTTAGAATACGCAGCGCATACCTGGTACAAACGATTAGGAGTGAGCCTTGAGGATGCCATTAACTTCTTAAAATCTTCTCCATTGCCTTCCCCTTGGCCAGCTCGTCGATCAACTTGTCGAGATACCGAATCTCCCGCATCAACGGATCTTCGACCTCCTCCACGCGCACGCCGCACACTACGCCCGTTACCAAGGTTCGCGCAGGATTTAGTCGCGGCGCCTCGCCGAAGAACGTTTCGAAATCGGTCTCCTTCTTCAACTGCTTCTCCAGCTCGCGCTGACTGTGGCCCGTCAGCCAGCAAATGATGGCATCCACCTCGGCCTTCGTGCGCCCCTTCTTCTCCGCCTTGGCGACATAGTAGGGATACACACTCGCGAAACTCGTCGTGAAGATTCGATGTTTTGTGCTCATGCGAATAGAAGGCGTAACGAATAAAGCCATGCGGCCCGGCGCATGGGACGGGTCGATTGCAAACGTCGACATGAAAGCCGGGGGCGTTGCGGGACTGGGCTAAGTGGCATGCTGGTCACGAACAAATCTGTGAAAAATGCCGACGCACTCCGCTGTGATGTCTGCGTACTCAATGGTGTAGACGCCTGACGACAGTCGGACGGGTATGAACTCTCCATCGAATAGGCCCTCACTGGCGTCCGCGGCCGAATTCATGAGGAAGTAGTCGGTGTGGTTCGCTCGCCAACGAATCGGGTCGGACCACGTAGCACCCCGAACGTCGTCTTCCGATGGAAACCAACCGCCGCACGCCATAATCTGGCGTCTGGCGTCCCAACTGTCCTGGTCAAACTCCGAATAGAGGCTAAGGATCGGTACGCCCTTGAACTCCAAAACACTCCGGCCCGGCCAAGCTGCTGCACAGGCGCGATCGTAATCCGTGACTGGATTGTCTTGATCGCACTCGCGATACTCGCCGGTCGCCGGGTCTGTCGTGCCGCGCCAATGCACCGCCAGGCTTTGCGGAATCAAAAGCGGTGGGGCCCCCGAGAAATCCAGCCAGCGAGCTTTTGATGATGAGGAAGTGCTCATTGAGCAGTAATGCTTGGTCTCAACTCAGCGACCCCCGCAAGAAGTAACCGGTCGGCTGCAACAGTCCCTGACGAGTGATCCCAACCGTCCGACTGCCCAGAGGGGCGGAGGATTGCTGCAGCACAATTGTTGGACGTTGCGGTCATTTGTGAACCGGGTGGACTTCCCTCATGCTTTGATGAGCAGCGTCGCAATTTTTCCATCCTTGAGTGTGAAGTGGTAACGGAGCTGGATCGGGCTGCCCGGGAAATTGCCGCTGACTCGGGCGGTGACGACGAACCGCTCAGCGTCGCGTGTGATGCCGGTGACCTCCGCAGTTGGCTTTGTGTCGGCTGTCGCCCGATCGATCCACGCTGCAATTTCGGCACCGTAGTGATCGTTGGCTTCGTCGTTGACGTGGGCATCGGGGGTGAACAGCGAGAGAAAATCGGCAAACCCTCGCGTGTTGGTGGCGTGGAAGAAGGCAGCGATAACCGGTGGTAGTTCTGGGTTCATGGCTTTCTTGTGGATGCTGTTGTCGGGTGAATGCTCTTTCGTTCTGTGGGGAATGCGTCAACGACCAACCTCAGGGATCCCCGCCCGAGACGCTCGCGTAGAGCGGGGTGGACGCAGCGCGGCTTTACGCCGGTCGGCTGCAACAGTCGTGAACAAGTTACCTGAACCGTCAGAAAGTCCGGCGGGGCGGTTGCTCGCGGCACGATGGTTGGGCGCGTTACCTGTGAAAGCTCCATTCGACTTCGTCTTTCTGGACCTGCGCGTTGGGCAGAGCCCGCTGGAGGGTGGCAACAGCGCCGGTGGAGACGTTCGGACAACCACCGAACATGATGGTCCCCCAATTCGTCTTGCGCGCCAGAAGCAACACGCCTTGGTCAGTGATGCCCGTGCATCCGCGCAAATCCAGCGCAGTGAGATTCGTCATGGTGAGCAACGATGGCAAGCCAGCGTCGGTGATGCCCGGGCAGACCATTAAACTCAACCACCTCACCGAAGGCATCCGCGCAATATGAACCAACCCGGCGTCTGTGATGCTTGTCGTGTAGCCGATGGTCAGCGTCTCCAACTGAGGAAGCTTCAGCGCCGCAAGCGCAGCCAGGCCCCGGTCGGTAATATTGGCGTTGGTGACCGCGTATCCATCCCGGAAATCGAGGATCCTTAACTGTTGAAACCGGGCCAGGTTGGGAATATCGGCGTCAGCAAGGGCGCGTGCGCGAATGGAAGCAGTCGAAGGAGGCAACTTCGCGATGTCACCCTTGCTGTCGACGACTGGCGGCCATTTGCCGCAGCCAACGACGGACAGCACCATCGTGAACAGCGCCCAATGTGTCAACAAATGGTGCATCAGAGTGGGAGTGATATAGTGCTGTTTCCCGGCCAAGTCCAGCGAAGCGACGTGGCCGACGGGACGCGTGGATTGCAACCGCGGCTGCCCGTCGCCGTTAGGCGTTGCAGCGCATGGTTATGTTCCATCCTTCAATTTGCGGATTAAATCCTTGAAAACCAAATCCAGCGCGGCCTGGCAGCCGTTGAATCCAAACCGACCAACATACCGTGAGCGGATTCTCGACTCATTGGTTTTGGCATCAACAAAGGTGATGTCAAAATGATTGAATGTCTGATGGACCACATCGAAATAGGTCGTGTATTCCACATCCGCATAATAATCGGCCCGGCCAGTATCCCTGGTCGTCGTGAAGCCCAAATCCTCGATCCGTTGAGAAAGGTTGTCGGAAAGCTTCTCAGTGTCGTTTTGAATTCGGAGAAGAACGGTCGGCGAGCGCGAGATATCAATCGGACCCGACTTGTAAGTGGAAACCGTGCTGCATGCCGGCAGTAGCGCCAGCAGCAACAGCACGAGAATATTCTTCATAGAAAGTGATGTCTTCGCGCATTCAAAGCTTCTGAACATAACCTTCGGCGCGCGGGACGGCTCAACTGCAAACGTTGACATGAGAGCCGGGTGGGCTCCAGAAATGGGTTAGGCGGCTGGTTATTGGTCATGCTCAATCTCCGTCTCCACCGCCACCACTGTCTCCGCTGCCGTGTGAGGAGTTGCCTCCGCTCGCAAAGGTCGAGTCTGGATGATCGGGTCCATCGTGACCGGATGAACCTCTGCGCATGATCTGCTTCTCACGCGACCTGTCCCAGAAGCGCCAAGATGCGACGATGATAACAACAGCGAGCAGTAATGCCGCCTCGATTCGAAAGCCTGAGTATCCGATGAACATGCCACCCAGAAGCGACGCGATGATGATGTAGTCGATAATTTTCACAAGCGCGTCCGATGCCGCCTAGACCAAACTCACCGACCCGGTGCACGGGACGCAACGATGGCAACCGCGACGCTCCCGCCGGGTTCGTTGCAATGCATGTGTAGGACGCGTTGTGAACTTCATGCTTATCTCCCTTTGAAACTCGCAAACCACCCAAACAAGCCTGCCAATCCGACGACGCAACCGACCAAGTAGAGGAACATCTGAGTGTCAGCGTGCTTAACAAAAGCGCCACCGACGAGAAGGACCGCGGCGGCAAAGACGATGATGGCTGCGCTGATGAGTCTGGCAGCCACTATTGTCCCATTTTGTTGATCGTCATTGTTGTTCATGGTGTGAATCGGCCTGACGCCTCAAGCCCACTGACCCGGCCCACGGGGCGCAACAATTGCCACCGCGACGCTCCCGCCGGGTTCGCCGCAACGCATGGGTATTCCGCGTCGGTGTCATGACTGAAAATAGAGCCGCCATACCGTGAATGCGATGGCACCCAAACCGAGCAGCAAAAGTAACGAGTAGAGCACAGCGAAGGTCATGCGTTCGCGCTTCGACTCCTGCCGCCGCTTGCGCCTGAACGATTGGCCGACCAAATCGACTCCGCCAACCAACGCGTCAAAAATGCCAAACGGATTCATACGGCCTCAGAGGTGAGCTCAGCGACCCGGCGCAGGGGACGCAACGATTGCAACCGCGACGCTCCCATCGGGTTCTCTGCGGCGCATGGTCAGGCGGCGTGCACTGTTTCGTCGCTTTGCCCTTTTGCGGAAGCCTGTGGACTGCGAAATGCAACAAACAAGCCTGAGTAGATGACGGCAATCCCAAACCACGACCAGAATACGGAGCTAGCCAATTCACGTTTCGGATATGGTCCAAGGTCGGGCGGGGAAAAGATCGGCGCGTACTTCGTGACGTTGTAGTGGTTGGGGCTGCCGGTCAAATCCCACGCCGCGCATAGCAACGTGCAGATGAAAGCTGCAATTGCGTAGTAAGTGAGTTCCTTTTGCCTGGTGTTCATAAATTCGTGGCGCGTGCGCGAATCCGCCTAAACCACAGGTGTCGTTGCTAGTTGATATTGACTGGTCCCGGGGCAAAGTGGGCTTTGCATCCTTTTCATGGGGTTGATTCAAGCATTCGTGGGGCGCTTCGTCAAAACGATTGACCGACCGGGCAGGGGGTCAGGGGCGAGTTTTACCTTGGTGGTTCACCCGCGGTGGGGCTGCGCAAAGCCCTGGCGCAGGCGGTGGGCGTGCCAGAACGCCGTGTTTTGGAGCAGCGCAGCGCGGAGGAACGTCTTTTTCACAGGAGTTTGCGCGGTGGAGGCGCGCGCCAGCGTCGTGGAGTGCGGCTGCCCTCCGCCGCTTTCGGAGGACAGCGAGCGCACCGCCATCATTCTGCGGAGGAGAATGTTCCCTGCGTTCGAAACGAAACCGCCAGAGGACTGGCGCGGTCCATGACCTGGCGGAATGTGGATTCAGCGGGTGGGGCGTTTGAGGTCGGTGAGTTTGAGGTTTTCGCGTTTGCGGAGGGTGGCTTCGACTTTGGGGACGTACATCTGGGTTTCGACGGGAAGGTAGGGGTTGATGGCGTCGTAAGTTTTGGCGCGGTGTTTCTTGAGTAGCTCGGACACGCGGGTGGGGCCGCAGTTGTAGGCAGCGAGGGCGAGTCGCCAGTCGCCAAAGCGTTGGTGGAGGTCGCGAAGGTAGCGGGCGGCGGCGCGGCCGTTTTTATCGGGGTCGAGGCGTTCGTCGCGGAGGAGGCCGACGGAGAGGTCGAGGCTCCGCGCGGTGGCGGGCATGAGCTGGTAGAGGCCGGCGGCGCCAGCGGGGCTTTCGGCTTCGGGGTTGAAGGAGGATTCGACTTCGGCGAGCCAGGCGAGTTCGCGGGGCATGCGTTCTTCCGCGAAGATGGCTTTCATGCGGGCGAGGTGTTCGAGCGCGGCGGGTGGCGCAGGCCGGGCGTCGATGGCGCGGACCCAGACGGTGCGCTGGAGTTGCGGGGAGGGAGGCGGGAGGCGGAGTTTGTTGGTGACGGTGGCGCTGATGTGGTCGCGGAGTTTTTGGGAGACGTCGAAGTCGAGGAGGTGGGCTTTCAACCAGGCGGCGTAGGGCTGGGTTTCTTCGTAGCGTTCGAGGACGGGCTGGAGCTGGATGGCGGTGTCGCGGAGGGCGGCGAGATCGTAGACGTAATTCCCGCGCAGGCTGCGGTGGAGGTCGTGGAGGAATTGGCGGGCGCGTTGTTGATCGACGCCAAGGGTATCAAAGACGGTGTCGTCGATGTTTTCGGCAAGCCAGTCGCCGGCATCGCGGAGGAGGTCGGCGGGATCGGGCTCCTGCTGGGCGCGGGCGGGCAGGGCGAGGCCGCAGGCGAGAAGGGTGATGAGAATGATGAGTTGTTTCATGGTGCCGGCTGGGAACAGCTGAGGCGAAGGTCAGCGCGGTGTCAACGGGGGGTGTGTCAAGGGTGGGGGCGGGAGGGGAAGTTGAGAGGGGAGCTGCGGGAAAGAAAAAAGGGACCGGACTTTCGTCCGGTCCCCGTGAGTTACGAGAGGCGAGGCGCGCTTACTGTTTCTTCAGGCGGAAGAACACAGCGGGGCGTCCAGCCGGAACGACGGTGTAGGGCGAGGTGACGCCCGTACGATCGGTCCAGTTCACCATATCGGTGGACTCCTGGAGGATGACGCCCGTATCAGTCCACGAGACGCGGGTCTGGCCGGCGACGCGTTGGACGGTCAGGGCTCCGAGGCCGGTGCCGGGGATGACGCCGACGCGGTAGGCGGGGTAGCCGCCGTTGGCGAGGTCGTTGAGGAGCACCGTAGTGCCATCGGACTTGATGGTGAACCATTCGACGCTGGCGCCGACGCTGGTCTCAAAGAAGACCGTGCGGAAGGCGTAAACGCCGGGGTATTGCACCACGAACTGGAAGTTGCTGGTGCCGGCGATTTCGGATTCGCCGAGGGTGATGCCGGAGGCCGGGGAGCCGACCTTGCCGCCCTGGGTGCGGAATCCGTCAACGCTGGTGACACCCATCTTGATCAGGCCCGAGGGAAGATCAACGAAGGTGATGATTTCACCGGCGACGCCGTGTTCAGCCGCGAACTGGCCGGGGAGACCGGGGAGCTGGTCGTCCGGGGTGAAGGCGCCGTTCAAACCGCCGCCGGGATGGCTGAGGTTGATGACGCTGGGGATCTCGAATTTGGCGAGACCGTAGAGGCCATCGAGGGTGCCGGGGCCGACGGCGATGCCGAAGTTTGCAGGGTCAGCGAAGTTTTCCGCCGGGAATCCGAATTCATCCACGGCTTCGCCTGCGAGTGCCGCTTCCGCGGTCGCGAGGGTGGTCGGAGGAATGATCTGATTCAGGAAGACGCTGAGGTTGAAACCGGGCTTGGTGTTGTCAAACGAGGTCACGCGGTCCGCGAGGGTGAGCGTGGTCATCGTCGGTGTGATGAACGTTCCGGAGTCGGTGACGGTGTTGCCGTCGGTGTCCTTGATCTCGATGGAGTAGGTGTGGCTGCCGGAGGAGAACGGAGGCGACGGACGGTAGGTGAAGTCGGTCGCGTCGAGATTCTTCGGGCTGGCCACGAGGTTCACCAACACGCCGTCGATACGGAGTTTCGCAGTGGCCGGGTCGACGATAGAGGTGCCGAGGTCGCTGGCGCGGAACGAGAACTTGTCGATGGCCGGGTTGATCGCGGAGAGGAAGAAGAGGGCGCTGCCGCTTCCGCCGGAGCCGAGCGTGATGAGTGCGGTTTCGCCCGGCGATTTGCCGAAGACGAGGGCGTGAGCACCGAGACCGCCCCAACCGCGCTGGCCGGGAGTGGCTTCGTCGCCGTCATTGATGGCCATGCCAAGACCGAACTGGGTGCCGACAGCCAAAGGAGCAGTGAGTCCAAGGGACGCGACCGGCAGCTTGATTTCGTAGGTGGTCTTGTTGTTGAGCGTGTCGCGAACGACGGCAGCGGTGGTGCCGCCCGGACCGGCCTCGTGCATGACGATGGTTTCGGTTCCCAGTGCGGTTTCGATTCCGCCGAGGGCGTAGTTGTAGAGGGCGACTTGAGCTGTACGATCGGCGCTGGCGATCATGAGCTGGATCGAATCACCGTTCCAAGCGCTGTTCGCGGAGTTTTCGTGGAAATCGTCCGTGACGACGAAACCGAAGTAGACGTTCTCAGCGTCGTAGACGACTTGAACGGCAGAGGTCTGGTCATCCGGGCCGGTCCAGGTGCCACCAGCGTATTCCTCGAAGAGAACGTAGGTGCCGGTGCCCGCTGCTCCGGAGCCCTTCGGAATGGAGAATTTCGGATCCGCGAGAACGGGAACGCCGGTCCATTCGGACAAGCTGCCGTCAATCGCGATGCCGTTCGGGGCCGCCGATGCGGTGTATTTCTCCTTGCCGGGTTCGATGTCGTTGTAGCTCTGGAGAGTCATCAGAGCGGTTTGCTGTGGCGTTTTGCCGAAGACGAGAGCGTGAGCGCCGAGACCGCCCCAACCGCGCTGGCCGGGGGTCAGGAGGTCACCGTCGTTGATGGCCATGCCGAGACCGAATTGCGTGCCACCGGTCAAATTCTCCAAGCCAAGGGAGGCTTTCGGGAGCTTGATTTCGTAGGTGGTGCGCTTGGTGGTGGCGTTGCGGGTGACGACCGCTTCGGTGCCGCCGGGACCTGCCTCGTGCATGACGATGGTTTCGGTTCCCAGTGCGGTTTCGATGCCGCCGAGAGCGTAATTGTAGAGGGCGACCTGCGCGGAGCGATCGGCGCTGGCGATCATGAGCTGGATCGAATCACCGTTCCACGCACTGTTCGCGGAGTTTTCATGGTAGTCATCAGTGACGACAAAGCCGAAGTAGACGTTCTCGGCATCGTAGACGACTTGGACGGCGGAGGTCTGGTCATCCGGGCCGGTCCAGGTGCCGCCCGCGTATTCTTCAAAGAGCACGTAAGTGCCGGAAGTGCCGGCGCCTTTCGGGATGGAGAACTTCGGATCCGCGAGAACTGGAACGCCCGTCCACTCGGAGAGGCTGCCGTCGAGGACGATCGGAGCGGACTTCCGAACCACGGAGTAGTATTCCTTGCCGGGTTCGATGTCGTTGGTCGGAGGCAGCGGAGGCGCGGCCAAGGTCATCAGAGCTGTTTCCGATGGGGATTTGCCGAAGACGAGAGCGTGAGCGCCGAGACCGCCCCAACCGCGCTGGCCGGGAGTGAGGAAGTCACCGTCGTTGATCGCCATGCCCAGACCGAAGCGTGTTCCAGCCGTGAGATCCGTCAAACCAAGGGAGGCTTTCGGGAGCTTGATTTCGTAGGTGGTGCGCTTGGTGGTGGTGTTGCGGGTGACGACCGCTTCAGTGCCGCCGGGACCTGCCTCGTGCATGACGATGGTTTCGGTTCCCAGTGCGGTTTCGATGCCGCCGAGAGCGTAATTGTAGAGGGCGACCTGCGCGGAGCGATCGGCGCTGGCGATCATGAGCTGGATCGAATCACCGTTCCACGCGCTGTTGGCCGCGTTTTCGTGGTAGTCATCAGTCACGACAAAGCCGAAGTAGACGTTCTCTGCGTCGTAGATGACCTGCACGGCGGAAGTCTGGTCATCGGGACCAGTCCAGGTGCCGCCAGCGTATTCTTCGAACAGGACGTAGTTGCCCGTCCCAGTCGGGCCGGAGCCCTTCGGAATCGAGAACTTCGGATCGGCGAGAACGGGAACGCCCGTCCATTCCGCGAGGCTGCCATCCAGAACTACCGGGCTGGGAGCGTAGGTGACGGAGTAGGTTTCCTTGCCGGGTTCGATGTCATTGGTGGGCGCCGGAGGAGCAGCGAGGCTCATCAATGCCGTTTCACCGGGCGACTTGCCGAAGACGAGAGCGTGAGCACCGAGACCGCCCCAACCGCGTTGGCCGGGAGTGGCAAGGTCGCCGTCGTTGATTGCCATGCCGAGGCCAAACTTCGTCGTGCCGTTCAGTTCGGCCAGGCCGAGCGAGGCTTTCGGGAGCTTGATTTCGTAGGTGGTGCGCTTGGTGGTGGCATTGCGGGACACGACGGCTTCTGTTCCGCCGGGGCCCGCTTCGTGCATGATGATGGTGTCTGCCGTGGCGCCTTCGACGCCGCCAAGGGCGTAATTGTAGAGGGCGACCTGGGCGGAGCGATCCGCGCTGGCGATCATGAGCTGGATCGAATCGCCGTTCCACGCGCTGTTGGCTGCGTTTTCGTGGTAATCGTCGGTGACGACGAAGCCGAAGTAGACGTTCTCCGCATCATAAACGACCTGAACGGCCGACGTCTGGTCGTCGGGGCCCGTCCACGTGCCGCCCGCATATTCTTCGAAGAGTACATAGGTCCCGTTTCCCAGAGGGCCGGAGCCCTTCGGAATCGAGAATTTGGGATCGGCGAGCACTGGAACGCCGCTCCATTCTGAGAGGTTGCCGTCGAGTGTGATGGCGCTCGGGGCCTTGATAACAGTGTAGAACTCCTTGCCGGGTTCAATATCATTGGCCCGGGCTGAGGCCGGAACCAATGACACTGCTGCTAGTAACGTGAGTAGTGAGGATACACGCATAGTTGGTTTAGGGGGTTGAATTAAGGACAGCCCCTTTGGTAGGCGAGTTCTTCGTCTGAAGTCAAGGCGGATGTGGCAAAATGCGCCTAGTTTAGGGGTGAATGGACGCTTCTTCTGGGCGAAAAAGGGAATTCTTGCCGCGTTCCTTTGCAAATGGCTTGTCGTTCCCAAGGCGGAAGCGGATTATTTTGCCCCGGATGAAGAGATTTGCCGCCCATCTCCTGACCCTGCTCAGCGTCGCGACCCTGACGTCCGATGCCGCCATCCAGCTATTGCCCGATGGCTATCACGTTTACCCTGGAGACCAGATTCAGGACGCCCTGCAGATGGCGGCGACCAATAAGTCGGTCAAAATCGTCAAGGTTCACGAAGGCGAATACCGTCCGCACACCAAACGGCAGGCGCTCATCTGGTTTAACAAGGCGCACAATGGCATTCGCCTGGAAGCCGTCGGAGCCGTGACCTTGACCGCCGCCAATCCCCAACTGGCCCTGCCGTCCGATCCTGGCTTTCCCGCCGTCGTCAACCACGTCGTCTACTTCGGCGACGCCATTTCGTCGAACACCGTGCTTACGGGCTTTCGGTTGACCGGCGCCAACGGTTTCGTGACCAAGGAAGGCACCCGCGAGCTGGAGCCCAATCGCGCCATTCCCAAGAACTACTTCTTTTACTCGGACGGCGGCGCGATCAAGGTCTTCGGCCGTTCCTACCCCACGCTGCGCAACCTCGAGATCGTCGATAACTTCACCTCCCCCTGCGGCGCGGGAATCTCCGTCCAGCACCAGGGCCTTAAACAAAGCTCCGTCTTGATCGAGAACTGCATCTTCCGTCGCAATCGCTCCCAAGGCACCGGCTCCGCTGTCGATCTGCTGGCCGGCAGTTCCGCCCGCATCATCAATTGCCTTTTCGTGGACAACGTCTCCAACCTGGGCGAAGACCCCGTCGCCAAGGCCAGCGGCGAAAAACCCTTCGTCAACAACGGCGTGCTCACCACCTTCTGGAAATCCGGTGCCGAAGTCCGCAACTGCACCTTCGCCGGGAACCGCAATGGCGTCGACGACATGGGCGGCGAAAGCACCTACCTCAACTGCATCTTTGTGGACAACAAACTCGAAGCCGGCCTGCCGGGATTGCCCCGCTACGAACTTGCCGTGAACGCCGGCGCAAGAGTGGCTGGCTGCTTCATCAACGGCACCATCCACGACGCGCAGAAAGTCGTCTCCGCCACGAACAACGTCCTAAACGCGCCCTCGCCGCAATTCGACAAGGACTGGGTGCCCCAAGCGCCCGAATACAAGAACGTCGGCTACCGTCCCGCCTCCTTCGTCAAGAAGCCGTAATCAGCAAATGCTGTAGCCAGCGCTGCTCACGACGTTCCTTTAGTCCTTTTGTTTTCTTTGTTCTCTTCTGTTCTGCCGTTGGAGGCATTGTAAAATCTTCCGCACTACCGGTCTTTCACCGCTTTTGCCGTTGCGGATTCCGACGGCGCGTTTCTACTCTTCGAACAAGGCCATGGCGCGAACCGATTCCAACTGGGTGAAGAACTTCTCCGGCGCGCATTTTGGGTTCCGTCTCCAAGTCCGTTTCCTTACTCAACCGTCGCTGACTTTCGCTTTGTGGATGCTTGGCGCGTTCGGTTGCTCTGCACAGGACACCACCAAAGACGCCACCGCTATTCTGCCCCCCGCCTTCTCCGTGCCGGGCGGTCTTCATTCCAAACCATTCGAAGTCGAACTCCGCTCCCCAGCGCCAGCGACGTCAGCGGTGATTCGCTACACGCTGGACGGCTCGGAGCCGACGGAAAGTTCCGCGTCCTACGCGCTACCCATCTCCATTACCAACTCGGTCTATCTCCGGGCGCGGACTTTTGTTGCCGGTCAAGGCGCCAGCCGCGTCGCCGCGCACAGCTACACGTTCGTTGCCGAGGATGTCCGGCGCTTCGAATCCACCCTGCCGATTCTCGTCATCAATTCCTTTGGCCAGAACATCCCGCATCGCACCAAGGTCGAGGCGTCGTTCCGCATCGTGGAACCGCCCGCCGGCGGATCGATTTCCGTCGATGCCACGGCCGCGTGGGAAGGGCGCGTGGAAATCAACCAACGCGGCAACACCTCGCGCCAGTTTCCGAAGCGATCCTACACGCTGAAACTGATCGACCCGCAAGGTCGCCCCGCGAAAGTTCCGCTCGCGGGCCTGCCGGAAGATGCGGACTGGGTGCTCTACGCGCCTTACTTCGACCGCACCTTGTTGCGCGACGCGCTCATCTACGATCTCAGCAATCGCATCGGACGTTACGCGCCGCGCACGCGGTATGTGGAGGTGTTCGTGGCGGGACCGCGGGGCACCGTGAGGCAACGCGATTACGTGGGCGTCTACGTGCTGGAAGAGAAGATCAAGCGCGGCCGCCATCGCGTGCGTTTCAGTGACGCGCCGACCGGGGGAGATCCGCAGCAGGCCGGTCCTGGTTTCCTCTTCAAGATGGACCACGTAGATCCCGACGAGAAAGGTTTCCGCACTGGACGCGGCCTGCACTTCCTTTACGTCCAGCCCAAGGAACGCGAGATCACCAGCGAACAAAGCCGGTCGCTGATCGATTCCCTGAATCAATTAGAGCGCGCACTCTACGGTCGTGCCTTTGCGGATCCCGTCGAGGGCTACGCGAAGTTTCTCGATGTCGACGCGTTCATCGATCACCTCTGGCTCGTGGAAATGTCGAAGAACGTGGACGGCCTCCGCTTCAGCGCGTTCCTGCAATGGAGCCCCGGCGGGAAGCTAAAGATGGGCCCGATCTGGGACTGGGACCAAAGCTTCGGCAATGCGAACTTCTACGACGGCGACAGCCCGGAAGGCTGGTACTGGCCCTTCATCCGGGACACCGAGATCGATTGGTTCGCACGTCTGCGCAAGGATCCGGATTTCCGTCGACGTTACACCGCGCGCTGGTTCGAGCTGCGTCGCGGCGCGTTCGCAACCGCAGAAATCTTCCGCCGCATGGACGCGTTGGTGGCGTCGATGGGTGAAGCGCGGCAGCGCAATTCCACCCGCTGGCCCACGCGCCGGGAATATCCGGACTACGTGAACCAGATGAAACGCTGGATCCAACACCGCGTCGACTGGATCGATCAGCAGCTCGCGGCTTCGTCCCCAAAATCGTCCAAGGCCGACACCGATGCGGGAGAATAAACCGGCGTGAACGTGGCCTTGCTCTGGCGGTTTAACTATTGTCATGGCCGTGGAAGCCCCTCCTCTCCCGGTCCCTCCATTTGCAATGGAGGATGGTGTCCGGAGGGCGGGAGGAGGCGGCAAGAATCTACCCAACGCCTCCGGCCCCCTCTGCGCTCATCCCGCCCCTGCGGTGCCCCAGCAGCATTGTAAACCTGAGTTCCGAAATGGAATTTCCGCAAGACCGGAGAAAGCAGAACCGAAGGGCCGCGGGACCGACGGTGAACGAGTTCAACTGGTGCGCGTGCTGTGGCAGCTGCTGAAATACAAGGAACCGTTCAATCCCGAGGTCTATGCGAGAGAAGAAGAGAAGATGAAACGCAAGAAGCTCCAACGCCTGGAGACCATGGCCACGTCACTGAACTACCTAATCGTTCCCATCCAATGAGTCACAAGGCTAGTTTCTCAGGAGGCGGCATATAGACTTAAGCATGGGCTACCCAGCCGCGAAATGCCAAACCCATGTAGAAAGTCTGGATATTCGCGAAGCCTGCCCTTCGCATAAGTTCTTCGTCCTGTTCTGGCCCAAGAATGGGCAGCTGCGCGCCTATTGCCGCAACAGACGCCTTTGCTTGCTCGGGATCCACTCCAGACGAGACCGCAAACGCAGCACATCGCGACAACCATCGTTCCCGCTCAGAACGGTCTTGGGTAATACTATAGTGCAGTGCGACAAAAACTCCGCCGGGCTTCAATCGTGCATGAATTTCTCGAAGAGTTTCGAAGCGGTCAGCCTCGGTGGTGAAGTGCAAAGTCAGCAGGCACGAAGCTGAATCGAACGGTCCAATCGGTGCGGCCTGAACAAACCCATGATGAAATTGAATCCGCGAAGCCAGCGATCCGAGTGAAGCCTTCGCCAGATTCAACATTTCAGCGGAAGGATCAACGCCATCAAACTGCCAACTCGGGTTGGACTCTGCGAAATGTCTGAGTTCCATTCCCCCGCCAGCGCCTATGACCAACACACGCCCATTCGGTGGTGTGCTTTCAGACAGTAGAAGAACTGCCATGCGATGTGCGTCGCGCAGCCCAGGAACACGACGAACCGCGTTCTCTGCATAACCGGAAATTGCTCTAGGATCTGTGAAAGACATATTAGGCCACCTGGTCAGTATGGCCGGCGGTGAAAGGGCCGAGAGTGGCTGCTTTCAGTGAACGTGGGCTTCGCGCTGGCGTGAGCCGGAGTGCCGAGCCACCGCGGTTGGTGGTCAAACTCAAACCAGAAAGGAAAGCAGACAGCATGAAGATATTCCTAATTACAACCGCCCCCGCCGGCAAGACCGCAGCGCGGCCTTAGCCGCCACACAGAACACAAGGGACTTGAAGAATGATGGGCCGATCGTGAGAAAACAGTGGCCGCAGATGATTTCCCAGCTTTATCCCAGCTCTGTTCCTCTATTTGCGCCCTTTGCGTGAGAAGCTTCCTGTCGCAATCGTTACTCCCCGAACTCCAGCACGCCGAACTTCTCAGGCGTGTGGAACGAGCCTTTGAGCACCGGATTCCACGCCATGTAGGCGTTGTTGGCCTTGTCGCAGCGGTAAAGGTTCAGGCGCCAGCGCTCGCCGGGTTTCGGCACGCCGAAGTTCAGCGGCTCTAGCGGCAGACGCCATTCGACAGTCCAGACCTTGCGCTTGCGGTCGATCTTCACGACCGATTCCGAGCGGCCGTTCCAGTCGAAGTCGCTCTTCGGCCGGTCGAGCATCAGGTCGATCTTCTCGTTCGTGGGCGCGACTTCGTATTCGGCGTAGCGATTGATGTTCTGCCAGTCGTCCCCGATGAAAATCTCGACGACATCTTTATCCCAAAGCCCCTTGCGTTCGCGGTCGGTGAACGGCGGCTCGAAGGTCGTGAGCTCGGTGAAGGGGCATTCCCAGCCGAAATAGAGATACTTGCCGGAGTAAAGGATGCGGACGGTGGTGGACAGCTCGGGACGCGCGTCGTGCTTCAGTGAGCCGTATTCGACGTAAACGGTCTGGGCGCGTTGCCAGGCGGGTTCGTCGAGAGCGCCGTCTGGCGCGAAATCCTTGTCGATGCGCGCCGCCTTGACCGTGGGCGTGGGAAGGGAACGGGCGAGCAGCTTGCGGGCGTTGTCGAAGTAGATCTTACGCAGGACTGACCCCGGTAGGCCGATGGAGCGGATTGTCCAGTCGCCTTGAATCGGCGTCATGTGGTCCCAGTTCTTGTCCCACGTCTCGAGCCAGCGCCATTCCTTTTCGTAGAACAACACGGCGTCCCGGTCATTCGGGCGTTCCGCGTCGCCGCTGGAGCCGAGGATCATCTTGTTATAGACCATGAAATCCGTCGCGAAAACGATCCGGTCCTGGTGCTTGAGGAACATCTTGTGAACCTTCTTCGGGTCGTGCCGGCCCACTTCGGGGATGCGCGCCGCGAGATCGGCCATCATGTTCGGATTCCGGTCCAGCGCGCGGTCCACCCAATCGATGTCCTCCGGGTTGTTGGCAAAATGCACGCAAACGAACGTCGTGCTGCGATGCCGGGAGATGACGCGATCGAGCGCGTTCACAATGTCCATGCGCGGCGGATAGATGTTCGTGTCGCCGAACCACCACGGGCGATGGTCCTTCAGTTCCTTCCAACGCTCGTTTTTCTCATTGAACGGCTCCCAGAACGCCTTCGGGTCGCCGACGTGAATCGAAATCGGCATGCCCAGTTCGCCGCAACGTTTCCAAACTGGGTCGAGCTTCGGGTCATCCACCTTGATGAGCTGGCCCTGACCATCGCGCAGATAAAGCCCAAGCCGCTTGAACTCCTTCAAGCCCGCTGCGCCCAGCCGATGCGCTTCCTCGACCTGTTTCACGGCGCGTTCCGAGAAATCCGGCTGGTCCCAGCCCTTGTAATCGAGATTGAAGTAATGCAGGAAGCGCCCGGGAAACAGCGAGTCCGCCAACGTCTTGTTCCGCTCGAACTCCGACGGCGCGCCATTCGTCCCGCGCGTCACCGCGCCGCCGCTCAAATTGACGCCGATGCCGACGCCGACGGCGTCCATGATGCGCACCGCGCGGCTGAGATGCTGCGTGGTGTAGTTGATGTGCTGGTGGAGATCGATGGTGCGATGTTCACTGCGCCATTGCTCAGCCTGCTTGCGCACGGCGTTGACGCTTTCCGCGGCGTGCGACGGCGTTGCGGTGAGCAGGCAGGCGGCGGAGAGAACGATCGCGAAGCGGCTTGGTTTCATGGTGAATGGCGATTGGAGTTTCTGTGCGGAGGCTACCGGGAGTCTGTCGCGAGCGTAAACAATGTTCTTCGCCGGCGCGGCTCACGCGTTTTTTCCTTTTGAAGCTGGCGGCTTTGTCTACCGTCCAGACTTCACTCGCATGAAATCATTGCTCAACCTGTTCTGGGTCCTGCTGGCTGCGGCCATCGTGACAATCAACGGCGCTTCTGCTGCCGATCAACTCGAACTCAAGAAGGGCGACCACATCGCGCTCATTGGCGGTTCGCTGGCCGACCGCATGCAGCATCACGGCTGGCTGGAGACGCTGCTCGTCGCGAAGCATCCGCAGCACGATCTCGTCTTCCGCAACCTCGCCGTCGCCGCGGATGAAGTCTCGACCTGGCATCGCTCGGAGAACTTCGGTTCGCGCGATGAATGGCTGACCAAGGTGAAGGCCGACGTGATCTTCGCCTTTTACGGTTTCAATGAATCCTTCAAGGGCGACGCCGGCCTGGACAAGTTCAAGGCCGACCTCGACAAGTTCCTCAAAGACGCCAAGACGAAGAACTACAGCGGCAAGGGCGCGCCCCGAGTCGTGCTTTTCTCACCGATCGCGAATGAGAAGCTGAAGGATCCGAACATGCCCGATCCTTCCGCGAACAACGCGAATCTCGCCAAGTACACCGCCGCGATGGCGGATGTCGCGAAAGCCAACGGCGTCCAGTTCGTGGATATCTTCGCGGTCTCCTCGAAGCTTGGCGGCAAGAAGCAGCCGCTGACGTTCAATACCTTCATGCTCACCGATGCCGGCGACAAAGCGCTCGCGCCGGAAATCTTCCGCGCACTCGTCGGTGAATCCGCGCCCTCTGGCAAGCTCGACAAGCTCCGCGCCGCCATCAACGAGAAGAATGCCGAGTGGCACGCGCGCTATCGCACGGTGGACGGCTACAATGTCTACGGCGGCCGCTCCGGCCTCGCTTACCAGCCGGGCAAGCCGAGTTTCCAAAGCGACAAGCGCAACGCCGAGGCGCCATATGTCTCCAACTACAAGGTCATGCAGGAAGAGATGACGCAGCGCGATGTGAAGACCGCCAATCGCGACCAGCGTGTCTGGGCCGTGGCCAAGGGCGGCGACCTCGTGGTGAAGGATGACAATCTCCCGCCGGTCACGCCCGTGCAGCCGAATCGCACTGACGTGAAGCCCTTCCTCAGCGGCGAGGAAACCATCAAGCACATCAAGACACCGAAGGGCGTGAAGATTCAACTCTTCGCCGATGAGAAACAATTCCCGGAACTCGTCAGCCCCGTGCAGATGGCCTTCGATACCAAGGGCAAGCTCTGGGTCGCCGCGTGGCCGAGCTATCCTGAACTTCGCCCGACCGACACGGTGTTCGACAAACTTCTGGTCTTCGAAGACAAGAACAACGACGGCAAGGCCGACAAGGTCACCACGTTCCTCGACGGCTTGAACTGCCCGACCGGCTTCCAGTTCTACAAGGACGGCGTGCTCGTGATGCAGGCGCCGGACCTCTGGTTCGTGCGCGATACCGACGGCGACGGCAAAGCCGACTGGAAAGAGCGCGTGCTCATGGGCATGGACTCCGCGGACTCGCACCACACCGCGAACGCCATCTGCTATGAACCCGGCGGCGCGATTTACCTGAGCGACGGCGTCTTCCACCGCACGCAGGTCGAGACCGCAGCGGGTCCGGTGCGCAACGCCGACGGTTGCATCTATCGCTTCGAGCCGCTCACCGGAAAGTTCGAGCGCTACGTCGCCTACGGCTTCGCGAATCCGCACGGCCGTGTCTTCGATTACTGGGGCAACGACATCGTCACCGACGCGACTGGCAATGAAAGCTTCTTCGCGCCGGCCTTCAGCGGTTACCTGCCTGAGCCGAAGAAACACGCGGGCATGAAACAGTTCTGGAAACGCCCATCGCGTCCATGCCCCGGCACCGCGATTCTCTCCAGCCGCCATTTCCCCGAGGAGTATCAGAACAATTTCCTCAACCTGAACGTCATCGGCTTCCAAGGCATCTTCCGCGTGAAGGTGAGCGAAGATGGTTCCGGCCTGAAGGGTGAGACACAGGAAGATCTGTTGAAGGGCGACAACGACATGATCCCGAACTTCCGCCCGATCTGCGCCGAGGTCGCGCCGGACGGCTCACTCTACTTTGCCGACTGGGCCAAGCCCCTCATCGGTCACATGCAGCATCACATCCGCGACCCAAACCGTGACAAGACCCACGGCCGCGTCTATCGCGTGACCTACGAAGGCCGCGACCTGCTCAAGCCCGTGAAGATCGACGGCCAGTCGATCCCGAACCTGCTCGAAGCGCTCAAGACCCCGGAAGACAACGTCCGCACCCGCGCGAAGATCGAGCTCCACAAGCATGACAGCGCGAAGGTCATTGCCGCCGTGAAGAAGTGGGTGGCCAAGCTCGACCCGAAAGACAAGGAATACGAGCATCACCTCACCGAGGCGCTGTGGGTTCACCAGTGGCACAACGTGGTGGACGAAGCCTTCCTCAAGAAGATGCTGCGCTCCCCGAATGCGAACGCCCGCGCCGCCGCCACCCGCGTCCTCTGCTACTGGCGCGATCGCGTGAGCGAACCGCTCGCGTTGCTCAAGGTCCAGGTGCAGGACGAAAGTCCGCGCGTCCGCCTCGAAGCCGTGCGCGCCTGCAGCTTCTTCACCACGCCGCAAGCCGCCGAAGTCGCGCTGCTCGCGCTGGAGAAGGAAGCCAATCCCGACAAGCCGGATTACTACATCAAGTACTGCCTCGACGAGACCATGAAGGCTCTCGACAAATACATGAAGTGACCGTCAATTAGAGTCGCTTGAGAACTTAGCGGCCCGCGTGTTCTGTGAGCACGCGGGCCGAACTTTTGATATGAGCTCGTTTACCATTCGCCGCACATTTTTTGTTCTTGTCTTGAGTGTGATTCTGGCTGCGCCCGCACTTCGCGCCGCCGAGGAGCCGGCCAAGAAGCCGCTATTCCTGCCTAAGAGCCCCGTAGCCGCCGCCTACGTGCTGGCGCGGTTGTCGAACAAGGAACTCATCGAGGCGCCGCGCAGCGAGTTCGTTTACGTGGCGTTGCTCCAGCGTGCCGGACTCGACCGCAAGTATCGCGTTGAAGCGCTGGATGGCCTCGCCAAGGCGCGCAACACGGATGCGCTCGCGGAATTGATCAAGGGCATTGGCGACCTCGACAAGAAGGGCGAGAACGGTCTGCCGGTGCTGCGCGAGCTCGCGACGATGTTGTTGCAGAAGAGCGCCGCCGAACTTGCGAAGAAGCGTGAGGATCTAGAGAAGCTCGCCGCGGAAAGCGAATCGGCGCCGGCGCGTCAGGCGGGTTACGCCGCGTTGGTCACGGCGGATGGTTCCATCGACAAGGTTTGGTCTTCGGTCGAATCGGAGTCGGCCAAGTTCGCTGATTTGCTGTCCTCGATTCCCCTCATTCGCGACAACACCCTGCGCGCTGGCTTGTATCCGAAGCTGCGTCCGCTGCTGGACCGCAGCGACGCCGAGGACGTTCGTCGTGCGGCCATCACCGCCATTGTCGCCGTGCCGGGTCACGATGCGGAAACGTTCACCGCGCTGGCCACGATGGCGAAGGCCGGCACGGAGCGCGCGACCGTGGTCGAGAGTTTGCAGAAGGTGCCGCGCAAGTCATGGCCGGCGGATCAAGCAGAACCGTTGCTGGCGAGCTTGATGAGTTACCTCAAGGAGGTTCCCGCTGATCAACGCACGGCTTCGGAAGCGGTGAGTGCATTCCAACTCGCGTCTGATCTGGTCGCGCTGTTGCCGGCGGACAAGTCGAAGGAGGCCGGCAAGGCGTTGCGCGCGGTGGGCGTGAGCGTGTTTGTGATTCGCACGATTCACGAGCAGATGATTTACGACAAGTCGCTCATCGTCGTGGAGGCGGGCAAGCCGGTGGAGATCGTTCTAATCAACGAAGACGCGATGCCGCACAACCTCGTCGTCGTCACGCCCGGTGCCGTGGAGGAGATTGGCAAGGCGGCGGAGAAGATGTCGCCGGATCCCGATGCCCAAGGGCGAATTCATGTGCCGGCGTCGCCAAAGGTTTTGCACGCGACGAAGATGGTCGATGGCGGCCAGCAGACGAAGCTGAGCTTCACGGCACCGACGGAGCCGGGCGAATACCATTATGTCTGCACGTTCCCGGGCCATTGGATGCGCATGCAGGGAATCCTCGCGGTGGTGACGGATGTGGAGGCATATCTGGCGAGTCGGCCCGCCGCGCCGGAGCCGAAGGTGACCGAATGGAAGCTCGCCGATCTGGCGGCGGATCTCGACAAAGTCGCCGCGCCGGGCCGCAATCTCGCGGGTGGAAAGGAGAACTTCGCCAAGCTGGCGTGCGTGCAATGCCACAAGCTGGGGAAGGACGGCTACGCGTATGGCCCGGACCTCACCGATGTGCTGAAGCGCATGAAGGACGATCGCGCGGCGTTGCTCACGGAGATTCTCGAACCGTCGAAAGTCGTCGCTGAGCGCTACAAGAATTTTGTCTTCGAACTCAACGACGGCGAGGAAATGGTCGGCATGATCGTGAAGGAGGATGCGGATTCGGTGACGGTGCAGACCGGCCCGTCGGATTCGCTGATCCAGAAGGTGAAGAAGTCGAACATCAAGACGCGGACGTTGCAGCCGTCGTCGCAGATGCCGCTGGGCTTGGTCAACATGCTGAGCAAGGAGCAGATTCTCGATCTGCTCGCCTACATCGAGTCCGGCGGAAATGCGCCGGCTCACAATCACGGTCCCTGACGTTCGAGTTCGGCCGGGTGTGAAGCGCGTCTGAACACGGATTCATTTTGAGCGCACGGAGAGTTATCTCCGTGCGCTTTTTGTTTGGAACGTCCGTTTGCGGAACGCTTCCCCGCGCGCCACCGGAACGTGTCTGGTCCGGTGATGGAACAACTGCCGATTCGTTCGCGCTGTTTTCACAGGAAATCCCGCTGATCTCGTCTTCGTCTGCTCACGGCATAGCCGCTGCTAAAGGAGAATGGTTGCGCCTCTAGTTGTTCCGGTTGGGGGGAAGGGATGCGCCAGAAACAACAACCAAACAGAAAATAGATGAAACACATGAAAGCACAGTTCGGAATGCAGAGTTCAGCCACCATCGCGAGTTCGCTCGTCGTCGCGAGCCTCGTCGCGTTGGCCGCTTCACCTGCGGGCGCGCAAAGCTACACGCTGATTGATCTCACTCCCGCCGCTGGCAATGCCGTGGCCACGGAAATCTCCGGCGGCATCGCGGCCGGTTACGCGAGCTCGGGCATTTTCGGGACGGCGTATCGCGCAACGTTGTGGGACGGTGTGAGCTCGCTGGATCTCCATCCGTCAGCGCTCGTCGATGATTCGGCGACTGGCGCGGTTGGCCGTTCGTTCATTCAAGGCGGCGCGGTCGGAGTGCAAGTCGGCTGGGTGTCGGGCGTGGTTACCGCGGGACGTTCCGCGCCGGTGGTGTGGCGCGGCACGGCGGAGAGCGCGGCGTTCCTGAGCATCCCGTTTGTGAACTTCGGTGGTCAGGCGCACGCGACGGACGGCAGCCAGATCGCGGGTTATGCCACGGGCCAGGATCGTGACGGCACGACGATTGGTGTGGCGCAGGCGATGGTTTGGGACGCGGCTACGGGCGCTGGCATCAGTCTCGGCGACGGTGGCAATGCTTCCATCGCCTACGGTGTGGGCGGCGGCGTGCAGGTGGGTTATATGAACAAGGGGCAGGCAGTGGCGGTGCTCTGGCGCGGCACGCGTCAGTCGCAGGTGTCGCTCCATCCGCGCAATGCTGTGGTGTCCGTTGCCAACGCGACGGACGGCGCACGCCAGGTCGGCTACGCGGGTTTTGATATTCGCGTGCGTCAGGAGGCGGCGAAGGGGAACAAGGACAAACGCTTCACCTACGCCCACGTCTGGACCGGCACGGCGGCCAGCGCGTTGAACATTCATCCGTATCCGCTGAACAACCTGCCGGGGATCAATCTCACGCAGAGCTACGCGCTGGGAATTAACGGTGCCTGGATCGTTGGTTACGCCGGTGACGAGACGAAGTTCGGCACGCCCGCCTACAGCCACGCGATCGTCTGGAATGGGAATTTTGAGTCGATCGATCTGAACGAGTTCCTGCCGGCTGGCTTCGTCGGTGCGCAGGCGGTTTCGGTGGACGGGGACGGAAATGTGTCCGGCTTCATCGCCAAGGCCGACGGCACGCGTCACGCCGCGGTGTGGTTGCGTAACGCTGTCGAATAGGCTCTGCCCCCAGTCGCCAATCCCGAAAACATCAACTCGGTTCAACTCTTATCCAATGAAACAAAACATCCTCTCCCGAAACTCCCTGTTGGCCACCATCCTCTCAGCCCTCGTCATCTTCGGCTCCGCGTTCGCTCCGCAGCGTGCGGCGGCAGACCAATGGTGGGTCGAAGGCAACACCGTCTTCGCCATCATGGACGTCGGTTATTCGCCAGACCTGTCGGAGTTCTCCGGCACGGTCGCCGTGCGGATGGATCCCGTGACGGTCAGTGGACAGTTCAAGTTGGTGACCACGATTCTGAGCGTCACACCTCAGCCCGGATTCGCCTACGTGATCCGAAAGAATGGCGGCGTGAACGGCGCCGTGGAAATCGAGTTTGCGAGTGCCACGTGCCAGTCGAAGTTCAGCTTCCTCTACAAGCCGGGCCTGACCAAGACGGATTACGGCGTGATGCGCTGCCGGTAACCTTTGGCGCGGCGGTGTGATACTCCGTCGCTGTAAACAATCAGGGCCTGGGTGAGAACCCAGGCCCCTTTTCGTTTTCGAACATCTGTTTCGCTGGAACGCTCAGCTCAGGCCTTTGACTTCCCAGCCTTTGCGATACTCGCGGCGGACGTATTGGTTCGCTTCCTTCACGTTCGTAAATTTCAGCTTCTTCGCGTTCCATTCAAGCGTCGTCTTCGGGAAGCGAGACGCGACGCTGCCGAGCAGCACGGCTTCGGTGAGCGGGCCGGCGTAGTCGAAATTCGCCTGCGTCTTGTCTTTGCCGAGGATTGCGTCCACGAACTGGTGCCAGTGGTTCGCGCCTTTCACGTCCGGCATCTTGAAGTCGGCGAAATCCGCCGTCGGAAGCAGCTTCGGCCGCGCGATGTGCGGCAGCACCATCACGCCGGTCGTGCCGAGGAAAACGGAGCCTTGGTCAGGAATCTTGCCACCGGCGGCCTCCACGATGGCTGAGGGTGGACGTTGATCGCCGTCGTACCACGTCACGTTCACTTTCTTGAACGCGGTGAAATCCGTCCCCGGAAACACGTAGCGAATGATCGCGTCCGTCGCCCAGGAATGTTCGTTCGGCGCGGCGCCTTCGCTGCGCACCGTGAGCGGCGCGGTGAGCGCGAGCGCCTTGAAGACAGGATCGTAAATGTGGCAGCCCATGTCTCCGAACGTGCCGGTGCCGAAGTCGAGCCGCTTGCGCCAGTTGCCGGGATGATACCAGCCGCCGCCGATGAACGGGCGTTCCGCGCAGACGCCCAGCCAATGATCCCAGTTGAAGCCGGCCGGCACGGGATCGACGCGCTTGGGCATCGGATCGTTGTCACCCCACTTCTTGCTGCTCCAGGTGTGGACTTCGCGCACCTTGCCGATCGCGCCGCTCTGGATCAATTCCACCGCGAGGCGATACTCGGCTGCCGAATGAATCTGAATGCCCATCTGCGTCACGAGCTTTTTCTTGCGCGCGAACTCGGTGAGCTTGCGGCTCTCGTAAATGTCGTGCGTCAGCGGCTTTTGCCCGTAGACGTGAAGGCCGCGCTGCATTGAGGTCATCGCCATCGGCGCGTGCATGTGGTCGGGCGTCGAAACGTTAACGGAGGTCAGGCCCTTTTCCTTGTCGAGCATTTCGCGCCAGTCCGCGTAGACGCGCAGGTTCGGATACTTCTTCTTCAGGTCGTTCGCCTTCGCGGGTTCCACATCAGTCACGGCGGCGAACTCCACGTTCTTGTGGCTGATGATCTCGGACAGATCCGCGCGCGCCATGCCGCCTGCGCCGAAGCTCGCGTGGAAGACGCGCTCCGACGGCGGCGCGCTCATCAGGCGCGGGATGAAGAACGGCGCAGCGATGGTGGTGAGTGCCGTGGCCTTCAGGAAGGAGCGACGAGAGAACGTGGGCGATGATTTCATGGGAGGTGTCTAGCACAGCGTCGTCGCCCGCCGCAAAACGAATTCCGCCAAACCCCGAAATTTGTTTCATGCTTCCGGGCTTGAGCCGCGTCTACTTCCCCGGTCACAAAGGGCCGCACTGAAAATGATAACGATTCGTCTCCTCGTCACCGCTCTCACCGGGCTGACCTTCGCCTCCACCGTCTCGCTGGCCGCGCCCGTTCTCCGGCTCACCAGCGACGACACCGTTATCACTCAGTCGTGCATCGTGGAGATCACCGGTCCCGTCGCTGATGCAAATGGCAATGGCGTCCTGCACATCCGAGCGGACGGTGTTACGGTGCGATTCGCGAAAGGCTCGGCTCTGCGCGGAGCCGCGGCCGGAACTCCGTGGAACGAACTGCGCGGCATCGGCGTGCGGATCGACGGCCACCGCAATGTCACGCTGAAGGCGCTGCGCGTGCATGGCTTCAAGAATGGGGTGGTCGCGAGCAATGCGGACGGGCTCGTCGTGGACGGCGGGGATTACTCGGACAATTACCGGCAACAGCTCAAGTCCACGCCCGAGGCTGAGAACGGCGCCGACTGGCTTTTCCCGCACAACAACGACGAAACGAAGTGGCGCGACCAATACGGCGGCGCGATTTGCGTCGAGACGTCGACGAACGTGACCATCCGCGAAGTGCGTGTGCGTCGCGGTCAGAACGGGATCATTCTCGATCGCGTGAACGACTCGGCGATTTACGACAACGACTGCTCGTTCCTTTCCGGCTGGGGACTCGCGATTTGGCGTAGCAGCCAGAACAAGATCACGCGGAACGCGTTCGACTTCTGTGTGCGCGGTCATGTGGAAGGTGTCTACAACCGAGGCCAGGATTCCGCCGGCATCCTCGCCTTCGAGCAGTGCAACGACAATCTCATCGCCGAGAACTCCGCGACGCACGGCGGCGACTGCTTCTTCGGTTTCGCCGGGCACGACGCGATTGGCGAGAAGTGGATGCGGATGGAACGCGATCGTTTGCGTAAGGAGACAGGGAAAAAGGACGTGGACGATCTGATCAAGCCGTCGGCGGAACTGGTTGCCTCGATGAGCAACCTCGGCTGCAACCGAAATCTGCTCATCGCGAATGATTTCTCCTACTCGCCGGCGCACGGCATCGAGATGACTTTCTCGGAGGGCAACCAGTTCGTCCGAAATCGGCTCGTCGAGAATGCCATCTGCGGAGTGTGGGGCGGTTATTCGTCCGGCACGCTCATCGCGGAGAATGAGTTCACCGGCAATGGCGGCATGGCCTACGGCTTGGAGCGCGGCGCCATCAACATGGAGCACGCTGCGGATAATCTCATCGTGAAGAACCGGTTCCTGAACAACAAATGCGCCGTGCATCTTTGGTGGGACAACGACGGTGCGCTGCTCAAGTATCCCGGCGTGGCCGGCACGGAGAAGGGGATCGTCGGCAACGTGATCGCCGGCAATCGTTTCGAGATCAACGGCGACGTGCCGTTCAAGAATCTCCGCAGCGACGCGAAGTTGATTCTCCTCCAGTTCCGCGACTCCTCGGAGGGGAATGTCTCCAGCAATTTCTACTTCGCCAACGACGTGAAGCTCGCGCATCCGCAGGCGGTCGAGTTTGACGGCAAGCCGGAGACCAAGCCTCGTTCCGATGGCGTGATGCCGCGCGTGGCGATTCCGAAGTATCGCGCGTTGGGCAAGTCGCGGCCGGTGGGCGCGCGCAAGCATTTGCGCGGACGCGAGCATATTATCATGGGTGAATGGGGCCCGTGGGATCACGAAAGCCCGCTGGTGCGCCCGGCGAAGTCCGGCATGGGCGAACAGGTGTTCGATGCCTTCGGCCTGCGTCACGTGAACGAAGTGAAGGTGATCGAGGGCGATGTTTCCGCCGAACTCGTGCCGAGCACCAATTCTCTCGCGGCGTCCGCGAAGAAACTGATTATTCGCGCGCGCTCGGGTGTGGCGAGCTACCGAGTGCGTGTTGCCGCGGATGGATTCGAGAAGGAAGTCAGCGGCCTGATCATTGCCGCGGAATGGCGCGTGAAGTTTTTCCCGTGGAAGGTGGACCCGCGCGAAGACCTCTCGGCTTGGCGAAAATTAGCCGAAGGACCGGAAGCAAAGTCTGTCTCCGTTCCACGCATTGATTTTCCGTTCGGCATGGGGGGACCGCGGGATCTGAAGTTGTCCGAAACCCTCAGCCGCACCGGCCCGGAAGGAAATCACTTCGGCCTCATCGCCCAGACGTCGCTCAAATTGCCGAAAGGCCGCTGGCGATTTCGGACGAACAGTGACGACGGTGTGCGCGTGTTGGTGAATGGCAAGCCGGTGATCGAAAACTGGACCTGGCACGTGCCGACGAACAACGACGGCGTCTTCGAGCAAACGTCCGATGCGGCGGCCGAGATTGCGGTGGAGTATTTCGAGATCGACGGGTTCGCGACGTTGCGGTTGGAGATCGAGCCGGTGAAGTGATGCGAGGTGCAGAAGGACGGAGCTTCCAGCCTGTCTCGGAACGGCGGAACGCCTCCCATCGTTCAATGCCAACTGTGAGGGTGGACGGACATCGACGGTATCCGGAGTGCCCGCCGCTTGTGACTGTCTGGAAGCGCTAATCTACGTAAACATACGCTATTGTCGCATCTCATGCCGGCGAAGGCGTCGGCAGCACACCCAACAAATCCCTCCCACTCCGCCCCGGACTCCGATAGGGTAGTGAGGTCGCGACGACATTTTTAGAATGACACCAAAACTATTCTCCGAACTCGGCCTTTCCGCCGAGGTGCTCAAAGCCATCGATAAACTGGGCTTTGAACAAGCCTCACCCATTCAGGCGGAAGCCATCCCCGTGCTGCTTTCCGGAAAGGACGTCGTCGGCCAGTCCCAGACCGGCTCGGGCAAGACCGCTGCGTTTGCCGTGCCTGCCATTGAAAAGGTGGACCCCACCAACCGCGCCACGCAGATTCTCATTCTGTGCCCGACGCGCGAGCTGGCGGTGCAGGTGTCCGAGGAAGTTCACAAGCTCACGCTCTTCAAGCGCGGCATCCACGCGCTGCCGATCTACGGCGGTCAGTCCTACGAGCGACAGCTCTTCGGCCTGAAGCAGGGCGCGCACATTGTCATCGGCACACCGGGACGCGTCATGGATCACATGCGCCGCGCCACGCTGCGTCTCGATTCGGTGAAGATGGTCATCCTCGACGAAGCGGACGTGATGTTGAACATGGGTTTCCGCGACGACATCGATCTCATCCTCCAGTCTACGCCGAAGGAACGGCAGACGGTGTTCTTCTCCGCGACGTTGCCGCGGCCGATTCAGGAGCTCATCAAGAAGCACGCGCGCGATCCGCAGAGCGTGAAGATCGAGCAGAAGACGATGACCGTCTCAACGGTCGAGCAGGTCTATTACGAAGTCGATCGCCGCTACAAAATCGAGCTGCTCACTCGCCTGATTGATATTCACGATCTCAAGCTCGGCATCATTTTCTGCAACACCAAGCGCATGGTGGACGACCTTGTCGATCACCTGAATGCGCAGGGTTATTCTGCCGACCGTCTGCACGGCGACATGAACCAGACCCAGCGCGATCGCGTGATGAACAAGTTCCGCAAGTCCGGCCTCGAATTTCTCGTCGCGACCGATGTCGCTGCGCGTGGCATCGACGTCGATGACGTCGAAGTGGTCTTCAACTACGACCTGCCGTACGACGCGGAAGATTACGTTCACCGCATCGGCCGCACCGGTCGCGCCGGACGCAGTGGCATGGCCGTCTCCTTCGCGGCGGGACGTGAGGTATTCCAGATTCGCCACATCGAGCGCTTCACGAACATGCGCATCCAGCGCGGCAAACCGCCGACGGCGGATGAAGTCGAAGAGGCGCGCGCGAACGTGTTCCTTGGGAAGATTCGCGCCACGCTGCAAAGCGGCGAGTTCAAGGGACAGGAACGTTTTGTGGAACGGCTGCTCGAAGAGGGTTTCACCTCCACCGACATCGCCGCCGCGGTGCTTCATCAATTGCAGACGGGCGAGGCGACGCCAGTGCAGCGTTCGACGCGTGATGAGGAACCTTCACGGCCCGAGCGTCCGTCGGCCCGCGACAGGCGCGAAGATCGTTTCGATCGCGATGCCGGCCCGCGTGAACGTCCTTCGCGCTACGAAGATCGTCCGCCGCGTCGCGACGATCGATTTGAACGTCCGGAGCGCCCGCCGCGCCGGGATTTCAATGCCGATCGTCCGGCACCTCCGGTCCGTCCGGCCAAACCTGTGTCAGCAGCACCCGCCAAACCGGCACCCGCGCCAGCAGTGGAGGGCGAGTCCGTCGTCAGTGAATCGCCCGCCGCGAGTCCCGCGAAGCCAGCTTCCGCCCCGGAAGCGCGAACTGAGCGGGCGGAGAAGCCGGTGCGTCCGCCGCGGGCTTTCGAGAAGCGTGAGTTTGAAAAGCGCGAGCGCCCGCAGCGTCCCGAGCCGTGGCTCGACAAGACGCCCAAGGCCAGCCGGCGCACGCCGGGTGATCAGACGCGCTTGTTCATCAATGTCGGTTCCGAGATGGGCGTAGGCCCGGGTGATGTGGTGGGCGCGATCCTCGGCGAGACTGGACTTCCGACCGGTACTGTCGGGATGGTAGATATCCGCGAGCGCCACTTGTTTGTGGATGTCGCTGCGGAACACGCGAGCGGCATCATCGCCAAGATGAACCGGGCGCAGATTCGCGGCCGTCGTTTGAAGGTGAAGGTCGCCTGATCGGGCGGCTGATTAGCGCCGCGCGATTTGCTGGATGAACGCGCGCGGCGTGACGCCGTAGATGCGCTTGAAGTGAGTCGAGAAGTGGCTTTGGTCGCAGAAGCCCACCTGGGTTGCAATGCTGGTGATCGATTCGTTCGAGTGCAGCAATAGTCCGCGGGCGCGTTCAATCCGGACGCGGATCAGATACTGGTGCGGGGCGAGTCCGGTGGACTGCTTGAAAAGCCGCGCGAAATGGTAGGGGCTGAGACCGGACACCGACGCGAGGGTGGTGAGCGGCACTTCCTTCGCGAAGTTCGCGTGGATGTGATCCAGCACTTGCGACAGCTGGCGGCGGGTCAGACCGGCGTTGCTCTCCCGGATGCGCGGTTTCTTGGTGGAATATTTGGAGGCGAGATGCACCGCCATCATTGAGGCCAGCGATTCCGCGTAGGCCGTTCCGCCCGGGCAACCAGCGGAAGCTTCGCGATCGAGTCCGATCACCAGCGAGGCGAGCAGGCAATCATCCGCAGCGATGGTGGGGGTGAGCTCCAGTTGATCGAGCCCGCCCAGCTCGTGGGCGGCGCGGGCGAGAAAGCGCGGTTCGATTGACACCATCGCGAATTCATGCCGCTGGCTGCAGCGCGCGGAAAGCAGGGCGTGCGCCGGAATCAGGCTGACCTGGTTCGGGCGAATCTCCTTGGTGTGAGTCTGCCCCGGGAATCGAACCTCCACCTTCGCCGGCGCGTTGAGCATCACGACGACGACGTGGTTCAGATGGTAGACATCATTCGCGACAATCTCGGGAACGCGATGATGCTCCAGCCGGAATCCCTCCCACGACATGCTCGAGCTGGACACAACAGGTTCATACGGCACAGCGACGCGGGATTTCCCCGTCGATGCATCCACCAACAACTCTCGATCTTCGACCATCATGCAAACTCCTGATTACACTCACTCCGTTCCGGACATCCCACAGTTACGGTTCGGCAACGAATTCGTTCTTGTGACCGGAACGTCGAGGAACACATCCATGCGCCTCAACGTCTGGCAGACACGGCATACTCTCCGCCGGTTACAGACTTCTGCATCTGAATTGATCGCGGTGACAGCTTCGCGAGATTGAATGGAATTCATTCTGGCGGTCTCGGACTTGATCGAATACATCGGAGCGAACAATTCACCATGCACAACGTTCATTCCTTCTCCCGTCGTTTCGTGGCCGCGCTCGTGATTCTGCTGGCCCTTGCTTTCAACGCGCACGCCGCCGGCACCATCGGCCTCTCCGTGCTCACGATGAACAATCCGTTCTTCAAGGAGATCGCTGACACCATGACCGCCGAAGCGGCGAAGCACGGTTACAAAGTTGTCGCAGTCAGCGGCGATTTCGATGTCGCGAAGCAGCAGAACCAGGTGAAGGACTTCATTGTAAAGAAAGTCAGCGCGATCGTCCTTTGCCCGTGCGACTCGAAAGCCATCGGGCCGGCCATTCGCGAGGCGAACAAGGCGGGCATTCCCGTCTTCACCGCGGACATCGCATCGCTCGACGCCGGCGCGAAGGTTGTGGCGCACATCGCGACGGATAATTTCCAGGGCGGTCGCCTGGCGGCGGACGCCGTTGTCGAAGCGCTTGGCGGCAAGGGCAAGGTGGCCATTCTCGATCACGCCGAGATCGAGTCGGTGCTCCAGCGCACGAAAGGTTTCGAGGCGCGCCTCGCGGAATTGAACAAGCAGCCCGATACGAAGGTGCAAATCGTCGCGAAACTTCCCGGTGGCGGCGACAAGGCGAAGAGTTTCAAGGCCACACAGGATCTCATCCAGGCGCACTCTGATCTCAATGCCATCTTCGCCATCAACGATCCGTCTGCTCTCGGCGCGCGTGCAGCGCTGGAGAACGCGGGCAAGGCGGACCAGATCAAGATCGTGGGCTTCGACGGTCAGCCCGAAGGCAAGCAGGCGATCAAGGACGGGAAGATTTTCGCCGACCCGATTCAGTTCCCCGACAAGATTGGCGCCGAGACCATCCGCGCCTTCCTGAAATACATGAACGGCGACGACGTGCCGAAGGAGATCCTCATCCCGACCGCGCTCTACAAGAAAGCTGACGCTCTCAATGACGCTTCGCTCAAGTAACGTGAACGCGTCGAGCGCACCGCTGCTGGAGATGACCGGGATCGAGAAATCGTTCCCCGGCGTGCGCGCCATCAAGCTCGGTCGCCTCGAACTTCTGCCCGGCGAAGTCCACGCGCTCCTCGGCGAGAACGGTGCGGGTAAAAGCACGCTCATCAAGATCCTCGCCGGCGCGCAACGTCCAGACGCCGGCACAATCGATATCAACGGCGAGCGAGTAGAGATTCACAGTCCGCTCGATGCCCAGCGCCTTGGCATCGCCGTCGTCTATCAGGAGTTCAATCTCGTTCCCGCACTGACCGCTCGCGAGAACATCTTCCTCGGGCGCGAGAAAACCCGCGGCGGCTTCACTTCGCCTGCGACGGAACGCCGGGAAGCCGAGGCGCTCTTCCGCCGCATCAACATCCAAATCGATCCGGAAACGCCCTGCCGCGATCTGACCATCGCCCAGCAACAATGCGTGGAGATCGCCAAGGCGCTCTCGCGGAACGCGCGCATCATCGTGCTGGATGAACCTTCCGCCGTACTCACGGACCGCGAAGTCGAGAAGCTCTTCGTCATCATTCGCGATCTGCAGTCGCACGGCATAGGCGTCATCTACATCAGCCATCGTCTTGACGAGATTTCCGCCATCGCGGACCGCGCCACCGTGATGCGCGACGGCGAATACATCGACACGCAGCCCGTCGCGCAGCTCACGCGCGAGCGCATCATTGAGCTGATGGTGGGCCGGAAGCTCGATCAGGAGTTTCCGAAACAGCGCGCCGCTCTCGGTGCGGAGCGTCTCGTCGTTCGCAATCTCCGGCGCAGCGACAGGGTGAAGAACGTTTCTTTCCACGTTCATGCGGGCGAAGTCCTCGCGCTCACCGGTCTCGTCGGTGCCGGCCGCACCGAGACCGTTCGCCTCATCTTCGGCGCGGACCAGCCGGACTCCGGCAGCATCGAGCTCGACGGAAAGTTGCTACACCTGCGCGGCCCGCGCGACGCTATCCGCGCCGGCATCGGTCTGCTCACCGAGGATCGCAAGGGACAGGGATTGGTCCTCGGCCTGTCGGTGCGCGAGAACTTCGGCCTGCCGAATCTCCCCGCGTTCACGAGCGGCGGCTTTGTTAAACGCCAGCGCGAGCGCGACGCGTTCGCCGGCTACGTCGAGACCTTGCGCATCAAGATCTCCGATCACGATCAGCTGGCGAAGAATCTCTCCGGTGGAAACCAGCAGAAGGTTGTCCTCGCCAAGTGGCTGGAGCGTCATTGCGACGTCATCATCTTCGATGAGCCGACACGCGGCATCGACGTCGGCGCGAAGTATGAAATTTATCTGCTCATCAACCAGCTCGCCGCGCAAGGCAAGGCCATCCTCATGATCAGCTCCGAGCTGCCGGAAGTGCTCGGCATGGCCGACCGAATTCTCATCATGCACGAAGGCCGCATCACCGGCGAGATCACGGACGTGCCCGCCGCCACGCAGCACGACATTTTGAAACTCGCGATGAACTGAGCATGAAACGACTTGTCTCCGATTACGGAATGCTCGGCGCGCTCCTGCTCCTCTGCGCGTTCTTCAGCTGGCGCACGTGGGATGAGCAGCATCCAACTGGCGAAGCCGCAGGCCAGTTCGTGGCATCGGCCGTCGAGAAAGCCGTCGGAGGGAAGGGCCGCGTGCTCATCGCGGCGCGCGATAACGACGAGGATCGACTCTTCACCTCCACGCTCAGCAATCGTCTCAGCAAATCCGGTCTGACCATCGTCAGCATCGTTCACGGCGAACCGGTCGACGCCCGACGCGCCATGAATGCGGCAGTGGAAGCCGGTGGTGGCATCGATGTCATTGCCTGCAACCACGCGACCGCGGCGTGGCCGGTGTTCAAAGGTCTGGCGGAGAAGATTCCGCAACTGGCGCACACGTTCATCATCCAGCCGCGCAGCTATCATTGGCCGAACTTTCTCAAGACAGACAATCTGCTCAACGTCGCCAACCAAATCGTGGTCATCGCCATCATCGCGATCGGGATGACGCTCGTGATCATAACCGGCGGCATCGATCTTTCCGTCGGCAGCATCGTCGCGCTCTCCGCAGTCGTCACGACGTGGCTCATCGCGCGCGTCGCGGGTGCGGAGCAGGCCTCGGCAACGGCGATGTTTCTCGCGTGTGCGGCCGGGGTCGCTGTTGGTGCGGCGATGGGACTGTTCTCCGGCGTTATGATCACCGGCTTCGCGATTCCGCCGTTCATCGTCACGCTGGCGATGATGCTGGTCGGAAGCGGCTTCGCCTACCTGCTCGCGCGCGGCGAATCGATCTACCAAATCCCCGAGAGCTTCATCTGGCTCGGGCGCGGCACTGTGGCCGGCGTGCCGAACTCCGTCGTTCTCATGCTCGCGCTCTACATCGTCGCGCACGTCGTGATGAGCCGGATGGCGCTCGGTCGTTACGTTTACGCGGTCGGTGGCAATCGCGAGGCTGCTCGTCTCTCGGGCGTGCCGGTCGTCACCGTTCTGCTGCTCGCCTACACCTTGAGCGGCGCGCTGGCGGGACTCGGCGGCGTCATCACGGCGTCGCAGCTCAAGAGCGGCTCGCCGAACTACGGCACGATGTACGAGCTTTATGTCATCGCGGCGGTCGTCGTGGGCGGAACCAGTTTGTCGGGCGGCGAAGGGAAGATTTTTGGAACGCTTATCGGCGCGTTCATCATCGCCGTGATCCAGAACGGAATGAACCTCACCGGCGTCGAAAGCTACACGCAGAAGGTCGTGCTCGGCCTCGTCATCCTCGGCGCGGTGCTGCTCGACATGCTCAAGAAGCGCGGCTGGTTTCGCCGAACCCGCATCGCGCGAGAAGCCGTTCGATGACCTCGCGGCCGACGCCGAGTTTGGGCGCTGCTTCCAGCAGATCGTCGGCGAGACACGGATACCAATTCCTCCGGGAAGCATCGCCGAGCCGCGCGAGATTGATCGGGTCGACGGCGTGTTGAATGGCGCTGAGGAGTTCCTGCTTCGATCTCGCGGTAGATCCTTCCCGAACCAATCGCAGGCATTCGTGCAGGGCCGGACCGAAGGTCGTATCACCCTCCAGCAGGAAACTCGGCTGAGCCTTCGTGCCGATTCGCCGGCGCGTCTCAGCCGTCATCGCGGCGGCGAAATAGAGCATCGTGACGGCGGAGAAGGTTTCGAAGTCACCCATGCTCGCGTAGAGCGAGCCGACCAGTTCAGCGGTGACATCCAGTTCTAGCAGGGTTTGCTGCTCGTAGGCTTGCAGGCGAGGCGCGAACCGTTCGGTTCCCCATTCCGTTTCCAGCGTGGCCGCGAGTCGTTCGATGCCGAGCAGCGTCAGTGGAAAGCCATTCGAGAGCAGCGGATCGACGAAGCCGGCGGCGGACGGGAGCAGCGCCCAGTTCGCTCCAGCGACCGTTTGCGTGCGAAACGAAAGCTTCGGCGTGTGTACGAATGGAACAGTGGGCTGGGCATTGGCGAACTGTCGGGCCGCACTCGGCAAGGCTTCGAGCAGACGCCGCCACGCAAGTTCACCTTCCGAGAAACGAAACTTCTTCGCGACATCGCTCGTCGCCGCCACGCCGGCGCTCGTAATGCCGTTGTTGAAACGCAGCACCCACGTCCAGCCGCCGTTGAAGATGTGATGCAGCGCGGCGTCATCGACCGGATACGGCGGTGTTTCGGCCAAAGGTTCGAGAGCGTCCCATCGCTCAACGCCGGTGAAGTGCGTGTAGAGCGCCTCGGTGTGTGGCAGGTGGTTGAAGGATTTCTCTCCCAATCCAAGCGTGCGGTGGAGCACGCCGTGCGGCCCGCTGGCATCGATGACGAATCGCGCCTGAATCTCCACGGACTCACCCTGGCGCTCGCCGCGAAGAGTCGCGCCGCCGGGTTTCATTTCCACGGCGTTCAAACGAGTTTCATCGAGATATTCGACGCCGAGTCGCTGCGTTTCGCGGACCAGGAAGTGATCGAAATCCGGCCGATACCAGTGCGTGTCCGCGATGGCGTCGTGCGGACTGGCGGCGACGAGCAGCTCGTTCGAGCGATTGGACTCCCCGCTCCACGGCTGGCCAAGTGTGTGATGGTAGAAGGTGAAGCCGCGCTTCAATCCGCAGGCAACTTCGGGATGCTTCTGCTGCCACGTTCCCCATTTGGTGAGCGTGGCGACCTCGGGCAAATCGTAGCGACGGGCGAGTTCCTCGAGCAGCAGGTTGGCGAGCGGCGTGGAGGATTCGCCGATTGCAAAGCGCGGATGCGTGCCGCGTTCGATCATCACCACGGAGCGTCCGAGTCGCTTCGCGATCATTGCAATGAGCGAGCCGCCGAAGCCGGAACCGATGACGGCGATGTCGAACGAGGTTTTCATTCCTGAGCGCCGAACTCCGACTCGGCGTGAGCATGGCAAGCGACTGCGGGTTCGAGCGATTGCGTGAAGTTCATCCGTTCCAATCGCTCCTTCCGCGCGGTGAAGCAGGCCGGACAATTGGAGAATCGCTCCAAGTCCCACGTGTCAGCGAAGACGCGTCCGCGCCGCTGTGCGAGGGCGTCATCGAACGCGGCTTCGAAGGTCGCGAGTTTCGGCGGAGCGAAATCGCCGCGAGCTTCAAGGGTTTCCAGCGCACCGTTTCCAAGACGGGTGGGAATGAGGGAAACCACGCTGGCGCCGCAATCGAAGGCGAAACGGACGGAGCGACCGGCCCATTCGCGCGCTTCCGATTCGTCGAGAAACGGCGGCTTCACGAGCACGAACACTCGGAGAGCGATGTCGTGTTGGCGCAGGAACTCCGCGGCGCGCGAGAACTGATCGAGTGTCATCCGCTTGTTGAGCTTCGGCAGCACATCGGGATGCACGGTCTCCAAACCCACCGCGACCTCGAGCTTGCCGGTGAGCCTGTCGCGAAATCGCGGCGCGGATTCGCCGACCAGCGCGGGATGACATTCCACGATGACGCGTTCGAATCCGCGGACTCGTTCTGCGATCGCCGCGAGGTCCTCCGGAGGAATCGCGCGCGGATCGAAGAAGCTCCCGCTGTTGTAGAGTTTGATTTGGCGAGCCGACGGAAGTCGCGCGAGGGCGTAGTCGATTTGCGCGGGGATGGCTCCGGCGGGCACGGTTTCAGTGAGCGTGTTCTTCCACAAGTCGCACATCAGGCAACGCCACGGGCACTCGCGGTTCGTCAGGAACAGCGTGGCGACGGGAACGACTTCGCCGGACTCGGCGCGTTCCTGCTCGGTGAGAAACGCGTAGGGCTGCCCGGCATCGACTGGATTGCGCGGGCCGCGGCGCGTGAGAATCCAGCGGTCCCGTTCAGCCGCCGAGCTGGGGTAGCTGACGGCGTCGGTGGGCGACGGATGTGTCCCGCGATGCGACATGCGCGGGAAGCTTGCGGAGTCTGGAGGGGAGCGTCAACGCGAGGGTGCAACTCCGGAGCGCCGATCTCCGAATCGGCGCGTTGCTGAGAATTCACAGAAGGTAACGAAGGAAACAAAGTCGGAAGAGTCCGCTGCTTCCTTCGTTGTCTTTGTTGCCTTCTGTTCTTTCGTCTTCGGGAGTCGCGCCGAATCGGAGTTCGGCGCTCTAATCGCGTGGCTCGCAGGCTTCGCTTGGAGTCGGCGAGTGACTGCCTTAACGTCGCGCCCGATGCGCGATGCCTCGACAAATTTGCCCCGGACGATCGCCCTGCTGGAGCAGGGACGACATTCCATTCTGCATCCGGGCGCGCAGTTGTATGTCTCGCTGCGAGGTGAGGTGATCGCCGATATGGCGCTGGGCGAGGCGCGGCCCGGTGTGGCGATGCGACCGGAAACGTTGACGCTCTGGCTCTCGGCGGGGAAACCGATCACGGCGGTCGCGATCGCTCAGTTGGTCGAGCGCGGGCGCTTGAGCTTCGACGATTCCGTCACCAAACATCTGCCGGAGTTTGCGCAGGGCGGCAAGGAATCCATCACCCTTCGTTATCTGCTCACGCACACGGCGGGCTTTCGCGACGCGGACAAGCTGGCGGAGAACTTGCCGTGGGACGAAATGATTGCCCGAATCTGTGCCACGACACTGGAGGCGGATTGGGTTCCCGGCGCGAAGGCAGGTTACCAGATCATGTCGAGCTGGTTCATCCTCGGAGAACTGATTCGGCGTGTCGATGGCCGGGAGGCTGGACGCTACGTGCGCGAGGAGATTTTCGAGCCGCTCGGCATGCGCGATTCGTGGATGGGCGTTCCTGCCGACCAAATCACTGCTTACGGAGAACGGATGGCGATGATGTATTACTCGGGCCGCACCGAGTTTCGCGTGCATCCGTTTTGGAATGCGGCAGAAGATTTCGCGGCCTGTCGACCGGGGAGTGGCGTGCGCGGACCGATTCGGGAGCTGGGCAGGCTTTACGAAGCGTTGCTGGATGTGTTGTTGGAGCGCCGATCTCCGAATCGGCGCGAGGGTGATCCGGTATCGACAGGTGAACGCGCCGAATCGGAGTTCGGCGCTCCGGCGGGCGTGGTTTCGGCGACGATGTTGCGCGAACTGACGCGGCGACATCGCGAAGGGCTCTTTGATCACACCTTCCAGCACACGCTCGATATCGGGCTGGGCTTCATCGTGAACTCGAATCGTTACGGCGCGGAGACGGTGCCTTACGGTTACGGACGCCACGCGTCGGAGGCGACGTTTGGTCACAGCGGTTCGCAAAGCTCGTGTGCCTTCGCCGATCCGGAGCATGAGCTGGTCGTGGCGTGGCACTGCAATGGTCAACCCGGCGAGCCGCGTCACCAGAAGCGTGCGCGGGAGATTAACTCCGTCATTTATGAAGAGCTGGGGCTAGGTTGAGGATCGATTTGTCCTGGCGGAGTAGCTGGTAGGTTGTTTCTCATGCAACTGGCGCGAAGGTTCCGAGTATCGGCGATTCTGAGCATGACCTTGCCGATCCTGTAAGCAGGAACGCTGATCCTGCCGCCCGGATCGTTGGTCGCGGGAGGGATTCTGCCCCGGAGTGATGGCTCCGATGTGCGGCGATGATCTTGAAGCGGTCCGCGAAGGTGCGACCGCTGGCGGCGTGAGGCTGGAGGTTTGGCGGCGCGCGCCGGCTTACGGAGCGTCTTCCGTGATCGTCAGCTGGGAGTTGATCGCGAGCTTGTCCGTCAGCACTTGTTGTTTGCCCGAGGGCCAGAGGACTTCAATCCGATCAATCTGCGCAGCGGCGCCCACGCCGATGTAGAGCGGCGCGGCGCTTTGCGCTAGGTAGCCGGACTTGCCATCGTGGAAGCGGTGGAACGTCTTCGCTCCGCAGTGAACCTTCACGGTGGCGCCCAGGGCGTCGCGGTTCGATTTGCTTCCGACCAGCCGGATCTTCAGGAACTGCGGCTTGCGCTTTGCGGAGAGATTGCTGATGAGCACCTGCGGCTTGTCGCTCCATTCGTTGGTGACGAGATCGAGGTCGCCATCGTCATCCAGATCCAGCGCGATGGAGGACCGTGAGCTTAATGTCCCGAGGACGCTGAGCGTGCCGTTCGTTCCGCGACAAAGCGGGTGCTTCTTGTCTGCGCCATCGCAATCCAGCGTGAAAAATTCCTTCTCGATCCGATTGCCCGCGCGCGGTTCGATGCCGAGCACGAATTCGCTGTCTACGAAGCGTTGTCCACCGTCGTTCAACAGCACAGAGTTGATCGCGTATCGCAGCGGATAGCCCATGCCGGCGGTGACGAACATGTCCTCGTAGCCGTCCGCATTGAGGTCCGCCACGGTGACGCCCCACGGCCAGTAGGTTTCCGCGCCGAGCTTGCCGGAGACTTCCACGAAGCGGCCGCCGCCAAGGTTTTGGTAGAACGCATTTCCGAGAATGCAGTTGGCCGCGGTCTGCTTCGCAAGGGGTGACCATTCCACGGAACACCACGCGTCGCTCTTCTGTTTCTCGAAGGCCGGGCTGAAGTCCTGGTCGCCCGCCTTGATCTGCGCGGTCGTCATGTCCGAGTGCATGTCGGTGACGTAGAGATCCATGAGGCCGTCGAGGTTGTAGTCAAAAAACTTCACGCCCATCGCGCCCCACGGTGTCTTCGGAAAATACGCGGCGGTCTTGTCCACGAAACGCTGGCCGCGATCGTTTTCGTAGAACTTGTCTTCGCCGGACATGCTGGGCACGTAGAGATCGGGAAAGCCGTCCTGGTTCAGATCGCAGAACGTCGCGTCGCCGCTCCAGCCGCGATGTTCCAGGCCCATTTTCTTGGAGACGTCCTCGAACTTGCCGCCGCCGAGATTTTGGTAGAGCACGCTCTGCTCGCTGCGCGCCGCGAATTGCCAGCCTTGGAACGCGTCCGATCGGCCGAGGTAAAAGCCGCCGCGACCTTTCTCGTTGCGTGTGTAGACGCCGACATTCGCGACGAATAGATCGAGCAGGCCGTCGCGATTGAAATCAAAGAACGTTGCGCCCGAGGAATGGGCCGGGCGTTTCACGGTGAGGCCGGCGTCCGCCGTGATGTCCCGAAACTTGCCGCCACCGAGATTCTTGAACAACACGTTGCCCATGCGGACGGTGGTCACGAACAAATCCGGACGGTCGTCATTGTCGATATCCGCGAACGAAGCGGCGACGCCGACCTTGTCCGCGAGCGCGACGCCGGCGGTGCGGGTGATGTTCTCAAACTTGCCGCCGCCGAGATTTCGCCAGAGCTCGTTGCCGCCGATCTGGTTCACGAAATAAAGATCGGTGCGGCCGTCGCCATCGACATCCGCCGCGGTCAGCGCGGTGCCGTGATCATAGTGAACGGCCTTGTAGTCCTTCGCGCCGTCATCCACGGGCCATTGATCGAACTGAATGCCGCTCTCCGCCCGGCGGTCGGTGAATTGAAAGTCGTGAACGACCTTCCATGATTTCGCTGCCGCGATCTGCTTTTGCTTGTTCAACTCCAGCGCCCGCAGCGTGCTTTCCGTCTGGCCGAAGGGATTGATGACTCGTTTTGTGACCTCGGCGCCGGAGAGGAAGTGGAGCGGGAGCGCCAGCAGCGTGGCAGCGGCGAGCGGATACGTCAGGAGCGAGGTCGCGGGTTTCATGGGTGGTGGTGGCTACGGAGTGGGTGCTGTGGGAGCGGGCGGGGTTGCGGGAGTTGGTTGGGGCGCAGGTGGGCCGAGCAAGAGACGGAAGCCGACAAAGTGAATGCCATTCGACGGTGACATCATGAAGCGGCTCGAGGCGCGGGCGTAATCGACGTCCTGATTCCAGCCGCCGCCTTTGAAGACCTTGTATTTGCTGGTCGCCGGCCCTGCGGGATCGGTGACGGGCTTGCCGGGATACGGTTCGAACCAGTCGAGGCACCATTCCCAGACGTTTCCGTGAGTGTCGTAAAGACCCCATGCGTTCGGCTTCTTCTGACCGACGGGATGTGTCGTCGCGTCGCAGTTCTCCGCCGTCCACGCGTATTGGTCGGCCATTTCCTTGTCGTCGCCGAAGTTGAACAGGTTCGTCGCGCCGGCGCGGCAGGCGTATTCCCACTCCGCCTCGGTCGGCAGACGGTATTCGAGATCGCTTGGCAAACGTCCGGCGGCGCGTTCGAGCTGGGTCACCTTCGCGCAGTAGTTGCTCGCGTCGAAGAAAGTGACTTTCTCGACCGGTCGATTCGAATCGCCGACGTAGTGGCTCGGATTCCGGCCCGTGATGGTGGCGTATTCGTGCTGCGTCACTTCGTATTTCCCAATCCAGAAATCGCGCGTGATGGTCACGGGAAACTTCACCCGCAGGAACGTGCCGGCCTTGATCGCCACCATGTTGGTGACGGGGACGAGCTCTACCTTCTTCGCCGGAGTTGAAGTGGTGTCGCTGCTTTTCCGTTCGCAGCCGGACGACAGCGCGAGAATGGCGAGGAGAATGAGAGTGCCGGGAATTCCCGACGCAAGCTGAGCGAGTTTGACTGATTTCATTTTTCGAAAGTGATCGGAATGTTCCATTCGCCGTCCTTGAGCGGGACGGTCTGTTCCTTCCCGTCGGGCCAGCGAATCCACAGCGCCTGCGGACGTTCCCGCAGACCCAGCACCGGCGCCGCCGCGTCCTGTGACCAGTAGCCTGAGCCCGCGTGAATCGTGCGGACCGGACCTTTGCGATCGCCCGGATAGACCACGCGAACTTGCGCGCCGATGGCATCCGGATTCGAAGTGGCTCCCTTGAGCTCGACGCGCAGACCGCGTTTCGCGCTGCGATTGGCGTAGAGCTTCGTCGCCGCGCTGTTCTGCGACACCGCCACGTCCACGCGCCCGTCGTGATCGAAGTCCACCAGCGCCGCGCCGCGTTGCTCACCAAAGACCGAGATTCCGCTCACGCTTGAATCGATCACGGCAAACGATCCGTCGCCCTTGCCGCGAAGCCACAGACCGCGTCCAGCGTCGTCGCGGGAAATGTCTGATGCCGTGCCGAAAAAGTTTTGGCTGAGGAAAAGATCCTCGACGCCGTCCGCATCGACATCGCCGACGTTGACCGAAAAGGCGGGCGCGAGTTGCGCTTCGAGGGGCAGGGGGATCACTTCGAATCGCGAACCGCGATTCATCAAGACGACGGACGCGAGCTGTGCGGCTTCGACGAACAAAGCCTTGTCGTAAGCCGTGCCGAGAATGTCGCGCACCGTGGCCCGACCGAAGGCTTCGTGGGTGGGAAATTGAACGGCGAGCGACGGCAGCCCGCGCGCCAGCCAGGTACGGTCGTGAACGGGAATCCAGTTCGTGCCCGAACGCCAGGCTTCGATCATCTGCACACCGCCGGCGCCGCTCCAGTCGCCGTGGAACAAGCGGAACGTTGTCGGCTGATACAGCTCGTAAGTGCTGTTACGTCCCCAGTTCCCGCAGGCAAGGTCGAGTCGACCGTCGCCATCGAAATCACCCGCGGCGACGCTCGTCCACCAGCCTGTGAGTTCGGAGAGTCCCCACTGTTTCGTGACGTCGACGAAGCGCCCTTCTTGGTTCTTGAAGACTCGAATCGGTCCCCATTCCGTCGCGACGATCAGTTCGGCGGAACGGTCCCCATCCAAATCGCTGAAGGTCGCCGCGGTGACGAGGCCCAGTGCCTTGAACGGTTCGCTCCACGCTGCGTTCAGCGTGAGCTTGCCTTTCTCATTGATCCAGATGGCGGACGAAACGGGTTCCGGGAAATGCCCCGGACGGAAACGCCCCCCGACGAACAGATCCAGATCGCCATCGCCATCGATGTCCGCCGTGGCGAGAGGTCCGGGGCTGGCGGGGCCAGCCGCGAGACGTTCAGGATTCGCAAGGTCGCCGGAGGAATAAACGGAAAGTTCCGACGAGCCTTCGGGCGTCATTTCATTATTGGAAGTGGCGACCAGCAATCGCCGCTTCCCCTGACCGTCCGCCCAGCCGAGCACGGCGCCCTGGTCTTCCAACGCGAGCGGAACTCCATCGAGCCGGCGAAAGCTTTTGCCTTGTTCATTGCGATAGATCGCCAGCCGCCCGCCGCGTCCGGAAGCGATCGCCAGATCTTCCCAGCCATCGCCATCGAGATCGCTCCAGCTCACACCGGGTCCGAGGCGACTCAAGCGTCGCGGCAACATGGGCTCGCGCGACCAGTCGTCGAACGTGGCTTCCTCGTGTGTGTGATTGAGCAGCGTGCTGACGTCCGCGAAGATCGGTTCGGGCAACGGCGCGTTCGTTCGGGGATTCTTCGCGGCGCCGGCGGGCTCCGAGATCTCGTAAATGTAATTCGGTCGGACATCGTGGATGACGCTCTCGGTGCCATTGCGCCAGCGGATTTCGAGTCGCATCGGGGCGTTGCTGTTCGGTCCGGCCGCGAAGACGCGCATCTCTTGATCGCCAGAGAGGTAACGCCCGCCGCTAATCATCTCCTGGGCTTGCGTGAACGCGCTGCTGGCGAGCTGAATGCGCGCGCCGATTCCCTGCGTGTTGGGCGGCAGACCTTTTAGGCGCACGGCGACGCGGCCGGCGGTGGCGTCGTTGCGATAAAGGGTTGCGGTCTCGTTCAGGTTGTTGACGACGAGATCCAGATCACCGTCGTTATCGAGATCGCCCTGCGCCATGCCGAACGAAACGCCGGCATGATTGAATCCCCAACGATCGCTCGCGGGCGCGAACAGTCCGTTGCCCTGGTTGCGGAACGCGATGTTCTGCGTCTTCCACCGTGGATGAAACTGCATCTTGCGCTTCATCTGAGCCTCGGTGAAGCGCCGGCGCCCGTCCTTGATCATGTCGCTGCTGTCCTGATCCATCACGTCGAACTCGAAGCCGTTCGTGACGAGCAAATCTTCGAAGCCATCGAGATCGACATCGAGGAAGATGGTGGTCCACGTCCAGTCCGTGGCGGCGACGCCAGCCATGAACGCTGCTTCCACAAAGGATCCATCCGCCCGGCCGAAGAAGAGCGTGTTCCGATTGTACTGGGGCCGCTCGTCGATGCGTTCCGAGTCGACTTGACTGGGACGATCCCGCACGAGTTGCGTCACACGCCGGGCGTGTTCGCGCGCGAGCATGTCCACGACGATGACGTCGTCGAAGCCGTCGCGATTGATGTCGCCGAAGTCGACGCCCATCGCAGAACGGCTGGTGTGACGGAACTTGTAGGTGTCGATCGCGCGGAAAGTGCCTTTGCCGGAATTAATCCAGATGCGGTCTGGCGAAGTGTTGTCGTTGCAGACGTAGATGTCCGGGAATCCGTCGCGATTGATGTCGCGGAACATCACGGCCAGCCCCCAGTCGCGGTAGGGCGGAATCGGCGTGCCCTGTTCATTCGAGAACATGCCCGGCTCGTTCTCGATCGCCTTGAAGCGACCGTTGCCCTCGTTGCGATAGAGACCGTGGACTTCCGGTAGCTCGCGCACTTTGCCGTCGGGCAACGCTTCGAAACGACCTTTCCATTTCGGCGAACGCGCGGATTCGCCGTTCACCTTCGTGACTTCCCATTGATCGCCGCGACGCGCCACGGCGAAGCGCGTGGTCGGATCGGCCAGCATCATCGCGTCGATGAAATGCGTGCAGTAAAGGTCGAGGTCGCCGTCGCCATCGATGTCCGCCAGCGCCATCGATGTGGCGGAGGCGGTGCGCGAAAGTCCCGAGTCCTTCACCTCCGTCCACTGCGCCTTGCCGTCGTTGAGGAAGAGCCGCGTGCCGACGGCGATGCCGTTCACGAGCAGATCGAGATCATCGTCGCCATCGACGTCCGCTAACGTCGCCCCGGTGGAGAGCTGTTCGCCACATGCGGCGTCACGGAGGCTCATTTCCTGAAAGCGCCAGCCGCCGAGGTTGCGATAGAGGCGGTTGGGGCCTTGTAGATTGCAGAAGTAAACATCCGGCCAGCCGTCGGCATCGACATCGCCGATGGCCAGCCCGGCCCCATTGTGCGCGACGGCGTTGATGAGAAAGACATCGCCGCGCAGTTCATTCGTGAACCAGACCTGGGTACCGGTGGCGGGCATGGACGCGAAACCCACCTTGGGCCCGGCCACTGGTGCGAGCGGAGCCATCCGAACGTTCTGTCCGGCGGACCACGACAGATCGGCGAGCGTCGCGCCTGGGAGGAACAACAGCATCGAGGCCAGGAAGTAAGAGCCGCTCGCACGGTTCATCATTCTTGCCAGCAAATCAGACGGCATCGGGAAGTCAATCTTCGACCATCGCTGACGGCGAGTGTTGTGATGTTCGAACTCGACTTGGATGCGGGTTTCCGGTAGGTGATGACCCGAATCCCGATAATCGATTCCAGCGCGGCTGTGTTGGTCCCAGAGTCCGCTGACAGACCTTGAATCCAAATCCGCAGGAACAATCATGAAGACAACATCAGGAACCACCGTTCTCAAACATTTACTCCATTCCCTAGCACGAGGTCTCTCGGTGCGAGGCGCTGTCGCCGCGGTCGCCGGCCTTTGCCTGGCGACTCCGACTCTGGTCAACGCGCAGTCGGATGACTTCAACGACGGCGACGACGCGGGTTGGAGTCACATTGATCCAATTAGAACATATCTTCTTGCGACCGGTGCGGGCGATTTTCCGCAGAACACCTTCACTGTCACGGACGGCAAGTATCGTCTCCAATGCGCACCGACTCCAAATGCAGCCTTGGGGCAGGGGCGCGTGCTCAGTCTGCGCGAGGAGGTTTACAGCAACTTCCATATCTCCACTGATCTGCTCGATTGGAACCCGGCGGTGACCAATGCGATGGGCTTGATCGGGCGTGCGGGAACGCCGGGGCCTCAGACGACGCGCGGCTACGTCTTCGGTTACGTCAGCGGCATGAACTACCTCGATTTGGTTCGGTTGCAAAACGAAGGCACCCGGAAGATCGCGGACAATGTCATTCTCCCAATTACGCTGACGCCCGGGCGTGGATATCGCATGACGCTCACCGGCAAGGGGCCGGAGTTGACCGGCCGAGTTTACGAGTTGACCGACCTGAACAATCCCATCGCGGAGATCAAAGTTTCGGACGGCAACTACACGGATGGAACGTCCGGCCTCGTCGTCTTCCCGCTCGCAGCGAGCGTTCTTGGCGCGGGCGACGCCACTTTCGACAACTTCGCTGCCACCGATCGTGAGCGCCCGCGTGTGGCCGTGAAGATTGGTGACTTCGGCGAACGCCTGGTGAGCTGGCCGACTTACGAAGGCGAGGGCTTTACTTTGCAGGGCGCTTCCAGCCTCGGTGCCGGTGCCCCATGGACGGACATCACCGACAACATTTTCCCGGACCTCGCCACGGACAGTCTGTTCTTCGATGCCACGGAATCGAACTACAGGTTTTTCCGGCTGCGCAAAGCCGGTGGCGCGAATTGATCGTATCCAACCTGTGGCAACTGTTGCGCGAGAGGATGCCGGTGCGTCCTCTCGCGTTTTCTTTTCCCATGAATTTCTCTCGCCCGCGAATCAACCTGTGCTACGGTCCCTCACGCTAGACAGACGTTGAAAGCACTGATCGAAACATTTCGGAAAGCCCCGGAGCGAGTCTTCCTCGTTGGACTTGAACTCAAGTCCCGTTCCACGTGGGACCTTCAAGATTCCCTCGCCGAGCTGGAAGAGCTTGCCGCCTCGGCGGGCGGCGAGGTCATTGGCAACGGCACCCAGAAGCTCGACACTCCGGTGTCCAGCACCTTCATCGGCACGGGCAAGGCGAACGAGTTTGCCTCCCAATGCCGCGCCGAGAACGTCGACACGGTCATCTTCGACGACGAACTTTCCCCCGCGCAGAGCCGCAACCTTGAGGAAGTCTTTCAGTGCAAGATCCTTGATCGCACGGCGCTGATTCTCGACATCTTCGCCCAACGCGCCCGCACGCGGGAGGGCAAGCTTCAGGTCGAGCTCGCGCAGCTCCAGCATTTGCTGCCGCGCCTGACCCGATTCTGGGGCCACTTGTCGCGCCAGAAGGGTGGCATCGGCATGCGCGGTGACGGTGAAACGCAGCTCGAAACGGATCGTCGCCGCGTTCAGGACCGCATTGCGCGCATCAGCCGCGAGCTGGAGGAAGTTCGCCAGCATCGTCTCACCCAACGCGCGGGACGGCAGCGGAACCTCTGGCCGCTCGCCTCGATTGTCGGTTACACCAACGCCGGCAAGTCGACGTTGCTGAATCAATTGACCGGCGCGGCCACGCTGGCGGAGGACATGATGTTCGCGACGCTCGATCCGACGACGCGTCGCCTGCGATTGCCGACGAACCAGAACGTGTTGCTGACCGACACCGTGGGTTTCATCCGGAAACTTCCGCATCGTCTCGTCGAGTCCTTCAAGGCGACGCTCGAAGAAGTGGTGCAGGCAGAGCTGCTTCTCCATGTCGTCGATCTCAGCCATCCGCAGGCCGAGGCGCAGATCCTCGCGGTGAATGGTGTGCTGGAAGAAATCGGTGCTGCGGGCAAGCCGACGCTGATGGTTTTCAACAAGGTGGACCGCTTCGAGAGTCGCGAGCTGCTGAATCAGTATCTGGAACGTTTCCCCGGCGCGGTCGGCATCTCCGCCAAGACTGGCGAAGGCGTGGCGGAATTGATGGTGGAACTCGGCGCGATGCTCCGTCCCGTCCGCGAATTCCTCGACCTGAGTATTCCGCACGAAGCCTCCTCGATCATCGCGAAATTGCATGCAGTCGCGCAAGTCGTGGAGCGCGATTACAGCGGCGAGACGGCGCGGTTCAAGGCGCGCATTCCACCTCATCTGCGCAGCGAGTTTTCCTGCTACGTCGTGCCGGAGCTGACCGAGAGCTGAGCTTCCCTCGGCCTGCTCCAAAGCTCCCCGCTTGCGTTGCATCGCGAAATTTGCGATTCCACCGGTCGCTGCATGACCGCCAACGTTCGCATCCACGATCTTCCCGCGCAGGACCGCCCGCGCGAGCGACTGGCTGCCCACGGCGCGGACAAGCTTTCCAATGCGGAACTGATCGCAATTCTCCTGCGCACGGGCATGAAAGGCATGTCTGCCATTCACATTGCGGAACAGTTGCTCCGACAGTTTGGCTCGCTCGACGGACTGGCCCGGGCGTCGCTGGAGGAATTGCGGAAGGTAAAGGGCGTGGGGCGTGACAAGGCCGTGACGCTGAAGGCGGCGTTCACACTGGCGCGCAAGATGGCGGAGGAACTCCGGCACGAAGCACTATTGCTCGACACCCCGGAGCGCATTGCCGAACTGCTGCGCGAGGATCATCGCCATGCGCAGGCGGAGACCTTTCAAGTCGTGCTGCTCAATACTCGCCGTCGTTTGATCAAGGTGGAGACGTTGTCGCAGGGAACGCTCGACACGATTCTCGTTCATCCGCGCGATGTGTTCCGCTCGGCGATTACCTCAAACGCTGCTTCGATTGTCATCGTTCACAATCATCCCAGCGGTGACCCGACGCCGTCCGAGGCGGACATCAAGGTGACGCGGGATTTGATTCGCGCCGGCCAGTTGCTGAAGATCGAGGTGGTGGACCATGTCATTCTCGGTCGCGCCACCACGGAACGGCCGAAGGAATACGCGTCTCTCCGCGAGCTTGGTTATTTCTATTCATGATTCATCCCACCGCTGTCATTCATCCGAAAGCTCAAGTCGACGCGACGGCGTCGGTCGGGCCTTATGCGATCATCGATGAGCATGTGTCCTTGGGCGCCGAATGTATCGTCGGGCCGCATGTCCACCTCACCGGACACACGACGATCGGGGTGGGGAACCGTTTCCACACGGGCTGTGTGATTGGAGACGAGCCGCAGGACCTGAAGTATAGAGGTGAACCCACGCGAGTCCGCATTGGCGACCGCAATGTGTTCCGCGAACACGTGACGGTGAATCGTTCGAACAAGGTGGAGGAGGACACCGTTGTCGGCTCGGATTGCTTGTTCATGGCGAATAGTCACGTCGGGCACAATTCCGCCGTGGGAAATCATGTCATTCTTGCCAACGGCGCAGCGCTGGGTGGGCATGTGACGGTGCATGACCGCGTATTTATTTCCGGCAATTGCCTGGTCCATCAATTCTGCCGTGTCGGCACGCTGGCCATGATGCAGGGCGGTTCGGCGATCAGCGCGGACCTTCCACCGTATTGCATTGTTCATCGGGTCAACGAACTCGTCGGGCTGAACACCGTCGGGCTCCGGCGTGCGGGGATTTCCAGTACGGATCGACTTGAGATCAAGCGCCTCTACCACGCGCTGTTTCGCAGTGCGACCCGGTTTGCCGCCGCGATCGAAGAGGCGCGGAAGATTGCCAGCGGCGCGCCGGCGCGGGCCTTCGTGGATTTTGTCGCGGCGCGGACCAAACGCGGCTTTTGCGCGGACATGAGCATTCGTCGCAGCAACGATAACGATCAACCGGCGGAAGATTAATCACTGTTCAAATGAACTGTACCGACCATTGACTAACCACATATCCTTCACTATTACCAAACCGGAATAACCAAGAACCAATTTCCAAAAGACATTTTATGCCTCCAAAAGCCGAAAAAGCCGCCGTCGTCGAAAAGAACGAGAAACCCTCCACCGATGCCGCCAAGCTATCTGCGGCGCGCGAGCGGGATCTCGAAGCCGCCATTTCCTCCATCACCAAGGCGTATGGCGACGGAAGCATCATGCGGTTGGGTGCGGCGCAGGCGCTGCGGAAGATTGAGGTGATTCCGACCGGTTCGCTGGCAATCGATCTCGCGCTGGGCGTGGGCGGCGTGCCGCGCGGGCGCGTCGTGGAAATTTACGGTCCGGAATCGTCCGGCAAGACGACCTTGATGCTGCACATCATCGCCAACGCCCAGAAGGCTGGCGGTCTTGCTGCGTTCATCGACGCTGAGCACGCGCTCGATCCGGGCTACGCGAAGAAGCTCGGCGTGAATCTCGATGATTTGCTGGTGTCGCAGCCGGACAGCGGTGAAGAAGCGCTCTCGATTTGCGAGACCCTAGCGCGCTCGAACGCGCTGGATGTGATCGTCGTCGACTCGGTCGCCGCGCTCGTGCCAAAGGCGGAACTGGAAGGCGAGATGGGCATGGCAACGATGGGTATGCAGGCTCGGTTGATGAGCCAGGCGCTGCGTAAGCTGACGGCGTTGCTTAGCAAGTCGAAGACAACGTGCATTTTCACCAACCAGTTGCGCGAGAAAGTCGGCGTGATGTTCGGGAGCCCCGAGACTACGCCGGGCGGCAAGGCGCTGAAATTTTACGCGAGCGTCCGCATCGACATCCGCCGCAAGGACGCGATCAAGGATGCCGCTGGCAGTGTGCTCGGCAATCATGTGAAGGTGAAGATCGTGAAGAACAAGGTGGCACCGCCGTTTGTCGAGGCCGAGTTCGACATCATCTTCAATCACGGCATTAACAAGGAGGGCAGCATCCTTGATGTGGGCATTGCGAACGGCGTGGTGGACAAGAAGGGTGCGTGGCTTCAGTTCAACGGCGAATTAATTGGTCAGGGCAAGGACGCGGCGCAGAAGGCGCTCGTTGAAAAGCCTGAGTTGGCGCAGAAAATTGTCGACGCCATCATGGCGAAGAGAAATGCCGCGGCGGAGGCCGTTGCGTCTTGAGGCGGTAACTCGACGCCGCAAGGTGGTTTGGTTTTATCCAAACGAAAAAGCGGACCTGAAAGGGTCCGCTTTTTTCATTTGGGAATGGAAAGCTGAACGAGAAGAGCCCGGCATCAGGCGGCGACGAAATGAAAGTAAGACAGCCCCTTGAACTCCCGCTCTTCGAGGAGCGCGAGGGTTTCGCGGCATTTTTCTGGGTGGCTCAGGAGCAGTTCAGGCAGGGCGGGGCTCCAGCGCTTGTCGAGCGGCTCACCAAAGGTGAGGCTGATCTGCTGGCAGAAGATTTTGGTGGCGTCGGCAAGGAGGATGTAGCAGTCCGCGTTGGCGGCGTAGCGTTCCTGACCGAATCGAGGCGCGTTCTCGCGGGCATACTGCAGCATTTTGCAGGCGCTCGTGATAATGAGCCTCGCCTTGGCGAGATTTTTTTCGACGTCGGTCATGTTGAACATTGTTTTGCTGTGAACAGCGTCCCCAACCTCCCGGACTGCCAATCGGTTTTCACACCTGCAACTCCGCCTGGCCTACCGGCAAACTGAACGGTGTCATCTCACGCGAGCCGGAAGCGGGGTGCAACGAGGAGTTATTGGAACTTTTTCGCAGGCTATTCACAGAGTTATTCGCAGCCGGTGACTTTCGCCATGAGTGGATTCGATAAGTGCTTCCTTCATGATGAGGGGATTCGCCGATAGGTTCGTCCGGGAGTTGTTAACAGAACGCCGACATGGGCGGGCCGGAGCGAGGGTAGAAAAGATTTCTCATCAAAAGTGATGACCTGCCGATAGCTGTCCTTGAAGTGCACTCGCAACTGAACAACGAACGAGTCAGGTTAGCAGCGGAGCCGATGAGGAGTCGGTCTCCGGGGCCAGCCATCAACCGCAAAACCACATGAAAGTCATCAAAACACCCGTTGTCCTCGGCCTGCTGTTGACGCTGGCCGGAGGCGCTACCCAAGCGGTACGGGCGGAGGATAAACCTGCCGCGCCGCCCGCCACCACACCGGCGACCCCGAAGAAACCCGTACAACAGACGTTGGCGGGCAAAGTCGTGGCCGTCGACAAATACGGCAAGACCATCACGCTGCAGGTCGACAATCTCACTTATGTGCTTCAGGTCACTGACAGCACCCGCGTGAGCCTGGCCGGCAAGGAGCAGTCCATCGCAGACGTCAATGTCGGCGAGGAACTGTCCGTAAACGTGCTCCTGCGCGAGCTGCCTGATGGCCGCGTCGAAGTCGCGGTCCTAAGCGTGGATCGCCAGAGTTCCGCCGAAGCCCAGGGCCGCGGTGGTCATGGCCGCGGTGGTCGTGGTCACGGCAAGCCGTGGAACAACCCCAACCACCCGTTCCATCACGGCCCGCATCCGCCGAATGTCGACGGACCGGTGGTCTCGCCTCATCGCTGATTGATCGGTGATGTGGCGCTTCCCAGGATTGGGAGGACCACTGAAAAAATTGGCAAAGGGATTTGCCAAACAACCTTTCCGCCCCGCCGGTTCGCCGTGCGGGGCGGTTTGCTTTTCGGGAGGGGAGTATTCCGAATGAACTGTCCGAAAACATTCGGACGACATTTTACCGCGGGGCTTGAAGTGGGTTGGCCTGAATCTGGCTAAACGACTTTTAGAATGAGAAACTGCCTGTCATTAAAATCAATCCTCGCGGCGGTCGGCGCCGTTGCTCTCTGCCTTTTGCCTGCGGCCCGCGCGGCGGAAAACGCGCCGTCGACGCCCGCTGCTTCCACGGATGAAACCCGCACTTACCGGCTTTCTCCCAATGATATTGTGAAGATTAAGGTGTTTCAGGAGGAAGACCTGACCACGGAGATCCGGCTGGCAAAGGATGGAACGGGAACGTTCCCGCTTCTTGGCGCCATCAACCTAGGCGGCAAGACGGTGGACGAAGCTGCCGCCAGCATTCGCGATTTGCTCGGCAAGGATTACCTCGTGAACCCGCAGGTGACGTTGACCGTGATCGAGTATTCCAAACGCCGGTTCACCGTGCTCGGTCAGGTGCAGAAGCCGGGCTCGTATGACATTCCGAGCGAGGAATCGGTGACGCTCCTGCAAGCCATCGCGATGGCGGGCGGCTTCACGCGACTCGCTGTCCAGAGCAAGGTGACCATCACCCGCACATCGGGAGGAAAGAAGACGTTCTCGGTGGACGTGAAATCTGCCGCGAACGATCCCGACATCAAACCGTTCGAGATTCTTCCGGACGACACGATCATCATTTCCGAACGCGTCTTCTAGGCCGGTCGGAAACCCCAGCTACCATTCCATGTCACGGACCGACACGAATCCCTGCCCCGGCAAACGAGCGATCGCGGTTTGCCTTTCTCTCAACCACTGAATTTCAGCCTGCCTATGCCAACGAATCCAAATCCACGCCCCAACCCGCGCTCCAACCAACGTTCCTCGCCGAGCCAGACGGAAGTCGCTCCGCCCATCGACTTCCGGATGTTGTATTACGCGCTCCGGGAACGCACTTGGGTGATCGCGATGTTCTTCCTGGTCGCCGCGCTCGCCACCACCGCGTACTTGATGCGTGCGCCGAAGGTCTACGAGGCGAAACTCATTCTTCAGGTCGAGCAGGAGGAGCAAAAGATTCTCAACATTCAACGTGTCCAGCAGGAGGATCCAAACACCCTCGAATTCCTGAAGACGGTGGAGCAGACGTTGCAGAGCCGGACGCTCTTTGAACGCGTGCTCGACACCAACAATCTCGCGAAGAACGAGCGCTTTGCGAAACCGCAGCCGGGCGAGCCGCCGTTGTCACGCGAGCAGCTGGTCAGCCGGCTGGCCAAGCTGGTGGAAGTGAAGCTGCGGAAAGGTTCCCGGTTGATCGATGTCAACGTCGAGCACACGGACCCTGAGCTGGCGGCGCGCATCGCCAATTCTCTCGTCGATCAATTCCTCGGGCAGAATAACGAGTATAGTTCCTCGACGGCGGATCTGGCATTCTCATTCCTCAGGAACGAGGAGAAGCGTCTCAAGGCCAAGCTCGAGCAATCTGAGCGCGCCATGCAGGAGTACAAGGAGGAAACCAAATCCGTCTCGCTCGAAGACCGGCAAAATGTCGTGGTCGAAAAGTTGAAGGAGCTGAATCAACGCGTCACGGAAGCCAAGTCCACCCGGATTACCACCGAAACCGCCTACAACCAGGCTCAGAGCCTCGGCAACAATGTCGTGGCGCTCATGTTCCTGCCGGCGGTGACGGCGGATCCCACCGTGGCGGACATTCGCTCGAACATTGGAAAGCTGGAGTCTGAACTCGCGAACTTGCGCCAGCGCTACAAGGAAAAGCATCCGAGGTATATTCAAGTCGCCAGCCAGCTCGCGGAATGGAAGAACAGTCTCACGAACGCCATCCTGAACATCCCGGAAGGCATTCGTTCCCGCTTCGAAAGTGCGAAGGCCGCGGAAGTCGCTCTCGAGAACGCTCTGCGCGAGCAGGAAACAGCGGCGCTGGAGCTGAACAAGCGTTCGCTCGTTTACAACAAGCTGGCGCGCGAGGTGGATTCAGACCGCACCCTTTACGAGTCCGTCTTGAACCGCATCAAGGAAACGACGCTGACGCGGGAGATCAAGCCCAGCAAAATCCGCGTGGTCCAGCAGGCGCAGGTGCCGGAACTCCCGATCAAGCCGAACAAAATCAAAGTCGCACTGCTCGGTTTGTTCGCGGGGCTTGGGGGCGGCGTGATCCTCGCCTTGTTCCTCAGCTCGCTCGATCGTTCGCTGAAGACGGTGGACCAGACGGAGGAATTCCTCGGTGTTCCCGTCGTCAGCGCGATTCCCAAATTCACCGGCGCACCCAAGGGCAAGCGCAAGCTCATCAACTCGGACGACGCCGACTCATGCGAGGCGGAGGCGTTTCGCACCTTGCGCACCGCGCTCTCGATGCTCGGTCGCAAGGATGAACGCCGCGTCTCGCTCTTCACCAGCGCCGTGCCGTCCGAAGGCAAAACGTTTTGCTCGGTCAACTACGCCATCAGCCTCGCGCAGCAGGGACTTCGGACATTGATCATCGACTGCGACCTCCGCCGTCCGATGGTCGAGAACACGCTCGTCGCGAACAACAAGCGCGGGTTCGGTCTGACCGATTATCTGACCGGCCAGAAAGATTTCAAAACGGTCATCCACGCGACGGAGACGGAGAACTTCTTCTACATCCCGGCCGGGACGCACACGCCGAATCCTGCCGAACTGCTCGCGCAAACAGGCATCGACGGATTGATCGATGAAGCGCTCCTGCACTTCGATCGCGTGATCGTTGATTCCGCGCCTGTTCACGCCGTCAGTGACACGTTACTCGTCCTCAACCGAATTCAGACGCTCTGTCTCGTGGTGAAGTCCGGCTTCACGCCGCGCAACTCCGTGCTCCGCGCCGTGCAGATGCTGAAGGAAGCCGGCGCGCCATTGGCGGGAACGATTCTGAACCAGATTCCGCGTTCGCGTGGCGGGTCGGGATACTACTACGACAGCTATTACAGCTACGGCTATTACGGCAAATACGGTTACGGCGAGAAGGAGAAGGGCCGTCAGAAAGCCGAGGCGGCGTAACGCCTTCCGGGAACTTCCAACTCACCAGCGTCGGACGATGCTGGTGGGTTTTGCTTTTTACACGGCGCCGCGGGTGATTGCCGATTTGGAGTGGATTTTTCCGGGGTGCGCCCCTACGTTTTCGCCATGCCAGAAAAGAGTTTGAGCGAGATACCGCGCGACCTGCGCGAGCTGTATCAAAAGGGCGCCACGGCGCTCCAGCGTCAGAATTTCGACTACGCCATTGCCATCTTCCAGCAGGTTCTCACCCGCGAGCCCGCGTTCCTCGAATGCCGTCAGGCCTTGCGTGCGGCCCAGATCAAGAAGTCCGGCGGCAACACCGGCTTTTTCAAGAAGATGCTCGGTGGCGCGAGCAATTCTCCCCTGATCGCCAAGGCGCAGATGGCCAAGAGCCGTCCCATCGAAGCGATGGTGATCGCCGAACAGATCCTCGAAAACGATCCGCAAGGCTCGACCGGAAACAAGATTCTCGCCGAGGCCGCCATGGCCGCCAACCTGCCCAAGACCGCGTGCTTCGCCTACGAAATTCTGCTCAAGACGGCGACGAAAGATTACGACCTTTCGATGGCTTACGGAGAAGCGCTCGCGGCGTCCGGCCAGATTACCAAAGCCGAGGCGCACTACGTAGAGCTGATGCGCGCGTATCCGGGCAAGGGAGAGATTTCCGCCGCGCTCAAGAACCTTTCCGCGCGCAAGACGCTCAACGAAGGCGGCTACGAGGCCCTGGCGGACGGCAGCGGAAGCTATCGGGACATCCTGAAGAACAAGGACGAGGCGGTGAAGCTGGAGCAGGAAGCCCGGGCCGTGAAAACCGATGACGTCGCCGGCAATTTGATCACGGAATACGAAGCCCGTCTGGTGGCCGAACCGCGCAACATGAAGCTCGTGCGCAGCGTCGCTGAGCTTTACGCGCAGAAGAAGGATTACGACAAGGCAATCGAGTACTACGAGCGCATCCGCTCCTCGGAGCAGGGCGCCGATGCCTCGCTGGAGAAGGCGATTTCGGACATCGTCCTGAAACGATACGACCAGCAGCTTGCCCAGCTCGATGCGGCGAACCCGGATCACGCTGCGCAGATTGCGCAAATCAAGAGTGAGAAAGCCTCCGTCCAGCTCGAAGAACTCCGCAAGCGCGCCGAGCGTTACCCGACCGATCTCCAGATCAAGTTCGAGCTCGGCCAGCTCTACTTCCAGGCCGGCAAGTTCAACGAAGCGATGGCGGAGTTTCAGAAGGCGCAGGCCAATCCGCAGCGACGTTTGCAGGCGATGGCGTTCTTCGGCCAGTGTCTTGCCGCCAAGGGCATGAACGATATGGCGGCGCGCAAGATGCAGGACGCGCTCAAGGAAAAGCCCGGCTGGGATGACGAGAAGAAGGAAATGATCTACATGCTCGGCTGCGTGCTCGAAAAAATGGGCAAGCGCGAGGAAGCCATTGAGCAGTTCAAGCAGATCTACGAAAACGACATCGGCTACAAGGATGTTGCCGCCAAGGTCGACGCCTATTACTCTGGCCAGGGCTGAGTGCCGCGCGACGGTGAGTGCTGGCCGGCTCGTTGACGGCGGAGATTCTCAACATGCCGCGCGTCATCTTCCACCTCGACATGGATGCGTTTTACGCGTCTGTGGAACAGCGAGATCGCCCTGAGCTCATCGGCAAGCCCGTCATTGTCGGCGCGCCTCCTTCGCGACGCGGTGTGGTCGCGGCTGCCAGTTACGAAGCACGAAAGTTCGGCGTTCGCTCCGCGATGCCCAGTTCCACCGCCGGGCGGCTTTGTCCCAAAGGAATCTTCGTTCCCCCGCGCATGGAGGCCTACCGCACCGAGTCGCGGCGCATCATGGACATCATTGCCGGCAGCGGCGCAATCATCGAACAGGTCTCCATCGATGAAGCGTATCTCGATCTCTCCGCGCAATGTCCCGGTTCCGATGCGGATGAATGCCTGCTCGCCGGGCTGCCGATCGCGCGCGAGCTGAAGCGTCGGATCCGCGAGGAACGTGGATTGTCGGCGAGCATCGGCATCGCCGCAAACAAACTGCTCGCGAAGCTGGCCAGCGATTTTCAAAAGCCCAACGGCCTGACGCTCGTTCCCGAACGTGACAAGGTGGAGTTCCTGCGTCCCATGCCCGTGCGCGCGATTCACGGCGTCGGCAAGGTGACGGAGCAGGTGCTGGTGAACGCTGGTTTGCGAACCATCGGCGACCTCCAGGATCATCCGGGCGACCTGCGCGCGCTCGTGGGTTCGTGGGGACCGCGCCTGCGACAGTTTGCGTTCGGAGAAGATGATCGGGCGCTGGAACTGGGCGACGAGATCAAGAGCATCAGCGCGGAGGAAACCTTTGAGCGCGACACGGAGGATCGGAAGATCCTTCGCGCATGTCTGCGCGAGCAGGCGACAGACATTTCCACCAAGCTCAAGCGCAAGCGGCTCGGCGCTCACACGGTTCAGGTGAAGGTGCGCTACGGAGATTTCTCCACGCTCACGCGGCAGATTTCGGTGGAGGAACCATTGGTCGAAGCAAACGAGATTTACCGCCTCGGCTGCTGGCTGCTCGGACGCGAACGGCTGGTGAACCGGCCACTGCGCCTGCTCGGGCTGGGCGTCAGTGGACTGGCGGAAGCTGCTGGCCAGCAGATGAAGTTCTTCTGATCAGGGAGCCGCCTGCCGAACGGCGAACAGCTCTTTCATCGTCGCGATGTAAAGCGTGCCGTTGGCGGGCGTGACGGTGGCGCTGATCGGGCTGCCGAGTTCCATCTCGCTCAACACTTTCTTTTCCCGGCTCGCGGCGAAAATAAGGAACTGTCCGCTGCGCGTGCCGAGGTAAACTTTCCCGTCCGCAATCATCGGTGACGCCCAGACTTCGCCCTTGATGTCGTGAGTCCAGATTCCCTTTCCGGTCGCGAGATCGAGGCAATGAAACTTCCGTCCGCAGTCCGCGATGAACACGAGACCGTCCGCGATCGCCGGCGTCGAGAGCACGTGCTTGTCGAGCGTGTAGGTCCAGACTAGGCCGTTGGTGGTGATGTCGCCGCGCTTCGTCACGTCGATGCACTTGAGCCACGCTTCATTCTTGCCCCAGAAGATGTCGCCGCCGCCCGCGACGTAGAGCCGGTTCTCGTGGAAGACCGGCATGCCGTAGATGTTGCTCGGGCTCTCACGACGATTGCGATTGTACCGATGGACATTCTCCTTCGGCGCGGTCGGATCGAAATCGAAGTGCCAGATGGGCTGGAGCGTCGCGACTTCGCCGGGCGGAGGAGTTTTGGCAAGTGGTTCGAAGCCGTAGACCACGCCGTTGCCGGCAGCGAAGAAGATTTGCTCGCGTCCGTTCACGGTCGCCATCGACGGCGAGGACCAGGTGCAGTGAAAAATGTTCGGCGCGATGCCGAGACGTTCGCGGGCGAGGAGTCGACCAGACTTCTTGTCGACAACCACCAGGCTCGGCGCGTCGGGCGTGCGAATCTTCACATGCGTGTTGTCCACGCCGGTGCCGGAGTTCAGATAGAGATGATTGCCGCGAATGAGAATCGAGCTGTGCGCGGCGTCGTGCGACCAGATGCCCGCTTCCTTCGTCAAATCGAGCGCCCAGAGGATGTCCGCGTCGAGCGGGCCGGGTGTGAGCGGTTTCGCGGGAGCGTTCGTGCCGCGCGGTGTCATGTAGGCGCCTTCATCGCGGAACGGTCCGTCATTTCCGTTCGCCATGCCGTGGACGTCGAGGCAAAGCACCACGCCGCGATTGTCGACGAGATAGACGCGGTCGCCTTCCACGGTGGCGGGCGACGAGATGCCGCATTTCGGCCAGTCGTGATAAGGATCCTCCTCGCGTTTCGGCACGACGAGTTGCCAGAGCAGTTTGCCGTCGGCTTCGTTGAAACACATCATGACGCCGCGGTCGCCATCGTGTTTCGGGTCACGCTTCTCGCCGTTGTTCGTGCCGAGGAACACGCGGCCGTTGGCGATGATCGGCGTAGAATGCGTTTCGGTTCCGATCTTCGCGACCCACTTGATGTTCTTTCCAGCGCGCGGGTCGAAGGAGTCGGGCAGGTTGCGCTCGTGAGAAACCATGTTGCGCGTCCAGGCGATCCCCCACTGCGGTTGGTCGGCGGCCCAAGCTGTCTTTGTGACGAGGACGGCGAACGCACCGACGGCGAAAAGGCGGCGAAGGATTGCGTGAGGCGAGGAGCGGCGCGACGACGGTTTCATGAGTGGACGGATTTGAGCGCGAAGGCCGGACGAGAGCGAGCGATTTCAACGTCGGCATTGCACCGGTAACCGGAGCGGGCGATGGCGTGTCTTGAAAGCGACGTCTTTGGGTGGCCGGGCTTCAGACAGCCAACGATTCATTGCCAACCCTCCCTGAAACAGGGATAACGGCGCGGTTGCCTTCCAAGCCGGTGTAAGGCGGTTGAGAGCACCCGGCAGGCATCAAGTTCAGATCAATTATGGCCAACGCGAAATCATCAGGCTGGGGAAAGTGGGTGTTTCTGGTGCTGCTTGTCGGCGCCGGATACGGCGGCTGGCAGTGGTATTCAACCAAGCGCGAGAGTCAGGCGGCGGTGGAGTACAAAACCGCCCCGGTGGCCGCGGGCGACATCGTGCAGTCCGTCACCGCGAATGGCGCACTGACGCCGGTGCGCAATGTTGAGGTGGGCAGCCAGATTTCCGGCACGCTGCTGGACGTGAAGGTGGATTTCAACGACAAGGTGAAGACGGGGGACCTCCTCGCGCAGATTGATCCGGCGACCTACGAACGCGCGCTCATTCAGGCCGAGGCGGAGCTGGCGAACTCGGCGGCGGCGGCGGAGTTGACGCAGTTGAATTTCACCCGGGCCAAGGATCTGTTCGCGGGCAAGCTGATCTCGAAGTCGGAGTTCGACGAAGCGCGTGCAAACCTCAGCCAGGCCGAGGCGAACGTGAAGATGCGCCAGGCGAATGTGGATCGGGCGAAGGTGGACCTGAGCCGCACAACAATTTACGCGCCGATCGACGGCATGATTCTGACGCGCAAGATCGAGGTCGGCCAGACCGTCGCCGCGAGCTTGAACTCGCCGACGCTCTTCGTGATCGCGAATGATCTTTCGAAGATGCGGATCGAAGCCGCCGTGTCCGAGGCGGACGTCGGCAACGTGGCGGATGGTCAGACGGTGAACTTCACGGTGGACGCGTTTCCCGCGCGCAAGTTCCAGGGCAAGGTTCAGCAGGTGCGTTTTGCGGCGAACACCAACCAGAATGTCGTTTCCTACACGACCATCGTGGAGGTGAACAATTCTGACCTCAAGCTGCGTCCCGGCATGACGGCCAACGCGAACATCATCATCACTGAGAAGAAGGGCGTGCTGCGGATTCCAAATTCTGCGCTGCGATTCCGTCCGCCAACTGGCGCAGTGATTGCCGGCGCCACGAATGCTCCGGCCGCGGACAAGCCGACTGTGGAACTCGCCACCAGCGGTCCGTTCGCCGGGTTGCCGATTCCGCCGTGGCAGGCCAAGGGCGAACGCCGTCGCCCGACTGACGAGGAACGCACCGCCTACGAGGCGTCGCTCACCGCGGAACAAAAGGAGAAGTATCAGCAGGTCATCGCGGAGATGCGCGCGCGCTTTGCGCAGGGTGGCGGGCCCGGCGGCGGTGGCGGTTCCGAAGGCGGTGGCGAGCGTCCACGCCAGCGTCGCAGCGAGCCGGAAGGGCCGCGCACGCAGACGATTTATCTGCTGGAGAAGGAAACGTCCGCGACGGGCGCGGCCAAGACGGTGCTGAAGCCAGTGACCGTGAAGCTCGGCGTATCCGACGGCACGAACACGGAAGTGATTGAGGGCTTGAAGGAGAGCGATGTCGTGGTGGTGGGGACGGTCAGTTCGGCCACCACCGCAGCCACCCCAGCAGCGCCGTTCGGCAGTCCGTTTGGCGGGCCCGGTCGACGTTAAGCCTGCGTTGTCCAGAGCGATCTTGAATCCACCCGCAACGTGAGTACACCAGTCATCCAGCTCGAAGACTTCCGCAAGACCTACATCAGCGGAGAGGTGCAGGTGCATGCGGTGCGCGGCGTCACTCTCACCATTCAAAAGGGCGAGTTCGTGGCCATCATGGGCGCTTCGGGTTCCGGCAAGAGCACGATGATGAACACGCTCGGTTGCCTGGACCGTCCAACCAGCGGCCGTTTCCTGCTCGATGGCGTGAACGTGGGCGAACTGAATCGCGATGAGCTGGCGGATCTGCGGAATCAAAAGATTGGATTCGTCTTTCAAGGCTTCAACCTGCTCTCACGAACCACTGCGCTCGAGAACGTCGAGCTGCCCATGCTTTATTCGCGCCCGCCGTTGCCGAACCGTGAACAGCGCGATCGCGCAATGAAGGCCCTTGAAATGGTCGGCCTCGGCCAGCGTTACGACCACACCTCCAGCCAGCTCTCCGGCGGTCAGCAACAACGCGTCGCGATCGCGCGCGCCCTGGTGAACGAGCCGAAGCTGCTGCTGGCGGACGAGCCGACCGGCAATCTCGATTCGCGGACCAGCATTGAGATCATGGGCATTTTCCAGCGCTTGAACGATCAGGGCATGACCGTGGCCATGGTCACGCACGAGCTCGACATCGCGCACTATTGCCGGCGCGTCGTCGTGATGCGGGATGGTTTGGTGCGCAGCGACGAGCCGGTGACGAAGCGGCTGATCGCGTCCGAAGAGCTGGCGCGGTTGGATGCGGAACAAAAAGCGGTACAACTAGCCTGAGCCATGATCGCTGTCTTCAAAATCGCCCTGCGCGCTCTCCGGAGAAACATCCTGCGTTCGTTCCTCACCATGCTCGGCATCATCGTCGGCATCTCGGCGGTGATTGTGGGCGTCAGCATGGGCACGGGCGCGAAGGCCGAGGTGGATAAACGCATCGCCAGCATGGGACAGAATCTGCTCACGGTGATGTCCGGCAACATTTCGCGCGGTGGTGTGCGTGGCGGTTTCGGCATGGCGCCGAATCTCGATCCGTCCGACTACGAGGCGATTCGCCGCGAGGTCTCGGGAGTTGCCGCGGCGAGCCCCGAGGTTCGGACCTCCGGTCAGATTGCGGCGGGAAATCAGAATACTTCGGTCCAGGTGACCGGCGTGAGCGACGAGTATCTTCTGGCCCGCTCGTGGGGACTGCAATCCGGGGATAATTTTACCGAAACAGATGTCCGCAACGCCAACAAGGTCTGCCTGATTGGTGCCACCACGGCGAAGACGCTGTTCGGTGAGAATATCGATCCAGTCGGCCAGATTGTTCGCATCAAGAACGCGCCGTTCACCGTTGTCGGCTGGCTGGAAGCGAAAGGCTCCGGCAGCTTCGGCCAGGACCAGGACGACATCGTCCTCGTTCCCTACACCAGCGTAATGAAGCGTCTTTCCGGCGACACTCGGTTTCGCTCCATCTTTGTGTCGGCGGAATCTCCTGCGGCCATCGCGGATGTGCAGGAACAGATTACCGAGCTGCTCCGGCAGCGGCACAAGATTACGGAGGGCAAGGACGATGACTTCATGGTCCGCACGCAGCAGGAGACATCGGACTTCTTCAACGCCAACAACCGCATCATGACCATCCTCATCGGCTTCTTCGCCGGCATCTCGCTGGTGGTCGGAGGCATCGGTATCATGAACATCATGCTCGTCAGCGTGACAGAGCGCACCCGCGAGATCGGCATCCGCCTCGCCGTCGGCGCGCGCGGACGTGATGTGTTGCGGCAGTTTCTCACCGAAGCCGTCCTGCTGAGCATCACCGGCGGCGCGCTGGGAATTGCGACCGGCTACTGGCTGGCTCCGTTGCTCACCAAACTCTTCCAATTTCCCACGCTGATCTCGACTGGCTCCGTCATCATGGCCTTCACCGTGAGCGCGGTGATCGGCATCGTCTTCGGCTTCTTCCCGGCGCTGAAGGCTGCCCGGCTCGATCCGATTGACGCGTTGCGCTACGAGTAATCCTCTTTCCTGATCGGATTTTGGTTCCGCGCCTCTGGAAATTTTCCCCTTTGCGCCTGCTGGTTTCTTGCTACGTTTTCCCGCCATGACTTTGGACTTTGTGAAGATGAACGGCGCCGGGAATGATTTCATTCTCATCGATAATCGCGCCGGCCAGATCGAGCTGACCAACGAACAGATCGTTCGTCTCTGCAACCGCCAGCGCGGCATCGGCGCGGACGGCTTGCTGATGCTCATCCCGAACGCTTCGGGCAAGGCGGACTGGTCATGGGAGTTCTACAACAGTGACGGTTCTGTAGCCGACATGTGCGGCAACGGCGCGCGGTGCTTCGCGCGGTTCGTCCAGAGCGTGGCGAGCATTGGCGACAAGACGAGCTTCGAAACCGGCGCCGGCGTGATCAGCGCGACGTATCATGGAGCGCGCGTGACCATCAACCTCACCACGCCGAAAGATCTGCGTCTCGGCGAAGTCGTTCCTGCCGCCGGTGCGAAGCTCACGGTGCATTCGCTGAACACCGGTGTGCCGCACGCGGTCATCTTCGTGCCGGACGCCGACAAGGCGATGGTTCAGCAGCTGGGCGCGGAGATTCGTTACCACGACCATTTCAAGCCCAAGGGCACGAACGTGAACTTTGCGCAGGTGCTCGGCCCTAATCACATTCGCGTGCGGACCTACGAGCGCGGGGTGGAAGGCGAGACACTCGCGTGTGGCACGGGCGTGACGGCGTCCGCCTTGGTGGCGTCGCGGGTCCACCAGTTTACTTCACCCGTGAAGGTTCAGGTGCAGGGCGGCGACACGCTCGAAGTGAGCTGGGCGAACGCGGGTGAAGGCTTTGCCGACGTGAAGCTCAACGGCCCGGCGGACTTCGTATTCAAAGGGACGATTGAGGTCTGACGTTGAGAAAACAGTGAGTCAGTAATCAGTGAATCAGTATTCGGTAAACAACTGCTCGACGACGGCGGCATCGAACGTTGCTCGGGTCGCTGGCTCACTGATCTACTGATTACTGACTTACCGTTTCACTGATTACCGGTCCCGCTTTCTGAAAATCCTTCTGGCAAAACTCGCCTGATTCCCTGATTTTATGCCCCCTGTGCAAACGCAGCTACCATTTACCGGAACCTACACTGCCATCGTCACCCCGTTCACCAAGGGTGGCAAACTCGACGAGTCCGCGCTCGAAAAGATCGTCAAGGCCCAGGTCAAGGGCGCCGTGGACGGCATCGTGCCCGTCGGCACCACGGGTGAATCGCCGACGCTGGATTACGAGGAACACATCGCCGTCATCAAACGCTCGGTCGAGTTCGCGGCCGGCAAGGTGAAGGTGCTCGCCGGCACCGGCGGCAACTCCACCAGCGAGGCGATTTATCTCACCAAGATGGCGAAGAAGGCGGGCGCCGACGGCTCGCTGCAGGTTGCGCCGTACTACAACAAGCCGACGCAGGAAGGGCTTATTCAGCACTTCAAGGCCATCGCTGCTGCGACGGATTTGCCGCTCGTGCTCTACAGTATCCCCGGACGTTGTGGCATCGAGATCGCCATCGATACGGTGAAACGTCTCGCGGACGCGTGCCCGACCATCATCGGCATCAAGGAAGCGGGCGGAAACGCGGATCGCGTCAGCCAGCTTCGCGCGGCGTTGGGCGATGGTTTCACGATTCTAAGCGGCGACGATTCGCTCACGCTGCCGTTCATGTCCGTCGGCGCGCATGGCGTGATCAGCGTGGCCACGAACATTATCCCGAAGGAAGTGTCGCAGATGGTGAAAGCCTTCGCTGCCGGCAAGACCGACGTAGCGCTGAAACTGCACACGAAGTATTACCCGATCTTCAAGGATCTGTTCATCGAGACGAACCCGGTGCCCGTGAAAGCCGCGCTCGCCATGCTGGGCATGTGCGAGGAGGAATATCGCCTCCCGCTCGTGCCGATGACCCAGAAGAACCGCGACACGCTCAAGGCCACGCTCAAGGCTTGCGGCGTGTTGAAGTAATCCTCCACTCCACCAGCCATGCCCGACACCAAAGTCATCATCAACGGTTCCAAAGGCCGCATGGGCCAGGCGCTCATCGATTGCGCCGCGCGCATGACCGGACTCAAGGTCGTCGCCGAGGTCGATCAGAACGACGACATTCGTCCGCTCCTGCCGGACTGCGACGTGGTCATCGACTTCAGCTACCACGCCGCGACTGCCGCGCTCGCCGCGTATTGCGCGAAGCACGGCAAGGCGCTCGTCATTGGCACTACGGGGCACACCGAAGCTGAGAAGGCGCAGATCACGACGTGCAAGACGCAGATACCGATGGTCTGGGCGTCGAACTATTCCACGGGGGTGAACACGCTCTTCTGGCTCACGCGGAAGGCCGCGGAGATTCTCGGGCCGAACTTCGATCTTGAAGTCGTCGAGATGCATCATCGCCACAAGAAGGATTCGCCGAGCGGCACGGCAACCACGTTGCTCGAGATCCTCGCGGACGTTCGCAAGCTCCAGCTCAAGCAGGCGCTGCGTCATGGTCGTGAAGGCATTGTCGGGCCGCGGGCGAGCAGCGAGATCGGCATCCACGCCGTGCGCGGTGGCGATGTCGTGGGCGATCATACCGTCATCTTCGCCGCCGATGGTGAGCGCGTGGAGTTGACCCACAAGGCCAGCAGCCGTGACACCTTCGCCAACGGCGCGCTCCGTGCCGCCCTCTGGGTCGTGAAGCAGAAGCCCGGCATCTACGACATGCAGGACGTGCTGGGGTTGAAGTGAGCGCGAACTCGCGACAGCCCGCGTCCGTTGCAGATCGACGGGTGGTTGTCGCGCTCGGTTCCAATCTCGGTGATTCGCCCGCTATTCTCCGCGAGGCGATGGCTGCGCTTCACAAGCTCGCTCAATCGGATTTCGTTGCCTCTTCACTCTGGCAAAGCACACCGGTCGATTGCCCGCCCGGCTCTCCGCTGTTCGTGAATGCTGTGGTCGCATTCACGCCGCGGCCAGATGAAACCCCGGAGACGTTGCTCGACAGGTTGCAGGCGCTGGAACAGGAGTTCGGTCGCCGCCCCAAAGTGGTCTTGAACGAACCGCGTCCGCTCGATCTCGATCTCACTGCGTTCGGCTCGGAGACGCGTTCCAAGCCGCAACTCACCTTGCCGCATCCCCGCGCTCACCTGCGACATTTCGTCCTGGAACCGTTGAACGAAATTGCGCCTGGGTTGATCCTGCCCGGACAAACGAAGCCCGTGAGTGAACTGCTGGCAGGACTCCGCACTGATGAGGTTTTGAGGAGACTCTGAAATCGATTCAGCTGGAGCGCCGGTCTCCGACCCGGCGTGTTGATCGGGGGTGTGCCGGGCCGGAGACCGGCGCTCCGGGGAACGATTTGCCTTCGGCTACTTCGCGCTCGCGGCTTGTGCAGCTTTCCTCACCTTCAACAACACGGGCCTAGACGTCTGCCGTCCGGCCTGTTGCTCGATCATGTAGAAGAGGCGGTCCTGTTCGGGAACCCATTTCGCGGCGTTAAAGAAAATCTGCCGCTCGCTCTCGCCCTTCGGAATGAGCACACCGTTCAGCCCGATGTCCGCCACGATGACGCCGTGCGGCAGATTCTCAGCGAAGAACGTGACGAGATCCTGATGTCCGTTGCGATGGATCTTCAGCCACGCAGGAATCGTCTGGCCCGGGGCGATGGTCAGTTCCAGAGGCTTCGACGGTACAACTGCCGGGTCGAAATGATTCGTGGCTGTTTCGCTGTAAGGCTCCAGCGAAACGTAGAGTTTCGGTTTCTCGCCGAGCTTAATGGTGCCGAGCGTGTTCACGTCCTTCGTCACACGCTTCCCGCCGACCATCGCGGTGGCGGTGACTTTGGTGGCAACGGAGCTAGTGGGCTTCGGCGCGCTCATCGCCGCGTGAATTGAACCCTTCGCCTCGGTGTGCCCGGCCTCGATGATCACCGGTGTGGTGACGCTGAATCCCTCCGGTAGGCCGCTGATCTCGACACGAATATCGCTGTCGAATCCATCCGCTCGCTCCGCGTTCACCGTGAAGCTTTGTCCGCTGCCGGGAGCTACCGTGGGATTCGCTCCGCTCAGGCTCACCGTGAAGTCGGGCTTTGCCTCGCGCGTGATCAGACGATAGGCGAACGTATCGCCGCCATGCCCGCGAGTGTCGGTGACGCGCACGAGGTAGTTGCCGTTGGTCGGCGCGGTGAAGTGGATCTTGGAATCGCTTCCCAACTTGCGCTCGCCGTCGTCGTCATTTTCGAAATTCAGCGTGAACACGGGCAGGCCGTTGACCGGCAGTCTGGCGCCGAGAGGGTGTGGTTCGACGATGAAGCCCTGTTCGTCCAGCGCGTGAGCGACCGCTGTCGTGTCGAAATACGCGCGGCGCTTGCCCGTGGAGGTGAACATCATCATGTCGGAGTCCGGTCCCTGCGGCATGCGGAAGAGGCGCATCACATCGCCGCTCATGTAGAGATACTCGGTGAGTTCCATTTCCTCGTAATTGTCGAGGCGCATGCCGGTGCCGTTGGAGTCGACGCTGCGGAAATTAATCGCGGTGTTGCGCACGGCGCGGAGCAGTAAGCGCGCGACTGGGCGGCCGTCTGGGTGCAGCACTTCCAGTCGCGTATCCACGGGAGAACCGCGCCGGGCGGCATCGGTTTCGAGAACGAGAGCTTCGCCAGCCTTCGCCTCGAACCGGAACAAATCCGCATCGCCCACGCGGTCGATTCGGCCGTGGGCCGAACCACGTTGTGCGAGCATGGTTGCGTTGGCGGGAGAATCGTTCGGCTCCTGTTCGGCGAATTGAGGTTCGTCGCGCACGATAACTCTGAACGCCCGCTGCTTTCGGAAACGTTCGCTGTCGATGGGAACCTCCATCTCGCCGGGCGCACTGGCCTTCACCTTCGCAGTCGCATGGGGCGGGAGATTGTGGCCACTGAGCTGAATCTCCGTTTCCGCATTCGCGCCGACGCCGAGCGGGAATATGCCGGTCACGATGGGAAGTTCGCCCAACGAAAGGCGGTAGATGTGATCTGGTGACGCGGTGAGCATTTGGTCCGAGACCTTCGCCGTGTAACGCCCGCTTGCGGAGATCTTGAACGCGAGGAGTCGATCCCCGCCGTCGAATCCGCTGTCACTGGTCAGCACGGAGCCACGGCTGTCGAGCAGCGTCAGGAATCCATTGGCCAGCTTGGAGCCGATGCTTTTCACGGCGAGTTCCAGCACGACGGTCTGCCCGGCTTTCGCTTCGAAGTCGAACGAGTCGCTGTCGCCGGGCGTATCGATGGCGCCCCAGATTCCCGCAGGTAGGGTGATGACGTTCGTCGCCGTGGCTTCGCTGAGTTGCGGCAGGTTATCGACGTAGACCTTCACCTTCGCGCTCTCGCCGCCGGAGCTCTGGACCGAGAGTTCGTATTCGCCGCGCGGAGTTTTCAGGCTGGCCTCAACCAAGATTTGGATTTCGTTTGCGCTCGTGGCAGACCGCGAGAGGACGCGCAGATCGGGGTTCGTTGCCTGGACATTCGTTACGCCGAGCAGGTGAGCGCCGGCGAGTTTCAGAGTGGTGGGCTTCCCGCGGGATAATCCACGCGGCGAGACGCTCTTTAATTCGGGGGCCGGTGGCGGCAGCGCCCTGGGCTTTTCGGTTTCGTAGAAGGCCACGGTTCCGTCCTGACGTCCCACGGCGATTCGTTTGTCGTCGGCGAGAAATGCGATGGCGGGCGTGACATCCGGCTGCTTCTCGAACAGCAACTTCTCGGTCACCTCTTTCGCGTCCCACGATTTGAGTGTGAGATCGTCGGCCGTGGAGAGAAGCGTTTTGCCGTCGAGCGAGAACGCGACGTTCAGAATCGCGCCTTCGTGGGCGAACTTGGAGACGAGCAGGGGATTCGTCGTTTCCGCCGCACTCTCGCTGATCTCCCAGACACGAATGCGATTGTCCGCGCCTGCGGCCGCGAGGCGTTTGCCGTCAGGGCTCCAGCTCAGTGCATTCTGTTCCTTCAGGGGCTGCGAGAACGTCTCGACCCGTTTGCCGGTGGCGACTGTCCAGAGCTTGATTGTCCGATCTCCGCTGGCGCTGGCGAGGATCTTTCCGTCGGGACGAAACGCGAGGTCGTAGATCGCGCCGTTGTGGGCGGAGAGCGTTTGCAGTTCCTTGCCGGTCGCGAGTTCCCACATTTTAATCTTCTGATCGTAGCTGCCCGTGGCGAGCGTCTGGCCATCGGGCGAAATCGCGACGGCGTATAGCGCGTCCTTGTGACCTTCGATCGTTCGGAGCAGCTTGCCGTCAGCGACATTCCAAATCTTCACCTCGCCGAACAGGGCTGGCTCGCCGGCCGCGGCTGCCAGCTGTTTACCGTCGGTGGTGAAAGCGAGCGCGTTCACGGAACCGCGATGCCCTTTCAGTGTGCGGACCACACTGCGCGTCTCGGATGAGATGAGGTCCACCTCGCCGTAGCGGGCGGCGGCGATGAGCTTCGGTCCAGTGGCGAATTCGATGGCTTGAATCGATCGCCGCGGCGGTACCGTCGGCTTGATCGCAGGCAGCTTCAGTTCGCGGACGAGTTTCTCCGGCTCCTTGGGTGGCGGCGCGCCCGCATCAATCCATGCCTTGACCGTTGTGATTTCCTCGACGGTCAACTTCTTACGTTTTCCCGGCGGCATGATCCACTTCTTGCCGTCCTTTTGGAGCGTTCCCTCGACCACTTTCACCAACAAGCTTTCGGCGCTGCGACCGGGCTTCAGTACGGTGCCGGATTCACCACCCTTCATAAACGCTTCGAACGTTTCCATCACCAGCTTGCCTTCGGGTTCCTGCGCGGCATGGCAGTCGAGGCAATGCTCAGCGAAGATGGCGTTCACGGAGGAGTAATCATTCGTCGCGGCGCCGCGCGACAGAACTGGGAAGAAGACGAGCAGCGAAGCCGCGAAGGCGCGAAGGAGTTTTCCGAATGGGCGCATGACGGAAAACTAGAGACGCTCCGATGCATTGCCGAGCGAAAATCCTGAGTGATTCAACCTGCGGAAGAATAGAAGGCAACCAAGAGAACGAAGAAGTGGGGCAACTTCCAAATCGAGTCTCCGCAAGGGCGTCGACTTCGTTTCCTTCGTTCTGTTCTGTGAAGCGAAGGCGTAATGCGCCGAATCGGAGTTCGGCGCTCCGGCCCATTGGTCAGAGCCCCGGTTCGCGTTTCGGCGAGAACAGCGTCGCGCGTTTCTGGCCTTCGGCGATTTGGTCCTTCGTCATTTCCGCGGCGATGAGGTCGCGATTCTTCGCGCCGTTCGCGTGACCTTGCGCGGCGGCGAGATTGAAGAACTTGTACGCCTCCACGTAGTCCTGCGGGACACCCTGACCGCGTGCCAGCAGCAGACCGAAGTTCGTTTGTGCCCCGGGCACGCCTTGTTCAGCGGCCTTGCGGAACCACTGCGCGGATTCGGTTTCGTTCTTCGGCACGCCCTGGCCGGCGGCGAGGAGCATGGCGAGATTGTTCTGCGCGATGCCGTCACCGCGTTCGGCGGCCTTGCGATACCAGTTCGCCGCCTCGACTTCGCTCTTCGTCACGCCACGTCCGTGGTCGTGCATAAAGCCGAGGGAACATTGCGCCACCGCGTGATTCTGTTCGGCGGCTTTCTGAAACCATTTCACCGCCTCGGCATCGTTCTGCGGCGCGCCCTGGCCGTTCACCAGTTTGCGCCCGAGAAGATATTGAGCTTCCGCGAGACCGCCTTCCGCCGCGGCGTGAAGCCACTGGAGTGACTCGGCTTCGTTTGCGACGACACCGCGTCCGGCTTCGAGTGCGAGGCTGAGCTGCAACTGCGCGCGCGAATGGTTCTTCTCGGCGGCCTTGCGCCACCACTTCACGGCCTCAACGTGGTTAAGCGGCGCACCGTCGCCTTTGTCGATCATGAGGCCGAGCTTGAACTGAGCTTCGGGATCGCCGCTCGCGGCGGCGGCTTTGGTGGTGTCGAATGCGGAAAGAGCGGGTGGCGGAAGGACTGGAGCGGCGACCCGTTCGGCATCAAGCAGCGCGATCATTTCGGTGGCGGGCAGCCAGTCGGCGAGGCCTTCGCGCCAGGCGAGATCGGCCTTGAGAATCTTTCGCTCGGCGAAGTGCAGTCGGAACTCCGACTCCGGGTAGGGCCCGAACTGCTCGCCGTTGATGAGGACGTGGATGCGATTCGACATCGGTCGTTGACCGCACAGTAGGCGAAACGCGCGCCGGGTCGGAAGTCTTTTTGCTCCGACAGCGAGCTATTGCGCCTTTCCGTTCAGCGTCGGGCGTTTGGTCGCGCCGAAGCCGACGTTCGTTTCGCTGTCGAACGTCAGGTTGTCGCCGGTGAGCGTGAGTTTCAGCGTGAGATGGTAGGGGGTTTCGACGGCGCAGATCTTGATCTGGAGCGAGTCATCTGCCGTCCAGCCGAAGGTGCCGGCGAGTGGCTCATCCGGAAAGTCCGCGAGGTAACCACCGGCGAACGGTCCGCGGCCGGAACGCCACTGACGATGGCCGCAAGCCACTTTCGCGTCGCGACCGTTCACGCGAATGGTGAGGTTGAGTTCGCCGTTCGCCGCAGTGGCGAGTTGCACGCTCTCGAGTTTTTGATCGTTCACCGGGAACGTATAGGTGCGGTTGGCGAGGCGGCTCGTTTGTGGAGACGTCGCGGCGCCGGCGGCGGGCTTGATTTCGAGAGCGGCGAGACGGTCTGTGAGTTGTTTCTGCGTGGCGCGGTCGGCTTTCATCTTCTTCGGTGCCAGCGCGGGGAGGAGTTGGTCCCAGAGGACATTGAGCACGGCCTGCATATCTTTCACGCCACTGGTGATGGCGACGACGGTGTCTTGATCGGGCAACACGACGCAGTATTGGCCGAACGCGCCGTCGCCACGGTAGGCGTTGTTGCGGCTGCGCCAGAATTGGAAGCCGTAGCCCTGGTTCCAATCGCTCTTGGGATTGCTGCCATTGGAGACTTGTCGCGCGGTGGCCTGTTCGATCCACGAGGCGGGCAGGAGCTGTTTGCCGTTCCACTTTCCTTTCTGGAGATAGAGCTGGCCGAACTTCGCGATGTCCTCAGTGCGAACCCGCAGCCCGTAGCCGCCGAGGGAGATGCCTTCGAAGTTCGTGTCCCAAACGGGATTCGAAATGCCGAGCGGTTCAAAGAGGCGCGGCCGCAGGTAATCGAGAGCGGTCTGCCCGGTGAGCTTCTGCACGATGGCGGACTGCATGAAGGTGGCGGGCGTGTTGTATTTGAAGTGCGTGCCGGGGAGATGCGGGACGGGTTGGGCGAGGAAGGATTTCGCGGAGATTTTGTCCGGGGCGACGGGCGGCTCGTCTTGGTGCCCGGTGGACATCGTCAAGATGTCGCGCACGCGCATGGCCTTGAGATTGCCGGAAGGCTCGGCCGGGGCGTCGCCGGGAAAGAATTTCAACACTTCGTCGTCGATAGTCAGCTTGCCTTCCGCGACGGCGAAGCCCACGGCGGTGGAGGCGAAGCTTTTGCTGAGCGAGTAGAGAACGTGGTTGTGCTGTGGCCCATACGGTTTCCACCAGCCTTCGAGGATCACCTTGCCGTGGCGCACGAGCATGACGCTGTGCATGCCGTCGATCTTCTCGTCGAGCGTGTTCACGAAGTTCAGGAGCGCAGCGGACGAGATGCCTTGCGATTCCGGCGTGCTGCGAGGGAGCGGTTGTTCCGCCGCCAACAGGCTGGTAATCGAGACGAGGACGGCGGCGAGCGTGAAGACGAGGCGTCGAGAGTATGGGGCTTTCATGGTGACGAGTGAGAGTTGTTGCGCGAAGCGCAAGCGCTGTCACGAACGAAAGCGTCCTTGGATCGCGAACGGAGCGCCGAACTCCGATTCGGCGCGTTGTAGAACCTTCCTTCTACGCGCCGATTCGGAGATCGGCGCTCCTGGTGAGTTGCCGCCTCAGTGATTGAAGAGAAACTCCCGGCTGCTGAGCATCGCCCAGAAGATGTCTTCCAGCACGGCGCGGCGTTCGGCGTCCTTTGCGCCGGCAAGCGCTTTGAGGAAGCGCTCCTTCTCCGCAGGGGTTGGGAGCCTCGAAAGGCTCGTGAGGCTGGCTTCTTCGATCAGCTTCGCGTCGGACAATTTCTCATCGAGGAGCTTCGCTACGATGCTGTCTTTCGAGGTGAGTTTCTTGTTCACGGTATCGCCGTTCGCGATGTGCAGCGCCTGGCTCATGCTCGGTTCTGCGGTGCGTTCGCATTCGCACGTCTTCACGCGATCCGGGCGGCCGAAGGTTTCGAGGAAGTAGCTGAACGCGCGCGTATCCGGCAGTTGAAGCGCGCGCAATCCCGCCGGGTACTTCTCGCCGATGCCGCGGTTCTGGTTACGAAGGTCGAGGCGAAACTCCGTCGGGACAGCGGTCACTTGCGAATACGCATCAAGGAGCACCTCGGCCATCAGGCGCTTCGGATAGTAGCGCGAGTAGAAGCGCTGGTCTGCGGCGTTCTCCGGCAATGCGACGCTGCTGAGCTGGTAGGTTTCGCTCTGCAGGATGGTGCGCATGAGCGCCTTGAGATCGAACTTCTGGTCGGCGAGATGATTCGCGGCGGCGCTGAGCAGCTTCTCGTTACTCGCGGGATTGGTGATGCGCAGATCGTCGACTTTCTCGACCAGCCCGACGCCGTAAAAGTTCGCCCACACGCGGTTCACGATTGCGCGGGCGAAGTAGGTGTTATCGCGTGAAGTCAGCCAGTCGGCCAGCGCGGAGCGGCGGTCATTGGGATCGTCGATGGACAAGGCGTGGCCGTCGAGCGGCTTTGGTTTCTGCGGTCGGCCCGTCAGTGGCTGATTGATGTTCCCCTCGCTCGCCGCGAAGATGATCTTCTCGCCGTCACCGCTGCCGGTCTTGGAGCGCACGCGTGCAAAGAGATTCGCGAAGCCGAAGTATTCGTCGTTGGTCCACTTCTCCATCGGGTGGTTATGGCACTTCGCGCAGTTGATCGACATGCCGAGGAACGCCTGCGACGTGGTCTCGGCCATATTCGGCGGGTCCTCGTGCAGCGCGTAGAAGTTCGCTGCGCCGTTCTCCAGCGTGCTGCCGCGTGCGGTGACGAGTTCGCGGACGAACCGATCCCAGGGCGTGTTGGCGGCGACGTTGTTGCGAATCCAGTTGTAGTAGCTCCACATCGCGGCGGGTCGCAGGCGTTCGCTGTTCACGAGCAACAGATCGCTCCACTTGTAGCTCCAGTAATCCACGAACTCCGAGCGGGCGAGGAGGGAATCGATGAGGCGGTCGCGTTTGCTGGAGCTCGTGTCGGCGAGGAACACCCGCACTTCCTCCGCGGTCGGCAGCACGCCGATGGTGTCGAGGAACGCGCGTCGGATGAAGACTTCGTCCGTGGCGCGCGGCGACGGCGGGATGTTCAACTCGCGCAGCTTCGCAATGACTTCGTCGTCGATGAAGTTTCGGCGCGGCGCTTTCGCGAAGGCGTCGGCGGGAACCTTGTTCGTGAACGGCGCGGTAAACGTGGCGATGGCGATGCGGCTGAGAAACCACGCGGTGATGGCGCCTTCACCGAAACCGGCGACCTTCACACTACCGCTTTCGTCCACGGTGGTGACGGAAGCATTCGCATCGGTGAACTTCGCCCAGCGCGTCACGTCCTGCACCGAACCGTCGGAGAACATCGCCTTGACGGTGAGTTGCTGCGCATCGCCGGGCTTCAGGGTCGCGTGCTCAGGCGAGACTTCGAGCTTGGTGATTCGCGCGTCATCCGCCTTTGGCGGCGGTGCACCGGCGGCGATCCATTCTGAGAGGATTTTGTATTCGAGCGAACCAACCTCGAACTTCGTCCCGCCCTTGTGCGGCACTGCGCCGGTAGGTTTCAGAAGGAGGAGGCTGCGGGCTGGATCGCTGAGCACGATACGACGTCCCAGTGCGCTACGCGTGATCGACTTCCAATCGCCCTCGTCATCATAGCCGCGCAGCGACAGCCGGAATCCACCCTGACCCGCCGCCGCTCCGTGGCACGCGCCGGAACTGCACCCGGCCTTCGCCAATACGGGCTGAACATGATTGCGGAAGGGCCATGCAGTGTTCGTCGCAGCGCGTGCGGTCGTGGTAACGAGCAGCGAGAAGAAGATTGCCCGCGAAACACGCGAAAAAGCGCTAAAGGGAGAAAGAGTCATCGGGCTTGGAGAGGTTGGTGTTGGCGAGGCGTTCCCATTCGAGGCGCGGGTAGTGGCCGAAGTTGACGAGCAAGCCAAGTTTGTAACCGGTGGCTTTGAGATAATTGATGACTTGGGCGCGATGTTCGTCGGCCAGAAGTGTCACAGCCTTCAACTCGACGATAATCTTGCCGTAGCAGATAAAGTCTGGCTCGTAGTGTTGCTTCAAGGGGCGACTGCGATAAGAGAGCGGAAGCTTCGGTTTGGCGATGAACGGGATGTTCAGGTGTGCCAACTCGATCTCCATGCATTCCTGATAAACGGGTTCGAGGAAGCCACAGCCTTTGTCTTTGTATACATTGAAGCAGGCACCAACGATGGCGTAGCACTCTTCTTTGTAGATAAGCTCTGTGTCCATTGGTCTTCAATTTGTCTGCCCGCTAAACACGCTAAAAAGCGCGAAAACAGAATTCTTCTTTTGCGTCATTTCGCGTGTTTAGCGGATCAATCACAGCAGCTCCCGAATTGGTTGCGTGCCGAAATCGACCAGTGGGAATGGCCGTCCAGCCGGGCCGGGCAGGTGCGTGTCGAGGTCGAGGCCGAGGGTGTGGTAGATGGTGGCCACAATCTCCTTTGGCGCGATGGGACGCTCGACGGGATACGCGCCGATTTCGTCGCTCTTGCCGACGACGCGCCCGCCTTTCACACCGCCGCCGGCGAAATAAACCGTCCAGCATTGCGGCCAGTGGTCGCGACCACCGGCGGGATTGATGCGCGGCGTGCGGCCGAACTCGGAGAGGTTCGCCACGAGCGTGGTGTCGAGCAGGCCGCGCTGGACGAGGTCTTCGAGCAGCGCGCTGTAGCCCTGATCATACATCGGCGCGACGATGTCCTTCATGCCGGCGATGCTGGTGAAGGGTTTCGAGCCGTGGATGTCCCAGGAGATTTCGTCGAAGACGGTGATGAAGGTGTTGATGGTGACGAAGCGCACGCCGGCCTCGACGAGGCGGCGCGCGAGCAGGCAGCACTGGCCGAAGCGCGTCATGCCGTAACGCTCGCGGACCTTCAGCGGCTCCTTCGTGAGGTCGAAGGCTTCGCGGGCCTTGGTGCTCGTCATCAGGCGATAGGCGCTGGCGAAGTTCGCGTCCATCAGCTTCGCGCTCTCGCTTGCCTCGAAACTCTTCACTGTGTCATCAACGACCTGGCGCAGCTCGCGGCGGCGTTGCAGTCGGGCTTCGCCAATCTCCTGCGGCGGGAGCAGGTCCGGGACTTTGAAATCTTTCTTCGATGGATCGGCGTTGAGCGCGAAAGGATCAAACGCCTTGCCGAGGAAGCCGGCGTCCTGGCCGTGCGGCATGTTGCCGCCGGTCGGCCCCATCGGCTCGGGGAGGACGACGTTTGCGGGCATCTCGGTCTTGCGGCCCTTGAGAAATTCCAGCGCGCATCCGGCGTGCGGCGTGATGATGCCGCCGGTGAAGAGCCGTCCGGTCTGCATCATCTGATGTCCGGTGTCATGGACGGCGGCGGCGGTGTGATAGCAGGAGCGGACGAGGGAGAACTTGTCCGCGAGCTTGGCGTGAAGCGGGAGAAGTTCGGACAGCTCGAAGGCGTCGCTCTTCGTGCGAATGGGTTTGAACGGCCCGCGAATCTCGCGCGGCGCATCCGGCTTCATGTCGAAGAGATCCAGCTGCGAAGGTGCGCCGAGATTGAAGATGAGGATGCACGCCTTGCCGTTGTCTTTGGCGCTGCCGGGCGAGGCGAGCGCTTGAACCTGAGCGAGCTTCGCCATCGAAAAGCCAAGCGCGCCGAGCGTGCCGACCTGGAGGAAGTCGCGTCGCGTGATGCCGTCGCAGGTGGTGATGGAACCGTTGCCGGAGACGTTGAGCATAGCGTTGGGCTGGTGGAATTGTGCTTCTGATGACGATGGCAGTGGCGAAAAATTCGGGCAAGCGGTGAGTTCGACGAAATCAACTCCGGGCTGGCCACGTGAGGAGGCGGTCGTTACAAACCGTCGGAAGCCGGACGTGACACGGCGTAACGCAACGATTCGATGACGAGCAAACTGGAAGCGACAAGAGCGGCTGCGGCGGAGAGTTTGCTCCGTGACGGCGCGCTGTTGTTTCGGCTTTCCGGCTGGCTGGATGCGCACACGATTGGTGCCATTTGGAACCGATGCGTCCGGGAGATCTCGCAGCAACGTCCGCAACAAGTGGAGGTGGATGCTTCAGCGGTGGATTACTGCGACGGTGCGGGCATTGCGCTGATTGTGGAGCTGCGGCGTTCGGCTACAGCGTTGAAGCTTCCGTTCGCCGTGCATGGGCTCAAGCCGGAGTTTCAGACGCTGCTTGATGAGTTCGCACCGGGATCAATGGCCGAGGTGCAGGTCGATAAGCCGGAGCCCAAGCATCTGCCCGAGGAGGTGGGGCGGGCGGCATATCAGGTCTGGCGTGACATGTCGGCGCTTGTGCAGTTCATCGGGGAACTGGCTGTAGCGTTGTTTCTCGCGGCGCGGCATCCGGGGAAAGTGCGGTGGCGCGATGCGCTGCTGGCGGCGGAGAATGCCGGCGTGAATGCGCTGCCGATCGTGGCGCTGATCAGCTTCCTGATGGGTTTGATCATGGCGTTTCAATCCGCGGTGCCGATGCGTCAGTTCGGGGTGGAAATATTCGTCGCGGATCTCGTCGCGCTCTCCATGCTGCGCGAACTGGGGCCGTTGATGACGGCGATTATTCTGGCGGGACGATCCGGCTCGGCGTTTGCGGCGGAGATCGGGACGATGAAGGTGAACGAGGAGATCAACGCGCTGACGACGATGGGCCTGGACCCCGTGCGGTTTCTCGTGGTCACGCGGGTGATTGCGGCGGTGACGATGATGCCGTTGCTGACGATTTTCGCGAACCTGATGGGACTCTTCGGCGGGTCGGTGGTGTTGCTTTCGATGGACTATCCGCTCGTAACCTACGTCCAGGAAGTGTTGGGTGCGGTGCAGCTCAAGGATCTGTTCAGCGGCATGGCGAAGGCGATTGTGTTCGGCGTGCTGGTGGCGGGCATCGGCTGTCTGCGTGGATTGCAGACGAAGACGGGCGCGAGCGCAGTCGGGTTGTCGACCACGAGTGCGGTGGTGAGCGGCATTGTGCTCATCGTGCTGGCGGACGGTGTTTTCTCCGTTGTGTTTTATTACTTGAAGATTTGAAGCATGGCGGAGTTACCCATCATTCGAGTCGAGAACTTCACCGCGGCCTACGACGGGAACGTGATCATCAACGACATCTCGTTCGAGGTTCAGCGCGGGGAGGTGTTCGTGATTCTCGGCGGGTCGGGCTGTGGTAAGAGCACGCTTCTGAAGCACATGATCGGGCTCTACCCGCCGGCGGCCGGAAAGATTCTGTTGGACGGGGAAGACATAGCGTCGGCCGATGGCGAGCGGCGGCTTGGGATCCTGCGCAAGATCGGCGTGATGTACCAAAGCGGTGCGTTGTTCGGATCGCTCTCGCTTATCGAGAATGTGCGATTGCCGCTGGAGGAGTTCACGGACCTGCCTGAGGACGCGATGACTTTGATCGCGCGCCTGAAATTGAAGCTGGTTGGCCTCGAGGGATTTGAGAATCACATGCCGTCGGAGTTGAGCGGTGGTATGCAGAAGCGGGCAGCAATTGCGCGGGCGATGGCACTCGATCCGATGATTCTCTTTCTGGACGAGCCGTCGGCGGGACTCGATCCGATTACGTCCGCGGAGCTGGATCAGACGATTCTCCGGCTGGCGCGCAGTTTGAAGATCACTTTTGTGGTGGTGACGCACGAACTGGCGAGCATCTACGCGATTGCGGACCGTGTCATCATGCTCGACAAGCGGGTGAAGAAAATCGTGGCGACGGGCAAGCCGCAGGAGTTGCGGGACCATAGCACGGATCCCTGGGTGCGGCAGTTCTTCCATCGCGAAGCTGACGCGGCGACCGCGAAAAAATGAGTGCGTGATCCGGCGATGACTTCTACGTTTCGAACGCGAATTATCTCATGAGCGCCAAAGCCAATTATTTCAAGCTGGGCCTGTTCATCATTGTCGCCGTGGTCATCGGCGTGGTCGGTGTGCTGGTGCTCGGCGCGGGGAAACTGTTCGAGAAACGCATCATCCTCGAGACGTATCTCAACGAATCGGTGCAGGGCGTGGACATTGGATCGAAGGTGAAGTTCCGTGGCGTGCCGGTCGGGAATATTCGCCGGATCGACTTCACGCGGAATCGCTACGAGCTGGAGAAGCCGCCATTGCAGCGCCGCTCCTACGTGCGCATCGAGATCGAAATGAGCGCGGACGCGCTAGGCGCGAAGACGGAGACGATCGTAAACGAAGATCTGCCGCGTGAGATTCAGAATGGACTGCGCGTGCGACTGACAGCACTGGGCGTGACGGGCACGTCCTACCTTGAAGTGGACTATCTCGATCCACAGAAGAACCCGCCGCTGCCGATCGATTGGAAGCCGGATTATCCCTACATCCCGTCGGCGCCGGGCGCGCTCGGGCGCATCGTAAGTTCGGCGGAAGATGTGTTCGCGCAGTTGGAGAAGATTAACTTCGAGCGCATCGCCAATAACGTGGAGCTGCTCATTGTGTCGCTCGACAACAAGGTGAGCGAGCTGCCGCTGGGCATGCTGGGCACGAACGCCACTGGTCTCTTGAATGAAGTGCGCGTCTCCAATTCCCGGCTCCAAAAACTGCTGGAGCGTCCAGAAATCGATTCGATGCTCAAGGATGGATCTGGAGCGCTCGCCGGACTGCGCCGCACGGCGGAGTCGCCGGAGCTCACGAACAGTTTGGTCCAGATTCAGAGAACGCTGCGGCGGCTTGATCAGCTCGTCGCCGGTAAAGAGAACGATCTCGGGGTGTCCCTCGACAACCTGCGCGCGTTGACGGAGAACCTCCGGGAGCTTTCCGAGAACGCGAAGCGTTTTCCTGCGCAGCTGTTCTTCGGCGAGCCGCCGAAACCATCCAAGACTTTGCCATGAACATCCTCTCTCGATATTCGTTGATCACCGCGCTGCTGGCGCTGGCGCTGGGCGGCTGCAGCGTCAAGCAGGCCAGTCCGGCGAAGCAGACTTATCTGCTGGAAGCTGTTCGCGATGGCGAAGCGCGCTCCGGCGGCAGCGGTGCGGTGCTGCGGGTGCGTGAGGTCCACCTGGCGCCTGCCTTTGAGGGCAGGGGATTTGTCTACCGCACCAGCGAGTTCGGGTACAAGAGCGATTTTTACCACGAGTTCCTGACCGCGCCGCGGAACCTGATCGCCGGGCAGCTGCAATCGTGGCTGAGTGCTTCAAAGCTGTTTCGCGGCGTCGTGCCATTGGGCGCGGCCGGCGAGGCGACCCATGTGATTTCCGCGAACGTGTCCACGCTCCATGGAGACTTTCGCGATACGTCCGCTCCGAAGGCGGTGCTGGCAGTCGAGTTCACGGTGTCGCGCGATGGAGCAGGTTCTGAGATCCTCTTGCACAAAGCGTATCGTCAGGAGGTTGCTGTCACGGCTCCGGACGCCGAGGCATTGGCAAAAGGATGGTCGACAGCGCTCGTTGGGATTCTCGGAGCGTTGGAGGCGGACATGGCAACGGCGCAGCTCAAGTGACTTGAACTGCGCCGTGCGCGGAAGCTGTTTCAACTCGATCAAGGCCGCGTCATGCGCTCGGGCACGACGGCTTTGTCGAATTCCTCGCCGCTGAGCAGGCCGAGCTTGATGGCGGTGTCGCGGAGGTTCGCACCTTCCTTGTGCGCGGTCTTGGCGATCTTCGCGGCGTTGTCGTAGCCGATCTTCTGGTTGAGCGCGGTGACAAGCATCAGGCAGTTCTTCACGTAGCTGTTGATCTGGTCGCGGTTCACCGTGATGCCCTCGACGCAGTGTTCGACGAACGAATGGCACGCGTCAGCCATCAGGCGGACGGAGTGCAGGAAGTTGAACACGATGACGGGCTTGAAGACGTTCAGCTCGAAGTTGCCCTGCGAACCAGCAAAACCAATCGCGGCGTCGTTGCCCATCACTTGCACGCAGACCATCGTCATGGCCTCGCACTGCGTGGGGTTCACCTTGCCGGGCATGATGGATGAGCCGGGTTCGTTCTCAGGCAGGTTCAATTCGCCGAGACCGCAGCGCGGACCGGACGCCAGCCAGCGGAGATCGTTCGCGATCTTCATCAGCGCGGCGGCGAGGGACTTCAGCGCGCCGCTGGCCATGATGAACTCATCGTGCGCCGAGAGCGCGGCGAACTTGTTCGGATGCGAGGTGAAGGGCTGCCCGGTGAGTTCCGCGATCTTCTTCGCGGCGCGTTCGCCAAATTCCGGATGCGCGTTCAACCCGGTGCCGACCGCAGTGCCGCCGACGGCGAGCGCGCGCAGACCGGGGAGGACGGAGCGCAGGCGATCGAGGTTCGCGTCGAGCAGCGCGACGTAGCCGGAAAATTCCTGGCCGAGCGTGATCGGCGTGGCGTCCTGCAAGTGGGTGCGGCCTATCTTCACGATGTCATTGAATTCGGCGCGCTTGGCGTCGAGCGCGTCGCGGAGGGACTTCACTTGCGGGAGGAGCGTCTGCTCCAGCTCGGTTGCGGCGGCGATGGACATCGCGGTGGGAAAGGTGTCGTTCGAGGACTGTGACATGTTCACGTCGTCGTTCGGATGGACGGGCTTCTTGCTGCCCATCTGGCCGCCGGCGATTTCGATGGCGCGGTTCGAGATGACCTCGTTGGCGTTCATGTTCGATTGCGTGCCGCTGCCGGTCTGCCAGACACGGAGCGGGAAATGATCGTCGAGTTTGCCGGCGATGACTTCGTCCGCGGCCTGGATGATGAGCTTGCACTTGTCTTCGGAGAGCTTACCGAGGTCGCGGTTCACGAGCGCGCAGGCCTTCTTGAGAATGCCGAAGGACTTGGTGATCTCGCGCGGCATGATGTCGCGGCCGATGTTGAAGTGGATGAGCGAGCGGGCAGTTTGTGCGCCGTAGTAGCGGTCGGCGGGCACTTCGATGGGGCCCATGCTGTCGGTTTCAGTGCGGGTATTCATGTTCGTCGTAAAGCGCGAGTATGGCGGGCGCGCGGCTGGTCTTCAAGTAGCAGGATGATGACTCAGGCGATGGATTCGGATGAAAACTGCATTTGTAAGAAGGGTTGAAATGGTGGAAGGGGTTCTCCATTGTCCCAGCCCATGGAACAATCTGATCAGCTGGATGAGTTGCTGACGTGTCGGTTGGACTTCGGGCGCAAGGTGGTGGAGCCCTGCACGATTGTGATTTTTGGCGCGAGTGGCGATTTGACCGCGCGCAAGTTGATTCCCGCGCTGTATCATTTGTTTGCGGAGAAGCAGCTCCCGAATCCCGTGCGGATTGTCGGATTTGCGCGTCGCGAGAAATCTCACGATGCCTGGCGCGCGGAATTGCGAACAGGTCTGGAGCAGTTTTCCCGGACGAAGCGCGTGGACGCTGCTGTGTGGGATGCATTCGCCACGAACCTCTATTACTGCCAGGGCGAGTTTTCCGAGGAGGCCGCGTACCACAAGCTCGGCGATATGTTGTCTGGCTTTGGGCACGACCAGCTCCGGCACAATTTGGTTTTCTATCTTTCGACATCGCCAAGTCAGTTCGCGGAGATTGTTGAGCACTTGTCGAAGGCAAAGCTGTTGCGCAAGGACGACACGGGTGGAGGATGGCAGCGTGTCGTTGTGGAGAAGCCGTTCGGACACGATTTGGCTTCCGCGCAGAAGCTGAACGGGGATCTCACCCGCTTCGCTCACGAAAAGCAGATTTACCGCATCGATCATTATCTCGGCAAAGAGACGGTGCAGAACATTTTGATGTTCCGCTTCTCCAATTCGATATTTGAGCAGCTGTGGAGCAGGCAATCGGTGGATCACATTCAGATCACGGTGAGCGAGAAGATCGGCGTGGGCGCGCGTGGCGGTTATTACGAGGAAGCAGGCGCTCTACGTGACATGGTGCAGAATCACCTGTTGCAAGTCCTGGCGCTGATTGCGATGGAGCCGCCGGTGTCATTGCAGGCTGAGGCTGTGCGCGATGAAAAGGTGAAGTTGCTGAAATCCATCCGGCGGCTGAGTGCGAATCAAATCGCCGCGAATGTCGTGCGCGGTCAATATTCTGACGGCGAGGTCGGTGGCCAGGCGAGGGTGGCCTATCGGCAGGAAACCAAGGTGCGACCGGGGTCCAACGTGGAAACCTATGTGGCTGCCAAATTCCACGTCGACAACTGGCGATGGTCGGGAGTGCCGTTTTATTTGCGAACGGGGAAGAATCTCGCCTCAAGCGCGAGCGAAGTGCGAATTCAGTTCCGGCCCACGCCGAATGTTCTGTTCGCGGCGCAGTGTGGTCCGAAGCTGGACGCCAATGCGATCACACTTCGGTTGCAGCCGAACGAAGGAATCACCCTTCGTTTCAATGGCAAGGTGCCGGGGACGAGCATGCAGATCCGGCCAGTGCGAATGCACTTTAGCTACGACGCCGAGTTTGGGGCTTACACTCCAGAGGCGTATGAGCGGTTGCTTTTGGAAGCGATCGAGGGAGATGCGACACTGTTCATCCGTAGGGATGAGGTGGAGACGGCATGGGGAATCGTGGATCCGATTCGGGAGTATTGGGGCGGCCGAACTTTGACTGACAAGGAGTTCTACATGGCCGGGACATGGGGTCCCGCGGCGGCTGATCAGCTTTTGGCGGAGGAAGGGCACGCTTGGCGCAATCCTCAACCAATCAGCTGATCGAGTTGAATTACCCATCTCGAATGCAGCCACTTATGAAGATATTGTGTCCGCCGTGTGATTTTTTGAACGGAAGCGGCCGCCGAAGCATCCAAGTTTCAGAGTTGTTAGAAAATTTCGCTGTCCGTTTAGGGTTGGCAGAAAGGTCTTGCTCGTAACGAGGTTCGGACAGCGAATCAAGTTGGCCTCGTTACCCTTCTGAGCGCCTGGGTGAAGGCGTATACGACCTTGTCACCAAAGAGCCGGAGCAATCCGGCTCTTTTTGTTTTTTACGGGCGCGAGGTTCGACGGGGCCTGTGCTGTTCCGAGTTCAACGCTTGGCTGGAACACACTCACATTTATGTCCCTCTTGCGCCGCTTCTACGTCCAGGCTCTTTCCAGACTTTTTCACCACGGAGCGGGCATAGAGAACCATTTGGTCGATCTTGGTGTCGTTGTGCGATGGATCGTGGTGAAACAGAAATAGCTTTTTAACTTTCGAACGCAGGGCGAGTTCGACCGCGTCGTCGACGGAACTGTGTCCCCAGCCGGTGTGATTCGCGTATTCGTCGGAATCGAATTGAGCGTCGAGAATGAGGATGTCGGTACCGTCCAGAAAACGAGCGATCTTCTCGTCTTCGGCGAGCGCGAACTGGCGGGTTTGATCCTTAAGCGCATCCGGAATCACGGACTTATTGCGCATCCGGTGGAACGGCTCGTGGTCGGGGAGATACGCGATCGAAGTCTCGCCAACGGAGAGACGGTATCCGACGCAAACTCCCGGATGGTTGGTGAATGCTGCCTGTACCTTCACGTTGCCCACGGTGAACTCCATGGATCGAAGTTCTTCGAAGCTCAAATGGCTGGGAATCTGTGCGAGGCCGATGGGGAAGAAGGGACTTTCCATCTGCGCCGAGAAGACGCCCGCGAGGCCCTCACGTGTACCTTCGAAACCGAGAATCCGAATTCGATTCGAAGGATCGTACGCCGGCTGGAAGAAGGGAAAGCCATGCACGTGATCCCAGTGTGAATGGGTGATGAGAATCGTAAGCCCCAACGCGCGACCGGCGAACTCGGATGCAAGGGCGTTTCCGAGGTTCCGAATGCCTGTTCCGGCGTCCAGTATGATAATCTCCCCGCCACCTCGAAATTCCACGCAAGCGGTGTTTCCGCCGTAGCGAACGGTTTCGGGACCCGGCGTGGGAATGGATCCGCGCACTCCCCAAAAACGAACGTATGGTGCCGACGCAGGTTCCACAGCCGCTGGTGGGGCTTCGACTTCAGATTGGTCGATGATGTGAGCAAGCACATCGCAGAGTCGCCCGAAGTCGAGCGGCTTCACCATGAACTCGTCGGCGCCGGCTTCCATGGCGGCTTGTTTCGTATCTTCGAATCCTTTACCGGACATGGCGATCAGTACTGAGTATTTCAGGGCATCATCGTCCCGGATGGCCGAGCATACGCGGAAGCCGTTTTTGCCCGGCATCAGCAGGTCGCAGAGGATGGCTTTGGGGAGGTGATTCCGGGCCAGTTCGAGCCCTTCGTCGCCGTTTGAAGCGGAAAGAACGTTCCATCCCTGGTTTTCTAGAGCGGCGGTCAGTGCCTGTCGGAGTTCCTTGTCGTCGTCGATTACAAGAATGGTTTTCATTCGCACGCCCACTGTCGAATTGATGAACCAGAGGTATTGGCCGTTGACAGTCCGGTACAGCAGCCGGTGCCATCGACTGAATTGTTGTCTGGAAAGCGCTGTGACGATACCTGCTTTGCTGAAAAGTTAAACTTCAAAATGACAAGTTGGTCACTTTTGTTGCTCGCCTTCTTTCGTCGATGATATGCCACAGGAGTTGTCATCAACTTGCGCGGAGAATACGTTTTGTTCCATGTACTCCTCTTCACCTTTAGTGGCGCTCGGACTAACCAGAGCATTCGCGGCGGATGCGCTTGCCGTTCGGATTTACGATACGCAGTCGAATCTCGCGGCGGATGCCGCGAAGCAGGCTCAGGCGTGCCTGCAGGATGTTCTTCACCGGAACGGTTCGGCTGCTGTCATTCTGGCAACGGGGAATTCACAGCTCCAGTTTCTCGATGCGCTGGTGGAACTCGGCGGAGTCGATTGGTCGCGAGTGACGCTATTTCACATGGACGAATATCTTGGAATTACCGATCAGCACCGGGCCAGCTTTCGTCGTTACATGCGCGAACGGGTCGAGGCGCGGGTGAAGCCACGCAAGTTTCATTACCTCGCAGGGGATGCGTTGCTTCCGTTGTCCGAATGCGAACGGTATTCTCACTTGCTCGCCGCGCAGCCCATCGATCTTTGCTGCCTTGGCATTGGTGAGAACGGCCATATCGCCTTTAACGATCCGCCGGTGGCTGACTTTTCGGACCCTCATAAAGTCAAACTGGTCAAGTTGGACGAAGCCTGCCGATTGCAGCAGGTCGGTGAAGGACATTTTCCGAATCTCGACGCGGTTCCCCAATACGCCTTTACGCTGACAATTCCAATGCTTTGCTCCGCGCAGAACATGCTTTGCATTGTCCCGGAGCGGCGCAAGGCGCAGGCCGTCCACGATTCGCTCAAAGGACCGATCAGCACCGCCTGTCCGGGGTCATTTCTGCGCCAGCAATCCCATTGCACGCTGTTTCTGGATGCGGAATCCGCCAGCTTGCTCTGAGAGGGCGGTCAATATCGGCGGTGGCCTGTCATCAACATCGGACGGCTACTCCGTAAATCCCCTAGAAGGCTGGTGGCGCTTTTCCCGGCGCGCGGACTCGGGTGGTTGCGAATGGTTGCGAGTCTGGGAATGGGTTATCTCCTCTGCGTAGGAACATACGTGGAACTTCTGGCGGGAGCGGGCAGCGGGGGCTGCCCCTCCCACCAGTCGCGAAAAAGAAAATGATGACCTCGACTTCGAAGCCGGCCGCCCAAAACGACACCTTCTCCCGTCGTTTCAAACACCGCAGTGGCGGCTGCACGCGTCCGGTCTCTGTGGTCCGCCCCGTCTCCTCCAGCTTTCCCGCCTTCTTCCAGAGTCCGGATTCTGATCCGAAAGGTTTCGTGGCCTTTGGTGGCCGTGGAAGTTTTTCGCTCTCGTAACCGAACTGTCCTGTAGCCGACACGGTTCCTGCCGATAGTGTCAGCGGATCAACATCCGCGATTCATCCAAATGGAAACAAACTTTGTCTATTTTCGGTCGTTGAAGAAGGAACGCGAAAGGCAGCGGCTGATATTTCTGGCCGGCGCCCGGCGATTCCCGCTTTGCGACACGCCGTCTCAAACAGGGCCTCAATCTGGTCCGCGAAGATTCCTTCCCCTCGCATCCGGGAACCAAACCTCGGGTCGTTGACCTTGCCGGCGCGAATCGACTTCAGTCGTCCCAGAACCTTTTCGCGGCGGTCGGGAAAATGCCGCGTCAGCCAGTCTTCAAAGAGCGGTCCCAATCCAAACGGTAGACGCAACGTCACGTAGCCCGCAAACTGTGCTCCCGCCTCGACCGCGGCCGCAATCAATCGCGGTACCTCGTGATCGTTGATGGCAGGAATCACCGGAGCCGTCATTATCCCGGTCGGAATTCCAGCCTCGGCCAGCTTCCGAATCGCCTCCAAACGATGCGCTGGCAGGGAAGCGCGCGGTTCCAGCTTCGAGGCGAGTTCACTATCGAGGGTCGTGATTGAGACAAAGACGACCACCGCCTGGTAAGCGGCGAGTTGCGTCAGCACATCGATGTCCCGGGTGACGAGATGGTTCTTGGTCACGATGCCGACCGGGTTTCGAAATTCAGCGAGGACTTCCAGACATCGCCGGGTGAGCTGCAATTTTCGTTCAACCGGCTGGTAGCAATCGGTGACTCCACTTAGCGCGATGACCTGGGGTTTCCATTTCCGCGACGAGAGTTCTGCGCGCAGCAATTCCGGCGCATTCTCCTTCACCATGATGCGGCTCTCGAAATCCAGTCCGGCCGAGAAGCCGAGGTATTCATGAGTCGGGCGCGCGTAGCAATAGATGCAGCCGTGCTCGCAGCCGCGATAGGGATTGAT
>CAZBIC010000009.1:0-182921 GCA_964491875.1 uncultured Bifidobacterium sp.
GGTTCACCCAGCGAAGCGGTCACCGCAGCCAGCTTCCGGCGGATGGCTTCGCGCTTTGCCGGATCGCCGAGGAGCTCGAGCGCGGTGCGACACAAGTTTTCTGACGTGGCGTCGTCTTGAATGAACTCCGGATAGATCGCTTCGTCTGCGAGAATGTTCGGCATCGCGAGGAACTTCACTTGGATGATGCGCTTCCCGATTTGGAATGTAGCCCACGAGGTCTTGTAGATCGCGATCGTCGGCAGGCCGAACCACGCGCACTCCATCGTCACCGTGCCGGTCGAAGCGATGGCCACGGTGGAAGACGCCAGTGCCGACGGCAGATCGCCGACCTGTATCTTCAAGTTTTCCGGCGCGCCCAGTTCTCGGGCGAGTTGGAGCAACGAATCGTTCGGCAACACCATCCGCGCTTCGACGTTCGGATTCGCCGCGCGGATCTTATCGAAGGCGGCGAGCATCACTGGAAGATGGCGTTTCAGTTCGCCCACGCGACTGCCGGGTAGAAGTAGCACTGAATTCTGTGAGCGTTCTACGTTCGACGTTGAGCGTTCAACGTTGAATCGGTCCACCGCCGGATGACCGACAAACTCCACCTTCAACTCCGGCACCCGCGTCGTATACCACGCCTTCTCGAACGGAAAGATCGTCAGCAACAAATCGAACAGCCGCGGCATCGATTTCGCGCGACCGGGGCGCGAGGCCCAGACCTGGGGCGAAACGTATTTCACGATCTTCGGCTTCCAATTGCCGTGCGTCGCCCGGCGAACTTCCAACTCCCAGCGGATCCGCTCCGCGAAGCGATGGTTGAACACGGAGAAATCCACGCAGACGATCACATCAGGCCGCCGCTCGAATGCCAGCGCCACCAGCCGTTCAAGAAGACGTTTGAATCGTCCGTAGCTTTTCAGGGCATCCCACGGGCCAATGACGGAATGCTGGGTCAGGTCAAACGCCAGCTCCACGCCCGCTGCTGCCATCTTCGCACCGCCTGCGCCGAAGAATTGAGGGGAGTGATTAGTGCTGCGTGATTCGTGACGAGGTCCCAGTTCCTGTTTGAGCGCCGTCACCAACTCCGCCGCGAGCATGTCGCCGCTGCTCTCGCCGGCGATGAGCATGAAGGTGGGCTGGCTTCCGGGCTTCATTGAGCGGAAGCGAGCAACGGCACGGACGAAGTTGGCGCAGCTTGAACTTGCCGCGTGATCTCAAACGCAAGGTCGAGTGCCTGCTTGGCGGACTCGCCGCTGACGCGCGGCGTCTGGCGTTCCCGCACGCACTCGACGAAGTGCAGCAGCTCCTGCTTAAGCGGTTCCTCCTTCGTGATCGGCACGGGTTCGCGCACGATGCGTTTGCCGGCAAACTCGCTGACGATGGTAGAGTCCCTCGACGCGAGCAGCTTCTTGAGCAGCGAACTTTCCTCCTCGTCGTCGCGGGCGATGCGGTAGATGTAGCCTTCCTGCGCGCGGTAATCGAGCGAGATGTAGCAGGTGTTCTGCGGGCCGCTGAACACGCGAATCTTCCGCATGCGCTCAGGGCTGATGCGGCTGACGGTGAGGTTCGCGACACAACCATTGGCGAAGCGCAGGCGGGCGTTGGCAATGTCCTCGGACTTGCTGAGCACGGGAATACCGACGGCGTCCACGCTGATGACCGGCGACTTCACGAAGGCGAGCACGACATCGAGATCGTGAATCATCAGGTCGAGCACCACGCCGATGTCCGTGCTGCGGGCGGGATACGGCGAGAGGCGGTGCGTCTCGATGAAGCGCGGTTGCGTGGCGACGGTTTCGAGATACTTGAAGACGGGATTGAAGCGCTCGACGTGGCCGACCTGCAACACGCAGCGGTGTTGTTGCGCGAGCTGGATGAGTTCCGCGGCTTGCGCGGTGTTGTCGGTCATCGGCTTCTCGACTAGGACGTGCTTGCCCTGCGTCAAAAGTTGCTTCGCGAGATCGAAGTGCGTGACCGTGGGCGTGACGATGCTTAACGCATCGGCGGACGCGGCCGCTTCGGCGACGGAAGTGAACACGCGCGCGCGGAGTTTTTCGGCGACGCGTTTCGCGGCTTCGGCGGAGACGTCGAACACGCCGGCGAAGTCAACGACACCCGTCTGCGCGAGTTCGGCGTAGATACGCGCGTGTTCCTTGCCGAGCGCACCGGTGCCGAGGACGGCGACGCGCAGTTTATCTGTGGATTGGTGTGAAGTTTCAGCCACGGGCGGAGATTGCCATCGGGGGCCGAGGGCTGACAACTGGCAAAGCTAACCCGGATTAAGCGTCGCGGGCATGTTGAAATGAATGTCGCCGTGGCAGATTGAACTTTGATCTTTCCGGCTCCGGAAATGTGTTCATAGAGTCGCGTGTGGAATTTTTGGCGTATGCGCTGACGGCGATTGCGGCGTACCTGTTGGGATCGATCCCGACGGGTTATCTGGTCGCGCGCGCGAAGGGCGTGGATATCCGGAAGGTCGGCAGCGGGAACATCGGCGCGACGAACGCGTTCCGGGTGCTGGGCAAGCCGGCTGGGATTTTTGTGCTGCTGGTCGATGCCTTGAAGGGATGGCTGGCGGTGCGCGTGGTGGCTCCGCTGATTCTCACACAGTTTGTTTCCGCGGATGCAGCCGGCAACCAGCAAGTGATCGTATCGTTGGTTGCTTCGATCTTCGCGGTCTTGGGCCACAACTACACTTGCTGGTTGGGCTTCAAGGGCGGGAAGGGCATCGCGACTTCCGCGGGGGTTCTCACCGCGTTGGTGCCGTGGTCGCTGTTGATCATCCTCAGCGTGTGGATCGTTCTGTTCCTCGTTACGCGATACGTCTCGATCGGTTCCATCGCGGCGTCGGCAACGCTGCCGTTTGCAACGTGGCTGACAACGCATGACTGGACGCTGACGATTGTCACCGGAGCGATGGGTGTGCTGGCGATCTACAAGCACAAGGGAAACATCCAGCGACTGCTGAATGGAACGGAGCCGCGATTTGGTCAGAAGAAAGCGCAGGAGGCGGCATCGTGAAAGTGGCGGTGTTGGGTGCGGGGGCGTGGGGCACGGCGCTGGCCTTGGTGCTGGAGCGGAGTTTGCACGACATCGTGCTGTGGGGCCATGACGCCGCGCATCTCGCGGAGATGCAGCGCGCGAACGCGAACGAGCGTTACCTGCCCAGCATCAAGCTACCGGCGACATGGAAGTATGAGCCTGATTTGACGAAGGCGATTGCCGGAGCGGAGGCGGTGGTGGTGGCGGTGCCATCGAAAGCATTCCGCACCGTGACCGCGGCGCTGAAGGATTTCTCCGGGGTGATCGTGAGCGTGACGAAGGGTATCGAACACGAATCCGGCCTGACCATGTGCGGAGTGTTGCGGGAGAACGCGCCGCGCGGAGAGATTGCCGCGCTGTCCGGGCCGACGCTGGCGCTGGAAGTGGCGAAGGGCGTGCCGTCCGCGATCGTGGCGGCAAGTCACGACATGGCGATCGCGCAGAAGGTGCAGGGGATGTTCCACACGGTGCCATTCCGAGTGTATGCCAGCGCCGATTTGACCGGCGTGGAGATGGGTGGGGCGCTCAAGAATGTTGTCGCGATTGCCGCGGGCGTTTGCGACGGGTTCGGATTTGGCGACAATTCGAAGGCGGCGTTGCTGACGCGTGGCATCGGGGAAATTCGCCGGCTCGGTGTCGCGTGCGGCGCGCAGCCGGAGACTTTTGCGGGATTGAGTGGGCTGGGGGATTTGACGGTCACGTGCTTTTCGAAACTGAGCCGGAACCGCGGCTTCGGTGAACGTCTCGGACGTGGGGAGAAGTTGGCGGATGTTCTCGCCAGTTCCGTTTCAATCGCCGAGGGGTATCCGACGGCGAAGTCTGCTTACCAACTGGCGCGGACAAGGAAGGTTTCCACGCCGATCATCGATGAAGTTTACGCTGTGCTCTACGCCGGCAAGAATGTCGCGCACGCGCTGCGCGATTTGATTGGGCGCGAATCGAAAGCAGAGGATTGACGTCGCGGCCGCGGGTTAAGTCGCGAGGGCAGGGGTGGCATCCAGTGACTCGCGGACCATCTGCACGAGCGTTTCCGGATCGTAAGGCTTCTGGAGGAAGTTGCTGCTGTCGCAGAAGCTCGAATCCGCCGCGAAGACATCCATGCTGTAGCCGCTGCTGTAGATCACTTTCATCTCGGGGCGTTCCAGGAGAATGCGCTCTGCCAGTTCGCGACCGGAAACGCCGTCCGGCATCATCATGTCGGTGAACAGGAGATCAATCTCGTCCTTGTGAGCGTTCCAGATCTCCAGCGCCTTGACCCCGGTCGACGCGTCGAGCACGCGATAGCCGCGTTTCTCGAGGATCTCTTGAACGAGCTCGCACAGCGCCGTTTCGTCTTCCACCAGCAGGATGGTTTCGCTGCCGCCGGGCATGTCCTTGTTTCGCGTTGCGGTGGCGACTGGCGCGGCCTTCGTTGCGACCGGCAGGAAGACTTTGAAGGTTGTGCCGTAGCCGACCTGGCTTTCGACTTCGATCCAGCCCTGGTGTTGCTTGACGATGCCGTAGACGGTGGCAAGGCCGAGGCCGGTGCCCTTGCCGATTTCCTTCGTGGTGAAGAACGGCTCGAAGATGCGGGACAGCGTGCCTTGATCCATGCCATGGCCGGTATCTGAAACCGTGAGGCAGATGAAGTTGCCCGGGCGCGACTCCGGATGCCGCGCTGCGTAGGCGGAGTCGATGGGGGCAAATTGGGTGGTGATGGTCAGTGAACCGCCGCGTGGCATCGCGTCACGCGCGTTGACGGAGAGATTCACGAGGATTTGTTCCATCATGCCGGAGTCGGCGTAGATGGGCGGCATTTCATCTTCGGTCTTGCGCTTGAGCTCGACCTGCTCGCCGACGCTGGCGCGGAGGATTTTTGAAAGTTCGTTGATGACTTCGTTCAAGTTCAGCAACTGCGGCTGCATGATTTGCTTGCGGCTGAACATCAGCAGCTGGCGGGTGAGATTCGCGGCGCGCTCGGCGGCGATGGCGATCTGGCGCGCGGATTCCATGAGGCTCGAATCCAGCCCGGGATTTATTTTCAGCAGGCCGGCGTGACCGCGGATGATGGTGAGGATGTTGTTGAAATCATGCGCGACGCCGGCGGCGAGCTGGCCGACGGATTCCATCTTCTGCGCCTGACGCAGTTGCGCCTCGAGATTCAAACGGTCGGTGGCGTCCTCGGCGTAGCAGTGGACGACGCGGTTGGCGGTGACGGGGAAGAAGGACCACGAAAGGATGCGTCCGCCGATGTTCGTGTTCAGATGAAGCCGGTTTTGTCCGGTGGCGAGGCACATCTTCACCACGTTTGCGGTGTTGAGCGGCAGGATGGACTGGGGATGATTCTTTTTCAGCGAACGCGCCATTTCCTGGGCGGCGTCGTTGAAGTAGGTGAGGGAACCGTCGGATGCGAATTCGAGCACCGGATTCGGATTGAAGCGCGGGAAGGCGGCCAGCTTGCGAATCTCCTTCTCCGCGCGCTTGCGATCAGTGGTATCGCGCGAAACGAGCAGGGCGCGCTGGGCCTTGCCGTGTTCGTCGAAGATGTAGCTGGCGGCAGTTTCAAACGTAATCCAATGGCCGTCCCGGTGGCGGAAGCGCAGTTCGGCGGTGCGGCTTTCGCGGAAGAACTGGGCTTCGTCGAGCGTTTCCTTGAACGCCCGCGCGTCGTCCGGATGAATCAGCGTGCGGCATTCACTGGTCAACAATTCATCGACTGTCGCGCCGAGCACGAGTTCGAATGACGGCGTGGCGTAGAGGAAATTGCCGTCGAGATTCAGCAGGCAGATCAAGTCGCGCGTGTTCTCGGTGATCAGCCGGTACTGTTCTTCGCTGCGCCGCAGCGCGGCCTCGGTATGCTGCCGATCGCGTTCCGAGCGATGTTTGCGCAAGGTGCGCTGCACCGCGGAGGGCAGACGTTTGAGGCTGGATTTCAGGATGTAATCCTCGGCGCCCTCCTGCATGCATTGCACGGCGACCTCCTCGGAATTGGCGCCGGTGACGAGCACGAGGGGAATATTGCAGCGGACCTCGCGCAGGAGCTGCAGGGCTTCGAGCGCGCTGAACTGGGGGAGCGAGTAATCGGCGAGTATGATGTCCGTCGGTGAGCAGGACAGTTCGTGCAGGAAGTCCTCGCGCGATTCCACCCGCCGGCTGTTGATGTTGAATCCAGATCGCTTGAGCTCGTGCTCGACGAGTTCGGCATCCGCTGCGACATCTTCGAGCAACAACAGGTTCAAGGGTGCGTCCATGGGTGATTGGGGGGTGAGGGGAGCGATGTGGGCGACGGGTGGACCTTCAAGGGTCCGCACGGTGGCACAGGCTGTTTGTTCGGGACATTCTGAGAACTGCGGCGGCGATCACGGTTCGGTCAAAATTTCTGTCCGGAGGCTGCGATTCAAAGTTCCGCATCCGGACGGAGTCGGTCACCTGCAATCTTCATTGCTGTGATAGCAGAGTGGATTCGAGTTCGACAAAAACAAAAGGCTCCGTTCTTTTCCCGACTTCCCACCGCGAGGTGATTCTGCTCGATCGAGGAAACGGGGGAATTTGCGGGTTTACGGAGCCAGATTCAGATCCGGCCGGGCGCGCTCGGTCGGACTTTGGCGTGAAGCAGCACCTTCTTCGGGCGGAGCCGCCGGCAGACTGAAGTAGAAGGTGGCGCCTGCATTTGGCTCGCTCTCGACCCAAACCCGGCCGCCGTGGCGCTGAATGATCCGCTGAACGATGGCGAGGCCGACGCCGGTGCCCTCGAATTGTTCCGGGTTGTGCAGGCGCTGAAACACCTGAAAGAGCTTCGGCGCGTACTTCATGTTGAAGCCGACACCATTGTCGCGGACGAAGTAAACCGTGGTGTCGTTTTCTACGCGGGAACCGACCTCGATCTTTGGCGGGTTCGAATGGCGGGAGAATTTCAGCGCGTTGCCAATCAAGTTCATAAGCACCTGGCGCAGGAGAGAACGATCGCCGTGCGTGGGGTTTAATGAGTCGACGATGAACTCGACGTGGGAGCCCGTCTTCGGGTCGTGGAGTTCCGCGATGACCGAATCCACCAATTCCCGCATGTCGATCGTGGTGCGGGAGAGCGTGTGCGCGTTGATGCGGGAGAAGGCGAGCAGGTCATCGATCAACTCGTCCATCCGCGACGCGCTGTCCACGATGAACTTGAACAACCGGGTCGCTTCGGGGTTCAGGTTGATTCCATGATCTTCGTGGATGATCTGCGCGAAGCCGCGAATGGCGCGGACTGGCGCGCGGAGATCGTGCGAGATGGAGTAGGAAAACGCCTCCAACTCGCGGTTGGCCTGTTCCAGCTGGCGGGTTCGTTCGCGGACGCGGGCTTCGAGTTGTTCATTCGAACGCCGGATGGCCGCCTCCGCCTTTTTGCGTTCGGAGATGTCGCGCGCCATGCAGAGGAGAAGTTCGCGGCGGCTCACGGTGATGAACGAGGCCCAGACTTCCATGAGAAACGTATGGCCATCCTTGTGGCGATGGAGCGCTTCCAGCATCACGACGCCCTCGGTCCGGACTCGCTGAAGGAATTCCTCCGCGCGGGCCTTCGAGCGCGCCGCAAAGTCGATGGTGCTGAAGGACTGTCCACGCAGTTCGTCCCGGGTGTAGCCGTGATGGCGGCAGGCGACGTCGTTGCAGTCCACGATTTCCAGCGTGTGCCGCGTGCTGGCGGGATCGAGAATCAGGATGGTTTCCGGCGAATGTTCGAACAGCACGCGGAAGCGTTCCTCGCTCTCCCGCACCGCGGCGTCGGCCTGCTTGCGATCGGTGATGTCCTTGCTGATTCCCACGAGGCCGGTGATGGCGCCGCTGGCGTCCCGCAGCGGCAGTTTGGTGGTGAGCAGGGTTCGCTCGCGTCCGTCCGTCGCCACGAAGAGCTCCTCCCGATCGACAATTGTTCGACCTTTTTCGAGCACCGCTTGATCGTCCTCGATGAATCGTTCGGCAATTTCCCTCGGGCAGAGTTCGTTGACCGAGCGGTTGAGGATTTCCTCAGGATCTTTCACGCCCAGCAGGCGGGCGTTGGCGGTGTTCGAGATGAGGAATTTGCTCTGCGAGTCCTTGGTGTAAATGGCGTCCGGCACCGCATCGATCAAGGTCCGCAGCAGGTTCCGCTCGGCGGCCAGGGCGTCCTCGGCGGTGCGTCGCGCAGTGATGTCGCGAATGAAACATCGCGCGTGGACAAACTGGTCCTCGTGCCACAGGGCGTTGGCATCGATCAAGACGAGTCGGCGGACGCCATCATCGGCACGCAGCAAGATCTCGTGGTTCTTCAGGCGTTCATGCGCGGCCAGCCGGCGAAACAGTTCCGCGGCGTCGGTTTCATTCGCGCAGAACTCCTGGAACTTCCGGCCGCGACAGCTGCCGGCGCTCGTGCAGCCGAGAATCTCGCGGGTCGCGCGATTGGTCCACAGGATGGTGCCGCTGAGCGACATCCACTGGAGCCCGACGGTGGCGTTCTCCATGAAGTCATTCAGCTGTTTGTCCTTTTCGCGAAGAATCTGCTCGCGATTGCGCAGTTGCGAGATGACGCCCACGGTGAGAAGCGAGGCCACCAGGTAACCGCCCAGCTCAGTCCACCCTTCAATCCAGTTCGCCTGATCCGTCGTGCCCGGGCCGACGAGCACGGACGAGAAAGCCGTGGTCAGCAACGCGGCGGCGATACCCGGCCTGGCTCCGCACAAACGACTGCAGGCCAGTACGGCGCAGTAGAGTAGAAATCGAGGGGCGTATTCCAGATAGGGATAGAGGAGCAGGGTGAGCCCAAACGCGAAGGTGGAGGAGAGAATGACCATCGGATACGGCCATCGTTCCGTCCAGGGTAGTTTCCGCGGGCGGGTCTGCCGAAAAATGGAGGTATCCATTCTATCAGTTGGCGATGCCGCTCGCCTCATGTCTACGGTTGAACATTCTGATTTTCCGGAGAACACGCCCTTCAAATGAACGCAGGGAATCCTGCCCGCACTGAGTTCGTTGTCCTTCCAGTTGCTGCAAGAAAAAGGTTCTGGCCGTTGCCCGCCATCACCGTCGTCCCGGCGGGTCTGTTCACCGGGTGGTTGGTGGGCGAAACGCTACTGGAGCAATGGGTTGAAATGCAATCCCGGGATGCGCTGAGTTTCGCCTGTAGAGTTACGGATGATCGCGAATGGGTCTGGCCCGTTCGCGAGAGGAACGTCATCCGTGTTTCGCGGGCACTAAGGCTCGCGAGGGCTGGCTTAGTCCTTCGGTGAGGTCAGCAGCTGGGGTTTGTCCGTTTCAGCGAAGGAAGCCGCCCGGTAAACACGCAGTCCGCCGCTGGGACCGAGCGCGCCGCTGCCGCCGAGGAGGAGGTTGCCGTCCGGCGAGAAGAGCAGTCCGCTCAACGTCGTGCCAAGGTGGCGAAGGTTCAGCACTTCCTGTTGTGTAGCGACATTCCAAAGCTTCACCGTGCTGTCATCGCTGGCGGAGGCGAGCGTTTTGCCGTCCGGGGCGAACGCGATGGAGACGATGCTTTGTTTGTGTCCGGTGCAAACGCCTTGGAGTTTCCCGGTGGCGACATCCCAGATACGGATGGAATCGTCCTCATACGCGGCGGCGATGCGCTGGCTGTCAGCGGAGAACGACACGGCCTGCCCGAAGAAGCTCATGGTGGCCAATGCCTCGTCGGAGTTGAGTTGAACGGTGGGATTGAGCGTCGCAGCATCCCAGAGCTGGACGGTGTTTCCCCAGCTCGTGGTGGCGATGACGCGGCTGTCCGGCGAATACCACACGCGGAGAGCTTCAGCTTTCCATACGCGATTGGTGCCGGCTTTCAGATCCCAGCTGCGCAGGATGGTTTTCCGGCGATTGAGGGTGCGCGTCACCATCGACTCGCCATTCGGGGCCAGCGCGACAGGTTCCATCGGCCCTTCCGGATCATCGATGATCTGCGTTTCTGAAGTTTGGGTGTCGATGATGCGGACGGTGCCGTCCTCCCCTGCCAGCATCATCTTGCGCAGGTCGTCGCTGAGGAACTGGGACGCTGCGCGGTGCGGGCCGAAACGGGGAAACCGGTTGCGGCGCTCCTCGCGGGAGTTCATTTCCACGTCACGCTCGTTCTCGCCGGTTTGCAGGTTGTGAAAGACCAGCGTGCTACTGTCACGGGTCAAGGCGGCGAGAGAGGTGCCGTTTCTGGAGATCGCCTGCGGATGGCGGATGCCGACGATGACCTCCGCGTCGTCGCGCCGGGAGGAACCGGTCGACCAGAGCTTGATGTCCCCATCCTTCGACGCGGTGACGAGTGATTGGCCGTCGGGAAGGATGGTGACCGCGAGCACCTCGTTCAAATGTCCGTGCAACGTGCTGCGCCGTTGCATTTGGGGCATGTCCCACAGGCGCACCGAGTAATCCTTGCTCACGCTGGCGAGGGTGCGTCCATCCGGCGAGAAGGCCAGGCTGGTGATCGCGCTGGCGTGTTCCACGTGTTCCGGATCAGCGGGCATGCTGCCGATTTCCTCGCCGGTTTCGGCGTTCCAGACGCTCAGCACGAAGACGCCGCGTCGCGAGAGATTGTTGCGCGCGGCCACCACGCTGCGGCCGTCGGGCGAGAAGGCGACGAGATGTTCGTCGCGATTGCTACGAGGTGGACGCACCGGCTGGTTCGTGGAAGGCCCGGGGCGGGAGAAGAGATTCGTGGAATCAATCAGCGTCACGGCCGGATTTGCGCTGCCGAGCGCGAAGACTTGAAAGCCTGTCGTTGTTTCTGCGACGAGCCGTCTGCCGTCAGTCGAGAGTGCGAACGGGCCGTAGACCGAATCGACCTGCTGGATCGGTTCCCATCGCGCGGTGTCCCAAATGCGGATGCCGCTGCGGGTCGCGGTGGCGAGTCGGCTTCCGTCGGCGGAGAGGGCGATGGGGCCGCCGTTGGTCAGGGAACCGACTTCACTCCATGTCTTGGTGTCCCAGATGCGAATCGTCGATGAGCCGGCCGTGAGCAGGCGCGGTGCGTTCGGCAGGAACACAAGTGAGACCGTGTGATCAGGGCCGCCTAGGCGCTGCGATGGCCGTCCGTTGTTGCCCGGCGGCATCGGTGGAGGAAACGCGTTGCGCGCGATGTTCGTGACGAGGGAGCGCGTGCGCAAGTTGTAGACCGAGAAGAGCCAGTCGTTCGTGGGCGGGCCTGATCTTTGCGTGAACCGATCGCGGAGCGACGGCATGGAGGCGACGGCGATCCATTCCCCGTCGGGCGAAGCGGCGAGCGTTGTGACGGGCGCGTCGAGTTTGGCGATGGTGACATGAGCGTCGCCACGGCTGCGTTGCCACAGATAGCGCCACTCGAATCCGCGCAGATCCGTCTCGCCGGGCACGGCCTGATGTTTGTCGAGCAATTGCACGGCGCGACCGTAGTTGCCGTCGTCGAGGGATTGCTGGGCGAGGTTGATGTCCGCGACGTATTCGTTCAGGCGGGCGAGGGCTTTGTCGGCCTCGGCCTGGCGGCGCAGGTTGGCTTCCAGTTTCTGGGAACCGAGGGCGACTTGTTCGGCGTTGGTCGCGCGAATGGCAAGCCAGGTACTCAATGTCGCGCCCGTGAGGAGCGTGATGGCAATCGCGGCGGCGGCGGCGAAGGCACCCCGGTTTCGGCGCAGCATCTTCTGGAGGCGATAGACATTGCTCGGCGGACGTGCGAGCACCGGTTCGTTGGTGAGATACCGCTGGATGTCTTGCGCGAGATCGTTCGAGGTTGCGTAGCGGCGCGTTCGATCTTTTTCGAGGCACCGCATCACGATCCAGTCGAGGTCTCCGCGCACCGCCTGCATGAGCAAGGGCAGTTTGGATTGCCGCGTCTGGCTCAACGCGGTGGCGTCGCTCATGTTCAGCGAGCCGATCCGCGTGGAGGGCCGAATCGGTTCCTCCTCACGAATGATGCGGCGCATTTCGTCGAGGCCGGAGCGGACGAGCTTCTCGGGATCGAACGGCGTGCGACCAGTCAGCAATTCGTAAAGCAGGACGCCGAGCGAATAGATGTCGCTGCGCGTGTCGATGTCGAGTCCGCTCATCTCCGCCTGTTCCGGGCTGGTGTAGGCGGGCGTGCCGATGAACGATTGAAATTCGGTGAACAACGTCTTCTCGGTAAGTCGTTGCTCAGTGGCTTTCGCGATGCCGAAGTCGATCACCTTCGGCACCGGCACGCCGTCGTGGAGCGTAACGAGGATGTTCGATGGCTTGATGTCGCGATGGATGATGCCCTTCTGATGCGCGTGCTGAATCGCCTGGCAAACCTGGGTGAAGAGAGTGAGACGTTCGTCGTTCTTGAGGTTGTTTTGATCGCAGTAATCAGTGATGCGCACGCCGCGCACCAGTTCCATGACGAAGAACGGCCGGCCGGTGGACGTCGCGCCGGCATCGAACACGCGGGCGATGTTCGAGTGGTCCATCATCGCGAGCGCCTGTCGTTCGGCCTCGAAGCGGGCGATGACGCTCTTGGTGTCCATGCCGAGCTTGATGACCTTGAGCGCGACGCGGCGGCGGACGGGTTCCTCCTGCTCGGCCATGTAGACCACGCCGCAACCGCCTTCGCCGATCACTTGGAGCAGTTTGTAGCGCCCGATCTTGTCGCCGGGCCGTTCGGTGACAACGGCGGTGAGCTGGGTGCCGTGCGGGCCTTGAGAGATGGCGCGGGTTCCGGTGGGGCCGGTCAGGGCAGGGGATTCGAGAAAACCACCGAGGGCATCCTGTTCGCTGAGGAGATCTTCGACTCGCTGGCGCAGTTCGCGATCGTTGCCGCACGCGGCATCGAGATACGGAACGCGTTCCGCCGGCGTCTTGTCCAGCGCGCCGAGAAAAATATCCCGCTCGTTGGTGCCGCCGGTTGGGTTGGATGGAGTGCTCATGGAGCTCTGCTTATAGAAGCGAGATTCAGCGGGGATGTCCGCTACAAAGATGCAGCGGCTTGCGGTGAGGAAAACAGATGATCCTGGGAAGGGATCAACTCAGCGTGATTCCGTCCCCCTCAAAACACACGGCGCAGGCGTCAGTACGGTCCGGAAGGATAGAGCTTGTCCCAAAGCTTGCGCATTTTGGCGCGAGCCCGGAACGCGCGGACTTTCACGCACGAAATCGACCAGCCGGTGCGGCGGCTGATTTCTTCGGCGCTGATTTCTTCGAGGTGGAGGAGAGTGAGGACGAGGCGTTCTTCGGGCCGCAGGCGCGCGAGCAAATCATCGACGAGCTCGCAGTTGTAACCGGTTTGATCGTCGTGCTGTTCGCTTTCGCTGATGGCCATCTGCTGCACGACTGCTTCCTGTTCCTCGCTGAGATCGCTGAGGCGCAGTTCCGGCCGCACTTTCTCGTGCTTCAGCTGGTTGATGCAGGTGTTGACGGCGATCCGGGACACCCAGTGTTCCAGCGGCACGAGCCCGGAGAATTGCTCCAGCTTGGTAAAAACCTTGGTAAAGACGGCTTGGACGAGATCTTCCTCCAACGTGCGCCGTGGCAGGTGCCCACGTACAATTCCAATGACTGTCGGATGAAGACGTTGGAATAAGTCGCTGGCCGCCTCCTGGTCGCCCTGACGGACCCGCCAAACCCAGTCAGCGTCATCAGAAAACGGGGTGGCCGCGGGAGGGGCTGGTGGCGCCACGCGCCGATGCGTTTCGACCGGGCAGCTGGAAACCCAGCTGTTGCGGTAACCCAGCCCATCTTCTGACAAAAGACCGATTGTAGCCATGTGATCTAGAGCGTCTTCCCTCTTAAATGCGCAAGACAGGGTCAAACTCCGCAAAAAATCTTTTGAGTTGGAAATGATGGGGATGAGGAGGGCAACTGGCTTGATTCTGGTGGGATACGGGGTAGCGGGTAGCAGCCCAGCTTCGCTTTCGGAACCGGCTTTAACCAGAGGTCTTTTAGCGTTCCTTGGAAATCTTCCGGTGCAGCCAGACCCGGGCGTAAGTCCAGAGATTCTCCGCCGTGCGCTTGGGCAGGTTCATGGCTGACGCGGCTTCCTCCATCGTCATGCCGACGAAATAGCGCAGTTTGACCAATTGCGCCGCCTGGGAATCCTGCTGGGCCAGCTGGTCGAGCGCTTCGTGGACGGCGAGCAGTTCATCGGGTGGCGCGGTGAGAACGATGGCGGATTCGTCCAGTTCGTCGTGCCCGACGCCGCCTCCGCGTTTGAGACTTTGCTTGCGGCGGGCGTGCTCTACGAGGATGCGGCGCATCGACTCGGCGGCGGCGGCGAAAAAGTGGGAACGGTTCTGCCACTGTTGCTGCTCGGAGCCGACCATGCGCAGCCAGGCTTCGTGAACGAGGGCGGTGGCTTGCAGGGTGTGGCCGGCGGATTCACCCGACATCTTGTGCGCGGCCAGCCGGCGCAATTCTCCGTAAACGATGGGCAACAAATCCTCCGCCGCGCGGGCGTCGCCGCGGGCCACTGAATCGAGCAGGAGGGTGATATCCGACACGCGACGAGGTTACTTCGGGTGGACGTTTCGTGCAATCACTCAGCGGCCCGTTGGGGCGGGTGGCACGGGATCGCGAGGGCGCTTTTGGCGGATGCGTTTGGCGAACAGAAACATCACGCCGGGTCCGAACGACATCAGCATCACGGAGATTCCGGTGACGATGCCCCAGAACGAAAACATGGGCGCGCAACAATCCTCCCGTTGTCGGATCACGATGTGGCTGGGCACGGCGACGAGCAGTTCGAGAATGCTCCCGCGAATGAGCCAACGCGTGGTGCGCTGCACCAGTGTCTCCGGCTCGTCCGCTTTCGCGAAGTGATGGAAGATCAGTCCCCACACCAGCCAGAAGAGCGCCACCAGCCCGAGCAGTTGCAGAATGATCAGCTGCGGTTCGTCCGGCATCACGCCCCATCGCGCCAGCGTGGACGCCAGTCCGGGAATCAACTGGATAATCTCCTGCGTGGCGCGGACGGGAGGTTCGAGAAGCTGATCGAGGTGATCCCCGAAAAACGCGGCGACGATCGCGAAGACGCCGCTGACGAACATCGTTCCGAGCAGGAAGGAGCCGATGATCACCGGGATGAGCAGATGCCTTCGCCCGACGGGCCTACGTTCCGCGACTTGCACCGGAACGACCAGCAGCAGCGCCTGCGCGCTGACGAATACGGCCAGCCAGAGCCAGTAGCCCCAGTGTTGCATCACGTCGAGCGCCTGCCGGAGGTCCGCGCCGAAAACGAGTGAACCTTTTCCTTCCGGGGAGGTGGCCCAACGCATCCAGCCCAGCACCATCGCTGGCGCCGTGATGAGCAACAGCAGCAGGGCGTAGAGCGTGACGGTGATGATGGCCCAGCGTTTCATGGCGAGGCGGCTGGCGAATTACTTCTTGCGCAGGCGCGCGAGGAAGCTGGCGTCCGTGCCTTCGAGATCCGCCCGGCGTTGTTGCGCGAGCACGGTTCCGTAAACGCGGATGTCGCGGGCGAACATCTCCACGCGCTGGCGGAAGGTGTCGCTGATGATCTGCCCGTCCTTCACATCGGCCTTGTCAGCGAACGTCACGGCGTAGGGCATCGACCACGCGTAGCACTGACGGGCGACGGTGCGCAGTTGATCGGTCGCGGTCAGGCCCTTGTCGTAGGAGGCGACGACGGTGGCGAAGGTTTTCCCCGCGAACTCCTGCCAGAAATGATCCAGGAAGTTCTTCAACGTGCTCGTGAAGCTGCCGTGATAATCCGGCGTGCCGAGCAGAAGCACGTCCGCCGCGTCCACGCGGGACTTCAACTTCGGGAAGGTTACGCTCTGGTGCGAGACTTCCGGGTTGAATAACGGGAGCGGTTCCTCGGCGAGGTCCAGCAAATCCACCTGCACGCCGGCGGCGGCGAGCTGATCGGCGATGTTCTGGATCACCGCGCGCGTAGCGGAGGATCGGTTCGGGCTGCCGGAAACGGCGAGAACGTGGAGCGGTGTCGTTGACATGCGGCGAGGCTAGCGGGAAACCGACGCGAGGCAATTACGTCGCGTCAGCCTGCTCCGCGGCGGTGTTACTTGGCCGCCTTCTTTTTTGCGACGGCTTTTTCGAGCGCCTTGCCGAGTTCTTCGCCCCGGATGTTGGACGCGAGGATTTCCCCGGTGTCACCATCGACGACGAGCATGAAGGGAATGCCTTCCACCTGATACAGCTGACCAATCTCGGTGGACCAGAATTTGCCGTCATACACCTGCGGCCACGGCATTTTCTTCTCCTGCGTGAACTTGGCGAGCTTCTCCGCGAAGTTTTCCTTGTCGAAGCTGATGCCGAGGATCTCGAAGCCTTTGTCGTGATACTTGGTATAGTTCTCGATCACGTTTGGCAGCTCGGCGATGCACGGGCCGCACCACGTCGCCCAGAAGTCGAGCATCACCACCTTGCCTTTGTAGTCATCCGGGAACTTCACTGTCTTGCCGTCGGTCAGTTTCGCGGTGAACGGAATTGCCTTTGCGCCGACCGAGAGGTTGGGCGCCGGCTTGATCTCTTCCACCGTCTGCGAAGATTTCACGATCTTGAAGGAGCCATCGGCTTTCAAGTCGGCGAGTTCCCACGTCGTGCCGCCGACGTTGAACGCCTTCTTCACGTCGAAGCTCTCGCGACGGCCGTCGAACTTTCCGTCCGCATTGGCATCGATCAGGAACCGCGCGCCGGACTGGGCGCCGTCCTTGCCGCGGAAATCTCCCGTCGCCAGTTCGTCCACGAGCATGGCGGGATAGCTTTTGTCGGCCAGCTTGACCTCGCCTTTCAACGCGTAATCCCGGTAATAGAAAATCGAGTCCATCAACGGCGCGCGCGAGGTATCGTTCTTGTCGAAGCGATACAGGCTGATCCGCCCGGTCTGCGCGCCGGAAGCGAAGGGGAATTTCACGTCGGCGTCGCCGAGGTAGATGGTGACTTCTGTGCCGCCGCGTCCGGGCATCTTCTTGTCGCCCCAGTTCGCCGCGGCGTCATCGGTGAGATCGCCATTCAGATTCGAGTCGATGAACAGGCGGGAAGGTTTGCCTGCCGGTTCATCCAGAACGACGAGACAGATGGACTGGGATTCCCTCGGGCCGATCTTCATTTCTCCGTAGAGCGGGGCGGTCAATCCGTCCGGCGACTTTTTCACCGATTCCGGTTTGGTCGACGACAGCTTCAATCGCTGCGGCATGTAGCCACCAAGGTCCTTTGATGCGTCTTTGCCGAGCCATTTCAGGTTTACTTCCTGTGCGGTCGCCGTCGCGACGCAGGAGATGGAAATCAAAGCCAGTGCGGTGGTTCTCCCCGACAGATTCGTTTTCATGGGCCGAACGTAACGCCAAGGCTCCCGTCGGGTAAACCGCAAAAGGGAGAAGTTTCCATCCGGCACTCGACATTCTGTTCCGGTCGTTTGTAGTCTAGGTTCACACGAAACAGCGAGCCAAGCACGAACCTCATGCCACGACTACTCCTCAATCCCGGCACCTCCGAGGAACGCGTCGTTCCCTTGCCGCAAGGCTCCCTGACGCTCGGCCGCAGTCCATCGTGTGGCGTGGCGATTCCCGATGACTCTGTCTCCGGCACGCACTGTCAGATCGTGGCCAGCGGCGAGTCGATTGTCGTCAAGGACCTCGGCTCCACCAACGGAACGTTTCTCGAGGGTGAACCGATTTCGGAAGCCACGGTGAAGCCCGGCCAGCGATTGCGATTCGGGAACATCGAGGTGGATGTGATTGGCGATCCGCCGAAAGCGCCCTCGCGGGGTGTGTTGCGGGTGAACGTTGCTGCTGCCGAGCCGCCGCCGTCTTCCACCGCGGCGTCCTACATACCCGACGAGTATTCCGAAACGGTCGAAGCTCCCGCGCCATGCCGGTTTCATCCGGATTCCCCGGCGCGTTACCTATGTCCCCAATGCCAGAAGAGCTTTTGCGACCTCTGTGTCTCCCGCCGTCCGGGTGGGAGTCGCACCGGAATCTTCTGTCGCAAGTGCAGCACTGAATGTGTCGCGCTGAACGTGGCGTTGATCGCGCCGCCGGATCGTTACTCGGATTTCTTCGCCGCCTTGCCGGGAATGTTCATGTTTCCGTTCAAAGGTGGCGGGGTGACCTTTCTGGTTTGTGGCGCGGTCTTTCTCGGCATTCTCGATCTGTTAAGCCGGTATGGCGGGCTGTTCGCTGTCGGACTGCAAGTCGTGTACTGGGGCTACGTGTTCAGCTTCATGCAGCGCCTGGTGCAGACCGCCGCCCAGGGAACGGACGAGTGGGCGAACTGGTCGATCGTCACCGACTTTTATCAGGACATTGTCCAGCCGTTCTTCCAGATCCTGCTCATCACGATCGTCTGCTTCGCGCCGGCGTTCATTCTCGCCATCATCTGGCGAATCGACCTGTTGGCTCCGCAGGGTGTGGAGCTCTGGCGGGGAATTGTCTTTGGCGCGGTGCTCTTGGGCGGCGCGGCGTATTATCCGATGTCGATTCTCGCGGTGTCGATGTTCGATACGATTGGCGCGATGAACCCGCTGGTCGTCGTGCCGGCGATGTTTCGGGCGGCCAAGGAATACGCGACGGTGCTGGTGCTGATGGCCATCATCTTCGGTCTACAGCTAGGCGGCGAATATGTCGCCGGCCTGCTGGACATTCCGTTCCTGCCCACCTTCGTGGCGTCCGCGTTCGGGCTCTACTTCCTCATCGTCCAGATGCGCATGCTCGGCCTGATGTATTACGCGCGCCGGGAGGATCTTGGCTGGTTCGGCCGCTGACGGGCAATTGGGGATGATGTTACCTTTCGGGACTTGATCGCCCGTCGCCCGCTGCGCATCCTCCGCCCATGATTACGCTCGTCGTCGGAACCAACCGTCCCGGGAGCAATACCCGCAAGGTCGCCAAACACATCGAAGAGATCTACGCCTCCATTGGAGTGCCGTTGCGCGTGCTCGATCTTGCGCACCTGCCGCCCGGGATTTTCTCGCCGGATTCCTACGACGAAAAACCCGCCGCGTTCAAACCCTTCAGTGACGGAATCCTGCAAGCCGAGGGCTTGATCATCGTGACGCCGGAATACAACGGGAGCGTGCCCGGCGTGCTGAAGTATTTCATCGACATGCTCAAGTTCCCCGAGAGCTTCGAGCGTCGCCCTGTCTGCTTCGTCGGCGTGGCGGCCGGCATCTGGGGCGCGCTGCGTCCGGTCGAGCAGCTCCAGATGATTTTCGGCTACCGCAATGCCTTCCTCTATCCCGAGCGCGTCTTCCTGCCCGGCATCGGCAACCTGCTCGATGACGCCGGCCAGTTGAAGGACGCCGACATCTCGAAGCGCCTCAAGTCCCAGGCTGAAGGCTTCGTTGATTTCGTCGAGCGCTTGAAAGGCGTGAAGCTCCGTCACGGGAAGTAAGTCCAAGGCTCCCATGACCACGTCGTTCAAAGATCGTCTCGCCGTTTGCAGTTGGTCGCTTCAGCCGACCAGCCCGCAACAACTCATCGAACACCTCCGCGCCATCGGCCTCAGCCGCGTGCAGCTCGCGCTCGATCCGTTGCGCGAGAATCCCGCCGTCTGGGGCGAGACCGCCGCGCTCTTCCAACAAGCCGGCATCACCATCGTCTCCGGCATGTTCGGCACCGTGGGCGAGGATTACACCTCGCTCGAATCCATCCATCGCACCGGCGGCCTCGTGCCCGATGATACGTGGGATGAGAACTGGGAGAACGCCCAGGCCACCGCCGAGCTTGCGCACCAGCTCGGCCTCAAGCTTGTCACCTTTCACGCCGGCTTCCTGCCGCACGAGGAAAGCGATCCGGAGTTCGAGAAGCTCCAGCATCGCATCCGTCTCGTCGCGGACGTTTTCGCGGCGAAGGGCATCGATCTCGCGTTCGAGACCGGCCAGGAGGAGGCGGACACGCTCAAGCTCTTCCTCGAAAAGCTCGGCCGCGTGAACGTGGGCGTGAACTTCGATCCCGCGAACATGATTCTCTACGGCAAGGGCAATCCCATCGCCGCGCTGCGCACGCTCGCCTCGTGGGTGAAGCAATGCCACATCAAGGACGCCAACCGCACCCAGACGCCCGGCACGTGGGGCGAGGAAGTCCCGAGCGGCACCGGCCAGGTGGATTGGAAACAATTCTTCGCTGTGCTGCGCGAGATTGGTTTCACTGGCCACTGCTGCATCGAGCGCGAAGCGGGAACGCAGCGCGTGGTGGATATCGTTACGGCGAGGAAGATGGTGGAGGCGCTGGGGAATTAGGCAGGTGTCATTCGGCGCCTCGATGAACTTGGAAACCTCACCTTGGACGATTAAACAGCGCTGCGCTGCGGACTGGGAAAAGATGCGCGGCGATGATAAGCTCCGATTCTGCGAGCACTGTAAGAGATATGTTCACAATGTGTCAGCGATGAGCCGAGTTGAGCGTGACACGCTCGCGCGGCCCGAGAACATGCGGGAATGCGTTTTTTATTCTCTGCGTAGCGATGGTGAGGTTGCAGACTTTTCGCTCTTGGCTCGGCTTCGACGTTGGTTTCCGTTCCTTAGGCTGGCAGGTTGGTCGGCGTTGGTTGCTTTGATTCCCACCGTGCTTTCAGGATGCATGATGGGTAAGCGATGCTCGCCGAGTGTCACTCCGATTGCACCCCCGTCCACCAACCAGACCACCACAACCGAGTCACGACCGTGAAAGACTTGATGGTGAGAACGCCGGTAATCGTGCGGTGCAACCTCAAGCCTGTCTTAGTTTGATGAACACCCACCCTCACCCTAGCCCTCTCCCCCGGGAGAGGGAACGCGACTCACGACGTAGTGCTTGGCGGCTCTCTCACCGCGCTTGTTCGGCGAATCCCAAAGGGATTCCGTCCTCCAGCCCAGGGTTGCCGAGTCCGCGAGGCTACCCTGGGTGCGGTTTAAGTTTTGGTTCCAACCCCAACGGGGTTGTGCCCTCCTGGCGCCGCCGCCGCAACCCCGTTGGGGTTGAGTCCGCTTCCACATCGTTGACCCAAGGTAGCTCGCAGCTCGCAACCTTGGGCTTCGAGCCGGAATCCCGTTGGGATTCACTCCCTCGTCTCCGTAAAGTTCTAGGCAAGACAAAGCCTGTGAAAGAGGGCCGGGGTGAGGGCGGGCCAACTCAAACTCCGTGACCCACAACTAAAACCTTTCCCATGTCACAACCCATCAACATCGGCATCGTCGGCCTTGGTTTCATGGCCGCCACACACATCCGCGCCTACCGCCAGGTCGAAGGCGCTCGCGTCGCGGCCCTCTGCAATCCCAGCGGACGCCACCTCGACGGCGACTTCACGAACGTCGCCGGCAACGTCGGCGCGACCGATCCCGTGAAGCTCGACATGACCGGCGTGAAGGCCACCAAGAATTTCGCCGACCTGCTCAACGATCCCGACATTCACGCCATCGACATCTGTGCGCCGACCAAGGCCCACGAGGAACTCGCCCTCGCTGCGTTGCGCGCCGGCAAACACGTCCTCTGCGAGAAGCCGCTCGCGCGCACCTCCGCCGTGGCCCGCGCCATCGTCGCCGAGGCCGCGAAGTCGAAGGGCATCTTCATGCCCGCTATGTGCCTGCGCTTCTGGCCCGAGTGGGCGTGGCTCCAGCAGGCCGTTGCGGATGGGCGTTACGGACGCGTGCTCGCCGCGCGCTTTCGGCGCGTGGCGGAACCGCCGGGCTGGGGCAAGAACACCTTCTTCAACGGCGCGGAATCCGGCGGCGGCCTCTTCGATCTCCACGTGCATGACACGGACTTCGTCCAGTTCTGCTTCGGCAAACCGCGCAGCGTCTTCTCCACCGGCTACACGAAGTTAACCGGCGCCATCGATCACGTCGTCACGCAATACGAGGTGGCCTCCGGCGCAATCGTCCATGCGGAAGGCACCTGGGCCATGTCGCCCGGCTTCGGCTTCAACATGAGCTACACCGTGAACTTCGAGCGCGCCACGGCGGACTACGACATCGCGCGCGGCAAGGAATCTCTCCGTGTCGCCGAGGAAGGGCAGGGGAGCAAGGTCATCACCTGCGAAGGCGCGGACGGTTACGTCGGCGAGCTGAAGCACTTTGTCGAATGCGTGCGCACCGGCAAAGCCCCGACCGTCGTCACCGCCGCGGACGGCCTCGCGTCCGTCGAGGTCTGCGAAGCTGAAGAGCGCTCGGTGAAGGAACGTCAGATCGTGACACTTTAAACCACGGATAAACACGGATGCACACGGATAAAGAATTTCCACTCAACCGAGTCGGTCTATTCCCGCATGTTTCCTATCCGTGTCTATCTGTGTCCATCCGTGGTTAACAAATCCATCCCATGAAAACACTCCTCACCTCCCTCGCCCTCGTTATCGCTCTCACCCTCACCGCCGCCGCAGCGGACGCCGCCAAGACTCCGAAAGTCGGCGATGCCGCGCCGCGCATCGAAGGCAAGGACCAGGACGGCAAGACCTGGAAACTCGCCGACCACCTTGGCAAGCACGTCGTCCTCCTCTACTTCTATCCCAAGGACGAAACGCCCGGCTGCACCAAGCAGGCCTGCGGACTCCGCGACCGCATGGGCGACCTCAAGAAACAGAGGGTCGAAGTTATCGGCGTGAGCTTTGATTCCTCCGAGAGCCACAAACAATTCATCGCCAAACACAACCTGAACTTCCCGCTGCTCGCCGACACGGACGGCAAGATCGCCGACGCGTTCGGCGTGCGCCGCGAGCCCGGCAAGAACATGGCCCGCCGCGCGAGCTTCCTCATCGGCCTCGACGACAAGATCGCCCACGTCACCGACGTGCCCTCCGCCGACGTGCATCTCGCGGAAATGAAGGATGCAGTGGCAAAGCTGGCGGGGAATTGAAATTCAGATGCACGCTGGACTTCACCAAATTCACGAATGGCGATTCTCAATTTCCTGCGAAATGTCCAAAAGAGTGATTTGTAAGATCGTTCGAGTGACTGGTGCCCGGTCTACCGAGGAGTGTGAATTCATTCAGGAATCACACTCGTCTCCGGTCTTCATCAACCCTACATTTGTTGTCGACCGGCTACGTTTCGTTCCAGAGAGAGGAACATTTGGTCGGATTAAGGTGTCGGGTGTTGTGATGTCTGCGCTGTGTGACATCGTGCCAGGGGAGGCTGGGGTCATCCGAGAAATTTCTCTCCATCTTAACGGTGACTTCTCTCGAACAATTCCCACCCGGGTATCAAAAGTCGTAGACCAGTCGTCCCTGATCAGACCGTTTCCAATGAGTGCTGCGTTCGAGCTTGAGTTAGACGAGGTTGAGCTATCGACTGGCTCAAACTATTATGAATTGAGGGCTTCCAACCCATTTCCGGGGGGCAGTTTCACTGGGACAGTTGCGTTTTCAACGACCATAAAGGCAGAGCGCCGGGCTGTGTTTGAATCATCGCGCGAAGGTCTCTCCGGGACCTCCAGCGATGAGTGGATGCTTTCATGCAATCCGCCTGAAATTTTGTCCGCGACCGCTGGCGGACAATTGAATGCCTATCTATTGAAACTGATTTGCGACAACGCGGAAATTGAACGACTCACAACTCATTCGACGTGCCAGATTGTCAGGGGCTCCGATGGTGATTATTACATTGGGGATCGCTCCGGTGGCCCCGATTATAATGTCCTTTCGATACTGGGCGATGGCCCCCCCAGTCTGGAGTATCCTCAGGATAATGCAGACACTTTCAATGATGGTGTAATGAGTGGGATGCTTTTAGGAGGCGTTACTTTCGCTTTGGGAACTTTGGAGATTAATTCGGTGTCGGCACGGATCAAAGATGCTTTTGTCACCGCGCGCCGCGACGCGATAGGCGTTGCCAACACAGAGTTGATATTCGACAGGACTTACTCCTTGCCCCGAACGATAGAAGAATGCGGTACTGCAGTTCAGGCTGTAGCGAGATATTTGAACGCTGCTAACGTCAGGGAATGGGAGATTCTGGAGTTGGTAGCGAGATGCGATTGGTTACCATTTTCGTGCCTTTCGCGGCAACTTCAGTTAGCAGGAATGTGTACGATGGAAGTAGTTTTTGAGATTGGTAAGCACTCCGAGACTTCCTTGAGTAGTCCCGTGTTGGGACAGTTGGAAGGTAGAACCTTTCTGGAAGCACTTAAGATTATTGCGCATGACGCAAAATTTGGATCGGTCCCAAAAATGGCGGTTTTGTCTAGGCTGAGGGAATCGTTTCTTTTCTCCCCGCCGAATCGAAGGGTTGTCATCCAAAAGGTTATTGACCAGTGGAGTTCGGGACCGTTTGGCTCATCTTGACGACCTTATTGGAGATTCGATTGGGACAATTGACCTGACCTTCCCCCTGACATTAGGCCGGAGCTGTGTTGAGAGTGGGCTGCGATAGTGGCGCGCAAACTGAGCTGTCGGGCCGCTATATCTGTTTGATGCCATCAATCGCCTGAACAGCATTCGGTGGCGTGGTGTGATTGCCTTTCACAGCGGTCTTTCCACGGGAATCAAACCTTCCCTATTGCGTTTCTTCCCAGATTCCCCAACTCTCCGGTCGTCCGCTTAGCTTCGGTCCGGCATTTGCCCACACACAGAGAGATTCGGGAGATCCCTTGTATGCAGAGAAGATATCCAATCACCATGTTCCGTTTCCTTCGGCGTGGAATGGCCACATTGCTGGTCGCTCTCGGCGCCGTGCTGATGGCAGTTCCGGTTTCCGCCGAAACCGTTGTCGGCACGTTTCGTTATTCTGACCTCAATCCCGCCGATGGCTCGGTGCAGCTCCGGCCCATTCAGTTCTGTCGCGTGGAGGTGTGGGGATTCCGGCCGCGTTTCCTCGGCATCTGGGGCTGGGCGAAAGATGCGGATACCGTCACGGATGGAAACGGCTCGATCTCGCTGCCGTTCTCATTCCAGACCGCCGGCGTGATTTACGGCGTGCGCATCACGGCGGAGAATTACGCTGCGGTGGTGTGGCCGAACCAGTTCCTGGCGACGGGACCGTTCTGGACCGAGCCCGGCGTGCCGGATGGCGCGGCGTTTCAGCGCACGGCCAACTCTCCCGGCGCTGTGCTGGATTTCAGCTACGATTTCACGGATGACTTCACGCCCCAGCACTGGAGTCTCGCGGACGCGGTGCGCCACGGGTTTGACTACGTCTCCGCGCGACGGGACCCGAACGAGACGGACCAGCTCCCGAAGGCGCCGGTGCAACCAGGGTTCTTCACCACGTTCTACAACCCGATCAATTCCACGCTCGAGATCAATGGCGCCCACATCTGGGAAGACTTCACCATCATTCACGAGTATGCGCATTTTCTGGAGCATCAGATCGGCAGCTTCGTGCCGATCGCGACCGTGCACGACGGCTGCACGGCGAAGGACCTCTTTGGGGCGATCGTCAATTCCCCGGAGCACGCGTGGATGGAGGGCTTCGCGGAGTTCTTCGCGCAAGCGGCGGCGCGCAATGCTCCGTTTGGTGCGCTGCGCGGGCGGCCCGGAGGATTCGGGACCTTCACCGTCTCTCAACTGGAGGACACGCCATGGTCTACCTGTAGCGAGGTTCCGCCGAACGTCGGCCCGAACGCGATTGAGAACGTGGTGGCGGGCGTGTTGTGGGACTTGCTCGATCCGTCCGGCCTGTGTGGCGGGAGCGAATCGCACGATGAGATCGGCGGCTTCGACACGCAGGTGATTCAGATCATGGATCGCGAACTGGATTTGCCGCGCGGTCCGACGATTGATGACTTTGCCGCGGCGTGGTTCGGGCGCCAGCTGCCCGCCGAGCCGATGCTGAACATTCTGCGCCGGCACGGATTGATTCCCGCGCTGCCGCCGCCGTTGGTCAACTGCCCGGGCGACATCACGGTGAACGCGCCGTTGGACGCCTGTTCGGCCGTGGTGACCTTTGCGACGCCCACGCTGAATCAGAATCGCCGCTGTGCCGCGGTGTTTTGCAATCCCCCGTCCGGGGCCAGCCTCCGCTCGGGCGTCACGACGGTGACGTGCCGGGCGACGGAGAATTTTTCCGAGATCGCATCGTGCAGTTTCAACGTCACGGTATCGCCGAACCCCGGTCTCCCGAATCCCAACGGCACCGGCTTGCTCGGCGTGTATTACGACAATATCGATCTCACGGCGCCGCGCGTGGCGCGGACGGAGGCGGTGAACTTCGAATGGGCGCTAGGCGCTCCCGCTCCGGGCATCGATCCAGACACGTTCTCCGTCCGCTGGACGGGCAAGCTCGTGCCGCGTTACTCGGACGTCTACCGCATCTTCACCTTCAGCGATGACGGCATTCGTCTGTGGATTGATGGCATCCTGATCATGGACGCGTGGAATGATCATCCGCCGACGGAGTATTACGGTGACATTACGTTGCAGGCGGGCGTGGAGCATGACGTGGTGCTGGAGATGTATGAGAATGGCGGCGGCGCGACCGCGAAGCTTCTCTGGCAAAGTTCCTGTCAGGCGAAGGAACCAATTCCCGCGAGTCACCTGCTGCCGGGACGGCTCGATTGTCCGGTGCCGAACCGCCCGACCTTCGAGGCGAACTTCGTCTACGGCGCGCCGCCGGGCATGACCCTCTATGGCAAGGCGGTCGCGGACGGCGGCTGGCTGAAGCTCACCAAGGCGGACACGGATTATGGCGTCGCTTACATCGACAACTTCAGCGGAGCCGCGCCGGTGTATGGATTTGAAGCGACATTCAAGGCCGCGCTGTTCGGCTCGACGTGCTGTGGCAATGGCGCGTTTCCGGCGGATGGGTTCAGCTTCAATCTCGTACCCGCGTCTTCGGTCGTGGCAAGTCCCGCTTACAACCAGCCGGGCGAAGAAGGTCTCGACACCGGGCTGGCGATCAACTTTGACACGTGGGACAACGGCGGCGGGGAAGGTCCGGCCATCGAAGTGAAATGGCGCGGGCAGATCGTGGCGCAGCAGTATTTCCAGCCTTCGCAAAGTCCCGTGGGCGCGCAAAACGCGAGGGCGGCTTCGCGGGACGTGAGCATTCAGCTGACGTCGGACGGGCGTTTGACCTTAATCTACGGCGGCGTGCGTGTGCTCGATCATGTGCAGACGCCGTACACGCCGCAGGTCATCGGCACGCCGAAATGGGTGTTGGGCGCGCGCACCGGCGGGGCGAACGACAATCATTGGATTCGCGATCTGCGCATCGTCGTGAACCGGCCGACCATTCCCGGTCTCTTCAGCACCGGCGTGGATGACGCGGGCCGTCGTCTCGCGGACAACGTGCAGGATCCGCACTACATCATTCCGCTCGGGCAAATCCTCTCCGACGCCTACGTGGCGACGTCTGCCGGTGGATTTCCGATTGGTCCGTGGCTGGCGGACAATGCCTCCTCGGGCTGGATCGCGCCGACGCTGGACACCTACAGCCTTCCCAATTCGGACACCTCCTACACGACGAGTTTCGACCTGAGCGGCCTGTTGCCCGGAAGCGCGGCGATCCACGGCTGGGTGGCGGCGGACGATGCGCTCGTGGACGTGTTGTTGAACGGCGTGAGTACGGGAATTCATACGCCCGCTGGTTCCGTGGGCGGGGAAGGGTTCACGTCGTGGCAGGCATTTGCCATTACGTCAGGGTTTCAACCCGGGGCGAACACGTTGACCTTCGTGACTCGCAATGGCCCGTCCTTCGGCACCAATCCATCCGGCGTGCGCGCGCAGCTGTGCGGATTCGCGGGCTCGGAACCCTTGATGGTGATGAACATCGCGCGGGCGCGGCGTGGCTACCAGTTCACGTGGGGCGCGCTGCCGCACAAGCAATACTTCCTCGAACGCTCGACGGATCTCAACGGTCCTTGGACCCGCGACACCAATCCCATTGCGCTGGGAAGTTATCGGGTGACGGTCTTCGACTTCTTCCCGCTGTTCGGCGGCGCGAAGCCAGTTCAGTTCTATCGCGTGGTCGAGGCGCCCTGACGGAGCGGAGTTCCCGCGGGCGGCGCAGTGTCAGCCTTCGCCTTGGGAACGAGGCGAAGGCTGTCGAGCTGTGTGCCGTAGCGGTTGAAGAAACGGAACAGCATGTAGTTCGTGGAAGCGTCGATGCGCATGGCGCCGTAGTCCGCGCTGTAGCGCACGACGCTTCCCGCGACAGGTGTGGGGTGGAACTTGTCCTTGCTGTCGCCGCCGAGGCCGTTCACGAAGTAAACAATCCTGTTGGTATGTATGCGTTCGTACACGTGATCGTGCCCGGCGAGGACGGCGTCCGCGCCCCACTGATGAAACGGCCAGTTCATGCGCAGCGTTTCGCCGGTGTGCGTGCCATGGACCGCCCCGGAGGAGAGCGGCGCGTGATGGAAGTAAACGACCTTCCACACCGCGGTGGAGTTCGTAAGCTGTTGCTGGAGCCACTGGCCCTGCAGTGATTCGGGCGAGGTGCCGTCGGGTTCGTTCTTGTCGGAATCGAGGCAGAAGAATTCCACCGCGCCGCGCGTGAAGGTGTAGTAGCGCTCGTTGCCGGGCAGCGTGAAGTAGTCGAGATACGGCTGGGCGTTCGGCGTGCCCCAATCGTGGTTGCCGAGGCAGGGGAAGAAGCGATTGGTGAACGCACCCGCGCCGTAGCGTCCTTTGTAGCCGCCGATGAACTCGTGATAGAACTGCCCGATGTGGCGGTCGATGGTGACCGCGGAGCCGACGGGATAATTGTTGTCGCCGAGGGTGAGGACGAAATGTGGCTGCCAGCTTTTGACGAGCTTGGCGACCTGACGCGTGGGGATGTTATCGGAGCCGAAATCGCCGATCACGCCGACGGTGATCGGGGCGGAGTGGAGGTCGGCGGTCGCCTTGTAGAAGAGAATAGTCGCAAACAAGACACGGAGAAAAAAATCTGCGCGGCCTATCGACAAAGATTTCATCAGTCGACTTCTGGTGCTCCATTGTGGTTTGAGATGGAGCAAGTAGGGGCTGCATTTACGGCTCCAATTGAATACTCGCCACCTGATGGGCAAGTTGGCATGCGCCCGAGGTAACGATTCTCTCCAACCAGTTCGGATTTGGTTGGCACTGAGTTGCTCAACCTCATCGTGTCGCGTGCCCAGTTCAATTTCGCCGTTTGAATTCGCTCGAGGTTTTGACGGCATCCTTTGATTGCTGCCGCGGCGCTGACCGGGTTTCGGAAAATGCTCCACCAGAGAAGTCCACCCGAGAGAAAAAGGGCGCCAAGTATCCAATAGCGAGCTTTCACCGCTACGTTCTACCTTCTCTTCCGTCGCGCGGGACCGAAGAAATAGCCGCCGCTCAAACGGACGCCCCGTGCTTTGCCGGGGAACCCGCCACCGCCACCGCCGCCGGGCTTCTTGTCCTTCGGATCGTCGAACAACGTGGTGTAGGTGTAGTTGAAGCCTTCGAGCTTCACGCGATCGATGTTCTTCCCAATGAATCGCTCAATGGCGGCCATCGGCTGGCGATCTTCCGCGACCATGATGGTGAAGGCGTCGCCCGTGGCCTGGGCGCGACCCGTGCGGCCGATGCGGTGAACGTAATCCTCCGGATGCTGCGGCACGTCGTAGTTGATCACGTGGCTGACGTCCGCAATGTCGAGGCCGCGCGCCGCGATGTCGGTGGCGACGAGCACTTCAAATTTGCCGTTCCGGAATCCTTGCAATGCCTGCTCGCGTTCACGTTGCGTGCGGTTCGAGTGCAGCACGGCCACCGCGTGGTTGTTCTTCTTCAACAGCACGGCGATGCGGTCCGCGCGATGTTTCGTGCGGCAGAAGATGATCACGGAATCGTAGTGGACTTGATCCAGCAACGCGCGGAGCAGGTCGGACTTCTGCTGGTCGGCGACGGGATACACAACGTGCTTCACCGTCTCGGCCGGGGAACGGCGCTGGCCGATCTCGATCGTTTCCGGCGTGCGCATCGCCCATTGGATGAGCGTTTCGATCTGCGGCGGCACGGTGGCGGAGAAGAGCGAGGTGTGGCGCGCGCGCGGGCAGCGTTCCACGATGCGGCGCACGTCGGGCAGGAAGCCCATGTCCAACATCCGGTCGGCTTCGTCGAGCACGAGATACTTCACTTCGTCGAGACGCGCGGTGCCGCGCTGGAGGTGATCCAGCAGACGCCCGGGCGTGGCGACGATGATGTCCGCGCCGCCCTTGAGCGCGTCGTTCTGTTTGCCGTAGCCCACGCCGCCGTAGACCACGGCGACCTTGATGTCCGTGAAGCGGCAGAAATCGCGCAGCGCGGTTTCAACCTGCGCGGCCAGTTCGCGGGTGGGTTCGAGAATGAGACAGCGGGTGCGGCCGGTGCTGGCGCCGAGATGAGTGAGAATGGGCAGCGCGAAAGCCGCGGTCTTGCCGGTGCCGGTCTGGGCGCTGCCGATGACGTCCTTGCCTTGAAGGATCAACGGAATCGCGCGCAGCTGAATCGGCGTGGGCTCGGTGTAACCCATCGCCTTGATTCCTTCGAGCACCTGCTGAGAAAGCCCTAATTGAGTAAAAGCCATGCGCGGACAGTAAACAGCGGCGCGCCGCGATACAATGCCCAAAAGCCGGGGCCGGGGCTGCCTGCCTCCGAAACGAAACCGGGCGGATGGTTTATTCCATCCGCCCGGGTTGACTTCAATCGCGTGTCTGATGCGCCGGCGTTACTTGCCGAGCAGATGTTCGAGCACCATCTGGTCGAGTGCCTGATAATTCCGGTCGGCCACCAGCTTCGCGGCGGCCTTCTCGTCGAACGAACGCACCTTCTTCACCAGCAGCTCGAACGTCCGGCGGCTGTTCAGGAGGTGATCCATCCAATGCTCCGGCTTCGTGGTGCGGAAGGGATGCACGTCGAAGCACACATACTCGCCATTGCGACCGTAGCCGTTGCGTTCGAGCGCGCGAATCTGATCAAACGCGCTGCGCAGGCTCACGTTGCCGAAGGGACGGTCCTGATCGTACTTCAATCCGTTCTGGTCGTTGAGATGCAGCGACCAGAGCTTGCCGAACTTCATCGCGAAATCGATTTCGTCCGCGGGATCGAGTCCGGCGAGAATGGCGTGCGCGGATTCGATGAGCACACCGACACGTTTCGGATCGCGCGTGAGCGAGGAGACGGCGACGGCGTGGCCGATGGTCGGCACGTAGGCGTGATCCATCGGCTCGTTCGGCTTGGGCTCGATGCACAGGCGGGCGCGCTTGTCGTGCGCGAGCATCTTGTCGAGCGCTTCCACGAGGTAATCGAGGGCGCGACCGGCGTCCTTCGATTCGCGGAGGTAACTGCCTTCGCGCGCGAGCCAGAGGACAATGAGATCGGTGTCGAGAATGTTCGCGATGTCGATGCAGCGGAGGGAACGATCGATCGCGTATTGGCGATCCTTCTTGTTGTTGCTCGTGTAGGCGCCGTCGATGGTCTGCGGCGCGAACCACAGGCGGGGCGCGACCATCTCGGCCACGATGCCGAGTCCGTCGAGACGCTTCTTCAGCTCCTTCGCTTCCTTGCGAATTTGTTGTTCGCTCTTGGAATCGATGTCCGGCACCGCGTCGTCATCGTGGAACATCATCGCCTCGAAGCCGTGCTTCTTCAGCTGGGCGAGCTTCCAGTCAAAGGTCTGCGCCGGGCGCGTGGTGGGACCGTAGGGATCCTGACCCTCGCTGATGTTCCAGGGACCAAAACAAAATTTGTAATCAATTTTCTTAGCCATAAGTGATGTGCGCGCAGGCTAGGCAGACGCATGCGGATTGGAAGAGAAAAGTCCGCCGTCGTTGCCATTGTAGGGTTTTTGTTTTTTGGTGACCGTTGGCTTTGCGGCGTGGCAGCATCCGTGCGGCATGATTCTTACGCCGTCAGAGCTCGAGAGCCTCGTGCAGGCTCAGCATCGTCATCCTCACCAACTCCTCGGCATGCATCCGCTGGGCGATGGCAGCGGCGTGGTGGTGCGCGCGTACCTGCACAACGCCGCGAAGGTCGAGGTGGTGGCGGTGATGGAGAAGTCGCGCCCCAAGATCGTGCTGGAGCGCATTCACGAGAGCGGTGTGTTTGAAGGCGTCGCGAAGGGATCGGGCAAGGTGTACGCGTATGATTTGGTAGTGACGGATTTTCAGGGGAACACGCGGCGCAATCGCGACGGCTATTCCTTCCTGCCAACGCTGGGCGAGACCGATCTGCATCTGTTCAACGAGGGCAACGACCGTCGGGCTTACGAAAAGCTGGGCGCGCAATTGCGCACGGTGGATGGCGTGGCGGGAACGAGCTTCGCGGTGTGGGCGCCGAATGCGCAGCGCGTGAGCGTGGTGGGCGAGTTCAATAACTGGGACGGCCGTTATCACACGATGCGTCTGCTCGGGTCGTCCGGCGTGTGGGAATTGTTCGTGCCGGGATTGGGCGAGGGAACACTCTACAAGTTCGAAGTGAAGAACGCGCAGGGTGTGCCGGTGCTGAAGACGGATCCGTACGGGTTCCTGTTTGAGCCGGCGCCGAAGACGGCGTCCGTGGTGTGGGACAACACGAAGTTCCAATGGACGGATAAGAAGTGGATGGAAGCACGCGCGAAGAAGAATCCGCTGCGCTCGCCGATGAGCATCTACGAGGTGCATCTCGGTTCGTGGCGGAAGAAGAACGCGTTTGAGTCGCTGTCGTATCGCGAGCTGGCCGGGCCGTTGGTGGATTACTTGAAGCAGACTGGTTTCACGCACGTGGAGTTTCTGCCGATCGCCGAGCACGCGTTCTATCCGTCGTGGGGTTATCAAGTCACCGGATTCTATGGCGTGACGAACCGGTTCGGGACGCCGGATGAGTTTCAGTTTCTCGTGAACGCGCTGCACGAGGCGGGCATCGGTGTGATCATCGACTGGGTGCCGGCACATTTCCCGCGCGACGAATGGGCGCTGGCGCATTTCGACGGCACGGCGCTTTACGAGCATGAGGATCCGCGCAAGGGGGCGCACCAGGACTGGGGCACGTTGATCTTCAACTTTGGCCGGCATGAGGTCCGGAACTTTCTCGCGGCGAACGCGCTCTTCTGGTGCGAGCGCTTTCACATCGACGGCCTGCGCGTGGACGCGGTGGCGTCGATGCTTTACCTCGATTACTCGCGCAAGGAAGGGGAGTGGATCCCGAATCAATTTGGCGGACGCGAGAATCTCGAAGCGGTGGAGTTCTTGCGGCACTTCAATCACGTCGTCCACACGGAACATCCGGGCGTGGTCACGATTGCGGAAGAATCCACGGCGTGGGGACTCGTCACGCGGCCGCCGTACCTGGGCGGACTGGGCTTCAGCTTGAAGTGGAACATGGGCTGGATGCACGACACGCTGGGTTACTTCAAGCGCGACCCGGTGTATCGCAAGTATCACCAGAACGATCTCACGTTCGCGATGCTCTATCATCACAACGAGAATTTCGTGCTGCCGCTCTCGCATGACGAGGTGGTGCATGGCAAATCGTCGTTGCTGGGCCGCATGCCGGGCGATGACTGGCAGCGGTTCGCGAATCTGCGCGTGCTGTTCGGTTACCAGTGGATGTTCCCCGGCAAGAAGCTGCTCTTCATGGGCGGCGAGATCGGGCAGAGCCGCGAATGGAACGCGAACGCGGAGCTCGACTGGTGGTTGCTGAACGAAGGTCCGTACCACCGCGGCACGCAGAAGTTCATCGAGGACTTGAATCGCCTCTATCAGGCGGAGCCGGCGTTGTGGGAGACGGACTACGACATGGAAGGCTTCTACTGGATGGATTGCTCGGACCATGAACACAGCGTGCTGTCGTTCGTGCGCCAGAGTTCGGATCGAAAGAGCCTCTTGCTGGTGGTGCTGAATCTCACGCCGGTGTTGCGGCACAGTTACCGCATAGGATTGCCGGAATCAGGTTTTTGGAAGGAAGCGTTGAACAGCGACGCGTCGGCTTACGGCGGCAGCAACCAGGGCAACCTGGGTGGAGTTCACGCCGAACCGCAGCGCATGCACAATCAGCCGAACTCAGCGTCGCTGACGTTGCCTCCGATGAGCTTGGTGGTGTTGAAGCATGAGGGGGTGAGGAAGTAGCTCGCGGGAACGACGGGCGGTCGTGCTCGGAATGCGGGGGCGATAAGCCTTGCGACTACCGTCGCAAGGTCGAGGAGAGGGTGGCGTTTTCCCGGGCGCATTTTGGGCAGACGCCGAGCGCCACGGTCGCTTCCTGATGCAGCCGCAAGTAAACGTTGAGGCGCTCCCATTCTCCCGAGACGTCGGCAATCCGACCGCATCGCTCGCAGACCCGGCGCACGCTGTCGCTGGCGCAGCTTCGTCGCGGATGGGGTCCAAATGGGCGGGCTGGAACGATTTCGCGAACCACCTCTTCCGCCGGGGCGCGGAGCAGGTCGTCGGGGTTTTCGAGAGTGAATTGAATGATGGGTCCGAGGTCAGCGAGCTGATGTCGACGCACGTGATTGGCAGCGCCGCATTCGAAGAGCTCGACCAATTCTCCCGGGTCGCAGTTCGAGGTGATGACGATGATGGGGATTTCAGGGTGAGAGTCCTGGAGGTTCTCGACCAGCGAGAAGGATTCGGCGGATAGTCTCACAAAGTCCGCAAGGATGATGTCCGGCGGGTGCGCCTTCAACGCCTGCTGGAGTTGCTGCAGAGGCTTCACATTGACCGCGCCAAGAGGAAAGCGGCGTTCTCGCAAATCTTCCAGTAACAGGGCTCCTTGTCCTGTCTCAGTTTCCAGTATTAAGATGTTTGGTCCTGTCTCCACAGCTCACCCCTCTTGCAGATTCCTTCCGAAGCCTGTGGTGCCTGTTGAGTGCACGCAAATTAAATATTTGACCTTTTCTTGCCTCCTCAGCCGGCGAGTCCGAGTCATCAGCAAGCGATGACGAGGCTTTGCTGGTGAACCCTTACGCCGCGTAGCGGGCGAGGATTTCCTGTACGTCGGTGGGCTTCAGTGGCCGGGCGAGGAGTTGATCGATGCCGGCGGCTGAAGCGCGCGGGCGAAGGTTGTCAGGTGATTCGTCGGTCAGTGCGAGGATGGCGGTGCGACGGGGACGGTGTTCGGTGGAGCCGGCGGATTCTCCCGCCCGGATCGTGGCGGCGGTTTCAAAGGCACCCATCCCGGGCAGGTGGCAGTCGAGCAGGACGATGTCGTAGTGATGCTGTGCGGCAAGTGCGGTCGCCGCGAGGGCGCTGTTCGCGAGGTCCACCTGGCATCCGGCTTTGCGCAGGAAGCGATCGGCGAGCACCTGGTTGGTTTTCACCTGGTCGACGACGAGCACGCGCGGAGGAGTGTTGGGCGCCCCCGACTGAGGATTCGACGGGGACGGAAGCGCGCGGGTGGATGGCGCAGCGAGAGCGGCCTCGATGGTGTCGTGCAGTTGAGCAGGTCGCAGGACGGGCTTCCAAAGTATCGCGTCGAATTCGTCGGCGGACTCCCGATTGGCAATCTCGGCGCGAAGACGCGACGAGGCGAGAAGGATGAATTTCGTCGGTCTCTTGCGCGGCTGCGAACGGATCATTCTGGCCACCGCGCGGTAATCCGCGGAGAGCGAAGGAAGGTCCACGAGGAAAATGTCGGTGCCAGATTGCGAGGCGTCGGTTGTGGGCAGCGCACGGAATGCTTCCTCCAACGAGCCGTGGCTGTGGACTTCCATGTTCCACGCGTTGATCTGTCGCGCCCAGGTTTCGCGTCGCGCTGGAATGGAGTCGATCACGAACAGGCGGGCATCTCGGGGCAGGGAGGCGAACTCGGTCTTGGTCGTGGAACTGGATCCGGCGGGCAGGGGATGAGTGAACCAAAATGTCGATCCTTTGCCTTGCTCGCTTTCCATTCCTATGGTGCCGCCCATCAGTTCGACGAGTTGTTTGCAAATGGCGAGTCCCAGTCCGGTACCACCAAACTTCCGGGTGTTCGAGGAATCGGCCTGGGTGAATTTGGTAAACAACTGGGTCTGGGCGTTTGCAGGGATGCCAATGCCGGTATCGATGACCTTGACCCTGACGCCGGCGTTTTCCATCGTGCTTAGTTTGACGAGGACATGTCCTTGCAGGGTGAACTTGATCGCGTTACCGACGAGGTTGAGCAGCACCTGGCGGAAGCGCGCCGTGTCGCCGATCCAGTCGGCGGGAACGGAATCCGCCCAGTCGAGGATCAGTTCGAGATCCTGCTTGTCCGCTTTTGACGCGAGCAGTTCCAGCACCTGCGTGGTGACATCCCGGGCGTTGAAGGCGGCGTGTTCGATCACGAGTTTGCCGGCCTCGATCTTGGAGAAGTCGAGGATGTCATCGATCAATGTAAGCAGGCAGTCGGCGGAAGCTTTGATGGTGGAAGTGAAAGTATGTTGCTCCGGATTGAGCGGCGTACCGAGCAGCAGATCCGTGAAGCCGATGACTCCGTTCATCGGTGTGCGAATCTCATGGCTCATGGTGGCGAGGAAGTCGCTCTTGGCCTGGCTCGCCGCCTGGGCGGCATCCCGCGCGCGTACCAGTTCCTCGGAGGCCATGCGCTGTTCGTTGTTCAAGATCGCGATTCCAATCTGGTCGGCCAGCTGGCAGCCGAAGGCGATTTCGAAGGGCTCCCAGTGATGTTTCGCCTGGACGTGCTCGAAGCAGATGACTCCGCGGATGCGTCCGGTGGTGCGGATCACGACGTCGAGCACGGATTTGATGCCGAAGGGCTTCAGGTATCCTTCGACGTACCCAGCGGTCCGCGGGTCGTTCAGCGCGTCGTGGGCATCGACGAATTTGGCGCATTCGAGGGCTTCGAACTCCGCGGCGAAATCCTCCTTGCGCAGAATCAGGCTGGAGGAGTGATTGCGCTCGGCGCGTTCGAACAGATCGGTGCATCTGAGTTGCTCGCAGGCTTCGTCGTAGAGCCAGACGCTGACGCGGTCCGCGCCGATGGTTTCGGACGCGAGCTCGGTGATGGAGGCGGCCAGTGCTGGCACTTCGCCTCGGGCGAGCGCGGGATTTCCTGCCACGCTGGAGACGGTCCAGAGCATTGCCTCGCTCTGGCGCAGGGAATTGAGCAGGCGCTCTTCAGAACGTTTTCGTTCGCCGATGTCGGCGATGAGCGCGACAAAATGATCGATGGATCCGTCGCTGCGACGGACGCAACGGGCGGAGATTTCGGCGTTGACGATGGTGCCATCCGGGCGGAGGAACCGTTTCTCGAGTGAGTAGCCTTCAGACTCGCCGCGCAACACGCGGTCGAACTGGGCGAGATCTGCCGGCAGATCGTCGGGATGAGTCAGCTCCGCCCAGGATTTTTTCAGAAGCTCGGCGCGGGTCAGTCCCAGAATGTTGCACAGGCTGGGATTGACCTCGATCCATCCTTTGCTGGGCGAGGTGATGGCCATTCCCATCATCCCGAGATCGAAGAACTGGCGGAACCGGGCTTCGTTGAGTTCGAGGGCGATGAGCGAACGGTGGCGCGCGTTTTGGACCGCGAAGATCAGGATGCCGATCACGAGGCTGCCGAGGAGCGCGCCGCTGACTCCGACCCGGAGCGCGGACTTCATCTGGTCGACTTTGTGGATGTAGTGATCGGCCTTCATGTCCACTCCTAGCACGCACTCCATCTCGCCCGCGGCATTTTTCACGGGCGCAAACGCCGAGATGAAAGTCCCCCATTTGTCCGTGAAGGGTTCGTGGGTAATGGTCGGGGTCTGCCGGGAAAGAGCTTCGAGCATCGCCGGGTCCGGCGATTCATACAGCTCCATGAGCTGCGCCTGATCCAGAACACCGTCTTGGTCCAGATCCATGGGCAGGGCGGCATCGACCGCGAAACGCGGGCCTTCCGGGCTGGGACGGACGGTGTAAAGATACTTGATGTCGGGGCAGACCTTCAGCATCTCGCGGAGTGGCGTGACGACGTTGAGGTAGTCACGCCCGTTCTGTTGATTCGTTTGGGTGAGAGTGGAATGGAGTCGGGCGTCGAGGCGCTGGGCGGCGAGGAGCGCCACGGAACCGAGTTGCTCGTCCACGGTCTGGCGGAGCACCCGGCGGGCGGTTTGGAAGGAGTTCCATTCGCTGAGGAACGCGCAAAGCAGGAAGCACAGCGACACCGCCGAAGCCTGGAGGCTCGGGCGGCGAATCAGGCGCCTCGCTGCGGAGAGCTGTTTGCCATCATTCAACATGTAACTCGACTGGTCCCCGTCGGCTCCGGTAAAGCCGATCCGGTACAATTTTGCCCCACGCCCTCCTCGATATCGGTGAAAGCGCCTGAGCGTTTAGTCGTTTTCTTGGAGGGGCCGGATGTTTTCGACCGGAGGAATCTTCCTTCCAATGCCCGAGTCCGTCTTGAGACACCGCGATGTCGCGAACTACTGGCTTGAATGAAAGTGTATCTCTGGCACTCTAAAGGTCTCTTTTCCATGGGTATCTGACGTATGACGTGCTCCCTTTGGCGGACATGTAGTTTTTTGTTCGCGGTGGCTGGTTGGCTGCCTGGAGAGCGCGTGTTTCTACGGGATTCTGCCTCCTGGCTCGAAGCCTCGCGTCCTGTGGCGCCAGCCTGTGCCACTCCCTCAGTAATGAAATACTCCGGAGCATTCGCCGGTGATTTTACTCAAACACTTTATGTTCAAGGTCATTAAATCAGTAATCGGCGCCGTCCTCCTCGCGACAACCACGGCTCAGGCTGCGACGGATACCTTCGTGCCGTTCGGCTCCGTCTGGCGGTTTCTCGACGACGGTTCAGATCAGGGAACCGCCTGGGTCGCCCCGGCGTTTGAAGACTCACTTTGGAATAGTGGTCCCGCGGAACTCGGCTACGGCGACAATGACGAGGTGACGGTCGTGAGCTTTGGCGGGGTGAACAACAACAAGCACCTCACCACATACTTCCGACATTCGTTCAACGTCCCCAATCCATCCATTTATACCGTGCTGCGAATTGGAGTTTTTCGCGATGATGGCATCGTCGTCTACCTGAATGGAAATGAAGTGTTCCGAAACAACATGGGCAATGGCTCCGTGTTCTTCGACACCTTTGCTCAGAACGCCAACGACGATGGCAATGCGCTCATCGAAGGCACGATCAATCCGTCCAATCTCCTTCCCGGAAACAATGTTCTCGCGGTGGAGATTCATCAGGACTCCCGCAGCAGCTCGGATATCAGCTTCGATCTGAACCTTGTCGGCAGCACGGACAACGATGCGCCAACCGTCGCGCTGGTGAGTCCGTCCAACAACGCCAGCTTCACCGCTCCCGCCAACGTTCAGTTGCGCGCCTCGGCGTCGGATCCCGACGGCAATCTGGCGTCCGTCGAATTCTTCCAAAGCTCCACCAGCCTTGGGATCGTGACGAGTGCTCCGTTCACCGTCCAGTGGAGCGGCGTTCCGGTGGGGATTTACGCCCTCTACGCCGTCGCCACCGATGCGCTGAATCTTCGCACCACGTCGTCAGTTGCTCAGATCACCGTGGCGCCGTCCACCCCGCCGACGATTGTGCGCAAGACGCCCGCGCCGGGCAATGTCGCGATCTTGACCCAGTTGACGGTCGCGTTCAGTGAACCTGTCTCGGGCGTGAAAGCTGGCGACTTGCTAATCAATGGACGTGCGGCAGCCACGGTGTCCGGCGCAGGCACGAACTACACCTTCACCTTTCCGCAACCCGCCGATGGAGTGGTATTCGTCGCTTGGAACCCGCGCCACGGCATCGTGGATTTTGAGAACCCGCCGCGGAACTTCGATGCCTTCGCCGCCGGTGCGAACTGGCAATACAGCCTTGCCGATGCGCTTGCTCCGACCGCAGTGATTCATCCCACTCCCGGTGCCAGCGTGCGATCGCTGACCAGCGTGACCATCCAGTTCAATGAACCGGTCGCTGGCGTCGATGCTTCGGACCTGCTGGTGAACAACGTTGCCGCGGCAAGCGTAACGGGCAACGGGTCCGGTCCGTATGAGTTCGCCTTCGCACAACCGGCAAATGGCGCTGTGACCCTCGCATGGGCCGCAGGCGCGAACATTCGCGATCTGTCGGGTGCCCGAAATCTCCTCGCGGGCGGAAGCTGGTCCTACACGCTGAACACGAACGCGGTGTTCGAAGATCGCGTGGTGATCAACGAGATCATGTATCACCCGGTCACAGAGCGCGATGATCACGAATGGATCGAGCTCCACAATCGCGGCAGCAATTCGGTGAACCTGACCGGATGGCAGCTGAGCCGCGGTGCGGACTACGCATTTGGCAACGTCTCGATTCCGGCCGGTGGTTACCTGGTTGTCGCCGCGAATGTTACCGCTTTCAACCAAGCCAATCCGGGCGTCGCGAATGTGGTCGGTGGTTGGGATGGCCGCTTGAGCAACAGCGGCGAGGACATCGAACTGGAAGATGCCAGCGGTGCCCGCGTGGATATTGTGAACTACAACGAGCAGGGAGAATTCGGCGTGCGCCAGCGCTGGACCGTGGATTCACGCGGCTGGGAATGGTTCGCGGAACACGACGGCCTGGGCAAGTCCCTCGAGCTGCGCAACGCTTCCCTCGACAATGATCAGGGCCAGAACTGGGCGGCGAGCGTTCCGTCCGGCGGCACTCCCGGGACCGCCAATTCCGTCGCCTCGACCGATATCGCCCCGATGGTTCTCGACGTGGCTCATTTCCCCATCGTGCCGGGCTCGACGAATGCCATTACCGTCACGGCGAGGATCGTGGATGAGCAGACATCGGGTCTGACGATTCGTCTTCGCTGGCGGGATGCGAGCACCACGACTCCGGACGTCTTCATTTCGGCGGTGATGTTCGATGATGGCGCGCATGGCGACGCCCTCGCGAATGATCGCGTTTATGGCGCAGCCATCCCGGCGCACGGGGACAAAACCGTGCTGGAATATTACGTCGAAGCCACCGATCCGGCCGGCGGAGTTCGGACATGGCCCGCGGCCGCGCGCGAAGTGGGTGGAGAATTCCAACAGACCGCGAACGCCCTCATCCAAGTGGACAACGAGGCGTATCCAGGATCGCAGCCGGTGTATCGGGTCATCATGACCGAGTCTGATCGTGTAGCGTTTGCGGCGCAGACGCGGAACAGCGACGCGCAGCGTAACGTCACTTTCGTGGCGACGGAGGGCAGTCGCACGGAAGTGCGCCACAACTGCGGGCTCCGGTACCGCGGCGCGGGCAGTCGCGGCCAGAATCCGCCCACCATGCGCCTGAACATCGTGGGCGATCGCAAGTGGAACAACAAAAGTGCCATCAACCTCAATTCACAATTCACCCACGCCCAGGTCATCGGTGGTCAAGTCAGCTTGCTGGCGGGATTGCCCTCCGAATATGCGCGCGCGGTTCAGCTCCGGGTCAATGGTTCCAACCCGGCGAATGCGGGCCTGCGCCAGTTCGGATCCTATGCCGCCGTCGAGGCGACGAACGGGGAGCTGGTTGGCGAGCACCTGCCTGATGACGGCGATGGCAATGTGTATCGAGCTTCGACCGGTAACCATTCTGCGACTCTTAACTACCTTGGAACAGATCCCAGCTCCTACATCGGCGCCGGTTACGTCAAGAACTCGAACGCGACGGACAACGACTGGACGGACCTCATCAATCTCACCTTCGCGCTCGATCCGGCCACCACCTCCGACGCGGAATATGTCACCGCCGTTCGACGCAATGTGAACGTCGAGATGTGGCTTCGCTACTTCGCGATGTGCTCGCTGATGGAGTACACGGAAACCTCGCTCGCTTCCGGCCGTGGCGACGACTACGGGCTCTATCGCGGAATCACCGACCCACGTTTCATCATCCTGCCGCACGACTTCGACACCATTTTCGGCCAGGGCGACACCGGCGGGAATGTGAACGAGAGCATTTATGTAGCGACGGCGGTCGGCACCATTGACCGCTTCCTCCGTCATCCCGAATTTGAGCCGCTGTATCACGCGGAGTTTCGTCGGTTACTCGCGACGACCTTTGCGACGAATCACATCTTCGGGCTCGTTGATCAATTCCTGGGTGAATGGGTTCCGGCACAAAACATCACGGCGATGAAAACCTTCATCGCCGCGCGAAACGCCGCGGTGCTTGCCCAGCTTCCGCCGGAACCCGTGCTCGTTCGCGCATCGGTGAGCGGCGAGCCGCCGGCGGTCACCTATCTCAATACGGCTACGCTGACGATTGGTGGCGCCGACATTACACACTATCGCTACCGGTTGAACGGCGGTGCCTTTGGCGCGGAGACGCCGGTGGGCACGCCCATTTCGCTCAACGGACTCGCGGACGGCACTTACACGGTGTTTGTCATCGGCCGCGATTCCTCGGGCGTCTGGCAGGAGGAAAGTGCGGCCACGCTCTCGCAAACCTGGACGGTTCTGTCCGGCTTGCGCGGAGTCGTGATCAGCGAAGTGCTCGCTCGCAATGTGAGCGCTGTCAGCACGAACGGTGCTTTCCCGGACTTGATCGAACTTCACAATCCGCGGGCCACCTCGGTGGATCTTTCCGGGTTGCGCCTCACGGATGACTTGAACGCGCCGAACCGATTCGTGTTCCCCGCCGGCACAAGCATTCCAGCCGGAGGCTACCTCGTTCTCCGCGCTGCGGTGTCGGACGGCTCGCCTGGTCTTCACCTTGGATTCGGCCTCGATCAGAATGGCGAATCGATCTACCTGCTCGACACGGCTGCGAATGGCAGCGGTGTGCTCGACAGCGTCCGGTTCGGATTCCAGCTCGCGGACCGCTCGATCGGGCGCCTCGGCAATGGCGAGTGGGCGCTTTGCCTTCCCACATTTGGAGCGGCGAACACGGCAACGGCGACGGGGAATCCTTCGTCTGTGAAGATTAACGAGTGGCTGGCCAGCGGCGCGTCACCGTTCCTTGATGACTTCATCGAGCTCTACAATCCTGATCCGCTGCCGGTTGCAATCGGCGGGCTGTTCCTGACCGATCTTCCGGTCGGCCTCCCCTTCCGTCACGAGATCACACCGCTCAGCTTTCTGCCTGGCTTCAGCTACAAGGCGTTCATTGCGGATAATGCTCCGGAACTCGGGGCCGACCACGTTGGTTTTCAACTGGCCTCCAGCATCGGCGAAATCGGATTGATGCGTCCCGATGCCAGCGCGATCAACGCCGTGGTCTACGGCGTGCAGCGCGCCGGGATTTCCCAAGGCCGCGCGCCGAACGGTGGCGACAAAATCGTCTCCCTTTCGCCGCCGACGCCAGGCGCGCCCAACCCGGTGCCGCCCGCTCCGCCCGAGCCCGTGCTCGTGAATCTGTTGCCATTGAGCGACACGTTTCTGTGGCGCTTCGAACAATCCGGAAACGATTTGGGCACCGAATGGACCGCGCCAAACTACAACGACGCGAGCTGGCCGGAAGGCGTGGCCTTGTTCGCGCGTGAAGATAACGGCGTGACTCCCGAGCTGATTCGCACCCCGCTTACGGTGGCGGGAGGAAAGATTACCTTCTACTTCCGCACGCACTTCAATGTGCCGGCGGGGCTGGTCATCTCATCGTTGCAGGCGACTCATGCCATCGATGACGGCGCAGTTTTTCACATCAATGGCGTTGAAGCCGGACGTTTCAACATGCCGGGCGGAACCATTGGATTCGGCACCCAGGCGTCCGGTTCCCACGAGGCCACTTCGCTGGAGACGATAAGTCTGAGCCTCGCGAGTCTCGTTCCGGGCGACAACGTCCTCGCGGTGGAGGTCCATCAGCAAGGTTTCAACAGTTCAGACATTGTATTCGGCATGAAGCTTGACGCGGTGATTCTAACCAATCCGCCCTCCGCCGCCGGTATCGTGATCAACGAAGTTCTGGCGAACAACCAGTCCTTCACCAACCTCGACGGTTCCGTGAGTGACTGGGTGGAGCTGCGCAATCCCTCGAATGCGAGCGTGGATCTCGCGGGCATGAGCCTCACGGATCAACTGGAGGACACGCGGCGGTGGGTTTTCCCGGCCGGGTCCGTAATCGCGGCCAACGGCTATCTCCTCGTCCGCTTCGATCCGAACGTGCCGGCGACGACGAATGCCTCGTCCAGCTTGAACGCGGGCTTTGGACTCAGCGCATCGGGCGATGCGGTGTTCTTCTTCAACCGTCCGGATGCCGGCGGCGAACTGCTCGATGCGGTGACGTTTGGTCTCCAGGCCGAGAATTTGAGCATTGCGAGAGTACCGGCCGGCGGCACGAACTGGAGTCTCGCCCTGCCGACACCTGGCGCGGCCAATCTCGCGGCCGCTCTCGGCAATCCCTCGTCGCTGCGCATCAATGAATGGATGGCTGACCCGGGCACGGGCGCGGACTGGTTTGAGGTTTACAACGGCGGAGCGCAGCCGGTTTCCCTCGCGGGGATCAGTGTCACCGATGATTTGAACGATCGGACGAAAAACGTTCTGCCGGCGCTCTCGTTCATTGGCGCAGGAGCGGAAGCGTTTCGCGAATTCAAAGCGGACAATGATCCGGCAGCTGGCGCGGACCACGTTAATTTCCGTCTCTCGGCCAATGGTGAATCACTCGGCATCATCGCGGCTGATGGCACAGTCATCGACAGCGTCTCGTTCGGCGCGCAGTTCGAGGGCGTCTCCGAGGGCCGCCTGCCGGACGGGTCCGCGTCCATTGTTCAGTTCATCGAAACTTCCACTCCGGGCCGGAGCAACTACCGGCTCATGGATGGAATCGTAATCAACGAGGTGCTCACGCATTCGGAGCTTCCGTTGGAGGACGCGATCGAACTCCGCAACATCGGTGGCGTGAGCGTGGATATCTCCGGTTGGTATCTCAGCGATTCACTCGGCAACCCGCTCAAGTTTGTCATTCCGGAGAACACCGTCCTTGCACCCGGTCAGCACGTGGTGTTTTACGAAAACGAGTTCAACCTCCTCAATCCTGTGGCGCCATTCTCTCTCAGCTCGGCCAACGGTGACGAAGTCTACCTCTCGGCGGCGTCTGGACCAGGCGTGCTTACCGGGTATCGCGCGGAAGCCCGATTTGGCGCGGCGGAGAAGGGGATCTCTTTCGGCCGCCATGTCACCAGCATCGGGCCGGATTTTACGGCACTGAGTGTGCGCACGTTTGGCGAAGATTCACCGTCGAACGTCGAAGAGTTCCGCACGGGAACCGGCGCGACGAATGCGTATCCGCTCGTCGGCCCGATTGTCATCAGCGAGGTCATGTATCATCCGCCGCCGCTGACGCCCGGTGGCACGAACGAGAACGAGGCGGTTGAATTCGTCGAATTGCACAATATCTCCGCGACGGCGGTGTCGCTGTTCGATGCCGCGTTTCCCACCAACACCTGGCGCCTGCGGGACGCGGTGGATTTTGAATTCCCCGGTCGCACTTCACTGGCGGCCGGCGCGCGCGCACTGGTCGTGGGCTTTGATCCGGTGACGAATGCGGCGGCGCTGGCGGCCTTCCGAACAACGTATGCGTTGAGTCCAGCCATTCCCATCTACGGTCCCTGGCGCGGTCGCCTCGCCAACAACGGCGACAACATCGAGCTCTACAAACCCGACGCGCCGATCGCCGTCGGTCTTCCGGATGCCGGTTTCGTTCCGTATGTTCAGGTCGACAAGGTTCGTTACTCGGACGCCGCTCCGTGGCCGGCGCTCGCCGATGGCAGCACCAATGGCGCGGGCGTTTCACTGCAACGCCGCGTCGTATCTGATTACGGCAACGACCCGGTGAACTGGCTCGCCGGCGTTCCCACACCAGGCGCGGTCACAGGTCCGGCTTCGGCGACGTTGCCGGTGATTACTAGCCTCACTCCGCCGCTGGCCCTGGCTCCGGGAGCGAATGCCTCGCTGACGGTGGCTGCGACAGGTAGTGCTCCGCTGTCCTACCAGTGGCGCTTCAACGGCCAGCTGATCGCGGGTGCGGTTTCAGCGACGCTGCCGATCACCAACTTCCAGCCGACCAATGCGGGCGCGTATTCCGTGCTCGTGGCGAATTCGGCAGGCGCGGCGAGCGCCGTCACCACCATCGAACAGCGCTCGGCTCCGGTGATTCTCCGTCAGCCGGAGAATCAGGCGGCGACCACCAACAGCACGGTCGTCTTCTCGGTTCTGTCGGCGGGCACTGAGCCTCTGGCGTATCAATGGCGCAAGGGCGGCGCGAACATTCCAGGGGCCACGAATCTGTCCCTCACGATTGCGAACGTGCAGTTGGGCGACGCGGCTGGATATCGCGTCGTCATCACCAATCTCTACGGCTCGGTGACGAGCTCGGTGGCGGTGCTCAGCGTTGTCTCGCCGCCGGTGATCGTATCACAACCGGCCGGAACAAATCTTCTCGTCGGGCAGACGGCGAACTTCTCAGTCTCCGCGATCGGCAGCGAGCCGCTGTTTTATCAATGGCGGTATGAGGGCTTGAACATTCCGGGCGCGACCAACGCCACCTTCACCCTCGTCAACGTGCAGTTGTTCCACGCGGGCACGTTCACGGTGCGCGTGACCAATATCATTGGTGCGGCGATCAGTGAACCGGCTGTCCTCGGAGTCGCACTGCCGCCGAGCGTCACGGTAGTGGCAACGGATGCGGTGGCGTCGGAGCCCGGAGCGGACAGTGGCCTCTTTACGCTCTCCCGCACCGGTAGCACCGATGCGGCGGTGACCGTGTCTCTCGCCATCAGCGGTCCGGCCGTGCCGGGAACCGACTACGCGGCGTTGCCGATCTCCATGACGATTCCGGCCGGCTCAAGTTCGGTGACGATTCCCGTGACGGTGCTCGACGACACGACGCTGGAAGGGAATGAAGGAGTCACGATGACGGTGCTTTCTGGAATCGGCTACGCCATCGGTTCACCGGCCAGCGCTACGGTGGTGATTCTGGATAACGACAATCAGGCGCCTGTCGTCACGATTACCGAACCGGCCAATGGATTCATCGCGAACTTCCCGGCGGTGATCACCATCGCGGCCACTGCGACGGATTCGGATGGATCAGTGGCGCGCGTGGAGTTCTTCGCCAACGGAACCGACAAAATTGGCGAATCGGTCACGGCTCCGTTTGCCTTTTCCTGGACCAACGCGGCCGCGGGTAGTTACCAAATCACGGCGGTGGCCACGGATAATCTGGGCGCCACCGGCGTCTCCGCGCCCGTCGCGCTCCTCGTGAACGCGCTTCCCATCGTGCGCATCACTGCTCCGCTGGATGGATCGTTCCTCTCGCCGGGCGACAACATAAACGTGACCGCGACCGCATCCGACTCCGACGGCTCGGTGACGCTCGTTGAGTTCTACGCCGGTTCAACCTTCCTCGGCAGCGATTCCAGCAGTCCGTACAGCGTCGCATGGACCGACATTGCGGAAGGCGTCTATTCGCTTCGCGCCCAGGCCACGGATAATCGCGGCGCGGTGCAGGCATCGACGCCGGTCACGATCACGGTGGGCCGTCCGCCGATCACCTTTGGCGACATGTTCTCCGCCCGCGGGCTGACGTCGGGATTCACGAACATTGTTCGCGGCACGAATATCACCTTCACCCGTGAGGCCGGCGAACCGCGGCACGCCAGCCGCAATGGCAATCACTCCGGTTGGATCAGCTGGACTGCGCCTGCGAGCGGTCTCTTGCGGTTGGATACGATCGGCAGCAGTTTCGACACGTTGCTCGCCATCTATACCGGCAGCTCGGTTTCGAACCTCACCGTGCTCGCTGCCAACGACGACATCAATGGCGATTCGGTGGTGAGCGCGGTCTCGCTCAACGTTACCAACGGTTTGACCTATCACATCGCCGTCGATGGGTTGGGCACGAACGGCACCGTGATTGGCGCCAACGCTGGAACGATCGTGCTGAATATGGCGTTGCCGAATCCGTATCCGGTCTTCCTCACGCAGCCGCAAAGCCTCGTCGTGACGCAGGGTGCGACAGCGACGTTCACGGCGACGACGGCTGGCCCGGGGCCGCAGACCTACAACTGGAGGTTGAACGGGACCACCATCCCGGGCGCGACGAATCTCACCTACACTCGCGCCAACGTGCAGGCAACGAACGCCGGCAATTACACCGTGGTCGCGAGCAATTCATCCGGTTCGACCACGAGCGCGGTGGCCGTGCTCGTGATATCCGGCCCGCCGACAATCACGACGCAGCCTTCCGACAACTTTGTGCCGCGCGACAGTACGGGCGTCTTCGTCGTCGAGGTTGTGGGAGTGGGGCCGTTTGCCTACCAGTGGCGTTTCAATGGTGCGGATATTCCCGGCGCTACCTTGAACACGCTGACCCTTGAGAATGTTCAAGGCCGGCAGGAGGGCGCGTACTCGGTGCGCGTCACGAACCCCGGTGGTTCGGTGACCAGCCGCGACGCCTCCCTGATTGTCGATGACGGGCTGGTGAGCAACACGTTCAATGTGCTGCTCGACTTCACCAACACGTGGCGCTTCGAGGCGTCGGGTCAGAACCTGAGCAACGCGTGGCGGTTCGCGGACTTCGATGATTCCAGTTGGGCGAGCGGCGCGGCGTTGTTTGGTTACGAATCCACGCCGGACATTTATTCGTTTCCGTTCAGCACACCTTTCACCGCGAACTCGCCGGGCGGCACCGCGATTCAGACGTATTATTTACGCACGCATTTCCACGTCGAGGATCTCGCTTCGGTCGGATCCCTGACCATCTACGCGTTCGTGGACGACGGTGCCGTTTGGTATCTGAACGGTCGTGAGGCGGTTCGCATTCGCATTCCAGGCAATGCGCCGGTAGATGGCGTGGGCTATGCCGTCCGCGCGAACAACCAGAACAACGAGGGTAGTCCTGACATCCTCGACTTGCCGGTGACGAACCTGGTGGCCGGCGAAAACCTGCTGTCGGTGGAGTTGCATCAAGGCAACCTGCCGAGCAGTGATGTGGTGTTCGGCATGTTGCTCGGCTCATTCAAGGCCGCGACGAACGGCCCGGTGGTTTCCGTTCAGGGCGCGGCGGAGGGTGATCCAGTTCAAGTGACGGTCACTGGCATTTCGGGTCGTAACTACGCTCTCGATATCTCGACCAACCTTGTGAACTGGGTGCCGGCGGTGACGTGGACGAACTTCACGGGAACAGCTGACTACCTGGATCCTGTTTCGCCTGCGGCGGGAAATCGCTTCTACCGCGGTCGTCTGGTGCGCTGAAAATTATCGCGGCGGGCGGCGTGGTGTTCGAACATCACGCCGCCGCGCTGCGTTCAATTCATCTCGGACGCGCGCATCAGCGCCTCTTGCACGTTCATCTCCACTTCGATTGAGAACGGCAGCGCCTTCTGTTCGCGGATCGCGGAGGCCAGTTCATCGAACTCTTCCACGTAGCGTCGATACACCGGCAGCTTCACCTCGTGCTTCCCGGCGGGGTAGGGCCCGGCGGCTTTTGCGAGGTCGATGGTCAGTGCCGGTTGTTCCAGTGGTTGAACTTTGGCGGAGCCGTTCGTACCGAGGATCTCGAAGAACCGCTGCGGCCCGGCGTTCGGCTGCAACGGTGCGCTGGTGATAATGCCCATCGCGCGCGGAAACTCGAAAACCGCGACTGTATTGTCCGCCAGCAGATCATCCGTTCCTGCGGAATGCTTGAGAAACGGAGTCAGTTTTACCGGCTTTCCCAGGAGTCGAACCAATGGATCGATCAAATGACAGCCCTGCTCGAACATCGCGCCGCCGCGAAAGCGGGCCCAGTCGCGACGTTGGTCGGCGCCCGCGAGCGTGTTCATGGTCGCGCGCACGAGGAAGACATCGCCCAGCCAGCCTTTGCGCGCCGCCTCCAGCGCGGCGTTGATGCCCGGATTGTAACGCCACATGTAGCCGACCTGGAGGAGGAGCTTTCGTTCGGCGGCGATCTTCAGGAGCTCTGCGAAGCCTTCGAGTGAATCCGCGGGCGGTTTCTCCACGTGCACATGCTTGCCGGCCTGCAGTGCGCGCTTCGCGTCGCGCGCGTGATGTGCGACGGCGGATTCCACGATGACGACATCCACGTTTTCGAAGAGCTCCTTGGCGGACATCCAGCGCGCGTCCGCTGGACCTTTCGCCCGCACGGCGTCGTCTTCCTCACACAGACCAATCAGATGCCAGATGGGCGATTCGAGGATGACCTTGTGCTTCTCCTTGAAGTGCGAGTAGCCGGTGCCGAGAAAGCCAACGCGAATGCGGGCTGAGCCTTCGGCGGCGGACAGCGGTGCGGGAAGCATGATCGAGCCTGCCGTCACGAGCGAGGCGGCGATGAATCGACGGCGATTGAGTCGAGGCATTTTCATTTGCTGTCAGTCCGTTCTAGCACTTCAGACTCCGGTGTCGACCGGACAATTCAGCTCGCCGGTGCGGATGAAAAATCTTTTCCGCAACGGACACCTCGGTAACCTTCGCCGCAGAACACATGAAAGCACCTGCACCGCTCAAGCCGCGTCACGTTTATCTCATGGCCAATGGCGACCTTCGCACGTCGGCCAACCAGAAATGCTGGGCTGAACAAGCCAAGATGGAGGCGATCCTCATCAAGGCGCTCAAGGCCGAGGGCTGGACCGTCGTGCGCGCGCATCCGTTCGACAAAGCGAAGGGCCACGGCTTCATCGACTCGCAGAAGATGGGCATGGAAGTCTTCCGCCAGCTCGACCCGAACGCGCCGCTCATCGTCGCCGAGTGCGTGTGGCAGTACAGCCATCACATCCTGCACGGACTCTTCACGCATCGCGGGCCGATTCTCACCGTTGCGAACTGGAGCGGCACCTGGCCGGGGCTCGTCGGCATGTTGAATCTCAATGGCTCGATGACCAAGGCGGGCATCCGCTACAGCTCGCTCTGGAGCGAGGACTTCAAGGACGACTATTTCAAGAACGGTCTTCGCCAGTGGCTCTCGACCGGAATCGTTACGCACGACCAGAGTCACGTTCGCGATCTCGCGCTGCTCAAGCTGCCGGCGGCGGACGAGAAGATCGGGCGCGACTTCGCGCGCGAGCTGCGTCAGCGCAAGGCGATCATGGGCGTGTTCGATGAAGGCTGCATGGGGATGTTCAACGCCATCATCCCGGATGAGCTGCTGCATCCCACCGGGATCTTCAAGGAACGCCTCAGCCAGTCCTCGCTCTTCGCTGAGATGCAGCGCGTGACGGATGCCGAGGCGCGCGAAGTTCTCGCGTGGCTGCTGCGCAAGGGCATGTGGTTCGACTGGGGCCAGGACGAGGCGAGTGAATTGACTGAGGCGCAGTCGCTGCAGCAGTGCAAGATGTACATCGCCGCCGTGCGCATCGCCGATGAGTTCGGCTGCGCGACGATCGGCATCCAGTATCAGCAGGGATTGAAGGATCTCGCGCCCGCCAGCGATCTCGTCGAGGGACTGCTCAACAACGTCGATCGTCCGCCGGTGAAACACGCGACGACGAAGCGTGTGCTGTTCGCGGGAGAAGCGGTGCCGCACTTCAACGAGGTCGACGAATGCGCCGGCCTCGACGGTCTGGTGACCTACCAACTCTGGCGCCAGCTCGGCTTCGCGCCGGAGAACACGCTGCACGATTTACGCTGGGGCCAGCACTACCGCGGCGCGGGCGTGAATGATTACGTCTGGGTCTTCCTCATCTCCGGCGCCGCGCCGCCGGCGCATTTCATCGGCGGTTACAAGGGCACGCGCAGCGAACGGCAGCCGGCGATGTATTTCCGGTTGGGCGGCGGTTCCGTGAAGGGTGTGAGCAAGCCCGGTCACATCGTCTGGAGCCGCGTCTTCGTGATGAACGGTAAACTGCACTGCGACCTCGGCGTGGCGAAAGTCGTGAAGCTGCCCGAGGCGGAGACGGAGCGCCGCTGGCGTGAGACCACTCCTCAATGGCCCATCATGCACGCTGCGCTGGATGGCATTTCACGCGACCAGATGATGGCGCGGCACAAGTCGAACCACATTCAGGTGGTTTACGCGCCGAACGCGAAGGAAGCCCAGCGTGCGATGCGCATCAAGGCGGCGGCGATGGCGGAGCTCGGACTCGAAGTTCATCTCTGCGGGAATGTGAACTTGGCCTGAAGTTGGTCAGGAATTCAGAGTGCCTTGATCATTCGGACGACCGGCAGGGCCAACTCGTCGCGCATCGGTATTTCGTAGCGTTCGCTGACGGCGTATCCGAAGCGCCGGTAGAGCGGTTCTCCCGCGAGCGTGGCGACGATTTCGACCCGGCGAAACTTCGCGGCCCGAATCTCCTCCTCGCATTTCTTCATGATGGCCCGACCGATGCCACGTCGCGCCCAGTCGGGATGAACGAAGAAGGCGCGAACACGAGCGGCGTCAGTCGCGGGTTCCAGCGAGACATCAGCATGTTCGCGTGCGGCATCGCCGCCGAAGAGCGATTTGCGCCGGCTCCAGCCACCACAACCGACGATCTCGCCGCCGCGAACAGCAACAAAGTATGTCCCATCCGCGATGAGTTGCCGATCCACGCCGAAGATGGGTCCGAGTGCAGCTTCGATTTGGGCCGCAGTGTAGTGATCGCGCTGGAGGATTCGCGCGGAAAGCGGGATTAGCACTTCGAGCTGCGGCACGTCTTCCATCAGCGCCAGCCGCAGCCGCCAGTCTGCAGAGAAAGCTTCGCTGCTCATTGCCTATGGCTTCCCAACATTCGTCAGCCAGCCGAGTTTCTGGATGCGCGTGAACTCCGCCTGGACGTTCGTGCCTTCGTAGAATGAAAGCCACCCGCGCAAGCGTTTGCTCTCGCCGGGTGCACAGTCGGGGAACTTCGGATCGGAGTGCAGGCATGGCACCGGCGGATTGGCCCACGGTCGATCACAAGGTTCCCACGCGGTGATGATCCACCGGTCATCCGCGTCATTGCGAACCGCGACGAACGGTTTCGCGAAAATCTTGTTCGCGTTGGTGAGGGCGTTGAAGCCGGTTGCGTTCTTCAACATCACACAGTTCTGCACCCGCAGATCCGAAAGGGCCGATGACGTGCCGTTGGTGAGCCAGAGTTCCATGCGGACGGTATCGGCGCCGGGCATGATGTTGGCGGTGTAGCTAATTCCATTCGGCAGACGCCGCGAAAGAAAGAGCGTTCCGTCATTACGACGATTCCATTCGAGCGGGAGCAGCTTCACACCTTGTTTGTCGAAGATGGTCGGGATGTGCGTGTGCGCGAGATAAGTCAGGCCAAGGTTCGACCACAATGCTTCTGGCACATCCACGACCACGTAGCTCGCGTCATCCCACGGCGTGAACACGCTGACCTTGGTTTCGCGCTGTGGATCTATGGCTCCATCTAGAAAGCCGATGCGTGGATGGCGTCCGCCGGGGTAGGGGAGCGTCAGCAACGGTGCGGAACGTTCGCGCCTTGGACGTGTAGCAGCCGTGATGTTGAAGCGTTGAAGAGCGGAGATAATCGCGTTTGTCTCCAGTCCGGTCGCGCTCCGAATCTCCTCCAGCGAGTAGCGATGGTGCCAGACCATGTTCTCCAACCAGTATTTTAGCTCCACGTCACTTTCCGGGCGGCGGGAGTTGGGTGCCTCTGCGGACCGGACGGTGATTGCCAGAGTCGCCAATGCCGCAAGTGCGACCAGCCAGGCGCGAATGAGTCCGCTGCGAAGGCGGAGCAGAGTTTGAGATGATGGCTTCATGGTCGGATTACTGCGACGGAACGCGTGGGAGATTATTTGGATTCTGCTACTCCTTCACATCCACTTCCGCGGTGGAGACCGGGCCTTTCACGCCGAATTGATTCACCGTGCGTGCTTCGAGGCGATTGCGACCCGGATGTAAATCCCACGCGAAGTTGTCTTCTGTTTCTGCCCAGCCGCCGCGGTCGATGCGCAGTTCGAACCGCGCGAAGTTCGGCGTGAGCGTCTTGAGGTTCACCGCGAGGTTGCCATCCTTCGCCACGAGTTGGAGGGCGGCCTGGCCGATGGGAAAGTAGGGCTCGCTCGCGGGATTCGCGGGCAACGTCCGCACGTGCCACTGGGTGCCGTCGCACAGCGAATCCTTTGTGATAAACATCTTCGCGTAGTCGTAACCGGAGTCCATCAGGTCGGTGTTCGGGATGTAACCAATGAACCCGTATTTATCGAGCTCGTCCGGCTCCACGGTCAGCTCGCCGAAGTTTGGAAACTTGCCCAGCACGATCGGCAGATTCGCTTTGCGATAGCGCTTCCGTTCCTTGCCGACGACGAACGTGAGGTTCGTTCCGTTCCGATAAAACCACTCCTGCCGGATCTCCCACGCGTTCAGTGGAACGCCGTTTGTCTCGATCGTCATGTTGCTCGTCGGATCGAACATCACCCACTTGCGATGCTGGTTCGACCACATCTCGGTGACCGTGTGTTCCGTCGAGCTGCCGACTTTGTTCGCACCCTGATGGCGCCGAAGTGCTAGGGAACGATTCACCCAGCCGAGACTCGCCGCTGTGGACACCAGCACCTCCGCATACTGCGCGCAGAAGAACGTGTGCCCCTCGCCGACCGCGCTGAGAATGGCGAGTGCTCCGTGGCAATTCGTGGAGGGACGACCGAACTTTTTGAACTGTCGATGCGTCCAGTCCATCAGCAGCACCTGTCGCTCGAACTCGTCCTGGCCCGGCTTGACGACGGCTTCCAATCCGTGTCGTTCGCGCAGTTCCTTGAGCTTTGGATTCTCGAAGGAATCAAACTTGAAGCGCTTCGTGAACTCGCTCTCCACAAATGGCAGTGTCTCCAACCGTCGGACCGTGGCCTTGCGGCCGTTCAAGTCAACCGTGTCGCCGGACTTCAATGGCTCGTTCGCGGCGTGTGCGCTGGCAGCGAACAATAGTGCGGTGAGAAACGACATCAGTTTCCGGTGGCTGGTGCGATTTCGGATGAGCATCGGAAAATTCATGAATCGTTGTCGTCTGGTTCGGGTGGTTTGAAATTTATCGAGTCGTACTGGTGCGTTGGGCGATGGCGACATCCAGCCACTTCAATCGCGCCGTCACCCATTCCCGGATCTCGGCCACGTCCTCCTCGAAGGTCAGCTGGTCGGGATACGGCCCGGTGCGCGTCTGCCAGCGAAGCTCGTTGCGCTTCGCGGCGTCGCCGAGCGTCTGCACGTTGTCGTCGATCATTCGGTGAATGGTCTGCTCGGAGAATTCCTTTTGGCGAAGTGTGCGCCAGCGCGCCGCGAACTTGGCGCGATACGTCGGGTCCCGCAGCAAGCGCTCAAACAAATGGTTCGTAACCCACTCCGTCGGCTCGACGCGCGTGGCGTTCCAGTGGCGTCCGAAGGTCGCGTCGTAATCCCACGGGACGAAAAAGAAGCGCGGCTTGGGCACGTCCGCCGTCGGTGCGTTACGGGCGAAGATGAGATTCTTGTCATCGCCATCCATGTTGCTCGTCAGCAGGAGGAGCAGGTGGAAATCAATGGTGTTGTCGAGATCCAGCCGTGAGGCGATTCCATTGGATCGGTTGAAGAAGTCTGCGTCGGGTGCCCGGCTCGCGAACCGGCTGAATTGATCCAGCGGCCCCCAGTAGGCCAGCGCGAGAGGATCGGGTTCGCGCTGCTCGAACGCTGCGTGGCCCGGACGATCGAATCCCGCGCCGTGATCCTCGGCCTTGTAGATGCACGCATGCGCCGTGGCATTACTGTCGAAACGTTGCAGTTCGAGCAGCGCGCGATCGACGCGTTCCATCAGCAGGAAGGCGCCGCGATAACGACCGTTTAGGTTTACCTCCACGAAACGGCTGGCCACGGCGAAGCGTTTCTGGCTGTTCGACGACAGTGAACGGAAGAGGTCGTAGGAAAGCTTGTGACGCATGAGCGAGCGATCCACGAAGGCGGCGTTGAGCACCCAGTGTGAACTCTCTCGCATTCCCAGCCAGCGCACCGGTTGGTCCAGGGTGATGGCCAGGGACTTCTTCGAATACATCTGGGAACTCGCGCCGTGGATGCGCACGACGCCGGAAAGAACTCCCGTCGAGGTGATGGAGGTGTTTGGCGGATAGGTGAACCGGACAGAGCAGGGGACTTTGCGTTCCGAGACAATCTGTTCCTTTGCCTCCAGATGCAGGATGGGCAAGTTGGGCGTGAAGTTGGTGAAACTGATGGCGGGTCGGACGGCTTCGGCTCCGTGCGAGATCATCGCGGCGAAGGCAAGAGCCAGAGAAATGATCCATTGATTTCTCATCGCGGTCCGAAGCGTAGCAAAGGTTTCGGGGAATGCCATCAGCGATGTTGTCAGACGACGTCCCACATCCCGATTCCCCGTGACGGACGGCGTCTACTCGTCAGCGGTGTTCTTCGCCATCGCCTTCTGTCGCTGCTTTCGGGTGCGGATGAGTTTCTGGTAAAACTCAAACATCGCGCGGTCCGGGTTCTTCCACGGCATCATCTGGCGCGCGACCAAATCCCCATACGGACCTTGCAACGGCTTCGACTGCGACATGCCAGCCTCCGTGCCGTAGTAGATGATGGGCGGCTGCGTCTGACGAAACTGAATCTCCGCCGCCTGTCGCAGGCGTGCCTTGTTGTCCCGCGCTTCGAAGAGGAAGCGGTCCATGTCGTGGTTGTCGAGGAACGATGGCAGGCAGGTCTCCGACGGAAAACTCAGGTAATGTTTGTCGAGCTTCCGCTGAATGGCGGGAGCGGAGAGCGGCTTTCGGGCATGGGCCACGTGCCGTTTCATTAGGCCCTGGAACTCGAAGTCCAAAATGCCCTCGAAGACGCCGACGTATTCGCGCATGACATCCGCCGCGACCGAACGGCCGTGCTTAGCATTCTGCAAATGGCGGCGTTTGTGGGGTAGTTCGAGAGTGACGAGATGAGCCGGACCTACTCCGGTGAAGAGGGCTTCGCCCATGAGGAACGCTGTGGGGTGACGTTGCTTGATGGCGAACTGGAATTCGCGCCAGAAATCCAGCGACGGCCCGAGGACGTGGTCGAGACGAAAGCCGTCCGTGCCGAGGTCCAGCCATTTCAACGCGCACTGGATGATGTAACGACGGGCCTCCGGATGATCGAGGTTCAGTTTCGGTAGTTCCGTGACATCGAGGAAACAGCGATAGCCGCCGCGGCGGTTGAAGTAGAACCAGTCGCGATAACGGCTGCGTGTCGAGCGCTGCGCATCCAGGAAGAAGGGATGCGTGCGATGAACATGATTCGGAACCCAGTCCAGGAGGATTCTGAAATCTGGTTTCGCGGCGCGCAATAGTTCGAGGAAGGCCGGCATCCCGCCGAAACGCGGCTCGACGTCCTCAAAGTCCGTGACGTGATATCCGTGGTAACCGGCAGTGCAGTTGATGGGCGAGAGCCAGAGGGTGTTGACGCCGAGTCGGCGCAGGTAGCTGAGGCTTTCGGTGACGCCCTGTATATTCCCGCCGCAGAACTCCGGCCGAGCCGGGTCGCCGGTCAACGGGGATTTGCCGCCGCGCCGAAAGCGATCGACGAGAATGTGATAGATGATCGCATCACGCCACCACGGCCGGGAGGTAGCGGCGGACGAACTGCGATGTCGCGTAGCCGAAACTTTCATTGGGTGCTCACGTTTGATCCGGGAGCGCGAGGGAGATGTCGGCGAGTTGGAGTTTTCTGAACTCCCTTCGTTTGTTGCTCAAGAACTCAAGGAGTTCCTTTTCCTTCGACGACTCAATTTTCTCCAAGCCCTCAAGGAACGAACAGCGCCAGTGAAATAAATCGACTCCGATACGACAGCAACGATCGAATCGGATGCCGGGTTTTATGATGGAATTGACGACGGTCAGAACGGCGAGAATCAGGCTCATCAACGGCACTTTTCCTTGCAGCCAGCTCACCGAAGGATCGAGCGTGGCGTCCTCGGAGGCATTCGCCATAAAAGCGATCAACGCGCTGATGATGGGGATCGCAAATAGGAGGAAGTAGCCGACGTATTTGTATATCCAGATCTTTTTTCGGATATTGCGTTCACTGTAGTCAAACGAACCAACCAGTTCGTTAAGCACCGGAAGTTCATTTTCGTATTTCTTTCTTAACAGAAGTTCCTTGGCTTGCTGACCGAGTTTGCTGGCGGGCGGGAGTGGACATCCCAAACATTTACAAGCAAAGCGGCGGGGCCAGCAGTGCGATTGGCTGGGCGTCTCACCTGGAGTGTTCGTTTTCATTCGGTTGGTTTGGGTGTCATTCAGAGCGCGGCTACATGGGCTCGTTCACGGCGTCGGGATGGCGCCAGTTGCGAGGGGGGTTGATGAATGGCCACTGAGCTTTGAATACCGACATAAGCCATCAGTGTCGAGCCGGTGTTTGGACGAGCATCTTGTCGAGGCTCTGGCTGGACGTTGCGACTCATCTGCGATATACAATGATGCATGTCGCCCGGTCGTCTCCTCCTTGCGCTCATCCTGCTCACTCCCGTCTTCATACAGGCGGGCGGCGTCTACTGGACCGACCGCGGTGCGAGTCAGTTGAAGCGGATGAACTTCGACGGGTCGAATCTCCAGACCATCGAGTTGAGTGGAGCAGTAACTTCGCCGGGCGGCAACATTCGGGGTCTCGCGGTGAATACAATCAGCAACCGAATTTTTTGGGCGGACAACGGCGCTGACCGGATACTGAGTGCGAATCTGGACGGCACAGGCAGCACGAATCTCTATACGGTTACTGGCGGAAATTCTTTTCCGGCAGATGTGCATTTGGACCCAACGGGGAGGTTTATTTATTGGTGCGATCAAATACGTAACCGCATCCAGCGGTCGCGATTCGATGGCGCGTCTGTCAGGGACGTCATTACAAATGCCGCACCTACCGGCCCATACTTCATGGACCTGGATTCGCTCTCGGCAAAGATTTACTGGGGTGACTTCGGCGGTGGATCCATCTTCCGCGCGAATTTTGACGGCTCAGGACGCGAGACGTTGTTGACGGGGAACAACAACACCCGCGGCGTCCGGCTGGATCCACGCGAACGCATGCTCTACTGGATTAATCGCGACGACAAAAAAGTCCACCGCTGTCCGCTCTCGGCGTTCGAGGGCGGAACCATTCCGCTCACCCATCCCGCCGTCCAGACGCTCTACACGAATCTCGATACGCCGCACGGTCTGACACTAGACATTCCGGCGCGCAAGATTTATTGGGCCGACACCGGGACGAATCCGGGCAACGGCACGGGTGGGCAATCCATCTGCCGCGGCGATTTCGATGGCAGCACGCCGATCGAAATCCTCGCCACTGGCAGCGAGCCATGGGATGTGGACCTCGATCTCCGCAGCTTGAACTACGCGGAGTGGACGCAGCGGTGTTTCCGTCGCGATGCGCCGCCGGCACAGACCGCGTCGGACGCCGATCCTGATGGCGACGGGATTCCGAACGCCGCAGAGTACGCGTTTGATTTGTCGCCGTTGCGGCCTGATAAACCAGTCATCAAGACGGTCTTCGAAGTCGGCGGACTGACATGGGAAGACCTATATCACGTTATGAGTTATAGGAGGCGAAGAGGAAACGACGACCTTTACTATTACTCTCAAACATCAACCAACCTTGAGCAGTGGACATCTGGTGGATTCGGGGAGAGCGGATTCCCGTCATGGAGCGACGGAATGGAGTCCGTCCGGGTCTATTCGAAAGTCGTCCACTCAAACCAATTCATGCGCGTACAAATAAGTTTTGGACCTTGGCAAGTCGGTCGAACATACCGCCCTTGATCGGCATGATGGGAGTCGCTTTGCGATTTTCCACCTCTATTTATCCACCGCCAACGACACGCAGACGATCTCCTTGTCGTTGCGCGCGTAGATCGATTTGTTCGCGAAAGCGGGATGCGACCAGACGACGTTGCGGCGGGCATCGCGATTGTCCGGTTCGATGAGGCGCGAGCGGCTGAGTTCCTCGTATTTCTCCGGCGTGAGTTTCGCGATGATGAGGTCGCCCTGCTCGCTGAAGAGGAAGCTGCGATTGCCTTTCTCGCCGTGCTTGATGACGAAGGCGTGGCCCCAGCGCTCTGATTTCCCGCTGGTCGGTGCGAAGGTTTCCCAGAGACGCTCGCCCGTCTCCAGCTTCAGGCAGCGGAACTGGCCGTAGCTGCACGGGCTGTAGATGTGACCGTCCTGAATCAACGGCGTGGCCATCACGCTGTGCAATCCGTCCGTGTCCTTCTCGCTCACCTTCTGGCTCTGCCACACGACGGTCGGCTTGTCGGAATCCACGCGCAGCATCAACGAGCCGTTGTAGAACGAAGTGAGGAAAAGCAGATCGCCGATCTTGCGCGGGCTGGGAATCGTCATGCCGAAGCGAACCGGCGGCGTGTGCGGATGCGTCCAGAAGACCTTGCCCGTCTCGGGATCGAGCGCGTTCACCGACTCGGGATGCCAGAGGATGAGCTGACGTTTCCCGGCGAATTCGTAGATCATCGGCGGCGCGTAGCCGGGTTCCTTCGCGGTGAGCGCGCGCCAGAGTTCCTTGCCGGTGTCCTTGTCATACGCCACCGCCACGCTGCCCTCGCCGCCCGCGAGACAGATGAGCTTCTTCCCATCGACGAGCGGATGTCCGGCGAAGCCCCACGTCGGCGTCTTGAGGCCGAACTCCTTCTTGAAATCGCGCGACCACAGCACCGTGCCTTTCGCGGCGTCGAGGCAGAGCAAATTTCCCTCGCTGCCGAGCGTGTAAACCTTGCCGTCGTGAACCGCCGGCGTGACGCGCGGACCCGACGCGTAGCTCACGGTGTAAGCGCAGTCGTAAGAGTGTTGCCACACGATCTTCCCGTCCGCTTCGTTCAGGCAGAGGACACGTTCCGCGCCGGGAATGGTGCCGCGCGCGAAGGCATTCGCGGGATTCGTCGTGCCCGTGGCGAGCTGACGGTCCATGAGATACACGCGACCATTCGCGACCGCCGGCCCGCTGTAACCGCCGCCGATGGGCGTGCGCCAGCGATACGTGAAGCCATTCGTGGGCAGCGTCTCGACAATGCCCGTCTCGCGCCACACGCCATCGCGCTGCGCCCCGAGCCATTGCGGCCAGTCCTCGGCGTGGAGTGAAGTCGCCAAGGCCGAGATGACACCAAGGACAAGCGCCACCACCCGCAAACGAGGAACCAGAGAGAGATGCATGGCGGCGAGTTCACCACAAGCACATCGAGGCGTCCATCGTCGCGACCGGAAAGCCGGGGGATGAGGGTATCTCTGCCTCTCATCGGCCCGCCGAGCGGGTTGGACGGTCCCTATTTTCGTCATTCGATGATGAGAGTGTCCCATTTTCTTCGCCGCACGCGCCGCTCGACGCGCTGTTTTCGCCATTCGATGAACAATTCTCGGCGCTCGATGGACTGTTCGAGCCGTTCGATGACGTTTTGCGCACGTTTCGAGGCTGAGTGTCCCGCTTCTGGAAAGGGAGTGCCCACATACTGGACAGTGCGCCCTTTGAACCGCGAGCGCCCTCGGCTGGCAGCGGGTTGTGCTGGCGGCGGGGTGGGAAAACTCCGATGCCCCAGCCAGTGCCGCGATGCGCCCGGGTGTGATTAAAAGCGGGTGAGGGCGTGAGGTAGGGCGCGACGCTCCGCGCGCGCCGCGGATCGGCGGACAAGGTCGGAAATGGAGGAAAAGGCCCGTCGGCACGAGGGCTGTCTGTCCGACCGGGGTGGGTTGGTGGATTCGTTTGCCCTTTGTGCGCCCTAACCCCGGCGCGCGCGGAGCGACGCGCCCTACCTTTGCGGCTGCGGACGCAACTGGCCTGCCTTGCCTCACCCCCTTTAAATCACACCCGATGCGCCCCCCCAAAGTCCAACCAACGACTGGACAGCCAGCCCTCAATCCTTACACTCCCAACCATGAACCCCGAGGTTCCCTCCATTCTTAACCGCAATCTGCGGTCGAATATCTGTTCGGCGGCGTGACGCGCTATGCGAATCCTGAACGCCCTTGTGATTATGATTGCACTATTGGCCCTGTCGCACCGACTCGGAGCGGCCGACCGAGCACCGTGGCCTCCACCACTGACCCTGAAAGACGCGATTGCGGTCGCGGAGAACTTCGTTAAAACGAATCGGACGGACCTCCCGGGCTATTACCTCAGTTCGATGCGTGTTCACACCGACAGCGATGGGCGTTACCACTGGGACGCACAGTGGCTGCGCACCAATACGCCGCCCGGCACTGCATTGGCTCAGGCATTTTCCTTCACCGTCCGCGTCCACATGAATCAGACGTTCACCGTGATTCCAGGCAAGTAAGCATGGACAGAACGCCGCTTAACCTTAAAGGCAGGTCAGCCAATGCCGGGCGTGGCTCACGATTGCATCCGCACCTCCCAGGCCCGACATGGTTGCGCCTTCCGTTCGGCCGCTTCACGCGTATGAAACGAATCCAGCGCGCCCTGACGCTAGCAGTGCCGATTCTCCTGCTCGCTTATCTCGCTGCGTACGGAGTGTATCGCCTCTTTGGTCCGACGGAAAAACATTGGTCTGTTTCGAGTCCGTACCCGGTTGTATTGATCAATGGCGAAACGCAGCAGCGTGTTTGGCTATATCGATGTTTCAGCCCATGCGTAATGGTCGAGGACGCTTACTATCGGATGCGTTATCGCGGCACGTACACGCCTCCAACCACCGGCGCGGCATCGGAGACCGACGGATGAGTTACTCTTACACAACGCGGCCGAACATGCGCTCCATCGAACCCGGGCATCGCGTCGCGGTTGCCATCGTGGCGTCCCGCGGGCCGGGTCGCTGAGCTTCGGTCGATAGGCGGCACTACGCGCATGACCCCACATCGCATTCTCTTCGAAGTCGCGCTGATGATGATCTGCGTCGGCTGCGCAGGACACCGCGAGTCGCGTCGTGAGGCGTTGGCCACCACCTATAGGGACGCTACACGTCCGATGCAGGAGCGCATGGCCGCTTTTGACGAGTTGCTCGAAACATTCACATCCGGCACGCGGGAGCGCACGCTTGACCGGTTTGTTGGTTGGCCTGTTGCCCGGACCAAGTCGCGGATTGACGGATTCGGCCCAGATGACGTTTACAAGCACGGAGGCACCTTCAGCCTTCACCTCGTTGCGCCAGATGGGAGTGACCGATGGATTACCATGACAGGAGACAGAGTTCAGTGATGCCGCTACCCATGCGTTGAAGCACTGAACGCCGGTGAGCCTGTGGCGGGTGGAATAATTGTGGCTCAAGTTTCCCGGCGGGCGTCCGTTGTCGTCAGCAGAAAGATAGTTCACACACACGACAATAAGTAAGTTCACCCCTCCACTCTAATGCCCATCACCGGTCCTTCCTCCTACATCCCCACGATGAACGAATTTCTGTCGCACTGGACGTCGTGCAACGCTGCGTTGCCGACCCCATTCCTCCTCCCTTTCGCCCCGTGACAGGAAACAGTTCCTTGAACTTTTGCTGTTTCCTCTTAGATTGAGAGGCGTGTCCAAGAATGCCGAGCCCTCCCTGATGTCAACTGCACTGAGGCGGACTCTGCTGGTTTTGCAGATCGTGTTTGCAGCCACCGTAGCCGGCGGTGCACCCATCAATGACAATTTTGCGGATCGGATCGTCGTCACCGGCGCGCCTGTCTCGGTAGAAGGGACGACCGTGGATGGCACGCTGGAGGTGGGCGAACCGCAGGTATACCACCAGTTCTCCACAGTTTGGTACGAGTGGGCGGCGCCTGAACATGGTAATGTGAGAGTTCGCTTCCTCACTTCCTCCAGCACTGGAAACTTTGTGCAGATGTATCGTGGCAGCGTCCTACCTGAGCTTCACCTACTTGCGCAGACGGGCCCCTTGCAGGAAGCAAACGTCGATGTGGTCGCCGGTGCGGTTTACCAATTCCGGATCAGCGCCGATCAGTACACGCCATTCCCGCGGTTGGAGGGTCCGTTCACACTGCTTCTGGACTACAACGCCGCTCCGGTGAATGACCATTTCACGAATCGCATCCGGCTCACCAACGCGGTCGAGCGTATTTTCTTCCGCAACCTTCTGGCCACGCTGGAGCCGGGGGAGACGAGCGTGGCTTCCGCCGGTGGCGGTCATTCCATCTGGTACGAGTGGCAGGCGCCGGCCAGTGGAGAAGCGCATCTCCGGGTGGGAGCTGTGGCGAGTGTGGGTGTGTATGCAGGGACTGCTTCTGAGCGAGGCTCGTTAATCGCGAGCAATGTGCTGGAGGGAGGGCAGTCGCTCGCGGAAACCATTTTTGATGTGGTGGCCGGCGGGATTTACCACTTGGTTGTGGACCGCACCGGCGGGTATCCGTTGCCAGACACCGTTTTCACACTGACGTTGAATGGAGCCTCAAAGTTGGAGCGGGTGGAGGAGTTGCCTGGCGGATTCATTCAAATGATGCTTATTGGCGAAAGGAACAGGAATTACGCACTAGAGACCTCGACAAACCTGATTCATTGGACCGCCGTTTCGACTAACCTTTTCTTCTACGACTCCCTCGTTTTCTACGACTTGATCAATCTTGGGAATCAAAACTCCGCCCCGCGGCCTTCAGGAATCTTTTACCGAGCTCGACTGGTCGCTCCCTGATGCCCTCCTGCGGGCCGGGTCGCTGAGCTTGGGTCGGGGTGGGAAAACTCCGATGGCCCAGCCAGTGCCGCGATGCGCCCGGGTGTGATTAAAAGCGGGTGAAGGCGTGAGGTAGGGCGCGACGCTCCGCGCGCGCCGCGGATCGGCGGACAAGGTCGGAAATGGAGGAAAAGGCCCGTCGGCACGAGGGCTGTCTGTCCGACCGGGGTGGGTTGGTGGATTCGTTTGCCCTTTGTGCGCCCTAACCCCGGCGCGCGCGGAGCGACGCGCCCTACCTTTGCGGCTGCGGACGCAACTGGCCTGCCTTGCCTCACCCCCTTTAAATCACACCCGATGCGCCCCCCCAAAGTCCAACCAACGACTGGACAGCCAGCCCTCAATCCTTACACTCCCAACCATGAACCCCGAGGTTCCCTCCATCCTTAACCGCAAACTGCGGTCGAATATCTGTTAGGCCGCAATGCGCACACGCCTGAAAACCTTGTTCCTCGCTGCTGTCGCAGTAGTGCTCGCCACATCTTGCAGCATGGGGCGTCGTCAGCCCATCGTGGATGTGACAGTCCAGAACAACACGACCAATCAATTGGGTTGGGCGGAAGTGAATTGGGGAGAGGGGTCGTCGATCAGCGTGGGGGTATTTGCACCCCACACAGGCAAGACGTATTACGATACGAGCTTTCCGAAATCAGTGAAGACGAACATTGCCACAATTGAGTTCGTGGACGAGGAGGATGCGCGCCTCCACATCGGATCGGAGGATGAGAGGCTTGCGTTGAGGAAGCAGTCGATCCGCAGAGTGCCCGTGGACGTTTCTCCGTTGCGGCGGCTAGCTCCGGGTCACTACCACGTCACGGTCTCACTTCTCTCCCTTACGAACGCCGAGCTGGTAATCCAGACGAAGCCAAAGAAACGATGAAGCCGTTGCGGCCATGCGCTGCCGCGAACCCGGCCATCGCGTCGCGGGCGTAAAGCCCCGTGGGGCCACGCCCCTCTACGGGGTTGCCATCGTGGCGTCCCGCGGACCGGGTCGCTGAGCTTGGCAGCGCCGTAGGCGCGGCATCTTTGTAGCAAAGCGTTCGCAAACATTTCCCCCAGCTCCGTCAGGAGCGGCATCTTCTCCCGATGATGTCGCCCCTCCGGGGCTGGGTGGATTCCAGGTGGATCGTTTCTACAGCTATTCCGCTCCTACGGAGCTGCTGCATCGTCCCGGCTGAACGTTGTTCGCCGGTGAGCCGGTGGCGGGTGGAAAAATTGTGGCTCAAGTTTCCCGGCGGGCTTCCGTTGTCGTCAGCAGAAAGATAGTTCACACACACGACAAAAAGTAAGTTCAACCCTCCACGCTTATGCCCATCACCGGTCCTTCCTCCTACATCCCCACGATGAACGAATTCCTCTCGCACTGGACTTCGTGCAATGCCGCGCTGCCGCCGGCCGCGCCGTACCTGGTCCGCCTGCCGGAGACGAACATCACCGTCCCGCGCACGAACTTGCTGAACCTGCGCGACCTGCTCACCACGCAGCAGGCCACGGTGCAGGCGTGCCTCACGGATCAGGACCTGGCCCGCAGCGCCATCAACCGGCAGAAGGCGGAGCTGCTGACGTGGTTCAACCAGTTCCTCGCCCGGCTGGATGCGTATTATCAGAACACGGATTTCTACGCCGCGCGCCCGTACGCGCCGAGCATCGGCGATGGGCAGGAGAATTTCACCCGCCCGATGGTGGCGGTGATCAAGCTGTGGGAGAAGCTCAACGCAGGCCCCGCTCCGGCGGGCGTAACGCTGCCGCTGACGCTGGTGACGAGTGGCAAGTTGGTGGGTGATTTCGCCAGCGCCGTCTCGGCCCTGCAGTTCGCCTACGCGACGGAGCAGGACAAGGAGCAGCTCGTGGCCATCGCCCGCTCCAAGCGCAATCGCACGCAGGATTCGGCGTATGAACTTTTGAAGGCGTATCGCGAGACGTTGCCGGGCTCGGCGGTGGCGGCGTTCCCCGAACTGGTGGAGACGTTGCCGCGCCTGACGCCCACGCCCGGTCACACGCCGGAACCGGTGAACGCGAGCGCGGTCTTTGAAGCGCCGGATCGCACACGGGTGGTTTATGAGGCGTCCACGGACGGGCTGCTGCACAGTTATGAATTGCGCGGCAATGTGGGCGAGGATTACAGCGACGAGGATGCGGTGGTGATCGCCACCAATCTGGCGGAGGCACCGCGGGAGTTTGTGACGACGTTCGGCCTGAACCAGCCGGGCGCGCGCATCGCCATGAAGTTGTACGTCATCCTGACGACGGGCAACGAGGCCGGCGGCGCAGCCATGCTGGTGCAGCGCCCGTCGATGGTCCTGCCGCTGGCGGCGTAGAGCGGAAAGTGAAGCAGTGGGTCAGTAATCAGTGAAACAGTGTTCCGTGAGGAACGCCCACTGTCCTACTGATTACTGTTTTACTGATCACTGGCTCACTGACTTGTTGTTCGCAGGCAGCACGCGCGCCGTCAGCGATGATGCCGCTTTGCCTCCGCGATGGAGGCGGTGGGTGGCTTTCTGGAAATCTTCGGGCTTGGCGGTGGGGATGTTCACGAAGGTTTGCGGATTGCGGTCCACGAGCGGGAACCAGGTGCTCTGCACATGGATCATCACGCGATGGCCGCGGCGGAAGGTGTGGCAGATGTCGGGAATCGCGAACTCGATCTTCGCGAGTTCGCCGGGCTTGAACGGCTCGGGCTTCTCAAAGCTGTTCCGGAACTTCCCGCGGAAGACGTCGCCGCGCACGAGCTGCTGGTAGCCGCCCATCGCGACGTAGGCGGGGTTCGGCTTCGGATCGGGGAAGTCGCCGGCGTAAACGTCGATGAGCTTGATGACCCAGTCGGCATCGGTGCCGGTGGTGGAGACGTGGAGCGTGGCCTGGAGCGGGCCGGCGAAGGTGAGGTCTTCTTCCAGCGGTTCGGTTTCATACACGAGCACATCAGGCCGCGACGCGGCGAAGCGTTGGTCGTGCGTCGGGTAACCGCGCGGATAACCCTGAGTGTGTTCGAGTGTGTAGGGTACGGGCTTCGCCGGATCGCTGACGAACTCGTCGAAGGCGTTCTGTGTGTCGGCGGGCGCGTCGAAGCTCAGCGCGCCTTTCGCTTGGAAATAGAGCGTGCGCGACGTGGTTTGCTTCGGCGGCCATGCGTCGAAGCGGCGCCATTGATGCGTGCCGGTCTCGAAGATGTGCGCCTCGGCGGGCGTGTAGTTGGTGTCGCCCTTGAGGAAGCGGCGGAAGAACGGCACCTCGATCTTCTGGCGGTAAAACTCGGAAGTCTTCGCACGGAAGTTCACGTCGCCGACCTTGTCGCCATCGCCGCGACCCCACTGGCCGTGCGTCCACGGTCCCATGACGAGGACGTTGGTGATGCCAGGATTCTGGCGCTCGGTCCAGCGATACGTCTCGAGCGGGCCGAAGAGATCCTCGGCATCGAACCAGCCGCCGACGGTCATCACGGCGCAGCGGACGCTCTTGAGGTGCGGCCGGATGTTGCGCGCCTTCCAGTAATCGTCGTAGGTCGGGTGCGCGAGGAATTCGGCCCATTGCTTGCCGAGATCCTTCATCAGCGGGATGGAATTCGCGAGCGGTCCCATGCGCAGGAAGAAGTCGTAGGCGTCGGGCGTCTTGAAGTTGAACGACCGCAGGTCTTCGTGCAGCGGGTCTTCCATGCGCTGGGCGAAGTTGTAGAAGAAGCCGAAGTTTTGCGTGAGGAAGAACGCGCCATTGTGATGCAGGTCGTCGCCCATGAACCAGTCTGCGATGGGCGCCTGTGGCGAGGCGGCCTTGAGCGCGGGATGGGAATCGATCATGCCCATCGAGGTGTAGAAGCCGGGATACGAGATGCCGAACATGCCGACGTTGCCGTTGTTGTTCGGGATGTTCTTCACGAGCCAGTCGATGGTGTCGTAGGCGTCGCTGCTCTCGTCGATGTCCTGCGCGCGCTTGTTCGGATTGAACGGGCGCACGTGCATGTAGGTTCCTTCGGAGCCGTAACGCCCGCGCACGTCCTGCGTGACGAGGATGTTCTTGTCCTTCGCAAGTTCGCGGAACGTGCCGGCAGGGTCGTTGTAATTCGCCGTGCCGTACGGTTTCAGCGCGTAAGGCGTGCGCGTGAGCAGAATGGGCCACGGCTGCGAGTCGTCCTTCGGCACATAGACGCGCGTGAAGAGCTTCACGCCGTCACGCATCGGGATGCGGTGCTCGTACTTCGTGTAATGCTCGGCGAGCCAGGCGGCGTTGGTATCGCCGGAGGAATCGGCGGCGATAGTGGGGCACCGGGTCAGGACGGCGAACGCGAGCAGGAGGGCAATGACGATGCGCGACGTGAGCATGCGCGAATCGTTACAGGAGCGCGGGAATTTGCTCCAGACTTAGTTTGGGGAGAACGGCGCGGGCCGATCAGTCTGCCACCGCGAGATCCATGTCGCGCGTGTAGAAGAGAATGCGGCCGCAGTTCGGGCAGGAGACGATCTCCTGATCGCCCTGGCAGAGAATGACGACACTGCGGCTCAATTGCATGTGGCAGCCGCCGCACACGCCGTGCTGAATGCCGACGACGACGTTCTGGCCTTTTTGCTTCAGCAACCGTTCGTACTTCGAGCGGGTGCTTTCGTCGACTGCCTCGGCGAGCTCCGCGCGATTCGATTGCAGTTCGGCTAGTTCCTTCTTGAGATTCCCTTCGCGGGCATCGATGTCGGCCACGCGGCTATCCACGACCTTCTTGGCTTCAGCGACGGTCTTGTTCGCGGCGGCGACTTCCTTCTGGCCGGATTCGATCTTTTCCATCAGCTCGATTTGCTGGTCGTCGAGGGTGGAGATGAATTTCTTGCAGTTCTCAATCTCGTGGCCGATGGCGCGGAACTCCTCGTTCTTCTTGGTCTGAAACTGTTGAACGGAATACTTGTCGATCTGCGTTTTCTTGGATTCGACTTCGAGTTCGAGTTTCTTCCGGTCGGATTCGAGGTGCATCACCTTCTGCTTGGCGGCATCCAGCGCGGCCTGGCTGGCGGATAGACCGGCGCGGAGTGAATCGCGCTCCGGGCCAACGTGGGCGAGTTCGTCCAGCAGAGTCAGGATCTTCCGGTCGCGATCCTGAAGGATGAGAAGCTTTTCGATGACAGGGAGCATAATTTGTTACGGTCGAAATTATCGACCGTGCTCCGGCAAGTCAATGCGGGCGATTTGCGGAATGCAAATGTGGTTCCGACGCAGACCGATTCCGCGTGGAGGGGTGACGCAAGAGCGTCGGCGAACAGGAAGGTGACTCTACGCCCGGAGAAACCGCGTGCTGGAAAACGGGCGGAGGTGTTCGAGGAACCATTCGCTGGCGAGCCGCGCGACTTCTTCCAACGCGCCGGCTTCTTCGAAATCCTGGGTCGCTCCGCTGACCACCTCGAAGTCCTTCTCGACTGCGAGCATCTCGTAGGCGTCTTCGCTGAGGTTCAGTGCGTCTTTATCGAATTCTCCCACGATGAGGCGGGCTGGGGACCTCACGCGACGCAGGGCATTGCCGGCGAGATCGGGTCGCCCGCCGCGGGTGACGACGGCTCCGATTGATTTTCCGAGATCCGCAGCAGCGACTAGGGCGCCGCCCGCTCCAGTGCCGGAACCGAAGAATCCGATGCGCAAATTGCGTGCTTCATCTTCGTCAGCGACCCAGTGCGCCGCGCAGGCGAGACGTTGAGTGAGGAGGCCCATGTTGGAGCTGTGGTGCGAGCCCAGCTTCTCTTCGGCGCATTCCTCCGGGGTGAGCAATTCGAGGAGAAGGGTGCCCAGGCCGGCCTTGTGGAGGAGGCGGGCGAGTTCGGGATTCCGCTGGCTGCGGCGGCTGCTGGCATGCGCGAAGATGACGAGGCCCTCGGCGTTCGGCGGCACAATGAATTCGCCGTCCAAAGAGACGGATCCGGTGGGGATACGAATAACGCGGGAGGCGTCCCCCGCTTGCAGCCTGTTAGTTTCAGCGCTCATAATCTTCCGTTCTATCCGTGAACCAGAAAATGGTTCGCACGACCCAACAACTGCTCCCTGACGCGCGGATATTGCTACCGTTGACACGGAGTTGTCAATCGGGGCTAATTGCCCGGCCAGCGACCAATAAAAGTCCAGTTACCCATGAACAGTCACCGGTTTCGCCAGCATCTCCATACACTCGTGCTCGGCATTTTCCTCGTCCCGCTTGCGCTGACGATGCTGAGCGGTTGCAAGAAATCCGAGTCCGCGCCGGAGGTGGATCAATTCACGCGCCTGTCGAATCTCGGCAAAAGCCAGCTGGAGGCTGGGGACGCGGCGAAGGCGATCAATTTCTTCCGCGAAGCGCTCGCGCTGAATCCCACGCTCATCGAGGCGCAGTTGAATCTGGCCAATGCGTTTCTGCTGGCGAATGACGCTGACTCGGCGATTCGTCAGGCGCAGGCGGTGTTGCAGGTGGATCATAATTCGGCGGCGGCTTACTACATCGCCGGGTGCGCGTATCTGCGGAAAGGGCAGGGCGAGGAAGCGCTGAAGGCCCTGCAGCAATCGCATAAGATCGATCCCGCGGTGACGGCGCTGAACTTCCAACTCGGGCTCGCGCACGAGCGGCTCGGGCATTTCGAGGAGGCGGTGCAGCAGTATCAGACCGTGGTCGAATTCGAGCCGGAACATCCCGCTGCGCACTATCGGATGAGCCAGGCGTTATTGCGCCAGGGGAAGCAGGCGGAAGCAGGTGAGTCGTTGAAGAAGCACCAGGAGATCCTCGCGAAGAAGCCAAATCCTGTGAGCGATGTTGCCGTTTTCGAGCGCTGCAAACACACGCTGGCGAAGCTGCCGTTCAAACTGGAGCAGCCGCTTGCCGACGGCGTTAAGGTTCAGTTCGCTGATGCGTCGGCCACGGCGTTTCGCAGCACAACGTATCAGGGACCGGTGGGCGTGATTGATTTCGCGCACGACGGCAGAAACAGCCTGCTGGTTCGCGACGGCGACGGATTCCGGCTGCTGGTAAACAGCAACGGAACCTTCGTGGGGCAGGAGAAGTTGCTGCCCGGAATCGCGGGAGCGAACTACCACTGCGCGCTCGTCGGCGACTTGCAGAACGATCAAACCGCGGATGTCGTCGTGCTCGGCGACAAGGGCGCGCATGTCTTCAAGTTCACGACCAACGGAGTGGTGACGGATTCAACGCGCGCGGCGGGCTTCGGTGCGCTGACCGCGATTGATGGCGTGCTGGTGGACTTTGATTACACCGGCAAGCTCGGACTAATCGCGTTGCAGCCGGAAGGGAAGGGCCTTCGCGTTTTCCGCAATCTGAGCAGCGCGTTCGCGATGTATTTTTCCGAGAGCGGCGTGACGTCGGGTCTGCCGGCTTCCGTTTCGGCGGCGAGGCATCTTGTGCTGGAGGACTGGAACAATGATGAGTTGCTCGACCTGATGATTACCCGCGATGCCGAGCCGCCCCATTTGTTCGCGCGCGAACGCGGCGGCCCGTTTGCCGTGACGAACGCGGTCTATCCGAACAGTCCGATTGCTGCCGCGGGCGATTTGAACAACGACTCCATCACCGACGTGGTGAGCGTCTCCGCCGGCAACGTGGTGATCACCTTTGGCGGCGGCAAGCCTGCGGTGACTTTGCCGCTGGGCATCGCGACGGCGACGGGCATTGCGATGGTGGATTACGACAACGACGGCTGGATTGACGTGTACGTTTTCGGCGATGGCCTCCGGCTCTGGCGCAATCGCGGGAGCGCGGGCTTCCTCGATGTCTCGAAAGACCTCGGCCTCGTGACCGTGACGGGAAAGGTTCGTTACGTCGCGGCGGCGGACTTCGATCAGGATTGCGACACGGATTTGGTGGCGGCGGTGGACGGCGCGGGTTTGAAGCTCCTGCGCAACGACGGTGGCAATGCCAATCGCCAGCTCAAGTTGCGCTTGATCGGACATCGCTCGAACTCCAGCGCTCTCGGCGTTCGCTACGAGGTTTCCGCGGGCGGATTGCGCGCGTGGCGGACGGTGAAGCAGCTGCCGATAGAAGTCGGTGTTGGCAAACATGACCAGGTGGACTCGGTGGCGGTGCGCTGGTTCGATGGATTCATCAACAACGACGAGATCAAGGTTACCCAATGCGGGATTGTCGCGCTGGACGAAATTGAGAAGCCCTCGGGCTCGTGTCCTTATCTGTATGTGTGGGATGGAAAGGGTTTCCGTTTCGTGACGGATTTGCTCGGTGCGGCGCCGCTGGGGCTGCCGGTTTCTGATACTCGCGTGGTGGATGCGGATCCGATCGAGTATGTCCGGATTGGTTCTGAGGAATCGTTCCCGGCGCGGGACGGATATCACGTGATGCAGATCACTGAGGAGCTGCGCGAGGTGTTGTATCTCGACGAGGCGAAGCTCGTGGTCGTGGATTTTCCGGCGGATGCCGAGGTGCATTCCACGAGCAAGCTCCGGCCCGGCGGTCCGTTCCCGGCGCATGAACTGGTGACGTTGCACAAGCGCCTGCCGCTGCGCAAAGCGGTGAACCACGAGGGCACGGACATTACGACCGTGCTTGCGGATGCGGATGGCCGGATGGCGTCACCCACGAAGCTGCGCTCGCGTCAGCTGCGTGGCCTTGCGGAGCCGCACAGCATCGAACTGGATTTCGGGCTGCTCGAAACTTCGCGTCCGCTTGCGCTGGCGTTGACGGGCTGGCTGCGTTTCGGCGGCGGCATGGCCAACATGGGCGCAGCCCACACGCCGGAACTTCCGTTCCCATTCCCGACGATGGAAGTCGAAGTGGTGCGGGCGGATGGTTCTTCGGGATGGAAGCCGGTCGATGTCGTCGTGGGTTCGCCGGCGGGCAAGACCAAGACCATTGTCGTCGATCTCGCCGGCAAGCTTCCGGAAGGCGCGCGGCGGTTGCGCATCACGGCGGCGTTCGAGATTCACTGGGATCGCGCGGCGCTCTTCGAGAAGCGTGACAACTCGGAGACACGGATCACGATGGTCAGTGCGGCGGAAGCGCATCTGCACTGGCGCGGCTACAGCGAGTTCGAGCCATGGCCGTGGTACCTGCCGCTCACGCCGAATTACGCGAATGTGCGCCAGACGGCGGATTGGACGATCACACCGAGCGGTTGGGCGACGCGTTATGGAACGGTCACCGCGCTGGTCAACACGAACGATCAGGCACTGGCGTTGGTCGCGGGGGGAGATGAACTGACGTTGAAGTTCGCGGCTAGTTCGTTGCCGCCTCGGTCCGCGACGGCGAAGCGGGATTTCTTTCTCTACACAATCGGCTGGGACAAGGACGCGGATTTCCACTGCGACCTGGGATTCCAGATCGAGCCGCTGCCGTGGCAGGGGATGAACTCGCAGCTCTACGGAAAAGAAAAACGTCCTGAGTTTCCTCAGGACGCGATGATGAAGCGATTCAACACCCGCTGGGTCGGACCCTATACGCTGACGAAGGGCCGCCGTTGAGGGCGTGAACGATGGGTTACTTCGTACCGGGTGCCGCGGAGGCGTCCCCCGAGCCGGCCATCTGGATGTGCTTGGCGCGTGCGACATCGAGTTTGGCCTGCACGGTGCGCTGCAGTTCCTCGGCCGCGGCGGCCTTTTGCTGGGTGGCGATGAGGCGGAAGGTTTCCACTCCCGGCCAGGCGAGCAGGCCGGCCACGACCACGGCGCGAACGAAAGTTTTCGATTGAGTATTCATAGTTGTCTGCGAGTTCGATTTGTCTGGAAGGGCTATCGACAAGCGTCTCGCCGGGGTTAAATCGGTTGCGAAATCCGCGTCTGGAACTGTCATGAATTTGGGCAAAACAAAGTTTGAAACGGAGTTGAACGTCCGTCCGGACGACATCGACATGAACCAGCATGTCCATGCCAGCCGCTATCAGGATTACGTGCTGGCGGCGCGTTACGACCAGATGGCGCGCTGCTACCAGATGTCGATGGAGGAGTTTAACAAGGCGGGCTTCGGCTGGTACGTGAAGGCGGCCCACCTCGAATACAAGCGTTCACTGTTGATGGGCGATCGAATGGTGGTCCGCACCTGGGTAGAAGCCATCGCGGACAGCGAAGTGAAAGTGCAGTTCGAGATTCTGCGCAAGGTGGGCGACCGGCTGAAGCTCTCGTGCGACGGCTGGTTCGACTACACGCTGATCAGTCTGGCCACCGGCCGGGCCGAATCGATTCCCGATTGGATCTTCGCCAAGTATTCGGTGTAAACTGCCCGGCCGGGCTTTCCTCCGGTTGTTTAACGCTGAATCATGTATCAAGTCACTCGATTGCAGAATGGTCTGACCGTCGCCACCGCGGAGATGCCGCACATGGCGAGCGTGAGCCTGGGGCTCTGGGTGGGGGTCGGCGGCCGGCACGAGCCGAAGGAGCTCAACGGCATTTCGCACTTCATCGAACACATGCTGTTCAAGGGGACTCGCAAACGTTCCGCCGAGGAGATCTCGCAGGCGGTCGAGGGCATCGGCGGTTACCTGAACGCCTTCACCGAGGAGGAAAACACTTGCTTCTATGCGAAGGCGTGCGCGGATCGTTTCGATGATCTGCTGGGAGTGCTCACGGACATGTTTTTGAACTCCGTGTTTGATCCGCAGGAGATCAACAAGGAACGCGATGTCATCAAGGAAGAGCTGGCGATGTATCTCGACCAGCCGCATCAGCACGTGCAGGAGCTGTTGAACGAAACGCTCTGGCCGGATCATCCGCTGGGGCGTTCGCTGACGGGAACGGTGGAGACGATTGAAAGCCTCAGTCGCCGGCAGATGATCAACTATCAGGACGAGAACTACATCTCGGCGACGACTCTGGTGGTGGCGGCGGGCAACATCCGGCACCGGCAGGTCGTGCGCGCGGTGGAAGCACAGGCCCGCAAATTCCCCCGGGGCAAGCGCCGGACGTTTCAACCGTACGATGCGCCGCAGGAGAAACCGCGCATTGCCCATGTGACGAAGGAGACGTCGCAACTGCAGCTTGCGCTCGGGATCCGCACCTGCTCGCGGCATGATGAGCGTCGCTACGCCTTGCGCGTGCTGAACACGATTCTCGGCGACAACATGAGCTCGCGCCTCTTTCAAGTGCTGCGCGAGGAGCACGGCCTTGCTTACTCCATCCACAGCAGCCTCACCTCGTTTGATGACGTGGGGGCGCTGATGGTCTCGGCTGGCGTGGACACCGACAAGCTTCGTCAGGCGATGAGGCTGGTGATGCGCGAGTTGAAGCGATGCACGGAAACGCTTCCCAGCGCCGCTGAAATTCGTCGGGCGCGGGACTACCTGATCGGACAGCTGGATCTCAGCCTCGAAGGGACCGAGAACCAGATGAACTGGGTCGGCGAACAGTTGCTGGGTTACGGGCGAATCATTCCGCCGACGGAAACCAAGCAGCGCATCGCCGAAGTAAAGCCCGCTGAAGTCCGTTCGGTCGCGCGAGAATTCTTCCGGCCAGAACGAATGAGCCTCGCCATGGTCAGTCCGCTGAAATCGACGAAGGGTTTCCCCGAGTTACTGGCGCTCTAAACCATGAGACCGATCGTCCAGGAGATCAGTTCCCCGCTTGGCCCGGATGCGCTGGTCGAACGTCTTCGCGGCGAGCCGGGGGTGGTGCTCCTGCGCAGTTCTTTGTTCGATTCGCCGCAAGCGCGCTATTCGTTTGTGGGAGCGCGGCCGTTTCTGACTTTTCGCTCGTTTGGTTCCCGTTGCGAACTGAGCGGCGGCGGGCAGGTCACCGAGCAGTTCGGCGATCCGTGGCATTTGCTGGATGGTTTGATGGCGCGCTACGAGTTGCTGGAGGAACTCGACCTGCCGTTTCCACTGGGCGGCTGCTTTGGTTACTGGGGCTATGACTTGAAGAACTTCGTCGAGCCGAAGCTTTCGCGGCGGGCGGTGAATGATTTGGAACTGCCGGATTGTCACGTGGGCTTCCACGCCAGTGTGGTGGTCTTCGATCATCGACTCGAAAAGATTTGGATCGTCGCGACCGGACTGGATTTCGACGGCTCCCGCGAAGTTGCCCGCGCCGAAGAGCAGGTGCGTTGGTGGAGCGAGGTGCTCGGTCGCGACGCGGTGGCGGGCGAACTGCCTACCGTTCAAGGTGAGAAAACCTGGCCGGGTGCCGGGAGGGAATCGATGACGTCAAGCTTCACGCGCCCGGACTTCGTCGCCGCCGTCGAACGTGCGCAGCGATACATTTGGGCCGGCGACATTTATCAAGTGAACCTGGCACAGCGCCTTTCGGTGCCCGTGCCGTGTTCCGGGTGGGACTTCTTCCGGCGATTGAACGCGGTCTCGCCGGCGCCATTCTCCGGCTACCTCGATTGCGGGGATCTGCAGCTCGCCTCGTCGTCACCGGAGCTGTTTCTGCGGTTGAGTGGATCACATATTCAAACCCGGCCGATCAAAGGCACCCGCCCGCGTTCCGCGGATCCGATGCGTGATGCTCAGCTGACCTACGAGCTGCAAACGAGCGCGAAGGAAATGTCCGAGCTGGTGATGATCACGGACCTCCTGCGGAACGATTTGGGGCGCGTCTGCGAATATGGCTCGGTGCAGGTGCCGGAGCTCGTCCGTCTGGAGCGCTATCCGCAAGTGCAACACCTCGTCTCCACGGTGGAAGGGCGGCTGTGTTCCGACGTCACTCACTTCGCCGCGCTGGCCCGGTGTTTTCCCGGCGGCAGCATCACGGGCGCTCCGAAGATTCGTGCGATGGACATCATCGACGAACTGGAACCGGTTACTCGCGGTCCGTATACCGGCTGTCTCGGTTATCTGGGATTCAATCGCGAGAGCCAGCTCAACATCGTGATTCGTACCGCGGTGTTTCGCGGGGAAAGAGCTTACTTCCACGTCGGTGCCGGCATAGTTGCCGATTCATCGCCCGAGGCCGAATACGAGGAGACGATGGCGAAGGCGGCTGGGTTTGTCGCTGCTCTCAAACGGGACATTCGAATGGACGTTAATTCAGTCGGCATCTTGTCGAAACGACAGGGCGATTGAGTAGGTGTTGCGGCGAGTGTCGCGCCTCTTTTCCTGCTGGTAAATTCTGCCGAAAAATGAGGTGATATTCGAAATATGTTCAAGCGAGGAGCGTCCATTTTCTGTGCCGTGCTGGGATTGGTGGAAGCCAGTATCGTTTCCGGCTTTGACTCATCTTTTGCCGATGGTACGGCGGCCAATGGGCCGGTGCGAGCGCTGGCCGTTCTGCCGGATGATTCTGTGTTGGTGGGAGGAGAGTTTTCTGAGTTCCACGGCGTATCGAGGACCGGAATCGCCCGGCTCAACTCGGAGGGCCGGATCGATTCCAACTTTATCGTCGCGCCGAATCTTCTTTCGTCCGTCCACTCCATTGCCGTTCAACCGGACGGGCGAATCCTATTAGCCTCCACGAATGCAGGTCCGGGGGGCGCCTATGTGATGCGCGTGGATGCCGACGGCACGGTGGACCAAAATTTCACGGCGACGGTGAATGGTCCGGTGCATGCCGTCGCGATGGGGACCAACGGCAGCATCTGGCTCGGCGGAGAGTTCACGGAAGTGAACGGCGTGCGGCGCAATAGAATCGTTCGGCTGGATGGAGGTGGGGCCGTTGATATGGGATTTAATCCAGGAGCCGGTGCGAATGGGGCTGTTCTGGCGCTGCTGCCTGATCCAGACGGTGGAATCCTTCTTGGTGGCGCGTTCAGTGTGGTGGGAACGAATGCCGTCGGACGGCTGGCCCGGCTGGCTCACGACGGTTCTCTTGATCAGGCTTTTTACACCCGAATGATTCCATCAGCGCCCGGGTACGCGGTGCGATGCATTGTGCGCTTGAACGACGGCAAGCTGATTGCAGGGGGTAAATTCACGTTGTATGAACCAGGGCGGATTAACATTCATGGATTCGTTCGTTTGCAGCCTTCGGGAGCGGAGGATTTCGAGTTTACGGGGCCCACCTACGCCGTGGCCAGTGGGACGACTGGTGTTGTCCACTCGGTGGTGGTCGAGCCGAGTGGCAGGGTGATTATCGCGGGAGATTTTCAGTCGTTCAATGATCGGCCACAGCCAAACCTCGTCCGCCTTTCTCCTGAGGGTGCCACGGATACGTGCTTCGTCTCTTCTTCAAATGAAGCACCGAATGGGGCTGTGTTCGCACTGGCGCAGCAGACGGTAGATCGAGTCCTGGCGGGTGGCAGCTTCACCGCTGTGGGTGTCGCTGCTCGTGGCGGGGTGGCTAGGTTCGTGGCTGGCGAGCCACCGCCGGTTGTTCCTGCAGTGAGCATTGCGCCGTCGTCAGGCTGGCCACGGGTCGGCATGAACGGGACGACGACAATAGAGACACGCGTTGAGAACTGTCAGGGAAGGTTGGGCTACCAGTGGTATCGCAATGGTGTGCCGCTTGGGGGTGTTGAGGATTCGTACGGCGCGGGTCGTTCATCGCGGTTATCTCTTGCACATTGGCGCGGGGAGGGACCATTCCCCGGCGATTACTTTGTCACCGTGTCCAACTCCGTGGGCGTGACGACAAGCGCCGTGGTGCATGTCGATGTTGGAATGGTTAATTCCACGTTCAACTCCACGAACGGGCCGTTCATATGGCAGGAAACCCCGATGATCTCCGCGGTGTTGAGCGTTCTGCCTACCGAGCACGGCGGTGTGCTGGCCGGTGGACGCTTCACTCAAGTGGAGGGAACCAACTGGCCACACCTTGCGTCGTTTCGCGCAGACGGGAGTCTGGATCGCTCCTTTACCGCCCGTCCGAACCGACCGGTGCATTCGATGCTCCGCCAGCCCGACGGACGCATCTTGATAGGCGGCGAGTTCAATGGAGTGAACGGGCTCTTCCGTGATCGCGTGGCGCGTCTGGAGCCGGACGGTTCTCTGGACACGAATTTCCAAACGAGGCTGGGGCTGAATGGCACCATTCATTCGATGGCGCTGCAACCTGACGGAAAGATTCTTGTGGCCGGCGTGTTCAGCATCCCGCTGCCGTCCGGTGGTTACATGCATCATCTGGCGCGGCTGGAGACGAATGGCGCGGTGGATTTCTCGTTCAATGTTGGCACCAACTTATACGGTCTCAACACGACCCTGCACTTCGTGCGGTCTTTGCTGGTGCTGAACGACGGTCGCATTCTGGTGGGTGGTAGTTTTCATCGAGGTGTTGGCAGCTCCCGCGACCACCTCGCGCTCTTCCTGCCGGATGGGACGCTCGATCCGACGTATGGAACGGCACCGCTCCTCGGACCGAGCGGCCCGGTAACCTCACTGGCGCGGGCTCCGGGCGGATCGATCTACGTCGGGGGATCGTTCACGAACTTCAACGGCGTGGGAACGACCAACATTGCGCGACTGCTGCCGGATGGGGCTTGGGATGAAACCTTCCGCCTGCAATTCGTCGCACCCTTCAATCCGGTGCAGGCTCTGGCAGTCGATTCAGGAGGAAATGTTTTCGCCGTGACTGGAGATCTGTCCGTCAACATGTCGATGAGCAGCATTCTCAAGATCGACAGCAATGGGCAACGACAGACCAATTACGTCAGTCCTGCGCTGCCGACGGATAGTCGTAGCGGCATCCATTGTTTGTCGCTGCTTCCTGACGGAGGAATGTTCATCGGTGGCAACTTTGAATTGATCGACCGCCAGCCCTGTCGTCGCCTCGCACGGTTGCTCGGGTCGCTGGTCGGGCCGCCGGAGATTGTCGCTCTCTCACCGTCTCGGACGATTGAAGGGGGACACTCGTTTTTGCTCAGTGCGACCGTGGCGGCCAATGCGATGCCGACGCAGGTGCAATGGTTCCTGAACGGCTTGGCTATGCCCGGCGAAACAAATGTGTTTCTCTCTTGGGTAGAATCTGACCCGTCGATGAACGGCGAATACTGGCTGGTCGCGAGCAATCAGTTCGGAATGAGCACCAGCGCCGTGGCGACGGTGACGGTGCGTCCGGCGGGGCGACCGGGTTCGGTGGTCCGGTCGTTCTTGGCAACGCCGGGGCCGACCAGCGGGGGAGTTATCGCGTTGGCGGAGTCTGCTGAAGGCAAGGTGTTCGTGGGCGGATCGTTTTCCAACTACCACGGCATCGCCCGAGCGGGAACCGCGCGGATCGAAGCAGACGGTTCGGTTGACTTGTCCTACTCGCCCAATGAGACATCTCAAAGCTGGGCGTTCACCTCGGCGTTGCTCCCATTGGCCGACGGTTCAGTGATTGTCGCTGGAGAGCCCAATTACTCCGGAGGAAGTGGCCCCGGAGTTGTTCAAGTTCGTCGCTATCAGCCCAATGGCGCATCCGATCCTAAGTGGAGGTTCAATGCTTCCTTGAGTCCTTTTTCTCCGTTTCAGTCATCGCACGGATCAAGGTATCGCGTCAGCGACCTGGCGGCGGACACGCAGGGCAGGATCTATCTCGGTGGCGGATTCTCGGGAGTCCGATTGGGAAATGGGTCCAGCTTTCCGATTCGGTATGCCATGCGTTTGTTCGAGGACGGTACCGCCGATACGAGTTATCAGGTGCGGCTGCCGGGTGATAGCTTCGCTGTTGCAATCTTGGCGATGAGCTTGGATGGCGACGGTAATGTGCTGTTGGGAACACACCCTGGTGACAATCAGTTCGGAATGTACCGGCTCAACTCCCTTGGCCGCGACGACGGAACGCCGCGGTCTGGCGTGGGGGATGGGATCGATGTGTGGTCAATAATTACAGCTCCGGACGGAGGAGTCATCTTCACCTGCGATCCATGGAGCGAGGGAACAAATTTTCAACACGGCCTTGGTCGCAGGCTGCCGAACGGACAATTTGATCCATTGTTCAAGGTGTCGCCGCTGCCTAATCTACACCAGTACGACAGAGTTATCGGTGTGCAGCTGGACGGCAGAATGCTGGTCACCGTTTGGAACTATGATTCTTCCTTTCCGTCAGGAGTGATGCCTTGGCGAACGCCGCTTTCGGATGCTTTCAGGTATGGAGACCGGTTCAGCACCAACCGCCTCGTCCGTCTGAACCCGGATGGTAGCCTAGACACAACCTTCGACATTGGCGATGGACCGAATGGCTTCATCAGCTGTGCGTTGATCCGGTCAGATGGCAACATTCTCGTCGGTGGAAAGTTCAGCCGTTTTAGCGGGTTCTACTGTAACAACATCGCCTTGCTGCACGGAGGGTCGCCGCAGCCGCCGTCGGTGCCGCAGCCGGCGGAGTCGAAGACGGTTGTGGCGGGCGATGCGTTGCGTCTCTCAGCGCTGGTGGAGGGTTTTCCACCGCCGCAATTGCAATGGCTGAGGAACGGCGTCGCGATTTCCGGTGCAACCCGGCAGTTGTTCCAGCTGAGGAGCGTGGGCTGGGAGGATGCGGGTGTATACTCCTTGGTCGCGAGCAATGCGTCTGGCGTCAGCACCAGCATCGTCGCGACGGTGAGTGTGCAGGCGGGCAGCTTGAATTCCGACTGGGTGGATTCTGGTTATTCGGCGGAGTCGGAGCCAAATGGGGAAGTTCATATCATTGCGCCGCAGCCCGACGGTCGCATTTTGATTGGGGGACAATTTACGCGGGTTGGCTCGGTGCCGCGCCCGGGCATTGCGAGGTTGATGGCGGATGGGAGGCTGGATGAGAGCTTCGTGCCTTCGCCGGATTTCGCCGCGCCGGCATCTGGCGGATTGATCACGGTGTCGAAGATTGTCCTCATGCGGGACGGCAAGGTGGCGGTCAGCCGAACTTTCACTCAGTTCAACAACGTGGTGCAGAACGATCTCGTCCGCTTGCACGAAGACGGGTGGTTGGACACATCGTTCACAAATCTGACCTACAGGATTCCGCTACTTGCGATGCCTGACGGTCGCCTGCTGGTAGGGCGCGGTTTTCCGTCGCTTCAGATGCTTGCTCCTGACGGAACGGTGGATGGCTCGTTTGTGGCGGCGACAAACCTTGGCTCGTTCATCTCCCAGGCTTCATTGCTGGCGGATGGCAGGATTCTGGTATCGTCTGGAGGCAATGGAATCATCGAGTGCCTCATGCCGGACGGGGCGCGAGATGCGTCGTTTGATCGCAGCGAACTCGGCCTGAGCTCGGGTTCGCCCAGCGACATCTGTTATCCTGCGGGCGGGGGTGCGGTTTCGGGTGCGCAGATTCTCGCGCAGGCGGTGCAGCCGGACGGAAAAGTGCTCGTCGGAGGTGTGTTCTCGAAATACCTGAATCGTGCCACGGCGAACTTGGTGCGCCTGTTTCCATCAGGACGAATCGATCCGGGTTTCGGCGCGTGGACTCAGACCGATTACGCCATTCGGGCCATCGCCGTCCAGCCGGATGGCAAAATCCTGATCGGTGGATGTTTTACCAACGTGGGGGCGTATCCGTCGATGGTCGGTCGGCTGCACCTCGCGCGCCTACAGCCGGATGGCTCAGTGGATGCAGCCTTCGACCCTGCGCCGACATTCCGGGGAAGCAGCGGCGGTTATGTGCAGGCGATGGTGGTGAAGCCGGACGGGCGAGTGTTGATTGGCGGCTCGTTCGACTCCGTGAACGGGGCCACACGACGCAATCTCGCGCGGTTGAACGGCGACTTGACCTTGTTTCAAGCAGTAACGGCGGCGAGTGGTTTCAGTACGAAGATCAAAACCGTTCAGGGGCGAAACTACTGGCTGGAACGTCGGGATTCCCTCGATGGAGAGAACTGGACTGCTGTCCAAAGTGTCACCGGTGATGGTGCTGCCCAGACTCTAACCGACTCAACAAGCCCGGCGGTTCAACGCTTCTACCGCGTCCGCGCTGAGTGACGAAGCCGTTCAGGCTCCCACTTGGCGCTGGACGGCGTCGCAGATTTTTTTGCTCCAGTCGTCCAGCACGGCGCGGTCGCTGCCTTCGAGGAGCAGGCGCGCTTTGGGTTCGGTGCCGGAGTAGCGGAGGAGAACGCGACCACCTTCAGGATTCAACTTGGCCTCGGCCTGCTTCACGAGATCGAGCACGCCGTCGAGGCGTTCGAAGGGAACCTTCTCGCGGACCTTCACGTTCGTGACGAGCTGCGGGTAACGCGTCCAGCATTGGCGCAGCTTGGAAAGCGATTCGCCGCGCGTCTTCATGATGCGCAGAATCTGGAGCGCGGCGACCAGGCCGTCGCCGGTCGTGGAGTAATCGCTGAAGATCAGGTGCCCGCTCTGCTCGCCGCCGAGGTTGAAGTTGCCCTTCAGCATCTCGTCGATGACATTCTTGTCGCCAACCGCGGTGCGCAGGACCTTTCCTCCGGCTTTCTTCAGCGCGGCGTCGACGCCGGCGTTGCTCATCACGGTCGAGACGAGCGTGTTGTTCTGTAGGGTTCCTTGCGCGAGCATTTCCAACGCGGCGATGACCATGATGTCGTCGCCGTCGATCAAGGTCCCTTTCTCGTCGCAGAGCTGGACGCGGTCGGCGTCACCGTCGTGGGCGATGCCGATGTCGGCGCGGAGTTCGCGGACTTTCGCGCAGAGAAACTCAGGGTGCATGGAGCCGCAATCCTTGTTGATGTTCGTGCCGTCGGGCTGGTTGCCGTAGACGAAGACTTCGGCACCGAGTTCGCGAAGGACGCAGGGCGTGGCCTTGTAGGCGGCACCGTGGGCACAATCGACGACGATGCGCATGCCTTCGAGCGTGAGCGTGCGGGGCAGAGAGGTCTTTGCGAATTCGATGTATCGACCGAGGGCGTCCTCGATGCGGACTGCTTTGCCAATGGCTTCCGCGGTGGGGCGGATGGTTTCGATCTCGCCGCTGAAGACGAGTTGTTCGATCTGGCCTTCGATCACGTCGTCGAGTTTGTAGCCGTCGGATCGGAAGAATTTGATTCCGTTGTCGGCGTAAGGATTGTGGGAGGCGGTGATGACGATGCCGGCATCCGCGCGCAGGCTGCGGGTGACGTAGGCGACGCCGGGCGTGGGCAATGGCCCGATGAAGAAGACGTCGACGCCCATCGAGAGTACGCCAGAGGAGATGGCGTTCTCCAGCATGTAACCGGAGAGGCGGGTGTCCTTGCCGATGACGATGCGGTGGCGGCCACGGCTGCGAGATTCGGAGTGAAGGTTCTTGAACACGTGCGCGGCGGCGCGACCGAGCTTGAGCGCGGTTTCGGCGGTGACGGGTTCGATGTTGGCGGTGCCGCGGACGCCGTCGGTGCCGAAGATGCGCTTGGGGGCCGGGGCGGAGGTGGGTTTGTTTTCCTTCATACGAAACTTCCTGGAGAGAATTTACTGCGCTGTGGCGGGCTTCACAGTGGCGGTCAAGGGTGTGACGAGGGCCACCGTGGCGCCGGAGGGTACGTGGGCGTGAACCGGCAGTTCGCCGGAGGTCTGGTTCCGATCATGTAAACGCACGTACACATGCACGTCTTGATCGGTCATTTCCTGAATCAGTAAAGCCGGTCCGCGCACGGTGACATTTGCTAGGGTCGGGCTGGAGACCATGGCGACGTGCTCGGCGCTGTCGGTGAGGAGCAGAATGGGGCGGTTGATGAAGGTGCGTGTGGCGTCGCCGCCGGTGGTGCCGAGATTGGCTTTCACGGTCAGCCAGATCAGAGCGGCCAGCACGAGTGAGAGCAGCTTGAGCCAGAAGTGATGGGCGAAGATGGAGCGCAAGGGCATGGTCAGACCTCCGTTCCTGTTTGCTTGGCCACCGGCACCGGGGCGGCGGTCGGCGCGGGTTTTTCAGTGGCTCCGAGAGCGTTGCTACGGGCGCGAATCCAATCGACGAGCGTGCGGGGCTTCGCAGGCGCGACCAGAATGGAGCTCAGGAACGCGCGCAGGTTCTCGAGCGAAACGCCGCGGGTGAGTTGCCCTTTGTAAGCATAGGAGACGGCGCCGGTCTCTTCGGAAACAGCGACGATCACGGCATCCGTTTCCTCGCTCAGACCGATCGCGGCGCGATGGCGGGTGCCGAGCGATTTGTTCAAGTCCTGCCGGCGGGTGAGTGGAAAAATGCAGGCCGCGTGCGTGATGCGATCGCCCTTGATGATCACGCCGCCGTCATGAATGGCGTTGTTTGGGAAGAAGATGGTTTCCAGCATTTCTGGCGTGGCGACGCAATCCACGGGCACGCCCGATTCCACCATGTCATGCAAGGGAGTGCTGAGTTCGATAGCGATGAGCGCTCCGATGCGCACTTCGGAGAGGCGTTCGGCCGTCTGGATGATGACCTCGATGTTTTCGCGTTGCTCGTGGACGTTGCCGAATACTTCGAGATTGCCGACCTGCGCGAGCATGCGACGAATCTCCGGCTGGAAGATGACAAGGATGGCGACGACGAAGAACGTGGTGATGCTGCCGAGCAGCCAGCGAAGGACTGTGAGATCCAGCAGCGCGGTGACGAGCGAAAACGTCAGCATGATCGCCAGGAAGCCGGTGACAATCGCGGCACCGCGTGTTCCCCGCACAAAGGTGAACACGTAATAGATGGCAACCGCGAGCAGGAGGATCTCGAGGGTGGGGCGCCAAATGACTTGCACGAATTCGAGCATCAGCCTCGATCCTTCGGCAAGCCGGCAGGCGGCATGGGTTGTTTCAGTGCGTCCGTCATGTGGCGCTCAGTTTCTATCGGTCCGAATCGTTATTGTTCCACGTCGCTTCTTCGTGACGCCAAAGCCTCGGTCAACCGCAGGGCTTGTCGCGTGGCGGCGACATCATGAGTGCGGACGATGTTGATGCCACGCTGGATGCCCCAGCAGGCGCAGGCCAGTGAACCACCGAGACGATCGGCAGTGTCGCTGTCCCCGGAGACTTTTGGAATGAACGATTTCCTCGACACGCCGAGTAACAGCGGTCGGTGCAATCTTGTAAAACTCCGCAGCTGTGTGAGCAACTGCAAATTGTGCTCCACGGTCTTTCCGAAGCCGATGCCGACATCGAGAACGACCTGTTCCGGCGTTACTCCGGCGGCTGAGAGACGCCCAAGACGGTCGGCGAAGAACTCGTTCACTTCGCCGGTGACGTTCTGATAAGTCGGCGCGGTCTGCATCGTCTGCGGCGTGCCTTGCATGTGCATGGCCACGTAGCCGGCCTGGGTCTCGGCAACCGCCTGCCACATCTCGGCGTCGTCACGATTGGCGGCGACGTCGTTGACGATGCTGGCTCCGGCGCGCAATGCAGCGCGGGCGACGGCTGGTTTCATGGTGTCGATCGAGATGGGAATCGTTACCTGGCCGGCGAGCGCTTCGATCACGGGCAACACGCGCCGCAGTTCTTCGCTCTCGCTGACGGGCGCCGCCTTGGGCCGCGTTGATTCTCCGCCTACATCAATGATATCGGCGCCTTCGCGGACGAGCGCGAGGGCGTGTGCGATGGCCGTCGTGGAATCGAAGTATTGGCCGCCATCGGAAAAGGAATCCGGCGTAACGTTCACGATTCCCATGAGCAAAACCGGCCGGGGAAAGGTGAACGTGAACTGACGTGCGCGGAAAATCATGCGGAGGTGGGCGCTGGATGGCGGATCGCCGCTTGAACGGCCTCGATGAGTTTGCGGGCGATGGCGCGGATCAATTCGTCAGGAACGCCGAGTTGCGGATGCGCGGTCTGGCTGAGCAGATGGCACTGGTCGTTCACGTAGTCGATGACGACGAATTCGCCATTCTCCGTTTGCGCGACTTCGCTGGAGAAGAAATTCATTCCCGTCAGCCCGGCGATGGAGCGGATGATTTCCTCCAACCGATCGAGGCCGAGCTCGGACCGCTCGGCGTCAGTCACTAGCCGATACTGGTCGGTGAAGCAATTCCACCAGCTGAGCCAGACGGAGCCGAAGACGAAGTAGACGCGGAAGTAAACCGGCGCGTTTTGATGTTGTCGCGGAACGATGCGTCGCTGGAATAGATAATTTTCGTCGGGCCATGCGGCGATGGAGCGGTCGATGTCAGCTTCGCTGGTGGCGTCCATCACGAGTCCCTTCCGCCCGTAACCCATCGCGGGCTTGATGACAAAGGGCGTGCCGAGCGCTTCGCGTTCTTCAGCCGAGAGACTCCAGCCTTCGGGACGTTCACGTGGTACGACAGCGGTCCACGGAACATGAATGCCGGCGCCCACGAGACGCGGATGAAGGCGCGCCTTGTCAAAGGCTTCGCGGGCGCGATCGGGCGGATCGATGACCTGCGTGTGCTTCGAGGCGGCGAGATTGATGAGGCGATGGAAAATGTCGTCCGGCTGATGATGTTCGCTGTGCATGTTGAGCAGCACGCGCGGCCAGACTTTGCCGTTCTTGAGGTGCTCGTAGAATAGCTCCACCCACGCCGGTTCGATGAGGAAGAAATTCAACCGCGCCTCGGCGCACAGTCGCTGGATGTGGTGGATGAAGTAATCATCCGTGTCCAGCTTGTGCGTCATCGCGAGGTCGTAGATCCGTGTCACGGGATGACTTTGGGAAGTGAGGACGGAGTGTCAATGAAAGTTGTGGATCGTGATGCGTGAGCCGTGATGCGTGAGCCGTGATGCGTGAGCCGTGATGCGTGAGCCGTGATGCGTGATGACTGTGGGGCGTGATGACTGTGGGGCGGGCGAGTGGTTCACGCATGGTGTAGCACTTCCTCCAGCCACTCGATCAAGGGAACCTGTGTCGGCTTGAGCTTCTGCTTCGCCTCGGCGACGGGGAAGAACTGTGCGCGGTCCACTTCGGGGAACTCTTTCATGATTCCCGAGTGAGGCGGCCATTCGATCGTGAATGTGTTGCTGCGGACGGCACGCGATTCTTCCCAGTCACCTTGCACGCCCCACGCGTGGACGATCTTTCCGCCTTTCTGCTGGATGGTTCCGAGCGGAATGAAGTTCGACTGCGGATCGATCGCCAGTCCGACCTCCTCCTCAAATTCGCGGATGGCGGTGGCGAGCAGGTCTTCGCCGGGTTCCACTTCGCCCTTGGGAATGCTCCAGTGTCCGTCGTCCTTGTGGACGAAGAGCGGCCCACCCGGATGCGCGATGAAGACTTCGAGCCCGTCGCGTTGGCGAAAGAGAATCAATCCGGCGCTGACTCGGGAACGCATGATTACTCCTCGCGAATGTTGGAGACCGTCGCGGCGGTGGCTTTCGAATCCAGCACGAGCGCACGAAACCGCCACTCCTGACGTGGTTCGAGCACGGCGCGGTAATCCTTTGCGGTGCCGGCCTTGTTGCCGCGCGCATCGGTGAGGGCGAGTTCGATGTTCACTCCGAAGCGCTGGTGATCCGACTGGTTACGCAGCGTGCCGACCGCGTAAACGAGGCTGCTGTTCTTGGCCTTTTCAAACGTGATCGGACCAGCCTTGAGATCGTCGATGGACTTTGGCGTGAGACTCCGCACCGGAGGCGGGACGTTCGAGACGAGGAGCGTGGCTTCGGGTGAAATTGCGATCTTCGGTGGGGGTTCGTTTTCGCCCGCGCGCTCGGTTGGCTTTCGAAAGACGAAGACGCCAATCGCTCCGCCGCCGAACGCCAGAAGCAGGACCGTGATCGCGATGAGTTTGCCAGATGATCTGCGTCGAGGTTCCCCGGAGCCATCAGCAGTGATGACGTCAGCCTGCAAGACGGTGGTCTGGCCGCAGTGTGGGCAGGTGGTGGATTGGCCGAGGCCATCGCCCGGGAACTCCAGCGAGTTGCCGCAGTGTTGGCAGGGGCCTTTCAAGTATTCCGCAGCGCTCATGTGATCGTATTGCACCAAAAGCTTCCATGGCTTTCGGCTGTTTGCGAGAGCAATGAAGCATCAGGCCAATGCGGCGAGGAGCCCGGCGGGCGATGCCGTCATGAAGTCGCTGTTTGCCATTGCCAACGGGTAAGGCGTCCGGAATTCTCCGTGCATCAGCCGCATGAAAAGGATATCGCGCTCTGGAATTGTCGACCGAACGGGTCGGTTCGGGTCATGCAAACGTTCGATGGCGTGGGTGGTCGCCATGCTCCTGTCGATCGCCGCGCGCGCCGCCGACGTTCCTTCCGCTCCGGAATTCTCCCTGCCTGGCGGCGTGTTCACCAACGATGTGGTGCTGAAGTTGTCTGCGAAGGAACCTGGCGCAGTGGTGCATTTCACATTGGACGGATCGGAGCCGACTGCGGCGTCCGCCCGATACTCCGCGCCGATTTCGCTGACGAATTCCACCATGGTTCGCGCGCGGGTGTTCGCGCAGGGCAAGCCGCCCGGTGCGCTCGCCGTTCAGAGCTTCGTCCTACTCGATCCAGATGTAACCGATTTTACGTCCGACCTTCCGGTTGTGGTGGTCAGCTCGTTCGGTCGCGAGATCGAGAAGGATGACCGCATCATGGCGTCGTTGAGAACCATGGTGCCGGCAAACGGGCGGACCTCGCTTCAGACCGCGGCGGATTTCGACGGCCGCGCGTTGATCAATCTGCGTGGCCGGGCCTCGCTTCGATACCCGAAGCGTTCTTACACGCTCAAGACCGTGGACGCGCGGGATGACATGGCGAAGTTTCAAGTGCTCGGCCTTCCCAAGGAATCCGACTGGGTGCTCTACGCGCCGTATCCGGACAAGACGCTGATGCGCGATGTGCTGGCGTATGACCTCAGCAACCAGATCGGGCGCTGGGCGCCGCGAACGCGATTCGTCGAGTTGTTCCTGAACGAATCCGGCGGCCGGGTCAGTCGCCGTGATTACATGGGCGTCTATGTGTTCGAAGAGAAAGTCGCGCGCGGAAAGAACCGCGTGAACATCGCGGGCCTCGGGCCGGACGAGAATGCGGAACCGGCGCTGACCGGAGGCTACATCTTCAAGAAGGACCATGGCGACGGGGATGTGGGGCCGATGCAGATTGGCGGCCCGGCCTTTCAATCGTCGACAATGAGCAAAACCGGCTTTCCGACCGGACCAGGCGGTTTCCCGGGAGATCCGGCGGGCTTCCAACCGGCGTTCAGCGGTCGCTCAACTTCGAGTTCTTCGAGCAGCAGTCGCTCATCCCGATCCACACGCGACATGGTGGTGACGAATCGCCTCGGGTTCCTCACCGCGCGTCAGTCGTTGCCGGCCTCGCGCTCGGTGGTTCGCTCGGACGACGACGAGGAAATTGTGGAGGTTTTCGAGGATGAAAAGTATTTCGACTATTTCCGCAGCACGCGAACGAACAAGTTTTACTACGTTGATCCTGAGCCGGACGAGTTGACCGCCGTCCAGCGTGCGTGGTTGAAGGACTATGTGAATCGCTGCGAAGTGGCGCTGTATGGTCCCAATTTCCGTGATCCGGAAAAAGGCTACGCGGCGTTCATCGATGTTGATGCGTTCATCGACTACCACCTGCTCATCGAAGTGACAAAGAACGTGGACGGCTTTCGTTTTAGCACCTTTTACCACAAGGATCGCGGCGGGAAGATTCGCATGGGACCGCTATGGGACTGGAATCTCAGCTTTGGCAATTGCAACGGCAAACAGGGCTTTATGGCCGAGGGCTGGCTCTGGCCGCAGCTGGATGACAAGGAGTATTCGTGGTTCCGGCGGCTGTTCGAGGATCCGGATTTCGGTCAGCGTTACGTCGATCGCTGGAGCGAATGGCGGGCGACGACATTCTCTTCCTCGAACATTCTCGGCCGATTCGACCGCATCGCTGCCGAGCTGAGCGAAGCGCAGGCGCGCAATTTCGAGCGCTGGCCAATTCTCGGCGTCACGGTGTCGCCGAACTGGTTTGTCGGTGACACGTATGCCGACGAAGTGAAATGGATGCGCGACTGGACGTCGAACCGGCTCGACTGGATCGAGCGGCAGTTTCCTCCCGTTCCGCGAGCTGATCTTCGCGACGCCGGGAGAGTTGAGCTGTCCGCAGCGAAAGGAAAAATTTTCTACACGCTGGACGGCTCGGATCCTCGCGCGCCGGGCGGGAAGGTTTCTGCCGCGGCGGTCGAATACACCGCGCCTGTCGCAGTGAAGCCGGGTCAGAAGCTTCGAGCGCGGACCTCGCTGGATGGGCGCTGGAGCGGTCCGCTGCGCGCTCCGTGAGGAATCACTTGGTCGGGTTCTTGCGAACCAACTTCAGCGACGAACGGTCGAATGCCGCGCTGCCGCCGGACGCGCGAAACTCGCAGACAAGCTCGATGTCCAACAGGCCGCGCACCTCGAATTCGTAGCTGAGAGTGGTCCACTCCGGAGCGCTGAACGTCATCACCGGTTGCTTCTCTCCAGAAATGCGGAGCGAGACGCCTCCGCGCGACACATTGTTGGTGACGATATTCTCCGTCCGGACGCGGCCGGTGAATTGGTAGCGCCCTTCCTCCAGCAACACGTAGGTTCGCCACGAGCCGTAGGCCAGCGATCCGGAACTGCTCACGCGCAAGGAATCGGGTTCGCCTAAGGAACGAGGAAATTGCGGTCTGCCCGATTCGAAGCTGCTTCGCCAGCCGCTGAGCAGCGCTTCGCCGGAGGCGTTGAAGCGCAACGGAGTCGTGGCGTCGGCGAGTTGCTGGCGGACGCTTCGGATCCGGCGTTCGATGCGGTTGCAGAGTGCGTTGGCGGCCAGCTCTTGATTCCCCAGAGCGCCAAGATCCCTGAGCAAATGCGGTTGAACCCGGCGCGTCAGTTCCACGGCGCGATTGGTGATCTCCGCGTAATCAAACACGTTGGTCAGCAGCTGGCCCATGCGTTCGAGATAGCGCTTCCGCAGGGAGGGATCCGAGATCACTGCCCGCGCCACCACGCCTTTCATCATTGGCGTGATCGGGCTTTCCGGTCGGGACCGCCACTGGCCGAACATCTGGTCGAGGCCGTGTGGCAGGAACACCATCTTGTTCGAATCCAGATCGTGGAAGACGCGATAGTTGTTCCGGTTCATCCCGTAGCCGTCCCAGTGAACCGTGAGGATCTCCATGGCGAGGAAGCTCAGAAACTGGTCGACGTCGAGCACTTCATCCATCGGAAACGGGGTCGTCGTCGTGCTTGTCGCGGCACGGGCGAGTTCCTCGAGCCGCTTGCGATCGTCGCGATGGTCGCCCGACTGGACCTCCAGCGGGTAGGTGACGTCTTTCGCGAAGCCGCCATCGTAGAGATTGCCTTTCGCGTTCTTGAAGTGACGTTTGAGGAATTGTTTGTTCCAGCCCTCAACCAGGACGTAGAGCTTCGGTCCACGCCCGTTTAAGTCGGCCACGATGTGGGAGGCGCGGGGTGAGGGAACGCCCGCCCGGGCAAACAACTCGCGACAGATGATTTCGCTGACGTAGCTCGGATCCTGCACGGAGTTGTTCAGGTGAATCTTCTGCAAGCCGTGGAAGCGCTGGCCCTTGGCGAACTTATCGAAGTTTAACGTCAGCGCCGGAGGTTCGTCGGAATCGATCGGACGGAAACTGCCGGCGCTGCCTTTGAGATGCAGCGCGACGTTCGTGTAAACCGTCGTGCCTTCGCGCACTGTCACCCGCACATCCTCGCGCGGTGGAGGCGGATCGTCCTCGGAGTCCCTGCGCCAGTGATATCGCCGCAACACTTGCATGCCGGCCTCCGGAATCTCGATCGCGATGGACGGTACGTTGGTCCTGGTGAAGAGCTCGTCTTCCGATGACCTTTGAGCAGCCGCCAACGGTGCGACCTTGGCGGCGATGACAAGACACCAAAGGGCGGAGAGCAAGTTTCGCATGGCAGGGCGTTTGTGTTCCATCGGCTGAGCTTTTGTATGGACGCATGACAAACCGTGGCGTTCAAAGAGATTCCGTGTCTTTACAATTCGCCGGCCGACTGCCACGGAGCTTCAAATCAGACGGGTTCTACCGTGTGGTGCTCTCACTTGGGCCAAACACTTCGGCGGGAGTTCCGCGCCGGGTCATCCGGCCGCGTTCGAGTACCAACACTTCGTCGCACAGCGCTGACGCTTCCTCCACGTGATGGGTGACGTAGAGGATGGGGATGGGGAACTCGTCCTTAATACGCCGTAGGAAGGGTAGAATCTGGCTCTTCAATCGCGCATCGAGTCCCGAGAGCGGTTCGTCAAGGAGCAGCAGGTGCGGTGACGAGAGAATTGCCCGGGCCAGCGCGACACGTTGCTTCTCGCCGCCGGAAAGTTTTCCAATCTCGCGATCGAGCAACGGTTCGATCTCCAGCAATCGCACCACGTGTTCGAACTGGAACATCGGTTCCGGTGAGAGTTGGGACTTGAGGCTGTAGAGGACATTGGCGCGGACCGGGAGATGCGGGAACAGCGCGAGATCCTGCGGCACATAGGCGATGTGCCGGTCGCGCGCGGGCAGGGTCGTTCGGGATTTCGTGTCGGTCAGCACCGTGGTGCCGAGCGTGATCCGCGCGGACACCGGTTGGCGCAAACCCGCGATGAGTTCGAGCAGTGACGTCTTGCCCGCGCCCGACGGACCGAAGATGCCCGTTACGCGCTGGTGACATTCCACGTCGAGCTCCAGGGCAAAGTCCGCGAGTGGCAGCGAAATGTTTTGAAGCTTGAGCGTCATGCGCGGCGCCGATGGCGGAAGAGATATTCGCTGACCCACACCGCGACGAACGCCAGTCCCGTGGAAACCGCGAGCAATCCCAGCGCGTGCTCGTCCTCGCCCAGTTCCACCGATTGAAAGATCGCGAGCGACAGCGTCGAGGTCTGGCCGGGAATGTTCCCGGCGACCATGATCGTCGCGCCGAATTCCCCGAGCGCGCGCGCGAAGGCGAGGAGCAATCCGGCGGCGATTCCGCGCGCGGCCAGCGGCGCGGTGATGGTGAGGAAAACCCGCCACTCGCCCGCGCCCAGCGTGCGCGCGATTTGTTCCAGGCGCGGGTTCACCTCCTCGAACGCCACGCGTGCGCTGCGCACGAGCAGGGGAAAGGACATCACGCCGAGCGCGATCAGCACGGCGCGCCACGTGAACACCACGTCGAGCCCGAGCGTGTCGTGCAGGAAGCTGCCGATCGGCCCGCGCCGGCCGAGGAGTTTCAGCAGGATCAATCCGGTGGCGACCGGGGGCATCACCAAGGGCAGGGCAACGAGGGTTTCGCAAATCGATTTGCCGGGCCAGTCCTTGCGTGCCAGCAGCCACGCGGTGGCCAGCCCGAACGGCAGGATCAGGAGCGTGCTCAGCGCGGAAACCCACGCGGTGAACCACACGATTTGCCATTCGCTTGCGGTCATGGAGAACGCGGCACGACGATGAATCCAAAGCGCTCGAATGAGCGATCGGCTTCGGTCGAGTTTAGGAACTGGAGGAAACGTTCTGCAGCTGGGGCGTTGGGCGCGTCCCGGGTTACCGCGACGGGATAGCGGATGCGCGGACCTTCGGCGAGCGGGACTTCATGGGCGATGCGGACCTTTTTGGAAATGCGCGCATCCGTTTGGTAGACGATCGCCGCCTCGACATTGCCGGATTCCACCGCGGCGAGTGCGGCACGGACGTTGGCGGTGGGAATGACCTTCGGTTCGACCGCGCTCCACAACTTCTGCGCGATCAGAAATTCGCGGGCGTAAACTCCGGCCGGAACGGTCTTCGGTTCCGCCAGCGCGATGCGGCGAATGTCGGCGTTCGTCAGGCTCGCTGCGGAGGCAAACGGCATCGCGTTCTCCGCGCTGAGAACAATGACGAGCGTGTTCGAGAGACGCGTCACCCTCGTGTTCGTCCGAATAAGCCCGCGCGCGACCAGCCGATCCATCTGCGCTTCGTCAGCCGAGAAGAACAAGCCCGCAGGCGCGCCCTCTTCAATCTGGCGGGCGAGAGTGCTGGAAGCGCCGAGATTCAGCCGGACAATGTCGCCGGAGCTCTTCTCGTGCGCGGTAACGATCTCCTTCAGCGCGTCACTCAGGCTGGCGGCGGCGAAGACGGTGAGCGTCCGGTCCGCGCCAGTTCCGCGGCCTGAGAACAGGCCGAGCAAGAGAAAGAGTAGGGCGAAGGGAAGTATTCGCATCGCGTTCGGCAACAGCCGCGAGCGATCTAACTGCGCCCGCGGGACGAGTCATCAAAATAATGAACTCGATCGTTCCCGGATGTGATCGCTCTCTGCCGCCCATCTCGCGAGGGCACGGCCGGTGCCTGTTTCCATCACGGCACTGCGCGGGCGCGTTGGCGTCCGTTTGCTACCATTCGTTCAAAAGTTTGCTGTCCACCAAAGTATTGGTAGTTGGTGCCGGTGGTAAAGAGCGTGAGCTGTTTGTTGAACTCTTTCCAATCCTCGGCCTGATAGGCGTGCCAAGCATAGTTGTGACGCCAGCTGACGTCGCTGGGATACCGTTCATAGTAACGGTCGAGGGCAGTTTTGATCTCCCGCCAGATTTTTGGATTCTTCCAGTAGTTGGTGTCGCCATCCCTTTTGGCGTAGCCGGCGAGGGATTTATGGGCGTGGAGAGGCATGAGCAGCACCTCGCCGCCCCAGATGTCCGAAGCAGCGCATTCGCGCGCAAAGGCGAGCATGTCTGCCGGGGAGCCATACCACTTGGGTTCGAGGTAGTAGAGCTTGCGTTTGCAGTTTGCGGCACCGTTGGTGTTGAGCGCCATGGCGCGCTGGAACCAGAGTTCGAATCGCTTGCGACCCTGGCCCTGCCCGAGTTCAACGGAGAGCATTTCGAAGGGGATATCTACGTTCTTCGGATCGAGTTTCCAGCCTTTCTCCAATGCTGCGGCCGCGAGGTCGAGATGTTCTTTGAATCCTTTCCAGCCCTCTTCGGACACGGTATCGGACAGTCCGTTGCCGCGTGATTTCCATGCGGCGTCGATGTGAAAACGACCTTTTAGCTGCTGGACGAGAGCTTCATTCGGCCATTTGGCGAGGAGAATGGGCTCGATCTTGCCAAAGAATTCGGGATGTTGTTTAGGGTTCTTCTCCACCGCGGCCAGTAGATCGCGGCAGGTTTCATAGGCTTCCTGCAGCGGGATGCCGGGGTCTTCCAGTGCTTTCAAAAGCGTTTGCAGGCTGATGTATCGGTATTTGTGAACATCTGGCGCGGAGGCCTTCCCGGTGGTGGCGGCGTCAATCGATTCGGAGGTCCGCAGCGCGAGATAAGTCTGCCGGATTAAAGCGCAGGGATATTTTCGCAGGGAAGAGATCGCCTTTTTATAGCCCTCCGCCATCAACTGGTCGGTGGCGTTCTCTTGGTAGCCGATGTTGTAACGGGTGTAGAGGTATTGAATCATCGTATCCTGACACCCCTTGAGAACGGCTTCGCGGCAGTAGCTGGCAAGTTGTTCACGGTCTGTTTCGGTCGAGTCTTGAAACGAACGGATCAATGCGAATTTGGCGAGTGCATTGGTGGCGCTTTCGTCCCAGGAAGGATCCCTATGTCCGCTCTCAAGATAGCTTCCGACCAGGGTCTGGAGGTTCCACTCCATGCGATCCATCGGCGCAGCTGCTCCTCGGAAAGGTGGCGTTGTCTGTGGTTTCTTGGTCTTGTCGGTAGGCGTCGCCTGTTCTTCCGGTTTTTCCCTGTTGCATCCGCAGATGGTGATCAACAAGAGAATGCCGGACACAAGATTGTGCCACGAATGAGATGAATTGCCTGCTTTCACGTGGAAGATTTTCTCACTAATCGCGACCGAATGTCATCAATGAAATCGGAGCTGTCGCCACCGAAGGGCTTCTTTCTTGTCGCCGCCTTTTTCGGTGACGCTAGCCGGGCTTTGAGTCTCGACACGCGTAGGAGTGCTCGGGCAAGCTATCGCCAGTGAGGGGCGCGCGTCGTGTTGCGCGGGCGGGACAACGGAACGCAGGAGAAGCCCGAGAAACCAAGAGCAGAAACATCATTGAACAAGGGGAAATTCATGAGGACACAATTCATTCTGGCGGCGCTATCGATCGTCGGTGCCGCGTGGACAGCGTGTGTGGAAGCGGCGGTGATCGAGCTGGATGCGCCGGGCGACATTGTCGGCGGGACGACGCTCCGGTTCGACGAGGCTCCGGCCGGCACCGTTATGAACAATCGCTATTACGGTTCATTGGGGATCCAGTTCTTCCGGCCGGACGCGAGGGCGGTCACGGCGTATGATTATGTTTCCATCGGGCGGACAACCTCATCGGGCCGGAACGTTTTAAGCACCGGGATTGTGCCGGGAGTCAGTTCCGCGCTCAGCACGTCGCTGACGATCCTGACCACGGTGCCGCAGTTTGCGGTGGGCGCTTATTGGGGTAATGACCGTGGCGATTCAGATTTTACCGCGATGCGACTCTCCGTTTTCGATCAAACAGGCGGATTGATCGGCGCGGTAACGGTGAACGGAAATGGCATTCGGAATGTGGACCAATACATCGGTATTGCGAGCGACGTCCCGTTCGCGCGATTTCAGTTCGAGAACTTGAATGCCAATGGTGACCCCTCGCAGTTTTTCGCCGTTTCCATTGATGATCTGAAATACAGCCGCCTTCCCCAGGTCATTCCGGAACCGTCGCGTTTCGCGCTGGCAGGACTGGTCGCGGCCGTCGCCGCGATGGTTGCACGCGTCCGCGTCCGCCGTTGATGCCCAACTCTGGACCCGACCGATTGTTTCACGAGCGGGATCCCTCCCCGGTGGTCGTTGATGCTTAAAAAGAAGTCGCCCCGGATCACATGAGTCCGGAGCGGTGGGGCGGGCGTCGCGTGGATGGTCCTCAGCCTTTATTCGAAGGCGGGTTTGCCGGCGGGCGGCAGTGGATCAGGCACGCGGTTCTTGATGGAGGGAATAGATTTGAGATACGCGAAGACGGCTTTCAGATCGTCATCGTTGAGGCTGGCGAGACTTTGCCAGGGCATCGGCGGTAGAATCTCTCGGCCGGCGCCCATGTGTTTGCCGGTACGCATGGCCTTGAGGAACATGTCTTCGGTCCAGATGCCCATGCCGGTGTTAATGTCGGGCGTGAGATTCGCGGCGTAGCTAATGCCCCACGGGCCGGTCCATGCGGTCATGCCGGCGGTGGCGGCGAACCACGGGCCCGGCTTCAGGTCAGGCGGCGGCAGCTTGGTGTTTTCGGGGTGGCCCGAGAGCTGGCGTGACATGTCGGGCTCGGGACCGTTGGGGCCGAACTTCAAGGGCGTGTGGCAGTCGTTGCAGCCGCCGTAGCGGACGAGGTATTCGCCACGTTTGACGACGGTCCGCTTGTGGTCATGGGTCTTGTCGGACTTGCCGCCGAGCAGCAGCAGGCTGAGCGGAATCGCGGTGAGGGCGAAGAACAAGGTGCGGGTGGGATGTTTCATGTTTCGGTCGTGTGTGGTGGTAGTTGGTCTTTGGTCGATGCGTGGTAATTCAGGCGGCAGCGGCCGTGCGCAACACGTCGCCTCCGCTGGCGATCCAGGACTTCATCTCGGCGGCCCGGAGCGCCCGGAGGTAGGCGCGATCCATTTGGGTGGCAGGACGCGCGGGTGCGGAGGTTTGCTTGACGTGTTCGGTGCCCAGCCGAAAATGCCGGACACCCGCCATCTGTGAGTTGGGCTGCACGCGATGTCCGGCGTCGAAGAGCGACGGCCGCTGCGTGGTCCCACCGAACGAGGCGCGATGTGTTTTAAGTTTCACGACGGCATGAATACGGCGAATCCCGGAGACGAACAATGGAACCAAAGGTGCAATGCGCCGGGTGCCGCGCTGGAGGACACTGCATCCATGTTCCGCCTGTTGTTCGAGCGAAGCACGGATCCCATCTGGTTGTTTGATCCGGTGGCTGGCGTATTTCTGGACTGCAATGAAGCCGCGGTATCGCTCATCGGCTGCGGCACGAAGGAAAAGCTTTTGAAGGCGAGCCCAGCGGATCTGGCACCCCCGATTCAGCCGGACGGTCGTGACTCCAAGGTGGTCGCTCGGGAAATCGCCGCGCTCGTGGAACGCAACGGCGGGCATCGCTTTGAATGGACGGGTCGCCGCGCGAATGGCGAGGATGTCCCCCTGGAGGTCGTCGCGACTTCCATCTCCGCGAAGGGACGACCGCTTCATTTCGTCGTGTCGCGCGATGTCTCCGAGCGCAAGCGGGCGGAGGCGGCGCTGCGGGATGAGCGGCAGTTGCTGGGCTCCATTGCGGATAATCTTAACGACGCCATTTACCGCACGGGCCCGAATCATGAATTGATCTTCGTGAACCCGGCCTACCTGCGCATCTTTGGCTACGCGTCGCTGGAGGAGTTGCAGCGCATTCCACGAGAGCATCTCTACGCGCATCCGGAAAAGCGTGGCCCGCTGCTCGCGAAGCTCGAACGCGATGGGCGATTCAGCGAGGAGGTTCAGTTCGTGCGCAAGGACGGGTCGTGGTTCTGGGCGCTTTCGAGCTGCGTAGTCATTCGCGATGAAACCTCCGGGCGCGTGCTATATCACGTCGGTTCCATCAGCGACATCACGGCGCGCAAAAGTGCAGAGGACGAGATTCGCAGCTTGAACGCGACATTGGAACGGCGCGTGAGCGAGCGCACGGCGGAGTTGACGGCGAGCGAAGTGCGGTTGCGAACGCTCATTGAACACGCGCCGGAAGCGATTGTGGTGTTCGATGGCGAGAGTGGCCGGTTCATCGAATGCAACGAGAACGCCGTACGCCTCTACGGATTCTCACGGGACCAGCTCATCGGGAAACATCCGGCGGAGGTCAGTCCGCAGGTGCAGCCGGACGGTCGTCCGTCGGTGGACGCCGCGCGGGAGAAGATTCAATTGGCGATCACGGGCGGCACGCCGGTCTTCGAGTGGATGCACAAGCATTCGAGCGGCCGGCTGGTGCCGTGCGAGGTCCGCCTGGTTCGATTGCCAAACGAGGGCCGGTTGCTTCTGCGCGGCAGCGTGACCGACAACACCGACCGCAAACGGCGTGAGAAGATCCAGCAGGCGACATTTGAAATCGCCGAGTCGGTTCACAAGGCCGACGATCTCGACAGTCTCTACGAGCGCATTCACGGCATCATCAAGGGACTGATGTCCGCGGAGAATTTCTACATCGCGTTGTTCGACGCGAAGAGCGAGATGGTGTCTTTCCCGTATTTCGTCGACGAGTTTGGCGGGCGGCCGGCGCCGTTCAAGGTGAGCACGGGTTTGACGGGCTATGTGTTGCGCACGGGCCAGCCTCTCTTGATGAACAACGACATGGCCGCGCGCAAACGAGTCGAGGACGGCGTGGTCACGTTCGAAGGATTTCCGGGCATCAGTTACAAGGAAACGGGCCGGCCGGCGGCGATCTGGCTCGGCGTGCCGCTCAGTGTCGGCGGCCAGCACATTGGCGTGATGGCCGTGCAGGATTACCGCAACGACCAGGCATACGGGGCGGAGGACAAGCAGATCCTCGGGTTCGTCGCGGCGCAGACGGCGCTGGCGATCGCGCGCAAGCGGGAGGAGCAATCGTTGATTCAACGCGCTGAGCAAAACCGGCGTCACCGCAATGCGCTGCTCGAACTGGCGTTGCTCGACAAGGCGGATTTGCAGACGGCGATCGAAACAATCTGCGCTCGAACTGCAGACGCTTCGAATGTGGCCCGTGTCAGCTACTGGTCGTTGCAGGATGGTGGGAAAGCCTTGGTGTGCGAGAGCCTGTTTCTCCAGCGCGATTGTTGCGTGGAGCGCGGAGCCACCGGCACGCGCATCACCGCGGCACAGTGTCCGAAGTATTTTTCCTCGCTGGAAACCAAGCAGCCGATGGTCGCGAACGCGGTGGATGCCAATCCGCATACATCGGAGCTGTTGGAATCCTATCTACGTCCGCTGGGCATCACTTCGATGCTGGACGTGCCGGTGTGGTTGAACGGCAGGCTGGCGGGCGTCCTCTGCCATGAACACATCGGACCGGCACGGGAATGGACGGCGGAGGAAATCGACTTCGCATCGTCCGTGGCGAACATGGTTTCGCTGGCGCTGGAAGGAGCGCAGCGCGCCAGGTCGGAGCAGGCGCTGCGCGAGAGCGAGCAGAAGTTCCGCGCGCTCTTCGAGGCCTCCAGCCAGGGTGTAATGCTGCATGACGAGGAGAGGTTCCTGGAAGTGAACCCGGCGACCCTGCGCATTCTTGGGCTCAGTCGCGCGGAGGAGATTGTGGGAACACACCCGGCCGAAACGGCGCCGCCGCTGCAGCCGAACGGGGAGAGCTCCGCTGTCGTGGCCCGGCGTCGGATCGCGGAATGCATGGAGAAGGGTTCGGCGCGCTTCGAATGGCTGACTTACAACGCGAAGCACGAGGAGGTGCCGATGGATGTGACGCTGACGCGGGTAGAGATGGGTGGGCGCAGCATTATTCAGGCGGTGATTGACGATATCTCGGAGCGCAAACAGGCCGAGGCGGAGCTGCTTCGCGCCCTGGCGCGCGAGAAGGAATTAAGCGCGCTGAAGAGCAACTTCGTGTCGATGGTGTCGCATGAATTTCGCACGCCGCTGGGCATCATCATGAGCTCAGCGGAGATCCTGGGCGATTATCTGGAGCAGTTGGAAAGCGACGAGCGGCAGCACCATCTGCGGTCCATCGCGCGGAATACGAAACGGATGTCCGAGTTGATGGAGGAGGTGCTGGTGCTGGGCCGGCTGGATGCGGGCAAGATGGACTTCGTGCCGGCCCCGCTGGATTTCGCCGGCCTGTGCGGGAAGCTCGTGGAGGAAGTGATGTCGGCGACGGACCGCGTCTGCGAAGTGCGCCTGGCCGGGAGCCGGTTGCCGGCGGAGGCGTCGGGTGACGAACGGTTGCTGCGCCACATTTTCCTGAATCTCCTGACCAACGCGGTGAAGTATTCGGAACCGGGCCGGACCGTGGAGTTTGATGTTCGTCGCGAGGGCCGTGACGCGGTTTGTTCGATCAAGGATCACGGCATCGGCATCGCGGGGGCGGATCTTCCGGCGTTGTTCAATGCGTTTCACCGGGGACGTAACGTCGGGCAGCGTCCGGGCACCGGGTTGGGTCTTGTGATCGTGAAGCGGTGCATTGAACTGCACGGCGGCGCGATTGCGGTCGCGAGCAAGCTGGGCGAGGGGACGACGATGACGGTGCGGTTACCTGTGTTTGCGGATTGAGCCGAGCGGGGAAGGAGCGCCATTGCAGTCTTGCGCGGCGGCGAGGGTCGATTTCATACTTTCGCCCCAATGAAGAAGATCCTCGTCATCGAAGACGAACCCGAGATGCGACGGAACATCGCGACGATTTTGCGACTGGAGAAGTTCCAGCCGATCGTGGCGGAGAATGGTCGCGTCGGCGTGGAGGCGGCGAAGCGCGAGAAGCCGGACCTTATCCTGTGCGATGTGATGATGCCGGAGCTCGACGGGCATGGCGTGTTGCAGGCGCTGCGGGAGGATGCCGGGTTGGAGAGTGTCCCGTTTATCTTTTTGACGGCGAAAGGCGAAAAGGGCGATGTGCGTTCGGGCATGAATCTGGGCGCTGACGATTATCTCACCAAGCCGGTTGCCAAGGCGGATTTGCTCAACGCGGTACGGTCGCGATTGCAACGAGCCGCGCAACAAACAAAGGCGGAGTTCAAGCCAGACTTCTCTTCAGCCAAACCCCTGGAAACAGTATTGGGCCTGACGCCGCGCGTGGCGGAAACGTTGCTGTGGATCGCGCAAGGCAAGACGAACGGCGACATCGCCACCATCCTTGGCATCAGCGAGGCGACGGTGAAGAAGCACGTGCTCGAAATCTTCAGCAAGCTCGGGGTCGAGACGCGCACGGCGGCCAGCCTGCGCGCATTGGAAGTGCTCAGCTCGCCAGCGGCGAAGCAGTCGTGAGCGTGCCGGCGGGAGCAGGTGGCGCGACGCGATACGACGTCATAGTGATCGGCGGTGGCGCGGCGGGTTTGATGTGCGCCATCGAAGCCGGGAAGCGCGGCCGTTCCGTTCTCGTGATTGAGCACAACGAACGGCTGGGGAAGAAGATTCTCATTTCCGGCGGTGGCCGCTGCAACTTCACCAACGTCAATGCCACGCCGGAGAATTATCTTTCTGGCAATCCGCACTTTCACAAATCAGCCCTCGCGCGATTCACGCCGGCGGACTTCATCGCGATGGTCGAGCGACACGGCATTGCGTATCACGAAAAGAAGCTCGGCCAGCTCTTCTGCGACTTCAGTTCGCGCGAGATCGTCGAACTGCTCCAGCGCGAATGCGAATGGGTGGGCGTGACGATTCAGCTGAACTGTCGCGTGCAGGAAGTCAGCAAGCCGGAGTGCTTTGAGGTGGTTACGAGTCTTGGAACCTATTCGGCGCAGTCGCTGGTGGTGGCAACAGGCGGATTGTCCTTTCCAAAGATCGGCGCGACGGATTTCGGCTACCGGTTGGCGCGACAGTTTGGATTGAAGGTCACGGCGACACGCCCCGGCTTGGTGCCGCTGACGTTCGCGCCGCGCGAACGGGAATCGTTCTCCGAGTTGAGCGGCGTTTCGCTCGATGTGGAGGTCAGCGCCCATGACGCTGCATTTCGCGAGAACGTCTTGTTCACGCATCGCGGGATGAGCGGTCCGGCGATTCTTCAGATTTCGAGCTACTGCGAGGCGGGCGAGCCGTTCGCCGTCAACCTGCTGCCCGATCGAAATGCGGTAGAGGTGCTCCAAGCGCAACGGCAGTCGGGCAAGGAGCTGAAGACGGTGCTCTCCCAGTTCTTTCCCGCGCGATTCGCGCAAGCGTGGTGCGGGTTCTTCGCGGAGTCGAAGCCGATGCATCGCTATTCGAACGAGGAGCTGACCGCGGTGGCGCGGCGGCTGGCGCATTGGGAGATTCAGCCGGCGGACACAGAGGGTTACGCCAAGGCGGAGGTGACGATGGGCGGCGTCGACACGAATGAACTTTCATCCAAGACGCTCGAATCGCGGCGGGTGCCGGGATTGTTCTTTGTGGGTGAAGTGGTGGACGTGACCGGCTGGCTGGGCGGCTACAACTTCCAGTGGGCCTGGGCGTCGGGTCACGCGGCGGGACAAAACGCGTGAGCTGCACCGTCACTCGACGGCGACGATTTTGTATTCGGAAGCTCCAGGGCCGGCACCCCACTTAAAGCGGTCGCCGCTTTTGCGTCCGACGAGCTGCTGACCGAGCGGTGCTTGCGGGGTGATAACGGTGACTTCCTTGCTGTTGTGTTCGACTTCGAGTCCGCCCTTGCTTGGGCCAACGAAGAAGAACATTCGTTCGCCTCGCGTTTCGACTTCCACGAACGCGGAGAGATCAATCAGTTCGCCCGCCTTAAAGTCTTTCAGCGCCAGTTTTTGGAATGATTCGATGGCGTTTTGAGTTTCCGCGGCCTGGCGGGATTGTGCGCCGGCGAGATAGGCGGCTTCGAGTCCGCGGGTGTCGTATTTGTTCTCCGCCTTGTTCTGGGGATCGGTGGCCTCGGCATGAGCGGCGCGGGCGGCGCGGGTGTACGACTCCAGCTCCTCCTCGATCTGGGAGATGATCTTCTTGAGCAGGGCACGCTTGTTCACAGGCGGGGCAGGGCGGGCGATGATGGTGGAGGCTGCGGCGTGCGACTACTTCAGCGCGGCGTAGACGCGATGGACGTCGTCGTGGTCATCGAGCAGCGTGAGGAAGTCCGAGACTTCCTTGCGCGCGGCTTCGGGGACGTCGGTGAAGTTTTTCGCCACGTAACGAATCTCGGAGGCGATGATGTTCCAGCCGGCGGCTTTGAGATTCTTGGAAACGCTGTCCAAGTCCTTGATTTCGGTGAGGAAGCGCGCGCCTTTCTGGCCGGCGGGCGTTTCGTCGGCTTCAAGCGCCTCGACTTCCTGCGCACCGGCTTCAATCGCGTCGCCTTCCGCATCGCGATTCGCGTCGGTGTGGGTGGCTTCGACGACGCCGAGGTGATTGAAGAAGAAACCGACGCTGCCGGGCTGGCCGAGGGAACCGGCCTTGAAGAGATTGCGAATTTCCGGCGCGGTGCGATTGCGGTTGTCAGTGAGGCACTCGACAATGACCGGCACCTTGTGCGGCGCGAAACCTTCGTAGACGACCGTTTCGAAGTTCACGACTTCGTCGGTGAGACCAGCGCCCTTCTTGATCGCGCGTTCAATGGTGTCGCGATAGACGGAGGCCTTTTTGGCCTTCTCAACCGCGGCCGCGAGACGGGCGTTGAGTTCAGGGTCAGCCCCGCCGAGCTTGGCCGCGACGGTGATTTCGCGGACCAGCTTTACAACCATCTGACCTTTTTTCTGCGCGTTAGCTTCGCGCCCGGCTTGTTTCCATTGTGCGCCCATGAGTGGGGAGGTTTTAGCCAGAAGCCGGCTGCGGAACAAGCTTTTAGCCGCCTGAGGAAGAGAGGAGCCGAGTGAGAGAGAAAAAGTTAACAAGCAAGACAGCTTTCACGCTGTTCTCGTAGTTGATAATCGTACAACGGCCAATTAGTTTGCCGCGCAATATGTGCTGGATAGTCTCCTCGAATCTCATTCCGCATGCCTGAACAACACCAATATCAACATGGCACCCCCAACTTCGAGGAATCGGGTGCTCTTTGGAAGGACTCGATTCATGATAGCAATGCGATTGAAGACGAGGAATTTGATCTTGCCTATCGTTCGCTTGAGAGCTGTTTGGCTCAGATTGGAAAAGTTGGCTTTCAGCGCGACTGTGACTTTTATGTGCTTGGTGACTCTTACGGTGACAGAACACAAGACATACAATTGTTGAATCCCGCTTCGCTGACCCGTGAATTTCTGCAACACGTTCAACAATGGATTCAAACCAATCATCCGAAATGGCGCGTCGTGGTTCCGGTATGCGTATTGGGTCCGAAGTATGCGGTCGTAATCTACAAAGATGTCATTCGGCTCCCGAGTGAATTTGAACCTGATTTAGAACGGGGGCTTTCTTTAATCCGGGCGGGTCTTTCCAAAAAGTGAATTTGGTCGGTAACTTCGAGATGTTGGCCAGCGATTGTGTGTAACGTGCCGATTATGTCTGGCCAGCCTGCGTGTGCTACTCGTAAGCTGATCGCATGGTTTCTTTGCCCAAGCCGCAAATCATCTTCACGCACGAGAGCGACCTCGATGGGTTGGTCGCCGGCGTTCTGTTGCAACGTCTCGCGAAGAAACTTTTCGACGTGGATGTCCGGCTGGAGGCTCATCATTACCACACTTGGCGTCAGCGCGATCTCCGCGAAGCCTCGGCGTGGGTGACGGACTTGAGCTTCGAGGCGCGATTGGATCGGTCGAACTGGATCGTGATCGATCATCACTCCACGGCTGTCCAGCCGAAGAATGCGCAACTGGTGCATGACTTGAAGAAGTCCGCCGGGCTCCTTTGCTATGAACTGTGTCGCGACCACGAAATGGCGTCGCCGGAGCTCGACCGGCTGGTTCACTTGAACAACGTCTCGGATTTATTTCTGGAGAACGATCCGGATTTCCTCGTCGCCAACGACTACGCGAATCTCGTGAAGTCCTACGGCTTCTGGAACCTGCATTCGCTGGTCGGTGGACGAATTGAATCGTTGCTCGGCCATCCGTTGCTCGAAGTGATGACCTTGCGGCGGAAGATCGAGGATCCGCTGGGCTTCGAGTGGAGCCGGAAAAATGTCGAAGCGATCACGCCGACGGTTGGCTACGTCGAGACCGTGGTGGGGAACAACAATCTTATCGTCCATCAACTGCTGGAGAAACAGATCACGCCCTACAACGTGCTGGTGACGTTGTTCCGCCGGCCGAATGGCGCGGTCATCGCGAGCTTCCGGAGCCGTAATGGCGACGCGTTGAAGGTCGCTGAGAAGTTTCAAGGTGGAGGCCACGCGAACGCGTCGGGGGCGTCCCTTCCGAAGAGCGTCCGGAACATTCCCGAAGCAATTCAGTTCTTGCGGCAGGTTTTGAATCCCACCCCGCGCAAGGACGCGCCGTTGAACAATCTGGAAAGCCTGTTCGCCGACATCGAATCGAACAAGCGCGGCTGAGGCTCGGCGCAGTTGTTGAAAGCCTGCCGCTGCGCTTTGCCTTTGATGTTTGCCGGTGGCCCTCCTACGATGATTTTCACAATATGACCGCTGACTCTACCTCTGTGCCCTCCGCCGGACCTCGTGCCGACGGACGGTTGAATGACCAACTTCGCCCTGTCCGTTTCCAGAATCACATCGCTCCGAATGCGACGGGTTCGACGCTGATTGAATGGGGTCAGACGCGGGTGATTTGTGGCGTCACCGTCGAGGAAAGTGTCCCGCGCTGGATGAAGGAGCAAGGCGTGGTGGGCGGATGGATCACGGCGGAGTATTCGATGCTGCCATACTCCACGCAGCAACGGAAACAGCGCGACATTTCGAAGGGCAAGATCGACGGGCGTTCCCAGGAGATTCAGCGATTGATCGGGCGTTCTCTTCGCGCGGGCATTGATTTGGAGAAGCTCGGGCCGCGAACGATTTGGATCGATTGCGATGTGCTTCAGGCAGACGGCGGAACGCGCACGGCGGCAATTACCGGCGCGTTCGTCGCGCTGGGCTTGGCGATCAAGAAACTGATCGCCGATGGAAAGCTGACGGCGAGCCCGCTGTTGCACCCGGTGGCCGCAGCGAGCGTTGGGATCGTGGGCGGACAGGCGATGCTCGATCTGTGCTACACGGAGGACGTCGCCGCCGCGGTCGACATGAATCTGGTGATGAACGCTGCGGGCCAGTTCATCGAGCTACAGGGGAGCGGCGAAGAGTCGACCTTCAGCGAAGCGGAACTGGCCGCGATGCTGGCGCTGGGCAAGTGCGGTATTCAGAAACTTCTGGCGCTGCAACAGGCGGCGTTGAGTTGATATGGTTTTCCCCACGAGGTTGTTTTTGGTTCGGCACGGCGAGGTCGAGGAGAAGTATCATCGAATCTTCGGCGGACGCATCGACATGAATTTGTCGGCGCTTGGACATCAGCAGGCGAAGGCGACGGCTGATTTTCTGCGTCGCCGGCCCGTCGATGTGATTTACGCCAGTCCGATGAAGCGCGCGCAACAGACGCTGGCGCCCCTGGCGAGTCATTGTCCGCGTCCGGCTGTCGATATCGCCGGGTTTCGGGAGGTCGACTTCGGCGTGTGGACGGGACTCAGCTGGGAAGAGGTTCACGCAAAGCACCAGGTGAGCGCGTTCGACTGGCTGGACCGGATTGAACGCGGTGCGATTGTCGAGGCGGAGACGGGCGCGACGTTTCGGGCGCGCGTGGAACCGCCGCTGCGCCGTATTGTCGAGGAGCACGCGGGGCAGAGCGTGGCGATTGTATGTCATGGTGGTGTGATTCGTATGATGCTTTCCATCCTGCTCGACTTGCCGCTGCCGAAGATGGCTTCGTTCGAAATTGATTATGCGAGTGTCACGCAGGTGGAGCGTCACGCGCACAAGACAGAGGTGACTCTGCTGAACTTCGCCCCTTGGCGCGACCTCGCATGAAGAAGACGAACAAGTCTGCGTTGTTGAAATTGTCGATCCCAAGCTCGCTCGAAGCGGAGGAGGCGGTCTCGGAAGTGTTGCTGGAACTGTTTGGTCAGCCGGGATCGAGCTACCACGACATCGAGTTGGGAACGGTCACAGCTTCCATTTATCTGGAGCGAACGGCGGACTGGAATGTGACCACCAAGTCCCAACTGGAAGCGGGTCTGGCGCGAATTCGCAGCAGTGGACTGGTGCTCGGCAAGGGCGCGGTCACGGCGGAAAAGGTGCGGCGGGAGGATTGGGTGGAATCGTGGAAGCGACATTTCAAACCGATCTCAATTGGCAACGCCTTGCTGGTGAAACCAAGCTGGGTGAAACTCAAACCCAAGCCGGGACAGGCAGTCGTAGTGTTGGATCCGGGCTTGAGCTTCGGAACCGGGCAGCATCCCACGACGCGTTTCTGTCTCCAGCAAGTGGTCGCCGCGGCGAAGTCGGACGCTTGCGGATCGTTTCTCGATATCGGGACAGGTTCGGGAATTCTTCCGATTGCCGCGGCGAAGCTGGGCGTTCGACAGATTGACGCATTTGATTTTGATCCGGACTGCGTGCGGATTTCGAAAGGCAACGCGGTGCGGAACCGCGTGGGCCATCGAATGAAGATCTTCCGCGGTGACCTGACAAAGCTCCCGCGCCAGTCGCGGCGGCGTTACGACCTGGTTTGCGCGAATTTGATCTACGATTTGCTGCTGGCGGAACGGGAGCGAATTCTCAATCGGCTGGCCCCGGATGGAGTGTTGGTGCTGGCGGGCATTCTCCGGACGCAGTTTGCGGAAGTGCGCGTGGCGTATGAGAAGGCGGGGATGAAGCTGATCGCCGGCCGGCAGGAGAACGAATGGGAATCCGGCGCATTCACGCGACGTTCCGCCGGGTGAGTTGCGTTGAGGGGTCGATCTTCAGAAAGCGAAAGAGCGGTGGAAGCTACTTCCACCGCTCTTTTGTTCTGAAACATGTCGGACGGAGTTGATGGGCTCCGACCGGGTCGAACGAGCTGCTTATGCTGCCTTCTGACCTAAATCGATGTAGGCACTAAGTCCGGCCACCAGAGCGTCGCCCGTAAATGGCTTGGAGATGAACCTCAGTGCGCCGAGTTGAGTCGCGCGCTCCACGTTGTCCTTGCCGGAATCGGCGCTTAGCATCACCACTGGAATGTCCTTGGTGGCAGGATTCGCCTTCAGAGCGGCGAGCGCTTCGATGCCGTCCATGACGGGCATGGTGGCGTCGAGGAGAATGAGGTCCGGCTTTTCCTTCTCGGCCTTTTCGATGCCTTCCTGGCCGTTGACGGCGGTGATGACTTCGACGTCGAGAGACTTGAGGGTTTTGGTGACGACCATGTGGACCATGCGGGAGTCGTCGATGGAGAGGATTTTCTTGGGCATAATGACTTATGGTTCCAGCTTGGCGAAGACCCGCACGCGCAGTTCTTCATTTAATTCAGGGATACGGAAAATGTTGTCGGCGGAAATGGGAGCGTCTTTGGATTCCACCACAATGTTGTCGCCTTGCATGATCAACGGTGGGGCCAGCAGTCCATTGTAGCCCAGCTCGGCGGTGCGGCGTTTCATGTCGCCGCTGACCATGTTTGTGATTTCGCCAATGAGATCGGTGACTTCCGGTTCGGACCAGCTTTTCGGTTTGGCGCCGATGAGGCGTTCGGTGAGCTTGCAGGCGAGCGACTCGTTGTAAGTCATGTAGAGTGCGCCCGTAATCTTTCCGGCGAAGCTGACGCTGCCGACCATCCCGACGAGGCCGCCCTGAGGTATGGCGGCGCCCTCGCTATGGCTCACTGGCTCGACCTTCAGGTTGAGCATCGTGTCGTAGACCGCTACGACCGCCTTTTGAGTGAAATCACAAACGAAGTGCATGCTCTCCTTTATTTCCTTATTCAAATTTGCCGAGCGTTATCACTTTGAAACTTTCCCCGATTATCGGCAGTGCGAATTCGTGCTGTAGCATGAATTTGACGTCCTTACTCGCCGCCCGGATGAGTTTGCCTCGAATAACATTGGGAATGGACATGACAACGGGACAGTCGTGGTCGCAGAGGCGGGACTTGCAGCCGCCCGCCAGCATGTTGGTCAGTTCGCCAACGACGTCGGAAAGTTCGCGGGATCCGTGAGGATAATCATGACCAAGAATTGTCCGGGCCATGGCCATCGTCAGGGATTCGGGGCAGGAGAGGAAGATGCTTCCGGTCATCGCACCGCCGAAGCCAATGCAGCCGTTGACTTCGTTGAGCTCGAATGGGTGAGGTTCGAAATCGCGGCTGTGACCTCCCGGCACGGGCGTCCAGTTAAGCATCGTCGCAAACAGATCCTTGATCGATTCGAGGACGAAAGTATCGAGTTGTTCTATTCTGGATTGCTGCGCAATTGTTGCCATATGCCTAGCTCGCCAAAGCCTGCCCATTCTATCGGCGGCCACTTGAAAGAGATTAGAGAATATTTCGGCAAAGCATCGAATGTGCGTTTTGGCGCGCGTTGGACCGTTTCGTTCAGAGCGTCCTGACGTATGAACATCTCCGAACGCGCGGGCTCTTCGAGCAGCAACGAATCATGTTTCGCCGGTTTGTTTCCGGATGTCGACTACCAGTTCCAGATGCGGATGCGGCGAATGAGGGTGCGCGAGTATTTCAAACGTTCTGAGAACGCAGACGCTGTGCTGGCAGAGCGCGAACGCTGGCTGCGAACGGAACCTCTTCGGTATGCCGCTTATCTCCCGGAGGCGCGCGAGAGCGTCGAAGAAGCGTTTGGACATCTCCGGGATTTGGATTTGATTCCGCCGCTGGATGGCCAGGGCGATTCAGAATCTCCAGAACGGATCTTGAGAGAGTTCGGTCACCGATTGGAGCCCGATGTTGTTTTTCTCCGTCCCGATGCCGCTCGCGATTTTCGGATGGTTGCAGCATGCGTGTGCTTCCCCTCGTCGTGGAATCTGGAGGAGAAGATTGGTCGCCCTCTCGCGGAGATTCACGGGCCGGTCCCGACATTGAATGCGGAGTTGGGCGGATCCATTTCACAGTTTCTCCATCGCATGGCGCCCGGGGTGGCGTGGTGCCGGGAAAATTGGGGGCTTAGTGCGAGTCCTGAGCTGAATCATCATCCGTCGCGTGGCCTTCCGCGATTGGAAAGCACGGTCGAGTTGGCTGGAGTCTGGTTGCGGGTGGAGCATCAGGCTCTGGTTGCATTGCAGAAATCTGGCGGGATTTTGTTCGCCATCCGGGTGGAGGTATTCCCGTTGGCGAACGTCATTGCGGATCAATCCGCGCGACTTGGAATGCGGCGAGCGTTGGAAACCATGTCGGAGGATGTGGCCGGGTATAAGGGTTTGACCGCGGCACGAAAGCGAGTCGTCGAGCTGTTGACTTAAGCGCCGCGCGCGCGACTGGGTGTTGACTGTTCCGGCTCTTGCAAAAATTACCGCCTTCGGCAGTCTCCGAATCATGAAATCCACCTGCATGTTGTCCCTCCTCATCGTTGTCGCTTCAACTGTCCTGCCATTGACTGGGTTCGCCCATTCCGCGAACGAGGCTGCGCCCCGGACCGATTCCGGTTGGAAAGACAGACAGAAGGTCCTGAATGCCCGGGCTGCCGAGGCTGGTGAGAAGGCTCAGGTCATCTTCGTTGGCGATTCGATTACTCAAGGATGGGAAGGGGAGGGCAGGGACGTGTGGTCGAAGTACTACGCCCATCGGAATGCGGTGAATCTCGGCATTGGTGGCGACCGAACGCAGCACGTTCTTTGGCGCCTGGCGAACGGAAACATCGATGGTCTGAAACCGAAGGCCGCTGTGTTGATGATCGGGACGAACAACTCCAACGGCGAAGACAACACGCCGGAGCAAATCGCCGATGGCATCGTGTCCATCGTCAAGAACCTGCGCGAGAAATTGCCGAACACGAAGATTCTTCTCCTTGCGATCTTCCCGCGCAGCGAGAACTTCTCGGCCCAGCGCGGAAAGCTCGCCATGATCAACCAGGTCATTCGTCGTCAGGCGGACGGCAAGAACGTGATTTGGGTGGATTTCGGGCATCAGTATTTGAACGACGACGGCACCATGCCGCGCTCGCTGATGCCGGATTATCTTCATCTGTCGAAGAAGGGTTACGAAATTTGGGCGGAGGCGATTGAAGATCAACTCTCGGCCATCGTCGGCGATAAGCGCGTGAATCCTTGATCGAATCCTCCAGCATCACCCGACTCGAACCTGTCATGAAACTTTATCATTCGGTGACCGCTCTAATTCTCGGTGTTGTGTTGCTGGCGGTCGATTCGGCGTTTGCTGCGAAGCCGAGTCAGGTCATTGATTTGTGGCCGTCCATCGCGCCCGGTGAGAAGGGCGACATCGGCGAAGAAAAAGACACGACGAAGCCGGGCGACAATCTGGTCGCCGGCAAGCGAGTGATTCGCCTGGGCAATGTTTCCAAACCAACCCTTGCGATCTACCCCGCACCGAAACGAAAGGATACCGGTACGACCGTGCTCGTTGTTCCCGGCGGTGGATATCACATCCTCGCACTGGATCTTGAGGGAACGGAGGTTTGCGAATGGCTCAACTCGATCGGTGTTACGGCGGTGTTGTTGAAGTACCGGGTTCCTGTTCGTGCCGGGCTTCCGCGTCATGCCGCGCCGTTGCAGGATGCTCAGCGGGCGATGGGGATTCTGCGATTGCACTCGAAGGGTTTCGGCATTGATCCCAAGCGCATTGGCGCCGTCGGGTTTTCAGCCGGAGGGCATCTGGTGGCGGCGTTGAGCAGTGCGACCGAACGGACGTATCCCGTCGTTGATGGGGCCGATGCTCTGAGCGCGCGGCCTGATTTCAACATCATCATCCATCCCGGCTATCTGGTGCTGAAGGATCAAGGAGACAAGGTGGCTCCGGAAGTTCAGGTGACGACCAATTATCCTCCCACGTTTCTCGCGATGACGCAGGATGACCCGGTGCGCGTGGAGAATGCGGTCCTGTACTATTTGGCGCTCAAACAAGCAGGAGTGCCGTCGGAACTTCACGCGTATCCGACCGGTGGCCACGGCTATGGATTGCGTCGAACGGAGCATTTCGTGACGACCTGGCCGGATCGCGCCGGCGATTGGATGCGCAGCCGCGGGCTTTTAACGCGACCGCGCAAATCAAAGTAGGACTCTGGAACATTTATTGGCGTGTGGGAGTCATGGCGCGAGAGGCATTTGCGCCGGTAACGCGGGGAATTCCTATTGCTTTTGGCCCGGCAATCGCTACTTGTATCGCGTCCCCAAGACCGGGCGAAAGCGCGCCGGAATGGGGGAGCAAGCTAGAATAGATTATGTCACGAATCCCGTTTCACCGAATCAATTGGCCCACAAGCCTTTTCCTAATCATCACGCTGTTCGTTTCGTTAACGGCGCTCCCCGTCTACCTCTGGCATTTCGGGTTGGACTGGTTCCAAGTCGTGCTCTTCCTGGCGCTTTTTGCCGCGTCATCCATGAGCATCACCTTGGGATATCACCGCCTTTTCTCCCACATGTCTTTTAAAGCCAAGTGGCCTGTGAAAGTCTGGGTCCTGCTCTTCGGCGCTTCGGCTTTTGAAGGTTCCGCCCTCGAATGGTCCGCTGACCATCGTCGCCACCACAAGTTCGTCGACCACGACGACGATCCGTATGACATCTCGAAGGGCTTTTTCCACGCTCACGTCGGATGGCTGCTGTTCAAGCTTCGTCCGGTGCCGCCCATGGACAACGTGCCCGACCTCCTTTCTGATAAGATGGTTACGTTCCAGCACCGCTACTTCCCGGTGATTGGCGCGATCATGAACCTTGTCGTCGTTCCCGCCATCGGCTGGCTGTGGGGCGGTTGGCAATCCGCGCTGGGTGCGTTGCTCATCGGCAGTGTTCTTCGCGTCGTGCTTGTTCAGCACTCCACGTTCTGCATCAACTCCTTCTGCCACATGATCGGCAAGCGCCCGTATTCGAGCCGCTGCAGCGCGCGTGACAGCTGGATTATGGCCCTTTGCACGTTCGGCGAAGGCTACCACAACTACCATCATGAGTTTCAGCACGACTACCGCAACGGCGTGAAGCCCTGGCAATTTGATCCGACGAAGTGGGCGATCTGGACCATGAGCAAGATCGGGCTCACCAGCAACCTCCGCCGGGTGCCGGACGAGAAGATCCTCCTCGCCGAAATCGCCGAGCAACAGATTCAATTGGAAGAGGCCATTGCCAAGCGCCCCTCCAAGGAACGCGAATCGACCCAGCACATTTTGGAAGTGGCGAAGCAGCGCTTACAGCAGGCCGCCCAGAGCTGGGAGCAGTGCAAGGCCGAGTACTCGCGGGCAACGGATAAGAAGATCGAGGCGTCGAAGGAAAAGATGGCCCAACTCAAGCGCGACTTCGAGGAAGCAGCGGAGAACCTCCGCCGCGCCATTGATGAATGGCGTGAGGCTCACCAGATGGCGCGCGCGACATTTGCCTGAGCGGAAGTACTACGCCTTACTAGGTTCCTTTCACCGGGCTGAGATTCGCGTCTCAGCCCGGTTTTCTTTTCAATCCGCTTGCCCCGCTCCGTCCTGTTCGTTACAACCAGCCACGCTTTCGTTATGACTTCGAACGGAACAGTGCGCTCAATCTGACTTCAACAACATCCTGAACTCTCCATGCCCTACAAAGACATTACTCCTCCTGCCGGCGGCAAAATCACCATTGCTGGTGGCAAACTCACCGTCCCTGAGAATCCGATTCTGCCGTTCATCCGCGGCGACGGCACTGGTCCGGATATCTGGGCGGCCAGTCAGCGCGTGTTCGATGCCGCAGTGCAAAAGGCCTATGGCGGCAAGCGCAAGATTTCCTGGTTCGAAGTGTTCGCGGGTGAGACGGCGTTCACGAAGTTCAATAACTGGTTGCCGGATGACACGGTGGAGGCGTTCAAGGAATACCTCGTCGGTATCAAAGGCCCGCTCACCACGCCTGTCGGTGGCGGTATCCGCTCCCTGAACGTCGCTCTGCGTCAGATGCTCGACCTCTACGTCTGCCTGCGTCCGGTGCAGTACTTCACCGGCGTTCCGTCGCCCGTGAAGCATCCCGAAAAGGTCGAGATGGTCATCTTCCGCGAAAACACGGAGGACATATACGCCGGCATCGAATACGCCGGCGGCACGCCGGAAGCGCAGAAGGTGCTCGATTTCATCGCGAAGGAATTCCCGAAGGATTTCAAAAAGATCCGCTTCGGCACGAAGGAGGCGATGGCGGACTACATGAAGCTCGCCGCGCCGGACCACGATGCATCGCATATTCCGATTCAAGTCGGCGTCGGCATCAAGCCCGTCTCCAACATGGGCACCATCCGACTTGTGAAGTCCGCGATCGAATACGCCATCCGCGAGAAGCGCAAGAGCGTGACCATCGTGCACAAGGGCAACATCATGAAGTTCACGGAAGGCGCCTTCCGCGACTGGGCGTACCAGGCGGCGGAACGCATCTTCGGCGACAAGGTTTACACCTGGGCGAAGTGGGAACGCACCAAGAAGGAGAAGGGCGAAGCTGCGGCCAACGACGAGCAGAAGGCGGCGCTCAAGGGCGGGGCCATTCTCGTCAAGGACGCGATCGCCGACATTACGCTCCAGCAGGTGCTGACTCGCCCGGAGGATTTCGATGTCATCGCGACGTTGAACCTCAACGGCGATTATCTCAGCGATGCGCTGGCTGCGCAGGTCGGCGGCATCGGCATTGCGCCCGGCGGCAACATCAATTACGTGAGCGGTCACGCCATCTTCGAAGCCACGCACGGCACCGCGCCGAAGTATGCGAACCTCGACAAGGTGAACCCAGGATCCGTCGTGCTGTCCGGCGAAATGATGTTCCGTTACCTCGGCTGGACCGAAGTCGCGGACTTGATCATCAAGGGCCTCAATGGTGCCATCGCGTCCAAAAAGGTCACCTATGACTTTGCCCGCTTGATGGAAGGTGCGACAGAGGTTAAGTGCTCCGAGTTCGGCGACAATATCATCGCGCACATGTAAAGCGCGTCGGGAACCGACTTACGCGAAGGGCGATTCAGCAATGAATCGCCCTTCTTTTTGGCCGGAACGGCCCGCTATTTTGCTAATGGTCCGAGCGCTGCCTGCAGTTCCGCCACGGCCGCTTGCACGATCTTGCGTTCGGGCTCGCGGAAGCGGCGAAACGGTTCTGCCATGAAATCACCAGCCAGCCCGAGGCAGGACGCGGCGCATTTGATTCCTTTAATCACCGCCGAAGAATGGCGGCCAATGCTGTAGAGCCTGCTGGCCACGGCAATGACGAGGGAGTGCAGCTCGCGCGTGCGCTTGAGGTCGCCCGCCTCGGCTGCTGCGTGAAGATTCACGTAAAGCTTCGGGAAAACGTTCGCGCCACCGTTCACGCCACCGTGACCACCGAGCAGGACGGTTTCCGCGAGCAGCTCCTCCGGTCCGGTGACCATGGTCCAGTCTGGACGCTGGCTGCGCAGTTCCAAAAGACGGTTGAAATAGCCCATGTTGCCCGAGCTGTCCTTCATGCCGACGATGCGGGGTTGTTGCATCGCCCATTTCACGATGTCGAACTCGTACGAAACCTTGGTGAGCGACGGCATGTTGTAGAGAAAGAGGGGCAGGGGAAGCTCCGGCAAAAGGTGGTCGAGGTAATCACGCAGCTCGGGCTGCCCTTCCGGCAGATAATAGGGTGGCGCGAGCACGACTGCCTCGGCGCCCGCATCGGCCGCCGCCTGGGCGACACTGACGGATTCCACGAAGGCCGTATCCGTGATCCCCACCAGGACGGGCACGCGGTGATTGACGACTTTGCAGGCCATCTCGATGACTTCCCGGCGCAGGCGGTAGCTCAGGCTCGGACCTTCGCCGGTGGTCCCCAGTATGAACAATCCTTTCACGCCTCCCGCCAGCATGTGTTCCAACACCCGTTCCAACGCCGCGCGGTCCAGCGTGTCCCGGTCCGAGAGAGGGGTGATGACAGGAGGAATGATGCCTCGGAGGGGCTGGCGAAAGAGGTTGGTGCTCATGAGTCCGGACATTCCGTCCAGCCCGACCCTATTTATCAAGCGGGAAGAGCGAATGCGCCTGGATTACGCGCTCATACTGCCCGCTACGGAGGCCTGTTTTACGGACCGAATTGCGGAAAAAAGAAGTTGTAGGGCGGTGAACCGGCAGGCAGGCTCCTCGTTTGCTCGGTCCCAAACGGGATGTTTGCGGGGTAGTTCTTACGGACAAGACGGGTTCAGACGGGTTTACCGAGTCGATCGACATGTTCGTATGCAAAACTATATCCTGGCGTTTCTATTAACTGCGGCTGGTGCGAAGGCGGAGCTATCCCGTCTGGATGCTCTGAGTCTCATCGAATCCGGCGACAACGATGCCGCCGTCGGCCGCGCTGGCGAGGTTAGCCGGTTCCAAATCATGCCGCACGTCTGGTCGCACTACAGCGGCTCCCGGGCGTTCCGGAACACCAAGGTGTCCACGGCAGTCGCGGCCATGCATTTGGAGGAATTGACCACTTGGTTTCAGCAACGCACTGGGCGCGCCGCCTCGGACTTCGACATCTACGTCATGTGGAACGCCGGTCCCACCTACTACCATCGCATTGGCTTCAAAACGTCCCGCGTAAACCGTGTTATCACCGAGCGTGCCCGTCGTTATGCTGCCTTGCGGGCCACGACGCCGACGCGACGGACCGAAACCGCCATCGCCGTGACCACCGTTCGAAAACCGGCGACCACACCGACGCCGAAACCCTCCACGGTCGCCGTGGCCAAGTCCGCCATCCCACCAAAAGGCCCGCTTTGGCCGGTCTTCGAACAACCGCCGGTTCCGGCCCGCCCGGTGCCCGCCTTCGCCCTGACACCCGTAATGCTCCCCGTGGCGTCACCGGCGCCCGCCTCTGGCGTACCCTATACGCTCGGCGCGTTCGTGCTGCCGACGGCGCGCTGACTTTGGCTCCACTTGCCGCCCAATTTATCGTGGCGAAACGCATCTGCTTTCGTAGCCTGTCGGCACCGACATGATTCGCATTGGCTTAACGGGCGGCATCGGCATGGGCAAATCCACAGCGGCTTCGCTGCTGGCGGAGAACGGAATTCCCGTCGTCGATACCGACGTGCTTGCCCGCGAGGTTGTAGCGCCCGGCCAGTCCGCCCTTTCGGAGATCCGCAACGCGTTTGGTGCGGACGTCCTCTCTTCAGATGGCACCCTGCGTCGCGAGGCGTTGGCCGCGATTGTCTTTTCGAATGACGCCAAACGCCGCGAGCTTGAAGCAATCCTTCACCCGCGCATTCGTGAACGCTGGCTCGATTTCCTGAAGCGCCGCAAGACGGAAGGTCGCGCCGCCGCAGTCGTGGTGATTCCGCTCCTGTTTGAAACCGGTGCGGAAAATGAATTCGACCGTGTCATCTGCATGGCCTGCGCGCCGGCGACGCAGATGAAGCGACTAAGTGCGCGGGGTTGGACCGAGGAACAGTCCCGGCAGCGACTGGCCTCCCAATGGCCGACGCAAAAGAAGATCGACCACTCCCATTCGATGATCTGGACGGAAGTCAGCCGTGAAGTGCACGGCGAGCAATGGGAGCGCGTGTTGCGGCAGTTCGGGGTGAAATGATCCGGCCTGCGTCGGATGCCACATGTTTCACCGGACCGCAGCAGCAATCTGCGCTTCGACAGAATTCTCTGCCGCGTTCTTCTGCTCCTGTTCCTTGCACCAGCCTTTGATCTCCACGTCGTTGAAGATCTTGCCGAGCACGCGCCGGAGCAATCCTTTGAGATTCGGATTCTCCAAGTCACGGAGGCAGCGGATGCCTTCTTCCTTGTAGGTTTCCAGCAGCACCTTCGCGCGGTCTTCCGCGCCGAGCGTGGTGTAGAGCGCTTCGATGTCCTTCACGGTCGTGCCGGCGGGCAATTGCCGACGCCAGACGGACGCGAGCAATTCCTTCTGCGCATCCTTCGCTTTCTCGTGCGCGACGGCGAGCAGGAGGCTCGGGCGCAATCCGGCGATGTCGTTCGTTTCGCCGCTGTCGCCGAGGTCGCTCAGGTCGTCGCGAATTTGATACGCAATGCCGAGGGCCTCGCTGTATTCGGCGAGCACGTCGGAGACTTCCTCGTGTTCGTCGGTCCCGGCGTAGAGTGCGCCCAAACGCAGCGCCACTTCGAAGGCTGGCGCGGTCTTGCTGCGGAAAATGTCGAGCACCTGCGCGCTGGTGAGCGGTTGCGGCGAACGCGCCCAGCAGAGCTCCGCGCCCTGACCACGGCAAAGCTGCCGTTGCCCTTGAGCGGCCACCATCATCATCTGCGCTTTCTGTTCCGCGCTGACCTTGCTGGCGGCGATGAGGCGGTAGCCTTCGCCGATCAGCAAGTCGCCGACGTTCAGCGCGATGGCCACGCCGTATTCCTCGTGCAGCGTCTTCTCGCCGTATCGCAGAGCGTCGTTGTCTTCGATGTCATCGTGGATGAGCGACGCCTTGTGGAAGCACTCGACGGCGACGGCGATCTTCTTCAAGTCGTCCGGGAGCGGCTTGTTCTTGTCGCCACGAAGCGCCTGATACGCGGACACGGCGAGGAACGGCCGCCAGCGTTTGCCGGCGCGCATGAGCCACTCGCGGCCAATGCGTTCGGTTTCGCCTTCGGCGTTGCCCATGATCACGTCGAGGCTGGCCGGGCTGAACCAAAAATCCACGTCATCGCGCAGCGCCGTGAGATCAAGACGTCGCGTCTGGTCATCGCTCGTGAGGTGGATGTATTCCCACACCCAGTCGAGATCGACGGTTGTATCGATGCAATCATCCTGCAGCAACGGAACTGCGACGCCGGGAATCGCCGCCGCTTCCATGTAGGGGAAGGCGCGTTCCAGCACAGGCAGACAGCTCACGCCGACGATCGCTTCGATCTTCCCGGTTTGGATGAGCGACATGACGATGGCCGAACCTTCCGCGACGAGCACCGCGTAACCGAGCTTCTCCGCCTCGGCCTGCAAATCTTGAATCGTGCAGAGACCGCATTGCTTGCAGAGCAGCCCGAATTCATCAAACGGCGCAGGGCACTTGGCCTCGACGCGGAGGCACTTCGGCAGGAGCAAAAGCCGGCGTTCGTAGGGGACGCTCGCGAGTGATTCGCGCCACATCTCGTTGTTCAGGAGCACGCCGATGTAGTCGCGGTAAATCGGGTCGCACTTGATCAACTCCACCAGCTTGTCCGCGTGCTGCTTGAGTTCGTCGGACGGCATCGGCGGCACCGGATTGTATTCCGCCACGTAATGCCGGACGACCTGCAGGATGTGGCTGCGCTCGATGGTCGTCTGCGGGATGTTCTTCTTCGGCGTGCGAAAGCGTTGCTGCACCACATGACGCGGCACCGCGACAGGATTAAAACTCCCGGCTGGCTTCAACTCAATGGGCTGCATAACGGCTCAAGTATCAAGATGTAAGGCGACGATCGCAAGTTGTGTTGTTTGCCGACGAGCAAAGAATGGTTGGCATTCAATTTCGGTCAAGGGTCCAATCGCGCCGTAGATCTACGCCTACAGACCGTCGCTGCCGGGGATGGTTTCATTCGGATTCTCCCTGCTGACGGTCGCGTCCCACCAAGTCGTCCGTGAGGCTCGGCTATCGGTAGGCCGAGACTGGTTTCGGGACGACGCCGAGTTTCTGGTAGTTGAAACCGCTTTCGCGTGGCTGGTAGGTGCCGACGATGTCCACTCTGCGGGTCGGGCTGATGGCTGATTCCAAACCCATGCACCAATAGGCGGCGTTGATGATCATGCGGCGCAGGCCGGCGGACTGGAAATCGTGCGCGCTGCCCATGGTGGAGTGAAATACGCGGGCTTTCTTGCCGTCGCTGGTCTGCCAGTACTTGAACCACGCGACGGGTAGCGGTTCCAGTTTGGGATTCGGCGGGGCGTCGTGGTTGCGACCCAAGAGCGGCTGGCCCCAAACCAGCGCGGTGCAATTCGTCGGCAAGCTCGTGCCTTCCTTGTAGGTGCGGTAAACATCCGACTTCCCCCAAATGTCGCTCACGCCGGTGAGAATCGGATGATCCTTTTGCTCCGCCACGATGAGGCCGCGCGTGGAGTCGGCCTGCCAGTTGCCGTGGTGGCTCATGAACGATCCGCCGAGCACATCCTCGCCCCAGCGAACCTGCTTGCCGTTGATCTTGTAGGGCAGCGCGGCGTGAAAGCCGTGGTTGCCGGTCCGGATGGAGATGATGGGCCTGCCCGAATCGATATACTTCACGATGAGCTCGCGTTCCGCCATGGGCAGCGTGAGCAGGCGGGGAAAGAAAATGACGAGGTCGGCGGAGGCGAGATGTTCCAGGCCGGGAATGTGATGCTCTTTCAGCGGCTGACCTTTCTCGGGGTAAACCGGCATCGTCGGATCGACTTCGCCTTTTTCGTTCACGGCGAAGAGCACGGTGCAGTCGAAGCCGTGATGCGTGCTGAGAATCTTCGCCATCATGGGCATCGATTCCTCGCTGCGATATTCCTGGTCGGCGGCGATGAGCACGATGCGTTTGCCTTTGCCCGGCCCGTCGCCGCCCGGGTAAGTCAGCCATTGGTCATTGGTCGCGCCGCGGGCCACGGCGCAGGCCGAGACGAGGGCGAAGAAACTGAGGAGGGAACGGAGTAATCTTGTCATGAGCTGATGCAGGGAGCGCTAGTTTTTCGGGATCTCGTTCACCGTGTAGTAAGCCTTCTTGTGGAGAAGGCGCTGGCCGTCCGGCGTCGTGATCGGGCTGAGATCGAAATCGTGGATATGGTCTTCGGTGATCTTTTCCAGATGGACCATCACCGACAATCCATCCGCCGAGGGAACCGCCCGGGTCACGCGCGCCGTGGTTTGGTCCACCTCGGGACTGCCGTAGCCCGCAGAATAAACGTGCGTGTAGGTGGTGATGTTGTAGGACTCAGTCTTGGCGGCGACTTGCTTGTCGATGGGCTTGGTGAAGTTGATGAGGAAGCCGTCTTTCCGGATATTGATCTCTTTGATCTCGAACGGCACGACGCCATTCCAATCGATGCGCTGGATGGCGAAGGGTTCCGTCCCGCGCACCGGCCATTGCCGGCTGGTGGTGAAACCGCCCGCGAACAGTTGTCCCTTGGGCGAGAACTCCACGTTCATGATCCCGGTGGCGAGTCCTTCGCGGAAAGGATAACACGCGCCCTGCCAAACGCCGTTGATCAGCTCGGTCGTCGCGCGCACGATCAGGCTGAGGCTGTAGTCGCCGAGGAAGAGCTGATTCTCGAACGGGCCAAATTTGCCACCGGTCTGGTTGAGCTGGAAACCCGAGATGGAGCGGCCCATTTTGATGTACGGAAACTTCACCGCCGGGGGGACCAGTTCCTTCACGCGCTTCTTTTCCACGCCCATCCGCGAGCCGCTCTTGGGTTCTACTTCCGGAGCCTTCATGCCGGGCACGAACGGATACCAGTTGTAGCTCGCCGGATGTCCAAGGAAGCCGCCCTCCTTGAGATGCTTGAGCGAACAGCAGCCGTTCCACGGCCCCTGGCTCTCGGTGACAAACATCACGCCCGCGGCATTCGCGCCCACGCCGCCCGGGCTGCGCAGCCCGCTGCACACGGGAATCATCGTGCCGTCCGGCGTCACCTTCATCGCCCAGCCGCGGAAGAGATTATGCGACTCGTAGGAACTACTCAGGCCCAGCGCCACCCAGATGTTGCCGTCCGGATCGTGCTTCGAGCCGAATGCGAATTCGTGGCCCTCGGCGTAGCCCCAGTTGCTGGTCAGCGTGTCGTAGCGATCCGCGACGCCATCGCCGTCGGTGTCGGAGATGCGGGTGACTTCACCCCACGTGGTGGCCGTCATCGCGCCGTTCCTCCACGAGAGCGCGAAGATTTCGTCCTGGCCGCTAGCGAACAGGTGATACTCTGGTGTCGGAGGAGTCTCAAACGCGCCCTTGATGAAGTAAATGTCGCCGCGTCGTGTGCCCACTGCGAGCCGTCCATCGGGAAGAACTTCAAAACTGCCCGGCTTCATCGGCACCCCGACAGGGATCGGGATGTTGACGATAGGGTAATACTTCGCCTCCTCTGCGGCGGTGCCCCACATCGCTCCGAGGTCTTCCTCGGCGCGGAGCGACAGAGCCATCACGACAAGCGCGGAAGCGACGATGTAACGCAAGTTTACCATTGGTATTCCAAGGTGAGAGTGGAGCGACCTTTCGGCACGGTCAGAGGAATCAATACCTCGCCGTTGTCGCCTTCGCGCACGATTCCTTTATGGTCGCTGGTGATGCGCAGTTGGAGTTTATCGATTCCGAAACTGCGGTCGGACTGAGTGACGATCTTCTTCCCGGCCGCAGCGCGGAAATAAAATGGCTCTTGCTCGACTGGCGCATCGAAACGGAGCGTGCGTTTGAAGTAAGCCTTGCCGTCCTGGTCGCGCACGTCTTCGAAGAAATCTTCCACCGCGATGTCGCCGTAGTGGTAGAGCAGCGTTGGTCGGCGCGCGGCATCCAGATGATACCCGCGGAACTGGTAGCCGTGGTCCTGTGGGAATGGATGGTTGGCTTTCCCTTTGTAGGGCCAATGGTCGTCGAGAGATTTCAGTCGGTGGAACGGAATGCCCGGAGGAAACAAAATGGAGTCCGTCCCGCGCGGGCGGAAAGAGCCCGAGTCCACGCTGGCGAACTCGCCCTTCCAAAGCTGGCGCAGCGCCATCTCGCCGGCATCGAACGCGAGATTGATGCGCTCGGGATAACCGACACCGATGCCGCGATACCCGACGGGACTCTGGCCGCGGCAAATCTCCGTCACGTCGCCAACGCGAAGCTCGTTCGACTGCCGCGATAACCCGACCGGCTTCTTCGCGCGCGGTCCGTCTTCCAGATACGTCCAGAGCGCCTCGATCTGTTGTCCGGCATCGCCGCTGAGAATGTCCGCGCGCGCGGACACTCCGTCCGGCCAGTAGGTGGGCATGATGACTGTCGGATGAAAGCGCGAGGGCTGGCGCAGATAGAGGTGAAACCAGTCCTTCTTGAGCCGACCGGTGACCGGCGCGAGGTCGAGCGCACTCACTTCGCCTGACTTCTGTCCGTTGAATTCATGGCAGGCGATGCAGCTCAGTCCGCCAGCGCCGGTCATCTCGTGCCCGGCCTTTTTGGATTCCTGCACGTTTGCCACTTTCGGAATGCTCGCCGGCTCCAGCGCATCGACCTTGCCGAACAGTTCCACGAGATGGCCGACGTTCGCCTCGCCAAACTGCGGCATGGCGGCGTCCACGTAGTCGCGCTGCCGCTTCCCGCGTAGCAGCACATCGGCGAGCCAGTTGGTCGTCAGCTTCGCTCCGACGTGCGTCAGCGGCGGCGGCAGTCGCCCTTGATCGCCGAGCGACGGCTGCGTGCTGGTGAAGAGCGCGTTGTGCTCGGGCGCGATTCCTCCAACCCCGGCGCGCTCGTGACAGGCGATGCAGTTAAACGTGACGAGCGTCTTGTTGAGCCGCTGCTGGTCGTCGAGTTGTGGCTGTTCCGCGCGGGGCAGCGCCTTCGCAATCAAACCGCGTTGTTCCGCATTCAGATCGAAGCGCGGCCACGGCCCGCTGACTTCGCTCAAGCATCCACGGCTGGCGTCGAGCTTCGCCAGGGACATGCTGGTTTTAGCTGCGACTTTTAGGTCATCGTGGCAATTCGCGCAGCCGAGATTCCCGAATCGTTCGCGGCCACGCGCGGCGAGTCCGGCATCCACCTTGAGCGGCTCGAACGCGGGAATGGGTTCCTTGGAAACCGAGAGCAGGTCCGCGGGGATCGGTCCTCTCGGCAGACCCGGCCCCTCCACTTCCAGCTTCAGCTTCGCTTCACGTCCGGTGTGGAAATAGGTAAACCGCAACGGCTGCGGTTCTTCATCGAGCTCCACCACGGCCTCCAGTGACTTCACCCCGCGCCGGTCGCTCGGGGCCTCCTTTGCCACCGTCCGGCCGCCGATTTCGAGCGAGCCCCCGTTCAGCGTGAGGAAGAGTCTGTAAGTGCCCGGGATTTCCACCTTGAGCCAACCCTGGTAAACCAGTGCCGTGTGCTGCGGCAGTTTACCGAAATGCGTTGGGTCAAAATCCTTCACATGTCCGGCTCGCTCTGCCGTGACTTTGTCGCTCGCCAGGCCCTCCCACACATCACCGCGATACAGTGTGTAGTTCAGGTTCCCCGGCACCCGCGTGTCCTGCAGTAAATAGTGGGCGATGCGCTCGAGTTCCCGGCCGGGTAGACGCATGTCTGGCATGCGGCCCGAAGGCCGGCTGGCGTGCGGCTGACGGAGGAACTCGACCAGACTTTTGGAACTGTATTTCTTGTCCAGCGCACCGAGCGGGACGGAAGTTTTGGCGAGCAACTCTTTTCCCTCATCATCGCGAGGCGAATGGCACGCCGCGCATCCGCGTGAACGAAATAGTCGCTTCCCGTGCTGCGCCGCCACGGCGTCAGGTGGCTGCAACGAAAAGTCGTTCGGCTTCAGCGACAGCAAGAAGTGCGTGAGCTCCGCGCCCGCCTGCTTTTTCTCGGCCGTGCCCAGCGATGCGAGCGCGTCCGGCATCGTAGTGCCGGGCTTGTTCGCGTGGGGATCGAGAATGAACGACTCCAGATAACTTGGTTTCACTCGCGAACCGACTTCTGCCAGCCGTGGTGCCTTCTTCGAGCGCGCTTTGAGCGAAGCGTCGCCGGCATGACAAGCCGCGCAGTTCAATTCCTCGATCAGCACCTGTCCCTTCAGTTCCGGATCGAGCTGGCTGGAAGCCAGTCCAGGAACAGCGACCTCCGCGCGCGTCGATTTACTGCCGGCGACGACCATCAGGATGACGAGAAGCAGATGTCGGAAGATTCTGAGCATGTGAGTCAGGGATACTGCGTTTGAGAACGACTCGGTCGGGCAAGCCAGATTTGAGGAGCGGTAAACATTGGTGCGAGTGTGGGCGCTTGTCTAGCGGCTGGCAATCCTTGGCGCCTGGTCAGGTGCGATTGAGGATGGAGGCTGGAGAGGCAAAGGTGTATTGACCGCGGCGCACTTGGATTCCCTGACCGTGCAGCCAAAGTGGAAACAGGTCTCCGTGTGCTGACATTCAGCAGTGTTGCCTGTCACTCTCAAACGCACTCTGCCCTGTCCTTTCGCATCACTTTTTGTCAGCCGCGAAGACAGACCAAGTGAGATGGCGTGTCGTTAAAACTCTCGTGAAGGCTGTCGACCAACAAATGGAAAATTTGAACTTCTCAACTGATCGATTTCCACCGATCATATTGCAATCGGATGCGGACGAACCTACCAGGGTTAAGGGGAATGGAGTCATGGTGGCTGGCTTTAGTTGTTTGCTGGCAGGCAACAATTATGCCTTTTCAGGCTGCGACTGGGGAGACCTTCAAAGATCAGGGACAACCATGGAGATTGTTGTCCTTTGCCCAGGATGCTCAGCTCACAGGAAAGAATGTTTTCCACATCGATTTTCAGAGAGGAGAAAACTCGTCCACGCTCGAAAAAGTCTGGCTGGCCACTTCGGGCGGCTTGCAGGAGTACGACGGTTACAACTGGCGCCAGCACGGGATTGCACAAGGATTGCCGAGCGACTTTATCCGCTGCGTGTTGGTGACCCGCCGCGGAGATTTGTGGGTCGGCACCGACCGAGGCGCGGGAATCTACGACGGTAGAACGTTTCGACTTCTCGCCACGGAGACGAACCTCGCCGGCCCCAGCGTCCGGCGGATGCTCGAAGACATCGATGGGACCATTTGGTTCTGCAGCGATCCGTGGCCCAGTTCCGCCCGCAGCGGCGGGTTGACCTCGCTGCGCGATGGAAAGTGGACGGCGTTTACGGTGAAGGACGGATTGCCCAGCGAATACGTGGTCAATTATTTCAGGGACTCCTCCAACCGCCAGTGGGTGGTGACGAAGGACGGCATCGCCAGGTGGGGTGGGTCGAACTGGGTGACGTCGCTCGCGCCAGGAGTTGGGAGAGATAGCTTTTCATCGGGCTGCTTTGCGGAGGCTCCGGGTCGTCCGCTCATGTTCTCATCGGGTGCCGATGTTTACCTGCTGCTGAACAACGTTTGGACCATCCAGCCGGTTTCTCCGAAATTCCCGCATCATCAGCACGGCATTTGTGCCACCAAGGACGGAAAGATCCTCAGTAGTGTTTCCGCGAGCCCCGGCCGGAAGATAATCTCGGAGTGGGGCAGCGCCGGGTGGGTCGGAGTGTCCGCGGAGTTCGATCTTCCGCGCGGCTACAATGAGGACATCCGCGAGTCTCCCGACGGAAACATTTGGGTGATTGGATTCGAGACCGTCATCTGCTGGCGTCGGCACGCCCAATGGGAGGTGTTCCGCGACGTGCCGCCTCCGAAGTTCGTCGAGCCATTGAATCGGATCTGGTTTGGCAAAGATGGCTGGGGCGTTCTGCCTGCGTTGACGCCGGTGCGGTTCGAGCGCGGCCACTGGGAGCAGCTGGAAGCGCCTTACGACGATGTGTTTCCTGACGGTACTGGCGCGGTATGGGGTTGGTCATCCAATCGAGTGACGCGCTGGATCGGAACCAACACATCGCTTTTCACCGAGTCCGAAACCGGACTAAACGTCATCCATGCGGGAAGAAGTGCGCCACCCGGCGTGTATTGGCTGGTCGGCCTAAATCGCAACGGGCAGCTCGCAACCGCGCGTTTCGCCGACGGACAATGGGAGCAATACCCCGTGCCGAACCTTCAGGGAACATTTTCGAAACCCGGAATCGCCGCACTCCGGGACAGCCTCTGGATCATATCGCGGCCATCCGCCCGGACCAACGCGGTCGCCATCAACATCACCTCGAACAAGACGACCACGGTTGATGTGCCCGGCACCATTCTCAGCGAGTTTCATCACGGGCTGCATGTCAGTCCCGATGGTTCCACCTTGTGGCTCTACGGCGACAATGGCCTGTATCGAACTCACCCCGGCAACGGACGGTGGGAAGCCATCACCAATCTTCCTGGTCGAACCGTTGTCGGCCTGGTCGAGCGGGGCAATGAAGTTTGGGTGGGTTGCAACGGGGCAACCGGCGGGAGCATCGGCCTGGCGCGTTATCGGGATGGCGAATGGAAAACATTCCCCATTCGGTCGCTGATGAATCTCTCGCTCGCCGCGGACCTGACTCTGCTGATTGGCGGCAAGGGTTCGATAAATGTGGTCGAAAATCATCGGGACGCTGTTCCGATGGAGATTGAACTCCCCGAAGGCATCCTCGTCGACGGCGTGGTCAAAGACATCGACGGCAGTTACTGGGCTGGCAACAAGGATACCCTGCTGCGCTTCAATCCGGATCGCATTCCCACCGAGACGCGGATCGTGAGCGCGACCACCAACATTCTCCACGGAGGGCGCTTTACCATCACCATTGATGCGATCGAGCGGTTCAGACCATCCGGCCATCGCGAGGATCACTCCTTCTCCTGGCGAATTGATGATCAGGAATGGAGCCCGTTTCAGCAGAGGATTGGCGGACAGATCTCAATTCCTGATCTCGCCGTGGGGGCACACTCGATTGCCGTCCGCTCGCGCGATGCCGGAGGAGATATTGATGCGACACCCGCGATTTTCGAGTTCACTGTCCACCCGTTGCCCTTGCAAAGCAGGGGATGGTTTTTGCCGTCCGTGGCGGCTGCGATAATTCTGCTGGCCTCGTTCGCATTCGTTGCCATTCGCGCGCGCAAGGAACTGGCCTCCTACGCCCGGACACTCGAACACAGGGTGGCCGAAAGGACGGCAGCGTTGGAGGCAGAGCTTGCAGAACGTCGGCGGGCCGAGCAGGAACGCGAACGACTGGTCTTGCTGGTCGAGCACAGCGCAGACTTCATTGCCACCGCTGAGCTGAATGGTCAGTTGACCTATTTGAATCCCGCTGGCCGTCGGATGATTGGCTTCAGCGAGACTGAGGATATCCGGAAGTTGAACTTTGCCGACTACGTCCCCGACCGGTGGCGGTCGTGGTTCACCAACACCGTCGTTCCCATCGTCCGGGAGAAAGGTGTTTGGGATGGCGAGATGCAGCTCTTTCATCTGCAAACCAGGCAGCTCATCGACATCTCCCGATCCATGTTCCTCGTCAGGAACCCGGAAACCGGCGAACCGCTGGGATTCGCCACCGTTACTCGCGATGTCACCGCCCGCAAGGCTGCTGAGAAAGCACTTCTCGAAAGCGAGGAACGCTTCGCCAAGGCGTTCCGGGCCAACCCGGCCATCATCGCCATTAGCACTTATCCCGAAGGCAAATACGTGGATGTGAACGAGGCCTTCACCGAATCGCTTGGCTTTACCCGCGCGGAAATTCTCGGAAGGACCGCGCTTGAACTCGGGGTGTGGTCCGTGCCATCCCAACGGGAGGCGATTACAAAGGCCGTGGACGAACGTCGGCTTGTCCGTGGCGTCGAATGCCAGCTCCGCGCCAAGTCCGGGGACATCCTCACAGTGCTCGCTTCGGTGGAACTGATCGAGCTGACCGGGCAACAATGCCTGCTGTTCATCAATCACGACATCACCGACCGCAAGGCATCCGAGAGAATGGTCAGCGAGGCTCAGGCGCGATTCCAACAACTCGCGGAGAACATTCGCGAAGTGTTCTGGCTCACCAACGCCGAGAAGAGTCAGATGCTCTATATCAGCCCGGGCTACGAACGAATCTGGGGCCGTTCCTGCGAGAGCCTGTATCGCTCGCCCGAGTCCTGGCTCGAATCCATCCACGCCGACGACCGCAAGCGCGTCGCCAGCTCGCTCCCGGAGAACCAGTCCCTGGGAACCTACGACCTCGAGTATCGCATCCTGCGGCCTGATGGTTCGGTCCGGTGGGTTCACGATCGCGCCTTCCCGGTGCGTGACGCCTCAGGCGCCGTCTATCGTATCGCGGGCATCGCCGAAGACATCACAGAGCGCCGGCAACTCGAAGCGCAATTTCGACAGGCCCAGAAGATGGAAGCCTTGGGCACGCTCTCCGGCGGCATCGCGCATGATTTCAACAACATCCTCGGAGCCATCTTCGGCAACGTCCATCTCGCGAGCCTTGATTTGCAGCCCAGCCACCCGGCCTCAAACAGCCTAGGTGAGATCCAGAAAGCCGCCAATCGCGCCCGCGATCTTGTCCGACAGATTCTCGCCTTCAGCCGCCAGCAACCCAAGACGCGGCAGAACATCGCCCTGGGGCCAGTCGTTCAAGAGGCCGCCGGGCTGTTGCGAGCAAGCCTTCCGGCTGGAATTGAGCTCGTCAAAACGTTGGATCCCAAAGCACCGAACGTCTTTGCGGACGCCACGCAGATCCATCAAATCATTCTCAATCTCTGCACCAACGCATGGCATGCGATCGGCGAAGGACCCGGGCGGATCGAGATCCAGCTTCAGCCCGTCGAAATAAAAGGAGAAGACTCTGCGCCCGCGCCCGAACTCCACCGCGGTGTCTATGCCTGCCTGTCCGTAATCGACAGCGGCCACGGTATGGACGCTTCGACCCTCGAACGCATCTTTGAACCCTTCTTCACCACCAAGGAACCGGGCCGCGGAACTGGCCTTGGCCTGTCAGTAGTCCACGGCATCGTCCAATCCCACGACGGCGTGATCCGAGTGTCGAGCCAGCGCGGACAGGGCACCTCATTTCATCTCTACTTCCCTGCGGCCGGGGCGGAGAGCGTTGAATCCACGCCCACGAAGCGCTCCCTTCGCAAGGGCTCAGGCGAACGAATCCTTTATCTCGACGACGAAAAGCCACTGGTCGACCTCGCAGTCAAAATGCTGCGACGGCTCGCCTACGACGCCGACGGCTACACCCATCCCGACGCAGCCTTGGAGGCGTTTAAGAGCAATCCTGCCTTCTACCAACTCATCATCACCGACCTCCACATGCCGGGGCTCTCCGGCATCGAATTCATTCAGGCCGTTCGCAAACTTCATCCGACCATCCCCATCATACTCAGTTCAGGACACCTCACCGACGATATCGTCACTCGTGTGCGGAACATGGGCGTCACCCGAGTCCTGCACAAACCAAACACCATGGACGATTTCAGCGATTCCCTGCACGAGCTCCTCCACAAACTGCAACCCTGACGGTCAGTGGGGTGGTTGACGTATATTCTTATACGGGTATATTCATTGCATGGGTATGCCACCTTCGCAACTTATCCAGATTTACAACTGCCTCTGCGACGAGACGCGGCTGCGCATCGTCCACCTGCTGACGCAATCGCCGCTTTGTGTATGTCACCTGCAGGACATCCTTGGCCTCACTCAGGTCGCGGCGTCCAAGCACTTGGCGTATCTGCGGCAGCGCGGGCTGGTGGAATCACGGCGGCATGAGCAGTGGATGATTTACTCGCTGCCGGCGGAACGTCCGCGCGAACTGGACTGGCAATTGCGCTGTCTCCAGGACTGTCTCCCGACGCATCCCATCTTTCGGGATGACCTCCGCAAATTGAAAGCCCGACAATCTGAATGCTGCTGGGTGGCGGAAGCATTCGATGCATCGCCGACCGCTTCCTCCCGTACTACAAAAGCCAAACGCACATCAAAATGACCAAGCCCTCCATCCTTATTCTCTGCACTGGCAACTCCTGCCGCAGCCATCTGGCTGAAGGCATCCTGCGCGCCGTCGCGGGCGACATCCTCGACGTTCACAGCGCCGGTTCCAAGCCGGCGGGCTACGTGCATCCGCTTGGCATTCAGGTGATGAAAGAGATCGGCGTCGACATCTCGGCGCACCACTCGAAGCACATGAATGACTTTTTGAAACAGGACATCGAGACGGTGGTAACGGTGTGCGGCAATGCCGACCAGGCGTGCCCGATGTTTCCCGGCCAATTGAACCGGCATCACTGGGGTTTCGATGATCCGGCGCACGCCGCCGGCACTGACGAAGAAAAGTTGGTGGTGTTCCGCCGCGTGCGGGACGAAATCCGCCGCGTGTTCACCGCCTACGCGGAAGGCCGCCGCGATCAGCTCAAGGCCACGAAGTAACCTGTTTCACTCCCAATATGAAAACCATCCAAGTTTACGATCCTCCGATGTGCTGCTCGACCGGTCTTTGCGGCAATGACATTGATCCGGCGCTGGTGAGTTTCGCCGCGCTGCTCACGCAGCTGAGTCAGAAGGGCGTGAAGGTGGAGCGCTTCAATCTCGGCCAGCAGCCGATGGCGTTTGTGCAGAACCCAGCGGTGAAGGCGCTGCTGGACAGGGAAGGCGTGGACGTGTTGCCGCTGATTTTCGTCGATGGCGAGATACACCTGAAGGGACGCTACCTGACCGACACGGAACGCGAGGCACTTTCCCGCACAGCGCTGGGTGAGAGTGCTGAGGTGGCGTTGTGAAACTTCCTCTCTATCGACCCGATCCCGCGAAGACGACACGCTACCTGTTCTTCACCGGCAAGGGTGGCGTGGGCAAAACATCGCTGTCCTGTGCGACGGCACTGAAGCTGGCGGAGTCCGGCAAGCGCGTGCTGCTGGTCAGCACCGACCCGGCCTCCAATCTGGATGAGGTCCTGGAAACGACACTGACCAACTTGCCGAAGGCGATTCCCGGAGCACCGGGCCTGCACGCCTTGAACATCAATCCCGTCGAAGCGGCGGCGGCTTATCGGGAACGCTTGATCGGTCCGATGCGCGGTCTGCTGCCGGAGGCGGCACTGCGGAGCATGGAAGAGCAGCTTTCCGGTTCCTGCACGGTGGAGATTGCAGCGTTCGATGAATTCTCCGGCCTGATCGGCAATCCCGAAACCACCAAGGAATACGACCACATCATCTTCGACACCGCGCCCACCGGTCACACGTTGCGCCTGATGAGCCTAGCCAAGGCCTGGGATCAATTCCTCGACAACAACACGAGCGGCACCTCCTGCCTCGGCCCGCTCGCCGGTCTGGAAAAGCAGCGCGCGATTTACGAAGGCACGGTCAAAATTCTGGCGGATGCCAAGGCGACGACGCTGGTGCTGGTGAGCCGGCCGCAGTTGGCGGCGCTCAATGAAGCCGGGCGGACTTCGGGCGAGTTGCGTGCGTTGGGCGTGGGCAATCAGTGCCTCGTCATCAACGGCATGTTTGAAACGAAATGCCCCGAGGATGTGACTTCGCAAGCCATGCAGAGTCGCGGACTGGCGGCGTTGGAATCGGCGAAGGCATTCATCGGCAGCCTGCCAAGTTTCATCGTGCCGTTGCGCCCCATCAACATTCTCGGCCTCGGTGGACTGCGCGTGCTGCTCGATGGCGATGGCGAAGCGGCTTGTGCCCCGAAGTTGGCGACCGAATGGACACCGCCGGACATGGAGAGCTTGGAAGCGCTGGTGGCGGACATCGAACGCCAGGGCAGTGGCGTCGTCATGACGATGGGCAAAGGTGGCGTTGGCAAGACCACCGTGGCCGCCGCCATCGCGGTGATGCTGGCGCGGCGTGGCCATGCGGTGCATTTGAGCACGACCGATCCGGCTGCGCATGTCGCGCAGACGTTGGCGGGCCAGATGGGTGGACTTACGCTCAGCAAAATCGATCCGGCGGCAGAGACGGCGGCGTATCAGGCAGAAGTCATGCAGGCCCAAGGCGCGCAGATGGATGCAGCCGGGCGCGCCTTGCTGGAGGAAGATCTGCGATCGCCCTGCACGGAGGAGATTGCGGTGTTCCGCGCCTTTGCCCGTGAAGTGGGCAATGGAACGGATCGTTTTGTCGTGCTCGACACCGCGCCCACCGGCCACACGCTCCTGCTGCTGGACGCCAGCGAAGCTTACAACCGCGAGTTGCAGCGGCAGTCCCGCAGCACGCAACCCGAGGCAGTTATGCGCCTGCTGGAACGACTGCGCGATCCGGCTTTCACGCGCATCCTGCTCGTGACACTACCCGAGGCGACGCCCGTGCATGAGGCAGCGGCGTTGCAGGAAGATCTCCGACGCGCGCACATCGAGCCGCTTGCGTGGGTCATCAATCAGAGTTTGCTTAACAGCGGCTCGTGCGATCCGTTGCTGCAACGCCGCGAGGAAGCTGAGCACCGTTACCTGCGCGAAGTGGTGGAGAAGCATTCCGCCCGCACGGCGTGGCTGCCCTGGCAGGCCGAAGAACCGACTGGTCCCGATGCTCTGGCAAGGCTGGCGGCATCAAATCTTTTAACTTCATCAAGTTTATGACCTACCTCTACGAAACCATCCCAGCCCGCGAGGGCGGCGAAGTGAGGCAATTCGAAATCAAGCAGAGTGCAAACGATGTCCCGTTGACGAAACATCCCGAAACCGGCGAACCGATCCGGCGTGTGATTCTTGGCGGCTGGGGCCTTGTTACCGGTAAGCCTAGTAGCGGCGGCAATTTATCGCAAGGTGGATGCGGATGTGGACCTAGCGGGTGTTGCTGAGATCGCGAAGGACTTTCCGTCTCTGACTACCTTATCTTTACCGCACTGATTCGTAAGTCCCGGATTGTCAGTGGAGCGGGTGAAGGGAATCGAACCCTCGTTTCGAGTAATGTGGTTTTAAGTGGTTGAGTATGGCCTAAATCGTTGGATTTTGGAGCGGTAGTGCAGTAATCTTACTGCACAAACTGCACTGCGACTATGGCCTCGATTTACCGAAAGAAAAACTCCCCGTTCTGGTTCATCCAGTTCATCGACAGCGACGGAAAGCGTCGCAACAAGTCGTCGGGATTTCGCGCTGACGACGCAAGCCAGACGGCACAGGCGCGCGCGCTCAGGGCGCAGTTGGAGGCCAAGGAACTTAGCCGATCCGGGATCAGCACCGAGGGGCAGTGGGATGCCTGGGTTCCGAAATTTTTTGAACGACATTGCGAGAGTCAACGCACCCTTGAGCGATACATGGACGCGTGGAAGTGGCTGGGGCTTTGGCTGCAAATCAGAAAGTTTCATTCTGCTCGGGACGTGACCTATCGCCATGCGTTGGAGTACATCGACTGGCGAACCATGTATAGGAAAAAGAGCGGCAAAACGGTAGGACGCAACACGGCCATTCTGGAGTTGAAGATTCTCGCGATGCTGATGAATGAAGCAGTCCGACTTGGCCACATTGAGGCAAGTCCTTTGGTCAGCCTGCAACTCAGACGGGACAAGGCGGCGCGAAAGCCAGAGCTGTCCGACGAGGAGATTGTCGCTATTCGCTCGGCGTTGAAGGCTGAACCGGAGTGGATGCAGGTTTCTTTCGAGATTGCGCTTCATACCGGCTGCCGGCTTCGAGAGACACGAATCCCGCTTAACTGCATTGATTTCAACGAAGACAAGATCACGTTCCCTTCCCCCAAGGGCGGCGAGGATCGGGCGTTCTCGGTTCCGCTGCCGAGCGCACTGCGCGGTCTGTTTCAGGCTCAAGTGAAGGCAAAGAGGAAATTCACTTTGGAGTTTCCTTTCCAACCGTCGCGTCGCTGGCAGCAGTTCTTCATCAAGATGAAAATGACCCATCTTTGCTTTCATTGTCTGCGCGTCACATTCGTGAACCGACTGCGAAGGGCTGGCGTCCCTCGCGAGGCCGCGATGCGATTGGTGAATCATGCTTCTGAATTGATTCATCAAATTTACCAGCGGGAGACAGTTCAGGACGTTGCAAAGTGGCGGGATGTCTTATCTTTCCCCGGGTGAAAGTCGTTGGCGACTTCGACGCTCCTCGCGCACAGGCGAGGTTGAGACTCATTTTTTAGGAAGTGAAAGCGGGTCTAGGCCAGTGCCAGCAGAACCTGGGCGAGGATGATTTTCAGAATCATCGCCAGTGGATACGTGGCGGCGTAGGCGGTATTCAGAGGTCCGCTCGGCGCCTTGGTCGCGGAGAAGGTCAGGATAGCGGGCTGGGTCTGGAGTGCGGAGACGACTCCGAGTAGTGTTACCAGTTCGCGCTGGCCGAAGAATCGCAGCACGGCAAGCAGTGTCAGGTGGGCCGTCGCGATGACGGCGACCGAAACGGCCAGAATAGTCCAGCCGTCCGTTTGCAGGTGCGTCAAGAGTCCGTGTCCAGCTTTGACGCCGACCGCAGCCAGGAAAAACAGAATTCCCAAGTGCCGGAGGGTAAGGTTCACCTCCGCCGGGATGCTCCAGATGAACGGCCCGGTCCGTCCTCGCGAGCCAAGGATGAGGGCGACTACCAGAGGCCCGCCTGCCACGCCCAAACGCACGGGCTGGCTCAGACCGGGAACGGGAATGGGAATCTGACCGAGAATGAGTCCGAGGATGATGCCGACGGCAAAACTGAAGTAACCGGTTTCGGTGAACACGGTGAGCGAATTGCCGAAGAATTCGCGCACAGCACGTTCCCGATCCTTGTAGGAAATCACCTGCACCCGGTCGCCGAGTTGCAAGCGTGTGTCGTGCGTCACTGGCAAATCAATGTCGCCGCGCCGCAACCGCGTGACGACCGCGCCGAGCTTCTCCAGGCCCAATTCTCCGACTGGTTTCTCCACTGCTTGCGGTTTCGACACAAAGTAGCGGTGGACATCGAAGCCCTTGAGTTCCTGCTGCAAGCTTGTCGGGCTGACGCGCCCCAATAAAGCGATGGCGGACTTGAGTTGCTCCGGGTTTCCCACGGCAACGACGAAGCTGCCCGGTGAAAGAGTGGTCGCATCCGACACCAATTCGATTCGGCCATCCGGGTTTCGCTGGCGGCTCAACACCACACCGGTTTGCCTCTGCACGATGTCGGCCAGCCAAGGTTGGCCGTCTGGGCCGAGTGCCTCCACGGCGATGGTCAACGCCGTGGGAATGGGTGACACCGATGTATCAGCGGGTTCATTGGAACGGGTGCGGACTGAAAGTGCCTGCGCGAGCAGCAAAACAAGCACGATGGCGACGGGATACGCCACGCCGTAGCCCACCACGGCGAGACTCGCGTCCGCCGCTGTGCCGCCTCCGTTGATGATGGATTCCGTAACCGCGCCGAGTGCCGGGGTGCTGGTCAACGCGCCGCAGAAAACGCCGGTGATAAGCGGCGCGGCGCGGCCACTCCACCGAATCGCGAGGTAGGCGCAAAGCAAAGCCAGCATCAGGCCCGCCAGCACGGAAAGGTTCAGCGCCAGTCCATCGCGCTTGAACGATTTGAAGAAGCCGGGTGCGGCCTGCAATCCGATGCAATATACGAACAGGACAAGTCCCAGCGTTTGAACCTCGGCCGGCAACTCCATCCCTGGGGACACCGCGCCACAGGCCAGGCCCACGAACAGGACACCCGCGACGCCAAGGCGGAAGCCGCTGGGAAACTTGATTTCCCCGACCAAGTATCCCAGCGCAATGATGACGAACAGCCGGACGACGGGCGAGTTGAGCAACCACTCGTGCATAGTATCTTGGGGCAGATACTACCAACTTCAGCGGAGTTCCACTCGCTCCAAATGGTTGGGAATGTGGACGGGCCACTTTAGGGTTTCACGAACCTGATCGCTCAAGCCGTTCAAGCCGTCGTCCTCGCCATGAATCAGGAAGACACGACGCGGTGCTCGGCGGAAACCGGAGAGCCAGCGCAGCAAGTCCTGTCGATCACCGTGAGCAGACAAACCGGAGATGGAGGCAATTTCAGCCCGCACGGGAACGAATTGACCGTGAATCTTCAGTTTCTTGTCGCCGTTCGCCAGGGCGCGCCCGCGAGTTCCGTCGGCCTGGTAGCCGACGAGCAACACAGTGTTGCGCTTGTCCGGGAGCCGATTGGCCAGATGATGGACAACTCGGCCGCCGGTGGCCATGCCGCTGGCCGCGATGATGATGGCCGGAGTCCGAAGTTCATTGATGCGTTTGGATTCTTCGGGGGTGCGGACGAACGAGGTGTCCCGGCAACGCAGCGGGCAGCAATCGTCGTCCGTCATGGTCAGATCGAGTTTCAGATTCTCCTCGCGACCGAATCGGCAGTAGAGAGCCGAGGCGTCCACGGCCATTGGGCTGTCGATGAAGACCGGCAGGCGCGGAATTCGGCCCGCGTCTTCCAATTGCCGGATGTGGTAGAGCATCGTCTGCGTGCGACCGATGGCAAACGCCGGGATGAGCAGCGATCCGCCGCGCCGGACTGTGCGGTTGATAACGTCGGCGAGATCGGTGGAAACGTCACGGTCGGCGTGCAGACGGTTGCCGTAGGTGGATTCGATGAAGATGTAATCCGCCTCGCCGCCCGGAGTCGGTGGGTTCATCACTTCGTCATGGTATCGGCCCAAGTCACCAGAGAACCAAAGACGGGTATCGCCGACGCGGATCTCCAGACTGCCCGCGCCAAGAATGTGGCCGGTGGGGTGATAGCTGAATGTCAGTCCGTCACCGAGTTTGGTCGGCTGTAAGAAACTCACGGGCCGCAACAAACGGAGCGAAGCGCGGGCATCCTGCTCGGTGAACAATGGCAGCGGAGGGTTGTGTTTGGAAAAACTCTTCTTGGCTGCGTAACGTGCATCTTCCTCTTGCAGGTGTCCGCAGTCGGGCAGCAGCAGGCCCAACAATTCAGCGGTCGAAGGTGTGCAGTAAACCTGGCCGCGAAATCCCTCTTTCGCCAGACGCGGCAGGTATCCGGTGTGGTCGATGTGCGCGTGGGTAAGGATAACTCGGTCAATCTGTGCCGCAGGGAATGGGAACGGCTGCCAGTTGCGTTCGCGCAGTTCTTTGAGTCCCTGGAACAAGCCGCAGTCGATCAACGTCGTGCCATCGGCGCTTCGCAATAGAAACTTTGATCCGGTAACGCAACGCGCGGCACCGAGAAATTGAATGGAGATGGAGTCAGTCATGGGTTGAAACTATTTGGCGCTCTGTGCTGCTCACGCCGAAAGATTCGGCAGGTTGCCGCGCTACGTCCTCGACAGCCCCCAGAGTTTTCTGCACTTCGATCTGCGCTTCAAACGCGGCCAAGCGAGCCGCCGCCAACCGCGTGTCGGACAGGAGCAACGAAATGGGTGTTTCACCGCCGTCCTTCAACCGGGTTGGCATCAATCTGCGCTCCCGCTCCCGCATGGACAACTGCGCTTGAAGTGATGCGAGGCGCTTTTGCGCTGATTGATATTCCGCGACGGCTCGATCAACCTCACTCATGTCCGGGTGAATTTTTGATGCCAACCGCCAAAGATCGCTTCGCGCCAGTTCACCACTTGCACCGCGCCCTAAGTCAAAGGTCAACTTCACGTAAAGCAGGGCAGGCACCGGCACTCCCACCGCCTCCGCCAGGCGCACGCGGGATTGCACCACGCGCTCCAAAGCTTCCAGGCGGGACATCAACGTTTGGGCGTATTGGGTGTGCATCGCTGACAGTGTTTTCCACGAAAGAGAATCTCGGCCTTTCTGATTTCTGCCGCGATCAATAATCTCCAACTGGACTCTGCTGAGGTCATTCAACAATTTGAGGCGATGTCGGTCTGACAGGTGTTGAAGAAGGTTGCTTCGGACGCCCGCCCTCATTTGCCATGCCGCAGCATGGTCACCTTTGGAATGGAAGTATTGTCCAGCCAAAGTCAGCATCTGCACGTCCCACGCCTCTGGCGGCCACGACTGCAAACGCTGTTTAAGACACGCCTCAATGAATCGCTTCAAGTCGGGATCGGCCAGCGTGCGCTCCTCAAAGCTCCCCACCTTCTGCACGGAACAATGGAGTTTGGGTCTGCGATGAGCGCAGCCGAACAGGAGCACTGTGGCAGTAAGCCACAAACCGACGCGACAAGTTGTGCAGAAGAAGAATCTCATGCTCGTGGCGATCCGATCAAAGCGCCTCCTCCCCCTCCTTCCCCGTGCGAATGTTGACGGCACGCTCGACGTTCACGACGAAAATCCGCCCATCCCCGCGTTCGCCGGTGTAGGAGGTTTCGCGGAGCACGCCGACGAAGCGGTTCACTTCCGCGTCGGCGCAGACCATTTCAACTTTGGCGATGTCGGAGTATTTCTCCGCGTAGTTGCGGAATAATCGCAAACGGTCCTTCTCGCTGTCAGCGAGCGCCCCGATGGCGTCCACCCGCGTCACCGTCAGGTCGCGTGCTCCCTCCTGTTCCAGTCGACTGACGATGGACGCCAATCGTTCCGGTCTGACGTAGGCTTTGATCTCTTTCATGTGAAATAGGCTTTGAGGACGTATTCCTGCACCATGCGCTGCGTGTTGAAGTGCGAGGCGTTGAGCGCAATGGCCTGCCGCATGACGCGGACAAACTGGACGCGCTGTTCGTGAAAGCGCGGCAGAATGGCGTGTTCCAGCTTGTCGTAGAGAGAGGCGGCGTCTCGTTGGGTGCGGTCGGTGGCGTGAATTGTCGAGTCGTGGTCGCCGACGGCCCAGCCGGTCACGTCCTCAATGCAGCCTTCGATCCACCAACCGTCGAGCATACTCAGGCTGGGCACGCCGTTGAGGGCGGCTTTCATGCCGCTCGTGCCGGATGCTTCGAGCGGAGGTTGCGGTGTGTTGAGCCAGACATCCACGCCCGCGACCAGCAACCGCGCGAGTTCCCAACCGTAGTTTTCGAGGAAGAGTAGATTCACTTCCGGTTGAAGCGCGTCTCGCGCCAGCACGATTTGTTGGATCAGGTGCTTGCCCGGCTCATCACAGGGATGAGCCTTGCCGGCAAAGGCCACCTGAATCTTGCCGAACCGCGCGGCGAGGCTCTTGAGTCGCGCGGGGTCAGTCAGCAACAGGCTCGCGCGCTTGTATGCCGTGGCTCGCCGGGCGAAGCCAATCGTAAACGTGTCCGCGTCAAATCCGGCATGAGTGCGACGATTTACTTCCTCGACGAGCTGGCTCTTTGCGGCCAGGTGCGCCTGCCAGATTTCTTCGGTAGAAATGCGAAGTGCGTTGCGGAGGCTCGAATTGTCCTCGCGCCAACCGGGAATGTGACGGTCGAACAACGCCGCGAACGACGGAGCGACCCAAGTAGCGAGGTGGACGCCGTTGGTGATCGAGTCAATCTGGTAGCGGTGATTGGCATCGCGTGGCGTGAGGATCTGTCGAGAGACTTCGCCGTGTCGTTTGGCGACGCCGTTGACGTAGTGACTGAGGTTGAGCGCGAGGTAGGTCATGTTCAGGACGCCTTCGCAGCAAAAGACCTCCTTCATCGCAAACAGTTCCGGCGGGCCAATCATCCGTTGGACCATCTCTAACGGGAACTGGTCATGTCCGGCGGGAACAGGCGTATGCGTGGTGAAAACACACTGCCGGCGGACTTGCTCCACGTCGTCATGGTTGAAGACGCGGCGCGCGTGCTTGACGGCTTGCTCCCGCAACAGCTCCAAAGTCAGCAAGCTGGAGTGGCCCTCGTTCATGTGGAAGCGACGGATGGAATCGAACTTAAGCGCACGGAGCATCCGCACTCCGCCCATGCCGAGCACCGCTTCCTGGCATAGCCGGTAATGCGCGTCCCCTCCATAAAGCCAATGCGTCAGCGTGCGATCCCACTCGGAATTGGTCTCCAAATCAGTGTCGAGGAGTATCACTGGAATTTCGTGGCCGCCGGCTTCCTTGACTGAGTATTGCCACGCTTTCAGCTTCACTTCGCGGCCTTCGATGAGAACATTCGCGTGTGCCGTGAGTTCACGGCAGGATTTCTCCACCGGCCAGTCGGCGGGTGATTCAGTCTGCCATCCGCTTGGGTCGAGCTTCTGATTAAAGTAGCCCTTGCGATGCAAAAGCGTCACGGCGACCAGTGGAACTTTCAGGTCCGCGGCAGAACGAATCGTGTCTCCCGCAAGCACTCCCAAGCCGCCGCTGTAAGTTGGCATCCCCGGTTCCAGGGCGATCTCCATCGAGAAATAGGCGATGATTTCCTGCTGCTGGCTCATGATGTTTGCCTCACCGATTTGCGCGTCGCGGTTTCAGACTCGCCGCAACAGCACTGGTCGGTGCCACACAGACCGCACTCGCCGAGCAATGGGAGATGCTGGCGGACGGCAGGCTTGAGGCCGAAGGGAGTGACGGCATTCTGGCGGATGTGCTCGATGGCTTCCTTGACCGAGTCAGTCACGAAGATGAGATCGAGATCGGCGGGGCTGATGGTTCCAACGCGCGCCATCTTGTGAAGAAAACCCACCATCTCGCACCAGTAATCGGTGCCCAGGACGACGATGGGAAAGTTCTCAATCTTGCCGGTCTGAATCAGCGTCAGCGCCTCGAACAACTCGTCCACCGTGCCCGCGCCGCCGGGGAAGACGACGAAGGCGTAGCTGTATTTAACCAGCAGAGTCTTGCGGACGAAGAAGTAGTGCATCGTCACGCAGCGGTCGAGCCAGGCATTGGGCTTCTGCTCAAAGGGAAGCTCAATGTTGCAGCCCACCGAGCGACCGCCCGCTTCTTTCGCGCCGCGATTGGCCGCTTCCATAATACCCGGCCCGCCTCCCGTCATCACCGTGAAGCCGAGCCGCGCAAGCGCCGTGCCCATCTGCTGCGCGAGTTGATAGTGAGGATCGTCTTCGCGAGTCCGGGCCGAACCGAACACCGTCACGCATGGCCCCACGAAGTGCAGGACGCGGAAACCGCGCAGGAAATCCCGCAGCACTCGAAGCAACTGAACGAGTTCGCTGGTGCGGGAACGCGGCCCTTCGAGCAAGCGACGGTCTGCCTTGCTGCACGCGCACGCAGAAGACGGAGCGTCGGCCACGGCCGACCGCGCGGTGCATTCGCGTTCTTGAGTCTCGACGACCTCCGGCTTCATGTAGAAATCCTTTGTTCTACTTCTTCTCCATCCCTGACGTGGGCGAAGTCGAACGCGTGGTGGCGCAACAGAACATGGAATCGCTCCCGCACGCCTCGCATGTGTGCCGCACCTCCTCCTTCGCGTTAAACCCGGAGCCGGTCGTCGTGATTGTGGACTTGCAGCCTGGACAGAAATGCCGGTGTTCAAACGGCGTGACGAAGCGGCTGTATGGTTTTTGAATGTTGGCGTAGAGGACGGTTTTGCACTTGGTGCAGACCATCGCCACGGCGTCGCCTTTCTTCAGATTCACTTCCTCGCCGGTGTTCGTGACATGGTGAAGCTGAATAAATCTTTGTTCTTCGGCGACTCGTGGGCCGCTTGAGGCGCAACCCGCGATCAACGCCGCTGTAAGCAGGGTGCCTAGTCCGGTGATTGTGATCGTGAATGGGTTCATGTTCGTTCCTTTTTCGTTTGGGCAGTCGTGATTTCACTCGTTCAGCGGCGACTGCGATTGTGTGTCCCGCATGAACTGAAGGGTTTCGATCCGCCGCACGTAAGCGCGTGGTTTGGCCTCAAACGCTTCAGTGCAGAGGGGGCAGCAGAGCGCGACCATCCACTCGCCGTGCTTGATACGGGCGAACCATTTGCCGCCCATGATATTTTTTTCGCAGACAGCGCACTGGACATATTCGCAGTCGCCGTTGCTGGCATCGAATTGACTCATACAATTTCCTTTCCCGGTTCGGAGGTTGCGGCAGTGATTGCCGATGTTGAAAAAGATTTGAAACGGCGCGAACGCCAGAGGAAGAAGATGGCGGGATAGACGGCCAGTTCCATTACGGTTGAAGTGATGACGCCGCCAATCATCGGCGTGGCGATGCGCTTCATCACGTCAGCGCCCGCACCGTGACTCCACAAGATTGGCAGCAGACCCGCGATGATGACGCACGCGGTCATGGCCTTCGGGCGGACGCGCTTGACCGCGCCGTGGTAAATGGCGTCGCGCAGGTCGGTGACGTTCCGCATCTTGTCGTCCTTAACCCACTGTTCGTAGGCGAGGTCGAGGTAGAGCAGCATCACGACGCCCGTTTCCGCGTCCAGTCCGGCCAAGGCGATGATACCGACCCACACGGCCACGCTCAGGTTGTAGTCGAGCAGGTAAAGAATCCAAAACGCGCCCACGAGCGAGAACGGCACGGCCAGCAGCACGATGGCGGTTTTGATGGCGGAGCGCGTGTTGAGATAGATGATAAGGACGATGATGATGAGCGTGAGTGGCACGACTATCATCAGCCGTTGCTGGGCGCGGAGCATGTATTCGTATTGGCCGCTCCAAAAGATGTTGAACCCGCTGGGCAGTTTTATTGCGCCCTTGGCCACGGCTTCGTTGACCGCCCGCTGCGCTATCTTGACGTAGGTGCCCACGTCGATGTTTTTCACGTCCACGTAAATCCACGCATTGGGCACCGCGCCTTCGCTCTTGATGCCCATTGGGGCGCGGACGACTTCGACCTTCGCCAACTGGCCGAGCGGCACCTGCGCTCCGGTCGGCGTCGGCACGATGATTTCACGCAACGCTTCGAGGTTCTCCCGGAAGTCGCGGTCGTAGCGCAGATTCACCGTGTAACGCTCCAAGCCCTCGACGGTCGTGGTCAGTGGCATTCCGCCGAGCGCCACTTCGAGCACGTCCTGCACCGCGCCCACGGTCAACCCGTAGCGGGCAATCTCGTCGCGGTTGATGTGGAACTCGATGTAGTTGCCGCCCATGACGCGCTCGGCGAAGACGCTCGATGTGCCGGGCACCTGTCGCACGACGACTTCAATCTCCGATGCCACGCGCTCCAACTCGGCGAGGTTCGCGCCCGCGACCTTGATGCCCACGGGCGTCTTGATGCCGGTTGCCAGCATGTCGATGCGCGTCTTGATGGGCATTGTCCATGCGTTGTTCAGGCCGGGGATTTGGATGGCCGCGTTGAGCGCGTCCACGAGTTCGTCGGATGTGCGGCGGCGATGCCCGACGACCTTGCCCGCCGAGTCTTTGATGTCCACGGCAGGCCATTCCTTTTCGTCCTTGAGCATGATGGTCGTCTCCACCATGTCGAACGGCGCGGGGTCGGTCGCGGTTTCAGCGCGGCCAATCTTTCCGAAGACGTGATGCACTTCCGGGAACGAGCGAATGATTCTGTCGGTCTGCTGCAATATCTCCCGCGCCTTGGTCGGCGAGATGCCGGGGAACGTCGTCGGCATGTAGAGAAGGTCGCCTTCGTAAAGTGGCGGCATGAATTCGGAGCCGAGATTCTGAAATGGAAATGCTTTGCCGACCTTGGCGGCGAGATTCTTCGTCGGCCCGTCTGACAGCCGGTTTGTCACCGCCCAATTCCAAGGAAAGAAAACCCAGACAATGACGGTCGCCGCGCCGATGATGACCTGCCAGCGCCAGCGGATTACCCAATCAATCAGAGGATGGTAAAGCCAGATGAGGGCGCGATTGATGGGGTTCTTTTCTTCCGGCGGCACCTTTCCACGGATGAAAAAGCCCATGAGAATCGGTGCGAGGGTAATGGAGAGCAGCGCCGCCGCCGCCATCGAATAGGTCTTGGTGAACGCGAGCGGTTTGAACATCCGTCCCTCCTGCGCCTGCAAACTGAACACCGGGATGAACGACACCGTGATGACGAGCAGCGAGTAGAACAGCGTCGGCCCGACCTCGATGGAGGCATCGCGAATGATTTGCCAGTGCGGCTTCTTGCCTCCGTCGTGCTCGATGTGCTTGTGAGCGTTCTCTATCATTATGATGACCGCATCCACCATTGCGCCGATGGCGATGGCGATGCCGCCGAGTGACATGATGTTGGAACTGATGCCCTGCCCATACATGACGAGGAACGACATCAGCACGGCGATGGGCAGGATGAGGATGGCGACGAGGGCGCTACGGAAGTGGAGCAGGAACGCGATACAGACCAGCGCGACGACGATGCTTTCCTCGATGAGCTTTTCTTCGAGCGTCTTGACCGCACGTTGAATCAGGGCGCTGCGGTCGTAGGCCACGGTGTGGGTCACGTCGGCGGGCAAGCCCTTCATTGCCTGGTCGAGCCGCTTCTTCACCTCCTGAATCACTTGCTGGGCATTCGCGCCGTAGCGCACGACAACGATGCCCCCGACTGTTTCGCCTTCACCGTTGAGCTCGGCGATGCCCCGCCGCATGTCCGGGCCAAGTTGCACGTTGGCAATTTCTCCCAGGAGAATCGGCACGCCACTCGCACCCACGCCGACCGCGACTTTCTTCAGATCATCGAGTGATTGAATGTAGCCACGCACGCGCAGGATGAACTCCTTCTCTGCCATCTCGATGGAGCGTCCGCCGACTTCGCCGTTGCTGCGCTGCACGGCCATGCTCACTTCGGAGATGGAGAGGCCGTAGGCGCGGAGCCGCGTCGGGTCAACGGTGACTTGATACTGCTTCACGAACCCGCCGAGGCTGGCGACTTCGGCCACGCCCTCGACGGATGTGAGTTGGTATTTCAGATACCAGTCCTGCATCGAGCGCAGTTCGGCGAGGCTGCGGTTCGTCGAGTTGATGGCATACATGAACGCCCAGCCCACGCCGGTCGCGTCCGGGCCGAGCGACGGCGTGACTCCTTTCGGCAACTGTCCGCCGATGGCGCTGAGATATTCGAGCACGCGGCTCCGCGCCCAATACGGGTCGGTGCCGTCCTCAAAAATCACATACACGAAGGAAAAGCCGTAGAAAGAATAGCCGCGCACAACCTTCGACTTCGGCACCGAGAGCATCTTGGTCGTGATGGGATAGGTCACTTGGTCTTGGACAATCTGCGGTGCTTGCCCCGGCCATTCGGTGTAGATGATGACCTGCGTGTCCGAGAGGTCGGGAATGGCGTCGAGGGGAATGTTCCGCAGCGCGAAGAGGCCGCCGAGCACGAGCGCGAGCGTGGCCAGCAGAACGATGAACTTGTTCCGCAGCGAAAAGTCTATGATGCCTTTGAGCATAGTCCCCTCAGTGCTGATGCCCTTCCGGTGCGAGTGCCTTCGCGGGTGGAGCTTGCGGCGTTGGCATCATCGGGATGAGTGTCATGGAGCAGCGCGGGCACTTGCCGGGCTTGTCGAGCTTCACGTCGCTGTGCTCCGGCATCGGACAGGTGTAGTGCTCGACGCGACCGCCGGGCTGAATCTTGGCCAGCAACTCCGCCGACACCGGCACCAGCGCCATGCCGCAGAGCGGACACTTGCCCGGCTTCGGATATTTCAGCGCGACGTGCTCCGGCATCGGACAGATGTAGGCGATGTCCGTTGACGGGGCGGTGGTAGTGACATTGGTGGAAGGGGCAACGTGACCGGCATGTTCGTTGGTCGTCACGGCTTTGCCCGGTTGCAGCATTTTCTGAATCGCCTCGCGCAACTGGCTCTCGGAATCGAGCATAAACTGGCCGGAGGTCACCACGCGCTCGCCTTCGTTCAGGCCGCTCAGGACTTGGTAGAAATTGTTTTCCGAACGTGGGCCGAGCGTGACGGTGCGCGGTTCAAACTTTCCACCGGCCAGCGCGATGAACACGGTGTTCTTCTCCCCGCTCCGCAGCACCGCCATGTCCGGCACGAGCAGGGCCGAAGGCTCCAACTCCGACTGCAACTCCACTGTGGCGAACATGCCGGGCTTGAGAAAGTAGCCGGGGTTGTGGAACTCCATCCGCACGCGGGCCGTGCGCGTCTTCTCGTCCACGGTCGGATAAACGTAGGTGACGCGCCCGCGAAACTTGCGGTCGGGCAGATACGACAGGCTCACCGTGGCTTCCTGTCCGAGCCGCACGAACGCGAGGTCTTGCTCATACACCTGCGCCTGCACCCACACGATGCCGAGGTCGGCGAGCCGGTAGAGCTTCATGCCCGCGTCCACCATCTGGCCCTCGACGGCCATCTTTTCGACCACGATGCCGTCGCGAGGGGCGGTGACACGCAACGTCTTCTTCGCCTGCCGTGTCTTCTCCAACTCCGCAATCTGCTCATCGGAGATGTCGAAAAATTTCAGTTTGGTCAGCGCCGTGGCCCGCAGCGATTCCGTGCCCGGAACACCCGTCGTTTGATTCAGCGCCAGCAAATACTCGGTCTGGGCGCTGACGAGTTCCGGCGAGTATATCTCAAACAGCGCCTCGCCTTTGTGCGCCTGCTTGCCGGTCGCATCGACATAGAGCTTCTCAATCCATCCTTTGAACTTCGTCGTCACGTCCGCCAGCGTCGTCTCGTCGAAATCAACTACGCCCACCGAGCGAACGCTGCGGCGCAACGGCCCCTTGGTCACAACGCCGGTGCGGATACCCATGTTCTGCACCGTCACCGGGTCGATGGAGATGGTGGACGAGTCGGCGGCTTCGTCTTCGTAAACCGGAACCATGTCCATGCCCATGCTGTCTTTGCGCGACGACTGACTGATTTCGCCGAGCAGCATGGTGGACTTGTAGTATTTCACTTTGCGCTCGCCGCTCGTGGCCGTCGTAGTCGCGTTCGTGGAACCGGCCTTCGCGTCTGGCTGCTGGCGAACGGGCGTGAGTTTCATGCCGCAGATGGGGCAGTTGCCCGGCTTGTTCTGAATCACCTGCGGGTGCATTCCACAGGTGTAAAGCTGCCCCGCGTGCGCGGCGTGCTGGTCGTTGTGGTGCTGCGAGGTCAGGAAGAAAACCGTCGCGCCTGCGGCCAGCACAATGACGACGAGTAGCGCGGCAAGTTTGGGTCGTTTGAAGTTCATAAGGCGGCTGCCGAGTTGAAGGTTTGTTTGGGCGTGTAGTCGCTGCTCAGAACGCGCCCCGTCTCGTCGTCAATCTGGACGTGAACATTGCAGCCGATGTCCACGTATCTGGAATTTGTCGTCACCCGCCAGAAGCGTCTGCCGAACACGATGAACCGCCGCCCGTCCTCAACCATGAGTGGCTCAACCCACGGCCAGCCTTTTTCCCCGGCCAGCGTGCGGGCAGTTTGGATGGCAGCGTCGCGTGTCATTTTATTTTTCCGTTGGGCGGATTTGTTTCGATGGCTCATCGCTCTTGGCCGGATTGAGCACCGGCGCACCGCTCGGAGGCTGGCCGAGAATCAGGAGGGAAAGTTCCGCCAGCGCCAGTTCCCGTTGGGTACGGGCCTCCACTTCGGAAAGCTGAAAGCCCAACAGCGTGCGTTGCGCGTCGATGAGGTTCAGAAAATCGAGCTGCCCGGAAACGTAGGCCCCGCGGGCAACCTCCACGGATTGCCGGGCCTTCGGCAGCAGCCGTTCGTGCAACAGCGCGAGGTTGCGGCTGCTCTCACGGAACATGAACGACTTCTCCGCGAACTCGACGGCCAGCGCGATTTGTTCGGCGGACAACCGGGCTTGCGCCGCCCGCTGCCCGGCCTGCGCTCCGGCAATCTCCGCCGCAATCTTGTCGCGCCAAATCGGCAGCGTGACGCCAAGTTGCGGCGTGACAAACACCGGAGACGCTTTCGCATCGACCTCGACGCCGACGTTGAAGTCCGGCACCCGCGACTTGTAGGCCAGTCGCAGCGAAGCGTCCGCGCGGCGCACCTCCGCTTCCATCGCCTTCAAGCGCGGGTTACGGGCCAACGCCGACGCGAACAACTGCTCGGCGCTCAAGTCCAGCGGCGTGGACTCGAACTGCGCGGGCACCGGCGGATTCGGCTGCTCTGCCTTCAAACCGAGTGCGGCCTTGAACTGTGCGAGCAACGGATTGCGCGAGTCATCGAGGTTTTCGATTTCGGTCGTGAGCCGATCTTGTTCAATCTGCGCCCGCAGCACATCCTGCAACGTCACCTTGCCGACTTCGTTCTGCGTGCGGGCTAGTTTCTCCAAGTCCGTGACGAGGGCGAGCGTCTGCCGATTGACGCTGACTTTGGCGTCGAGGAAATACAGTTGGTAATACGCCTTCTTCAACGCGAAGGCGGTTTGCAGCACAGTGGACTCGAACAGGAAATACCGCGTGTCGCTTTCCGCCGTGGCGACGTTCGCCGCCGCTTTGAGTTTTCCGGGGCCGGGAAAGTCCATCATTAGCCCCGGCATCAGCGACATCACTGTATCCGCGATGTCGCTTTGGAACGTCAGTCGCGGGTCGGGCAGCGAACGCTCCACTGTGATACGCCGCACGGATGCCGCCCAATCGAAGTAAGCCGCCTCGACCTGCGGCTGGTTGAGCATGGCGAAGTGAAGAAAGTTGCTCAGGCTGGAGTTCGTTTGCAGCGTCGGCAGAACGGGGCGTTGATTGTCTGGCCGGAAAGCCTCACCCACGCTTCCCAAATTCGTCTGGGCTCTTCGTTCGCCTTGAGTGCGAATTCCTTTGCACCCGGCCAAGAAGACAACTGCGAGCACGACGGCTACGATTGCCATTGCGGTTGGCAGAGTTCTCCCTGGGTCGGATGCGCGCGTGAATCTCATGCTCGTTTCGTGTCTTTAGTGAACGACCGGGTAACTCAACTCGACATAAACGTGGTGGGCTGTGCGTGCGCCGGAAACGGTGTGGTAATGGACACGCACGGGCCAGGTGAGTTCGAGCTGATCGGGCCTGATGGGAACGCCCTTCTGCCAGAACTTCGTGGTGCTCTCCCAGACGAACACGAACGGCTCTCCTGGTTTCAAGGGCGCGACGGTGAGGCGATGGTTTTGGAGGTCGATGGACTTGATCGTGCCGTTGAAGGTGAGTCCGTGAACCGGGCCGGGATAATCGCGTGCAGTCTTACAACCCGTCAGAATCAGCACGATCAGAGAGAGGGAAAGTCCAAAAACGCAGTTGGCGATTCTGCTCCTGGTGTATTCAGCGTTCATAGGTGCGAAGGCTTCTGTGATGCGGGAACGGATTGCTCATCGTTTCATGAGCAAAGGATGCGCCGCCTTTGGCGGAACCTGTTTCCGGCAAGTCCGAAGTCCACTTGCCGCCGGTGGTGACGCACGAGACTTGGAGCAATCCAGCGCCGACGATCAAAGCGATCCAGATAAAGAATTTTGCAAGAGAGAGTTTCATATCGGTGTCTCCTAAAATGGTGGTTCCCGCCTTTTTGTTCGGGAGCGGGGATCGAACCGGCGGCTGCGGCGCAAAGTCCCATCAGGAAGAGCGCCATCCCAAAAAACATAACCGCCAAGCCAATTCCCACAATCGCGTTCATGGTCCATCAACCTTGCTTGGCACCGCAGCGGCCGGTTGTGCAGCACGTTGTTGTTTCCGTGCGCAGGTTCACCGAACGAGGAACCAACCGACCCACTTCCCGGCGGTAGTAGATTCTGACGGTCTGTCCAGGTTCCAACGCCCCGAGGCAGATGCGACTCCACCCTTGAGCGAAGCGCGTGGAGTCTTTCCACACAAAGTCCAGCGGTTGATTGCCATTGTCAGGCGTCAGCGTGATCGTGTGCGCCTCGTAATTGATGGCTTCGATGACGCCAACGACCAAGTGCTGGCGTGGAGGAAGCGCGCCAGCCTCCGGAGTCGCGGCGAACAGCGCGCCCGCCACGACTGCGATGAGGGCAAGTTGGGTTTTCATACTTACCTCAGTGGTTCACTTGCCCGGCTCGATCAGGTTCGAGGCCCCGCCCTTGGCCGTGCCGGTAGCCGCTCCGCGTGACAAAGCGGGGTATAGCTCGCGCATCCTCGGACTGGACAGGATCGCGGTGTTCCTCTCCGCGAGGGGCGCGATGTTGAACACCGGAGCCTCGCTTGGCGCTGCTGACCGGGCCAGTTCCGGGAATTGCTCCAACATGCGCGGGCTGGCGGCGAGCGCCCGGTTCTTCTTCACCGCGGCGAGCGCGGCATTCTCGGTCGTCTCCTTGCAGCAGGCTTCCGTGCGGGTCACGGGAGCGCGAGTCAGCCAGGGGAAGGCTTCCTTCGCGCGCGGGCTGGCCGCGATGGCGCGATTGTTCACGGCGTCGGCGGGGCTGAATACTTGCCCGGAACCCGTCGAGATGTTCAAGGCCAGTGCTGCGGCACCCACCGCGAGCAGATACAGTTTGTTGTTCGTTTTCATGTTCAGTTCTCGGTTGCGGCAGCGAATTAACGCGCCGCCATTGTTCAGCTTTAGTTTGTGATTCGATTAAGCACTGCACGCCTGTCGTTGTGCGGGAGCATTTCGGGTCGCTGCCCTCCGGTTGGCGGTTGGCGTTGGCCCTGCGGAGCGGGCGGTGGCGACGGGCTTGTGGGCTTCGACCAACAACACCGCGTTCGCGGTTCCGTATGAGTTCGGGATGAGTTCGGTCGCCGCCGGGTCGTCCACCCATTGGCCGTCCACGACGAACCGGTATTCGTAGCGACCGGGAAGCAGGGCGAGTTCCTTGGCCCACTTGCCGTCCTCCAGCCGGATCATCGGCGTGACGGTCGGGTGCCAGTCGTTGAATGAGCCAGCGATGCACACTTCCTGCGCGGTCGGGTGCGTCAGCGCGAGGCAAACGCACCCAGCGCGACCAGAGGCTCCTTTCGCGGCGGCATTGGCTTTGGTTTTCATGGTGATGGTTGGTTTGGAGGCGCAAGGCCATTACTTCGTCGGGGTGACATCCTTCTTCTCCATTCCCTTCGTTGCGGCTTCTCCGGGCTTGGTTGCGCAGCAGAACGCGGAACTGTCCCCACAGCTCTCGCAGACGTGTCTTAGCTCTCTGCTAGATTCTTTGCCTACCCCAACGACTTTGATGTAGCTGTTGCAGCCGGGGCAAAGATGCTTTTCACCCGGTATGACATGCCGAATGTGTCCCTTTTCGATGGTAACGGTCTGAATGGCTACTGATTTGCATTTGGCGCAGACCATAGCGATGGCGTCGCCTGGCTTTAGGGCTTCTACCTGAGCCCTGGTGTTGATGCCGCGCATTTGAAGGGATCGCTCATACCCCTTCAATTCCTCTGCGGCACGCACTTCGCCTGTCATCGAAGAAGCGAAAGCCAGGACTGCGGCGAGTCCCCAAAATAGGTCTAATCCGCTAAATGTTTTGCGTTGTGATTTCATACGTGTATCCCGAGTTGTTTCGTTGTTGTGAGTGACGTGGCACGAATTTGCGTTGCTGGCTTACTAGGTTGTGTTACTTCACCGGAGCGACCTCAAACTTCTTCTCCATGCCCCTGGTCGCGGTGATGCCGCTCTTGCTGGTCGAGCAGCAGGCCAAGCTCTCCGCGCCACAACTGGTGCAGGTGTGGACGGCCGTGCTGGTCTTGGCTTTGCCGTGGCCAGAAACCACCCAGGTGTTCCCGCAGCCTTCGCACTCATGTGTGGAGACGCGCTTGGTGGGAACACCACCGGCGAGCAACGCTCTTGCGCCCGCTCCTTTGGTTGGCAAGTTGTCCTTCACTTCCACAACGCGATCCGTGCATTTCGCGCACGACATCGGCTTGTAGTTGCTTGGTTCAGCCTTGGTTACGGCCCGACCGGTCAATTCCATGAGCTTGGTGGCTCCACCCTTGCCGGTAGGAATCTCACTCGCTGAAAGCACTCCAACGGTGCCAACCAGCAGTGCCGCTGCGAACGTCATCCCGCACAGGCGGGCCAGTGTGTTGATGTGATTGATCTTCATAGTGTGCCTTTCTTCGTTGGTTGTTTTGTTCTTCACGAACGTTTCGTGTTCATCCCTTGCTACGCCTGATCCCCTGTCGTTCCCTTGAGCTTCCTTTGTCGGAACCTCACCCGATTTTGATGTCGCTTGCTGGCGAGGCGAGAAGGGAACCGAAGCGGCGGTGGCGGGTTCACTCACCGCTTCGGTGCAAGGCATGGCTTACTTTTTTTCCTTCTCCATTCCTTTCGTTGGAGCACTGCCGGGCTTGGTCGCGCAGCAGAAGGCCGAGTCATCGCCGCACGCCTTGCAGGAGTGCTTGAGGACCATTTCCTTGCCCTTGCCGTGGCCGGTCACTTCGATGGTCGAGTTACAGCCGGCGCAGGCGTGGGTGCCGATCAGTTCCTTGGGTTGTCCCTTTTCCATCAGAAGTTGCGCCCCCTTCACTCCCTGCTTCACACGCGTGATATAGACTGTTTTGCACTTGGCGCAGACCATCGCGATCGTGTCGTCCGGCTTTAGGGCGTCGGCCTGTGCCTTGGTCTCAATCTTGTTGAGCATCAGCAGGTGCTCAGCACCCTTCATCGGCTTCATTTCCTCCGCCGCGTTGATGTTTCCGGGCAGCCAGGCCGCGAGGGCGACCGCCATCGCAATCCCGGTCCCGATGATGTTGTTCTTCACTGCTTTCATTGTTTGTCCTTTGGTTTGGTGTGTTGTTGTTTCTGCATCGGGCCAACTGGTGTGTTGCCCCGAAATCTGGTGTTGCTCGCTCAGTCGCTTGCCGCGCCTCCGTGCTCGCCCTTCTTTAGTGAGCCGCGAACGACTTCGATCAGTCGTCCCGGCCCGTCCTGCTTGGCCACGAAGGCCGACGCCCCGGCGGCGCGGGCCAGCCGTTCGGTGCGCTGCACGTCGAACATGGTGGTGGCGACCACTGGCAACGCCGGAGCGTGGGCGCGGATGGCCTTGATGAAATCCAGCCCGCTGGAGGACTTGAGCTGGATGTCCGTGAGCACGATGTCCGGCTGCACGGACACCACGGCGGCATAGGCGGCCTGTGCATCCTCGGCCTGCCCGCACACCGTCAGGTCCGCCTCGCGCTCAATGGCCTCGATGAGGCTGCGGCGCATCAGCGGATGGTCCTCAACGACGAACACTCGTATCTTCATGCGTCTGATCCCGGCCCGACGAGCGCGCCCGCCGCTGCGCTGGATGCGGTGACCGCGACCGTCGTCCGGTTGAGTTGAAGTTTGTTGGCACTGCACTTTCATTCACGCGGGTTGATTATCGCCGTCAGGAAGGCGCTTGGTATTGGCGGGGAAGTTGTCCGCGTGTAGGGCTGCGAAGACGCGGCGGATAAGGAAATTGCTTATGCCAGCGTCGCGGGCGGTGAACAGCCGCGACGGACGTGGAGAGGAAGTCAGTCGGGGAACGCGACCGCACCGATGGTGCGAAATTCCATCAAGCGTGCGGTACGCCCTGCGACCCAACCCAGCGGATAGCAAAGCGGGTGAATTCGGGCGTGGTCTTGAAACCAAGCTTCCCTTTGATGTGACCGCGATGCACATCCACGGTCTTCGGGCTGAGGTGAAGACGTTGCGCGATTTCGTCTGTGCTCCAAACTTCTATCTTGGCAAGACGAACCGGTATGGCACTTCAGCCCGGCAAGCGACAGGGCGATTACCCCGGTAGGCGGGCCGAAAGCGGGAGTGATGTTCGGCAGCGATGGCGGCTTCGTCCAGCAACGGAAAACCGGAACTTTGGTTGGCTTCGATTTTGCCGAGCTTGCCGAGTGCATTGATGTAAAGCGTGAGAACGACGGCTCCTTGCCGAGCCGTCACCGGTCTGCGCGGCAAACCAGCCAGGCGGAGGCGAGCCGGTCTGCGCGGCGTCGAAGTTGAACCAGGTTTCCGCAGCGTGCGCGAGCGACGCTGAAGCAGAGCGCGATGAGGAAGTAGGTTGGCTTCACAAAGCTCTTGCGGCTCAAAAGGCGAATGAAAGTCCCGCGTAATAGTTACGCCCATAGGCCGGGTCAATGCCGTTGCTGCGAATGCGGGAGTAATAGTTTTCATCGAAGAGGTTGTTGACCCCGGCGATGACACTCACTGCGTTCTTGTAAACCTTCATCTCGGCCGTTAAATCCCAGACGATGTAGCCGGGAATACGAAAGTTCGCTGAGTTGGCATCGTCAGCAAAGTGCTCGCCAACAAATGTGCCCAGCATCGCGAGTTTCACGCGGTCTTTCCAGCGGTAGATACCGCCGGCTCGCACCAGGTAGTCGGGGGCATACTGGGGAGTCCCTCCTTCCAGCGGACCCGAAACGAACTCAGCATCGAGCAATTCCATGTTCCCGTAAAGGCTGAAGGAACCGAACGTCTCGGCATGAGTGGTCTTCGCGAATTCGTCATAGAGTCCGATCACATCCAGTTCAGCCGACACGTCCCAGCCCTTGTTGATTGAGCGGCCAACATTTTGAAAATTGTTTCCCACCCGTCCAAACCGGTCGTCATAATCAATCAGGAAGAGACTGGTGTCGAACGTCAGCCATTTGCGCGGTGTGCCCCGGATGCCCACCTCGTAAGTCCACGTCTTGCCCGGCTCCAAGCTGCTGCTGATCGTGTCGTTGACTCCCAAGGGAACTGCGTCCGTGTAAGTCTTGGCCTTGTAACCCTGCGAAACGTTTCCGTAGAGCGCGGTCTCGGCTCCGAGATCGTAGGCCAGCCCCAGCCCGACCAACGGAACAACGTCCACGTAGGAATCCTTGGACAAGTTCGCCTTGGGCGTAGGCGTTTCGCCGGTGCCGAGATTCAGTTTTTCATCAATGCTCTGGCTGATGTTCTCCAGCCGAAGGGCTGGTATGACGCTGAGACGGTCAAACGTGAATTTGTTCTCCACGAATGCCGCCCCGTAGATGGTCTCGCGCTGGGCCTTTTGGCGAAGTTCCCCATCCTCGGCATCCGGGGCGTTGCCGCGCCGCACCGTGAATGGAGAATCGGAGTAATACGTGGTGAATCCTCCTGCCAATGTGTGTTGTTCGCCCCAGGCGTACCAATTGTGACGGAGACGAACATCGCTGCCCGCCGTGTAAAACTCCTGCAACTGAATGAGGTTGTTGTCCGCACTCGTCCCACTCGGAAGCAGGCCGAAGCCCGCCCCTTGCTGGCGCTTGCTGAAGCGTCGGAAGTAGCCGCCGTACGCGGTGGCGGTCAGCGCCGTGTCGTCAGAAAAGTCATGTTCGAAGGTCAGCGATGGCTGGTAGCGCTCAACGCGCACGCGATCAAACTGGTTCTGCGTCGCGTTGCGGTTCGCGTTGTAGTTGAGCGCGCCTGGGCCGGTCGCCAACGTCAGCCCGCCTGGCTCGCCGCTGTCCGCGCTGAACGCGTCCATGTTGAAAATCCAGCGCGTTTCCTTCTGCGCGTCGAGGACGAGTTTGAAACTGCCGCCCAGCGTTTCGTAATCGCTATTGTTGTCACGAAAACTGTCGCCAGAGCGCCGACTGAAGTAAGCCAGGTAGCCCAGCCGCCCGACCGTTCCATCAACGGAGGCGTAGGTCGAAAGCAAATTGTCCGAGCCAAAGATTTGCTGCGCGTTGACCGACCATTCCCGATCGGTGCGCGGCATGTGCGTCACGTAGTTCAGTGCGCCAGCGGGCTGAGGTCCGTAGAGCAACGACGAACCTCCTCGGAAGAATTCTAATCGGTCCACTGATTCAAACGGCGGCGCGTAATAGACAGTCGGATATCCGAATAAATCCGCTACGAACGGAACCCCGTCCTTTGTGACCAACAGGTTTTGCGTCTCGTGAGGATCGCCGATACCGCGAGAGCCCAGACTGAGCAGACTCGGATTTGAAAGCTCGCTGACCAGTAGTCCGGGAGTTTGGGAAAATGCCTGCCGGTAGTTGTCCGTCTGGATTTGCGGCATCGCGTCGAAGTCAATCACCGTGGTCTTCTTGCCGGAGTAAATCTTCGTGCCGACGACTTCCGGCAGAAACGGCCCTTGAATTTTGCCTTCGTAGCCAGCCTCACCAGTCACCACGATGTCGGGCAGGCGCTCCGGAGCGTTGGTGGGTGGCGTGCTGACCGACGAGATTGGACGTTCCTGAGCGGACGCGAGGTTGCCAGTCGACAAACTAAGCAAGACGGTAACGGCCAGCGCCGCATGCACCCATCTGCGATTCGAGGTGTGGTCAATAAGGTTCAAGCAGTTTGCTTTTTTGAGCTTCATGTCGGCGCAGATTATAGATTGATCGAAAGGTCTGCCGTCGGTGGTTTGCGTTTTTTTAACGCTGGCTTGTGCTTTATCACATGCTTGGCCCGCCCTGCGAAGCGACCCAGCGAATGGCGAAGCGGGTGAATTCCGGCGTGGTCCTGAAACCGAGCTTCTCTTTGATGTGTCCCCGATGCACGTCCACGGTCTTCGGGCTGAGGTGAAGACGCCCGGCAATCTCATCCGTGCTCCAGCCTTCCCCGAAAAGGCGCATCACTTCGAGTTCGCGGTCGGTCAGTTTGGCCTCCGGACCGGCCTCGGCCTTGCCCGTGCCGCCCACCAGCGAGTCCAACATCTTCGCCGCCATGCGCGGACTGAGCGCGACCTGGCCGCTTAGCGCGGTGCGGATGGACGCGGCGAGCCGCTCCGGTCCTTCCTGCTTCATCACGTAACCTCGACCGCCGGCCCGCAGGACACGAGGCGCGTAGAGGGCTTCGTCCTGCATGGACATGGCCAGCACAGGCAGGCCGGGATGGAGCGCCTGGATGTCCTTGATGAGTTCCAACCCGTCCTTGTCCGGCAGCCCCATGTCCACCAGCACCAGGTCGGGCTTCAGCTTTGCAATCGCCTCCATCGCCTCGCGGGCATTGTCGGCTTCCCCACACACTTCCAGGTCCGGCTCGCGGTTTAGCAGGTCTGCTTGGCCGCGTCGCATGAGCGGATGATCGTCCACGAGCAGGATGCGTTTCCGCTTCAAGGTTTCAGGTTTCCTGGGCTTGCGTGGCATTAGTTGGAGTGGGTTTGTTCTAGCACGGCGCTCGGCACGAAACAAAAAACTTCGATGCCGCCAGCTCCATGCGGTTGAACCTTCAGCCTGCCGCGAATCAACCGCGACCGTTGCTCCATCGTGCGCAAGCCGAGTCCATGAGTTGCTTGCTCCGCAGGCAAGCCGACTCCGTTGTCGCGCACACGGAGTTCCAGTCCGGCACTGACATGGCGGACTTCCAGATCGATGCGCGTGGCCTGGCTGTGCTTGAGCGCGTTGTGCGTCGCCTCCTGCGCGATGCGGTAAAGATGGCTGGCCGCCGCCGGGTTCTGCACCCGCACATTCTTTTCGCCAGCGAATCCACACTCGACACGACGATCCGCATTCACCCTTTCCGCCAGATTCTCCAACGCCTCCACTAACCCCTCCGGCGTCGGCGACACGGCGTAAAGATCGTGGGCGAGCCCCCGCGCTTGCGTGAGCGCCGTGCCGAGTTCGGCACAAAGCTGGCCGACGGTTTCTGACTGGGGAACATTCGCTGACTGCAAATCGCGGTGCAGCCCGTTCATCAGGAAAAGCAGCCCGCCGATTTGCTGGCCGAGGCCGTCATGCAATTCCCGCGCGATGCGCGTGCGCTCCTGCTCACTCGCGGTGGCCACGGCCTGTTCCAATTCACGGCGCTCCGAAATGTCGCGGATCAATCCCGTGAACAAGCGGCGCTCGCCGAGGCGGATTTCACTTACGGAAAGCTCCATCGGGAACACCGTGCCGTCCTTGCGTTGAGCCTCCAACTCACGACCGATGCCGATAATTTTCGCCTGGCCGGTGCGCAAGTAGTTGACAAGGTAATCGTCGTGATTCTCCCGGTGCGGCGACGGCATGAGAAGACTGACGTTGCGCCCGACCACCTCCGCCGAGGCGTAACCGAACATGCGGCACGCAGCCGGATTGAGTGATTCCACCATGCCGTGCTCGTCGATGGTGATGATGCCCTCGACGGCGGTTTCGACGATGGCCCGCATGCGTTGCTCGCTTTCACGCAACGCTTCTTCCATCTGCTTGCGGTCCGTGATGTCGGCGCGAATGGCGATGTATTGCCGGGGTTTCCCACTGGCGTCGAGGAACGGGACGATGGTCGTGTCCACCCAATAGTGCGAGCCGTCCTTAGCCCGGTTCTTGATTTCACCGCGCCAGACTTGCCCGCGGGCAATTGTCACCCAAAGCTCGCGCATGAACTCCTTGGGATGATGCCCGGAGTTGATGATGCGATGGTCCTGTCCCAGCAATTCCTCACGAGAGTATTTGGAAATCGCGCAGAACTTGTCGTTCACGTAAGTGATTTTGCCCTGCGCGTCCGTGACGGCGACGATGGCGTGCTCGTCGAGCGCGGCCTTCAATTCGGCCAGTTCGGCTTCGGGGCTTGGACGATCCGCACGTTTCATAATTTCGTATGACGTAACCGCAGGGCGTTGGCAATGACTGATACCGAACTCAAGCTCATTGCCGCGCCCGCGAAGATGGGACTGAGCAACACGCCGAAGAACGGATAGAGCGCACCAGCGGCGAGCGGAATACCGAGCGCGTTGTAGATAAAGGCGAAGAAGAGGTTTTGCCGGATGTTCCGCATCATCGCCCGGCTCAGAGTGATGGTTTTGATGATGGCCCGCAGGTCGCCTTTAACGAGCGTGATGCCGGCGCTCTCCACCGCAACGTCCGTGCCGGTGCCCATCGCGATTCCGACATTCGCAGCAGCCAGCGCGGGCGCGTCGTTGATGCCGTCGCCGGCCATCGCCACGATGCAGCCCTGCCGACGGAGTTCCTCGATACGCTCGTATTTCCGCGTTGGCTCGACGCCCGCTTCGACTTCGTCGATGCCGAGCTTCTGAGCCACGGCGCGGGCCGTGCGTTCGTTATCGCCGGTGAGCATGATGATTTTCAGACCGAGCCGGTGCAGTTGTTCGATGGCTTCGGGACTGGAAGCCTTGATGGGGTCGGCCACGGCCAGAAGACCAGCCAAATTGCCGTCGATGCCCACGTAAATGACGGTGTGGCCGCCACTTTGGAGTTCAGATGCGATGGCCTCGAACGCGCCCGTGCCGCCGACGCCGCATTGCCGCAGGAATTCGGGTTTGCCAACGACGATGGCGCGCTGGCCCAGTCTGGCCGTAACGCCGCCGCCGGTCACGGAGGCAAAATCGGTCACAGCTTGTGGTTTGATTCCTCGTTCACGAGCGCCTTGAACCACGGCGGCTGCCAGCGGGTGTTCGCTGTTCTGTTCCACTGAACTTGCTACCAGCAGAAGTTCGTCTTGGCTCAAACCTTGCGCCGTGAAGACTCGCAAGAGGCGCGGTTTGCCCTCCGTGAGCGTGCCGGTTTTATCCACGACCACGGTGCCGACTTTCCCCATCATTTCCATCGCTTCGGCGTTGCGTATCAACACGCCGGACTGAGCATCGCGTCCGACGCCGACCATCACCGACATCGGTGTGGCGAGTCCGAGGGCGCATGGGCAGGCGATGATGAGCACGGCAACCGCGTTGACGATGGCAAAAGCGAAGCGCGGCTCCGGCCCCCAAACAAGCCACGCGACAAACGTGAGCGCGGCAATCGCCAGCACCGCCGGGACGAACCAGCCCGCCACTTTGTCGGCCAAGGCCTGAATCGGCGCCCGGCTGCGCTGTGCTTCGCCGACCATCTGCACGATGCGGGCGAGCACGGTGTCCTTGCCGACACGCTGGGCTTGCATGAGGATGCTCCCGGTCGTGTTCAACGTGCTGCCGGTCACGCGGTCGCCGACGCCCTTCTCGACAGGAATTGGTTCGCCGGAAATCATCGACTCGTCGATGGATGTCGTTCCTTCGAGTACGATGCCATCCACCGGAACCTTCTCGCCGGGACGAACGCGTAGGCTCGTTCCCACGCGGATAATTTCCAAAGGCGCCTCGAACTCCTGGTTGCCCTGCACCACGCGCGCTGTCTTCGGCGCGAGGTTCAGGAGAGCGCGGAGGGCGTTGCCGGTTTTGCTTCGTGCCCGCAGTTCAAGCATCTGGCCAAGCAGCACGAGCACGATAATCGCCGCGGCCGCCTCGAAGTAGATACCAACCTTTCCACCATGCGCGAACGATGGTGGGAACACACCAGGAGCCAGCATCGCCACGGCGCTGAACGCATAAGCCGCGCCGACGCCAATGGCGATGAGCGTGAACATGTTCAAGTGACGCGTGAGGATGGAGCGCCAGCCGCGCTTGAAGAACGGCCAGCCCGCCCACGCCACGACGGGTGTTGAGAACACGAACTGAATCCAGCGCGACCCGTTGCCGGTCAGCCATTCTTCGTGGCTCAACTTCGGAATCATGTGCGCCATCGCCAGCACGAACACCGGCAACGTGAGCGCGGCTCCAATCCAGAACCGGCGCGTCATGTCGGTCAGTTCGGGACTTTCCTCGTCCGTTGTCGCTGAAATCGTTTTCGGTTCCAACGCCATGCCACACTTGGGGCATGTGCCAGGATGATCCTGCTCAACTTCCGGGTGCATCGGGCAGGTGTAGATGACTTGGCCTGCTGTGGGCGCGACCCACGCCGGGTTGCGTTCCAGCGCCATGCCGCACTTCGGACAATCTCCCGGCTCGTCCGCCTCCACGCCGGGGCACATCGGGCAAAAGTATTTCGCCGCAGTGGACGGCTTCACCGCTTCGGCACCGTGGTTGTGGTGCGCATGGCGGTGAGCGGCGTCGCCTGTCTTGCCGTCACAACAGGAATGTTCCTGCGCGTCGTGCCCGTCTTTGGCGCGGGCATGGTCTTCGTGTCCGCCCTTGCCGCCACCACAGCAATCGCCGGAGCCGCTTGCTGCTTCGGCCTTCATTTCAGCGCAACATCCACTTCTCGTCTCGGTCGGCGTGAGCGAGATGCTCTTCGCAGGCCGCGCTAGGGCGGTGAACTTCTGGCGGCAGTGCTCACTGCAAAAGAAAAACGTCTCGCCATCGCGCTCGACGCTCAGGGCCGTCGCTTCGTTTACCGTCATGCCGCAGATTGGGTCGGTCTTCATAGGGATGTTCGCGGTCCGCTGTCGAAGCGGTCTTTCGCTTCTTTCACCCCTGCTAACGCAGAACCCGAAATTCTCTTACACCGGAATCTTCCGGCCTGGTTTGCCGACGGCCGCCAGCGGCGATTGCCCGTCCGACGCGAAGCCGCTATCCTCGACGCATGGCAAAGGCCGAAAACGCGCTCATCGAGAACCTGAACGCCTTCGTCGCGTTCGCGCGCAAGCGCGTGGGCGACCCCGAACTCGCCGCTGACCTTGTGCAAGACAGCTTGCTCAAGGCACTGAAGTCGTCCGACCAGCCGCGTGACGGCGAAGGTGCGGTGACGTGGTTCTATCGCATCCTGCGCCACTCGATCATCGACCTGTATCGGCGGCGCGATGTTCGCGACCGCGCGCTCGAACGCCTGCAAGCCGATCTTCCCGAACAACCTGACGCCGCCGCTGAACGGGTCTTGTGCCAGTGTTTCAAGCGCCTTCTGCCGGGATTGCCGGACCAATATCGCGACCTGCTCCAGCGAGTGGACCTCGACGGAGCTTCCCCCAAGGACGCGGCTACGGCGCTTGGCCTGACGTTGAACAACCTGAACGTCCGCCTGCACCGCGCCCGCCAGCGACTCCGCGAGAAAGTCGAAGTGACGTGTCATGTGTGCAGCAAGCATGGCTGTCTGGATTGTTCGTGCGGTGACGAACCGGTGCATGCTGGGTAGCGACTCACGCGGACGAATCTTGGGCAGGGAAGCAGCGCGGGCGTAACGGCCACCAGAGCGCGAGGCGATCTGTCGTCTCTTGTGGGATTCGGTGAGTTCCATCATTTAGTCCACCCTTACTCGATAGAACTGTTGCGCTCCGCCCGCGTTGGTGTGTGTGACAATGCGTAGCGCGCCGCTGCCGGGCAGCGTGGTCAGTTCCGTCCACTCAGCTGGATTCAGCGACGAGGTTCGCTCGACGACGTAACTTCGATTGACTGCGGTCGGGAAAGTCAGTGTGAAGATGGCCCCCGCGGCATCCGCGCTCAACACGCGAAAGCCGTCAACCGTAACTGTGTGGGTAACAGTGCTGACGCCGCCGTGGGTGTCGCGAACCAGCAGCGTCACTGGATAGCTCCCGCCCGTGGAATAGGTTTTCACTGCGGTGCGCCCCAAAGCGGTGGAGCCATCACCGAAATACCATTCCCAGCGCACGACTTTGCCGTCGGGGTCGCTGGAGTCGCTGCCGTCGAAATCCGCGGTGAGTGGGGTGATTCCGTTCGTCGCGCTGCCGCCGAAGCTGGCCGTGGGCGGTTGCGGCGAGAGAGTGTTGACGAAGAACTGCACCGTCTGCGTTCGCGTGTTGCCCGCGTTGTCGGCAATGCTCGCGGTCATCGTGACCAGCAGGTTGTTCGAGAGAGACAGCGGCGGCGTGAGCGCGGCGATGTAGCCGTGTTCGTCTTTGCGAAAGAACAGATCGGTGATGTCGGCACCAATGGCGCGTCCACCGGCGGCGGGGGCGCCGAGCGCGCGGTTGAACGAGACGCGCAGGCTGGCCGGATTGATACCGCTGCCGCCGTCCGCGTAGTTGAGCACCACGCGCGCGTAGGCCGTCCAGTCCTGAATCGTCGGGCTGACAATTTCCAGTGAAGGCGGCGTGGTGTCCGCCCCGGCGGTCACGGGAACGCTCGCCGCCAGTTCCCGCGTGGGCACGCTCTCGATGTTCTCGGTGCCGACGTGCGCGACGGTGTAGTAGTAAGTGACGCCCGGCAGCGCGGTGCGGTCGGTGAATTGCACTTCGTTGTTCGTGCCGACCAGAATCATGTCCGGGTCGCCGAGCGCGGCGGTGGTGGTGAAGCGCGTGATGGGCGCGGCGAAGCCTTCGTCCTGATGGCGGCTGAGAGCGACGCGCTTGAGCACGCGGCGGTCGGTGGGCGCGAAACCCGGCGCGGTCGAGCGATAGACTTTATACCAGCGCGCCACGTCCGCGTAGGGCGGGTGCCGCCACGAAAGGGTGACTCCGTTGGTGCCCGTCGCGATGACGGCGAAGTTGCGCGGCAGATTCGCGGCCAGACCATCGGGCGATTGATGGGTGTTGATGAGCGCCCGCACGTTCTGTCCCGCCGCGCCAATCCACACGTCGTAGGAGCCGTCGCGGTTGAGGTCGGTCACGTCGATGTCCGCGCCGGTGCCCGTCGCCGTGCTGCCGCCAAAGATGCGCGAGTCGTTCGTGCTGTAAGTGAACTGGCCCGCGCCGCCGTTCAGATACACTTGGAAATGTCGCGTGTCTCCCTTGAAGGCGAAGAAATCCAGATCGCCGTCGTAATCCACATCTATCAGCTTTCCATTGGAGCCAGAATAGAAGTTTGTGCCGGCGACGGTGAAACGCGTGGCCGTTTCCTCGACGAAGTTGCCCGCGCCGTCATTGATGAAGACGGCGTGGGCCACGCGCGGATTTGGCGAAGTGTCCCGATCCAGCGCGCAGACCAGATCCAGATCACCGTCGCCATCGATGTCGCCGAGGCTCATGCCCTGGCTGAAGCCAGAACTGATCGGGCGAATGGGTGCCAGCGCGACCGCGAACGGAAACGTATTCGTCGTGAAAAAGCCTGAGCCGTTGTTACGCGCCAACGTGATGCCCCGGTGAATGCCGTTGATCATCATCAGATCGAAATCGCCATCGCCATCCACGTCACCCGCGACGAGGCCGACGATGAGGTTCGTGCCGAAGTTGTTGGGGAAGCCGCGCGCGACGGTGACGTTGCTGAAATTTCCGTTGCCGTCGTTGAGGAACAGGTTGAACTGCTTGGGCCAGGTGCCGATGCCCGGCCCGCAGCCTACCTCCGGGCAGCCGTGGCCGCATTGCACGTCCGAACAAAAGGCGTGGGCAATCGCGAGGTCCACATCGCCGTCGCGGTCGATGTCGATGTTCACGATGTTCAACGCGCTGACGGATGGAATCGGTTTCGTGGTGAAGCGTCCGAGGCCAGCATTGATTTGCAGCGTGAGCGTTTCGCCGTTGCCGCCTTGGAGAATGTCGAGGTCGCCGTCGTTGTCCACGTCGGCCCATTGCGCGGCGTCATTGCCTACCCCGTCCTTGTCGCCGAAGCGATACGTGCCGCCGACAATGGTGTTGGCGGCGGGCGTCATAATGCCGCCGCCCGTGTTGAGTAGCAGTCCATAGCGGGAGATGAGCGCGCGATCTGGCCAGCCGTCGCCGTCGGAGTCGCCCATGTCGCCGTCGTAATAATTTTCGTTGCTGTCGCCCGCCGCCGGATTGGTCGTGCCGGTGAAGCTGAAATTCTGCGTCAGCAAATTCGTGCTGCGGTCGAGGAAGCCGCCCCAGGAGGCGGCTTGGGCCAAAGGCGCGGCGAGCAGCAAGAACAACGCGGCGGTGAGGGCCGGGGCCGTCGGCTGATTTTGTTTCGTTTTCATAATCGTGAGAGTCGCTGGTTAGGGTGTGACTGTCATTCGGAAAAACCGCCGCGCTGGCATGGCGTTCGTGTCGGTGATGACTTGCTCCGCGCCGCCGCCCGGCACACTGCCGAGCGGTTGCCAATTTGTGGCGGGTAGCATGTCGGTGTATTCGCCGAAGTAGCTTTTGCCTTTCACGGTCGGGAAGAACAGGGACAGCGCGTTGCCGTCGCGGCGCACTTCATGGATGACCAGCCGTGACCACGGGTTTGTCGGGTCAGTGCCAGCGAGGAACTCATCCCGGTTGCTCGCGCCGTCGCCATCGAGGTCGGTCGCGGCGTCAGCGGGCGAAGCTGGATTCAACCCGTGCAACAGTTCCCACTGGTCGGAAACGCCGTCACTGTCGTTGTCGGTCGCGGCATCCACCAGCGAACCGTCGAGCGAAAGCAAGTAGGCGATGAGGTCGGCGAGTTGGTTTGTCGAAAGCATCGAAGTGACGCCGTGCTGGTCGGTGGAGTTTTTCGTGGTCAACACGTCGAGCAACGTCGCGGCGCTGCCGTCGTGCAGATACGGCGCGGAATCCCAAAGCCCCAGCAGGCTCGGCGTATCCAAGCCGTCCAGCGGGCCGCCCAGACGGCTGCCACTCGCGGGCGTGAGCGTGCCCACATCGTGCCGCACGAAATTGGCCGGGTTGGTCGTGACCACGCTGTCCGTGAAGCGCGGCGGGACATGGCACGACGCGCATTGCAACGCCGGGCTGAGGAACAAGACTTTCCCGCGCAACGCCGCGTCTGAGAGCGTGCCGTCCGTCTGGCGAAACGGACTTCGTGCTGGCTCGTTCAACGACGACACGTAAGCCGCAAGGTCGTCGAGGTCGGCACTTCGTCCGGCGTTCGGCGCAGCGAGCGGCGGGTTCGGGGGCTGGCCGTCCTGCGCCAGACCCGTGCCGCCGAAGAAACGGACGATGTCGTTCTCGAAATCCTGCATCTCGTCGAAGTTGCCGCTCCAATGCACCGGCCCGTGCGCCATGCCGCCGCGCCCGCGCAGGTCGGTCGTGTTCCGCACGCCCTCGCCGCGATTCGTGAAATCCCACGAACGTCCGTCGTGCCCGCCGCCATCGGCATGGCACGAGGCGCACGCGATGTAATTCGCGAACGAATGACGCGGCTCGCGGCTGCGATAGAACAGGCGCTTGCCGTTGGCGATGGCCGGCGGGAGCGGCTCATTCGTGGTGGACACGGTTGCCAACACCACGGGCGTTCGCGGATTGCTCAAGTCGAGCGCCTGCACGTCGCGCGAAAGATAATTCGCCACGTAACCGCGCCGCCCGTCCGCCGACACGACGATGCCCTGCGGCGCGTGGCCGAGGTCAATGCGCGCGGTGAATGAAACCGTGTTCCCGTCTCCCGGCTGGATGAGCGTTGCCGCCGACAAGTCATAGACCGACAGCCTGCCCGCGCCCTGATGCGTGACGAAAGCCCAGCGCCCGCTCGGCGAGAAGGCGATAGCAGAAACGCTGTCCGTGTCGTTCGCGTCGATGCGCCGGTCGGGTTCCTCGGTCGCGCTCGCGACGTTCACTTTGCCGAAGAATCCGCGCGTCGTGTTCTCAGGACGCGGCATCTCGCCGTTCAGGAACAGACCGCGCCCCGTGTTGGCTTTCAATCCGCCGAACCACGCCGCGCGGCCCGCCGGGTCAATCGCCAGAGCCGAGAGCATGTTTGGAAAACCGCTGCCGGATGAAGTGGTGTCGGGACTCGCATCCACCACGAGCGGAACGGCGCGAGACACAGCCAAGGTCGTCAAATCAATCTCCGTCACCGTGCCCGCCACGCCGCGCGTGAGGAAGTGCGTCACGTAAGCGGAGCGTCCGTCCGCCGTGATGGCCACGGCGCGGGGAGTGTCGGCCACGGGGACAATTTTCTTCACCACGAGAGCTGGTGAAATAACCGTCACCGTGCCATCGCCTTCATTCGACACCAGAATCCGCCCGTCGCGCGGCGACACCGCCACGCCGTAAGGCTTGTGACCGACCGCGACGCGACGCGCGACGTTGCGCGCGGCGGTATCCAGCACCCACAGTTCATTCGTGTCCTGACAGGCGACATACACCCGTCCGCCGTCCGGGTTGAACGCCAGCGTGCGCGGGTGCCGACCCACGGGAATCTCCACGAGTTTCGTCACGCTGTTGCTCGACACCGCCAGCACTGACACCGAGTTCGCGTCGGGATTCGCGACCCACAATTCCATCCCCGTGGGATTGAGCGCGAGCAAACTGCTTTTCGCGGGCGGCGTGGCCGTGGGCGGCGCGAGCACATGCACGACCACCGTGTCGATGGCGGCATCCGCTCCATCGCTCACTGTCAGCGACACGCGATACGCGCCAGTGTTCGTGTAACCATGACTTGGATTCGCCTCCGTCGAAGTCACGCCGTCCCCGAAGTCCCAAACGAAACTGAGCGGCTGCGGCCCTTCATCCGGGTCAATCGACTCGGCGCTGGAAAAGAGAATCGGCTGGCCGGGGAACGATTCCTCCGGCATCGGCGTAGCTCTGGCGATGGGCGGGAAGTTCTGCGCGACGGCTGGGGCCGGCAGTGCCGTGAGCAGGAGCCAGCAGAGCGCGGCTCGCCACCGACGACGCGATGTCAACACAGTCCGCATGGCGAAATAATCAGGCGATGGCCAATACACTATCATGAAACCCCGTATCTGTCGGGCCGGCCTGTTGTGGCCAAGTCCTCCCAGGCGCGCACGGCGCACCACCGCCAGATCGGGAAAAGCAGGCAAGCAGCGCACGAAAGGCTGCGCGAAGTCCAGGGGCGCAGGGCGCGCTCGCCGCCGCCACGCTGTTAGTTGCCTTGGGCAGAGCGCGGCGATTTTTCCAAAGACAAAATGTAGTGGGCGTTTTCAGACGGTCTTCCCATCAGATTGGGGATTGCTTACATCGGCGCGGCAATCTCCGTCTGTGGGGCTGGGCGCCGATTGGCTGCCCAAAGCCACGGAGCCCAAGATCACCGCAGATTGCGCAAAGCTGCAAAGCAGAAACGTAATGCCAAGGACAAACAGCATGGAAGGGGAGTGGTTGTGGATTATTCGCGGTTGCGTTGTGTCGATTCGGGGAAATGCTCCTGTGAAGCGCCGGATTCCTGAGTCGCGAGCCGGTCCTTGGCTTCGCCGGAGGAAAAGGCCGGCGCGTGAGTGCGCCAGCCCTGCTTTAACCTTCTTGAAGCCCACCGCCGGAGCCGCCGGAAAGCCCAGGCAGCAACGAACGCCTGGAACGCGGTGACGGCGAACAAAAGCAGCCTGAGCCACGGGGCGTGGGGCTGCTTGAGGATCGAAGCGAAATTGAGGCCCGTGGCGATGAAAACGCCGTGAAAAGCGTAGGCCGCGTACGTCAGCACCGAGGCCTTCTCAAGAAAACCATTGAATTGCCGGGGCAACTCTAGCGCCTCCAGTGCGGACGCCAGAAGTCCGCGCGGCGCGCACAGCGAGGCGGCCGTCCACGCGAGCGCCGCGTAGCCCAGTACATGGAGGTAGTTCAGACGCAAGGGAAACTCATACCAAAAGCTGCGGACAGCCGAGGTGTCTCCGAAGCTGCCAGCCAAGGCCCCGCCCAAGCCGAGAGTCGCTAGAAACAAGAGCGGAAACCATCGCCCCAGCCAGGGCAACGCGCCGCGGCCCAGCAAAATCCCCAGCGTGATCGCCTCGATGTGCGTGAAAGGCAGGCAATAGAGCAGGTTGGCCTCGGCGTCAGTCAACTGGCCCGGATTCCCGCCAACGCCAACTCCGTAGAGCAGGCGAAAGCCGACGCCAATGCCGATGGACGCGGCCGCCACGACGCCGGGCGGCGCGCTTTTGATGTGTCCCTTGAGGGCAAAGGCAAGAATCTGGAGTTGAAAGAGCGCGCCGACAAACCAGAGCGACACATGCACATAATCCCGCGGAAAATCATATTGAAACAAGGGCAGCGTCCAGTTTTGCAGAAAGGCCGGGCCGCTGATCAGAAACCAGCCCATGCCCGCGGTGCCCAATCCGGCAGCCACGATCAGCAAGGTCGCCAGCCAGACGGCCAGAACCTCCGGCCCCAGCCGCCGGACGCGGGACCGCAGATAGCCAAGGAGGGAGTGATGGTGCTCGATGGCCCGCGCCATGTTGATTCCCGCCAGCACGAAAAACAACTCCACCGCGATCCAGCCCGCGCCGGAAAAGGGTGAGCCGACGTGAAAAGCGATCACTCCGAGCGCGCCGGCCAATTGCAGCAAATCCTGATGCCTGCGCCGTGTCGGCGGTTGAATTGCGAACGTCATATTGAGCCGAAGCCGCGATGAAAAACGCCGGGCGCGAGGGCCGGGCGGCGGGTTGCCGCCCGGCCGCTGCGCGCCGACTGTGGCAGCTTCAATCGTCTTTACCCCAAAACTGGCCGATCCGCCGCCGGGGCAGCACGCGGAGGTTCTGCATCATGCCGTTGTCCTCGTGTTCGAGGTTGTGGCAGTGATGCACGTAGTCGCCCCGGTAATCGCCGAAGCGCACGAGCACGCTCACCGTTTCGCCGGGCGCGACGAGCACGGTGTCCTTCCAGCCGGTGTCCTCGGGCGGCAGCATCTCCATGCCGTGGCGTTCCACCACTTGCATGAGCGCGCCGTGCGGGTGCATCGGGTGCAACTCGTCGGAGAGATTGCGGTATTCCCAGATTTCGAATTCACCGAAGGGCACGGTGAAATCGGTGCGGTTGAGATCGAACAACGCGCCGTTGATGGGATGAAACATCTCTTCGACGCTCAACTCGAAGACGCGCGTGCGCCGGGCCAGGGCCGGGTCGTAAGGCTTGAAGCGGGCCAGCCGCGCCGGAACCACGCTGCGCGCGTCGGCTTCCCGGTCCACATGGAAGGTCAGCAACTCCATCTCCGCGCCCTGCGGAGGCATCTCCATGCCGCCATCCATGCTGGCGGCGGTCATCTCGCCGCCGTGCCCGCCGCCTTCGAAGGGATGGCTCATGAGAACCAGGCTGTCGCCGACATTCAGTGAACCGAAATCCACCAGAATTTCCGCCCGCTGTCCGGGCGCGAGCATGAGGGTGGCAACCTCGATGGGAGCCGGCAGCAATCCGGCGTCGTTGGCGATGAGATGGAACGGACGCTCGTCCGGGAACCCGATGCGGAAGACGCGCGCGTTCGAGCCATTGAGCAGACGCAGCCGGTAGAGGCCGCGGTCCACCGAGAGCCACGGTTCGGGCGTGTTGTTGACGAACACCGTGTTGCCGAGGAAACCGGTCATGACATCCATTTCCTCGGGCATGTAGTCCAGGCCCATTCCGTTCATTGTGCGTTTGTCCTGAATGAGCAGCGGTAGATCGTGGTCGCCGTGCGGCAGGCCGAGGTAACGTTCCGACGGATCTTCGACGATGAAGAAGCCCGCGAGGCCGAGATAGACCTGCTTGCCGGTGAGCCGGTCCGTGTGCGCGTGATACCAGTAGGTGCCCGCCTGCTGGCGGATTGGAAAGTTCACGTTGTAGTCCTGCCCTGCGCCCACGGCGTCGCGCGGATTGCCGTCCATGCTGGCGGGCGAGAGGATGCCGTGCCAGTGGAGCACGAGTGGTTCGGCGAGCCGGTTCTCCACATGGGCGTGGAAGCGGTGATGCCGTCGCACGCGAATGGTTGGCGCAGGCACGGTGCCGTTGATGGCGAACAGTTCGGACTGCTGGCCGGGCCAGACTTCGATTTCGGCGGGCGCGGCGGTGAGCGTGTTACCCTGCAAATCAGGTGGGAATTGCACGGGATAGCCCGGACGCACTGCCTGCGCGAAGAGCGAGCGGGCGGGTTTCAAGAAAGCGCCGACGGCCAGCGCGGTTGTGGCCGTGGCAGACCGCCCCAGGAAGGAGCGGCGGTTCATTGGGTTTGTTTTCATGGTTCTGTTTGTTGTTTTGCTTGTCGCTGCTTGTTTTCGCCGTCCGTTGCCGTGGTGTCGTTCCGTCGAACGGCGGGCTGACGGCTCATGCCGCCAACCCGCCTGTTGGAGAGTTCTTAGTGGCTGTGTCCGCGGTGTTGCTGTTGTTGCTGGTCGCGGTTGTCATCGGTGGTCTTGCAACCGGCGAGCGCCAGCCCCAAGACCAGCGCAGCAAGGAGGAACGGAAGTTTGATTTTCATCGTGTAGTTTGAGTGGACAAGTAGATCGGGCGTGTCGCGGGTTAGTCCTTGTGCTTGTGCTCGAACTGCGCGCTCAAAACCTTAAGCACACCGTCGAGTTTCTTGAGGTTTGCTTCGGTCTTGGCCTGATCGCCGTCGTCGCCCGACTTATCGAGGTCTTCTGCCAGCTTGGAGATGTTCTTGACGGTGCCTTCGACCTGGGCCTTCTTGCCGGCTTCGGCTTTCGCGGGCAGCGCCTTGGACAGGTCGCGGATGCCGAAGGCAATGTGATGCACATCGGCCAGCTTCTTGGCCGCGACAGTCTTCGTCAGTTCGGCGTGCTTCTCATGGATGGCTTTGAGGATGCCTTCCGCCGTGGCAGGTATTTTGGTGTCGCCTTCCTTGTGCTCCTTATGGTCTTTGTCGTCTGCGAACGCGGTGGTCGCGGTGATGCCGGTGAAACCGATGGCCGCGCAAAGCGCCATCGCCAGTAGTGTTCTTGTCTTCATTTTGTTTGTTTTTTTGTTTGTTGTCATTCAACTCCGGGCACGCCGCCGGGTGCCGCCGACAGGGCGGGAACGTCGTGTCCCGATTGCTGAAATTGACTGGTGCCACCCGACCGCTGGAGTTGTATCGCGCCCGGAGTCTGTCGAGCACGCGCATGGCGCTCGCAGGCGAAATTCTCCGCAGCGGCCTGGCGGCAAATTGGGAACCGCATGTGCCGGCTCCTCGCGAAATTCGACTTGAATGACAGTTCTCCTCCTTTGCGTTGATGAGGAAAGAAGGCGCGCCGACGAGTCGCCAGGGAGGTGCGGGTTGGGGATTCCCGCTTGGGGAACGCCTCGCCGGACGCGCCAAATTCTTCGGATGTGAGTGCCGGGTGACATCGCTAGTGGTGATGAGAGTCGTGCCCCCAATGGGAAGGATAGTGCGAGGAGTGGTAATAACCGTGGTGGTAGTCGTAGTGGTGCCAGGGCCAGTAGCCCGGAGAGTAGAGGGGCGGGTAGTAGTAGCATCGGTAGAGCAACGCGGTGTCGCGATAGAGCACCGGCGTGCGAAGCAGGTAATCAATCACGCCTTCGCCCACCTTGGCTTGCTGCAAGTCGTTGACCTGCCTGGTGGTGAGGAAATAGACCGCGCCGGTCGAACGCAGATACTTGATGATGTTCGTTTCGCTGACGCTCTTCTGCGCCAACTGTCCAACTTCTGGCAGCGCGATTACCTGTCCTTGGAGCATCTTCTGTAGCAACTCCGGCGCGACTCCACTCTTCTGGATTTCCTCGCGCATTACTTTCTGCTCCGGGAGTTGGAGCAAGGGCGGCGGCAGGACGAAGAGGTCCGTCGCTGAGGCTGCCTCGGCTTTGTTCGTGGCGGGCGGTTCATTCGTCGGCCACCACGGCCAGACCTGCGGCTTCGGCGCAGCGAGCGCGTACGGTGGCGATGGCTTCGGCGCTAAACTGCAACCTGTCATCACTGCCACGACAGCAAGCCAAAACAGGAACCCGGCTTTCATAACTTTCCTTTTCCCGTTGTCTTCCCCAACACCCGCCGCGACGTCGGTTCCTTCCAACTTCGCTCTCGGTTCACGGTGGGGGTGTTGGGGCAAGGGATTCATATCGCCCGCTCTCCCTTTTCTTCGGTGCGGATGCGAACGACTTCCTCCAGCGGAGAGATAAAAATCTTGCCATCACCGATTTTGCCGGTGCGCGCGCCCTCGACGATGGCAGCGACTGCGCCGTTCACTTTCTCGTCCGGGATGGCGATTTCGATCTTAATCTTCGGCAGAAATTCCACGGTGTATTCGCTGCCGCGATAGATTTCGGTGTGGCCCTTCTGCCGACCAAAACCTTTCACTTCGGTGACGGTCATGCCCGTGACGCCGATACCGGTCAGTGCGTCTTTCACTTCTTCCAGCCGGAAGGGTTTGATGATGGCTTCGATTTTCTTCATGGCTGTCGCTTCCTTTCGCGTTCAGCCGGCGGCACGGTGAGCACGGAGTTGCAGCCGCCGAACGAGTTGTGGACTTTCTCCGCCGCCGGGTCGCAAATCCACTGCCCGTCCACGACCAGCCGGTATTCGTAGCGACCGGGCGGCAGCACCAATTCCTTGACCCATCGGTCATGGCTCATGTGCAGCATTGGCATCGCCGAAGGATGCCAGTCGTTGAACGAACCAGCGATGCAGACCATCTGGGCTTGTCCATCGTGGAATTCGATATGCACGGGACGCGAAAGGCTCTTTTTGGATTTAATACTTTTCCTTTCAGGTTTTCGGCTCAACTGCGGATTCATGGATTGCATGTTGGGGAACATTTTTCGCACCGCAGCCCAGCAACGCCGGGATGGCATCGAGCGGATCGGCCTGCTCGCGCGCGATGTATTTCTCGGCTGCCTTGCGGCCAAATTTGAAGAACACGGCGGGCGTCACGGTCATGTCGAGCAACGTGGCGGAGGTGAGTCCGCCAAGAATGACCACCGCGACGGGATAAAGAATTTCCTTGCCCGGCTGCCCGGCGGCGAGCGCGAGCGGAATGAGCGCCAAGCCGGCCGTGAGCGCGGTCATCGTCACCGGCACAAGCCGTTCCAGCGAGCCGCGCACGATCATGTGCTCGGTGAATTGCTCCCCCTCGTGCTGCATGAGATGCAGGTAGTGGGAAATCATCATGATGGTGTTGCGCGAGGCGATGCCCGCCAGGCAGATGAGACCGACCAGCGTGGCGACGCTCACCGTGCCGACGACAAAGTAGGTCGCAACCAGGCCGCCGATAAAGGCCAGCGGGATGTTCAGGAGGATCTGCGCGACAATCATGGTTGAGCGGAAATGGGAGTAGAGGACGAGGAACATGGCCGCGAGCGTGGCGATGGAAAGAAGGCCGATGAGTCGCGTGGCTTCCTGCTGGCTCTGGAACTGGCCTTCGTAGCTGATGAAAAAGCCGCTCGGCAGATGCACGTTCTCCTTCATCTTGCGCTGGATTTCGGCGACGACCGAGCCGAGGTCGCGCCCGGAGACATTCGCCGACACGACGATGCGGCGCTGGACGTTTTCACGGTTGATGATGTTCGGGCCTTTGCTGTCGCGCACGTCAGCCAGCAGGGCCAGCGGCACTTTCTGGCCCTTTTCCGTGTCCACGAGCATCTCGCCCATGGCCTTCACGTCGTGGCGGGCGGACTCGTCGTAGCGGACGAAAACGTCGTAAGTTTTCTGCCCTTCGAGCACCTGGGCGACGGTGCGGCCGTTGAGCGCAGTTTCGAGCAACTCGTTGAGTTCGGCGACCTGGACGCCGTAGAGCTGGGCTTTGTCGCGGTCCGGCTCGATACGCACCTGCGGCATCAACACCTGCTTCTCAATCTGCAGGTCCACGATGCCTTCAACTGTTTTCATCTGCGCCTCAACTTCGGCGGCGGCGGTGCGGAGGTAGTCGAGGTCCTGTCCGAAAATTTTCACTGCGATTTGCGCGCGCACGCCGGAGAGCAAGTGGTCGAGGCGATGGGAAATCGGCTGGCCGACGTTCAGCACCGTGCCGGGAATCTGGCCGAGCTTCTCACGAATTTCTTCGAGGATTTGTTCGCGCGTGCGCTTGGACTTGCGGAAGTCCACATCAATCTCGGTGTAGTGAACGCCCTCCGCGTGCTCATCCAGTTCTGCGCGGCCGGTGCGGCGTCCAGAGGAAATGACTTCCGGCACGGTGAGCAACAGCTTCTCCGCAATCTCGCCGATCCGGTTGGATTGTTTGAGCGACGTGCCGGGCGCGGAAAGAATGTTGATGGTGGCCGTGCCTTCGTTGAACTCGGGCAGGAATTCCTTGCCCATTATCGGGTAGAGTGCGAACGAGCCGATCACCAACACCAGCGTCACGCCCATGACAACGAATGGATGGCGCAGCGTGTATTTGAGGATGACGTGTTGGTCAAAGCTCTTGAGCTTCCGCACGAGCCAACTGTCCTTCTCGTGCGCCATGCGCTTCATGCGCGGCAACAAGTAGGAGCAAAGCGCGGGTGTGACCGTGAGCGACACGACCAGTGACGCGAGAATCGCGGTGATGTAAGCAACGCCAAGCGGGGCAAAGAGCCGCCCCTCGATACCCCCCAGCGCGAACAGCGGCACGAACACCAGCACAACGAGAATGGTCGCGTAAACGATGGAATTCCGCACCTCGCACGAAGCGTCGTAAATGACCCGCAGCACGGGACGCGGCTGCGGCGCGTGACGGTTCTCGCGCAGCCGGCGAAAAACATTTTCGACGTCCACGATGGCGTCATCCACCAGTTCGCCGATGGCCACGGCGAGACCGCCCAACGTCATCGTGTTGATCGAGATGTCCAGCCACTTGAAAACCAGTCCCGCGACGACGAACGACAGTGGAATGGCCGTGAGCGTAATGAACGTCGTTCGGAAATTGAGGAGGAAAAGAACCAGAACGATCAGCACCATGATCGCGCCGTCGCGAATGGCTTCTTTGACGTTGCCGATGGCGGCTTCGATGAAGTTCGCCTGCTTGAACAGCGGCGTGATTTTGATGTCGGCGGGCAGGCCCTTCTGGATTTCGGCCAACGCCATCTCGACTTCGGCGGTCAGCTTGATGGTGTCCACGCCGGGCTGTTTCTGGACGGACACGATGACGGCGGGTGCGCCGTTCACGCCCGCGTCGCCGCGCATCACCTGCTTGCCAAACTGCACTTCGGCCACATCCTTTAGCAGGATCGGCACACCGTTGCGCGACTCGACGACCGAGTTGGCGATGTCGTCGAGCAAGGTCGTGCGGCCGATGTTGCGCACGAGCGCCTCCTGATTCGCGCCTTCGAGGAAACCGCCGGCGGTGTTCACTTGCGACTTCTGGGCGGCATCTGTGACTTGTTGCAATGTGACACCGTAAGCGGCCATCTTCTCCGGTGAGGCGAGCACCTGGTATTGTTTTACGCCGCCGCCAATCGGGATGACTTGCGAGACGCCAGGAATCGTCAGCAGCCGCTGGCGCACGGTCCAATCGGCGATGGAGCGCACGTCCATCGGCGCGGTTTTGCCGCCTTCGCTCGACAGGCCGATCAACATGATTTCGCCCATGATGGAGGAAATCGGGCCGAGCACCGGCGTGACGCCCTCGGGGAGTTTTCCTGCGGCGAGTTGGAGGCGTTCCTGAACCAGTTGGCGGGCGCGGTAAATGTCCATGCCCCAATCAAACTCGACGAAGACAATCGAAAGCCCGATGCCGGAGTTGGAGCGCACGCGTTTGACGCCGGGCGCGCCGTTGATCGAGGTTTCCATCGGCCAGGTGACGAGCGTCTCGACTTCTTCGGGCGCGAGGCCGGGTGCTTCGGTGAGAATGGTGACGGTGGGCCGATTCAAATCGGGGAAGACATCCACGGGCAGCTTCACCAGAACCGCGCCGCCGTAAACGAGTAGCAAAGCCGCCGCCGCCAGCACGATGAGTCGGTTGCGCAGCGAAAATTCAATGAGACGATTAAGCATAACGAGTCCTGTTCACTTGGAAACAGATTCTCCCGGTTGATTGCTGCCGGTCGTCGGCGCAGCAGCCTCGGTCGTGGTGGTCGCGCGTTTTTTGAACAACACGGCAATCAGGTTCGCCAGCAACAGCACGCCGAGCGTGCCGCCCATCCAGAGCAATGGCGAAGTGAGGGCGCTCGCGTGGGAGTGCTCGTGGCCATCATCAGCGCCGGATTTGTCTTCTGCGTGCGCAGTCGCCGCAGGCGCGTTCGTGCCGCCTGCGGCAGCGGGTTTAGCGATTGGTTTGCGCGTGGTGACGTATTGAAGCTGGTAGTTGCCGAGCGTGACGACTTTGTCGCTGGGGAAAATGCCTTCGATGACCTCGTAGTAGCGGTCATCCTTGAGACCAAGCACGACGGGCTTTCGCTCGAACACCAGTTCATCCGTGTCCGACTGCACGAACGCGAATAAGTTTCCGGCCTCGCCCAGCACGGCGCTGTGCGGCACTGTCACGACCGAATCCGCCTCGGCAGTGACGATGTTCAGTCGCGCGCGCATGTTGGGGCGCAACTTGAGGTCGGGGTTTTTAATACGGACCCACACCTTGAGCGTGCGGGTTTCGGCATCGAGCGCGCCGCTCAACAAATCCACTGTGCCAGTGAACTCGTTCGTTGGATACGATTCAACGGAGACACGAACCTTCTGGCCGGTCTTGATCGCCGCGAGCTGTCCCTCGAAAATCCGTCCCTCGGCATAGACCTCAGACAGGTCCACGATCTCCATCAGATGCTTGTTCGGCTCGACCGAATCGCCCTGCACCGCGTGGCGGTCAATGACGATGCCGCCAATCGGCGCGGAGTATTGCACGCGCGGCGGCGGGTCGCCAAGTTGCAGGCTCTCGACTTCCACGACGACCTGCCCCTTCTGCACCGACTCGCCATCGGTGACTTTCACATCCGTGACGCGGCCCGCGATCCGGCTGCTCACCGCCGCCGAGCGATTCGGAATGATTTCGATCTGGCCGAAGACCAGCACAGTCTTGTCGAGTGTGCGCAACTGCGCCTCTTCGACTTTGAGCGCAAGATTCTTCTTGGCCTCGGCGGTGATGGCGATGGGGCCGGTGCCGGGTGCCTCGCCGCCTTCGCCGGGGGCTTTGTTGTGGCCTTCATGCGCCCGCGCCGCAGGGGCGAGCGCCGCCAGAAGGCCGAATGTCGCGAGCAACTTCAGGTGGTTTGATTTCATAATTCGTTCAGTCATGGAGATTCACTTCGCGGGCAGAACAACGGCGGTGGCCGTTTCCCACTGGGTCTTGGCACGGATGAATTCGCCGAGGGCTTCGAGGTAGGATTGCCGCAGTCCGGTCAACTGCTGCTGCGCCTGGATGACGGCGGTGATGGTGACAAGTCCATCGGCGTAGCCTTTTTGCAGCAGGGCAATGTTTTCCTCGGCGAGTTTGATGGATTCGTCGCGATATTGGCGCAGGATGCCGAGCAGTCGGCGCATCTGGTTCTCGGCCGTTTGCGCTTCCGTGGCGATGCGCAGATCGAGCGCCTTCAATTCGGCTTCGGCGCGCTGTTGGGTCGCCTGGGCTTCGCTAAGGCGCCCCTGATTCCTGTTCCAGAGCGGAAGCGGGATGGAGACGCTGAGGCCAAGGAAGTTGTCGGTCTTGGTTCCGATCGGTGCGTCGAACTTGCTGACACCCCGGCTGTAATCGAAGCCGACTGTCCAGTCCTCCCACTTTTCCGCGCGAGCCAGTTTGATTTCGGCCCCGCCCCGGTCAATACCGAGCGCGAACAATTGTCGGTCTGGCCGGTGTGTGAGCGCCTGACGCGAAACCTCAGCGACCATGTTCGTATCGAACTCGGCGGCGACCGCGCCGGACATTTGCAACAGCGTCTTTGGCTCACGGCCCAGCAAACGATTCAGCGCGGTCGTGGCGATTTCCTGCTGATTGAGCAACGCCGCCTGCGCCAACGTCACCTTCTGGATTTCCAACTTGGCCACGTTGACATCGGCAGCAGAAACCTCGGCGACCTTCAGCCGCTTTTCCGACACGTCCAGAAGCTTCTGAATCGTGCTCTGAATATCCTGGTTGGCCTTGAACTTCTCTTGCGTGACTAGCAGTTCCCGGCTGAGGCCGAGCACTTCGCCGGCAAGCAGCCGCTCCTGATTGCGGATCTCGGCCATCGCCATCGCCACGTCAACCCGTGCGACGGCCTTCGCTTTAGCCAGGCGTCCGGTGATGGGGAAGCGTTGTTTGAAGCCGGTCGCCAAATTGTATTCGCCTTCATTGGCGAACACGTGGTCATTTTGACGAGCCAACTCAAACTCCGGGTTGGGCCACAGCCCGGCCTGCTTGAGCCGGCCTTCCGCCTGTCGGATCGCAAACCGCGCTGCGGCCAGGTCACGGTTCTCTGTGAGCGCGGCTGTTACGGCGCTGTCCGGCGTGAGATTGTTTGTGAGCGTCTCACCGCTCGCGGTCAGGACCGCGAGCAGCAGCAGCGGCAAATGAGTTGTCAGTCGTTTAATCACAGTTCAGTTCAGTATTTTTGTTTTCGGGCGCGATGCGCCTTTCGCAAGACAGAGCGCTTCCCTGACAAGAACCGGCAGGGAACGGGAGAGAAGGTCTGAATCAGGCCGCCGCGCGGGCGGGAGCACGATTCAAACTAGCCGAGGGAGGGGGGAGCGTGAGCGCGGGCGGCAGCGCCAAGGCACACTTCGGGCGTGAACACCCATTCGCGGTCGTTGGCTTGGCGCAGAAAACGAGATTCCGGTTCAACGAAAGTCAGAGCGTGGGGGAGTAGAACGAAATGGGCAGGAGCGAGCTTAGCAGAATCCGGTATCTGAAGAGCGAGCGAACTGGCGGCTTGAGGAACGGCCTTGAGAGTTGAACAACAGGAGTCGCTCCCGTCACCGTCGTTCTTGGAGTCGTGTGAGTGGCCAGAGTTGCCTTCAGAGGGAACAGTGGCGTGAGGGTGGTCGGGTTCCTCGACGTGACGATGGCCGTTGCCGACATGCGTGTGACTGAACAACCCTTCGGCGGAACAGAAGCCTGACGCCGAAATCCACCCGACCAGCCACAACAAGGCCCAAACCCGGAGGCTGGTCTTGAGTTTCGGCTGTCGCGTGCCTGTCATGCTGTTTGTGCTTGGCTAAAATGTGGTGGATCGCGCTGGCAGTTGTCAACTGCGGGGCGGACGCGAGTTATTTCTTCTGCTTCTTCTCGGCTTCGTCGAGCTGCTTCATGAGTTTGGCGCTGTCCTTCTTGAAGTCGGGCAGGCACCCCTTGCAGCAGAATTTGATCTCGCGCCCTTCAAAGTTGATGCTGTGCGGCTTCATCTCCCCCTTGTCGTCAATTTCCGCGCCCGAAACCAAGCAGGTTTTGAGCGGATAGGGCTTTGGCTTCTCTGCCTTCTTTTCGTCTGCCGTGAACCCGGTCAACGGGAGGCCGGCAAAGGCAATGGTGAGCAGCGTGGCAATGGAATGTTTCAATTTCATGATTCTTTTTTATGTTTGTCTGATCGACACCGGATACTACTACGCCACCCCGCTGAAAATCCCTCAAACAATTTTCGCGCGCGACGGGTCGAGCCCGGCCAGGAGGCCCGTTAGTGCTTTTCCTCCAGCTTCATGCCGCATTTGGGACACGCGTCCGCTGCGGCACGTGACACCTCGGGATGCATCGGACAGGTGTATTGCGTCTGACTGCCGCTGCGGTGCGGAGGACCTGACTGGCAGCCGACGAATCCGAGGGCGGCGGTGACGATAAGTGCGCCGGCAATGATGAGTGCGGGCGTGGCGAGCGGGGACTTGGTTGCGTTCATGGTTCTGTGGGGTCGTGTTGGTTTGTTGCTTCCGAGGTCGCGGGCGCTGGTGCGGGACTCGACCGGAGTTCGCTCGCTCGCAGCCAGAGAAAAGGCGGTACCAGGTTGGATTGCGGGTTCATATCGTTTTGCTTTGTCGATCAGCTATGGCGAGGCGAGGCGGAAGAAGGTCGCGTTGGATGTGGCGGGCAGAGTCGCCTTGTAGCGGTTGTCCTGAATCGTCGGGACGACAGGTTGAGGAATCCAGACGCGTGACGGCCGCAGCGAATCTGTTGCTTCGACCGTCACGTTAGAAAAGCTCAATGCCCAAAAAAGATTCACGCTGTTGTTGCCCGGGAAGCGAACGTCGAGGATTTTCAAAGGCGGAGGCAGGACTTGCACCGTGGCGGACACCGAAGGAACGCCATTCTGGTCGATGACAAAAAGCATATAGTAGCCCGGCGGCGCGAGGTTGCCGTTCGCGGGTGCCGCCACGGTGTAAACGCCGCTCCCGGCAGTCACGTCGGCGAGGCGGACGTAACGCTGATCAAAATTCACCGAATGGGTGACACTGGAGAATCGGATCAAGGCCAGCCTGTTCGTGGCAGTGCCGCTCGTGAAGTCCACGCTGAAGTTTTCTCCGTAACGAATTATGCCCGGCGCCGCTCGGATGATCGGACGGCTGCCTTGAAACAGATAGGGCGGCGAATAGATCTCACCGGAAGGTTGAAAATCTCCGCCAGCTACCAGCACGCGGGCATCCGGCAACAGGATGGCGGTCGAGTGATAGCGCCGAAGAATCTGGTGAGGCGCAACCATGTCCCAGGTCAAAGTTTCCGGATCGAAGATTTCCGGCGTCAGAACCGGCGTCGGCGAATCGTCAAAATCGGACCGGCCGCCCACCACGAAGATTTTTCCGTTGGGAAGAATGACGGCGTTGAATTCCATTCGGCGGAAATTCATGTTCGCGATGTTGGTCCAGCGAGGCGTCGGGGCGCTCAGGTCGATAAGCTCCGCCGAGTTTACGGGCTGCCCCGTCAGATTATTGCCGCCCATGACCATGATCCGGTTCGGGTTCGGCGGCAGCATTACGGACGGCGCTTCATAACGTCCGTGAACATTCCGGCTTGCGACGGCGGTCCATCGGTTGCTGGCCGGATCATACGTTTCGGTTTGAGCGTCCGGTCCGGAGCGGAAGACCAAGCCATTCGTCAGCAAGTGCAGATACGGGTAATAAGGAACCGTCTTTTGGCCGAGCAGTTGCCAGTTGTTTGTTCCCTTGGGGTCCCACAACTCGACATCGGAATTGATCGCGCCGTCCGTGTCGTTCAGGCCGGAAACCGTGATGACGCGCCCGTCGGGCAGCGTGATGTTGGACGGATACCACCGGCCCGCCCTCATGTCTTCAATCTGTATCCAGCGCTCGGTGAACGAATCAAAGATGTAGGCGGACTTTGGGCCGCGAGTGGGGTTGAAGCCCAGCGTTCCGCCCGAAAGCAGCAAGCGCCCGTCGGCGAGAAAACTGTGACCGGCGCAATCCGGGTTCCAGGGCGGCGGCGGGGGAACGTTCTGCAACGCGAGTGAAACCGGGTCCAGCAGCCAGCCGTGGATTCCAGGAACCCCGTGTTCAGCCGAGAACAGAAGCACCTTGCCGGTCGGGAGCACGGCGGAATGAATCGCAATCAACGGCAGCGGGAATGGCTGTGTCCAGGCTCCGTCATCGGCTGCCGCAGCGAGTGCGGGGCGCTCTTGGAGGGCACTGCACAAAACCAAGGCAGTGATGATACATCCTTTCACCGGGCGAGTCAGAATGTCGGCTTTGCTCATAAGTCATTCGTTGATGTGCTTCGTTTCCGCCACGTTTGCGGCTTCTGCTTTCGCGCCTGGTTTGAGTTCGCGTGCTCGCAGCCAGAGGAAAATGACGGGCGTGACGATGAGGATGTGG
>CAZBIC010000010.1:0-167857 GCA_964491875.1 uncultured Bifidobacterium sp.
CTGCCGCGCCGGAGACCTGTGGCCCCGCCTGACTGGTGCCGCCCATGTAGAGATAGTCGAAGTCGATGTCCAGCCACGCGTTCTCGTCATTGCCCACCGGAGAGCGCAGTGAAGCGATCCAAGTTCCCGGAGCGACCACATCCGGCTTGATTCGACCATCCTCGGTCGGCCCACGACTGGAGAAGTCGGCCATCGTTTCCGAGCCATCCTCGTAAATGAAGAAGTCGAACCGATCATTTTGCGAGGCGCCGGAAGCAATCACGTTCTTGGCCACCGCCGGACTTCCGATCGTCTGCGGACCCGGTCCGGCGTTTCCGGCCGAGAATTCGAGAATGTAAGGCTGATCTCCCGCTGTCAGTTCATCGGCATCGCGCACCAAGGCATCGAACTCCGCCGCACTGATGTCATAACGTCCTTGCGTATCGTCGCCCCAGCTGTTGTTGCCAATCACTGCTCCCGCCTGCACTGCATCTCGCGTGAGCGTTTCGAATGACGGCGGCGGTTGATAGCCACCGGCTCCGTCAAAAATACGTTGAGTGACAATGGAAGCTCCGGGGGCAACGCCGAGGCCGTAGTAGAACCCCAGCTCATCGGTCGTCTGCAAGGCAGCGTTGCCCGCGATGATACCGCTCACGTGCGTTCCGTGCGCATGCTCATCCGAAGCATCATTCAGATCTCCGTAATAGAAAAAAGCTGGCGTCCTTCCCGCGAGATCCGTGTGCATGTCGGGCGCTGTGCCCAAATGCAATCCACTATCCGCCACAGCCACCGTCACCCCACGACCGTCGAACCCCAAATCCTGCATGAACGTGTTGTGACCTGTCCCTTCGCCTGCGACCAGTTTTGAGGAAATCTCGTCGACCAGTTTCATCTTTGGAGCTGGCTCGATCCACAAGACGGACGACGCTTCCGCCAACCTCTGCAATTGCGCCGAAGTCACGCGGCCTCGCAGAACCGCTCCAAACCTGTTCTTCGAGAATTGCTCCACCTTCGCCAAACGCGTCCTCGCCTCCGCCAGCTCATCTGGAGTCGCCTTGGGCGAGAACAGGATGCTGACCTCCTTCATTGCACCAAGATTGTTCTGCGCCAGTGCAAGACTTCGCAACACGCCGTGCAGCTTATGCTCAGGACGATATGGTCCCACCCACTGCACATATGGGAGATCCCGCAGCACCTCCAGAGATACGCTCGCCAACCGCGCCACATACGCGTCGTCCGGGACGTAGCGCAGCAAGTCGATGTTCATGGCCGCGAGCTGCTCCTTCCAAAGCGGATCAAAAGTCCCCGTGAATTGAATCAGGTAAAGTCCGGACACCGGAACCGCTGGCCCTTGAGCCGCACGAATCACCGTTCGATCCGGGGAAATAGTCTGAATCTGCTCATTGCGAAGGCGGATGACCTTGTTCTGAGCGTGCGCAGAAATAAGTGCGCCCAGCCACAGAGCAAGGAAAACCCCAGTTCCGAATGACCAACAGCGGAGATTCACTGAAAAGACCATAGCCTCACTTTTCCAGACAGACAAGTTTGAGTAAGGTTACTTCGTAAATCTCCCGTGATGCTGGCCAGAAATTCCCCACCTGCTTGGACCGTATTTGTCGCACCCTGGAAGTTAATTTTGCGGGCGAAACGAATGCAAACCATGAACTCGCAACAACTCGAAATCAGTCTCACCTCCCGTTATCGTCGCGGTCGCCGCGCCAGCCGTCCCTGTCGCGTTCAACGCGCGCGCTGGTGGTTCAGCCAGATGCGGCGCGTGGTCGACCAAGCCGTCGACTGGACGCCTTCAACCACCGTCCGCACTGAGCAAACTCATCTCCCTTTGGCAGCCGGCCAGTAACAGCCCGGCCGCCCCAGACTTGACGCCAAGCGAGAGACAGCTTTCCCGTGACAAGCCGTTCTCGGGGACCTTATCGTCGCTGCCATGTCGCAGCGTACTTTGACACTTGGCCACTCGCCCGACCCGGATGACGCGTTCATGTTTTACGGGCTGGCGAAGGAATTGATCCCGGCCCACGGCTTTCAGTTCGAGCACATCCTTCAGGACATCCAAACCCTCAACGAACGCGCCACCCGCGGCGAACTCGATATCTCCGCCATCAGCATCCACGCCTACGCCTACGTTTGCGACCAATACGCCCTGCTCCCCAGCGGTGCCAGCATGGGGGATGGCTACGGTCCGATGCTCGTGGCGAAGCAAAGATTTTCCCGCGAAGAAATCCTGCACAAAAAGATCGCCGTGCCCGGCACTATGACGAGCGCCTTCCTCGCGCTGCAACTCTGGCTCGGCAAACCGGCCAAGGAGTTCAACTATATCGTCGTTCCCTTCGACCAAATCTTCCAAGCCGTCCGCTCCGGCCAGGCCGATGTCGGCCTCATCATCCACGAAGGCCAACTCACGTATCAAAACGAAGGTCTGCAGGTCTGCGAAGACCTCGGCATCTGGTGGGGCCGTGAAAATGACGGTCTTCCCCTGCCCCTCGGCGGGAACGTTATTCACAAACGCTTCGAGCCCGCCGTCCGCAAAACCATCTCGGACATTCTCACGGCCAGCATTCAATTCAGCCTCGATCATCGTCCGGAAGCCGTGCAACACGCGCTCCAGTATGCGCGAGACATGGGACGCGACCTCGCCGACAAATTCGTCGGGATGTATGTGAACCACTGGACCCTGGATTACGGCGACAAAGGCCGCGAATCGATCCGCCGCTTCCTCAGCCGCGCCCACAAGGCCGGCCTCATCCCACGCGCGCCGGAGTTGGAGTTTGTGGTGTGAGTCAGTTCATATTCTCAATTGCAGGTGAGCCGGTGCGAAAGTGAGAAAGTGGAAATCGATATCCCCAAACCTCTGCTTCTCTTACTTTCTCACCCGCCCACCTTCCCACCTGCTCTCCCCACGCTTTTTCCAATCCCTCCGCAGATTTGTAGCTGCATGATTCTCAGCGTCGAAGGATAAGTTGACACGTCCGACGACGATTGATAACGATGCGAACACAACAAATGCGGAGTATGCACAGCCGTTCTACCACCCTGCGCCCCAGGCTCCGGGCCTTCTTCGCGCTCGCCGCCACCGTGCTTCTGGCGAGTTCGCCGCTCACTTCACTTGCCGCCGACGAAGACGGCGTCGCGCTCGCCATCGTGTACGACACCTCAGGCAGCATGAAGGATCCCGTCCGCACCACGGGCGGCCACCCAGCCGCGAAATGGATCATCGGGAACCGCGCGCTGCAACAGATCGTCAATCGCGTGGAACACTTCGCGACGAACGCCACGCCTCCCAAGACCATCCACGCCGGCCTCTACGTCTTCCGCGGCACCGGCGCAGCCGAAGCCGTGAAGTTCGGTCCGTTCCAGCCGCAAGCAATGCGCGATTGGGTCAAGAGCTATCGCGGGCCGGACAGCGGCACGCCGCTCGGTGTCACTATCGAAGCCGCCAGCCGCGCGCTGATGAACTCGAAGTTTACGGCTAAACACATCCTCGTCGTCACCGATGGAATCAACACGGCCGGGCCGGACCCAGTCGTCGTCGTCCCGAAGATCAACAAGGCCTCCGAGAGCAAAGGCAGCCCAATCTTCATTCACTTCGTCGCGTTTGACATCGACGCCAAAGTCTTCGCGCCACTCAAGAAGGCGGGCGTGACCGTGGTAGGCGCAGCCGATGAGAAACAACTCGGCCAACAGTTGGAGTTCATCCTGGAAGAGAAGATCCTTCTGGAGAAGGAAGCGCCCGCTAAGAAGTAAGTTTTAGAAAGAACCAAAACTATGTTTAGAGCATTCAAACGCGTGTTCATCTGGCTTGGCCTCATGGCTGAGCAGGCAACCGAAACCGACGCCATCAATCAGGCTGTCGTCGAGCGCGGCATTCGCGACTCCAAGGCCAAGGCAGACAAGGCGCATTACGCCAATGGACAGCTCGCCGGACAGGTCGCCCTGCTCAAGGACCAGCTCAAACGCCAGGAGCGGCAACGCGACGAGTTGCAAGGCATGCTCCAGGCCGCCGCCGCCGCCAACGACGAGGCCAATGGTGCCCATTACGCCGAAGAACTCGCCACGCTCGAGAGCGATATCACCGAGAACAAGGCGCAGCTCGACAGCCTCGAACAGCTCTACAAGCAGAACACTGAGATCATTGCTCAAAGCCTGCGCGAGATTCAGAAGTTCCAGCGCGAGTTCGAAGCCGTGAAGGCCAAGGTCGCCATCGGACGGTCGCTCGAAGGTCTCGCGGGCATGATGAAAAGTTCCATCACCGAACTACAAGGCATGGTCGGCGGCGAGCTAGGTCAATCCATGCAGCAGCTCCGGCAATCCGCCGCGGCAGGCGAAGGCCAGATGCGCGCCACGCTCGACCTCGCGAAAGAGATGGGCTCCGGCATCGCGCGCCAGCAGGAGATGCGCAAGGCGCGCGGCGCGATGCTCTTCCAGGAATACAAAAAGAAGATGGGCATGGTTCAAAGCGAAGCCGCCGCTCCGCAGACCAATGCCCCGGCAGCCGAGCGCCAGAAGATTGCGGAGAAGTAATCGATGAACCTCAAGAGTCTTTCCACCGATCACCAAGCCGCCGTACTCGATCTCGCGGTGCTGGCGATGTATGCGGACGGCCATTTGGCGTCCATCGAAGACTCTCGAATTCAACGACTCCTCCGCCAGATGGGAATCGAAGCCGAATACGACATTAACAACGTCTACGATGCGTCGGTATCCCGCGTGAGCCAGCATTCGAGCACTCACGATGATGCCACGGCCTTCGCCACGACGCTCGCGGGACAATTCACCTCCCCAGAAGAGCGCAATGCCGTGATGGCGATTCTAAATGACCTCTTGTTCAGCGACGGTCGAGTCGTCGCCAAGGAATCGAGTTACCTCGCAGTCATCAAGAAGGTGTTGGAGTCGTGACTGTCGCACTCGCATCACTTGGAAAAAGTGGATTTCGAGCGCGGCTTTCTAAAATGAATCGAGCAGCCGCATCAGATGCCTCCAGTCCATACTGAATTATCTCTATGACCACCAAAGGTAAAATCGTTCTCACCCTGCTCATCCTCGGCGTGCTGGGTTTCGGCGTCATGAAATGGCTGCCCAAGCTGCAATCTCCCGGCGGCGCTCCGCAGTATTCAGTCTCGCAACCCGCAACGCCAGGACAGGCGGCTACCGCGCCCGCACCTGCCGCTGCCGCCGTTCAAGCCGCCGAACTCATCGAGACGCAGACCGAAATCCCGAAGCTCGCTACGGCGGGTGCGTATCTGCCGAAGGACAACACCGTCGAAATCGAGTTGAGCGAATATGCCGGTTACGCCGGACTCGTGGTCGCGAACGGCGGCCTTGCGCCGAACGAGAATTCCGTCTTCTTCAAGAAGCACGGCTTCAAGGTCGCCATCAAACTCAGCGAGGAGGAAAGCTGGTCCGCGCTCAACAGCGGCAAGATGGCTGCCTCTGCCACCACCGTCGATGTGCTCGCGACCTACGGCCGTCAGTTCCAGGTCGTGGTGCCGGTGCAGATCGGTTTCTCGCGCGGCGCGGACGGCGTGGTGGTTCGCAACGACATCAAGCGCATCAACCAGCTCAAAGGAAAAATCCTCGCAACCGCGCAGTTCACCGAGGCGGACTTCTTCATCCGCTACCTCGCGCAGGAAGCCGGGCTCGGCATCAACATGATGCCGGACCTCAAGACGGCGCCCGATCCGGACAAACTCAACCTCGTCTTCTGCAAGGACGCCTTCGCGGCTGGCGATTTCTTCCTCCGCGAAGTGAACGCTGGACGCAGCCTGCTTGCCGGCTGTGTCACCTGGGCGCCGAAGACCACCGAAGTTGCTGAAGGCAGCGGTGGCAAGGCGCACGTCCTGACCACGAGCAAGAACCTGCTCATCGTCGGAGACGTCCTGATCGTGAACAAAGGTTTCGCGCAACAGAATCCGAAGATGGTTGCCGGCCTCGTCGAAGGCTTGCTCGAAGGCAACCGCATGGTCCGCGACAATCCGACCACGTGGGTGGACGTCATCGGCAAAGCGTTCAAATGGGATCGCGCCGAAACGCAGGCGGAACTGGCCAAGGTCCATCTCTCGAACCTCCCCGAGAACCTCGCGTTCTTCTCCGGCGCGATTGACGCGGCCGGCAGCTTCGGCGGCATTTATCAATCGGCGGTCTTCGCTTACGGCAGCGGACTCATCAAGGATCCCGTGGACGCCGATCGTTTCGCCGATCTCCAGCATCTCAAGGCGCTGGAAACCGCCGGCACGTTCAAAGATCAGAAGGTCGCCATCGCGCCGATTCGTTCCAGCGGCACCGCGCCGGTGGAAACCGATCCGCTCCTAAGCAAAGACATCCGATTCCTGTTCTCCCCGAACAGCGCGAATCTGGACATGAACAATCAGGACAACCTCAAAAACCTCGAAGCGATCAAGCGACTGCTCCAGGTCAGCCCCGGCTCGACCGTCCTTTTGCGCGGTCACGTAGACAACTCAATGGTCGAGGAATTCCGTAAGCGCGGCGGCGAGGCGTTCGTGCGGCAGATGGCGCTCAAAGCTGTCGACTTCAGCAAGCAGCGCGCGAACGAGATCAAGCGTCTGCTCGTGGAGCGCCACAAAATCGACGCGCAGCGTCTCGACGCCGTCGGCCGCGGCTGGGAAGAACCGCTCGGTCCCGATAACGATCAGAACCGCCGCGTGGAAGCGCAGTGGTTCACGCTGGAGTAGCGCATGACGCTACGCGATTTGATTCAAGCCGCCGGCAATCATCCGGCGCCGGTGTTCGGAACGATGATCGCCGCTCCCGCGCTGGCTTGGATCGTCGGTATCTGTCATCGACCGGGCGAAGGACGCAACGCGCCGTGGAAGTTCGCCTACTCCGTGCTCGTCTATCTCGCCTGCATCCCAGGAACGTTCGCTGCCGTTCTGACCGGCTACGCGCTCTTCTTTCGGAACGAGAACCTGCTCGATGCGAATCTGCTGATCTACTTCCTGCCTATCGTATCGATGATCGCGACGTTGGTGTTCATCCGCAAACGCGTCTCGTTCGATGACGTGCCGGGCTTTGACCGTCTCTCCGGATTGATGGTCCTCATGGCCTGCAGTTTCGGTATTGCGCTGGCGCTGCACAAGACGCGGATCTTCGTCGGCTTCTTCGGCTCCGTGGAAATGCTCTTCATCCTCGCGGCGGGAGTGTTTGCCCTGTTGAAGTGGGGCGGCTACATGCTGTTTCGCAGTGGCGACGAACCCGCCAAACCGATGCCCAAGTTTCCGTCCATCGATTCGAACAAGTAACCACCCATGACCACGCGCGGAAAAATCGTTCTTACTCTGCTCATCCTCGGTGTCGTCGGTTTCGGCGCATGGAAGTGGTGGGACAAGTTCGCGCCTGCCGGCGCGGGCGGCACCACGGCGTCGACTTACAATGGCAAACCGACCACTGCAGCCGCACCGACCGCTGGACTGGTCGAAACGCAGACTGAAGTTCCGACCCTCGCCGCGCCCGGCACCTACCTACCGAAGGACAACATCGTCGATATTGAACTCAGCGAATACGCAGGCTACGCGGGCTTGATTGCGGCCAATGGCGGATTGGAGCCCAATGAGAATTCCGTCTTCTTCCGCAAGCACGGCTTCAAAGTGCGCATCAAGCTCAGCGAGGAGGAAAGCTGGTCGGCACTCAACAGCGGCAAGATGGCGGCATCGGCGACGACCGTGGATGTGCTCGCGGTTTACGGGAAACAATTTCAGGTCACGGTACCCGCACAGATTGGTTTCTCGCGCGGCGCGGACGGCGTTGTGGTTCGCAGCGACATCAAGCGCATCAACCAACTCAAGGGCAAGGTTCTCGCCACGGCGCAATTCACCGAGGCGGATTTCTTTATTCGTTACCTCGCGCAAGAGGCGGGACTCACCATCCGCACGCTCGGCAATTTGGGCGAGCCGCCCGATCCCGAAAGTTTGAATCTCGTCTTCTGCGAGGACGCCTTCGCAGCGGGAGACTTTTTCCTGCGCGAGATTCAGGAAGGCCGGAATCACCTCGCAGGCTGCGTGACTTGGGCACCGAAGACCACCGAAGTCGCAAGCCAGAGCGGCGGCAAGGCACACATTTTGACCACGAGCATGAACCTGCTGGTGGTCGCGGACATTCTAGTCATGAACAAGGGCTTCGCGCAGCAGCAGACGAACATGGTCGCGGGACTCGTGAATGGATTACTCGAAGGTAACCGAATGGTCCGCGACAGTGCGGCAGCGCACCTGGAGGTGGTAGCGAAGGCGTTCAAATGGGATCGCGCGCAGGCGCAGTCCGAACTGGCCAAAGTTCACTTGTCGAACCTGCCTGAGAATCTCGCGTTCTTTTCCGGCTCGATCGATTCCGCCGGGAGTTTCGGCGGCATCTATCAGGCGGCGGTCTATTCGTATGGCGGCCAGTTCATCAAGGATCCCGTCGACGGCGATCGCTTCGTCGACCTCCGCCATTTGAAGTCGCTCGAAAGCTCCGGCGCATTTGCGGGCCAACAGATCGCCATCAAACCCATTCGCGCCTCCGCCGCCGCTGCGGTGGAAGGCGATCCTGTGCTGAGCAAAGACATTCGTTTCCTGTTTGAAGCGAACTCGGCGACACTCGATCAGGCGCGGGAGGACAACCTGAAGAATCTCGACGTCATCAAGAAGATGCTGCAGGTGAGCCCGGGCTCCGTCGTGCTGCTCCGCGGCCATGTCGACAACTCGAAGGTCGAGGAGTTCCGCAAGACCGGCGGCGAAGCTTACGTTCGCACGATGGCACTGCGGGCGATTGAGCTGAGCAAGAACCGCGCGAACGAGATCAAGCGGGTACTCATCGAGCGCCACAAGATCGAGCCGGCTCGGGTTGATGTCATGGGACGCGGCTGGGAGGAAGCGACAGGCACTGACAGCGAGAAGAACCGCCGGGTGGAAGTGCAGTGGTTCATGCTGGAGTAGCAACAAAGGGCGAATGAAACCAGCAATCTACCTCGTAATCATCTCCGCAATGTCCGCGGGCACGGACAGTGTGGTTCATTCCACAGATCTGAGAGCGTCAATGCCGCCGGTGTTGAAGAGCCCGAGCCACAGGCGCACCATGCGGTCGGTGCGGCAGAACTGCTGGCAGAGGGTGGCCCGCTGGATGCCCAGCAGAAGCGAAAGGATGGCGGGCAGCCGGAGGTAGGAATGTTTGTTGGGCGCGTCTCCCATCGCCATCCAGCGAAAGTTTCATTACGCTGCCGCGAAATCCAAAAAGACATCATGCTCCATCCATCGCTACAATCCATTCCGCGTCTCCTGCTTTCGGCGACCGCGACCTTCTTGCTGCTGACCATAGCGGGCTATGGCGATAAACCAGCCGCAAACTCGAACGCGCCCACACCTGCCCCCGCAGCCGGCAAACCTGTCGTCGCCATGCTGCCGAAGTTGATCAACATCGATTACTTCGACGCATGCAAACGTGGCGCGCAAAAGGCAGCCGACGAGATCGGCGTGACCTTGATCTTCGATGGCCCAACCGAGCCGAGCGGCGCGGAGCAAAACAAGTTCATCGACACCTGGATTCGTCAGAAGGTCAGTGCGATCTGTATCGCCCCCAATCAGCCCAAGACCATTCAGCGGTTCGTCGAGAAGGCTCAGGCCGCAGGAATCAAAGTGCTCACTTGGGACAGCGACGCCACGGAAAGCGGTCGCGACCTCTTCGTGAATCAGGTCGACGAAAAGACGCTTGGCGAAACGTTGATGGACGATTTAGCGAAGCAGATGGGCGAGGAAGGCGAATGGGCCATTGCCATCGCAAGCCTCGACGCCGCGAATCTCAACACCTGGCGTCGCCACGCCGAGGCGCGCGCGAAGGAGAAGTATCCGAAGCTCAAACTCGTCGCCACCGAAGTGACGAAGGAAGACGAGAACTTCGCCCGCCAGAAAGTGGAGACTCTCCTGAACGCCTATCCGAATCTCAAAGGCATCATCGCGTTTGACTCGAACTCCGTTCCCGGGGCAAGCGAAGCCGTGAAGCGGGCCGGCAAGGTCGGCAAGGTCGCCGTCACCGGGAACTCCACGCCCAACAAGATGCGGCCCTACATCAAGGAAGGCGTCCTTCAATCCTTTTACCTGTGGGATCCGCGCGCGCTCGGCGGTCTGACCGTGCGACTCGCAAAACATCTTGTCGACGGCAAGCCCATCACTGACGGCATGGACGTTCGCGGTCACGGGAAGATTTCCCTGAGCAAGCAGGACGGAAAGACGGTCATCATGGCCGAGCCCGTCCGGTTCACGAAGGAGAACATCGACAAGCTCGACTTCGGAATCTGATCCGACTCGCCGCTACCGCACGACTCTTCGTCGAAACTGTGCAGGCGTGCTTCCCAGCCGGGACTTGAAAACCGCACCTAGGTATTCCTGGTGTTTGAAACCGGTTCGCTCTGCAATTTCCGCCAAGGCAAGGTCCGTTTCCGCGAGCAACTCCTGCGCACGTTTCAGCCGCGCGTTCAAAATCTCCTGGTGCACCGAGCGCTTGAGCGCTGCACGGAATCGCCGCTGAAACACACTGCGCGACAAACCAACCTGCCGGGCGAGCGATTCGACCCTGATCCCCTGCCCTGCACTCTCCCGAATCAATCGCAGCGCCGTTGCGATCGGCCGGTCTTCGATCGCGAGCACATCGGAGGATTGTCGGGTGATCACCGCTTGCGGTTCGACGAGAATCGGCGACTTCGGATGATGACTTCGATTCATCAAGCGCTTCAGCACCGCCGCCGCTTCGTAACCCACCTGCTCGTGTCCGGGCTGAACGCTCGACAGCGGCGGATTGCACACCTGACAGAGCGGCACGTCGTTATCCACTCCGACGACAGCCACCTCGTCCGGCACCACACAGTTCGCCCGCCGACACGCCTCCAGCACGAGCGGACCACGTTGGTCGCTGCACACCATCACACCGACCGGCTTCGGCAATTGGCGAATCCACGCCGCGAGATCCTCTTCGATTGTTTCCCAAGTATCCGCCGCCGCCCGCGGCAGTTCGTAGACAGCCGCATCGAAGCCCGCTGCCCGAACAGCGCGCGCGAACGCATCGCGCCGCGACTCGGACCAGTTCTCCTTTTCAATGCCGAAGTAGGCGAAGTGGCGAAAACCCCGTTCGCGCAGATGGTCCGCCGCCGCGACTGCGATGGCGCCATCATCCACATGCACGAGCGGAAACCGTTCCTTGGGCACAACGCCGAGCACGTCCACGACAGGCAGCCCTGTTGCTTTTACTGCCGCGGCAATGGCGGGATTCTGAATCCGCGCGATGATCCCATCGCCCTTCCAAGAGCTCAGCCAGCGCGGGACGGATTCCTCCAAACTGCGCGGCTCGTGGTAAAGCGCCCAGGGTTCATGTTCTCGAACGTAGCGCGCGATGCCGCACAGGATGTCGCGACCGGACGCCAGCGACGTTTCCACCAACAACGCCACATGGCGCCGTGAATTCGCAGACTTCGTTGTGTTGGGTTGCTTCATCGAAAGGACGCCGGATGAAAGCGCCAGTTCAGCCGAGCCGTCAATCTCCAAGGCCGGATTTCTACAAGGATTGACCGGTTCTCTCATTGTTCGAGGAGCGACACAGGCTAGACTCGCGTCATGAACACGTCACTCCGCGCCACGCTCCGTCGTCTCGTCGCGCTTTCCGCTATCGTGCTCCCAGTGTTGAATTCCGCCCCGACCTTTGGCGCCGACAGTTGGAAGCCTGTCCCGGGAAACATCATGACGCGGTGGGCGAAGGATGTGTCCGCCAAGAATCCGCATCCGGAGTATCCGCGCCCGAGCTTGGTGCGCGATGAGTGGATGAACCTGAACGGCCTGTGGGATTTCTCCATCGTTCCGACCAATGCGCCACAGCCGACCACGTTCGATGGGAAGATTCTGGTCCCATTCCCCGTCGAGTCCGCGCTGTCCGGAGTAAAGAAGACGGTCGGAGCCCAGAATCGTCTTTGGTATCACCGCAAGTTCACCGTGCCCCGGAAATGGCGCGGTCAGCGCGTGCTGCTGCACTTCGGCGCGGTGGATTGGGAAGCCGTCGTCTCCGTGAACGGCAAGAGTGTCGGCAGTCATCGTGGCGGCTACGATCCGTTCAGCCTCGACATTACTGATGCACTGAAGTCCTCTGGCGAGCAGGAACTCGTCGTTGCCGTCTGGGATCCGAGCGACGAAGGTCCGCAGCCGCGTGGCAAACAGGTAAAGCGCGGCGAAGGCATTTGGTACACGCCCACGACCGGCATCTGGCAAACGCCGTGGCTGGAGCCGGTGAATTCGGCTCACATCGAGTCGTTGAAAGTTGTCCCTCAGCTGGACACATCGTCGGTCGAAATCACGGCTCGCATCACCTCAGATAGATTGAGGGGCAGCCACATTCTGCGTGTGGAACTTCTTGAAGGCGACACGGTCTCCACCTCGGCCACTGTGAACGCAAAGACGGCATTCGTTCCTCTCCGCGGGCAGAGCCCTGCCAAGAGAACTTTGGCCTCCGCTGAAGTTGCGATAAAGGATGCCCTCGGTCTGACGGTCAACACGTCAACTATTCCGCTTCGAGTCACAATTAAAGTACCCAACGTCAAACCGTGGTCCCCAGAATCTCCACACCTCTATGGACTGCGGGTCACGCTCACCGACAACGGTAAAGACACGGACCAGATCGAATCCTACTTCGGCATGCGCAAGATCGCCCTCGCCCGCGATGAGCAGGGTATCCTCCGCATGCAGTTGAACAACCAGACGCTCTTCCAATACGGCCCGCTCGACCAAGGATTCTGGCCGGACGGTCTCTACACCGCGCCGACCGACGCAGCGTTGCGCTGGGACATCGAGATGACGAAGAAGCTCGGCTTCAACATGGCACGCAAGCACGTGAAGGTGGAACCCGAGCGCTGGTATTACTGGTGCGACAAGCTTGGGCTGCTCGTCTGGCAGGACATGCCGAGCGGCGACAAGAGCGCGCGCTGGACCGGTCCGAGCGGTTACGACGGCGAGGAAATGAAGCGCTCGCCGGAGTCCACCGCCATCTACGAACGCGAATGGAAAGCGATCATGGATTCGCGCCACAACCACCCGAGCATCGTCACGTGGGTGCCGTTCAACGAAGGCTGGGGCCAATTCGACACCGTCCGCATTCTCAATTGGACGAAACAACACGATCCTTCGCGGCTGGTCGATGGCCCGAGCGGCGGCAATCACTTTCCCGCAGGCGACATTGTCGACCATCATCAATATCCCGGACCCGGCGCACCGAAGCGCACCACGGAACGCGCGATGGTGCTCGGCGAATTCGGCGGGCTCGGTCTTCCCGTCAAAGGGCACACCTGGCAGGACGAGAAGAACTGGGGCTACCGGAACTACAAATCTTCCGCGGAAGTCACCAAGGCCTACGTGGACCTCCTGCGCAAACTTCATCCGATGATTGGTTCCCACGGACTGTCTGCCGCGATCTACACGCAGACCACCGATGTCGAAATCGAGGTCAACGGCCTCTTCACCTACGATCGCGAGATCCTGAAACTCGACGAAGCGACCGTCACCGCCGCGAACAAGAAACTCTACGGCCCGCCACCACCGGCACCGCGCGTTACTGTGCTCAGTTCGAATTCGAAGGACGCGCCCACCGAATGGGCCTACACCACAAAGCTGCCGGACAGCAACTGGACCGCCGCGGACTTCAACGACGCCGGATGGAAGCGCGGCCCCGGGGGCTTCGGGACGAAAGGCACGCCGAACACGGACGCCCGCACGGAATGGAAGACGGCTGAGATCTGGCTCCGCCGCAGTTTTGATGCACCGGCAAACTTCAAGCCTCACGAGCTGCGCCTGAGCTTCTACCACGATGAGGACGCGCAGGTGTTCCTCAACGGCCAGCTCATCGCGGAGTTCAAAGGCCACGTCGGCAACTACGACGTGATGACGCTCGATGATCGCGCGCGCAAAGCGCTGAGGTCTGGCCGCAACGTTCTCGCCGTCACCTGCAAACAAACCCGCGGCGGCCAATACATCGACATTGGCTTGGAAGACGTCGAGGAGTTCGAACCTGCTCGGAAGTAACCCAACCATCGCCCATGACTCTCACGGAACTCGCCAGCGAGACGTCGCGTCGTTTTCAAGCACGCTACGGTCACGCGCCGCTGTGGCTGGTGGCTGCGCCTGGCCGCGTGAATCTCATCGGAGAACACACCGACTACAACGATGGGTTCGTGTTCCCGATGGGCATTGAGCGCTACACGGTAATCGCCGCCTCACCGAGCGTCCTGCGTCGCGCCCAGATCTTCAGTGCGGACACCAACAGCGAAGTCACCATCGATCTTGAGTCGACCGTGACGCGCGGCCAACCGAGTTGGTCGAACTACATGCGGGGCGTCATCGCGGGTTTTCAGAAACTCAAGATCTCCATCCCCGGCTTCGATGCTCTGGTGATGTCGTCGGTGCCGATGGGCGGCGGACTTTCGAGCAGTGCCGCTCTCGAAGTCTCCACAGCCACTTTGCTGGAGGCCGCTTCCAACCATCGCCTCGATCCCGTTCAGAAGGCGCTGCTCTGCCAGAAGGCGGAACAGGAGTTCGCGGGCGTGCCGTGCGGCATCATGGATCAGTTCACCTCCGTGATGGCGAAGGAAGGTCACCTGCTGCTACTCGACTGTCGCTCGCGCACGACCGAACTGGTTCCGCTGACCAACCCGGAACTTTCCATTCTCATCATCAACTCGAACGTGAAGCACGAGCTCACCGGCGGCGAATATGCCGAGCGTCGTGCCCAGTGCGAGCGGGCCGCCAGCATTCTCTCCGTCGCTTCTCTTCGCGACTCATCCCTCCCGATGCTCGAAGCGAACCGATCTCGCATGGAGCCGCTCATTTACCAGCGCGCCCACCACGTCATCGCCGAAATTGCCCGCACAACTGAAGCTGCCCGCGAAATGCGTACCGGCCATTGGTCGACCCTCGGGCAACTGATGTATGCGAGCCACGACTCGTTGCGCGATGACTTCGCGGTCAGCTGCGCTGAGCTCGATCTACTTGTCGAGCTTGCGAAGAAGCAGGGCGAGAGGAACGGAGTCTTTGGCAGCCGCATGACGGGTGGCGGGTTCGGCGGGTGCACCGTCAGCCTGGTGGAAACGCGCGCGGTCGATTCCATCTGCGAACAAGTCGGCGGCGCGTATCGGAAGCAGACTGGCATTGAGCCGACCATGTTCGTCTCGCGACCCGCTGGCGGCGCGCGGATCTTGAGCTAGGCCCACAATGAGCGCGCCCCTCCTCAGCATTCGCAACGCGACCAAATCCTTCGGCGGCGTGAAGGCGCTCGACGGCGTCCAGCTTACGCTGCGGCCGGGCGAGATTCACGCGCTCATGGGCGAAAACGGCGCGGGCAAATCCACGCTCATCAAGGTGCTAACCGGAGTTTACACGCCGGACGATGGCGCGATGCAGTTTGACGGCAGGGTCATTGCGCCGCGCTCCACTCGCGAAGCGGAGGCCATCGGGATCAGCACCGTGTATCAGGAGGTCAACCTCGTTCCCACGCTCTCCATCGCGGACAACATCCTGCTCGGCCGCCAGCCCACGCGCTTCGGCTTCCTGCGCAAGAAAGCCATCAAGCAACGCGCTGAAGCCGCCCTCGCGCGACTGGGATTGAAGCTTGATGTCAGCCTTCCGCTCAACGCCTGTTCGATGGCGCAGCAGCAACTCGTCGCCATCGCGCGCGCCCTCGACATCAAGGCCAGGCTGCTCATCCTCGACGAGCCGACCTCCAGCCTCGACGAGCGCGAAGTGGAATTCCTCTTCGGCATCCTCCGCCAGCTTCGCAGCGAAGGCATGGCCTTGCTCTTCGTCACCCATTTCCTTGATCAGGTTTATGCCATCTCGGATCGCATCACTGTTCTGCGGAATGGAGCGTTCGTGGGCGACTTTGCCGCCGCCGATCTGCCGCGCTTGAAGCTCATCGGCGCCATGCTCGGCCGCAACTTTGAGGAACTGGAGCGCACGGGCTCCGACCCAAGTCCCGCCATCATAGAAAAGCGCGCAACGTTTCTGGAAGCGCAGAAACTCGGCAAACGCGGCGTGATGGACAACGTCACTCTGTCGATTGCTCCCGGCGAAGTCGTCGGCCTTGGTGGCCTGCTCGGCTCCGGCCGCACCGAGACGGCAAAGATGCTCTTCGGCGTTTTGCCACCGGACCGCGGCAGCTTGAGCATCGCCGGGCAACGCGCCTCCATCCGCTCGCCGCGTCAGGCAGTGCGTCACGGACTTGCGTTTTGTTCCGAAGACCGCAAGAGCGAAGGCATTATTCCGCATCTCTCTGTTCGCGAGAACATGATCCTCGCCATGCAGGCCAGCCGAGGTCCGCTCCGCCTTCTCGCTCGCAGCGAACAGGGTCAAATCGCCGCACACTACATCCGCGCGTTGAACATCAAGACCGCCAGCGCGGAGACGCCCATCATGAATCTCTCCGGCGGCAACCAGCAGAAAGTCATGCTCGCACGCTGGCTGGCCATGCAGCCGAAGCTCATCATCCTCGATGAACCCACGCGCGGCATCGACGTCGGCGCCAAGGCGGAGATTGAGAAGCTCGTTCACTCGCTGAGCGCCCAGGGAATGGCTGTCCTCTTCATCTCGTCCGACATCGAGGAAGTGGTCCGCACCTGCCAGCGCGTCGCCGTGCTGCGCGACCGCCGGAAGATCGGCGAACTCTCCGGTGCGGACGTCCAAGCGAACCGCATCATGAACGTCATCGCCCACCACGATGAGTGACCCGCTCGCCAGAATTCGTCCGTGGTTTACTGGAGCCTCCCTGCTCTGGCCAATTCTCGGACTGCTCGCGCTGCTGACGTTCAACGCCATTTTCGCCCCCGGCTTCTTCCGGCTCGAACTGCGCGACGGCCATCTCTATGGAACGCTCGTCGACATTCTAAACCAAGGTTCCAAGGTGATGATTCTCGCCATCGGAATGACGCTGATCATCGCCACGGGCGGCGTGGATTTGTCCGTCGGCTCGTTGATGGCCATCGCTGGCGCGGTCGCCGCCGTCCTCGTCACGCAAACCACCCTGCCCTTCGCCGCCGTGCTCGGCGCGACTCTGGCCTTGACCACGATTACCGGCATCGCGAACGGACTGCTCGTCGCTGCGATCGGAATTCAGCCCATCATCGCCACACTCATCCTCATGGTCGCAGGACGCGGCATCGCCATGCTGATCACCGATGGACAGATCATCACCTTCGAGCACGCGCCGCTCGTTTTCGTGGGCAACGGTCACTTCCTTGCCCTGCCCTTCACCGTCACGATCATCCTCGCGATGCTGGGACTGACCCTGCTCGTCACCCGAAAAACCGCTATCGGCCTGTTCCTCGAATCCGTCGGCGACAACGAGAAGGCAGCGCGCTTCTGCGGGATCAACACGTCCTTCGTGAAGGTCGTCGTCTACGCCTTCAGCGGCTTGTGCGCGGGCATCGCGGGACTGATCGCCACCTCAAACATCAAGGCCGCCGATTCCAGTCGTGTCGGCGAAATGATGGAACTCGACGCGATCTTCGCTGTCGTCGTGGGCGGAACCGCCCTGACGGGCGGACGTTTCACGCTGGTTGGCTCCATCGTCGGCGCGCTTCTGATTCAGACGCTGACCACCACGATGTATAATCTCGGCGTGCCGCCCGCGGTCGCGCCTGTTCCGAAGGCCATCGTCATTGTCGCTGTCTGCCTGCTACAGTCGGAGAAGTTCCGCCAACAGATCGCCGGCTGGTTTGGAAGGAGGCACGCATGAAGTTCTCAGCGCGTTCCCAGAATCTCCCGCTCTACGCGACGATGCTCGTCCTCCTCGCGCTCTTTTCAGTGGCGTCCCTGCGCTACGAGGGCTTTTTCTCCACGCGAGTCGTCGCAAATCTTTTCTCCGACAACGCCTCGCTGGGCATCGCCGCGGTCGGCATGACATTTGTGATTCTTGCTGGCGGCATCGATCTCTCGGTGGGCGCAGTGCTAGCGTTCACCACCACCTTCACGGCCACGCTGGTTCAGAACCACAACGTCTCGCCGTTCGTCGCCCTTCCGCTCGCGCTCGCCATCGGGACGAGCTTCGGCACTGGTATGGGCTTCCTGATTCAACGCTACGAACTCCCGCCCTTCCTCGTCACTCTTGGGGGAATGTTCTTCGCGCGCGGAATGGCCTTCGTCATCAGCCAGGAATCCGTCGGCATCACCAACGCGACCTATGACAAGGTTCTGGAATTCGGCGTCCCGCTGGGCGCCAAGGCCAGCCTCTCCGCCACCGCCCTCGCGTTCGTCGTGTTTCTGATCGTGGGAGCCGTGCTCGCGCACTCCACGCGCTTTGGCCGAAACGTTTTCGCGCTTGGGGGGAACGAAAACTCCGCGCGCCTCATGGGGCTGCCCGTTGGTGCGACCAAGATATCCGTCTACGCCATCAGCGGATTCTGCTCCGCGCTCGCGGGCGTCGTCTCCACGTTTTACAAGGGCTCAGGCAATCCTGCCGACGGCGTCGGTTTCGAGCTCGACGTCATTGCCTCGGTCGTCATTGGCGGTACGCTGCTCACGGGCGGTGTCGGGACCATGGCTGGCACGCTCACGGGCGTTCTGATTTTTGGCACCATCCAAACCGTGCTGAACTTCGATGGCCGGCTGAACTCTTCCTGGCTCCGCATTGCGATGGGTGGGCTGCTGCTGCTGTTCATCCTGCTGCAACGTTTTCTCTCCCGTCACACCGCTGCTGTGCGCTAGACTTTTCTCAACACACGACCAACCGTTACCACCATGAACACACGATCCTTCCTCACGAGACTGGGAGCCACGAGCGTCGCCATCGCTTCGTTCACCGTCGCCAGCCTCACTTCGCTCCACGCAGCCGACAAGAAGCTCACCGTCGGCTTCGCGCAAGTGGGAGCCGAGAGCGCCTGGCGCACCGCGGAAACTGAATCCATCAAATCTGAGGCCACCAAGCGCGGAGTGAACCTGAAGTTCTCCGACGCGCAGGGAAAACAGGAGAACCAGATCAAGGCCGTGCGCGCGTTCATCGCCCAGGGCGTGGACGCCATCATCCTCGCGCCCGTCGTCGAGACCGGCTGGGAACCCGTTCTGCGCGAAGCCAAGCGTGCAAAGATTCCCGTCGTGCTCGTGGATCGCGGGATCAAGACCGCCGATGAATCGCTCTTCGCGACGTTGATCGCGTCCGACTTTGTCGCGGAAGGCCGCATGGCCGCGGAATGGCTCGCAAAGAAAACGGGCGGCAAAGCTAGCATCATCGAACTGCAAGGCACGCCCGGCGCCGCACCCGCCATTGATCGCAAGAAAGGTTTCGAAGCCGGCATCAAGGCGCATCCCGAGATGAAGATCATCGCATCGCAGAGCGGCGACTTCCGGCGCAGCGGCGGCAAGGAAGTCACCGAAGCCTTGCTCAAGGGAGCCGGCGCGAGCGTGACTGCCGTCTACGCGCACAACGACGACATGGCGCTCGGCGCGATTCAGGCGCTCGAAGAAGCCGGCAAGAAACCAGGCACCGACGTCATCGTGCTCTCGATCGACGGCGTGAAGGGTGCGTTCGAAGCCATGGTCGCCGGCAAGCTGAGCTGCACCGTGGAATGCAATCCGTTGCTCGGGCCCATGGCGTTCGACGCCGTCGAGAAGGCGCTCAAGGGCGAGAAGCTACCGAAGAAGACCGTCGTGCAAGATCGGGTATTTGATTCGAGCAGCGCCGCGGCGGAATTGCCGAACCGGAAGTATTGAAACACGGCAGAGTCTTTACCCCTAGTATGCCAAAGAAGGTAGCTGTGATCGACACGGTGTTTTTCATCGAAGGAACTGGGACAATCCTTTGCCTTCCCAAAGAAGAGTTCTGGTCATTAAAACCAGGTGAAGACATCTACCGCCGTGAACGAATTCAAATCAGGCGGCCGGATGGGACCTACGTATCTACGTACATAAAGAACTTGGAGTTCATCAATCGAGGAAGAGAGAACGGAAGTATCTCACTCAGCCTTCCACATGATATTTCACCGAACGACATTCCGTCCGGGAGTGAACTATGGTTGGAACGCGACGACAACGAACCTGTGCTTGATTGAAGCCGGACACAATTGAAAGCCTCCTTTGGAGCGTATTTTTTACGAATATGAGAACGAAACTCTATTACCTGCTCGCTGCGGCAACCTTAGTCACAATCTCCGAGAACAAATGGATTCTCTCGGCCGCCGAACCCACCTTCACCAATCCCGTCCTCGCCGGCGACTATCCCGATCCGTCCGTGGTCCGCGTCGGCAAGGATTACTGGGCCACCGCCACATCGTCCGAGTGGGGACCTCACTTCCCGCTGTTGCACTCGCGCGACATGGTGAACTGGGAGATCGTCGGCCCCGTCTTCGCCAAACGCCCCGAGTGGGCCGTCGCGAACTTCTGGGCGCCCGAGATCGCCGAGTGGAGGGGTCGTTACTACATTTACTACACGGCGCGCAAGAAAGGTGGCCCGCTCTCCATCGCCTGCGCCACAGCGGACAAACCGCAAGGCCCCTACACCGATCACGGCCCGATGGTGTCGCAGGACGCCGGCTCCATCGACGCGCTGCCGGTCACGAATGAGAAAGGCGAACGCTGGCTCGTGTGGAAGGAAGATGGCAACAGCCGTCGCCAGCCCACGCCGCTTTGGGCGCAGCAACTGGACGAAACCGGCACCAAGCTCGTCGGCACGCGCCACGAACTCTTCCGCAACGATCAGCCGTGGGAAGGCGCGCTTGTGGAAGGCCCGTTCATCCTCAAGCAGGGTGATTACTTTTACATGTTCTATTCCGGCAACGGCTGCTGCGGTCGCAACTGCACCTACGCGATGGGTGTGGCGCGCGCGAAGGCCTTGCTCGGTCCGTGGGAGAAGTATGCGAAGAACCCGATCCTCGCCGAGAACGCCGCCTGGAAATGCCCCGGCCACGGCAGCATCGTGACCGATGAACGCGGTCGCCACTGGCTGCTGTATCACGCGTACGATCCGAGGTCGTTCGTCTTCACCGGCCGCGAGATGTTGCTCGATGAAGTGACCTTCGGCGCTGACGGTTGGCCGCAGATCAATAGCGGCAAGGGTCCGACAGCAATTGCTCCCTCGCCTTCTGGCGCAAAGCAGCAGCACAAGGAACTAAACTTCGATGACAGCTTCGGCGGCAGGAAACTGCGCGCCGGCTGGCAATGGCCGCAGGACAACGAACCTGCGACGACGCTCTCGCGCGGTCGACTCGTGCTCGCGCCCACTGCGAACCACGCGAAGAATCCCATCGGTGCCATCGTCGGCCGTTCCACCACTGCTGGCGATTACACGGCGACCACGCGCATTCGGCTCTCCGATTTGAAACCCGGCGCACTGGCAGGCCTCGCGGCGATTGGAGATCCCGCCAACGCGCTCGGCATCGCGGTGAGCCGCGAGAACGTCATCGTCTGGCAACAAGCCAGGGACAAGTTCACAACGAACGCGGTCGAGCGCGGCGTGGAAGGAAAGACGATGGAGCTCCGCGTGACGGCGAAGGATGGGAACCGCTTCCAGTTTTCATTCAGCACCGACGGCAAGAGCTGGAAATCGATCGGGCAGAGCGCGGAGGGCGGTTACCTCCCGCCGTGGGACCGCAGCATCCGCATCGGGCTGACGGCTGGTGGGACTGAAGGCGCCGAAGCGCAGTTCGATTACCTCCGCATCACGCCGGAGGGAGCGCGAGGCGAGGCGTTGCAGCGGAAGTAACCGATTCGAGCGCCGAAATGACGTAACGCCGAACTCCGATTCGGCGCGAGGTTACTATTCAGCACGCAGGCGATAGAAACGGGCTCGCGAATTCGTCCACTGAGGATCGCTGAAGTAGGACGAGCCATTCATGAGCGTACTGGTGCCCACCGGAGTCCAAAAGAATTCAGCCAAGTCCGTGGATGCTTCCACCACGACAGTTCGACCACTCGCCCATTTGATGCTGAACCCAAACTGATTCGTCCGCACGCCGGAGTTGGTACCGTCAACTTGGACCAATGGCTCCCAGATTACCGTCGGACGATCGCCATACGTCAGCCCCCAACCAATGGTTCCCGGTAAATAATAGACAGTCGCAGGAGTGTTATCCCCGAAAACGAGCGGACCAAAGCTCGGAGCGTTACCCAGAAAGTAAACTCGATCTAGGCTGTAGCAGTAAGAGAACGCATATCCTCCTATACTCGTAACGCTTCTCGGTATCACAACATTCGTCAGACTGGAGCAGAAATCGAATGCCGAGTAACCGATGCTGGTAACGCCGCTGCCGATCGTAAGACTCATAAGGCTGTAGCAGTAGGAAAACGCCTCATTCCCGATGCTGTTCACGCTACCAGGAATCGTGACACTCGTCAGATTGCCGCAGCCTAAAAACACAGCTTCTCCAAGATTGGTGACGCTGCCGGGGATCGTAGCACTCGTCAGCTTTTTGCAATCAACGAACACAGCGTTGCCAATGCTGGTAACGCTGGTGGGGATGGCTACATTCGTCAGCCTGGTGCAGCCATAGAACGCATAATCCCCAATGCTCGTAACACTGCTGGGGATCGAGTAGCTTTCAACCGTGCCGTTGGGAAATTGGATAAGCAAATTACGGCTTTTGTCGAACAAGACACCATCCACGCTGCTGAAGGCAGGATTGTCCGCGTCCACTGTTATCCCCGCCAGTTCAGTACAGCCAGTGAATGCCTGTTCCCCGACGTTGGTGACGCTGCTCGGAATCGTTATGCTGGTTAAGCTGCGGCAGTTGCGGAACGCCCGGCCTTCAATGTTGATAACATTGTTTGGGATCGTGACCATCGTCAGGTCGACTCGGCCAAAGAAGGCCTCGTATCCGATACTTGCTACCGGGAGTCCATCGATGATTTCCGGTATAGTCACCACAGTCTCGAAGCCGGTGTAGCCCGTGATCCTGACTTTCCCGTTGTCGATTGAGTAACTAAACTGGGCTTGCATCGTGAGAGGCCCAGTTAAGACCACAAGCCACAGCCATCCCATAACGTAGGAAGCCCTGAAAAACCCCACTCTGCCGCCACTGGCAGGTAGTGTCTGCCGGCGTGGCTCCTCTTCCTTCAGCCTTTGGAACTGTTTATTCATCATTGCTCCTGACGGTTAGCCGCCTTTTGGGCGACGCACTTCAACCTTGAACTCCGAGCCCAAGGGCGTGAGGGATTTACCGCCCCTTTACCTATCATCCGAAGTGGCAAACGACAATCTCCAATCGTCCTTCAATCGGTCCACGACAAGGCAAATCACAAGCTGCATTTCCCCTTCGCTACACCGCTGCCCCGGGAAAAAGTCTGTTCCCGCGCTCGACGTTCCTCGTACGCTTGGGAATCATCCGGCTCCATGATCCGCAAAGCGTTCGTTATGTCGGTCCACGCCGGGAGCGAGGCGGAGTATCAACGTCGTCACCAGCCCATCTGGCCGGAACTGGAGGCCACGTTGCTTGAGCACGGCGTTCGCACCTACTCCATCTTTCTTCATCCCGAAACGCGGCAGCTCTTCGCCTACGTCGAGTTTGCGAGCCAAGCTCAATGGTCCGCCATCGCGCAAACGGACGTCTGCCGCCGTTGGTGGGCGCACATGCGCGAGTTGATGCCGTCGCATCCAGACAACAGCCCCGTGTCGCTCGAACTCCCTGAAGTCTTCCACCTAGAATCAAGACCCTGTTAACTCGAAGCCAAAACGATGCGATGCAACCACGGATGGACACGGATCAACACGGATGGGAAATGAGACACTAATTTCACGAATCAGCACGAAGTCTGAAATCCAAATTCGTGAACCTTCGTGGAACTCGTGTCTTACTCCTTTCTCTAAATTCGTGTGCATCTGTGCTCATCCGTGGTTTCTTTTTGCATAGTTCCCGCTAATTTCCACCGCCATGCCCCGCTCCAAATCCATCACCGCCGCCTACCGTCTCGCGCATGAACGCTACGCCGCGCTCGGCGTGGATGTTGACCGTGCACTCAAGGCGCTCGCCGCCATTCCCATTTCGCTCCAATGCTGGCAGGGCGATGACGTCGGCGGATTCGAGAACCTCGGCACCTCGATCGGCGGCGGTCTCGCCGTCACCGGGAACTACCCCGGCAAAGCCCGCACGCCCGACGAGCTTCGAGCGGATTTGGAGAAGGCGCTTTCGCTCATTCCCGGCCGGCACCGCGTGAACCTGCACGCGATGTACGGCGAGTTCGGCGGCAAGAAGGTGGACCGCGACGAAATTGAGCCCACGCATTTCAAGAACTGGATCGCATGGGCGAAGTCCCGCGGGCTCGGTTTCGATTTCAATCCCACCTGCTTCGCCCATCCGAAGGCCGCCGATGGCTTTACGCTTTCACATCGCAACAAAAGCATCCGGAACTTCTGGATTGAACACTGCCGTCGCTCCCGCGAGATCGGCGCATCGATGGGCAAGGCGCTCGGCACGCCCTGCGTCACGAACGTGTGGATTCCCGATGGCTACAAGGATACGCCAGCAGATCGCCAAGGCCCGCGCGAGCGCCTCGCTGCCGCGTTGGACGAGGTCTTTAAGAAGCAGCTGCCAGCGAAGCATCTCCTCGACGCCGTGGAGCCCAAGCTGTTTGGCATCGGCGCGGAAAGTTACACGGTGGGTTCGCATGAGTTTTATCTCGGTTACGCCATCACGCGTCGCAAAGTGCTCTGTCTGGACGCCGGCCACTTCCATCCCACCGAGAGCATTGCGGACAAGATTTCCAGTGCGCTGCTCTACGTCCCGGAGATTCTCCTGCACGTCAGCCGCGGCGTTCGCTGGGACAGCGACCACGTCGTGACCTTCAACGACGACCTGCAAACCATCGCCCGGGAAGTGATCGCCAGCGGCCAAGCCAATCGCATTCATCTCGGCCTTGACTACTTCGACGCGAGCATCAACCGCATTGCGGCCTGGGTAATCGGCACGCGCAACCTGCAACGCGCCCTGCTCGTCGCCCTGCTCGAACCTCCCGCCATTCGCGAGGCTGAACTCAGCGGCGACTACACCGCCCGACTGGCGCTTCAGGAAGAGGCGAAGGCACTGCCGTTTGGTGCGGTGTGGGATTATTTTTGTGAGAGCATGGAGGTGCCAATCGGCCGGCGCTGGCTCGAAGGAGTCGCCTCGCACGAAAAGCAAACAGCAAGCAATCGTCGCTGATTTAAAGGACCCGATTTTTGACTCGATGGCGTTACCTCTCGCGTCGCCGATCGAGAATTTGATTGCTGCGTCACCTTGGGTCCGTCTTAATTCTGTCCGCAATTTTTGCCAGGGCCCATGGAATGCGGACTTACGAACCCCGCCAGGGCCGGAAGGCAGCAACGGCAGTTTGCTCTGCATCCGCCGTGGTCACCCTGGCTTTTTCTATTTACGATTTATGATTTACGATTTCCGAGTGCGCCGCGCCACTTTCGCGACCTCGGCTCGCAAATCGTAGATCGAGATTCGTAAATCGAATGGCTTATCAGGTCATCGCCAGAAAGTATCGCCCGCAGCGGTTCGCCGATGTGGTGGGGCAGGAGCACGTCACCCAGACGCTCGCCAACGCCATCGCGCAGAATCGCATCGCGCACGCCTACCTGTTCTGCGGCCCTCGCGGCACCGGCAAGACCACCGTCGCCCGCATCTTCGCGAAATGCCTGAACGCCACCGGCGGCCCGAAGGTGGACTTCGCCGAAGACGACACGCGCTGTCAGGAAATCACCGAAGGCCGCAGTATCGACGTGCTGGAGATCGACGGCGCGAGCAACAACGGCGTGGAACAGGTGCGCGAACTTCGCGAGACCGTGAAGTACGCGCCCGCATCGTCAAAGTTCAAGATCTACATCATCGACGAAGTTCACATGCTCTCCACGGCAGCGTTCAACGCGCTGCTAAAGACACTGGAAGAACCGCCGGAGCACGTGAAGTTCCTCTTCGCCACCACCGATCCGGAGAAGGTGTTGCCGACGATTCTCTCCCGCTGCCAACGCTTCGACTTGCGGCGCATTCCCGTGTCGCTCATCACGGAGCATCTCGGCTACATCGCGAAGCAGGAGAACGTGAACATCGATGCCGAGGCCCTGCACGCGATCGCGCGCGGTGCGGACGGCGGCATGCGCGACGCGGAGTCCGCGCTGGATCAACTCATCAGCTTTTGCGGGGACAAGATTGTCGAGAGCGACGTGCTGTCGATGTTCGGCCTCACGGCGCGCAGCCAGGTCATCGCGCTCGCGGCGGCGGTCTTGAATGGCGACGCCGAAGGAGCGCTCCGCGAACTGAACGCGCTGGCCAAGCACGGCAAGGATCTCGGTCGGCTGCTGTCCGATCTGCTGAATCATTTCCGCAACTTGCTCATCTACCAGGTCTCGAAGGGCGACTTGAAGTTGCTGGAAGTTTCCGAGACTGAAGGCACGAGCCTCAAGGAACAATCCGCCGCCGTCAGCGGCGAGACGCTGACGCGCATCATGGAGGTGCTGACGGAAGCGGAAGGCCGTCTCCGCGACGCTGCGTCGAAGAAGATCTTCATCGAAGTAGCCTTGCTGAAGGCGATTCAGGCGCGCAATGCAGTGAGCATTGATTCCGTGCTGAGGCAACTCCAGCAATTGCGCAGCGAGGGCGGCGGACCCGCAGCACCGGCTTTAATCTCGGCGCAAGCGACAACTCCAACCCCGATCCAGCGACCCGTCGAGACGCCGCGTCCTGCCGCGGTTGCTCCGGCAGTTTTGGCACCTACGCCTGCGCCGGCAGCCACACCCAAGGCGACTGTCTTCTCACCGCCACCGGCTCCGACTCCATCCCCAGTCACAGTGCAAGTCGCCCCGGCCGTTCCAGACCAGCCACCAGCACCTTCCAGCGGCGAGGTCGATCTTCATTCGTTGTGGGCCGCGCTTCTTGATGCAGTCGGCCGCGCCAGTCCTTTCACGCGCGGTTATTTGATCGAGGCGCATCCGGTGTCACTGACGAAGAACGTTTTCACGATCGGTTTCGCACCTGAGTTCGCCGATCACATCGACTTGGTGAACAACGCCAAGACGAATGGCGTGCTGCAGACGAAACTTGGCGAGTTCGGCCATCCGTACACCCAGGTTAAGTTCATCAAGGCTGAACCGCCGGCGAGCTGGTCGGAGGCACGTGCCAGTCTTCAAACCGCCGCACCTGCTGCTTCGTCGGCACCTGCGCCATCAACTGCCGCACCGTCACCAGCGAAAGCGAACGGTTCATCTGGGCTCGCCGCGGCTGGCGCCCAGCCCAAGCGCGATAAGCCGGTTCCGATCACGCTCAATGCGGAGGAGTTCAAGAACGACCCTCTTATCCAGAAAGCACTGGAAGTTTTCAAAGGCCGCATCATTGAAGTGCGCGCCTGATGTAGTCCGTCACGCCAAAACAACCAACCCAACATTTTCCTATGTCGAGCATTGGCAAATTGATGAAGCAAGCGCAGCGCATGCAGCAGCAGATGGAGCAGGTCCAGGCCGCTCTTGCCGCGCGCACCGTGGACGCCACGAGCGGAGGAGGCGCCGTGAAAGTCACCGCGAAATGCGATGGAACGCTGGCGTCCATCAAGATCGATCCCGCCGCAGTCACTCCGGGCGACGCTTCGATGCTGGAGGACATGATTCTTCTCGCGGCCAATCAGGCGCTCGACCAGGCCAAGAAGATCTCAACTGAGGAAATGGGCAAGGTCACCCAGGGCTTCAGCATGCCGGGCCTGATGTGAGAGACGTGATGCGTCGTGCGTGATTCGTGACGGAGTCAATGCCACGACGGCGGATACGCATCACTCACCACGAATCCCGACTCCATGTCTGCGCTTCCCGAGCCAATCAACCAGCTGCTAGCCGCACTGAATACGCTTCCGGGAATCGGTCCGCGCTCTGCTGAACGGCTGGCGCTGCACCTGGTGCAAAGCGAGGCGGGAGCAGTCAAACAGCTGGCGGAAGCCATCCTTCAGGCCCGAGAACGCATTCGAGCCTGCAGCGTTTGCGGCGCACTCACCGAACAGATCCCCTGCTCCATCTGCGACGACCCACGGCGCGATGGCGCTCTCGTCTGTGTCATCGAGCGCCCGGTGGACATCATCAGCATCGAGCGTTCGGGGACATATCGCGGCCGGTTTCACGTGCTGGGCGGAAAGATTTCGCCCTTAAACGGAGTTGAGCCAGAGGATCTGCGAATTGCGGAACTTGAGAAGCGGCTGGGAACTGAGCCTATTCAGGAAGTCATTCTCGCGCTCGGAACCGACGTGGAAGGAGATGCCACAAGTTACTATCTCGCGAAGCGATTGGCGACGAAAGGCATCAAGGTGACGCGCATCGCCCACGGATTGCCGGCTGGCAGCGGACTGGAGTTCGCCGACGATTTGACCTTGAGCCACGCCTTGGCTGGCCGGCGTGAACTGGACTGAACTCCGCACGATTTTATGAAGCTTCCGGAAGTTGCGGTCTTCGATCTCGGCAAGGTGCTGGTGGATTTCGACTACAGCATCGCCGCCCGTCGCATCGCCGCGCGCAGCACGATGCCGCCAACCGACATCCAGAAGTTCATCGATCATTCCCCGATCCTGGTCCGCTACGAGACAGGTCTGATGTCCCGCGAAGACTTCTATTCCGAGATTCGCGCCATCACTGGCTTTCTCGGCGACATCGAGGAATTCGGTTCGTTCTTCGCCGACATTTTCTCACCGATGGACGAGATGATCCGCTTGCACGCCCAACTGCGCGAGCACCGCGTACCGACATTTATTTTCTCGAACACCAACGACCTCGCGATCTCACACATTCGACGAAACTTCCCGTTCTTCGCGAACTTCGACGACTACGTGCTCTCCTACGAGCATGGCGCGATGAAGCCGCACACGAAGCTTTACGAAGTTGTCGAACGCGTCACCGCGAAGCGAGGCGCCCAAATTCTTTACCTCGATGATCGTCCGGAAAACGCCGAAGCCGGCGTCGCGCGGGGCTGGCACGTGATTCAGCACCATGATCCGGCGGCGAGCATCAGCCGTGTCAAGGAATTGGAATTATTGCCAAAGGATTAGTTCCGACCGCAACCAGCAATCTCTGCGAAGGACGTTTGTGAGCGCCCGGGATCGCTTCAGCGCTCCGATGCTTTTGACGATTGTCCCAGCACATGCGGACTCGAATAAAGCAATGGCTGATTGTCGGCGTTCTAATTGGCGACGGGATTGGACTGACCGCGTTTGGTTGGAACCGCCTAAACCTTTTGGAGGAACTCGCTGAGCGCGGAATTGAGGCGAAGGCCAAAGTGCTGGATCACTCAATCGGCCAATACTCGAAGCGAAGCACCTCCTATAGTCTCACGTTGGAATTCTCGCCCGATGCTCACCCGACCGTCACGAAAACGATGACGGTCGACGGCAACACCTACCGTTCCGCCGTCAAGAATGGCGTGGCAACGGTTCGCTACCTCGCGGAGGATCCCGATACCTGTTCCGCAGAAAAGTCGGCACTCCTGCCCTATCAGATCGTGAAAGTGTTTGGAATGATCATGCTCGGTGCGGGAATCGTGGTGAGCTGGATCGTTTTCCGCCCAAAATGCAGGTCCACCGAGAATCCGACCGCGGCTGTCACGAAGCAGGCTTGATCAACTTCTCCACCGGAATGTCCGGTTCCCCCAGAGTCACGAGACGTTCGCGAAGATCATTCAGCGCCAGCCGTGTATCGTGAAAACGTTCCGAGAGCATTCCGAAGATGCCGTCCAAGTCGTACTTCCGCGCCAGGCGATGATCGCTGGCCACCCGGTAGTTCGCACTGCCCAGGCCTTCGTAGTAGGTCAGATCGGGGAAGCCCTTGCGTTCGGAACGAAACCGAATGCGATCCGGGAACACACCGGACATGAACAGGGATTGATTGCCAATGTGCGCCCGGATGTAGAACCCGGTGGTGTCGTCAGCGGTCTGGAGCGCCGCGAGCATTTCGAAGAAGTAGTCCTTCACCTCGCCCTTCACCGTGCAGCGGGTGCGTTCGATCTGCGAGAATTCCGCCAATACTGAGGCGACGTAGTCCGCAAGGGGACGTTCCTTCAGATCCGATCGGCGGAAGCTTTGGCGGACGAGAATGTAGAAATAGAAATGCGAGGAGATGCGGAGGCAGTTGCGGTGTTCCAGAACTGCGCGGAGGAGGGATTCGTCATCGAGGATGAGGTCCCGCGACTCCTCGTCACTGAGCAACTGGACGAGGGTGTCTGCCGAGCCGGCTTTCGGCCCGAGCACGCTCAGGATGAAATCAATATCCTCAGCGGTGAACTGAACCCTGCAGTTGGGCCGAATGACCATCATACGACATCTGCTTAACCCATCGGCTACCCGAAGAATGGCTCAAGGTAAAACAATTCGTGCGAAACGTAAAGCGTCGGCGTGGTCATGCAGGAGATTTCATGGTATACACATCATGCATGCAGACAATGCCCGCCGCGATACCCGCTCGCACTGAGCGCCAGGCCATGGACTGGAGCCTGGTCCTGGTCAGCGAAGGGATCGATGCCGTCATCGAACGCGATCCGGAGACGTTCGTGTGGCGCCTTCTCGTTCAGGCTCCCGACTATCCCCGGGCGATGGACGTCATCCGGAAGTATCGAGCGGAGAATCGTCCTCAAATCTTCCAGCAACAACTTCCGTGGTCCGGGCTAATCTTTGACTGGAGATGTCTCGTGCCCATCGCGATTCTCGTCTTTCTCTTCGCTGTCGAAGCCACTGGCCGGGGCGCCCTCAGCAAAGCCGGCATGATGCACAATCAATCGGTGCATGCGGGCGAATGGTGGCGACTCCTGACCGCGGTGACTCTTCACGGAGACATGGCTCACCTCATCGCCAATGCCACCACCGGCTTGATCCTCGTTGGTCTCGCGATGGGCATTTACGGCGGGGGAACAGGTTTGTTCGCATCGTTCCTCGCTGGGGTCGGTGGGAACGTCGCCGGGCTTCTCATCTATCCCGAATCACATCGAGGGTTGGGCGCCTCAGGAATGATTATGGGCGCGCTGGGACTTCTCGCGGCGCAGTGGATTACCCTGCTCAAGCAAGGCCTGACACCGCGACAACTGGCGATCCGCGGTGTGCTCAGCGGCGGCTTACTGCTCGTGCTGCTCGGGTTCAGTCCGCAGGAGAATGTCGACGTGCTCGCTCATGTCGCTGGATTCTTCTCCGGCCTGATCATCGGTGTCGGACTGGCGTTTTGCCCGCCCAAAGTGCGAGCCAGCGCGTGGCTGGATCGCGCAGCGCTCCTGCTCTGCTTCGGCTCCGGCAGTCTCGCCTGGTGGCTGGCGCTGCGTGCCTTCGGGCGTGTTTGAACTTTCCATTTCCCCGCGTTTCTCTACCCTCTCCGCGATGCTTCCAACGCACAATTTGCACGTTAAAGAGTCGATTCGACTGACGGCCCCGCGCGATCTCAAGGCGCAGCTGCCGATGACCGAAACCGCGAACAAGACGGTGGTCGAAGGTCGCGAAACCATCAGCGCCATCCTCAAGCAAACCGATCCGCGCCTGCTCGTCGTGGTTGGCCCCTGCTCGATTCATGATCCGAAAGGCGCGCTCGAATACGCAAAGCGCTTGAACGTGCTGCGCAAGGATCTAGCGGATCAGCTCTTCATCGTGATGCGCGTTTACTTCGAAAAGCCCCGCACAACGATTGGTTGGAAGGGCTTAATCTACGATCCCACTCTCGATGGCAGTGATGACATCCAGACCGGCCTGCGAAAGGCTCGTGAGCTCCTGCTGCAAATCAACGAGATGGGATTGCCCACCGCCACGGAGTTCCTAGACCCCGTCGTTCCGCAATACATCGCAGATTTGGTGAGCTGGGCTGCGATTGGCGCCCGGACCACCGAATCGCAGACGCATCGCCAAATGGCCAGCGGCCTTTCCATGCCGGTGGGCTACAAGAACGGCACGGACGGCGGCTTGCAGATCGCCATCGACGCGATGCAATCCGCGATGCGACCGCACAGTTTTTTAGGCATCGACCAGGATGGATTCACCAGCATCGTCCGCACTACCGGCAATCCGGACGGGCACGCCGTTCTTCGCGGTGGCCGGCTCATGACGAACTACGATGCGGAGAGCATTCGTGTGGCGGCGGAGAGTTTGAAAAAGGCCGGGCTTGCCCCCGTGTTGATGGTGGATTGCAGCCACGCCAACTCACTCAAGCAGCACGCCAAGCAGGAGGAAGTGTGGCGTAGCTTGATTGAACAACGCCTAGCTGGCAGCAAACCGATCACCGGGGTGATGATCGAGAGCAACCTTTCCGAAGGCAGCCAGTCCATTCCACAGAACCTTGCCGACCTGCGCTACGGCGTCTCCGTCACGGATGCCTGCCTGGGCTGGGATGTTACCGAGCGTATCCTTCGCTGGGGCTGCGACGAATTAGCGAAAAGTCGCTGAGCAGGGTTGGAGTTCAATGCACCGCCGGCACAAGTGAACACTTTCGAAACGAACAAGTGGTTCAATCGGCCATGCCGATTGAACCACTCGTCAAAAAACTGACTGCGGGGTGTGAACTACTTTCGGGCCGCGCGTTTCGCTGGGGTCTTCGCCGGTTTGGCCGGCTTCGCGGGCTCAGGGCGCATTCCGCGACCTTTGCTTGCGGGACCGAGGACTGGTGGTTTCGCCAGCAAGACAGCCTCCTGGTCGGAGAGAAACTTCTGCAACGACGTCTTGCTGGAAAGCTGCGTAGGAGGACGCAAGGCCAGTCCTTTGTAATGCTTGTAGTGGACAAGTGTCCGACCGACCAAGCCGATTTCGAGTTTGGAGTCTGCCAGTTGCCAGACCTGACCCGTAACGAATTCCACCGGAGTGCCGCTGCTCTTTCGCATGATATGTTTACCAAGTTTCTGTCTCTGTCAGGCCGTTGATCGCACCCAACGAGACATCGTGTTGGAACTAAACCAAACAAGAATGGAAGCGCCTAAAAGGCCGACCGAAGCCCGACCATTGTTGCGCATTGATACTGCCAGCTACACCGCTGTAACGCAACGCAATTGCATCAAATAATCGAGACCCCAGTATTGACCGAAGCTGGCGACTCGAAATTCAATCTCTGCGTCTGCGAATAAAAATGAGGGATCCAACTACTCCCAGGGCAGCCAGAGCGAGCGTGGACGGCTCAAGAATTTGCCCCACCGTGTGCCCCTCGCGCGAATTAGCGATTGCTCATGCGCATCGCCAGATGTGCTTCACGGCGACCTCAGTCGCCCAACCAATCGAAACCTCCCCAGTTGCTTCCTACTTCTTCTGCACCGCTCGGAAGTAGATTGGCCCAGAGGTCGGCGCACCATGGAGCCACTTCAGTTTGCCCTCCGGCGGCATGACACCGGTCGCGACAGAACGCCACGATGTGGCATCAATAAAATTCGTGGTGCACAACAACTCGTACGACTCACCGGGCACACCAGAACAAGTCACTTCGAGATTTGGCCCGGCGGCAGCCACGAGAAGGGTCGGCGCCAACGATGGAGCAACCACCGTCAGCGTCGCAGTCGAACTCGCGAGCGCCAGATAGTCATTCGTCACCACGACGCGGTAACTGCCAGCGTTGGTGGCATCGACGCTGGAAATCGAGAACGTGCTGTTTGTCGCATCGGGAATCGGCAGCGAACCGAAGAACCACTGGTAGGTAATGGCGGGCACTCCCGAAGCCAATACGCTGAACGCCGCCGCCGTCCCTTGAGTCACCGTCAGGCTCACCGGCTGCGCCACAATGTTCAGCGCCACGGAATTGAACGTCAGTGCCGCGACCCGGCTGGTCACCGACCCGGCGAAGTTCGTTACGATCGCCTGATACGAGCCCTGGCTGCCGAGAACGACATTCGTAATCGTAAATGTCGCATTCGTGGCACCCGCGATCGGAGAACCGTCCTTGGACCAGAAGTAATTGAGCGACGGTCCGTTGACACTCACGACGAAGCTCGCCGGGCTGCCCGGCGCCACCGAAGCGTCCGCCGGTTCACCGACCAGCAACGGACGGGAATCAACCGTCAACGCCGCCACCACGCTCGTTGTCGAACCAAATGCGTTCGTCGCCACGGCCACGTAATTCGCCGTCGCGGAATCCTGAAGATTCGTCAGCGCTAGACTCGTCGAAGTTGCGCCGCTGATCTGTACGCCGTTCTTCAGCCAAAAATATCCAATGGGCGCCGGGCCCGTCGCCACCGCTTGAAAAGTGTAGTTCGAACCTGCCCGCACCACGGTTCCGACAGGCTGGAGAACGAACGTCGGCGGCACTTGCGTGTCCGTTGATTCGAATGCGCCGGCGTCACCAATGATTCCTGCCGGACGCGTCACCCCGCGTTGGTCCGTTGCCGGCAAGCCGCTGGTCGGCACCAGATCCAGCGCCGGACTTCCGGTCCGCAAGGCGATCGTCATCGTCGGACCGCCATTGGTCGTGAGCAAGCCGAGCCGCGGTTCGACATTCGTCACGCTGGTTGTCACAGTCAAAGCCACCGAGTTATCAGAGCTGAGGTTGTAACCGAGGTCGCCCACACTGCCGTAAAAATTGGTCGGATAATTCGTCGCGACGATTGATGCTCGGATGGAGAATCCACCTCCAACTGCAAAGACTCCTCCCGCCAGCGAAACTCCAGAATTTGTGTTTCCAAGAACGCCAGCGAGAACCTCATTGTAAGCAATGGTTGTATGCACCAGCACCGTGGTATTGGAGATTGAAGCAATCGCCCCGCCCCAACCGTTACCAGAGGGAATGTAACTACTAAAGGCAGTCGCAAAAAGATTAGATTCAATAACTCTTCCGGAAACACGATTGCTTGAAAATGTACTATTCGTGACGAAAAGGGTTCCGAATGCTGAATAGATTGCACCGCCAGCAGCCTCGTTCTCGTTTACAAAATTTGTGGAACCGAAGTATCCAACGCCACCGTTCGCCAGATTGCCCGAGAACGTCGACCCATCGACTACCAACATACCGATTGAAGCAACACCACCACCTCGTCCTGGCGCAGGTCGGCCTTGCTGTTCGCCACCCCCACCAGTGGCGGTGTTGTTTTCCATGCTGCTTTCGCGAAGAACCATGCGTCCTGCGTTAAAAATGGCACCACCCCTGGCCTCTCCGGGAATGCTGTTGGAATCGATGATAGTTCCGTGCGAAACGACTGCGTTCTCCGAAAAAATGCTTCGGCGTATTGTCGCCTGTGCATTGGTTTCGACGAATATCGCTCCGCCACTCCCGCCGTCATTGCGCGAACCAGAAATCCGGTAATCCGTTTCGCCGCCTGAAGCGGAGTTGCTCACCCAGCTGGATGACGTGGCTGTTAATTGCCCGCCAGCGATGACTATCCCCCCGCCGACACCAAATCCTGGATCGGTAACGGATCCAACCAACTGCCCATAAATTGCCTCTCTTGCCCCCATTGCTCGGTTGTTCATAAAGCTCGAGTTGGTAATTTCGACCTGGCCTATAGAAAAGATAGCTCCGCCAGCTCCGAGACTCGGTAATGAAAGCACCGAGACTCCAACAGACACCTCACCACCAACACCGCCCTGAGCCTGATTGTCGACGATAAGGCATCCATTTAGAACAAGCGAACCTCCCATGTTGCAAATCGCTCCTCCAATTCCTCTTCCACCAGCCGCAAGATCATCGCCCCTCGCGATGCCGCCCGAACTGCCGCCTTGCACGATACAATTGGTTACAGTGCAATTTGTCAGCGCGACCGTGCCCCCGAAGTTCAAAATTCCAGCACCGTAAGCATTCTCGCCCGGCTCGGTTGGCAACGGCCTGGTCAAACCGTCCGCCCCATCCACCCGTCCATTCGCAAACACCACTCCCGTCGCCGCGAAAGAAAGATTCGTTTGCACCTCCACCAACCGCCGCGTACCGCCACCGTCGATCACCACGTTGTGACCGTTCGCATCGAGCGCGGTGTCGTAAAGGGGCGAGATCGTGTTGGTGAGCGTGATGACCCCATCACTCTCGAAACGCAGAATGCCACCTTCCTTCAATGCCTCGGTCAATCCCTCCAACGTCGCGCTCGCCACGCTCTGCGTCAGGAGGAATGGCGAAACGTTCACTGACAAGCCGCCGGTCAACTCGCCGTCCAGGAACAAGCCGCGAATACCTTCCGCCCGCTTCAAGATCACGCCCTGCAACGTATTCGTCGTACCGATCCACGGATGCACAAAACTTCCCCGCACCGCACCGTTCCGGAGATCGAGCGACAGATTGAACGCAGTGACATTCGAATCGAGCACGCCGAGCAGGTTGTTCGTCGACAGCTTCACGATGTTCGTCACACCGCGGACAAGGTTTCCGCCGGTGATTCGAGATTGACCGTTCACCCAGTTCACCACTCGCGCACCGCTGGCCGGCGGCGCGTAGGGCGAGATCAACAAGGTTGGTTGGTTCGTGAATCCCGACCGATAGTTGAGCGCCTTGGTATCCGGAGCCGCGAGCCAGATCATCGCGCCATCAAGATACGCCGGCTGATTCGTCACGGGCGCCACCCAGCCCGTGAAGACCGCGAGTCCGCGAGGCAACGAGTGATACAGCGGCCAGCGGTTCTGCCGGGTCATCTTCGCCGTGGTCTTGAAGGTCGCTCCGTTTCCGAGCGTGCCGGAGAGACTGAGCGTTCCGTTGCGCGCGAGCTTGCCGAAGCCATACCCGGACCCGCCTGGCAGCAACTGGCTCAGCGCATTCGTATCCGCTATGGCAAACGTCAGATTTCCGACCGGTGGAACATTGGTGGAAGGCAGCGCGCTGGCGAGTCGCTCCAGCACCACTTCCGCGGTCGTGTTGCCGAAGACGCTTCCCGTGATGACTCCCGCCGCATTCGTCGTGTCCAACTTCAGCGAGACGGAGCGATTGATACCGCCCACGGCACCTTGCAGCGTAACCGAATAATTGGTGTCGAACTTCCCGGTGAAACGATAGCTGCCGCCACGATGTCGGATGCGTCCGCTGACACTGCCGCGCGAGCTCAATGACAACGTGACAAATCCGCTGTTCTCCAGCGCGGGATTGTTGCTGCGAATGATGCCCTGATACGTTCCGGAGAGTTGAATGAACGGATTGAGACCGAAGCGCGCATTGAGCGAGAAGTTGGTGGCGTTCGTCGGCACGAGAAACGTCAGCGATGGTGCCGTGGAGGTTGTTGAGCCCGTCCAGCGTTCGAGGATTTGCCTGCGTCCCGGCTTCGCGACTGCGGTGTAGTAGCGGCCAAGCTCGACGCGCTGTCCGTTGGTCACTCCGGTCACCTTGCCGTCACCCGAAACCGTCAAGCTCAGCGGAACCCAGCCCGCGTAGAAGAACTCCACCGGCGCCGCGTTGGTATAGCGGTTACCTTCGAAGTCGATCGCTTCGAGCGTGACCGTGGTGAAGCCAATGTTCGGCGCGAGCGGAACCGACCAGTTCGTCGTTCCTGTCGCGACGCGTTGAGGGCCGCCATTCACACGGTAAACGACTCGCGCCACCTCCACATCGTCCGCTGCCGTGCCGGAAATGGTCACAACCTGATTGGTGAACCGCGAGCCCGGCGCTGGTGACTGCACCGTCAGCGAAGGACTGTTCGTTCCCGGGATGTAAGAGTCGTTCAGGATGGAAATGCGCGTGTAATACAACCCGGTGTAGGCCGGCAGACGCGGCGGCGTGTTCGAAATCGCGACCGGCAGATCGCTGAACACCGAATACGCGGAACTGATCAGGTTGCCGAGATTGGCGATGGTGTTGTTCGTCGAAAGCGAATTGAAGTGCGTGAGAACGTTGGTGCCGTCGGTTGTGTTGGTGGATTCCAGGACGCGACCGAAAACGGTGAAGCCCCCGTTCTGGTTGTCGAGATTCGTGCTGTTGTTTCCGAGATTGAAAAACCACTGGCTCGTGGCCGAGTTTGGATCATCCCCCAGCTTCGCCATCGCGATCGTGCCGAACAGATTGGTCAACCGCGCGCCGACCAGAAACTCGTTTGTCACCCGGCCAAACTCCGTAATCGCATTGTACGCGGAGAAGAGATTGGTCCCTGTGTTGTTCGTGACGGTAAATCCGCCGCCCTGGACGGCAAACCCGGGAACCGCGCGATGGATGAAGCTGTTCGAGTAAGCGCCACTGCGAATGTAGAGGAGGAAGTTGCGGACCGTCTCGGGTTTCTCCTGATCGAACAACTCGACATCCATCGTGCCCAGCGAATTCGTCCCGCGAACAACCTCGAATCGGACCACCGAATTGCTGGGAGCCGGACTGGCCGCAACCGGCAATGGCGGAAGTCGAATTCCCACGGAACTCGCACCACTGCTGGCAGCGCTCGCGCCTGTGACTGCTGCGCAAAGCAAAGCCACCGCGAGCATTGCCCGCATCAATACACCTCGCGCGACCGAGCGTGATTTCCGCAACGCAGCCCGCACCCCGACATCGTCCTGATACAAAGTCATGAATTCCCGAAACAACGGTGCGGGTTGTCTACCAGCGCGCCACCGGGCAAACAAGACTTACTCGCGGACTGCACACACCTTGAAAACTGGCCTCAACCGACGCCCAAGTCTCAATCGCCCGCCGGGGTTCGGAGTCGGTAAAACTTCCGTGCGCTTGGCGCTGAATCTCTCAATCGGTCCAGGCCGTTGGTCGAACGCGCCGGCACCGTGATCCATGACAACCATGCGCCCTGCCCCATCGCGGGACGCCTCTCCACCACATACGTTCGGTTCGACCGCGTTTGAAACTCCAGCCATGTCACGCCGCCATCAGAGCCGATTCGCTCCACGCGCAGTTGGTTCGCGCTGTCGGTCGGATCCGTTCCGGCCCGATACTCGTCGATGTTGCTCACGCCATCGCCGTCCCCATCCAGCGCGGCATCGGAGGCATCACTGGAGTTCAAGCCATACGCCGACTCGTATTCGTCCGGCAATCCATCCCCATCCGTGTCCGCCAGCACCGTCAGGTTCACGCGAGAGCTCAGCACGCCGGCCACCGAAAATGCGTTCGTCACCTGCACCGTGTAAGCACCATTGGCGCGCACCGGACCGACGTCGATCGTCGCCACGTAATTCGTCGTCGACTCAACCCGCACCACCGACGTGTTCGACCGCCACAAATACGTCAGCGGCGCCGTCGCCGAGTTGGAGATGGCCACGCTGAGGGTCACGAATCCATTGCTCACCACCGCCTGACTCAACGGCTGTTGAATGATCGTCGGCCGAACGCGCACAGCCAACGTCACCAGGTCGCTGTGCGTCACGCCAAAGGCACTGCTCAGTACCACTGAGTAAACGCCACGCATCGGCCAGTCGACGTTCGTCAGCGTCAGTGATGCACCAGTCGCATTCGGAATCACCACTCCGTTCCACAGCCACTGATACGCGATGGGCAACATCCCTCCAGCCTGCACGCTGAACGTGAAGTTCGTCCCCGGATTGACCAAGGCGCCGGCCGGCTGAACAAGTATAACCGGTTCAGGCAGCACCGTGACCTCCGCCGTCTCGCTCGACACCACGCCGAAGCCATTGCTCGCCACCAGCACGTAGCTGCCTCGATCTTCCCACCCAACGTTCGACAGACTCAGCGACAGGTTCGTGGCTCCCGCGATGGGCTCTCCATCCTTCGTCCATTGCAATGACAGCGGCGCAGCTCCCGTCACGTCCGTAGTGAAGGGGAGGTTGGTATATGGTAGGACCGTCGCGGAGACGGGGTGCAAATGAAACAACGGCTTGTCTGGCGAAAGGCCATGGACGGGCCGCGAGAATATCGACGTGTTGCCGTCCGCATCGGTCGCCGTCGCCGTGAGGTATGGCTTCGTGGCGAGGACGCCCAGGAACGTGACTTCATACGCCGCCGCACCGTTGACACCCGTCGTGACATTCGTGAAGCCGAGATAAACCTCGCCCTCACCGAATCCTGACGGATGCGTCACCGTGTTGGCAAAGAACTCGATGCGATAGGTCGAGAATGCTGCGCTGTTAAGCACGCCTGCAATCGTTGTGTTCTCGCCGAAGGTTGCTGATGTCAGCTCCGGGTAGTTCTGGCGACGGTTCCCACCGAGATCAAGATCGAGGAAGTCATTCGTTTTGGCAGGTTCGCCCATGTAAATCGCGGCGGGCTCAATCAAGGTGCCAGTAGCCGAGAAATATGAGTTGGTATTGGCATAAACTGAGTTCATCGAAATGGTAACGCCGCCAACTCCGCGAGGCACAGGCTCCAAAAAGACAAGTCCGTCCGCGATCTGGATCGCCCGGTGGCAATGCGCGATTCGATTGCTCATCACCAGACAGTCTACGAACGACTCGGGTTCCAATTCCGTCCCCGCGGCTTCGAAGTTTATTCCATAGCGACTAAATGGCAGAGGTGCATGACCATCCGTCCCAACACCGATATAATTTCCGACGATGGCACCACTTCGCAAACGTCCGTGAAAAGTGACTCCAGCTATTGTCGACAAAATGACGTTTCCCGCACCGTCTTCCTCACCACCAATCCACAATCCACGTGTGTCATAGACAGAAATCGTCGAGTTCCCGAAATTGACCGAAGGCCGGTTTCCAGATGATTCCACTCCCAAGAAGTTTCCCTGAATAGTGGTCTCCCCGACTTCATTTGGAAACGGTTCGATCCGGATCGCATTACCAGAATTGCCTGCGATAACGTTTCGGTCACCACGATTTGTTCCACCAATGTGGGTGCCAAATGTGAATGAACGCCCGTCCAATAGAATTCCTCGTCCATTTCCAAAACGATTATTTGTAGATACAACCAAGTTCGGAGCGTCGTCAGTTCCGAGATGATTTCCGATCACCACGTTATTTGTCCCGCTAAGGGTGACGGCTTCTCCCAGAAAACCTCGCACAGCCAGTCCTCGAACGACGCAGTCGCTGGCGCGCAACACCAACGCCACAGTAACGACCCGCTCACCGTCGATCTCAACTCGCCTCACCGCGTTGTCGAAGTTCCGCTCGGTGTTGGGTCGTGAACCGGGCTGAGTGTAACCGTCAATCTCAATGGCGTTGGTGATGACCGGCAGCGGCGTCAGGACACCGATCACCAGCCGGCCTTCGCCTGGAATATCGAATCGCACGCGGTCGCGTTCCACGGTGGCATTCGCATCCATAATCGCCTGTCGCAGCGAGCCGGGACCGGCATTGTTGGTGTTGATGACGGTGAAGTCGGCAGCCCGCGTCCCCGAAGCCAGCAGGCAAAGGGCGGCGGCGGTTGCAGCCAGTAGAAGTTGTTTCCCCATATCGTTTCCTTGGTTGCGCGCCAGTCTTACGACCGCTTTCCGCCCGCACCCTCCAGCGCGGCTTCGGGTGATTTCTCGATTTGGAATGGCGACCTCATTTGCGCTGCTTTTATGGCGGAAGCAGGTCCGGAAGGCAATTCCGAAACTCAGTAGAGCTCGAACGTTCGAGCGCACGGAGCGACGGTCCCGAGGATGTGCAGCCAACTGCCGTCTGATGACCCAAGGCTGCCGCGTGGAAAACAAAAACCCGACGACGCTCGCGCATCGCCGGGTTGATGATCTTTTTAAACCTGCTGGAAACTATTCCTTGCGCAGGCGGTAGAAGATACCGGGATTCGGGACGCGGAATTCTTCGTAGCCGTTGTTGAACACGTTATCAACCGGGGCCCAGACAGCGTCGGGGGCCAGCGAGGTGGAGCTTTCCAGGATGAAGCCGGTGACGTCATTGGGCCACGAGATAAACGTGGCGCCGAACTCGTTGATCACGATCTTCAGCGAGGGGACCGGAGGAATGACCGCCGGGATGCCCGCGGCCGTCGCCTTGCCGAGGCGGGCGATTTCGCTCGGGCTAAGGACGACCGGGCGGGTCTGGATGCTGTTGACCACGCCGGCGGCAGTTTCGCCGTCTTCGTCCGCGAAGATAAGCGCCAGCGGATCGAGCGACCAGCGTTTGTCGACCACACCGTCAGTCGCGCTGAGGTATTGGAAGAGCCCGGTGCCGAGCGGAGCGGAGCCCACGGGAGTGGTGACCACGTTCACGCCGTCGATGTATTTACCGAGCTCGCGCTTGGTCAAGTCGACCGTGAAGGCAATACGATGGAAGGTGTCCGCCGTGGCGTTGCCTTGATATTGGCTGGAAATGCCGAGGCCGTTGCCGCCGTTGAGGAAGACATCGCCATCGGTGGTGTTGTTGGTTTCCGTCTGGAACAAGGAACGGAAGCCGCCGCTGCTGGCCGGGAACATGACGTCCATGATCACGGTGTATTGATTCACCTTTTCACCACCGGCATTCGGGAGGATGCCGTGCGGCAGGAAGTAGCCGAGCGGGATGCGTTCCGCTTCCGTCGCGGGATAGTTGAAGCGCATGACATTGGCCACGCCGTCGTCCAAAATCGCCGTCTCATACAGGGTCACGAATTCGGTGTCCGGACGCCCCACGAGGTCCGTGCCGATCGTCGCTGCGAGATTGCCAGCTTCGAAGTCCCATTGGCCGCTGACAAGCGGAATGCCGCCCGCGGAAGGTCCGCCGAGTGCCGCGACACCAGCATCGCTCATCTTGTAATTGCGGATCTGGACGCTGTTCACGTAGGCCGCCTGAGATTCACCGTCTTCATCGGAGAACAGGAGCGCCGTTTGCAGAAGCGCCCAGCGGCCGTTCAAACCTCCGGCGGTCTGATCGCTGACTTTCGCTCCATCAATAAACTTCGCGATAACGCCTTGAGTCTGGTCGACCGCAAACGCCACGCGATGCCATTGGCCGCGGACGATCGAGCCCTGGTAGGAACCGGAGATGCCGATGCCGTTGCCGGGGTTCACGAAGAGGTCACCGTCATTCGAGTTGTCCGTGCTGTCGATCTGGATGAAGCAGTGCCAGCCGTCCGTCGGGATCAGAATGTCCATGATCATGGTCCACTGATTCACCTTCGTCGCGGCCGGATCACCATTCGGCCGGGCGCCGTGGCGCATGAGGTAACCGATCTGGCGGGTATTCGCCGCGGGCGTGGCCATGACCTTGACGTCTTCACCGCCAATGCCAGGGATGCCAAAGGAGGAGGCCGTGCCGAAGCGCGTGCCAGTCGCCGTGGTGCCGGCCTCGCCGTCGCGATATTCAAGCGCCTGACCGATGGTGGCGCCGAGGTTGCCGCCGTCGAAATCCCAATGAGCGGTGATGCCGGCCGCCTGGCTGGACTTCACGACAACAAACGTCCACTGGGTTACGACCAGGGAGGTTCCGTTGTTGAAGGTGAGTTGCGCGGTGTTGGTGGTGCCATTGTCGAACGGCGCCGCCGGCTGGAAGGCAACGGTGGTGATGTTCGCGACCTTGGAAATGGTCGGAACCACCGTGGCGCCGTTCAGCGCCAGGACGACAGTGCCGGCATCAAGCGCGCTCGCTCCGTCCACGATGTCAGCGCTGACGATGGTGTCCGTGCGGACATCCGTGGCGCCGTTCACCGGAATGGTCGAGGCCAAGGTGGCACCAGCCGGATCCGGAATCTCACTGACTTTCACGCCGTTCGTTCCGAACTGATAGATGCGCTGGATCTCAAACGCCGTCACAGCGCGACGCCAGATAGCCACGTCGTCCATCAACGCGTCAATTTCAACGCCACCACCATCGGTGTAGGCGCCCGTGCCGTCCTGACCGATGTTGGTCGGGAGGCCGGAATCGATTGAGTCCGTGGCCGGAGCAATCGCCGTCGTCGACGAAAGCACGCCATCGACAAACGTCGTGGCACTCCCGTCGCGATCGAAGCTCACCGCGACATGGTGCCAGGCGCCATCATTGATGCCTGACCCGCCGGAATCGATACGGCCAGCGCCGCTCTGCTTGTAGTTCCAACCGAAGTTGCCGCCGCCACCGACAAAGAGCACGTAGCCGGTGTTACCACCCGAACGCCAGTCCTTGTTGGAGAGGAAAGCCGGATCGCCAGACTTGGAGTTTACCTTGATCCACGCAGAAATCGTGTAATCGGTCGTGCCGCCGAAGTTCAGTTCCGTCGGAGTTCCGAGGGAAACGTAGTTGAAGAAGCTGCCGTCCTTCGCATTGGAGATGCGAACAGCGCCGGAACCGATCCTGCCGGCTTCAATCGTGGGAGCGCCGGTGGGCGAGGCCACGACCGATGACCCGGCCGCGGTGTTCACATAGTCGCCATCGAACGGGAGATGGACCACCATTTCACTGGTGATGGTCCCGGCGGGGACCGACGCAGCCGCGCCCAGCACTGAGGCGAGGGCGGCGAATCTGAGCAGTTTTTTGGATTTCATAGGGTTTACTTGATGTCTGTTAACTGAATGTAGGAAGCAAAGAGAGAGACCGGGACCGGGACCGTGGATTCGGGCAACGCTTCAGCCAACGGGAGCCAAGTTCGTCTCGAACCCGGAGACGTAAAGCCCGCTGCCTGAACTGTATTAAGGAGGAACTGCATTCGCGAATCCTGCCGACCGCGACCGACTACCCAAGTGCTGGAACAGTGCCAGTGGTATCAAAAGTTGCCCCAGCAATCAAGCCTGCGGATTGGATTTTCAGAGTATTTACCTCGCCGTAACCCATTCCTCGGCGAACCGTAATGAAGACTGCCCGAGTCCGCGAAAGTTACACGCGAATCACCGCACCACGGCGCGGAAGAACTGTTGTTGATTCGCCCGCGGAACCGAGTTCGTCACCTTCCCACCCCCGGTCGTGGGAGCGACGTTTGTCCGAATGGCGGACCAGGTCGAAAGATTCGTCGACTGCTCCGTCACGTAACGCACCCCCGGCTTTCCGCCCAGGCTCAGAACGACGTTCGTTCCGACGGGAGTTTGCGATACCACATCCAACTCCGGCACCCGGCTCGGCAGCACCAGCATGTCGAGCAACTGGTTGTTATTATCGAACGCCTGCCAAAGCATCGTGTTGCCGGTGATCTCCATCAGACCGTAGTGGTAGCGCGAATACTCGACCGTGAACAACGGCCAGTTCGCCACGCGTTCCACGTCCAACGTTCCGCCGCCACCGCCCGCGATGATATAAGTGACGCCATTGGTCGTTCCGCGATTGTAATTGTGCGCGTGACCAGAAATCACCACGTCCACGTTCCCCTGCGTCAACAGCGGCACCCAGTCATTCCGCACGAACGCCTCACCCGTGTAACCGCCGCCGTTCCATAGATTCACGAACGGCGGCTTGTGGAAGCACACCACGCGAAACGCGGCACGCTGCGTTTCTGGCCGCGCAAGTTCCGCCTGCAACCAGGCGCGTTGCTCCGGTGACTCGCCGGTGCTCGCTTCGCTGTCGAGGAAGATGAACCGGCTGTTCCCGTAATCGAATGCGAACCACGCCTCGTTTCCGGGTAACGCACTGTAGGCATACGCGAGAGCGTGTTCGCCATCGTGATTCCCCCGCGCGAACACCACCGGCGTCGTCTGCGAGCAGTTCATGTGTTCCAGCGGCTTGAACCAGTAGTCATGCCATTCGGAGAGCACATTACCGCTGTTTACCATGTCCCCGGCGACCGCGATCAAATTCACCCCCTGCGCGAGGAAGTTGGAAACGTGCGTGCGAAGGATTCCCGTGCCTTGATGATTGTCTCCCCACCACGCGACCGCGAATGGCGTCTCGCGTTTCGGCGCAGTGCGGAACTTGTACACCGGAGTCACCGCGTCGCCGCTGCGCACGCGATATACGTAATCCGTCTCGATCGAAAGCCCGGTGATGTTCGCTCGGTGGACGAAATGCGTCGCATCGATTTGCAGCGTCTCGATGTCCGTCAGGGTGTGTTCGGTGACGTTGCTGAGGCCCCACTCCACGGAGTGCAGGCACGTATTGCCATCTGTCTCCCAGAGCAAACGCATCGCGTCGGTGCGGACATCCTGCAGCATTGGAAGCTTCGTGATCGTGGGTGTGAAGGAAACCGGCGCCTCTTGCAAACGCACCACGACGTCATCGGCCATCGAATCGTTATTCGCGCCACGACGATGTCTCCCCACGATCTCCGCCCTCAGCTTGCGAGTGCCCAGCGGCAACAAAGCGTTGACCGTTCGAGGAATCCAAATGCTGTTTCCCGCCACCATGCAGCGAACACTGGAAAGCTCATTGCCCGTCGCATCCAAATAAGCCACGCGGAAGTAAACCTGATCATCGAACGTGCCCGCGCCGAACTCATTTCGCAGCCACGCCTCAGCGTCCACCGCCGCGCCGCCGTCCAGATCAGCCACCGTGAAACCTGCCGCGATCAAATCAATCTCCTGGCGAAGCACCGTGTCGCCGCCGGGACTGACACCGCCATAGACAAAGGAACTTCCGCTGTGCGGCGAACCGCGTCCGCTGGCTGCCGTCACCGCCACGGCATTTCCGATGAGCCGTTGCCAGTTCAGAAGCTGGGATTCAAAACCACCGTTCAGCTGAATCGGCTGACCAAACAAAGCGTTCGGTGCCGGGCCGGAGCCAGCGACTGAAAACGGCACGTCTGAAAAATCTGCCACTGCGGGGAAGTTCACGGAGCTCACACGAACCCGGTAGTTGGTTCCATTGCCGAACCGCGGATTCACGATCCACGTGAAGTTCGTCTGCACCATTGGAGCCTGGCCAAGAGTCCGGTAGAGCGTGTTCCCGTCGTAAACTTCCACCAACGCGAATCCGCTCGGATTCGTCGCCGCCCAGACGACTTTCTGGGTCGAGCCCGCTTGAATCTGTTCGCCAGCATTCAGACTGGTCACCCGCAACGTCGGTGGTTGTGGCGTTTGAATGCCGCCAGCGGCCGGCCCGCCCAACGCCGCAATATCCGCCGCGCTCATAGCCTCCGGCCGCAGCTGCACACTGTTGATGAAACCCGCGGAGTTCTCCTGATCTTCATCCGCGAACAACAACGCGACGGGTTCGAGAGCGAACCGACCGTCCAATGTCCCCGCGCTCGTCTGCTGGACGTTCGCTCCGTTGATGTAGCTCGTGAAAGTTCCGGCGACTGTGTCGACCACGAGCGCGAGGCGATTCCAGGTGCCGTCCGGAACACTTCCCGAGTAATTGCCGCTGATGCCCACGCCGCCAGCCGGGTTGATGAACCAGTCACCATCGTTCGCGTTCGCGGAGCTTGTCTGCCAGAGCCCAGCCCAACCCGTCGGTCGGCTCGGAAACATTACGTCCATGATGAGCGTGTAGCGATTCAGAAACGCGCCGCCGGCGTTCACACCCAGCCCATGCGTCATACGAAAGAACGTCCCGCGCGTGAAAGACGCGATCTGCGCCGATTGGCCTCCGATGGTCGCCGTCGTGAAGCTCACTCCCGGAGTCGTCGCGGGCGGCGCGAATCCCGTCGTCAACGCCAGCCCGCCCACCGACGACGCCAGAGAGTTGTTGAAATCCCACTGCGCAATGCCGCTCTGGGTGAGATACGGAATTCCGGAAGCAGACGCGCGGCCGAGGGCAGCCACTTGTTCAGGTGTCAGCGCGCTGTTGTGAAACTGGATGCTGTTGACGTAAACCTCGCCGGTCTCTCCATCTTCATCAGCAAAGAGCAACGCCTGCGGCAACAGAGACCAACGCCCGTCCGTCACACCAACCGTCGCGTCGAGGTATTGAACTGCGTTCGTTCCGAGCGGCGCCGCGCCGACGGGGCCGGTTAATACATTGGTGCCGTCGATATACTTCCCAAGTTCACGTTTCGCGAGATCCACGGTGAACGCCACCCGGTGCCATTCGCCCGGAGCGAGGTTGCCCTGATACTGACTGCTGATGCCGAGGCCGTGAGTGCCGCTCACAAACAGCTCGCCATCAGTGGCGCACGGACTATTCGTCTCGGTTTGCAGCAGTGACCGAAACCCTGTGCTGGCCGCCGGATAAAACAAATCCATGACCAGCGTATAGCGATTCACGAACTCGCCTCCGCTGTTCGGCTGCGCGCCGTGGGAGAGGGTCAGTCCCTGAGTCGAAGTCGTCGCGGGTATGCGAATGACATTAGCCGACCCTCCATTGATCGCGGGAATACCAAACGAGGTGGTCGTTCCGAATTGGGTGGTGGCTCCTGTATCACCCCGGAATTGGAGAGGAGAACCGATGGTCGCGGAAAGGCTCCCGTTTTCGAAATCCCACTGCCCGGTAATCGCGGCGAACCCGCGTTCCGACATCCCGATCAAGAACAGGGCCATCACAGCAGCCCAGCCACGGCAGATCCCAAAGTGCATTCACAGACGATCTCCGAATGGGGCGGATTAATCAATCCGGCATTTCGAAGGTCGCGTCCGCTTTGCGCGGTTCTCAGCCCTTTTCGATGCAGGCGTAGGCGTTGTGATTGTGGATGCTCTCGTAGTTCTCGGCTTCCACCTTGTACCACGTCACGTCGCGGTGTTTGTTCAGGCGCGTGGCGACATTGCGGACCAAATCCTCCACGAACACCGGGTTCTCGTAAGCTCTCTCGGTGACTGCCTTTTCATCCTGTCGTTTCAACAGGGCGTAGAGCTCAGAGCTCGCGGACTTCTCGACGATGGCAATCAAGTCCTCGATCCAAATCGCCTTTGTCGAACGGATCTGTACCGTCACTTCGCCGCGCTGATTATGCGCGCCGTACTGGCTGATGGCCTTCGAGCACGGACACAACGTCGTAACATTCGCTTTCACCGTCAGCACGAAGTCGATCTCCTTGCCAATCGCCGTCGCGTCAAACCGCGCGGTGTAATCCATCACGCTCGTCATGCCAGAGACAGGCGCCTTCTTTTCGAGGAAGAACGGAAACTCCATCTCGAGGTGCGACGTCGCCGCGTTCAGCTTCACCTGCATCGCATGCAGAATGTCCTCGATGTTCTCGACATGAACGATGTTGCCATGGGCGTTCAGCACCTCGATGAACCGGCTCATGTGCGTGCCCTTAAATTCCTTCGGCAGGTCCACGAACATGCCAATGGTCGCAACGGTGTTCTGCAGGCTGCGCGCCTTGTCACGAATCTGAATCGGGAACCGAAGCCCGCGCACGCCCACCTTGTCGATACGCAGTTCGCGATGATCGCGCTCGCTCTGCTTGTCGTGCAATGGCGCAGCGGCTTTGCCGGCGTGCGGCGGAACCCGGCGTGCCCGTTCGGTTTCAGACAGTTTCAGCATGGTGGATGTTTAGCAGGGCACCGCACGTTTGCAAAAATAAATCCGGCGGAAACTGCCGGGAAATCCTGAACGGCTTTAGGAACGGTTTTGACAGCAGCGCATCCCGCCATCTATTACCCTCCCCATGCGTTCGATTCGTTCCGCCTTTCTGTTGCTGATTTTGGCCACACTGCTGATCTCCGGCGCGTCCGGCATGGCGGCGCAGACCTTCCGCGTCGCCACCTACAACGTAGAGAACTACATCGATGCTCCCGCTGGCACCCGGCCGTTGAAGAGCGCCGAGGGCCGCGCCAAGATCAGGGAAAGCCTGCGTGCGCTGAACGCCGACGTCGTGGCGTTCCAAGAGATGGGTTCCACCAATGCCTTCCTCGAACTTCGCGCATCGCTCAAAGCCGAAGGCCTCGACTACCCGCATTGGGAACACGTCTCGGGCTGGGACACCAATATTCACGTCGCCGTCCTGAGCAAGTTTCCATTCTCTGCGCGCCGACCTCACACCAACGAATCGTTCCTGCTCTTCGGTCGGCGCTTCCGCGTCAGTCGCGGCTTTGCCGAAGTCGATGTCCGCGTGAACAACAACTATTCCTTCACCCTGATCACCACCCACCTCAAATCGCGACGCCCCGTCCCCGAGGCAGACGAGGCGGAACTCCGGGAACAGGAGGCGATGATTCTCCGCGAAAAGACCGATGCCATCCTCAGCAAGAATCCCGACGCCAATCTTGTCGTCCTCGGCGACTTCAACGACACCAAGGACACCAAATCCACCCGCGCCATTATCGGCCGCGGCCGGACGGCCCTAATCGACACACGTCCAGCGGAACGCAACGGCGACAATCAGCCCAACCCCAATCCGCGATTTGAGCCGCGCAACATCACGTGGACCCATCACTATGGAAAAGAAGACACCTATAGTCGTATCGATTACATCCTGCTCAGCCGCGGCATGGTGAATGAATGGAACAAGGACGAAAGTTTCGTTCTCGCACTGGCCAATTGGGGCGTTGGTTCCGATCATCGGCCCGTGGTTGCCACCTTCACCGCCGCGGACAAATAGCACACTTTCAGCCGGTTTTGACTTTTTTCCGGCATTCTGATATCACCTTCCAGCTAGTTGTCAGTCAGACCTGCTGACCAGTGACCAAACAACCGCCCAGACCTTCCGCTGAAGTTTTGCACGACCACGGGGATCCTAGGATCCTCGTTTTGTCGCTAGCCGGTATCGGTGACACCCTGATCTCCACGCCATTCATTCACGAGCTGCGCGCCAACTTTCCCAAGGCCACCATTGATGCCTTTGTGCTCTGGGCCGGATCCAAGGACATTCTGGAAGGCAATCCGCACCTCAACACCGTCTTTCAAAAGAATCTGATCAAGGAAGGCGCGCTCAAGTCCCTGCCCTTCCTCCGTGAGCTGAGGAATCGCCGATACGACATCTCCATCAACGTCCACACGCTCGGCCGCATCCACTACCGTGCCGTCGCGCGATTCATCAACGCCCGCACGCGACTCAGCCACGAATATGAAGGTCACGGATTGCTGGACCGGCTGTTGGTCAATCGCACTATTCCGCAGGACTACACCATCCACAGCGTCGAGAACAACAACCGCCTGCTCCCTCTCCTCGACAAGAAGCCCGTTCTCGCCTGCCACGATTTTGAAGTCTTCCTGAAGCCGGAGGAATTCGCGTGGGCCGATGAATTCATCGCCAACCATCAGCTGTCCGGGCGCAAGATTTTCGGACTGCACCTCGGCTCCGGCGGAACCAAGAACCTCAAGCTGAAGCGTTGGCCTTCCTGTTACTGGGGCGAACTGCTCCACCGCCTGAACCAGGACCATCCCGAGTTGGTGATTCTGCTGTTTGGCGGTCCCGAGGAACAACGCGAGCACGAGGAGATTCTCGATTACTCCAAGGGATCCTCCGTTTATGCGCCGAACACCCGGAACCTCCGGCAAGCCGCCGCGCTCATGAAACACTGTCACGCCTTCGCGAGCGTCGACACCGCCCTGATGCACCTCGCCGCTGCAATGAAGGTGCCAAACCAAATCGTCATTGAAGCGCCGACTCTAAACCCGACGAATCTCCCGTGGCAAAATCCGTTCCGGCTGATTCGCAATCCCGTCGTTAATGGACGAAACCTCGACTATTACCGATACGACGGGCGCCCCATCAAAGGCACTCCAGCAGAGCTTGTCCGCTGCATGGCATCCGTGAAGGTCGAGGAGGTTTACCTGAACGTTTGCCACGCGCTGGAACTCCCCATCCCCGCTGCGCAAGCCTCGCCATAGACCCCGCGCGAAACGCCTGCTCCGCAGCGCTCACTCCTCCGATTTCAGCATGCGATAGAAGCAAGCCGTTCCCGCAGGGGGCTTAAGGTCGATAAATTCGTAGCAGCCATTGCCCAGCTCCCTCGCGGTTCCGACAAACTCCCAGACCTTCAGATTCGCCGACCGCTCCACCCGGCAAATCGTCCCCGCTGGCGCAAAGCCAGTCACACACGTTCTGCCAGCAGGCATCAACGTCACAGAGGCCACGCCGACCGAGTCTGGCTGGACCAGCTCGAACAGCGACTGAATCTTCAATCCCGTATCCGGCAAACCGCTTCCTTCGCCCGACACGAAATCAACCCTGTCGCCTGACGCAAGCATCAGGACGTTCGAGTAACTCGCACTGGAATTCGGTTCCACCAGTCGGTTGAACAATTCCACACCGTTCCGCAGCACGTGGAAATCCGAGTCCGCAGAGCGCGTGCCGTCGTAGAGCGAACGCACCTCGGTCTTCAGTCGATACAAGCCACCAGCTCCCGCCGGGACCGTAAAGCGAATGACACCGTAGCCCGGCGCCAAGCCGTCCGGATTGGCGCCAAAATACACCGTCCCGGCCGGGGCACGGAACTGGTAGGAGACAGCCTCGCCGGGCCCGACCACTTGGGCGACGAATGGTTTCGCGTTGTTGTAGAACCAGACTTCGATCGGCACACCGTTCTCTGCGCCGAACCTCCGCGTCGTGTTCAGCCGCTCGAACGAACCCGCCAGACTTCCGCTGATTCGCCCGTAGCTCCAGGGCCCGTTCGGATTCGCGTTCAGCCCGAAGTCATCCGCCAGATTGAAAACGTAGTTCGTCGCTGGCGGCGGATTACTGATGCACTTGTCGGAACCGAAACGATTGTAGAGCGCTTGAATCTCCGTCCCGGTCAGAGCCCGCGAATACAGCGCCCATTCGTCCACCATCCCGTGAAACGGAAAGTGATGGAATGTCCCGCCTGAGTTCCCGATGCCGACGGCTGGCTCCGAGCGCGGATCAAGGTCACGCAAAGGACGGAGCGTGGTATTCGTCTGACCGACGAGCGTTCCATTGATGTAGAGACCCATATTGCCCGTGGCTCCGTCCAGGACCGCCGCCACATGCATCCAACCTCCAGTCGTCACCGGGCCCGACGACTGCACGAAGGCAAAGTTGTTCTCCACCGTGTTGATCCCCCAGTGAAGTTTCCCGGAGGGCTGGATGGACATATGATACGGATCCAATCCCGGTCGATTGTCGCCGCGGATAAAGATGATTCCCGGCGCGTAGGACAACACATTGATCCAGCCTTCGAAGGACAACGAGTCGGTGAGCTTGAACGCGTCCGAATCCGGGATGTTCACTCGCGCACGGCTCAAATCGAACGTGAACGCCTGGTCCGAGACTCCAGGCGAGAACGTCGTGCCGTAAAGCAATTCGCCGTGGTGCACTCCGGTCACATCTTTGGCGTCACCATCTCCACGCCACCACGCAACGAGCCCGCGCGGAAAGCAGTTCGTCGACGGGACTGTCTCCACTTTCACCGTGGCCACGGAACTCACCACCGAACCGCCGCTTGCCGAAACAAGCACGGTGTAATCGCCCGCATCCGAAAGCCTCGCGCTCTCGAGGTGCAATGTGGCGTTGATTTGGCCCGCGAGCGCAACGCCGTCCTTCCGCCACTGATAACCAACCGGCGACGGCCGGTAGCGAACCGTATATTCCCACACGGACGCCGGCGAAGCCCCGGTTTCCTCGTTCATCACGATCTCGACACTCGTCGCGCTGCCCGGCCCGTAGGGAATCACATGCCGCTCATAGCCCGTGGCGGTCGTCGCGAAGATCACCTCGCCCTCGTAGTAAACGCGGATGGAATCCGGCAGCGTGTAGGCGTCGACATCCAGCAGCAACTCACCGGAACGCGCTCCCGTTTCAAACACGAAACGCTCCGAGCCAGGAGCGATCGAGCTTTGAAAGACCGTTGCGGCATCGCCGGGCACACAGCCTCGGGCGCCAACCGCCAGCGTCACTGACTCGCCTTCCGTGACCGTCGCACTCTGCGGCTGTTCGACAATCACCGGCGGGCAAGGCAGCTCGAACGTCGTATAGAGCGCGGTGGAATCCAGCGACGCAGGATAATCCGAACCCGCGCACACGAGCATGCCTTGCCCGGTCCATATCCCGTGGTCTGGTCGCCAGAACATCCGTTGACGCGGCGCATTGCTCTGCGTCGTAGGCGTCCACAGGCGGGTCGCCGGATTGTAGCGCGCACCCGTGTCGAGCAACGCGCTGTTGTAATCTCCGCCCCAGACAATCATCTCGCTGCCGGTCCAGACCGCAGCGTGCAACGCTCGGGCTTGCGGCGCGCCATTCGAGGACACGCCGCTCCAAGTGTCCGAACCCGGATGATAACTCGCACCATCATTCAGGCGCGCATCCGACGGAAGCTCCCGCCCACCCCAGACAATCATTCGCTCACCAGTCCAGACCGCTGTATGGCCCGTGCGCGAACCCGGCGCGCCGCGCGCCGGCAACGGCGTCCATACATCGGTGAACGGATTGTAGCGCGCGCCGTCACCGTACGAGAGCCAGCCCGGCTTCGTGGCATCGACTCCACCGCAGACAATCATCTCGCTTCCCGTCCAGACCGCCGTTGGCTCCATACGCGGCGCCAGACCGCTGTTGCCAATCGGCCGCCAGCTATCGGTCGTCGGATTGTATGCCGCGCCGTCATCCAACATCACTCCACCATCCGTTTCGCCACCCCAGATGATCATTTCTTCGCCCGTCCAAACCGCAGCGCACTGCGACCTAGGAGTCGGCGCGTCGTAAGTGGAAATCGCCGTCCAGGTGTCGGTCGCCGGATTATAGCGGGCGCCGTCGTTGAAATGATCGCCCGGAAAGAAATTCGCCCGGCCACCCCACACGATCATCTCGCTCCCCGTCCAGACAGCCGCGTGGAACCAACGAGCCGCTGGTGCGCCATACGGAGACGTCACCTGCCACGAATTCTCCACCGGCGAATACCGTGCGCCCGTGTTTAGAAATGTGCCGTCAACGCCACCTCCCCACACGATGGCTTCGCTCCCCGTCCAGACGATGGAGTGCGCCGCGCGCGCGCCCGGAACCGGAGCGCGCGATTGCCAGCCGTCGGCCATCGCGTCGCTCGCTGCGAGCCCAACGAAAAGAACCAGCGCAACAACGAGAGCAGACAGCGGTTTAACAAGGGTGATTGATTCTTGAGCGCGCAACATGGCGATTCCTTCTGTCGAGAATTGAATTGCCGGCATCGTATCAACCGAATCACCCGTCGCCAGTTCCAATTCGGTAAATCTTTCCGTGCTTGCCCCCGCCCTGCCCGACTCGCACATTCTCGCGCGACACGATGGCCGAAGCCAGTTATCCAAAAGTCAGCATCATCATGCCAACGCTCAATGCCGGGGCGTTGCTCGACAATTGCCTCGCCTCCATCGCGTCCCAAAGCTACCCGCGCGAACGCATCGAGATCATCCTAGCCGACGCCTTCTCGAAGGACGCGACGCGCGACATCGCGAAGCGTTATGGCGCGATCGTGCTCGATGACACCGGCAAGAACATGGAGGAAGGCAAACGCCTCGCACTCCAACACGCGACCGGGGATTACATCGTGTTCGTCGACGCGGACAATGAACTGACACACCGCGATTACCTCGAGCTCGCCATCCGCGCCCTGGAACAAAATCCCCAGGCGCTCGGCGTCGAGAGCTACTACCTGCCGTCCGCGAAGATGAGTTCGTTCTGCCGGTATGTCACCGCGCGACTGCACATCAGCGATCCCATCTGCTGGATCATGACCACGAATCCGCAGCTCGTCGCCCGCGACGGTGAAGTCGAGCGCTGGACCTTGCCCGCCGGTTCCTTCAGCTATCCGCTCGGCGCGAATGGCTTTGTCTTCCGTCGCGTCGATCTCGAATCCGTGAAGGCCGGCGATCATTTCCAGGACACTCACGTTGCGCTGCATCTCATGCGCGCCGGCAAACGCGAGTGGCTCCGCATTCGCGGACGCGGCGTGCATCACTACTACATCCAGACGCTCTGGGCCTTCGTGCAAAAGCGGCGCCGCGCAACCGTCCACTTCCTGCGGGTGCAGGAGGAGATGCCGGTGAACTGGATGAAGGAGAAGCCGCCGGTGCCGACGTGGCTCGCCGGGCTGTATTGCGTGACCGTCGTCGGACCGCTCTGGCACATCGTGCGGGGCCTGCTGCGCGACGGCGACGCGGCATGGCTCTGGCATCTGCCCGCGAGCTACGGAAGTTTCCTCGGCGCAGCGTGGGGCGTGTGGACTTACAAGATGAACAAAGGCAACCGCAAGCTCATCGCCGACCTGCAGGTGAAGCAGACTTTGAAGAAATAGAACTATGCCTTTGATCGCTGCACCCTTTATCCAGGCAGAACGAAATCTTAATGAGCAGGCTCATAAACTTTCGATACCTGTTTCCATTTTGCTGACAGCCGCACTGGTTGGCGTGCTGATTTGGTTCTTTAAGAAACCCCGATAGGCTCGAATGCCAAAACTCCACCTCATCACCAACGGCGTCTTCACCACGAGCATCGCAGGCGGTGACATCCATTTCCTAAAGCTCGCCGAGGGCGCGGCACGCGCGGGCTACGATCTGAACTTCTTCGGTGGCCACGCGCTTGCGGAAGTCATCGCCCAGCACAAGCTCCCCGGCACCGTCACGCTGACCGACGACGCCAAGATGCCGAAGGTGAATCAGGGCGCGCTCGGCGGACAGTTCGCGATGTTCCGCGACATGTATGGCCGCTACCGCCGCACGCTCGCGCACCTCAGCCTCATCAAGCCGGAAGATTACGTCTATGCCGTGAGCGATTATTGGTTCGACGTGATTCCCGCCGTCCGTTCCGCCTCGCAGCGCAAGATGATGGTGCTGCACATGGAAGCTCCGCGCCTCAGCCAGATCATCACGCGCAGCCGTCCCGACGTGGACCCAATGCGCCTCGCCTCGCTGCACTACTGGGCCAGTCAGGAATGGAGTTTGCGGAGGTTCTGCAGGTTCGGGACTTTAACCGTGCCTCCCAAAGGCGGAATTGTCTCCGGCTACGGCGGCTGTGCCGACTTTAATAGCTACCCCGGCACCACTCCGAAACATATTTTCTACCTCCACCCACTCATGGAGCCGCGTCTGGACAAGCTCGGCGTCCGACCGCACGAGCGCACGCTTCTTTCCTACGGTCTCGAAGTCGGCCCCACCGACGCCGTGCCGAAACAGGAACGCATCTACGACGCCGTCTGGATTGGTCGCGTCCATCGCCAGAAAGGCATCGATGACCTTCTCACCACACTCCAGCACCTTGCCCAGCGCCTGCCGAACTTCCGCGCCATGTTCATCGGCAACGTCCGCGACGCGCTCACGCCGGAGATTTCAGCGCGCGGTCTGACCGAGAACGTCGAGTTCTCCGGCTTCGTCACCGAGGAGGAAAAGATACGTCTCTTCAAGGCCAGCCGCGTCTTCCTCATGCCCAGCAAGCACGAAGGCAGCCCGCGCGTCATTGGAGAAAGCCTCATCGCCGGCACGCCCGTTGTCGCCTACGAGATTCCGAACTACCGTCCGCTCTTCGGCGACTTCGTCCGCTACGCGCCACCGTTTGATCTAAAAGCCTTCCAGGACGTCGCCGATCGCGAGATCCTCCGCATGCGCAGCGGCGAGAACTATCTCGACAAGATGGATCTCGCCCGTTTCAAGCAGGAGAATTCGTGGGAAACCACACAGGCGAAGTTTTTGAAGGCACTTGAGGCGCTACGCTGACCACTGGCCAGAAGCCCGCACCGTCGCGAAGAGGTTAATGGTGCACAAAAATAATCCGGCTTCCCTGAGGCTCGAACTTGAAATCCATTCGCCTCAGCGCCTTTAGCGCCGTAGCAATAGCTTCGTGGCGATCCGGAGGCGCGTAGAACATCAGAAACCCGCCCGCGCCCGCGCCCAGCAGCTTGCCACCGACCGCTCCCGCCTTGCGCGCCTTCGCATACCAATCATCAATCGCGTCGGTGCTGATACCGCTCGTGAGACTCTTCTTCAGCAACCAGCCCTCGTGAATGATTTCGCCGAACGCCCCGGCACGGTTCCGCTGCAACTCGCTCTTCATCTGCTCCGCGAGCGTCACCATCTTTCGCATCACCGACTGCTTCTTCTTCTCCGATGCCACGGCACTCTGCTGATGCCTCAGCACGTCGGACGCGCTGCGCGTGATGCCGGTGTAGAAGACGAGAATGTGGTCCTGAATAGTCCGCAACGTCTCGCGCTTGCAGAGAATCGGCTCGACGCTCACCGAGTCGTCCTCATTGAAACGGATGTAATTCAGCCCTCCGAACGCCGCCGCGTATTGATCCTGTTTCCCGATCGGCTCACCGCAACGCTCGATCTCGATCTCGCACGCCTCCCGCGCGAGCTGTTCCGCGCTGGCGTAACGCTCCGCATACGCATGGAGCGCGTGCAGCAATCCCACCGTGAATGATGACGAACTGCCCAGCCCGCTGCCACGACCAGGAATGTCCGCGACGGAAGTAATCTCCATGCCGCCGTCAATCTTCAGCAGCTTCATCGCTTCGCGCACGAGCGGATGCTTGATGCGGTCGACCGTGCCCGCCTCTTCCGTCTTCGAGTAGGAGACTCGAATTTTCTCGTCGAACTTTTTGTTTACGGTGATGTAGACGAACTGGTTGATCGCCGTGGAGACCACCGCGCCGCCGAACTTGCGATAGAACACCGGCAGATCCGATCCGCCGCCAACGAAACTCATCCTGAGTGGGGTTCGACTGATTATCATGCGTTCAAGTGTCTACCGCCTGTCGGCGCTTTTCGCATCCTGTTCAAGAATCAACTTCACGGCCGCCAGCAAGTCATCGCAGACGAAGTCCGGTGTAGCCGCCTGCTTTCCATCACCACCGCCCGCGCCCGTGCGCACGAGAATCGACCTCAACCCGGCGTTCTTGGCCGTCTGCATGTCCGTCATTGTGTCGCCGATCATCCAGCTCTGAGCGAGGTCGATATTCAGGTCCGCTACCGCCCGCTGAATCATGCCAATGCCTGGCTTGCGGCAGTCGCAGCGAATCTTCAATTCGCGGCGCTCGCCCTCGAAGCCCGATTCCGGATGATGCGGACAGTAGTAAATGCGGTCGAGGAACGCGTGCTCCAGTCCGAGCAGCGTCTCCATCTTGTTGTGCATGCGCTGGAGTTCCGCCTCATCGCACCAACCCTTCGCGATCACCGGTTGGTTCGTCACCACCACCGTCCGCCACGCGTGATGGTTCAAGTCATGCACCGCCGCCGCAACTCCCGGCAGCAGTTCCAGACCGTCGGCGCTGCGCAAACAATCGCGGTCATGAACCAGCGTGCCGTCGCGGTCCAGGAACACCGCGCGCTGCGGCGTCGCCAGCGAACTGCGCGCGATGGTGCCGTTTGCGAACTGCGCACACACGCGGTCGTAGCGCGCCGGCGTCCCGATGTCCTTGATGAACTCCGGCGAGTTGTAGCCGAGCAGCGTCGCGCCACCGCGCACCATGGCGGGGAAAATGTCTTTGCCGAAGTCGGTGATACGTGAAGTGTGATGCGTAACCGCGGAGGCGTGTTTCAGAAGCGCCCCCTTCTCCAGCACGTAGAGCCCGGCGTTCACGAGATTCTGATACCAACGCCCTTGCGGATGCGGACGATTGTGAAACGCGAGCACCCGCGAGTTCGCGTCCACTTCGACGAGGTCCGAGTCGAGAGGATGATCATTCGGATGCAGGAGCAACGTGGCGGCCGCCCTGGCGTTCTCGTGCGCCTTCCAGATGCGGCCCAAGTCTACGTTCACCATCGTGTCGCCGTAGAGCACGACGAAGCGTTCGGCCAGCCACTCACTTCCCGCGAGCACCGCGCCAGCCGTGCCGAGCGGTTCGCGTTCCGTCAGATAGCGGATGCGCACGCCCCACTTTGATCCGTCGCCGAAATGTTTCTCGATGAGGTCCGCGCGGTAATGAACGAAGAAGACGAGGTCAGTGAAGCCATGTGCCTTCGCCAGCTCGACCTGATGCTCCAGCAGCGGCTTGCCGGCAATGGGAATCATCGGCTTCGGCAAGTCGCCGAGACGATCCTTCAAGCGCGTGCCCGCGCCGCCCGCGAGGATGATGGCTTGTTTCATGGAGTGAAACGAACACTGAGGATTGGACCGCCCTCACCCCAACCCTCTCCCCCAGGAGAGGGAGCGCGACGGATGCACGAAGAACAACTCAGACTGCTCGCCGCGCTCGTAAGCATTTCAAACGCGGCGAGACGCATGCCACCAACCGTCGCAATGAACGCGCACCCTCTCCCTGGGGGAGAGGGCCGGGGTGAGGGCGAGTCAACTTCCCTAAACCTTCTCATACACAATCAACGCGCCTGACGTCGTATCGAGCGGCATCACCAAGTCCTCGACCTTCGCGAACCATTCGAGAATGAAGTTCTGCACCTCGCGCAGTGCGAAGTTCGCGGTCAGCACCTTGTCGATCGCCACGCACGCGCTGATCCACTTCGACTTCGTGCGATACTCATTATCGAACAGCGCCACCAACGTGCCCGGCTCCTGAATGGTGCTGTTCAAGCGGCGGAAGGTAATCTCCTTGAAGCCGTGCTTGATGAACCGCGCGCGAATCTGTGTGGGCAGTTCCATGCCGATGTGTCCCGGCTTGTCCACGAAATGAACCGCGAACAACTCTGGATACCTGTGCGCGAAGCGATACCAGATGTTGTTCGAGTCCGCTTCGCTGCAATGCACCGTGCGGCCGCCCTTCTTCAGCACGCGATGAATCTCCGAAAAGAGCAGATCCTTGTTCTCGAAACTGATGTGACCCAGCACATCGCTCGACACCACATAGTCGAAACTCTCGTTCGCGAACGGCAGCTTGAAACCGCTCGTCTGATAGACCTCGTCGTAAATCTTTCCCGACATCTGGAGCAGCGGCAGCACCGGGTCCACGCCCACGACCTTGCCATACTCGCAGAAGTAATGACGTCCACCACCGCAGCCGAGATCGAGAATCAACCGCTCGCGACTCGCGCCCGGCAGCATCTCATCGCGGAAGAGCCGGTCGCGGCGTCCGGACAACGAGAACTTGATGCGGACGAGATTGATGAACGTCAGAAACGCACTGGAGCGAATCCGGTCGCGCAACCGCGCCGACGTGGTCCATGCCTCGATCTGATTCGCTTCGAAGACGCTTTCGTTGAAGCGTTCCTCGGGCGTGAGAAACGAGAGGATGCCCTGATTCCGCGTGAAAGGACGATGGCAGGACGGGCATTGCCAATCCGCGCCCGCGCTAACAATCGGCGCCTTGCACGCCGGGCAGACAAGTTTCACGAGCGAACTAGGAGACGCGGTCATGTGGGCTGGTTGACGGGTCTTTGGCCTGCGACCACGGGGGTCTTCCGTGCGGTCTCACCCCTCACCCCAGCCCTCTCCCCGTTGAGGGGAGAGGGGGCGCGAGCAAATGAATTGATTCGAGTGACGCCGGTGGCCGCGTTCGCAGCGATTCGGTTGTTCGGGCCTGTTAAGTCGGAAGAGATTCGAACGCGGCCGCAAGCCCCTAAATTTCGATGCGCGTCCAACGCGACTCCCTCTCCCCTCAACGGGGAGAGGGCCGGGGTGAGGGGTGAGGATGGAAAAAGGTTTCTCATCGATTTCAAACCCGGCCTACGCGTTGTGGGATAACACTTCACTGACAATTTCTTCCACCGCTCGATCGATGGCCTGATTGGAAGTCATGCGCGGCGACCAACCGAGCTTGCGCAGCTTCTCGATCGAGTAGCTGAACTTCGGCACATCGCCCACCCAGCCACGGTTGCCGCCGGTGTACCGAATCTTCGCCGTCGGCGACTGACGCTTCACCACGGATTCCGCGATGTAGCGTACCGTCGAGATGGAATCCTCGTTGCCAATGTTAAAGCAGTTTAGCGACTCCGTGGCGTTGTCCGCGATGAAGAGCATCGCTTCGATGAGGGGCGTGACGTGGAGGTAAGGTTTCTCCTGCGAACCATCGCCGAGCACTTCCAGCTCGTGCGGCGTCTTCTTGAGCTTCTGCGCGAAGTCATAGATCACGCCGTGCGTCGAGCGGCTGCCCACCACATTCGGGAAACGGTAGATCCACACGCGCTTCAAGTAGGACTCCAGCGCCGCGCTGATGGCGGCTTCGCTGGCCAGTTTCATCGCGCCGTAGTTCGAGATGGGAAAGAGCGGCCCGATGCTTTCGTGCAACACGCCCGGATGAACGCCGTAGATCGCGCTAGTCGACGCGAAGGCCAGCTGCGGAATCGCGTGCTCGCGCATCACCTTCAGGAGATTGTAGGTGGTGAGGAAGGTGCAGTTTAGATCGACATCCGGATCCGAGACGCCCGCGCGGATGTCGGAGTTCGCCGCCATGTGCCACGCGACATCGAAGGGCTTGTCCGTCGACTCCGCTGCCACCAGTTTGCTGACACTGGCAACGTCGTTGGCGTCCATCTCCACGAACTTGAACCGCGGATTCCCCAGCGCATTGGCCAGGTTGGCCCGACGTCCGAGCCGCATGTTGTCGAAGCCGACCACCGTCGCGCCGCGCGCCAGCAACTGGTCGATGAGATGGCTGCCGATGAAACCGGCGGCTCCCGAGACGAGGCATTTGGTCTGTGCGTTCATGCGCGAGCCGCGATAAAAGCAGGAGCGCCAGCCGCTTGTCGAGTCAATGGATGCCGGCGATTTCCTCCTTGCGCGGTCCGGGCCCGATCCACATTCTCCGCCGCGAACAATTTAACTGCCAATCACATGTTTTCGCACGTCGTCATCTTCTGGACCCATCCTGACAAACCCAACGCTGTCGCTGATCTCATCGCGGGCGGCGAGAAGTATCTCAAACCGATCCCCGGCGTGCTCAGCTTTCACATGGGCAAGATGGTCGGCAGCCATCGTCCAGTGGTCGACCAATCTTACCAGGTGGCACTGAACCTCGTCTTCACGGACAAAAAGGCGCAGGACGACTACCAGGTCCATCCGCTGCACATCGAGTTCGTGGAGAAATCCTTCAAACCGAACTGTGCGAAGGTCGTGATTTACGACTTCGAGTAAGCCGTCCTCCACTTCAAGCCCGCGGATGAAACCGTCGGTGCACCTCGCGCAGCCGGTTTCCGGCGACGTGGGTATAAATCTCCGTTGTGCTGATGCTGGCGTGGCCCAGCAGTTCTTGAATCACGCGCAAGTCTGCACCGTGCTCCAGCAGATGCGTCGCAAAGCTGTGCCGCAGCATGTGTGGCGTGATGTTTCGCTCAATACCGGCGTGCCGAACTCGGTCCTTGATTCGCTTCCACAATGTCACCCGCGAGAACGCCGTGCCGCGCGTCGTGATGAAGACATTTGACGGCGTCTTGCGTCCGACGAGCTTAGGCCGCCCCGCACTCAGATAACGCTGCAAGGCTTCGTTCGCCGCGCGCCCCAGCGGCACCACGCGTTCCTTGTTCCCCTTGCCGATGACGTTGATGAACCCTGCTTCGAGCTGCAGTTGTTCGAGCCGAATCGTGCGCAACTCGGAGATGCGAAGACCGGACGCGTAGCCGAGCTCAAGGATCGCCTGATCGCAGAGGGACGAAGGCGTCTCCGGCACCAGCGGAGCGAGCAGGCGGGAGATTTCTTCGTTGGTCAGCGCCTTCGGCAATCGCTTCCATCGCCGCGGCAGCGAGAGGTTTTCCGCAGCGTTAATGGGGAGAAGCTTCTCGGTCTCCGCCCAGCGATAGAACGCGCGCAGCGCGGCAATCTCGAGATAGACACTTTCTGAACTCAACCGCCGCGTGCTTTCCTCTGGCTGGTTCTCCAAAGCCCGCTCACGCTCGTATTGCAGGAAGCGCATGAGGTGATTCAGGTCTACCTCACGCCAATTCTTCAATCCTTCAGCAGCCGCCCAGACAAGAAACTTGTTCAAGAGCGCGAAGTAGGTCTTTTGGGTATTCTCCGATTGTCCGCGTTCGTTGCGGAGATACTGGATGAAATCCTCGACCAGTTCCTGCATGGCCGGGAAGAGTTAGGCCCCCGCCCCGCCGCGCTTGGAGCGCGCAATGTCCTGCTGCAACTTCTCGCGATGTTCGATGCGCTTCTGGACAATCGTCAGCGCATCAGCGTCCACCCCGCCGAAGTAGCAGTCCATCTCGCCGAGCAACCGGTCGATGCGATGAGCGATCGCGTTCTCGCGATACTTTTCCGGCGCCGACGTTTCCGCGATGACCAGCTGGCCGCCGTCTGTTCGCAGCGTACCGCAATTGCGCCCGTCCCGGTCGCACCAGGCTTTGAGCGTCGCCACCCATTCGCCCTTCTCCTGGTTCGTGATGAACAGCGCCTTGCTCCGCTCCGCACCGATGGGAATCAACGCCCATTCGCATCGCTCCACGAGTTCCGCCAAAGTCGGCAGGTCCTGATAGCCATGCGTGATGTAAGCGCCCGTCTCCAGCCGTTCCCCCGAAGTGGTCGCCAGCTTGACCAGTGTCGGTTCATCGAACGACGCATCGAGCATCATCAGCTTGATGCCGAAAACTGCCTCCTGCGCCAGCAAGCCGAACGAGAGGAGCTCCGCCTGGTTGGCCGGCAACGCCCAGGCCGAGAACGGCGCCGACTCGCGGGCGCGATCGAACACATCATTCTCATCAAAGGGTGCCGCGACGCCCCACAGTCCGGGTTTGGACTTCGTCATGTGGACAATCTTACCGAGCAAATCGGCGTCAATCGCCGTGATCAGATGCGGCAGGCCAAGTGCAGCAGGTTGAAGGCTGGAGAAGAACGGTTCGGCTGGGATGAGCTTTTCCATGACGAAGGCGCCTTCTGTTCAACCCGGCAGCGGCTGGCCCGTCAGCTTCTCGAACGCCTCAAAGTACTTTGCCTGCGTCTTCGCCACGACGTCCGCGGGCAACGCAGGAGCGGGCGGGGTCTTGTCCCAATCGAGCGTCTCCAGATAGTCGCGCACGAACTGTTTGTCATAGCTCGGCTGTCCTCGACCCGGCTGATACTGATCCGCCGGCCAGAACCGCGAGGAATCCGGCGTGAGCACTTCGTCGATCAAAATGAGTTTTCCATCGAACATCCCGAACTCGAACTTCGTGTCCGCGATGATGATGCCGCGCTGCCGCGCGTAGGCCCGTGCCTGCGAGTAAATCTTGAGGCTCGCCGCACGTGCCTGTTCGGCGATGTCCGCACCGACCAACTTCGCCGCCTCGGCAAACGAGATATTCTCGTCGTGACCCGACTCCGCCTTCGTGGCAGGCGTGAAGATTGGTTCCGGCAATTCGGACGATTCCTGCAATCCCGCCGGCAGCTTGATCCCGCAGACCGTCTGGCTCTGGCGATACTCCTTCCAACCGGAACCGGCCAGATAACCGCGCACCACGCATTCGATGACCAACGGCTTCGCCTTCTTGACGATCATGCTGCGGCGCGCCACTTGAGCCGCGAAGGGTTTCAAATTCGCAGGCAGCGGATCGTTGGCCTTCGCGAGGAGGTGATTTGGGATCAGCGAGGAAAACTTCTCGAACCAGAAGTGCGAGAGTTGCGTGAGCACCTCACCCTTGCGCGGGATGCCGTTCGGCATGATGCAATCGAAGGCGGAGATGCGATCGGTGGCGACCAGCAGGAAGGCGTCTCCGAGATCGAAAATCTCGCGGACCTTGCCGCTCTTCAGCTTGTTGATTCCGGGAAGCTCCAACTGGAGCAACGGTTCGTTCGACATGGGCGAGAGCATGGATTTGAAATCGTGAATTTCAAATCTCAAATCTCCAGCGCCGCAGTCAGGCAGTCAAAGCTTCGCCGGATCCACCGCCCAATACCGGATCTTCTTCCGCTGCCAGGTGTAGGTGATGTGAACCTTCCCGTCGGGAGCCTGAATGATCGCCGGATAAGAATACTCACCCGGTTCGCCCTCCAGCGTCAGCACCGTCCGCCACTCCTTGCCGTCTGTCGAGAGTCCGAGCACCAGCGGCGTGCGACCGCGCGACACCGGGTTGTATACGAGGAGATTGCGACCATCCTTTAGCGTGACGCCATCAATGCCCGCGCTCGGGTTCAGCAGCGACGTCGCTTTCATCGAACTCCACTTTTTCCCTCCGTCCTCCGACCAAATTTCCGTCACTCGTCCCTGTCGACTGCGGTTCAGCGCTTGCAGGCGATTGCCTGGATGAAACAGGACCGTGGGCTGAATGGCGCCGAATTCCTTCCCATCGTTCAACGCGTCCGTCTTCGTCCACGTAGCGCCGAGGTCACGCGTCATTTCCATGTGGACCCGCCAGCCGTCGTGCTCCGAGCTCGACGGGCAGAGGAGCGTGCCGTCCGCGAGCAGCACCGGCTTCGCGCGAATCGGACCGAGGATACCGTCTGGCAATCGCTGCGGAGATGACCACGTCTTCCCGCCGTCACTGGACTTGATGAGCATGCCCCACCAACGCGACGGACTCGGGCCGACCTTGTAGAACAGCAGCAGCGGACCGTCCTTCGCCTGAAACAAGACGGGATTCCACGTCGGATGCCGCGTCTTGCCGTCGGCCTGGATGCCATTCGCGACCTCGACCGGCGTCAGCCATTTCGTCCCGTCGTGGCGCGAAACCCAGATGCCGACATCCGGATGCTTTTCGTGAGTCCCGCCAAACCACGCCGCGACCAATCCAGCCGGCGTGCTTTCGATCGTGGACGCATGACACGCTGGGTATGGAGCAGTTTCGTAGATGAACTCGCTCTTCAACACCGGCCCAATCGATGAACTCACATCCACCGGCCTCTTCGGAGAGACGCAGCCTGTGAACGCCAGCGCCAGCGCCACCCAAGCAGCCCAGCCGAACGCGAACTTCACTTCTTCGCCTCCGTTTTCGGCGCGGTGATCATCGGCCAGTTGTCCGTGCGAAACGGCGAAGCCGGCAACGGCTCCTCGTTCATGCCACGCGCGCAGTACAAATTCGCCACCGGACAATCCGCCCACGCATAACGGACCGCTACCGGCTTCGCGACCGAAGGACTGCTCACCACAATCTTGTCACCGACGATCTCCGCGTTCGCCCATACAAACTTCCCGTCCTCGCCGGCGATCGCGAATCCGGTCAGCGGCGCGTTCACCCAGCCTTTCTTCAAATTATAGTTCAGCACAATGCCGTCGCCTTGCTTGCCCGGAGGAACCTTGTCCGCACGCGAGGCCGCCCCAAATAATCCTTCGCCCACGAAGTCGAAGCTCAGCGTTACCTTGTCGCCGTCAATCTTTCCGCTGCGATACTGCGGACCACTCCACGTGAACTTCTCGCCATAGGCAATGCCGCGCGCGGCCAACGCGAGACGTTCGCCCACCGGACGTTTCCAGACCGGATGGATGTCCTTCGGATCGCCGTAATCGAGAATCGAAACCGCGCCGACCTTCGGCAACACTTTCGTCGCGTGGATCTGCGCCTCGCGCAGCTCCGCCCAGTTACTCTCCGCCGGCTCATCCTTCACCGGCATGAACGGCGCGAGTTGCACCTGGAGAAACGCGAAATCGCCCTGGTTCCAGTCGTTGCGCCAGTTCTTCACCATGTCCACGAACAGCGTTCGATACTGGTGCGCGCGACCGGCGTTGGATTCGCCCTGATACCAAATCGCGCCCTTGATCGCGTACGGAACCAGCGGCGCAATCATCCCGTTGTAGAGCTCGCTCGGCTTCCAGCCCACGCCGGGTTTTCGTTTGGTGAACGTCTTGCCATCCGCCTTCGCCTGATCGCGCTCCTTCTCCCACTGCGCCACCGCTTCCTCCACTTTCTGCAATTGCGCCGCAAACGCATCCACGATGTCCCGTTTGTATTCCGAATTCTCACTGAGCACTCCGTCGCGCATCCAGACTTCTGCGGGTGAACCGCCCCAGGAGGTGTGAATCATCCCGACCGGAACGCCGAGATCCTTCTGCAACTTCATCCCAAAGTAGTAGGCCACCGCCGAAAAATTCGAGACCGACGACGGCGACGTCTCAGCCCACGCGGAAGCAACATTGTCGACCGGCTCATTCGCCTTAAGCTTCGGAACAGTAAAGAGGCGCAGCTTTGAATTGTTCGCCGCGAGAATGTCGCCAAACGGCTGATACGACGCGCGCATCGGCCACTCCATGTTCGACTGGCCACTCGCCAGCCACACTTCGCCCACCAGAACATCCGTCAGCGTGATCGTATTCTTGCCAGTAACCTTGAGTTCATCCGGCCCGCCCGCCTTGAGCTTCCCGAGCTTCACCATCCACTTGCCGTTCTTCGCCGTGGCGGAAACCTTCTTCCCGCGAAACTCCACCGTCACCTTCTCGCCTTCATCGGCCCAGCCCCAAACCGGAACCGCGATGTCGCGCTGCAAGACCATGTGGTCCGTGAAGAGATTGTGCAGCTTTACGTCGGCCTGCGCACAGAACGCCGCGAGAAGAAAAGCCGCCGTCGAGGAAACCCGTCGGATGGAATGAAGTCGTGGAATCATGCGCGCCAGTGCAACGCAAACGCCGCGCCCGCGTCAATCGGGAAAACCAGTCGCGCCTACTTCAGCCCCGCCAGATACTCCACCAAGTCGCGAACTTCACGTCGGCTTAACGCCTGACCCAACCCCTCTGGCATCGCCGATAACCCGCGCTGTCGCGTCACGATGTCGGCCTTCGCGATCTTCAGCGCACCGTCCTCCGGCGATTCCAAGCGCAGCTCCTTGTCGTCCTCGCTCTTCACCAGTCCGAAATGCTCCGCGCCGTTCTTCAGCTTCACCATGACATTCTCGAAGCCCGCCGCGACCGCTCGATTCGGAAATACGATCGCCTCCAGCAAATACTCACGGCTACGCAGCTTGCTGATGCCATCGAGCTTCGGCCCTACTGTCCCACCCTGTCCTTTCACCGCATGACAACGCGAGCACTGCACTTCCACCTTCTCAAAGAAGATCGCCTTGCCGCGCTCCGCATCGCCGCCCGACAACACACTGCGCCAGCTTCCCAGCGCAGCATTCTTCACTCGAGCCGCCTCAAAACTCGCCAACGAGGATTTGATTTCCGGATCACTGCGTCGCGCCGCCGCTTCCAGCAACTCCAGCTCGAACGCCGGATTCAATTCACCGGCAACCAACCGCTTCATCTCTGCGCGCAACACCGCATCCGCCCCCGGTGAATCGATTCCGCCCAGCGCAGCAAATGCCGCCTGGGCGAGCCGCGTGTCATCGTCGGAGCGCCGGCTTCCAGCACGGCGTGAATTCCTCGCAGTTTCGGGGCGCGCCGAATCGGAGTTCGGCGCTCCGACCGCGACCGTCACGATCTCGCTGAGAATCCGAACCGCCTCGTCGCTGCGAAGTCTTCCGAGATGCGGCAAGGCCGACGTGCGAATCGCCGGATCGCTCTCGGCCAAGGCCAGCTTGGTCGCCTCGCCGAGTTCCGTAGCGTCCAACGCCGCGAGTGCGCCGGGAATCTGCTTGCGCAAGGACGCGGGCGTCGCCGTGGAACGCATCAGTGTCAGCATCGCTGGCGCGGCGTTCATGAGACGCAGCTTCACCGCCGCGTCTAAGGCTGCTTGAGCAACTACCAATTCCCTGTCCGACAGCAGCCCGGCGATGTGCGGCGCGAGCGCGCGGCGGGCGTCATCGGCGGGTCGCGGCGGCAGCGGGCGATAGAGGCCCACCACGCGATCAAACCAGCCCGGCCAGTTCTCGGGATTCACCGTCGGCACCGCGCCGTGATTCGGGTCTTTCGTCGGCTTAATCGGCAAATCACCTACCTTCGCCGGCAACACTTCCCACGCACCGAGGAGAAACAACGCCTCTGCTCGAAGCCCCGCGGACATTGGCGTGCCCTGTGCAAACCGGACCAGCGCCTCCGCATTCATCGCCTCGCCAACGCGGAAGTTCGCGTTCAACGCCCGCAGCAACACCTGATCGCGCGGCGGACGCACATTCGCCGAGAACGGCCCGACGGGCGTGAGGTTCGAGAGCGCAGCGGCACCCCAGTTCGGATCGCGGAAGCACGGGTCGTCGAGGAGTCGGGCAAGTGCTGGAAACGCTTCTGCCACTGGGCAGGCGATTATCGTTCGCGCCGCTTGGAGCACCACGCCGGGATCAGGATCCGGTTCGACCCACATATTCGTGACCAACGAATTGGTCCAGAGCCCCAGCGACAAGATTGCTGCTCGCTTCACGGCAGGTGATTGGTGACCTGCGGTGCGACCCGCGAATGGCATCGACAGCCCAGTGTAGCCTAGCCAGCGAGATTCAAGCGCCTCGAGCTTGTACCAATGCCGCACACCTGCGTGTTGAAGGAACAAGTCCGCGCCGTGGTTCTCCGAAAGGTAATGAGTCGTCTCTGCCCAGCCCGGGTGGAAGGTGAGACCTGGCGTCACCAGTTTCTCTGCGAGTCGGCGCGCTTGAGGAACTTTGTCGGCGAGCCATTGAGCCGCCCTTTGCTGCGAGCTGAAGCTTCCGCGTTGCCCGCTGTGCATGATCGTGCCGTAGGCCATCGCTGCCTGAAATTCCAGCGCCGGAGGTGAATTGCTCAATACCTCGGCCAGCATCACGTCGACTTGGAATAACTGCGCATCCGCGATAACTCGCGCGGCTTGCCCTGCGACCGCGTGGTCCTCGTCGGTAACCAGCGGAATCATTCCGAACAGTTCGTCACTCAAATCATCGTTCCCGGAAATAGGAACCGCGCGAGCGATCTGACCAATGCCCAAGAGCGCGTGAATCCGCGCGAACTGATTCTTGGATTTGAACGCGGTCCGCTGCAGTCCTTCGAACGAATTGCGCCCTCGCCCCGCCAGTTCCCACTGCGCCTCAAGCCTTACGCGCCGATCCTCATGACCGAGCAACCCAAGCAGTTCCTTTTCGCTGCGCTTGGCCATGCCTGCGCCGAGCAAACGTTTTACTTCGGCAACTTGTTCCGCGTTTCGCGTTCCGAGTTCCCCGGTTGATACCAGGCGATAAATGCGTCCCTTGCCGGAGCGCACCCAACTCTCGACCCAGTCGAGCAAATAGAGCGCGCCGTCGGGACCGAAGTCCACGTCCGTCGGCCAGCAGTTCCAGAGAATCTTTTCCTTGTCGGCCAGTTCGAAGCTCGCGCCGCGCGGCTTCACGCTGTAAGCCCAGATCCCGCCGGGGAAATCCGCGTGAACAAATTTACCTGCGAGCTGGGGCGTGAGTCCCGTGCCGGGATAAAAGGCGAGCCCAGCTGGGCCTTGCGAAACGGTACCGGCAGGCGGGAGAATGCCGTCGAGTCCGCCGTGCCACATTTCTTCGCTCACCCAAGGACCGAAACCTTTCATGTGCTGATAGCTTGCGCGCCAGCCGTAGTCGCCACCTTCGACAAGATGCAGCACGCGGCACGGGTCTGCACCAGCGGTGTCGTTGTCCACGGTCCAGAGATTTCCGTAGTCATCGAACGCGAGCTCCTGCGGATTGCGCAGGCCGGTGCAAAAGATTTCGAGGTTGCGACTGTCCGGCTCGCAGCGCAGCACGCCGCCGGTGTCCGGAACGTCCAGCACCACTCCCTCGCGATTCGTCACGCACACGCCGCGATCGCCGAAGCTGAAGTAGATGCGCCCATCGTGTCCGCGAATGAGTCCGTGGACATCGTGACCGCTGACGCTGATGTGAACGCCGAGGCCGGTGGCTAGTAGATCAGTAATCAGTGAATCAGTGTTCAGTCGGCGGCCCGCGACGATCCGCGAAGTGGGTGCGCGCGTCCCAGACTGATTACTGATTACTGACCCACTGTTTACTGTCTCACTAAATCTCCACAGGTCTGGAATCGACGTGAACCACACGTTCGTTCCCTGTGCCAGCACGCCGGACGCCGTGCCCGACGTCGACTCGCGGAAACCATCGGCGAATACGGACGACGTTTCGGCAACGCTATCGCCGTCCCGATCCTCGACGAGCCGGATGAGCTCCGAGTCATTCGTCAGCACGGCGAAGTTCGTGGCGAACTGCCGGGCGAGAAACGCCGCGCGATCGTTCACCGTGCGGAAGGAGAGATCGTCCAGCAACCACGGCGTCTCTTTGGTGATGTCAAAGACCGACGTCGCCCAGCGATGCGATTCCGCGATGAAGAAACGTCCCCGACCATCGATGGAGAACGCGACGGGGTTCTGCAGGAGCGGCTCGGCAGCCACGACTTCCGCCTTCAAGCCCGGCGCAAGCTTGAACTTCTTTAGGTCCGCCGCGAGCGCGGTGTTGGTGGAATGGCTTTCCGCCGCCCGGCCCGACGCCAAAACGGAGATCATCAAAGCAATGGAACAAAGGAAACGCATGAGCACTTTCAACGAATCAATTCCGGCCGCTATTCACCGAAACGCGGCCACGTTCACCAACCACGACGACGCGACCAACTAAACCTGAACATTAGAAACAGTCCAAGCTGTCGTTGCGCTGAAATCCATCTTGCAATGGCACCTCTCGGACTTAACGTTGCGACTCGATTTCGTGGTCAGCGAGAACCCGACTTCGCCGGATTTTTACACTGTGAATACGACCAACACCGCCGCCAATCCTTTCCCTTGGACTGACCGTTTCATCACCCGCCACATCGGGCCGAACGCTAAAGAAACCGCCGCCATGCTCAAGGTCTGCGGCTATTCGTCGCTCGACGCCATGACCGACGCGACGGTGCCGAACAGCATCCGCGCCACGAAGCCGCTCAATGTCCCCGCCGCGCGCAGTGAACACGGCCTGTTGAACGAGCTCCGCGGCATCGCGGCGCAGAACCAGGTGTTCCGGTCGTTCATCGGGATGGGTTACTACGACACCATTCTGCCCGGCGTTATTCAGCGGAACATTTTCGAGAACCCCGGCTGGTATACGCAATACACGCCGTATCAGGCGGAGATTTCGCAGGGCCGTCTCGAAGCGCTGTTGAACTACCAGCAGATGGTGATGGACCTCACCGGCATGGAGATCGCCAACGCCTCGATGCTCGATGAAGGCACCGCCGCCGCCGAAGCGATCACGATGGCGCACGGCATCAAGAACGCCACGGACGCCCAACCAGTGTTCATCTCCGAATCGTGCCATCCGCAGACCATCGAAGTCGTGCGCACGCGTCTCGCGGCACTCGGCATCGTTGTCATCGTCGGGAATCATCATGCGTTCGACTTCGCGAAGAATCCCTTCGCCGTGCTGCTGCAGTATCCGGCCACCGACGGAACGATTCACGACTACCGCGCCTTCATCGAGAAGGCCCACACCGCGAACGCACTGGCTGTCGTTGCCACTGACTTGCTCGCACTCACACTGCTCACGCCGCCCGGTGAATTCGGCGCGGACATCGTGGTCGGCAATTCGCAACGCTTCGGCGTCCCGTTCGGTTACGGCGGACCGCACGCGGCGTTCTTCGCCACGCGCGATGCGTTCAAGCGCTCCATGCCCGGTCGTCTTGTCGGCGTCAGCAAGGACGCGCAAGGTCGCGCCGGCCTGCGTCTCACGCTCCAGACCCGCGAGCAACACATCCGCCGCGAGAAGGCCACGTCGAACATCTGCACCGCGCAGGTGCTGCTCGCCGTCATCGCGAGCATGTATGCCGTTTACCACGGACCCGAAGGCTTGAAGGCCATCGCCAAGCGAGTGCATCGCATGACGCGTGTTTTGTCCGACGCGCTGACGAAGCTCGGCTACGAAGTCACGACCGAAAGTTTCTTCGACACGATCAAGGTCAACCTCGGTTCGAAGCACGCGAAGGACATCGTGAAAGCCGCCGAGGAGCGCCGCGTGAATCTGCGCGTGTTCGATGCGCAGAACGTCGGCATCAGCCTCGACGAAACGTGCGGCATCGATGAACTCGAAACGCTCGTTAAGATCTTCAACGACGGCAAAAGCGCGGCGTTCACGATCGAATCACTCGTCGCCGGCGATGCCTCACGCATCACGGGCAACGCCGCCCGCCAGTCCAAGTTCCTCACGCATCCGACGTTCAACCGCTACCACAGCGAGACGGAGATGCTGCGTTACATCCGCCGTCTCGAATCGCGCGACCTCTCGCTCACCGCGAGCATGATTCCTCTCGGTTCCTGCACGATGAAGCTCAACGCCACCGCCGAGATGTTCCCGGTGACGTGGCCGGAATTCGGTAAGTTGCATCCGTTCGCGCCCTCCTGGCAGGCCGAGGGCTACAAGAAGATCTTCAAGGACCTCGAGGCGTGGCTCGCGGAATGCACCGGCTTCGCCGCGACCTCGCTCCAGCCGAACGCCGGCAGTGCGGGCGAATACGCCGGCCTGCTCGTCATTCGCGCGTGGCATGAGAGCCGCGGCCAGGGCGCGCGCAACATCTGCCTCATCCCCACGAGCGCGCACGGAACGAACCCCGCCAGCGCTGTGATGGCCGGCATGAAGGTCGTCGCCGTCGCGTGCGACAAGGTCGGCAACATCGACGTCGCCGACCTCAAGGCCAAGGCCGCCGAGCACAAGGACGACTTGAGCTGCTTGATGGTGACTTACCCGAGCACGCACGGCGTGTTCGAGGAAACCATTCGCGAGATCTGCGAGACGATTCACGCGAACGGCGGCCAGGTTTACATGGACGGCGCGAACATGAACGCGCAAGTCGGCCTCACCAGCCCCGGCGCGATTGGCGCGGACGTCTGCCATCTCAACCTCCACAAGACCTTCTGCATCCCGCATGGCGGCGGCGGTCCGGGCGTCGGCCCGATTTGCGTCGCGAAACATCTCGCGCCGTTCCTGCCAAAGCATCCGCTCGTCACCACCGGCGGCGCGCAAGGCATCGGCCCGATCAGCGCCGCACCGTGGGGCAGCGCGAGCATCCTGCTCATCCCGTGGATGTACATCCGCCTGATGGGACCGGACGGCCTGACGGACGCCACGAAGTACGCCATCCTCAACGCAAACTACGTCGCCAAGCGCCTAGAGCAATATTTCCCCGCGCTCTACAAAGGTCACGCCGGGCTCGTCGCACACGAGTGCATTCTCGACCTGCGTAACTTCAAGCTCACCAGCGCCGAGGACGTCGCGAAGCGTCTCATGGATTACTCGTTCCACGCGCCCACTTTGAGCTGGCCAGTGGCCGGCACATTGATGGTCGAGCCGACCGAGAGCGAATCGAAGTACGAGCTCGATCGTTTCTGCGACGCCATGATCGCCATCCACGCCGAGATGACCGCCGTGGAATCCGGCGCCGCCGATAAAGCGAACAACGTCCTGAAGAACGCGCCGCACACCGCGGAAGTCGTCACGAGTGACAAATGGGATCGTCCCTACGCCCGCGAAGCGGCGGCGTTCCCGGTGCGCAGCCTGCGCGAGTGGAAATTCTGGCCCCCCGTCAGCCGCATCGACAACGTCTTCGGCGATCGCAACGTCATCTGCTCCTGCGTCGGGATGGAAGCCTACGCGAAGGCGTAACTTTGCTGTGAGCTCCGCGCGCGCCCTGGAGACAAGATTCCAACTCGCCTCCTGAAGTCAGCGCTCTAAAACTCATATCCGTATGGATTGGCTGACGAACGTTATAATGCCGGGCGGAAAGTTTCTCGGCATCGAATGGCACGCGTGGAAGGTCGTGGGCTGGATGGGTAACGTCCTCTTCACCTCGCGCTTCATTGTGCAATGGTGGGCAACCGAGAAACACAAACGCGTCGTCATCCCTGATGCCTTTTGGTGGCTGAGTTTGACCGGCTCCGGCTGCCTGCTGACTTACGCGCTATTTTACCAACGCGATTCCGTCTTCATCTTCGCCTACGCGTTCACTTGGATTCCCTACATCCGGAACTTGATGATCGGACATCGCGCATCGAAACAACTCCACACCTGCCGCTCCTGCCAAACCGAATGCGCGCCGAAAGCGAAGTTTTGTCAGGAGTGCGGGAAGAAGGTCGATACCTGACGCCGCGGTTTCATCGTGGGCGCTCTACGGGAAGTAAAAATAGTTCGCGTGGAGAAAACACTCTAACCTCACCTCCTTTCGAAACCGTTACCATCGCAGAGATTCCGCTGCAGAGGTAAAAAGCACATGCCTCTTTGCCTTGATACGGCCCATCAAGTATTTGAACGTACGGTAGCGCATCACCCAGCGTTTCTGACGTATGAGAAACAACTTCGACGCCCACGAATTTTACGCGCGTCCCAACAGGTAATCGGGCAATTTCACTCACCCGCCGCTCCCTACGCTTGATAAACTTTCCTTGCGTGGAGTTGATTGCGCCCCTGCTACCTGCCGCCACCAGATAAAGCCGGGCGGGTGAGTAAAATGGTGAATGATAGAGCGGTTTGTCATCCGTGACGATCGTCTCGAACTGTGTTACGTACTGAATATCGGTCCTAAACCCGCCAAAGTATCGAGGATCATCGTGAATCCTTTTTATACTGCATCCCACCCCCAGCCACGCCACCACTCCGAGGAAAATACAATTGCTCCATTTCATACACAGTCGACAACGTCTGCAGAGAAAGGTTCAACCCGGAGTGTAAAGCAAAGTTACCCCAGTAATTCCGCAATCTGCGGCACCCTTGCCGTGCCCGTCGTGCCGAGTTGATGAATCACGATCGATGAAGCCGCCATCGCGATCTCGCTGGCTTCGCGCAACGTGGCGCCGCTCGCGATCGCTGCCGTCAGATTCGCCGTCACGGAATCCCCTGCTCCAACGATGTCAATCTCGCCGCGAACCGGCAGCGCGTGAACATGGGTCGGTTCCGTCCACGGCGATGAGCAGACCACGCCACGCTCGGCGAGCGTCACGAACACCGGACGATCCTTCTCCCGCGCCAAAGCCGCCGCACTCTGCTGAATTGCGGCGATGTCAAGCTTGGGTCCTGAGCCGGTCAACGCTGCGAGCTCCGCTGCATTCATCTTCAGCGCGACGCGCGGATACCCACGCAGCCCACGCCGGCTGTCGGCAAGAATCATCAGCTCCGGCAATTCCTTCACCACGGCACCAATCGCCTCCAGCACCTTCGACGTGACGACACCCGTCTCCGGGATGTCGACTTGATCCATGAGAATCATCGCGTCCACCTGTGCCGCGAGCCGGCCCACACAATCAATCAAACGTCCCTGCAGGATGGCCGGCGTCGGCGTCCAGTTCTTGCTGTCGAGACGGTTCAATTCCGCCGGCGCCTTGCCCGGCGTCATCACCAGCGGCTTGCAATAGGTGAAGGTGCGACGCAGGTCGGTTTCAACGAAGTAATCTAGGTTCACCCCACGCCGCGCGAGCAACGATCGGCGCAGCTCGTAGCCCTCGCCATCCTCGCCGCAGAAACCAACCGGATAGATCTCGCCGACCCCGAGCGCGACGAGATTGTTCAGGATCGTCCCCGCCGCCCCCGGCTGGCTGCGAACATTGGTGACATTGTGAACGGGAAGCCCGGTCTCGATGGAAATCTCCTGCCGCGCCGGATCGATCTCCAAATAGCGATCGAGACAAAAGTCCCCCACGATCGCGATGCGCAAATCGGAATACTGTGCGCTGATCTCCTGAAAGCGTTCCAAGGTCATGCGCGGAGCCGGTGAAGCAGGTTGTGAACGAACGCGACGTTGTCGCATTGCAGGTAATGCATTGCGCCGTGCATCCGCGAGAAGCTCTTGCAGAAGCGCAGGTAGTAGGCCGGGCTCTCCTTCGGCGGCTCGCCCTTCGTCCAGTCCCAGTTCCCGCCGTCCTGCAAGTCGACCACGTAGATGTTGTGACCGTGAACGATCTTCCGTCCCGCCTGAAGCCGGAGATTGTTCACGCAACTGAGACTCTTCTCGAACACCTGCGGCGCCATGATCGCGGACCCGACGGACAACACCACGCCATCATCCAACCCGTCCACCGCCGTTCCGAAGAGTCGGAAATCAACGCCCGCCGCGCGACCAATCGCCGCCGCGTTGAAGATCGGGTGATTCGAAATGATGTCGTAGCCGATGCCAGGGTGAACCGTGATGGGAATGCCGTGCCGGAACGCGTTTCCAAAGATCGACGTGTGCTTCCACGGATGCTTCACCTCGATGCGGCCCGACGGAAGATTCAACTCCCGCATTGCGATCAACAGCTCGGCGCGCGCCGGCGACAACGGATTCGCCGGTTCATCGCGCAGCACTTTTTCCAACTCAGCCGTCGTGGGCAACGTGACGCCGTCATCATTGATCAACCTGCCGAGCGCAACACCATATCCCTCGCCGCGAAGCCCGCCGGCGAGCAGCGCAAGGTGAATGCTGCGACTCGTTTCGTCCCAGGTGCCGAACGTTCCGGTGGCGACATTCTCCTCGACGCTCTCGGTGGACCAGTTCTGGAACGCGAACTCCCAGTCGTGAATCGACCCGGCACCGTTGGTCCCGAGATGCGTGATCCAGCCGCCCGCCATCAATGCGTCCACCAAAGCCGATGCGCCGTTCTTCACCAGATGCGCCCCGTAGAGAAACATCACGCTCGCGCCCCGTTTCCGCGCGGATTTGATTTGCTCCGCACAAAGCTCAACCCGCTCACGCAGGAAGTCATTCGCGAGCGGCGGGGGCGCAGAGTCCGGTTTGACGAGGATATCCTCAATCGCCGCCATGCTCTTGCGCGTGGCGAGCGGATACACTTTGACTTTTTTGAGGTCCAGCGGCGCTGGGAAATTCGACATGGCCGCGATTGAAGAATTCAGCCTCTGAAAATGCAAACGTCAAATGCCCTGCCTAGACCCTAGACCCTTTCTCTGAAGTCATTTCCGGAGGGAGCAATCGCGCCGATTTGTGCCAGGAGGCGTTGTCCAAAATGAGCATCTGCCGCACAGCGGTGCTGTGGCCCAGTTCGATAGACAATTGTTCCTTGAGATGGCCATGGAGTTTGACACCCGTCCAGTGCAACTGGCGGCGGTGGTTGGATTTTCCAGCACGGGCAGGAGCAGATCGCGCACGCGCTCCAGCTTCACCTCGCTCGGACGGCCTGAACGGGGCCGGGTGATTAGGGCGTCAATGCCGCCGGAGTTGAAGAGCTCGATCCACAGGCGCACCATGCGGTCGGTGCGGCAGAACTGCTGGCAAAGGGTGGCCCGCTGGATGCCCAGCAGGAGCGAACGGATGGCGGCCAGACGGATGTAGGAACGCTTGTTGGGTGCGGCTTCCATCGCCACCTTCAGTTCATCGAGGGTGGCTTTCTCGGCATTAGGATCTACGAGTGCCGCGCGCAACACCCAGCTTCAACCACACCCCGTTCGAAAGTACAAGGAAATTCCTGCCTCCTCGCCTCCGGAAATGACTTCCGAGAATCGGTCTAATATCCGAGCAACTGCGTCGGCTTGTTGACGTCGTCGCCAACCTGGAAACGCGGGAAGGCTTTTGAGGAGAACGTAATTGCCCCGCCGTAGTCGGTAGACCTGCCCTGGTCTTTCAAAATTCGGAAGGTCAACGCCACGGTCCAGCTGCGGAGGTCGCGGTAAACCGTGTAGGATTGGCTCTGCACAAACTGTTCGCGGGCGTCGTAGTAATGAATCGCGCGCGCGGCCCAGTTGGGATTCACACGCAGATACGCACTGCTGAAGAGAAGGTTGTTTCCAACATTGGTGCCGTAAAAAGCGCCGCTGCGGAGATACCGATGACCAACCGTCCAGCTCCAGGTATCGTTTGGCGTAAAGGTGGCCGAGTGATTGACCTGATCCCACTCGCGCTGGTTGATGCCGTAGTTCAGTTCGGAGTTCAGCATCAGCCAGTGGAACGGCTTCAGATCGAGCTTGGAGTAAAGGTCAGCAAACGTCTCTTGATCCTCGCGCGGCTTGAGGCGCCAGTCGGTGTAGAGCGACCAGTGGACAAAATTCTCGACCCCGTCCTGACGCTTTGTCTGCAGTTTATTCTCCAGCCCGAGGCGCAGAACGTTCTGGCTGTCGATGGCGTCGATCGAACTGTAGTCGGGATACAAAATCGGGAGGAGCTCTGCCGAAGGCAGCTCGTAGTCGAACTGCGGGAGCCTGCGCGGGGGCGCGCCGGGACGCGGCACGTAGACGTAGTTGAATGAGGGCATGACGATGTGCCGGACGCCATCCACCTCGAAGAACTTGTTCTTCACGCCCGCCCACGTCCGCGAGGCCTTGAAGGAAACCTCGGCACCGGTATTGAACACCGCGCGTTCCTCTTCCAGCGTCGTTGCACCGGGACCATCCGCTTCGCCGTAATAAGTGAAGCGTCCGCCGGCACGAGGCGTGATGTTCAGCCAGCCGAAGAAGGTCCAGGGGAGAAGCACCTGATGAAACGTGTCACCGCGCATCGCAGCGAACCGATCCGGATCGACGAAGACGTTACGGTTCGTGTCCACGACGGCGAACTTCCGCTGGTAATAACCGAACGAGCTTTCGCTTTCGTAGAACAGCGGAGTGGGACCGATCTGCTGGCGCAGCCCGGTGAGCTTGAGATCAGGAAGCCGTTCGACAGTTTCCTGGAACTCGTTCACGCGAGGCTGGGCGAGCAGATTGAGACTCCAGTTCGACCAGATCTGGTTCAGCTCGACGAACGTGCTAGGCTGGGTGTTCTGCCTGTGCTCCGTCTCGAAGAAGTCGCGGACGATCTGGGAGTCGCTCTGGTAACGGACCGCTGACTTGATGGTCAGGTTCGTGCGGAGAATTCCTTGATGCGTGAACCAGGCACGCTGCCGTTCCTCATCGTTCTCCGGCCCGCGACCATCGCGGCCAGGTCGTTCGTCGTGCGTGTAGTAATACTTCGCGGTTCCCTCGCCGAATCGCGGGATGTTGTAACTCACATCCGGACCAGCGGCGAGTCCACGACGCGAACGTTCATCAATATGAACGGCACCGCTGAGTCGCTCGTTCCAATACCACTCGTAGGTCGTCAGCAGATACGCCCCGTACTTGCTGCGGTAACCGGGCACGAACACCCAGTGATTCGGATGACGCTTGAGGTTGCGACGCCACTTCGGGAACCAGAAGACGGGCGTGTCCTTGAGATACAGCACCGCATCCTCGAACTCGATGTAGTCGCCGGGCGCAATGGTGAGGGATTTGGTGCGGATGCGGTAGCCGGGTTGATCGTAGTCGTCCGTGGTGACAATGCCGTCGGCCAGCACGTAGACGTTGTTGGTCTGATCTCCGCTGAGCGCCGAACCCTTGACGAAGAGCGGCGGCTGGCCGGCCTTGAACTCCGTGGCGAGGATCTTTCCCGACTTGAAATTGTACTCCATGCGCTCGCCATACCAGACATCGGGCCCCTGCTGCAGGCGAACCTGGCCCTCGGCTTGCACCTGGCCCGAGTCCTGATCGAGCCTGGCCTTCCTCGCCGTCAACACCGCGTCGCCATACCGAACGGTTACTCCGTTGGTATAGGTGATCGTTCCACTGGCGAGATCAAATGAGAGACTGTTCTCCTCTGACGTAATCTCGAAACGATTCACTGTCGCCTCTGCAGCGCGCGAGCCTGCCAACGTTCCCAGCAGGCACGCAAAAGACAAAATCAAGATGTGGAGTCGGCGCATTCGGCGAGGACAGTGAAGCAAATGGCGCGTCCCACTGCCAAGCAAGGAGTTCGCGGGCGTTGGTAAAGAAAAAGCCGGTCCCTCAGCGAGACCGGCTTGTTGAATCTTTTGTTCGCCTTGTGGTTACGGCTGCCGTGGCAGCACGACGCGGTAGTAACGGTTGGTGGTCCAGTTCGGGTCCGCGAACTCGGCCACGAAGTTCGTGGCGCGACCGGCCACATCCGCCAGCTTCTGCCAAGGCGCACCGAGGGCATCCGTGTATTGAACCGAGTAGGTGCGGTTGGAGATCGCGGCGAATTGAACGGCCGCAGCACCCACCGAAATGTTCTCCTCGATCTTGAGGTAGCTCAGGCTGTTCGTCGGATCCGTGCCCGCGAGGAACTCCGCCCGGTTGCTCATGCCGTCGCTGTCCAAGTCGCCGGACGCATCGGCGACGTTGTTGGTGTCAAGCCCCAGCTCCTGTTCCACGAGATCCGGAATTCCATCACGATCCGAGTCCGCCAGGACGCGGATGTTGAACGTGGTGGTCGCGCCCGGGGCCGTGTTGGCGTCATTGTAAACCACGATGCGCATGACGAAGTTCGACGAAAGAATGTTATTCGTCAGGTTCAGCAAGGCGCTGGTCGTGTTCAGCGTGATGAAGTTCGTGCCGTACTCACCCGAATTCGTATTGATGACGACCGACCCCACATTACGACGCCAGCTGTAGGCGAACCGGTTGGGATTTCCCGTCACGGCGACGCTCAATGAGAATTCACTTCCAGCCGCCACCACGAGGTCGGTGGGACGCTGGACAATCACCGGCGCAATCCATGGCACGAGTCGCGCAGCCGCGCTGGTAACGGTGTCGACCGAATCAGTCACGATACATCGATAGTCGCCCTCGTCATCCAGTTGCACGTTGGTAACCGTCAACGAGGATTGATTGGCTCCGGGGATGTTGACGCCATTAAACTGCCACTGATACGTGACTCCGGAATTCACACTGTTGGCCACGACGGTGAAGGTGACGTTCGTGCCGTTGGGCAGGTTCGCCGCTTTCGGGTCCGGTTTGATGTAAACCGAACGGCTGACCGGGTTCTGGGTAATGGAAGGCGGCAACAACACGGTGAGCTCAGCCGTGGCGCTTTGCGCGCTGCCGGCCGAGTTCAAGATGGTCACACTGTAGAGTCCTGCCTGGCGTGTCAGAAGATTGTTCAACGTCAGAGTGGGTCCATTGGCTCCCTCGATGTTGATGCCGTTGAAACGCCACTGGTAGAAGAACGGTGCCGTGCCTTCAACCACAACGCTCATGGTGGCAGAACGCCCTTCCACACCGGAGGTAGACGCCGGTTGAGTAAAGATTGTTGGAGGCGTACCGCCGGGCACATACGAGAGGCCACCCGAAGGACCAACCGCAACCCAGTTCGTCGGGTCATTGCCGTAGGCTGATTCCACCAACCGCTGCAAGGAGGCGCCGCCACCGTCCGCCGTGACCGGCCATGGAGCGGTATCACGATACTCGACCTCGTCTGCGATGATGTAAGGCACGCCGTTGGTCGTGGCAACGCCCGGCTTCTTCAGCTCGATGCGGCCGCCCGCATTGTCCAGCTTGCCGCCATACGGACCAAACACCTGCACGTCGGCCGCCAGGTCATACTTCGCGCGAAATGCCGCCTCGGCGACTGAATCCGCCGCATCAATATTCGCCACGATCACAGCCTTGCCCGCGGGCATGGTAACACCCTGCGGGAAGGTGAAGTCCACCAGCTCAGTGAGCTTCCACGTATTGGTCGGCGCCGCAGAATCGAAGAGGCGCACTTCCGCGCCGGTGATGTTGCGAAGCTCGATGAACTCGTCCACGGAATTATCGTTCGTTCCGATGTCGAGCGGGTGATACATGATCTCGCTGATGACGACCGGACCCACCTTGGGACCGGCGTTGGCCGCACCCAAGGTCTGCGCAGATTGAGCCACGAAGAAAGTGTTGGTCTGGCTGTTCGTGTAGCGCCCGAAGGAAACACCGACCTCACCCGCGCCGAACTGTTCGCCCTGCGCGTAGCCAGTCAGTTCGCCGGCCGAGTTTCCAGAATAGATCCAGGCCTCGTCGTTGTTGGAACTGAATGCGAAACCAAGGCCGCCCGCGTTGAACTGCGATTCATCAAAGGTGATAAAGCCGCCGGCGGGAATGGTCGTCCCATTTGGAATGCGATACTTCTTCGGCGTGAGCGTATCGTCGGTGATATACCACCCGCCAATGTCAGCGACGCTGGCTGAAGGATTGTGAAGCTCAATGACGTCCACTTGGGGAAGCAGGGATGAGGAGAGAACTTCGTTGACCACGACCCGCGCGAAGGCCGGCGGAGCGGGATCATTGTTTCCAGGGGAACCGCTCAGCTGACCGCTGGCGCGCCACTGCGCCTTGCTATCCCAGCTGTCCGGCTCGGCGTTTTCATCCACGACAACCAGCGAGAAGCCCTGGCCGTCGGTGACGGGATACCACTTGTTGTTGTAGCTGAAGTCGTGAATCTCCTCGTTGACCGCGTCCACAAGACGAATGCGTTCCCCGGCACTGTCGAGATTACCCGCAAACTGGCCGGCCACCGGGAGACTCGCACCATAACGAGCGTTGAAAGCATTCGTGTTCCGCACCACCAACGCGCGCGCGCCCGGCGCCAGGCTGGTGACAGCACTGCCGGAGAAGGCGAAGTCAATGCCGCCCTCGAAGCGGACTCCATTGAGATCCAGTGTGACACTTCCCGAGATGTTCTTCACCTCAATATACTCAAATTCCTGAGCCTCGACCGTGTTGGTGCTTCCGGCCACCGGAGCCGGATTATACATAATCTCCGTCACGCGAAGATGCTTCTGCAGATCGCTCGAAAGGTCTGGAGTCGTGAAGCTGTCCACCTGGCGACCGATCGTGTCCGTGATGAGAATGGTTTCACCGCGCGCGGAAAGCTGGCCCTTGTAGCCGCCGATGACGAACAGGCCCTGGCCGCGACGCGGTTCGGTCGTGCGAGTCTTGAACCCATTCAAATCACGCGCGACATAGATGACGCCGTTATCCGGAATGATCGTGCCGGGCCTGAACGTGAAGTCCACCCCGCCACCAATCTTCCAGCCGGAAATATCAAGCGCGAGGGACGTGGGGTTCGTAACGCAGATGTATTCCTGCAATTGATTGCCCCCGGACGGATTCACCTCAGCCGAAAAGATGCGAATGACGGCATTGGCTGGTTGCGTCAGCGGAATGCCCGCGTTGTTCGTCCGATAGATGCCAATGGGTTTGGCGCCGTTGGCGATGCTGTGAGTCTCGTTGAAATGAATGCGGCGCAGGTTGATGAACTCGTTGAAGAGTTCGTTGATCGCGTTGGTTAGCGGCTTGTTGGACGCCGTCCACGTCGAATAGCCCCACGATGCACGGTCGAGGAACGCCTCCGTCCAGATCATGTTCGTCATGTGCCGGATGTGGCTCTCCAACAACCGTGATTCCGCCGGTACTCCAGGCTCCAGAACCCAGTTATCCAGCACCGTGCGCATGCGGCGCAGCAGCATCTGGCGGGTTTCAGGAAGGGCGATAATCGTATCGTAGATGCGGTTATAGCTGCTCCCGTCGCAGGCAATAATGGTGGAGCCACCATACAGAGGATGGCTCTTGCAACTGTCGTTGATGGCGTCGAGCGGCGTGATGCCGCCGTAGCGCTGACCCCAGGAAGCGTTCATGTCGAACGGGATGATGCGCCACAGACCGTCGCCGAAGGTGTCGCGATAGATGGACATGTTCGCCCACACGTCGTCGTTTTCGGCGCACCATCGCGCGCCGGCGAGGTGGTTGATGACCTGCGGAATGTCGAGCATGTCGTAGGCTGCGGCGCGACGCTGGGCAAGATTAGTGGGTTGTCCCGGCGGGAAATTGGTTTCGTTGATGGCACGAACGAGAACCTGATAGTCGGCGTGGTCGGTAAGTGGCGGCGGCGACTTCTTCTGAAATACGCCGGTGCTGCTCTCCGAAGGAAGGGCATTGCCGACCGCCTTGTAGAGAGCGCCCGCCGGATCGTAGCCCATGCGTGCGACCTGCTCCTCGTCGATCACATCGTTGTGGAAGACCAGTCCGTAAAACTGACCGTTGAGCTGGGCTCGGACCGGATAGAAGAACGGTGCTTTCGCGCCCATCTGCTCCAGCAACCAGAATGAGAGATGCTGCCGTATGTAAGCTGGATCGAGGAACTCCGCCATGAACGAGGTCTTGCGGATTCGTGGAAACTCAGGGAGATGACGGAACAGGTGTTCGCGGTTGAACTCCAGTCGGTGAGACTTCTTGTTCTGCCCGGCCGAGGTGTTGCCGCGCAATTCCATCAGGACATTGTCGTAGAGTTCACCGTCGTAAAAGACCGCCACACGCCCGCCGTTCTCGGAATCCGCCCCCGTCTGCGAGGTTTGCGGTGTGATGCGCGGCGCCTGAAGCACACCAGAGGCTGCGAACAGGTGGAAGATGGGCAGCTTGCTGGTGACATAACCCGGGTTCACCATAGTGCCGAGATATTCCGCCGAGTCAGCCGGGTTCGCAAAGAGCGGGTAGCGCGACTGGTTGCCGCGAACATCCGTCGCGCGGAAAAACCAGCGGACCATCTGGCTGTTTGTCGAGATCGTGGATGGGATGGTCCCGCCGTAGAGACCGTCTCCGGCAAGGCCGTCTCCGTGCTGCCCGTCATCGAACATCGGTGCTTCGACCTCTGCATCGAACATCACGCGATAACGCATCACGACATTCGAGATCGCGAAGAACGTGGGAGAGAGTTTGAGTGTCACCTGAATGTCGTCGTTGTCGAGCGGCACATTCGGCGAATGAGCAACGTCGTAAATCGCCGGACCGGGATTCGCGATGCCGCCGGAGTTGGCCACACCGGGAGTCGGCGTCGTGAAATACAGCGGGCCGGGCGCTGGAGAAGGTTCGCCGGTGAGAATCAGTTCGCAGGCGACGAGGAAATCGATATCCGCTGCGCTCTGGTTCAACCCCTGAATCGCGAGGATGTTCGTCCCGGGCTGGAGCATCAGCGCTCCAAAGCGATATTCTTCCAAGGTCGATGCGGAATGGGTGTTCGTCGCAGCCGAATTGAACGTGAGCGTTTCAGGCGCGTTCGCCTGCACCACGGGAACGCCATTGACGAACGCAGCGAAGCCATCGTCATAGCGAATCTTCAAGGTCATCAGTTTAACCTCGGTCGGATTGTTGACCACGAACGGCAGGCGAATGTAGGCCGAGGCGTTGACGTTCGACATCGAGGTTCCCACATCGGTCTTGGTCTGAGACCGGACCGGCGTGTTCGCCGTGACGCTGTAACCCACCCCATTGGTGCCCGCGCGCCACGCGCTGTCATTGAACGATGCCAGCATCCAGTTCGTGCCGTCGTTGCCGTTGGAGGGAATCGTTACCCTCGCCGGCGCATTGGTCGGTACTGCGATAACGCTTGGGGTAAGCACCGCGGTGCCGTAGGATACGTCTGGAGTCTGCGGGGGATACGCCGGGGCAAATTCCGTCGCGACAACACCATTCGGATCGATCAACGCCAGATACTCTCCGCCCGCCGCGAGTTGAAACCCGGTTTGAAGCGCCGCTCCGGGCACGGATCGTTCCGGCGTCGTTGCGAAAACGATCATGAACGCACCCGGATTGATGTTCGTGGCGGGAAAGATCCACTTGGTGGGGTTGCTCGCAGAATCAGTCAGCGACCAGTTCAGAAGGTTCACCGTGTTGGTGCTGACGTTCTGAATCTCAATCCAGTCCGAAGTTTGACTGGCGTTGGTCAGGCTGCGCGTATTGCTTGCCATGAATTCTGAAATGACGAGGGGGCTGGCCGCTTGAAGAGTGGGAAGTGCCAGACCAAGGAGAGAGGAAATGACGAACGACAGTCTTTTCATAGGTTGATGCGGGTTGTGTGACAAAGCTGTCACAACCTCATCGGAATTGGAACAGGTTTTTTGACGGGAGTGCCCGCAATCGGGTGCAACCAGCCTTCTGCTGACCCTTAAGCAGCAACAGACTTGATGGGGTCTAAAACCGTGTCGGGGCGCTCCAACGCCCATCCTGCCAGGCCCGAGCCATCAGCTTCGCGCCGGACGGAACATTAACCGGCGTCTCGTATGCCGTTGCCTTTGGCGACGGCTGTCCGCCTGAGAGCCGAGGATCGGAACCATCAAGGGTGAAATAGATTCTCGCGGCGCTCGCGGAGAGCGTCACGCGTCCTCGATCGCCGCCCTGCCCCGCTCCGGCGGCGGCGACTTCCGGCGTGGCAATGAACTGGCGATCAACCCACGCCATCCGCTGGGCGATGAATCCCTTCATGTAGTTGATCTCGTCTTCGTAGCTTTTCCCCACGAAGGTATTGGGCCAGATGCGGCGGCTCAGAATCGGCCAGCGCTGGAAGTTCCGAACTCGCGCTTCACCCAAGTCCGCCACCAGCGCATCGATGCGGGCATTGAGATTCGACAAGCTGAAAACCGTCGCTCGCACCTCCGCCAATCTGTCCGCGTAGCGTTGACCAAAATCCGGATCTTCAAACAGCCGTCGGAAATAGGAATACTGCTGATCGTCCAACTGCGGCCAGTACCAGTATTCGGCGATCTGCCCCTGCTTTCCATTGGCGTTGCCGTAGCTGAGGTTCCAATCCCAGATCGGCTCCATCTTGATCTTCCCGCCGCGGTCCTTCTGGAAAAACGTGCTGAACCGGAAACCATCGATGTTCTTCGTGAGCTCCACGATCAGGTGATGGTCGATGAACGAATCAACATCGATATACGCGGCGTAGCCTTTCACGGGATCCTTGAACTCCGGTCCGTAAAGCACGCGCTCGAACTCATTCAAATGCCGCTGCAGCCACGCCTTCTGAAGCGGCGTGATTTCGTCGTCCTTCGGCTCGACGTAGAAAAACTCGTTGCCCTGCCCGGTGCGGAAAGTTTCTTCGGCACCACGGTTGAAGCCTTGGTTCATCTGGTCGAAGTTTTGAACTCGCACCTGGCCATCGACCCGCCGCGGAGGCTGGACTTGGAAACGGAACTGTTCCTCGACCGGCATATCACGCCGCATGCGCCGTCCGCCGCCCGTCGCCGGCATGAACCCATTCGGGTCGGCCGGAAAACCTCCCGGCCCGCTTTGATAACCGCCGCGCGATCCACCACCGCCGCCGCCGAAACTGGGACGCCCCTCAACCGTCGGCTCGGTTTCTCCGCGATCATCCCAGTGGTCCTTCTTGAAAATGTAGCCGCCAGAAATGGCTGGTTCCGCCTTATCGTCCGGGGACAGCTTCGCGATATTCACGCGCCCCTTGCTGCGCTTGATCTTTTCCTCGAGCACGTAGACGCCCATGTAGTGGCGCTTGCTCATTCGGCCGCCCACTTGATTCAGGAACAGCTCCACGAACTTCGTGCGCGACGCATGACGTCCCATCTGGCGACTGAGGTCGTAGGTCAGCACGTCGCGCAACAACGTCTTGTCCGGATACGGCGCGTAGAGCACCCAGTCGCTGTCCTCCGGAAATCCAAGAATCGAAACCGAGAGCGACTGCCCGGCGTCGTCACGAGTCTTGAGCGAGAAGGAGCGCTTAAGATAACGCAGCGAGGAGTGCCCGCGTAAATTGAGATCACCGCGTCCGTCAAAATCTGGCTCGGCGATGATCGCGCTCTGCCCGTTCTTCTCGTCGATGAACCGCACTGAGCTCTTAACCTTCGGCTCGCGGAGGATCTCCTTTCCGAACGTGTTCAGGATCACGATAGGCAGGTTGCTGGTGAAACTCTCGAGCTCCTTTTCAATGATGGTGTAGGTCTGCGAAAGCACCGGACCGACCGCCTTTCCGCCATCGAAGACGCGCGCGCGCACCTGGGTCGTCCCAGTCAATCGAAGTTCCGCCGGGAACAGTTCGGACTTCTCGGAAGGATCGCTGCCGTCGAGGGTGTAGCGCACCGTCCCGGCTCCGGTTGCGCTACCGGCGGCGACTTGAACCGACCCGGCAAAAACGCCTCCGCCAGGGGAAAACTTGGGCAGCGGACCGGCCGGTTTCTCCACCTTCGGCGTCGCCGCCAGGCAGACCGTAAGCAGGAGACTCCAAATCATTGCCGCCGCAACAATTCGCCGCATGGTTCGAGAACACTCGGGCATGGGCTGGATTTAAGCCCGAATACCAACGCCTCCTCCACATAAAACTTCGGGAAGTTCCCGGCCTCCCACCAACGCATCCCCTCCATCACTCTCCGCGAAATCCGTTCGGACAACGACGTTGGCAAACCTGCTGCTAAGTAGCCATCAGTCACATGCATCAACCAAAGCCTTCGCAGAAAAATCGAACGCTTAGGAACGTCTTCCTCGAAGGCGCAGCCCTCGCCCCATCATTTTCCTCCCTTCCGTTCCCTACTCTGTTTAACCCCGCTTCACTGAACACGTCACGACCCACTCAAATCATGAAAGCAACCCACACCGCCACCAAAACGCGCCAGAATCATTCGCCAATCAAGCCGACTCTCAGTCGCAACGACGCCCAGCTCTTCCTCGGTCACAAGGTTCTCGGTGAACTTCGCATCCTGATGCGTCTCGCCACACCGACCGATTCCGCATCGACCAGCACCGACGGTTCCTCCGGCGGACGCTCCTACTAGAGCCAGCGTTGATCCGGGACAACCACGTCCCGAATCCTGACTTCCAGCCCGGCCAGATGTCTCAACTCTGGCCGGGCTGTCTCGTTTCCAGACATCGCGACGTCAAGCCTCGGTGAATTTGCGCTCGCGCTTCGCGTCGATAAATGGTCTTTCAACCGGACCATTTAACCCGACATCAGACAAACCACATGCGCTTTACTTCGCTTCTGCTCGCCGCCGGATTCGCCGCCAGCACCGCCTTCGCCCAAACCGTCACCACGAACAAACCCGCCGCGAAACCGCCGGCGCAGAAGAAGGAACGCAAAGGCACCAAGTGGGATCTCATGGACGTCGGCCCGTTCTTCAGCAGCGCCGTCGCCGGCAAACCTCAAACCTTCAAGGGCGTCAGCATCAAGCTCGGCACCAACGCCAGCGTCTGCTTCGACACCGAAGTCATGCGCATGTCTGCCGGCTGGACCGGTGGTTTCCTCCGCCTGCCGACTGGACGTGATGGTCTCGAAGGCGTTCCGGAAGTCATCGGCAACATCGCCTTCGCCACGCCGAAGCTGCCGGGCTGGGGCAAGGCCGGCGTGTTCGATGACCCGCGTTCCGTGCCCGTCGAAGACCCGAAGGGACGTCCCGCCGGCGCAATGCCGCGCGATTGGGCGCACTGGAGCGGCCTGTACGTGAACGGCGACAAAGTCATCCTCAGCTACACCGTCGGCGACGCGCGCGTGCTCGAACTTCCCGGCTTCAGCGAGCGATCCGGCCTGCCCATTTTCACGCGCACGTTTCAGGTTGAGGGCGCGAAAGCTCCGCTCGATCTGCTCGTCCACGAAGACAGCGGCGCGAGTGTCTTTGTCGATGGCAACCTCGCCGCCGCCAAGCAAGGCGACACCGTCACCGCCGCCGCGATCATCGGCGAGAAAGGTTCCTGGACATCGCTCAAGCCCGGTCGTCTCACGCTGAACGTCCCCAAGGCGAAATCCTTCCAAGTCGCCATCTGGTCCGGCGCGAAAGCGGATCTGCCGAAGTTCCAGAAAGCTGTCGCCGGCAAGGTGAAGCTGCCGAATCTCAAGTCACTCGCCAAAGGCGGCGCCGCGCAGTGGACGCCCACGCTCGTCACCACCGGCAAGCTCGGGACGAACGACGGACCATACGTCGTCGATACCCTTCCCCTGCCCGACGAGAATCCGTGGAAATCCTGGATACGTTGCAGCGGCTTCGACTTCTTCCTCGGTGGCAAACGTGCCGCGGTCTGCTCCGTCAGCGGTGATGTCTGGATCGTCGATGGCATCGATGACTCGCTCGCGAAGCTGACGTGGAAACGCTATGCCACCGGACTCTTCCAACCGCTCGGCCTGAAGATCGTCGATGACAAGGTCTACGTCCTCGGCCGCGATCAAATCACGCGCCTGCACGATCTGAACTACGACGGCGAGGCGGACTTCTACGAGAACTTCAACAACGACGTCTGCATCACCTCCGAGTATCACGAGTTCGCGCTCAACCTCGAAACCGATTCCAAGGGCAACTTCTACTTCACCAAGGGCGGCAACCTCGGCGACGCGCGCCATCCGCACCACGGCACGCTCCTGCGCGTCTCGAAGGACGGCAGCAAACTCGACGTCGTCGGCACCGGACTCCGCGCGCCGAACGGCCTTGGCATGGGACCGAACGATGAAATCACCACGAGCGACAACGAAGGCAACTGGGTGCCCAGCTCCCGCGTGAACCTGCATAAGCCCGGCGGCTTCTACGGCCACGTCTTCACCTCGCACACCAAGGAAAAGCCGACGACCTACGAACCCCCGCTCTTCTGGCTCCCGCACACCTACGACCTCGATAACTCCAGCGGCGGACAGGTCTGGGTCACCAGCGACAAATGGGGACCTCTCTCCGGCAAGATGCTCCACACCTCCTACGGCGCCTGCGCACTCTTCGCCGTCCTGGACGAAACCATCGATGGCGTCGCCCAAGCCGGCACGTGGAAATTCCCGCTGAAGTTCGACACCGGCATCATGCGCGGCCGCTTCAATAAACGCGACGGCCAGCTCTACCTCACCGGCCTCGTCGTCTGGCAATCCAAAGGCGCGAAACAAGGCGGACTCCACCGCGTCCGTTACACCGGCCAACCCGCCCGCATGCCCGCGGACATGCGCGTGAAGAAAAACGCCATCGACATCACCTTCACCGACGCCATCGATGCCGCGAGCGCCGCCGACCTCGCCAACTACAGCATCGAACAATGGAACTACAAATGGACCTCCAACTACGGCTCACCCGAATTCTCCGTCGCGAACCCGGACAAGAAAGGCCGCGATAAAGTGGAAGTGCAATCCGCCAAACTCAGCGCCGACGGCAAGACCCTCACCCTGGAAATCCCCGGGCTCCAGCCCGTGATGCAAATGCGCATCAAATACAACCTTAAGACCAAGGATGGCGCCGCGATGGCCTCCGAGATCCACAACACGATCAACAAGGTGCCGGGGGTGTAAAGCGTCCCAACAGTGAATCCGTATCGAATTAGATAGGCTATGGACTTCGGAGAGTCCGTAGATGTTGCAAAACTTTCTTGGCGCTATTGAACGTTGCCTCCTCCCTGAGCAGCATTTGCTGAAGTAAGCGTCAGAATCTTGCGCGGTTGGAGAGGAGTCCGGCAGTTTGCCAATTTAATAGCCGCAAGTCAATCCGCCCCCTGTCGCCGAGTCGAGGGGTTTCGTCGGCCTTCGCTAGGACCAAGCCATTTCAACCCCTCGACCCGGCGATACATAACACAACCCAATGACTTGTCTCCTTTTGAACTGGCAGCTGTCTCCTTTTGTCCCCCCCCGGCAGCACGGTCTCGCTCAATAAAACTTCTCCCCGAAAAACAAGAGCGGGAACGGCGTCGCCACCGTTCCCGTCTTACTTATGTTACCAACCAACCGGCGATGTCTCCCGCCGGCAAAGCCTCAAGCCGCCGCCTCGTGATGCACCCAATGAAAGGCGTGCTGCACGAGTTCCGTGGCGTTCTTCAAGTTGAGCTTGCTCTTGATGTACTCACGGTAAGCCTCGACCGTTCGCACGCTGAGATGAAGTTGCCCGGCAATCTGGCGGGTGCTGCAGCCTTCGCCAATCAGGCGAAACACCTCCAGCTCACGATCGGTGAGCTGTTCGATGGGCGAGCTCACCACCTTGCCTTTGCCGCTGGCCATCTGCTGGAGCATCTTGCTCTTCATCTTCTCGCTGAGGAAAATCTCACCTTGAAGCACCTTGCGAATCGCCACCAACACCTGCTCGATCGCTTCTTCCTTCATGATGTAACCCAAACTGCCGGCCCGCAGAGCCCGTTCGGCATAAAGAGATTCGTCATGCATCGAAAGCACCAGCGTCGGCAGCTCCGGGTAGCGAGCCTTGAGGTTCTTCACCAACTCGATGCCGTTGCTGCCCTTCAGCGAGATGTCGATCACCGCGATGTCCGGATTCAACGTACCCACCAGATCGAAGGCGGTCGCCCCATCCTCCGCTTCGCCGCAGATCATCATGTCCGCCTCGTGATTGATCAATCGCCCCAGGCCGGCCCGAAGAATTGGATGATCATCCACCAGCAAGACCTTGGTCTTGGGCTTGCGATTAACAATAGGTTCGGCCGCTGGCTTTGCCGGCTGTTCCGCGTCCTTGAGCTTGTTTTGTTTTGATTCAGTTTTCATCGCTAAGAGGATTAAAAGTGCAACTGACCACGGTTCCGCCGTGCTGACCGGGATGGATCTCCAACACTCCGCCAACCTTCTGGGCTCGATACGTCATGATGCGCAGGCCGAGTCCATTTCGTCGCGAGCCCTCAGGCGGAAAACCGACACCGTCGTCAATGATGCGCAACACCGCCTTGTCGCCGGTAGTGCCAAGCAGAATGCTCACCCGATGCGCCTTGCCATGCTTCACGGCGTTATTGATCGCTTCCTGGGCAAGGCGGAACAAATGCGTCGAGGCGTTGGGATTGTTCACCATCAAGTTGCTGTCGCATTCGACCGTGCAGGAGATGTGAAACAGCTGCTCCGCCGTCTGGGCGAGTTCACGGAAGGACTGGCACAAGCGGGTCGATTCGACTTCCACGGGAAACAACCCGCGCGCGAGATTTCGCGTTTGCGCGAGGGCCTCGATGACCAACTTGCTGATCTCCGCCGCGTCAGCTGCTTCAGGCAGCTGTTTCGCCGCGAGCTTCTTCTCGAGCGCACGGCTCAGGAAGGTGATTCCCGTCAAATGCTGGCCCAAGCCATCGTGAATATCCTGGCCAATGCGGGTCTGAATACGATTGCTGCTTTCCACGACCTCTTTGTCCAGCACCTCGCGATCCGTCACGTCGCGAACCACCGCCAATGCCGTTCCGGATCCACGCAACGCAATGCGCGTCTCAAAGTAGCGAAGTTTACCGGGCAGCAAATACTGGCAGCAGAACGTCTGTGGCGCGCCGGTTCGGAAAGCCTTCTCCAGATAATGCATGACGAGCTGACCGATGTGAGTGGTGAGGAGATCCATCACCCGATGGCCTACCACTACTTCGGGGGTGAGGGCGAACTCGTTATCCGCAGGAGCGTGCAGGCCGAGAACCAAACCGTCCTTGCGCAGTTCGAAGATGAGATCCGAAACCGTGCTGAGCAGCGCCTGGTTGAACTCCTCACTCCGCTGCAGCGCTTCGTGAACGTGAGCCAAGTCGGAAAAGCCTTCCGCTGCCTTGGCGGGCTCGGCGGAACCAGATGCAGCAGGAGCGGCGGCCCTTCCATTGGCCGGTCGATTGCCCACACTGCTGAAGTCCTTCGCGGTTATCATGGGCGCGCGTCAAAAATCCGTTCTCGATTGAAACATGTCTTGTTTGTTTCATCGGCAAGCCCGAGTGGGAACCTTAACGATTTACCCTCCTACTGACGGAAGAAAGCTTCGACGCAAACATACGGCATCAAAGCCACCGAGAACTGTCCATGAACGGGACACTCCCTGCGAAATGCTCCGAATCTGTGGCTGAATTCGTGACTCGTGAGCGCCGGAACTCGACTCAGATGTTCACGCCAAACAATCGCTGGTACTCCTGAACCGCAAATCGATCCGTCATGCAGGCGAGGTAATCGCACACCGAACGCGGCCAACCTTCCTTTCGAGCGCGCTTGCGAAACTCCGGCCCAATCTCCTTCGGACGTTCACTGAAGTAGCGGAACAACTCCTCCAGCATCCGCACTGCCCTGCGGTTCGGTTCGTGAACCTCCGGGTTGTAGTAAAGGTTTTGGTAGAGATATTTCCTGAGTTCCAAGTTGGCGAGGCGACGCTCGGTGCTGTAGCGAATGAGCGGTTTGGCCTGCAACCGGACATCGTCGGCTGATTTAACTCCGGACTCGGCAATGGCGGCTTCGGAGATTTCCACGACGTCCTTCACCTGATCGTCGATGATGCAGCGAATGATGTAGTAACGACGGCTCTCATCCGGCAGCTCTCCGAACTCCTTCTTCACGCGCACTGCAGCTTGTCGCCACGCGCGGATATCCTTTCCCAGCTTCTTTTCGCAGAGCAAACGCGCCGACAATCCGTCATCCAAGTCGTGACTGTAATACGTTATCTCATCGGCGAGATTCGCCACTTGGGCTTCCAGCGATGACGAACGCGCCTTGAAGTCCGGTCTTTGCCCCGGGCGATCGTAACTCGTGAAATGCTTGGCCAATCCCTCGCGCACTTCCCACGAAAGGTTTAGCCCCGGAAACAATGGATACTTCTGCTCCAGAAACTCCACCACACGCAGGCTCTGGCGATTGTGCTCAAATCCCCCGTGCTTCCGCATCAACCGGTCCAACGCAACTTCACCCGTATGACCAAATGGGGAGTGCCCAAGGTCGTGGGCGAGTGCAATTGTCTCGGTAAGATCTTCATTGAGACGCAGGGCGCGGGAGATGTTCCGGGCGATCGCCGCCACTTCCATCGTGTGCGTCAGACGCGTCCGCAAGTGATCGCCAGTTCCGTTCAGGAACACCTGCGTCTTATATTCCAATCGCCGGAATGCCCTCGAATGGATGACTCGGTCGCGGTCGCGTTGATATTGGGTTCGAAACTCCGGCGGTGCCTCTTCGTGAATTCGCCCGCGACTGTCCGCGCTGAACTGCGCGTAGGAGGCCAGCATCAACCGCTCACGTTGCTCCAGCTCCGTTCTATAGCAAGGCATGCAAGATTTCGTTCAATCCAATCTGAAACCGCAAACCCACGGCACCTCGAATTTCAATTAGCGAGAACCTCTTGGACGGAAATTCCACGCAGCTCGAACAAGCGCCGAATCGTGTCCTCAATCAAATTGTTCGGGCACGAAGCACCGGCCGTGATTCCCACCGTGATATCGCCGCTGGGCAGCCAGTCCTTAGTCTCCACTTCCTTGTGCTGGTGCTGATTGTAGTGCTGGATGGACTTGTCCGAAACCATCTTGGCCGCGTTCTTGATGAAGAAGGTCGGGAGCTTCGCCTCACCCATTTCCGCGAGATGAGACGTGTTCGATGAATTGTAGCCTCCGATCACGAGCAGCAGGTCCAGCGGCTGCGCGAGCAGCTTCTGCAATGCGTCCTGACGGTCCTGTGTTGCGCCGCAAATCGTGTCAAAGAACCGGAAGTGTTTATCCAGCTCCGCCGTGCCGTACTTTTTCTCCATCGCGGCCCGCAGACGGCGCTGCACTTCCTCCGTCTCACCCCGGAGCATCGTCGTCTGATTCGCCACGCCCACCGCCGTCAGGTGCACATCAGGATCAAATGCCGCGGAGTAAGCTCCCTTGAACTTGTTGAGAAACTCCTGTTTATCGCCACCGTTGAGGATGTAATTGCAGACGTAATCCGTCTCAGCCAGCGTGAAAACGACGAGGTAATGCCCGCCGCCATTGGCCGTCGCACGCGAGCTAGTCGCCTTCGTTTCCTCATGCCACGCCTTGCCGTGAATGATGCTCGTCACTGAATCATTCGCGTACTGCCGGACGCGCTTCCACACACTCATCACGTCGCCGCACGTCGTGTCCACAAACTGGCAACCACGCTCCTTGAGCTGGTTCATAATCGCCATTTCCGCGCCGAACGCCGGAATGATGACGACGTCGCCCTTTTTCAATTCCTCGATGTCGGCGTTCTTTTCCTTCCCGGACAAAAAGCGAATGCCCATCTCGCGAAGCTGATCGTTCACCTCGGGATTATGGATAATCTCGCCGAGGATATAGATCGGCTGGTCGGGAAACACCTTCCGGGCGGCATACGCCAAATCAATCGCCCGCTCGACGCCGTAGCAAAAGCCAAACTCCTTCGCCAGCTTCACCGTCATGCCGCCGGCGGACAGCACGTGTCCACGAGCGCGGATGCGATCCACCAACTCGCTGCGGTAGTGAGAGAGGACCTGAGCTTGAACCGCTTCCATGATGTCCGGCCGCCGGAGATTGATCTTCGGCGGTGGCACGGGCGCGACAGGCGTTTGCGAATTCATAGACAGTGGAACTTAGCAAGTGGCTCGGATCCGTCGAGCACAAAGCCGGGGCGCCACATCGCCCTCGTCCGCATCAATTCCCAAATACGTTGGAATATCCGTAAGGTTCAGGCATCTAATCCTACATGCCATTGATGCATCGTCTTGCCGCGCTCCTCACCCTGGTCCTAGTGACGTTCTCCACGAGCGCTGCCAATACCACGGCGCGCCTGCTCCTGTCCCACACCTCAGCGAAACCGGGCGAAACGGTTTGGGCCGGTGTGCTGCTGCAAATGGCGCCCAAGTGGCACACCTATTGGGAGAACGGCGGCGACTCCGGCGCCGCCACCAAAGTCGACTGGACCCTGCCCGCCGGGATCGCCGCCGGTGAAATCCTGTGGCCGGTGCCCGAGAAGTATGAAGCCGCCGGGCTGATCACCTACGTCTACCACAATGAAATCGTTCTGCTCATCCCGCTTTCCATCGCGCACACGGCGACCGGGGGCAAGGCCGACCTCAGTGCTCTGGTTTCATGGCTGGAATGTTCCGAACTCTGCCTCCCCGCCAAGTCCAAAGTCGCGGCCAGCCTGACCATCGGAACCGAATCCGTCACCTCGCCACAAGCAGCACGAATCGAAGCAGCCAAGAAGGCTCTGCCCCAGCCCAAGCCGTCCAGTTTCGCGAAAGCATGGTGGGAATCGGCAGCAGACGGCGATAAACGCCCGCTTATCATCGAATGGCCCGTCACCGCCGGCGTTCTTGAACCGGATTTCTTCCCGCACACCTCGACGAATGTCACCGTTTCCGCCTCCACCGAATTCGTCGCCACCAACGCCGGAACAATTCGGCTGCGCAAACAAGTTGAAAAACTTGGATCGAACTGGCCTTCCGAAATCGCTGGCGTGATCGTTGAGCGCCAGCCCGAAGCCGAGAGTCTGAGCGGTAACTTCATCAAGCTGGCGATCATAGAAGCGACTTCAGCAACCACTCCGTCCGCCTTGGGAAACGTCGAATCGAAATCGCTGTTCGCGTGGCTGGGACTGGCGTTCATCGGCGGTCTGATTCTCAACCTCATGCCCTGCGTGCTCCCCGTCATCGCGCTGAAGATTTTTGGATTCGTCGCGCAGGCCCACGAGGCACCAGCGCGCGTGCGAAGGCTCGGAATCATTTACGGACTCGGCGTGCTGTTCTCGTTTGTCGTCCTCGCGGGACTTGTCATCACCGTGCAAAGCGCGGGACGCCTCGCTAGCTGGGGCATGCAGTTCGGCAATCCCTACTTCCTCGTCGGCATGGTCGTCCTCGTCTCCCTGGTCTCGTTGAATCTCTTCGGGCTTTTCGAAGTCACCCTCGGCGGCGGCGCGATGGGCACCGCCTCCCAACTTGCCGCAAAGGAAGGCGCCAGCGGCGCGTTCTTCAATGGCGTCCTCGCCACCGCGCTCGCCACCCCCTGCTCCGCCCCGTTTCTCGCAGGCGCACTGGGATTCGCCTTCGCCCAACCCGCTCCGGTGATCGTCGCAATGTTTCTCTCCGTCGGCGCCGGTCTAGCCGCACCATACGTATTGCTCAGCTTTCAACCGTCGTGGTTGAAGTTCTTGCCAAAGCCCGGCCCGTGGATGGAACGCTTCAAGAACGCCATGGGCTTCCCCATGCTGGCAACGGCGATCTGGCTGCTCTCCCTCGTCAGCCGTCATTACGGCACCAGCGGCGTGTTGTGGATTGGCATCTTCCTCGTCTTCGTTGCGCTGGCGGCATGGACTTGGGGCGAGTTTGTCCAACGCGGTTCGAAGCGTCGCGGCCTCGCAATCATTCTGAGCCTCCTGTTCCTCGGCGGCGGCTACGTGCTGGCTCTCGAGAAGCAACTCAACTGGCGAAACCCGCCCACCCTCACCCCGGGAAGAATTCAGACCGAACCCGGCGGCATCGCCTGGCAACCGTGGAGCCGGGAAGCCGTTGAGAAGGCACGATCCGAACGGCGCCCCGTGTTCGTCGACTTCACCGCCGATTGGTGCGTCACGTGTCAGGCCAACAAGAAGACCAGCATCGAGGTCGAAACGGTGCGCAAGAAATTGGTGGAGATCAACGCCGTCACGCTGCTCGGCGACTACACGCTTGTTCCCGACGACATCACCCAGGAACTGAAACGCTTCGGGCGCGCCGCCGTTCCGTTGGTGCTCGTCTACCCGAAAGATCCCTCGCAGCCGCCCGTCGAACTCCCGGCAATTCTCACGCCCGGCATCGTGCTCGATGCTTTGAATAACGCGGCGAAGTGAATGCGTCCTCTCCATAACAATCGAAACATGACGCTATGAAAATCTGGCTTCTCATCACCACCCTGATGTTCTCCCTGAATGCTTCCGCACTTGCCGAAGCCGTCGTTGGCAAACCCGCGCCCGACTTCGCCGCCCGCGATCTGGAGGGCAAGACACACAAGCTCTCCGACTTCAAAGGCAAGATCGTCGTTCTCGAATCGTACAATCTCGACTGCCCGTTCTGCGCGAATCATTTCACGACCGGCGCGATGCAGGAACTGCAAGCCGAAGCCACGAGCAAAGGTGTGGTGTGGCTCGTCGTGAATTCATCCAATCCCAAGAGCCCCAGTCATCGCACCACAGCCGCCGCCAAGAAGGAATGGGCGGCGCAAAAGATGAAGGCCACCGCGTGGATTGACGACAGCGACGGCAAGCTAGGCAAGGCTTATGGACTCAAAGTGACGCCACACATGATCGTCATCAATGCGAGTGGCGAAGTCGCTTACAATGGCGCCATCGACGATGCGGCGGTGACTGATGGCGATCCTCGCAAGTCACGCAATTACGTCCGCGAAGCCATTCAGGCCCTGCAGGCAGGAAAGCCGGTCGCCGTCAGCCGCACCAAGCCCTACGGCTGCGGCATCAAGTACGCGAACTAGCGATGGGCGACCTTTATTCACTCCTCCCGTATCGACTGACAGGAGAATAATATCCGACGCGGGAGACCTGCAGCTTCTAGTTAACTTACGATCGAAGTTACCCACGGCAGTGGTGAATTCACTCAGTTTCTCCTCCGTGATCCTCGGGTATGAATAACCGTTTCATCCGGAAATTTGCTTGCCTGACAAGATTCCGCCCCGATAACCTTTTCAGACTTGGTCGCCAGTGTAGCTCAGTGGCAGAGCAACGGTTTCGTAAACCGTAGGTCGTGGGTTCAATCCCCACCACTGGCTCCATCTTGCATGGAGTCCCGATACAACTTTTAACTCCCGGCAACAATGAAAAAAGAGAAGCCGCTTTCCCACGTCGGTCCCTCTCACGTGAGCATCGCAAATTTTAGACGCATGGACCGGATTTGGAAAAAGATTCGAGCGGCTGGCCTGGAAGAGGACGTGAATTTCCGGGTAAAGTATTTCCAAAAAGACGCGATCCACTGTGTGAGACTGCAAAAGCAGGGCCGCGATCAGGTCGCTGCACTGCACACAAAGACTCTGGCGCTCAACTGACCGGCCGGTGTAGTGTCGGAGCGTGAACAACGCTCAATCTTTAGGGGGGGACTTTGTCTCAGTGGTTGACGGAACATTCGCTGGGGCGCAAGCCGGGGACTCAGAAATTCAACAAGGAGATCGTGGACATCATTCGCCGGCGTTGGCCGGGATTTCTCAATGCGTCAGCATCGAGGATCACCACAGAGACAATCACGACGTTCGCTCAATCCGTCACTCACTACTGTCCTTCTCGATGGAATGGCATCGTGTCCGCGCTGCAGTTCGCGACGCCGGCGGCATCGATGCTGAAACGACGGCCGCTGCGTTCCAAGGATCGAGCGATTCTTTCCCAACTGGAGTTTTCCAAGCTCGTAGAGGAGCTGGACGCACGGCCGCGTTCTCACTCGGGGCTGATGATTCGTTTCCTCGCTCAGACCGGACTGCGCATCAATGAAGCGCGTCAGCTGCAGTGGTCTCACGTCGACATCGATGACGAATGTTTCCGCGTGCCTGGTTCGGTGACGAAGAACGGCAAGCCGAGGATGATTCCTTTCGTGCGCGGGGTGCGCGAGACGTTGACCAGGCTGCAGGCGGTCGCCGGCGACTCTGACCTGGTGTTGCCTCAGCGGGAGTGCAAGGGCGCGCTGCGGGGCGCGTGCAAGCGGCTCAAACTGCCGAAGCTTCTCCATCACGATTTCCGGCATTTGTTCGCGACGCGGTGCATTCAGAGCGGCGTGGACCTTCCTACCGTTGCACGTTGGCTGGGGCATCGGGACGGCGGGGCGTTGCTGGCGAAGACTTACTTCCATCTGGTGGACGAGCATTCGCGAAAAATGGCGGCGCGAGTAGTTGTATAGGCTTGAAAATAGGAGCTGGAAGGATACAGTTTCGTCGCCATGAAAATTCCACTGCTCATCCTTGGGCTGCTCGTGTACGCGTCCAGCACTTCGGCGCAGAAGGTTCAAACCGTCGTGGTGACGGCCGCTTTAACAAATGATCTGATCACGATCGCTGCCGGTGAAGTCGTCCGCGTCTCGATGGTGCGCCCGGAACCGTATCGGCCTTACGACACCGAGGAATCAAGGATGCGTGTCGAGAAGTCGGGCGTGTCCACGTTCATTGTCCAAGGTGACGTGATCAGCGGGCCGGCCAGATTCTTTCTCGCGTCTGACGAGCGCGTGAATGCGTGGCTGACGTTGGAGTGGATACCGGCCCAGGTTGATCCGCGCTCGACGATGATCGTTCCTCAGTCCACCAACGCCGTCGCCGTCTCGATGGAATGGTCGACAAACCTGGTCAACTGGTCGGAGGGAACAAACGGCGTCTATTCCACGGCCGATGCCGCGAAGTTTTTCCGCGTGAAGGTGTCTCCCTAGATCCCCTGCCCTATTCGCGCAAGGTGGCCGCGCGCGCGTGGTGGTTTGAACGTGACGGAGACGAAGGGAGGGTGTGAACTTCAGGAAGTGCCGGCCTGCGGTGAGACGCAGGCCGGCGATAGCGAACCAGGCAATATGAGTGCCTCAATTCAACGTGCGCTCATGGTGCCTGCGTTTCTCGGCAAATGCAAAAACTATGAGCTCAACGGAATCGAAGGAAGAGAAGACACCCGCCAACTCCGAACCAAATCCCAATCAGCAGGGAAACGATGGAGGTGCTAAGAAAGAGAAACCTGGCATCAGTGTCACAGTTGTCGCAGTGGTGGCCGCAGTGGTCGGAATTCTCGCCAGTGTGAGCGGCCACTGGCACGACGGTTGGATGCAGTTTGGCGCGCTTCCCGTTGGTTTGTTGGCCGTCGCCTTCTGGATCTACGAATACGTTCATTGGAAATTCAGCACCCGCACTGCTTTGATCAGCAGCTTGGTATTTTTAGTCTTCAGTGGCTCGCTGGCCTTCATCCTCTATCGGATCAATCCGGGAGCACCGGAGCCAGCGCCCTCGTTCTCCGTCACGAGCAAGGCGACTCTTTTCACTGACACCAGAAGTCTCCATACCATGTTCAGGATGATTTCGAGTCACCCATTGAAAGGCACCGTCATTTGTCCCGTTCACCAAGTTTCCCAAGTCCAACTGACCAGCCTCAAGCAGCAATCTGTGATGATTGATTCCTACTATTTCGAGGCGCAAATCAGCCCTGGGAAATGGGTTCTTGCACCCGCAATTGATCCTCACGGAGGAGTTCTTCTTACTGTCCATTCGCCCACCAACGCGACGCCGACGCAGTTTGAATCTGGCACACTCCAATCGGCACTAATGCGAAAAAGCATCGCACCGGGAGAGACCGTGCAAGGAGCCATTCTTCTCGAAATGCCTGAAGCTGGCTTTGGCGACGAGCTGAGGATCCAAATTTTGGACACCGTCGGGAACAGATATGTAGAAGTAGTTCGTCCCCAGAAAAGCGATCGCAGCACATACCAAGATGCACAGCCTTTTCGCTGGATGAGCGACATTGAGGCTCCACCGATAGACACGACGAAGTTTCCTCACGAGTTCCACAGCAAGATTTACTCTTACTAACGCCGTGTGTCCGGTGGCGGTATCCAGGGCGTCCCTGGTGACGCCAGGTCTTCGCCAGGCGGCTTTGCTTTGAGGTTGCTGGCGTCTGCGGCCGCGATGAGGCCTGCGCCGGTGAGCGTGCTCGTGATGATCATGATCTTGCCGGCGTGCTCAGGCCAGAGCGTGGCGGCAATGGGCCCAACGATCGTCGCGATGCCGGCGAGCGTGGTCTTGGTGTGGCGGATTCTCTTGCGGATGATCTCAGTGGTCTCTCCCATAAAAACTTTCAGGCCTTGGTGACCTTCCTCCGGATGAGCACGCCACCGCCGAAGTAGAAGAACGCGACGACGGCACCAATGGCCCAGGCCTGCCAGGGTATGAGCGAGAATGGCAGGTTGATGATGCTGCCGATCGTGCCGCGGATGTTGGCCGCTCCCTCATCGATGCCTTCGCCGAAGGCCTTGTTGAGTTCCGCGTCGACGTTGAGCCTGCTCTTCTCGTCGTTTTCCAGGGTCTGTCGGTACCATTCTTCTCCGCGCCGTTCGCGCTGCGCGGCATTGAGCGCGGCGCGTTGCCGGTCCAGCTCGTCGCTGCGTGCCTGTTCGTCGTCGACGCCAAAGAGTGAGGAGAGGAAGCCCATGATCGATCTCAGTTGTTGTTGAAGCCGACTTCGAGCCACTTGTTGAGCGCGGCGTTGTATTGCAGAGAGAGGATGTCTCCCAGGCCTAGCGCGCGGGTGGACGCGCCCAGCTCCAGCTCCGAGTCCGCCAGGGTGCCATCGTCCTGAAGCGTCAGGGTGTTGGTGTCATCGGTGCCGACGATGCGAATGGTCCATCCATCGGGCACACAGTTGGTGGGCACCGAGGGCGTGCTGGTCAACGTGACGGCGACGCCACTGCCGGCGACGCGAATGACGTCCGTGTAGTTCGTCACGGCCGCGCTGGCGACGAGAGACAACTTCACAACGGAAGCTGAGGAAGCATACCGCCTGGCCGCGCAACTCTGGCCGGGCAATACTCAATCCGTCGCAGGTCTTGCTGACTTGCGCGCGTGCGGCGGGCGCGTAACTGAGGCACGCCAGATCGTCGGAGAATTCAACCGGAACCATCCAGACCAGCGAAAGAACCTGGAACGAATTAGCGCAGCGGCCCGCATCATCTGCTCGACGTCGGTGGTAACCCCTTGAACTGCGTTCGAGAAAATTTGACGAAAACATCGCGTCGTTCGCCTGCAATTTGGGGGCTGACTCAGTTTCGATGGACGTTCGCGTTCCGCCGGACAGTTTGACCACACCTCACCAAAGTGACACAGGAGGAGAGAGAGTCTGGGCTAAAGAAAGGACCAGACAGATGAAGTGGTCCGGGTCGTGAGGGAAGGGTTCGGCGTCGTGAGCAGGCGGAGCCGGAGCGGGAGATGGTGGAACTCAGGCGATTCCCCGGATGAACCAGCGATCAGGATGACGGCAGACCAGTAGGGCGCGGAGCGACGGCGCCCTACCCATTGGATGACATTTCGTCGGGGTCTTCCTGGCGTCGCGATCAGGCGCGGAAGAGCTGCCCCATTTTTTTGCCAAGGATCTTTCCCGCGATGAACAAGCTGGCGGTGAGGAGAATCATCCCGATCACTCCGAGCGCGCAGGCCACGCTGGGCGCGTTCGGATCGATGCGACCCATGAGCTGGTAAATCATCTTCGTGATCGGGAAGTAATCTTCCTTCATCGCCAAGATCAGTCCGTCGCTCACTTCCAGCATCGCAAAGGAGAAGGTCAGGATGGTGCCGGCGATCAGGTTCGCCATGACGAGCGGCAGGGTAATCTTGCGCAGGGTGCGGAACGGTGACGCGCCGAGGTTCGCGGAGGCTTCTTCCAAGGTGACGCTGGTCTGCTGGAATCCCGCATACGCCGAGCGTACGATGTACGGCAACCGGCGCACGCTGTAGCTGATGATGAGCAGGAGCGTCGGGTTGTTGCGCGGATTGAAGTATTCGTTAAGCCACGAGTTCTTGAAGTTATCGAAGCCTGCAACATACCCGAACGCCAGCACGATGCCCGGCAACGCCAGCGGCAACATCGCCAGCGCATCGAGCAGTCCGGCCATAGGGATGCGCCGTCGCGTCAAGAGCCACGCGATGATGACGCCGAGCACCAAGTCGAGGAACGCACTGCAACTGGAGAAGAGAAGGCTGTTCCGAATGCTGGTCCCGGTCAGTTTGTCGCTGAATATTTCGCCATACGTGCCCCCGGTCCATTCCGTGGGCAGCACAGTGAAGAACCAGCGCTCCGAGAAACTCTGCACAATCACCATCGCGTGCGGTAGCAGCGCGACGAGGATCAATCCCCCGGTGAACGCCCATATCAACGCCGTTTGCCCACGGGTCGCTTGCGTCTCCGCGCCCACGGTGTGACCGCGCGCGATCATTTCGTAGCGCTTGCGGGCGAGCAATTGCTTGCTGATGACAAACAACGCTACCGTGAGCACGAGCACAAAGACCACCAGCGTGTAGCCCATCGGGTTGGTGTTCACCTCGTTTACCGCATCGAAGATCTGCACCGGAACCACGCGGGAGTAACCGAAGATGAGCGGCGTACCCAGATCCGTGAAGGCCCAGATGAACACGATGATCGCTCCGGCGAAGTAACCCGGGAGGATCAACGGCAGCGTCACCGATCGGAACAGTCGCCAGCCATTCGCACCGAGGTTCTGCGCCGCTTCGCGCAGCGCGGGATCAATGTTCGCCATCGCGGCCGAGACGTTCAGGAACATGATCGGATACAAGTTCAGCACCTGCAGCAGGACGATTCCCCAGAAGCCGCCCGCACCGAGCCAGTCGATCGGTTTGTCCGGCGCGATGATGCCCATGTCCATCAACCAGAGATTCAGCGAACCAAACCGCGACAACAATTGCCGCAAGCCGATGGCGCCGACGAACGGCGGCATGATCATGGGCACGAGGAGCAGACTGCCAAGCAGCGCCTTGCCCCAGAACGAAAACCGCGTCATCGCCCAAGCCAGCGGCAGCGTCAGCAAGGTGGTCGCGGCGGTGGTGAAGATGGCGATGAGGAAGCTGTTGAGAAGGGACTCGCGCTGGAGCGGGCTGGAAAGAAGCAGATCAAAGTATTTAAGAGTAAAACCGGACGTAACTGCGCTACGAAGTCTATCCACCTGCTTATAAATCTCAGGGTGATTTGGCGAAAGTTCACCAGCAAGAAACTCAATCGAATCAATCAAGGCATCCAGTTCTGCCGGCTTGCCCACCAATTCTGCGGATTGCCCCGAAATCTTGTTGGCAGTGATCGATAGCTTATCGAGGTGCTCGACCTCCAAAGAATCACCGAGCTGGTTCGTATTGGCAGCGAGGTTGACCAACTGTTTCGCATGTGTCGAAAGCTCAGTCGGAGAAACTCGAACACTCATCTCCACGAACGCGCCCTTCAGCAGCAATCCCACCGGGTAAAACAAGAACAGCCCGAAGAACACCAGCAGGAAGCCGAGGAAGAGGCAGGTGGTCAGATTGAGGTCGTATTTCTTCATGCGCCGCACGAACTGCGCGCCAGTTCACTGGCCACACGCGATCTTGGCAACACGAAATCCACCCAGTGCGCCGCGCCAACTCACTGCGCGAGACTTGGCGATTGACCGGGTTGCATCCACGACCAAGACTCCGACCCGTCACCGTGCGCTCGCTTTCCTCACGCCTGATCGGCTTCCTCCGCGCAGCGCGGTCCCGGATGGGCCCGCCGGGAAACTCTGTCTGCGACTTGCCTTCCGTGCTGGCGGCGATCCTTCTCGGCGCTCAATTCGTCCTTCCCACCCACGCCGCAGCAGCGACGGACGCGTCGGAGCATTGGTCACTGCAGCCCCTCAAGGCATCGCCAGTCCCAAGTCCGAAGGCGCATCGCTCGACTGCCAATCCCATCGACGCGTTCATCCTCGCGAGATTGGAACTCTCCGGCCTGCAGCCCAGCAAGACGGCGGACAAAACCGCGCTGTTGCGCCGCGTGACCTTTGACCTGACCGGCCTGCCGCCGACACAGGAGGAACAGCGCACGTTTCTCGCCGACAAATCCCCCGACGCGTATGAGCGGGTCGTGGACCGATTGCTCGCCAGCCCGCGCCACGGCGAACGTTGGGCAAGACATTGGATGGACGTGGTTCACTTCGCGGAAACGCACGGCAACGATCAGGATCGCATCCGCACCAACGCCTGGCCATATCGCGACTACCTCATTCGCTCGTTCAACGAGGACAAACCGTATGCGCGCTTCGTCCGCGAGCAACTGGCCGGCGATATTTTGTTCCCGCACGATCCCCAGGCGACAGTCGCGCTCGGTTTCATCGCCGCAGGACCGTGGGATGAAAGTTCACTCCGGGACATTCGCGAGGACACGCTCGACCGGCAGATTGGACGCTACCTGGATCGCGATGACATGGTGGCGACGACGATGTCGACGTTCGTGAGCTCCACCGTCCATTGCGCGCGCTGTCACGACCACAAGTTCGACCCCGTCAGCCAGCGCGAGTACTACAATCTGCAAGCCGTCTTCGCGGGCGTCGATCGCGCCGAGCGGATGTTCGATCCCGATCCCGCAGTCCACGCGCGACGTCAGGCGCTGCTCCGCGAACGCCGTTTGCTCGAACAAAAAGAACCACAGTTTCTCGCCTCGCTTCTTCAAGTCTCCAATCAGGACGAAGTGCGCGAGTGGGAGCGAAAACTAGCCGGCCATATCGCCGAATGGCGCACGGTCCCCCCGGCTTCCGTCACCGCGTCAAACGGTTCGAGTCTCACGATTCAATCCGATGGCTCAGTGCTCGCGAGCGGGTCGCGTCCGGAAACCGACACCTACGTTTTCGCGATTGGCACTCCCGTCCACGACGTTACCGCGCTCAAGCTCGAAGTGCTCAGCGACGCCACCCTGCCCCACAAGGGACCGGGCCGTCAGGACAACGGCAACCTGCATTTGAGCGAGATCAAGGTCTTCGCCCGAGACGGCTCGAATTCGCCATTGCGCAAGGTCGACATCCTGCACGCGAGCGCAGATTTCGATCAGAGCGGCTGGACGATTTCGCACGCCATCGACGGCGAACCAAAGACCGCGTGGGGCATCTATCCGCAGGTTGGAAAGTCCCACCACGCCGTGCTCGAACTCTCCCCAAGCGCAGCCATCACCACCAACACCGAGCTCATTGTTCATCTCGAGCAACTTCACGGCGGCGGCCACCTGATTGGCCGGGCTCGGCTTTCGGTCACCACGGCGCCGCGACCCGTTCGCGCCAATCAGCTGCCGGATTCCATCGAGCACATTCTTGCGATCGCGCCCGTCGCCCGCAGCAGCAACGAAGTCATCGCACTCGGAACCTATTATCTCCGCCAGCGCATCAACAACGACCTAGCCGCCCTGCCCCGCCCGCACTTTGTCTACGCGGGCGCCAGCGATTTCGCGCCCGATGGCGGACTGGTGCCGGCCAAGGCCCCGCGTCTTGTTCAAGTGCTCAAGCGCGGGGACATCAACAAGCCGGAGAGCGTCGCCGCTCCAGGTTCGCTCTCCGCCATCAAGTCGCTGGGGGCGGATTTCGCGTTGGAACATCCGGAGGACGAAGGTGCGCGCCGCGCCGCGCTCGCCGAGTGGATTGTTGCCAAGGAAAACCCTTTGACCTGGCGCTCGATCGTCAATCGCGTCTGGCATTATCATTTCGGCCGCGGACTGGTGGACACCCCGAACGATCTTGGCGTGATGGGCAGCGCGCCTAGTCATCCCGAACTGCTCGACTGGCTGGCGGTTCACTTCCGCGATCACGGCGGCTCACTGAAGCAACTGCACCGGCTGATTGTCACGAGCGCCACCTACCGTCAATCCTCACAAGACAACCCGAAGTTCGCCGCGCAGGACGGAGACAATCGTCTGCTCTGGCGGATGAACCGAACCCGACTCGATGCCGAGTCTCTCCGCGACGCGATGCTCCAAATCTCCGGCCGGATCGATTTCACGATGGGCGGCCCCTCGGACAAACAGTTCACCCTCGCACCGGGCATCCACGTCACGCCCGTGGTCGATTACGCGAAGTTTGACCTCGACAGCAGCGAGAGCCGTCGGCGCAGCATCTATCGGTTCCTGTTTAGAACCCTGCCAGATCCATTCATGGACACATTGGATTGCCCGGAAGCGTCACAGCTCACACCGGTTCGAACCTCCTCCGTCACCGCGCTGCAGGCGCTGTCGATGCTGAACAATCACTTCGTCGTTCGCCAGAGCGAGCACTTCGCCGAACGTCTCGCTCAGGAAGAGCGAACCCCTCGCGACCGGATCCGTCGCGCCTTCGAACTCGCGCTGGGCCGGAAACCCACCCGAGCCGAGCAGCGCGAGTTCACCGCTCATACCGAGCGCCATGGATTGGCGAACACTTGCCGGCTCTTGTTCAACTGCAACGAATTCATGTTTGTTCAGTGAGCTTCGCGTGGAGCTGAAACTTGCGTCCGGAAATTTTCCTCGCGCGTCCCCTACCCCACGACTACGCTTCGCTCAGTTCCACACAATCAAACGCAAACGGTTTTATGGATATCAACTTCAAGTGCCGCCACTGCGAACAAGACCTTTCCATCGACGCCTCAGGTGCAGGCAGCGAGATTCAATGCCCGGCCTGCGGGGGCACCATTCTCATTCCTTCGGCGAACACGAATGACGATCCCTCAGGTGGTCCGAAGATTGTGAACCCAATCTCCACCTCGGCGGGCGCGAAGGAAGTGAAACACTTCGTTGTGCCGCAGCGGGAGAAATCGGAGGAGACGCTGATCGCAAAGCCGCTGAAGTCTCTGGAGGCGGCCGCCCACGAGGGAATTCAACTCCGCACCAAGTGCATCCGGCATTTTGACTGCGTGGAAGTCGGCAAGGATCACTTCGACGAGGTCGTGACAAACTTCATCAACAAGATCGGCGAGGCGAACATCGTGAAGATCGAGACGTTCAACTACTCCCACCGGGATCTCGAAACACGTGACTGGGTGACTGACTACGGCATCTTCATTCTCTACCGCGGCTGAGCTACTGGCTCTTGCCGCGGCCTTCTTCGTCGGAAGGCTTCGATTCTCCATCGCGACCCGACAGCGCCTTCAGCGGCTGCTTGAGAGCGCGCCATCCTTCCTCCACCAGTTCCTCACCCACGTCGGAAACCACACTCGTCTGGCGACGCAATGTCCGGAGCGACACATGCGCCAGCCGACCCAGCCCACGAGGTGTGAACATAAACTCTGCAATCGTAGCCATGCCGAGCACGGGATTGAACTCGCGCATATTGCGCATCACCAGCACCAGCTCGCGCACGCTCCGCTCCGCAGGTTCGCGAACCGTCTGCAGCAAATGCAGCGTCAGGAGGCACAACGCCAGCGAGCCAACGATCAGCACGTGATAACGCGTCAAAGGTTGGCCAAAGAGATTCCCCGCGTCCGGCGGCAGCCAGTTCAGAATCACGCCGCCCAACAACGGCCCCAGCGCGATCAACATGTTCGTGAAGCTGAAGTACACCGAGATGTAGTGCGCCTTGTTCTCGGGCGGCACCATCTTGATCATCAGGTTGAACTGCCCCAGCTGCTGGAAGCCCGCCATCATGAATCCGGTCACGAAATAGTTCACATAGAGATGCGCATGATGCTGCGGGCTGCTGAACAGCCACGACACCGCCGCGAACAGCAGCCAGATGATGGCGCTCGTCAGCATGATCGGCTTGTTTCCGAAACGATCACTCAATGCGCCCCATGTTCGCAGCGAGACCAAACCGCCGAACGTCGACAGCGTGGTCAGAATCGTGAGATCGCCCAGGGTCAGGTGCAGTTCCTTCAACACATAGACGCTGTAGAACGGCCAGCCGAGGTAAAGGCAGAACCCGAACAGCCCGGTGAACAACAGCAGCCGGACGAAGTTCCAATCCTTGAACACCGCGGTGAAAGTGCTCAGCGGCGACGACTGAGGACGCCGTTCCGAAACCGAGTCCGGGAACTTCATGCGCGTCAGGAAATACAGCCCGATCATTCGCGCACCCGCCGCCGCGCTGAAGATCATGCCGAAGACCCCGTACGAACTCCCGTAGCGATCCACGATCCACCCCGCGCCCAGCACCACCACCAGCGTCCAGAAGCCGAACATCAGGTTGCGCGTGCCGAAGAACTTCCCGCGTATCCCCAGCGGCACCAGCTCGGACATCGAGGCCGACCACGCCACGCCGCAGACAGCATTTCCCAGCGTCGAGACGAACGAGATGACGAGAAAGATCCAATCGCGATGACTGCCAAACCAGGGAAAGGCTGAGATCAAAGTCCACGGCAGCGCGTTCATGAAGAACGTCAGAACCATGATCTGTCGCAGCGAAAAGAACCGTTGGAGAAACAACATCACTGGCGGCTGCGCGAACAGGCAGATGAATGGCATCGCCGCCAGCAGGCCGACACCGGCATCGCCCCAGCCCAGCGCCTTCACTGCAAATCCGATCACGAACGGGAAATTGCCGAGCGTGAGATTGAGCATCGGAACGCTGAAACAGCTTTCGATGGTGCAATACTTGAGGGAGAGCAGCAGCTCTCGTTTGCGGAATGGGTTCATCCGTTGCGACTGCGTGGACGATGAGTCGCGCCAGCTGGTTGTCAAGATTCGCGCTGCCACCGGCATCGCACCGAATAATCATTGCCGCGGACAAATCTCCCGCCGCATGCTTTCGGAAATGAAGTGCGCGGATAAAATCATCTCCTGGGATCAACTCCCGGCCTGGCGCGAAAAGCACCGCGCCGAAGGTCGCCGCCTCGTCGTCACGAACGGCTGCTTCGATCTGCTCCATCGCGGCCACGTCACCTACCTCGAATGCGCCCGCGCCCTCGGCGATGCGCTGCTCGTGGGAGTGAACAGCGACGCCAGCGTCCGCGAACTCAAGGGACCGGATCGCCCGGTCAACAACGAGTCCGACCGCGCCTTCGTGCTCGCCGCCCTGGAAAGCGTCGACGGCGTCTGCATTTTTGAGGACAAGACCGCGCTGGGCCTTCTCGCAACCGTGAAGCCGGACATCTACGCCAAAGGTGGCGACTACACCATCGATACGATCAACCAGGAAGAACGTCGGTTGATCGAGCAACAAGGCGGCACCGTCGCAATTCTGCCCGGAGTCGCGGGCAAATCCACCACCTCCTTGCTGGCCAAGATTGCGAAGCTGTAACTCTCGAACCGCTACGTGCCTGCCCGAAGATCCGCGCGGGGGGGGCAGCGCCCGAGAAGCCTCAAGCGCCTTGTTCATGCACGGAACAATCGCATCCACGCGCATCGTCGCCGTCTTGCACCAATTATACCGTGATCCGCGTGTTTCCGGTGCTCCCGAGGCGCAGGCGACCGTTGATTCTCGGATTGCCGGGAAATGCCGATGAGCCGGCTGCGGTGACGTCGGAGTCCACCGTCGAGAGTCCGGTTCCCGTCTCAACATCACCACCGCCGACGAAGATCAGGCGGTCGATGGATTCGCTGTTATCATCGAGAACATAGAGGCTGTCTCCCTGCACCGTCACCGCGCCTCCCGATTCAATAACGACCGCGGCAAATCGAAGACGAGTCGTGCGGGAAAGCCGTGACTTCCTAATCCGTTTCCATCCGGGCTTGTACTTGCATGTCTGTCATTGGTGACCTAGCGTCAGACGAATCAACGGGGTCATCGCGAGATTCAGAACTCGCTCAAGGATGAATCATGAATGGAGAAAAATCACTTCGAGAAACGGGCACAAAAACAATTGCGGTTGCGTTGACGCTTTTGTGGGGCATCGCGTGCTCCACACAATTCGAGGCAAATGCCGCCGATCGTCTGGAGTTGCCAGCCTATTCCCGGGCTCAGATCGAATCCCTCATTGCTGAAAAAGCCGCCCGCTCGCCAGCACAACGAAAGCTGGATTCCCAATTACTCTACGCTCTCCGCCAGCACCGGCAGCAACGCGTGGCAGCGGGCGTCAACCCGCTGGAAACCGCGGTTCGACCGAAGGCGGACGGGCGGGTGCTCGTCGATCTGCGAGCCGGAGTGACTCAAGATTTACTATCCTTCGTGGAGGGAGGTGGCGGGACAATCGTGAACCAGCATCCGCGCTTCGAAGCCATTCGCGCGTTGGTTCCGTTCGAACTGATCGAAACCCTCGCCAGCCGCCCTGAAGTTCGCAACATCCGCCCGGCCGACGAGGCGAGAAACAACGTCGGCCCGATTACTTCGCAAGGAGACACGACTCACCAGGCATCGATCGCGCGCAACACTTTGGTCGTCGACGGTTCCGGAGTAAAAATCGGTGTCTTGTCCGACAGCGTCGATTACCTCGCGAGGTCCCAGGCGGCCGGCGAGCTGCCTCCGGTAACCGTTCTCCCTGGGCGTGCTGGATTAGGTTCAGGTGAAGGCACCGCGATGCTGGAGATCGTTCACGACATCGCCCCAGGAGCGGAATTGTATTTCAGCACAGCCTTTCAAGGTGTGGCTGCCTTCGCCCAGAGCATTCTTGATCTTCATGCGGCGGGCTGCCGGATCATCGTCGATGACATCACATATTTTTCGGAATCCCCTTTCCAAGATGGACCCATCTCGCGAGCCGTGAACGAGGTTTCCGCGGCCGGCACGTTGTATTTTTCATCCGCCGGGAATTCCGGGAACTTTAGCGATGGCACCTCGTCCACCTGGGAGGGCGATTTCCGTGATGGCGGACCGGCAACGTTGGGGCGAGGGGGACGTCTGCATGACTTCGGTGGCAGCACGTTGAACACTCTCAACTTCGGCAGCTCTCCGCGGGTCGATCTGTTTTGGGCCGATCCGTTGGGGCAATCCACCAATGACTACGACGTTTACCTCGTTGCACCCAACGGCGCCGTCATCGCCAGCTCCTCCAATGTGCAGGATGGTAATGATGATCCCTACGAGTCGATTTCCTCGACCACCCCCGGTGCCAGCATCGTCATCGTTAAGTATTCTGGAGCCGCCCGCTATCTGCACTTGAGCGGCGGGCGTTCACCGCTCGCCTACAGCACGCCGGGTGCAACGCGTGGCCACAATGCCTCAGGCGCGTCCAACGCGTTCTGCGTCGCCGCAACCTGGGTCCGATCGCCCTCATTACCGTTCACCGGCGGTAATGCCAACCCCGTGGAGACTTTCAGCTCCGACGGACCACGACGGATGTTTTACCAGCCGGACGGGACACCGATTACTCCCGGCAATTTCTCAGCAACGGGCGGAGTAAATTTGCAAAAGCCGGATCTCACCGCAGCCGATGGAGTGGCGACTTCGGTTCCGGGATTCGAATCGTTCTTCGGCACCTCGGCTTCAGCGCCTCATGCCGCAGCGATCGCGGCGTTGCTGCTCTCCTACAATCCTGCGATGTCGCCAGCGGAGGTGCGCCTCGCCATGGAGTCCACCGCACTCGACATTGAAGCGCAGGGCGTCGATCGAGATTCCGGCGCGGGCATCGTGATGGCTCTCGCGGCGTTGCAGGCTCCGGCGGTTCCCGTCCCACGTCTTGTCTTCGACTCATCCTCCCTCAGCGGCGGAAATGAAAACGGCACCATCGACATCAACGAATGTGGCGAACTCGCCGTGGTATTGCGAAACCTCATCTCTCCCCTCGGCGAAACGGCGACCGGCGTGGTGGCGGAACTGCGCAGCACCACTCCAGGCGTTGTAGTGGATCCCAGTCCCCAATCGTATCCCGATATTCCCGCGGCCGGCACCGGCGTCAATCTGCTGCCGTTCCGCATCAGCACGGGACCGGGTTACTCCTGTTCCACACCCGCTTCCTTCTCGCTGCGAGTCACCACTGGAAACGCCGGCGAGTTCAATCTGAACTTCCAAGTGTCGTCGTCCCTGCCAGTCCCCGGCGTTGCGCAGACTTTTATCTCCACCAACGTTCCGCGTCCGATCCCAGACCTAGGCAGTGTTGATTCGACACTTCTCGTCACCAATCTATCCCAGCAGATTGAGAAGATTCGCGTAACCCTGCACCTGACTCACAGCTTCGACTCGGATCTCACGATCTCGTTGATTGGACCTGACGGAACCGCCGTTGGACTCACCGCCAACAACGGCGGCAGCGGCGCCAACTACGGAACCAGCTGCAACGATCAGACCATCTTCGACGACGACGCGACACAGCACATTACGGGAGGTCTGGCACCTTTCAGCGGCACATTCCGACCTGAACAAGCGCTGGCGATATTCACGGGCAAGCTACCCGCAAGCGCGAATGGTTTATGGACACTGCGTATTCGCGACCTCGCCGCGGAAGACTCCGGCGTTTTGCAGTGCTGGAGTCTCGAAACAACGCCCGTCCGCTGTCTCGACGGCGGAGGCGCTTGCCTCGTGCCTCCGACCATCGCCACCCACCCATCGGACGTAACCGCAACCAACGGCGGCACCGCGCAATTCATTGTTTCGGCGCAAGGCACCGATCCCCTCCTCTACCAATGGTACTTCAACGGAACCAATGCGCTTGAAGGTGCGACCAATGCATCCCTTACCTTGGAGAATTCAGAAGCGGCTCAGGCTGGCGCTTACTCGGTCGTCGTCAGCAACCCCTATGGTTCGGCCGCCAGCACACCCGCCGTTCTCACGCTGGTCTCGCCACCGCAAATCGTTCTGCAACCCCAGGACACGTTCACGACAAATGGGATGACCGTTCAGTTGTCCGTGTCCGCCACCGGCACCGCCCCTCTCAGCTACCAATGGTTCTTCAATGAAACGAATCTGTTGATCGGCGCGACCAACGCCGTTCTCACCCTGACCTCCATGTCGCCTGCGACCGCTGGCGATTACTCGGTAATTGTGAGCAATCCCTACGGCTCGGTAGCAAGTGACGACGCGAGCATCACTGTCGCCGTACCTCCATTCATCGTTCAGCAACCGCTCAGTCTCGCCGCGATAGAGGGCGGCGCCGCGATCTTTACCGTCGGCGCAGGCGGTAGTGAGCCGCTTTCCTACTACTGGTATTTCAATGAAACCAACCTTCTCTCCACGACCGCAGGCGCCACGCTCGCTTTGATAAACATCACTCCCGCGGATGCCGGCGGGTATTCCGCGATCGTCAGCAACGCCTACGGCACCATCGCCACCGTTGAGGCGGAATTGAGCGTGTCAGAAATCAATCTCGCCCCCCTGGTCTCCATCACTCAGCCAGCGGATGGCTCGGTGCTCGCGCTCGACTCAGGACCAATTCCTGTGGAAGCGGCTGCATCCGATGCGGACGGAAACATCGTCAGCGTGGACTTCGTCGCCAACGGCACCACCATCGGCCGGTCAATTTCGGCACCCTACCGAATCGAATGGACGGACGCGCCAGCCGGCACGTCCGTCATATATGCGATCGCCGCCGATAATGAAGGCGCCCGGGCTACCTCGGCAGTCGCGACCATCACCGTCGATCTCGCCAGCGGCGTGTCCCGCCTCGTCCCGGCCGGCGCTGTTTGGAAATTCTTCGATCAAGGCATCGACCTCGGAACGACGTGGCGGGAGCTGGATTTCGACGACTCCTTGTGGGCGGCCGGTCCGGCTGAACTCGGCTACGGTGACGACGACGAAGCCACGGTCGTCAGCTTCGGCCCTTCCGCCACTGAAAAGTATATCACCACCTATTTCCGCCGGACCTTCGTCCTCACAGATTCGGATTCATTCACCAATCTCGAACTGCGGCTTCTCCGGGACGACGGAGCGATCGTTTACTTCAACGGCGTGGAAATCGCCCGTGACAATCTGCCTGAAGGCGAAACGACCTTCGCCACACTTGCGCTCAGCGCCGTGGGTGGAAACGACGAGCAAAGCTTTCAAACCAACTCGGTGAACCCTGGACTTCTGCTCAGTGGAACCAACCTCATCACCGTCGAGATCCACCAATCGGGACCGGCCAGCAGCGACCTGGGTTTCGACTTGGAACTGGTGGGGCAACGTTCCTTCGCACCTTCGATTCTCACTCACCCGGAAGGCCAGACCGTTGCGGAAGAATCGCCCGTTACATTCTCCGCCAACGTAACCGGAGCAAAACCATTGAGCCATCAATGGACGTTCAATCTTACCAATGCCATTCCGGATGCGACGAACCTCACACTCACACTCGCCGCGGCGACTCCGGATAACTTCGGCATCTACACCTTGGTTTCGTCCAACGCCTTCGGAATCGCCACCAGCTCAAATGCGCTGTTGACTGTCATCGAGTTCAACGATCCGCCGACGGTGACGCTCGACACACCCACCAACGGAGCCACCTTCCCGCTCAATGGCAACGCGATTTTACTCACCGCAACGGCAGAGGACGCGGACGGTTCGATTGAACGCGTGGAATTCTATTCGGACGACACCCTGTTGAACGCTGATCACGTGGCTCCGTTCAGCTTTTTATGGATCGACGCCCCGCTAGGTTCTCGCCAACTCAGCGCCGTCGCCTTCGATGCGGAAGGCGGCGCCTCCACATCCGCCGTCGCCCAGATCACCATCGAATTCTCCACCAACACCGCGCAACTGGTAAGCACCGGCGCAGTCTGGAAGTATCTCGATACCGGCCTGGATCAAGGAACCGCGTGGAGAACCTTCGCCTTCGACGACTTAGCGTGGTCCAGCGGTCCGGCTCAACTCGGCTACGGCGACGGGGATGAGGCGACGATTGTCAGCTTCGGCCCCTCAGCCACGGAGAAGTTTCCTACCACCTACTTGAGACGCTCCTTTGTTCTGACCGATGCTGCGGGATTCACCAACGCGGCCATTCGCCTCCTGCGCGACGACGGCGCGGTGGTTTACCTGAATGAGGTTGAGATCTTCCGGAGCAACCTGCCCGCTGGCGAGATCACATTCGGCACGTTTGCCAGTGCCGTCGTTTCGGGCGCCGGAGAGTCTACGTTCATCTCGGCAACAATCGATTCTTCTCTTCTTCGCAATGGGACAAACTTGATCGCAGTGGAGCTGCATCAATCCGACGCCGGAAGCAGCGACATCAGCTTCGATCTGGAACTGCGCGCGGAACGGTTGCTGAGCCCGTTGATTCTCGCTCAGCCCACCAGCCAGTCCATTAACCGCAACGGAACTGCGACGTTCAGCGTCACCGCCTTCGGAACGTCCCCACTGAACTACCAATGGTATTTCAACGAGACGAATGTGCTACCGACCGCCACCAACAGCGTCTTGGAAATCAACACCGCACAGCCTGCCGCAGCGGGGACTTACCTCGTCGTCGTGAGCAACCCGCTCGGCTCCATCGCGAGCGAGTCAGCCGTTTTGACGGTATTAGACACCAACCAGCCTCCCGCTGTGGCGTTAACCACCCCGCCATCGAACTCAGTCTTCTTCGCAGACGCCGGGCCCATTCTGCTCGAAGCCGCGGCGACGGACCCCGACGGAATCGTCAGCCAGGTCGAGTTCTTCGCGGGTGGAACTTCGCTCGGAATCTCCACCGTTCCACCGTTTAGCGCTGTCTGGTTGGATCCACCACTCGGGACAAATAACCTGTGGGCCATCGCCAAGGACGAACTAGGAGCCGCCAGCACTTCGGCGCTCGCACAAGTCACCATCCGCTTCGCCACCAACACAGCTCACCTCGTTTCAACCGGGGCGGTGTGGAAGTATCTGGATACCGGTTCGGACCAAGGAACGGCGTGGCGCTCGCTCGACTTCAACGACAGCAGCTGGGCCACCGGCGCCGCTGAGCTGGGCTACGGCGATGCTGGCGATGGTCGTCCCGAGACGACCACGATCGGCTTTGGTCCAGACGCCGGGAACAAATACATCACCACGTATTTTCGCAGGGAATTCATCCTGACGGAGCCGGACTCCTTCACCAACCTTCAGATAGGCCTTCTCCGCGATGACGGAGCCGTGGTTTATTTGAACGGAGCCGAGGTCTTCCGGAGCAATCTACCTCAAGGAGACATTTCGTTTACAACTGTCGCGCTGACCGCGATCGGCGGGACCAACGAATCGCAATTCATCACGAGCCAGATCGATCCCGCATTGTTGCGGTCCGGGACGAACGTAATCGCCGTCGAGATTCATCAAAACAACGGAACGAGCTCGGACATCAGCTTTGACTTCGCGTTGGACGGTCAGCGTGCCTTTCGACCGACATTTATCAGCACGCCGGCGGACGCCATCGCCTACCCCGGCAACAACGTGAGTTTCTCTGCCTCGGCTGAAGGCACCGCTCCCCTCGCCTACCAATGGTCCTTCAATGGTGAACCTTTGACCGGCCAGACGAACCCAGCCATCCAGCTGAACTCGGTGACCCTGGCGAACGAAGGTTCCTACCAAGTAACCGTCAGCAACGCGTTCGGCGCGGTTACCAGCCAAAGTGCGTCTCTGACGATCAACCTGTCCAATAATCCGCCCGCCATCGCGATTACTTCCCCAGCCAGTGGATCGATCTTACCGCTGAATTCCACCCTTCAAATCGAAGCTTCCGCATCGGATCTAGAGGGCGTCATTTCCTCCGTGTCCTTCTATGCAAATGGAACGCTGCTCGGAACGTCGATTGTCCCACCTTTCACCGTTGAGTGGCTGGACGCTCCGTTGGGAAGTCATGTTCTTCAAGCGGTCGCCATGGACATGCAGGGCGGGAGCTCGACTTCGCAAGTCGTGACGATCACCGTCAACTTCGCGTCCAATCCTGCCCGATTGGTTTCGGCTGGCGCGGTCTGGAATTACCTCGATACCGGAGTGGATCAAGGAACCAATTGGATCAACTTGGAGTTCGACGATTCCGCGTGGGCGCGAGGTCCCGCCGAACTGGGCTACGGTGACACCGCCGTCGGACGTCCGGAGGCAACCGTCGTTGGCTTCGGCCCCAATGCGAACGCCAAATACCCCACAACCTATTTTCGGAAGCCTTTCGTGCTGACGGACGCCAACGCCTTCACAAACCTCGCCGTGCGACTGCTGCGGGACGATGGCGCTGTGGTTTATCTAAATGGCACCGAAGTGTTCCGCAGCAACATGCCCACGGGGACGATCTCATTCAGCACCTTCGCCTCCGGGACCATTCCAAGCGCGGACGAGACGAATTATTTCGTCAGCAATCTGGCCCAGAACCTCCTGCGGAATGGCACCAACGTGATCGCCGTCGACGTTCATCAGGCCAACGCGACAAGCTCGGACCTTAGCTTCGATCTGGAACTGATCGCGGAACGCGGAGCGCCGCCGTTCATCGTCAATCAACCCGCAAGCATCACCGTTTCAAATGGAGCCACCGCTGTGTTTACCGTCGTCGCCAGCGGCACAACACCGATTGCCTACCAATGGTATCGCGACCAGACCAACCTGTTGTCCGGCGCAACAAATGCCACGCTGGTGATACAACCGGCGACCGTTTTGCAGGCTGGCGCTTACTCCGTCGACGTGGCAAATGCCCTCGGAAAATTACGCTCGTCCGAGGCCCTGCTGACCATCGACGGCGGCGGCAACCTTCCCCCGCTCGTCAGCCTCTTATCACCGACCAACGGAGCACGCTTCGATGACGGCGACCCCGTCACGCTCCAGGCAGTCGCCAGCGATGCAGACGGGTCCGTCGTCTCCCTCGCATTTTATGCTGACGGTTTGCTCATCGGCGCAGTTCCGTCGACCCCTTACGAACTAGTATGGACCAATGCGGCTGTTGGGCCCCACGCCATCTGGGCGGTGGCGACAGATGCGGAAGGTGCGGCAACAATCACAGCTGTTGCGAACATCAGCGTAAACTCGCGATCAAGCGGGCCAGTCTCGCTCGTGTCGACCGGCGCGACCTGGAAGTATCTCGATGACGGCACCGATCAAGGAACGCTCTGGCGAGATCTCGCGTTCGACGACAACAACTGGCCAAGCGGCCCGGCGGAACTGGGATACGGTGACGAAACGCAGGCCCGGCCCGAAGCGACGGTGATCCGCTTTGGAGACAACCCTCAGTTCAAGCACATCACCTACTACTTCCGTCATTCGTTTATCGCATCCACCACGGGTCCCATTGAGCAACTCCGCCTGGACCTGCTTCGAGATGATGGGGCGATCGTGTATCTCAATGGAGTGGAAATCTTCCGCAGCAATCTACCCGAAGGCGAAGTCAACTATCTGACCACAGCCGCATCCTCCGTCTCGCAGGCCGATGAAAACCGGTATTTCTCCACGAACGTCAGCCCGACACTCCTGTTGGAAGGGTCAAACGTGCTCGCCGTCGAAGTGCATCAAGTCAACCGCAGCAGCAGCGACCTCAGCTTTGATCTGGCCCTGGTTTCGATCACCGCCGGTCCGCCGCAAATCACCGTTCACCCGGAAAGTCTGAGCGTCACCAACCACTCCCCCGCCGAGTTCTCGGTGGCAGCGACTGGATTTGCTCCGCTGCGCTACCAATGGTACTTCAACGCGACGAACCAGCTGATTGGTGAAACCAACGCCACTCTTTCTTTGAACCCCGTCTCCCCGGCTCAAGCAGGCATCTATGTCGTCGAGGTGGCGAATGCGGCCGGAAAAACTTATAGCGATCCAGCGATCCTTGAGGTCATTGCGCTGCCACCGAATTTGCCGCCCAGTGTGACCCTCAACACGCCGGCCGATGGTTCTACCTTCCCCGAGCAATCGATCATTCCGCTTTCGGCCACCGCCAATGACATCGATGGTTCTATCTCCCGCGTCGAATTCTTCGCCAACGGGTTGAGACTGGGCGAAGCAATCCTTCCGCCCTACGCGTTTGACTGGATTGGCGCACCGCTCGGCACACACCTGCTCCAAGCCGTGGCGTTCGACAATCGCGGTGCCAGCAACACATCGGCAAGCGTGACGATCACCGTCCTGCAGCGAGAACCCGATCCCGCTCTTGTCACCCTCATTTCCACCGGCGCGGTCTGGAAATATCTCGATACGGGAATCGAGCCGGGCAGCGATTGGAATCTCCGGGAATTTGACGATGCCGTGTGGGGGATCGGCCAAGCGGAGCTGGGCTATGGCGACGCTGCTGAGGGACGTCCGGAAGCCACCGTGCTGAGCTTCGGCTCCGACGCCAACCAGAAGTTCCCGACTTACTACTTCCGCCATGCCTTCGATGTCACGAACGCAGCCGCGGTCACAGCATTGAGCTTGCGGGTGATGCGGGATGACGGAGTGATTGTTTACCTGAACGGGACTGAAGTGTTCCGAGACAACCTTCCCGGAGGACAAATCACCTTCACCAACTTCGCCCTCAAATCCGTGGTCGACGAAGATGAATTTACGTTCCACGAAGCCACCGTGCCCGTCGGACTTCTCGTGGAAGGAACAAACGTCGTGGCGGTCGAGATCCATCAAGTCGACGCAGGCAGCTCGGACATCAGCTTTGACTTCGAATTAATCGCCAGCCGACCGGACGCGCCAATCATCGTCGCGCAGCCTTCGGATCAAACACTCGGAATCGGACAGACCGCGGAGTTCTCTGTGACCGCCAACGGAACTCTTCCCATGAGCTACCAGTGGTTTAAAAACTCGCTGAACGCTATACCCGGCGCCACGAATGCCACGCTGACCATCCCCAACGTTCAACTGGGCGACGAGGGAAGCTATTCGGTCGCGGTGGCCAACGTCGCCGGAATTACTCGAAGCGTGCCGGCCATCCTTCGAGTTCTGAATGCTCCGGTGATCGAATCCGGACCGCAGAGCGTCACCGCGATCGCTGGAAACGCGGCAGCGTTCAGCGCAGTGGTCTCCGGCGCAGGACAGCTCAGTTACCGATGGTTTTACAACACCAACACGGAGTTACCTGGTTTCAACACTCCTACCATCATCCTGTCCGGCGTGGACCTGACCAACGCCGGTACTTACAGCGTCACAGTATCGAATCTGGCCGGCTCGGCCTCCAGTCCTCCAGCAGTGCTCCGCGTCTTGGTGCCATCGCGGATCATCCAGATTTCACAAACCGACGGGATTACCTCCCTCTATTTCGACACAGTGCCCGGCCTGCGATATACCGTCGACTTCAAGAATGATCTAAACCTGCCGGCGTGGAGTCTTCTGCCTGGAGCCGTAAAGATAAACGGTACCGGGAACGCGATCATGGTTCAAGACCCCGGACCAGCATCTGCAACCCGCTTTTACCGCATCCGAATCGAGTAAGCGTCCGCGGACGCTGTTCTCCACCGCAATTCCGCAAGCCGAGTTGGCAGAGACAGCCCGCCAAGGTTCCTACTGGCCAAGTCTCACCACATCCGCGGCAATCGCCGACAAAGGTAAAACTTTGTTCACGCCTCCGAGTTTGATCGCCTCCGCAGGCATCCCAAAGACGACGCAACTGGCTTCGTCCTGCGCGATGTTGAACGCTCCGGCTTCCTTCATCTCCAACATGCCGTGAGCGCCGTCGTCGCCCATGCCCGTCATGATCACACCCACGCAGTTCTTGCCGGCATAACGCGCGGCCGAACGGAACAAAACGTCGACGGATGGACGGTGACGGCTGACCAACGGTCCATCCTTGACCTCCACGAAGTAACGCGCGCCACTGCGCTTCAGCAATGTATGCTTGTTCCCGGGAGCAATGAGCGCCTGTCCGCGGATGACTGAATCGCCGTCCGCAGCTTCCTTAACCGTCACGGCACAGAGCTGATTAAGTCGTGCTGCGAAACTCGCGGTGAACTTCTCCGGCATGTGCTGCACGATCACGATGCCCGGTGAATTCGCCGGCAGCGCCTGAAGAAACTCCCGCAGCGCTTCGGTCCCGCCCGTTGAGGCGCCGACGGCGACAATCTTTTCCGTCGTTTGAATCATCGCCTGCGACGTGGACCTGGCAATCACGGCGTCCGCAGAGAGTTTTGGCTGGACGCGGACCGCCGGCGCCGGCGCGCGGCGCTCTTTCACGCGGACTTGGGCCGCTGACTTCACCACGTCGCAGATGTGAACGCAGGATTCCTGAAAGAACTGCTTCGTGCCGAGTTTCGGCTTCGTGATGATGTCCACGGCACCTTTTTCGAGTGCGGCGATGGCGGTTTCCGATCCTTTCTCCGTCAGCGTCGAGCAGATCACGACCGGAATCGGATGCTGGCTCATGATCTTCTGGAGAAACGTGATGCCGTCCATGCGCGGCATTTCCACGTCCAGCGTGATCACGTCCGGGATCTCCTCCCGGATTCGTTCGACGGCGGCGTAAGGATCACTCGCGGTCGCCATTACTTCGATGGAAGGGTCGGTCTCGAGAATCTCTTTCAGGCTCTGGCGGACGGTGGCGGAGTCATCCACCACGAGCACCCGGATCTTGCTCTTGTTCATGGCGATTTCTTTCGGGACTGGTAGCCGAGATGTTTGTGCATCACCTCTCCGGTATCAGTATTGAATAGAATCTTTCTCCCGTTCGTGCCGCCAACGTTGGAGGCCCGGATCGAGTAGCCTGCGTGCCGGAGGATCTCGCGGGCCCGGCGAACATTCGCGCTGCCAATCCAGCGCTCGCTGGGCGATTCCTCGGCCATGCTGATGACATTGCCGCCGCCAAAGAGTTTTACCTCCACCTGTTCAGCGGACAATCCCGCCTGCCCGAAATGACTGCACATCTCCGGAAGCACTTCACTCACGTAACGATAACGGCTCGCCTCCTCGTCCGCGGCCCCGCTGGATTTCGGGTCTGGCAACATCGCATGGCAAATCGCCGCGATGCGGGTCCGCCGGTTAAACATCGTCACGGAGACGCACGATCCAAGCACGGTGACAATCAGGTTTGGCTCCTGGCAGATGATGAGTTCGCCGGGTTTGAGGTGAACCTGCGGCAGTTCAGGAACCTTCATGCGCCCTTCCGAAACACGGCGGATGCGACCGGTGTCACGGGGATGTTCAAACCCGCGAGGGATTCCGAGTGGCCGGCAAACAGATAACCACCGGGCTTCAGATTCCGGCAGAGCTTGTTGATCACGGATTCCTGCGTGGGCTTGTCGAAATAGATCATCACGTTGCGGAAGAATATGACGTCGAACTGGTCCTTCACGTTGTAGTTCGCGTCCATGAAGTTCAGGCGGTGGAAATGAATGCGCCGACGCAGCTCCGGGACGATGCGGACGACCCGGTTCGCCGGATCTGTGCTTCGCAACAGATACCGTTGTCGAAGCGGTGTCGCAACCGGCTCGATCCGTTCTTCTTCGTAAATCCCCCGGTGGGCATGCTCAAGGACGCGGGTGGAGATGTCCGTGGCGAGCAGCACAAAGTCAAAGCCGGCGTTCTGCCGCGCGTACTCGCCCAAAACCATCGCCTGAGTGTAAGGCTCCTCGCCGGTCGAACACCCCGCGCACCACAACTTGAAACGCCACGCGCCGCCAGCCCCGTAGCGCTGGGTCAGATTCGGAATCGCGGTGCGCGTGAGATAGTCGAAGTGTTGCGGCTCGCGGAAGAAGTCCGTCTTGTTCGTCGTGACGGCGTCAATGAAGTGAACGCGCTCCTCCTCGGCATTCGGAGAATCGAAGAGGTAATCCTGATACTCGTCGAGGGAACTGAGCCCGAGATGCCGGAGGCGCCGCATCAGCCGGCTTTGGAGCATCGAAACCTTGCTATCATTCATCTTGATGCCGAGTTCGCGGGTGATGAAGTCCGCGAAACGCGCGAAGCTTTCCGCTGAAAGGTTCAACGCGTCAGCGGGCAACAGAGCGTGAATCGTTTCGCGCTCAGACGCTGGACTCGCGGCTGAAGGATGGGCAGGCATGGAAACCTCCGGACGCGCTCAGTAGCTGGTGAATTCCTTGTCGTGCTGGTCGGAATCCCCATTGGAGTCCGACAAGTCGATGGTCTTTCCGGCTGGCGTCCGGGCCCGCGCAGGGGCTGCGGAAGATTCGTCCTTCGCGGACTTCGCCCTGGCCAGAGCTCCTGCACGCTCGGCGCGGGAGACGACGGGAATGGATCCGGATCGCCCGTTGGAATTCACCTTGAAGAAGCCGATGCTGGCCTGGAGCTGCTCCGCCTGACTGGTGAGCTCCTCAGACGTGGAAGCAAGCTCCTCAGACGCCGCGGCATTCTGCTGGATGACCTGGTCGAGCTGTTGGATCGCTTTGTTTATCTGGCTCGCCCCCGTGCTTTGCTCGGAGCTTGCGCCGTTAATCTCCTGAACCAGGTCGGCCGTACGGCGAATATCGGGAACCAGTCTCGCGAGGGATGCACCCGCGTCTGTGGCGATTTGCACGCCACCCATTGTAAGCCTGCTGATCTCGGCGGCCGCCGTCTGGCTGCGTTCGGCAAGTTTGCGAACTTCCGAAGCCACCACTGCGAAGCCCTTGCCATGCTCGCCCGCTCGCGCCGCCTCGACAGCGGCGTTAAGCGCGAGCAGGTCGGTCTTGCGGGCGATTTCCTCGATGATGATGATCTTCTCGGAGATCTCCTTCATCGCAGCGGCGGTCTGCAGGACTGCCTCGCCACTGGCCTTTGCGTCCGTCGCCGCTTTCGAGGCAAGCTTGTCGGTCTGCTTCGCATTGTCCGCATTCTGCTGGATGCTCGCGGTCATCTCCTCCATTGATGACGTCGTCTCTTCGGCGGAGGCGGCCTGCTCGGAGGCGCCCTGCGACAGAGTCTGGGCGGTCGCGCTCAACTCCTCGCTGCCGGAGGCCACGTTGCTCACGGCCTGGCTGACTTCGCCCACCACGCTGCGCAGGTTCTCCAGCATCTTGCCGAGCGCCTTGCCGAGCGCATCGCGCTCGGACTGCACATGGACCTGGACCGTGAGATCACCCTGGCTGATGGTCTCGGCTACTGAAGCACTGGCGCGGAGATTTTCGGTCATTCGGTTGAACGCTTCGCACAACTCCCCGACCTCGTCCTTACGCTGGTAATCCAGCCGCTTGTTAAAGTCGCCCGCGGCAATGTCGTTGGCGAGATTCACCGCGGAACGCATCGGGACGGTGATGGAGCGGGTGATCAGCAGGCACGCGATGACACCAAACAAAATCCCACCCAGCAGAATGCTCACGATCGTGAGCCGCGAACGCTGATAGCGGGTGGTCGCCGCCTGATATTCCTCATTGGCGACGCGGAGTTGCAAATCCACCAGTTCGCCAATCTTGGCCGTCAAGGGATCGATCACATCGTAAAGCGGACCATCGAACGCGTTGAGCTCGCCCGCCACTTTTCCCCGCTTCTGCGCGAGGAATGCCACGACTTCGGCCACGCGCGGCTCGGCCCTGGCCAGGAGCTTCTTGGTATCGTCGGCGAGACGAGACTCCTCCTCCGTGAGCTTCGTGGCAACATACGCCTTCCAGTCGGCGTTGGATTTCTCCACCGCCTCGTTGATCGAAGCCAGCACCTGTTCGCCGGTGAGCGAACCGGCATTGCCCTTGTTCAAGGCGTCGATGACGTACACCGCGTAGTTGTCTGATATCGCCTTCAGCTGCTTCAAAGGAACGACCCGATCATTGTAGACCGTCTGCAGTCCTTCCTCGGTTCTGGCGAGACCGATCAGGCTGAGGATGCCGATCACGGTGGTCAGGAGGAACGTTCCAGCGAAGGCGAGGCCGATGCGTTTGCCGATGGTGAGTTTCATAAACCAGGGATTGATGGAGTTCAGTGGCTGACTTCCGTTACGTCAGCGGGGCTTTGCAGCAGGGCAAGTTCGTTGGTGGAGAAGACAGCTTTGATATCAAGCAGGATGATGAACTGCTCGCCCCGCCGGCCCATGCCTTGAATCAGTTCCGAGCGCCAGCGCATGGCGATGCGCGGCGGCGGATTAATCTGCGAAGGTTCAAGTTCGATCACCTCGTGAACGCTGTCCGCGATGCCGCCGACCACGGTAGGTTCACCATCGAGATCGAGTTCCATAACCACGATTCGGCTGTTGACGGAGTCGGCCGCCGGGGACAGGCCGAACTTGAGCCGAAGGTCCACCACGGGAATCGCCTTGCCGCGGACATTCACGACACCGCGCATGTAGTCCGGTGCCGTGGGCACCCGGGTGATTTGCGACAGCTCCAGCACCTCGCGCACCTGGGCGACGTTAATGGCGAAGAGCTCGTCGCCCAGCTTGAAGGTGATGTATTGCGCCGTCTCGGTGATGCCAGACGTTTGAGCGTGAGATGTTGAGGTGGGATTCATGATCGTGGATCAGTAGCTGGTGAATTCCTTGTCTTGCTGGTCGGCGGTTCCGGTGGCATCCGCCAGATCGATCATTTTCCCGGCCGGCTTGCCCCCGCGCAATCCGGGTTCCGCCGCAGCGGGAGTAGCGCCCCGTGTCTTTGCTGACGGCGACGACGAACGGGAACGGGCTGGAACCGCGGGTGAACGGGACGAGCTGTCCACTTTGAAGAAGCTCACGCTCGCTTGAAGCTGCTCGGCCTGGCTGGAAAGCTCTTCGGCCGTGGATGCCAGCTCCTCGGACGCCGCGGCGTTCTGCTGGATCACTTGATCCAGCTGTTGAATCGCCTTGTTCACCTGCGCCGCTCCGGTGCTCTGTTCCGCGCTGGCGGCGTTGATCTCCTGGATCAACTCCGCCGTCTTGCGAATGTCCGGCACCAGCTTGGTTAACATCGTGCCGGCACCTTCGGCGACCTTCACACCTTCGAACGTAAGCTTGCTAATCTCGGCGGCAGCGGTCTGTGAACGTTCGGCGAGCTTGCGGACTTCCGAGGCCACCACCGCGAAACCCTTGCCGTGTTCACCAGCGCGTGCGGCTTCGACGGCGGCGTTCAGCGCAAGCAAATCCGTCTTGCGGGCGATTTCTTCAATGATGCTGATCTTCTCGGCGATCTCCTTCATGGACTGCACGGTCTTGCCCACGGCTTCGCCGCCGACGTGCGTGTCCGTGGCAGCCTTCGACGCAATCTTATCAGTTTGCTTCGCGTTGTCGGCATTCTGCTGGATGCTCGACGTCATTTCCTCCATCGAAGCGGTGGTTTCTTCGGCCGAGGCTGATTGTTCACTTGCTCCCTGCGAAAGTTGTTGAGCAGTTGCACTCATCTCCGCGCTGCCGGAGGCCACGTTATTGGCGGCTTCCGTAATGTCCGCAACGACACCACGGAGGTTGACCACCATCTGGTTGATGGATTCGACCATCTGTCCGACTTCATCTCCGGACTTTGACTCCAGCTTGGCAGTCAGGTCGCCACCCGACGTCTTGCGCACCAACTCAATGGCCTGAAGCAGCGGGCCAGTGATCATTCGCGTGATAATGATGGCCACTGCGACCCCAATCAATAACGCGAGGATTACGCTGCCCAGAGTAAGTCTTGATGAGGCGGTCAGACTGGTAGTGGCTTCATTCGCAACCTGGGTAGCCCCACTTTGAGCAGCCTCGGCGATCTCCGATGAAAGCGTCTTCAGATCGGCAGCGGCTTTGCCGCGACGTTGACCAATCTCCGCGGATCGGGCCATGCTTTTTATCAAGCCAGACAACGCCGCTTCGTATGACTTAAAGTCCTTCCTGGTCTCGTCCAGTTCCTTGACGTCCTCAGCCTTTTTCAGGAGTGGCGCAAGAGACGCCAGGTCCTCGTCAATTTTTCGATAGCTGCCCAGCGCCTCCTCCAGGATTTGAGCATTGCGCTCCGCTTGAGCGCGGAAGTTGGCGATTCGAGTTTGGTTCAAAAGACCACGGACACGGTTGAGGGTGACGATTTTTGTCTTTCGCTCGGTTAGCGCCTCAGCCTTCGCCGAGCTTGCGATCTCCTGATCAAGCGAGGCGTACTGATTGCCGAGGACTCGGTCCAACCCCTCAGTCGCTGCCAGAGCCAGCGTCAGGGCCGTCTTGCGCAGGTCATCCAATTCGGCATCGGTCTTTTCCGTCTCCGAGATCGCCTGAGTGTAGGCGGAATAGAGAGCCGGAGCCGCTTTGACCTGTTCTTTGAGTTTAACGAGACGCGTACTCTTGGCGGCGAGTTCTTCGGCTTCCTTGATGCACTTCTCCACATCCGCGAGGTACTTCTGGCACTGATCGAGGTAGGACCTGTCGCCGGTCAGCCCGTAACTGCGCGCGTTTAAGTTCGCGATGGCCATGCTCTCCTGAAGGCGCTCTGCAATATCCAGTTCGGGCACATAATCCTCTGATAGATATCGCGAGCCGGTAACAGCCTCATTCATCTTGAGAATTGAGTAGGTGCCGGTGGCTCCAAGAATGGCTAGAACAACGGCGAAGCCAGCGCCGATCTTTTTTCCAATGGTCAGTTTCATAAATATGTCGGGAATAATGGAGGAGAAAGGTGAATCAAAAGCTGCTCTGCTCCGGCTGTTGCAGGTGCTGGGTTCCCCCGCGGCGAATCAGCCCGCCCAAGTCCAGAATGAGCGCCACCCGCCCATCCCCCATGATGGTGGCGCCGGAGAAGGCTTCGATGTTCTTGTAGAAGCGGCCGAGCGATTGAATCACCGTCTGGTGACTGCCGAGAACGCGATCGACCACCAAGCCGACGCGTTGGTCTTCGTGGCGGACGATGACAACTTTCTCGAGATCAAGCTCCGCCTCGCGCACCTCGAAGGATTCCCGAAGTCGCAGATAAGGGATGAGTTCGCCCCGGACGGCGACAACGTTGCGTCCGTTGTTCCGGCTGCGTTCCAGCCGTTGAAGCTCGACGTTCTCCGTGACGACCGACATCGGGATGATGAACTGATCGCCACCAATCTCGACAAGCAGGCCGTCGATAATCGCGAGAGTCAGAGGCAGGGTCAGGGCGATCGTGGTGCCCTTCCCGACTTCGCTGCTGATGGAAACCGAGCCTCGCAGGGCGTCGATCTGCCGTTTCACGACATCCATGCCGACGCCGCGGCCCGAGATGTTGGTGATCTGTTTCGCGGTGGAGAAGCCAGGGAGGAAGATGAGATTGAACATCTCCTTCTCGCTGAGATTGGCTTCGGCCGGTATAAGCCCCTTCTCGACGGCTTTGGCGCGAAGCACGGCGGTGTCGAGGCCCTTACCATCGTCGGTAATCGTCACCACCACATTCGAACCGGTGTGAGCAGCGGCGAGACGGATGGTGCCACGGCGCGGCTTGCCGAGCGACTCGCGTCGTTCCGCGGGCTCAACGCCGTGGTCGAGGCTGTTGCGGATCAAATGGACGAGCGGATCGCCAAGCTGGTCGAGCACCGTCTTGTCGAGTTCGGTGTCAGCGCCTTCGGTGACGAGATCGATCTCCTTGCCGAGTTCGCCGGAGAGATCGTGAACAAGTCGTTTGAATCGGCTGAACGTCGAGCCGATCGGCATCATGCGAATTCCGAGTACATTGTCGCGCAATTCGGAGACGAGACGCTCGATCTCCTCAACTGGAACCGCCAGATCCGACGAATCGAATCGGGACGCGGCCTGGGTGAGTCGAGATTGGTTCATCACCAGTTCCCCCACGAGATTGACCAGACGATCGAGCTTCTCGGACGGCACCCGGACGGTGGTGTCCTTTGCCGTCGGTTTTCGCGGAGCTGATGACGTTGAATCGTTCTTCGAGGCTGCCGGCGGAGCCTTGGCGGCGGGCGAGGATGGCTTCTCCGGACCGCTTGAACTGGTCGCAGACACCGGATCGGCAACGGGTGTCAGGCGGGTTGGCGAAGCGTCCCCTACTGACTCGATCTGAATCTTGCTGCCGTCCTCGACGAATATGAAAACGTCCTTGATCGCATTCCGACCTTGCTCGGTGGTCAACGTAATCTCCCAGCTGAGATAGCATTGGTCCGGCTGGAGCTCGCCAAGCTCGGGGACCGCCGAGGCGTCCGCGAGAACGGAACAGTCACCCAGTGCGCGCAGTTCGTTCAGGAGCGATGCCGGATTTGTTCCACAAACCATCACTCCAGGATCAGGCCGGAAGTGGATCTTGAACGTCTGTCGAACCAGCGTCGTTGATGGGTTCGAGGAGGCCGGCGACGAGTCGGGAGGAGATCCGTGCGCCCTTGAGACCGATCCCCCCGAACAGAGCGCGGTGATGGACGCGACAAGCTCTTCGCTCCCTTCGGCATTGCCCGACACCTCTCCCTGGCCCACCTCCAGCAAGACCTTGATGCGATCCTTGGCGGCAAGCACGAGATCGAGCAGCTCTTGCGACAGCGCCAACTGCCCCGCGCGCACACGATCCAGCGCCGTCTCCACATGGTGCGTAAACGCGGCAACCGCATCGAAGCCGAACATCGATCCGGAACCCTTGATCGTGTGAAACGCCCTGAACAGCCGGTTCACCCCCTCGGAGTCCGGCGCGTTCGGATCCACCTCGAGCGCGATCTCCTCAATCTGCGCAAGCAAATCGTCAGCCTCGAGAAGGAAGGTGGCGACAGGATTGGGCTGCGACATGGTTGATCCTTTAATCAGGGCAGAAACTTCTTCGCCACGGCAACCAGTTGCTCGGCGCGGAACGGTTTAACAATCCAACCACTGGCACCGGCGGACCTGCCCGCCTGCTTCTTTTCATCCTGCGATTCCGTGGTGAGCATGATGATGGGTACATACTTGTATTGAGGCAGCGCGCGGACCTGGCGGATGAGCTCAATGCCGTCGATGTTCGGCATGTTCAAATCGGTGATGAGCATGTTGACCGGCGCGCCGGTTAACTTCGCAAGCGCGTCCTGACCATCAACTGCCTCCACAACGTCGAAGCCGACGTTGCGCAACGTGAAGGCGATCATTTGCCGCATGCTCGGCGAGTCGTCGGCGGTCATGATGGTTTTGCTCATGAGAAGTTTGCGTTAATTGTTGGAGAAAGCGTCGAGGGAAAGACCGAGCGAAGCGCCCGCGTCCTTGAGAGACTGAGAAACCGCGGTCACGACAAACTCCCTGCCCGCCGCCGCGGCAGTCTTGTGTCCAGAGAACAGCAGCTGGAGGCCAATCACATCGCCGCCCGTGACTTCGGCGAGGTCGAGGCGGATCGGACCGGATGACTGGAAAGCATCTTGCAGCGATTCCTTGAGAACCGCCGCCGAATAAATATCAAGCGCGCCGGCCAGTTTGAACTGACCATCCGCGGTTCGAGTGATGTTAAGATTCATTCGTTTCGCCTGGCTTCTTCTTCATGCCGAAACAGTGCTTCGCGCCACCACCACCGGCGGCATTGCGTGGAGACTTCCACCGGCCTGAACAGCGACCGTCTCGATTCGGCCTTCCATGATCTCCGCATCGTTCGCGCGCCGGCTCGACCTGGCTTCATCCGGGCAATAAAAATGGCACGCCTCGATGATCAGCCGTGAGCTGAACATTGAGTCGTGCCTTCGACTTGCAGGCCTTAAATCCTGCCCGAGAAAGCCGCTGCCAACCGTTGGCAGCCTTTCGACAGAGCTAGAGATCGGCGGCTTCCGGAAACCACTTTAGGAGATTCTTGAAAGGCAGGACCGAAGGCACGCGATTCCGTCCAACTTTCGAGTTTCCCACTCCGGAACCGGCGGAGCCGATCGCGAAACCATTTCCTTTGCCTCAAACCACCGCCCGTGCTCTCCTACCGACCAAGCCAGAGCAATACAATCATGACTCCCCAAAAGCAGAACTTCGTGAGGGCCGTGCGCGAACGCGTGGCGGAAGTGGTGGTAGGACAAGATGTCGTGGTGGAGCGCATGATGATCGCGCTCCTGACCGGCGGCCACTTGCTCCTGCTCGGCGTGCCGGGAACCGCGAAGACGCTCCTCGTGAACTCCGTCGCCCGGGCCGTGGACCTGAAGTTCAGCCGCGTGCAGTTCACCATCGACATGTTGCCGTCCGACATTCTCGGCTCGGAGATTCTGGAACAATCCACCGGCAAATTCCGCACCCACCAGGGCCCGGTGTTCACCAACCTCTTGCTCGCGGACGAAATCAATCGCGCTGCCCCCAAGGTCCAGAGCGCGCTGCTCGAATCCATGCAGGAGCGCAAGGTCACCATCGGCAACACCACGCATCCGCTGCCGATGCCCTTCCTCGTCATCGCCACCCAAAACCCGATCGAACAAGCCGGCACCTTCGAACTACCCGAGGCGCAGCTCGATCGCTTCATGCTCTGTCACCGGCTCAACTATCCTTCCGCCACCCAGGAGGAAGAGGTTCTGCGCCGCCAGCTCAAGATGGGGCTCAAGCGCACCGGCGGCGGAGCCGTGCCGAACACCGCCTTCGACATGATCGGCGGCGAACCCGTCTGCAATCTCAACGATCTGGTCGGCGCGATGGAAGCCGTGCAGAACGTCCACGTCAGCGATGTGTTCATGAAACATTGCGTCGAGTTCGTCCGACTGACGCGTTCCCATCCCGCGATTGAACTGGGCTGCTCGCCGCGCGCCAGCCTTTCCGTCGTCCAAGCCGCCCGTGCCCGCGCGTTCATCCACGATCGCGACTTCGTGGTCCCCGAGGATCTGTTCCAGCTCGCCGAAGATGTCGTCCTGCACCGCATCCGCCTGAGCTACGAAGCGCTTGCCGAAGGCCAGAAGCCCGGTCAGGTGCTGGAAGAATTGCTGAAGAAGCTCGGTTGAGAACCACGAATGGACACCAATGAACACGAATTGGCGTTGGATCGCGGCCTGAAGGCCGGTTCAATGTCGCCTGCTCTTTTAGCGTTGAAGCGGGCTAAAGCCCACGCTCCTCTGGCCATCGGGGAACGCCAACGACGCTCATTTGTCGCCAACATTTTAGATTATGCGTTCAGACGAGTTTGAACAGGGAGTCACGTTTGGCCCATTTCATATGCCGCACCTTGACAAGCAAGCGGACGACCGATTTCGTCGAGCATTTTACTCCTATCTCGAACAGAAGGTGATGCCGTCGTTGGATGGCCAAATCGTGCGAGTGGAAGGTCGATTGTTCTCGCACTACGACCAGCCGCAATTCGCTGACTTGGCCGAAGTCAGCCTTCGTTACTATTACGAGGTAACTTTCGCTTCCACAGGAGGAGTTGAGGAGGCATGGGGAGAGTTGGACTACAATCCTGACAATGCCAATTGGACGCCAACGCGGGTCAAACCTCCTCGCGTCAGAACCCTGACTGATAAACGCAAAGTTCAAGCCCTTCGGGAGTCACATCGCCATCGGCCAGCGCGCCCAGCAGATTGTCCAAAGTGTCACTCCAAAGAAGTTGCAGAGATTCTTTACGGCGTTCCGCATTACTCGGACGCACTTCAAGCAGAGTTGAATTCGGGACGGATCTGCCTGGGTGGCTCATGGTCTTGGGATGAATCGCACCAATGGCGCTGCCTGTCGTGCAAACATGAGTGGGGACTTACCGGATACGCACTAGCATTGCGCGAGATCGAGAATCGAGAGTTAACGTAGAGAAGAGTTTACGCATGCACCACACCGCACATCTCGATCACGAACCGCCGGATTCCCGGCAGTTTGAAATCGCCGTGCGGCGGCTGGCCAACGCGCTCAGCTACGGTCAGGAGAGCTCGCCCTTCCTGGGTGCCGGCATCGAATACGTCCAGTCGCGTCCGTATCAATCTGGCGATCCCGTGAAGTTCATCGACTGGCGCGTGACGGCGCGCACGGGACGTTTCCACGTAAAGGAATACGAGGCGCCGAAGCAGATGCCCGTCTACCTGCTGGTCGACACGTCCGCGTCGATGTGCATCAGCTCCCAGCCGCTGAGCAAGTATGGCTGGGCCGTTCAGATCGCCGGAGGACTCGCCCTCGCAGCGGTCGATCACATGAACCCCGTTGGCCTCATGTCCGTGGGCGATCGCGATCTGCATCACACTCCCACGCTTTCGCGCAGCACGGTGATGCAATGGATGCACCAGCTCCGCCGCTATCGCCTCGTCGAAGGCACCACACTCGGCCAGCGCGTGCGTGAACTCCTGCCGCGCGTCGAGCAGCGCTGCCTGTTCGTGGTGCTGAGTGACCTGCACGATCCCGACGGCATTCCGGCCATCAAGCTGATGGCCCAAAATCACGATTGCGCGGTGCTGCACTTCGAAGATCCAGCGGAACGCGGTCGCACGGGCGGCGGCATCTATCGTGCGATTGAAGCTGAGACTGGCCGTGAATTTGTCGCGCACGGACGAAGCCGCTGGTTCGGCGAGGAGGAGACTCACCAACTGGCGCGCGCTGGAGTGGACTATCTCCGACTGCGCACGGATCAGGCCGTTCTGTCCAAGCTGCAATACTTCTTCAAGCATCGCGGCGCTGCACGGAGGGCCAGCGGGTGAACGTCGAGAAAGCATTTCGATTCCTGGGTGTGTGTTGCCCAAAACCGCATTGGCGCAGAATGGTGGGGCGCGTCGCTCCGCGCGCGCCGAGACCGTGTCTCGAACACAGGTACACCGCCCGGCAAACTTTTGCTTTCGGCGCGCGCGGAGCGACGCGCCCTACCCACGTTGAGTCGAAGCGCAGTCTCAGGAACTCCTCCCCTCGCAGTCTTCTGTTGGTGGTGGCATTTCTCTGCTGCTTCCTGCAATCCACCCCCACCCTCGTCGCCGCCGCACCATCCGGCACAAATACCACAGCCTCGGCCTCGCGCTACATCGGCATCGAAGGCAAGGCTTCCATCGCCCTTCCGCGTCCTGACTATCAAACGCGTCCGCTCGATGACCGCACTGAACTGATTCTCCGCATCGACAAGGTCACCCCGGTCGCCAGCAACGAGTATCGCTACGATTTCTTTTACATGGGATTGGAACCCGGCGCGTATGACCTCGCCGACTTCCTCATTCGTCCTGACGGGACTCGGCCAGACGAACTCGGGAAGTTTCGACTCCAGGTAAACTCACTGCTGCCGGAGCATCACGATGGCAAACTCAATGCCTACGAGCCGCGGTTGTTTCCCGCGATTGGCGGTTACCGGGTGTTCCTCGGGTTGCTGGCGTTTCTCTGGATCGGCGGCCTCGCGCTTTATCTTTTTCTGACGCGGAAGAAGCGAGTCATCGAACCGACCGTCGTCGTCCGCGCCCCGCCTACCTTCGCCGAATGCCTGCGCCCGCTCGTGGAGGATGCCGCTGCGGGCAAACTGAATATCGAAGGCCAGGCAACTCTCGAACGACTGCTCATGGGTTACTGGCGCGAGAAACTCAGTCTGCCTGACATGCGAATGGCCGAGGCTCTCGGGCAATTGAAAGCACATCGCGAGGCCGGCGAGCTGTTGCGCGCCTTGGAACGCTGGCTTCATCAACCTGGCTCTACTTCCGCGCAGGAGATTGGTTCGCTTCTCCAGCCCTACCGCCAGTTGCCATCGCCCAACGCTGGGTACGGAGGCGCGTCGTGAGTTTTCATCATCCGTCACTGCTTTGGCTGCTCGCGCTTCCGCTGGCGTGGGGATTCTGGCAATGGATTCAGCGGGGACATCCCGTCGCACTGCCATTCGACCACGGTCAGCAACGGGAAGGACGACGCCTGCGCGTGCTCGTCAATCTTGCTCAAACTTTTCCAGCACTCATTCTCGCTGTGGCCGTCCTGATCCTCGCGGGACCACGCCGCCCGGCGCCGCCGGAGAACGAGCGGGTTCTGAACAACATCATCATCTGTCTCGACGTTTCCGGATCGATGACGGCGTCCTTCGGGAGCATGCGCGGACGCAATGTGAAGACGCGTTACGATGCCGCCATGGAATCCGCGCGCGACTTCTGCGAATACCGGAAAGGCGACGCGTTCGGCTTGACGGTTTTCGGATCGGAATTTCTGCACTGGTTCCCGCCCACCAAGGAACTTTCCGCCATCCGGAATGCACTGCCGTTCGTGAAGCCGCAGAACCTTCCGCCGTGGTTCAGCGGCACGCTCATCGCCGGAGCGCTGCGTGGCTGCAAGGAGCGTCTCATTCGGACGAAGGAAGGCGATCGCGCCATCATTCTGATCACGGACGGCGGCAGCGCGGACTTCAGCAACGGCGGCGACCGGCAGATCGCACAGGAACTGGCCGACCAGAACATCCGGGTGTTCACGATCTTGATTGGCAATGACACCTTCGGCACCGGCGGCATCTACACCGTGGGAGCAGTGACGGGCGGAAAAGTATTTCGCGTGGAAGATGCCGGCGCGTTCGAATCAGTATTCCGCGAGATCGACCAGATGCAGAAAGCGACGTTCAAACAGACGACATCCGACTGGGTGGATTTCTACACGCCGCTGTCCATCGCGGGACTTTGTGCCGCGGGACTCTGGGCGCTGACGCTCCTCGGATTGAGATTTACTCCATGGTGACCATCGCATGTTGAAGGAAGAGATCATCATCGCCGCCGTGTATGCCGCCGCCGGAATCGGCGCATTAGCCGCGTTGGGCGAATGGATTCACGCCCGGCGCATCAAACGCCTCGCCCGGCTCGCATTCGGCCCCGATGCCCAGCCGCGCGCATGGACCCGACTGGCTCCTCCGCTGCGCGTGCTGTCGCTTGCCGCAATCGTCTGGTCGCTCGTGGTCCTGATCGCTTTCGAAGGCGCCAGTCGTCACCGAGACGAAAAGGCTGCCGCCACGCGACATCTGATGGTGATGCTGGATGTCTCCCCGAGCATGCAACTGCAGGACGCCGGTGAGCGTGGTGCCATCAAACGTTCTGCCCGCGCCGCCGAGCTGCTGCGTTCCGTCATGGAACGCGCCGCCAGCGCCGAGGTCAAAGTTACCATGGCCTGCTTCTACACCGACGCCATGCCGCTTGTGAAAGAATGCGCCGACCGCGAGGTGATCTGGAATTTCGCTGACGACCTTCCTCTCCACATCGCCTACCGTCCGGGCAAGACGGATTTGGTGAAGTCACTCAACACGGCGGGCGAAATGGTGAAAGACTTCCCGCGCAAAAGCACCACCGTGCTCGTTCTCACCGATGGCGACGCCGTGCCGGACTCCGGCTTGAAGCCGATGCCGTCCTCCGTCGCGCAAACCATCTTCGCTGGCGTAGGAAACGAATCGCTCGGCGCGTTCATCGACGGCCATCTCTCACGTCAGGACAGCGCATCGCTTTCCCAACTCGCGCGGCGTCTCGGCGGCCAGTATCACAACGGCAACGTTAAGCAGGTGCCAAGCGAGATGCTCAACCGCCTCATCGCACCGGATGAACGTTCCGAGAAATTCAAAATCAGCCTGCGCCTGCTTGCCATGATTCTGCTCGCGACTGGCAGCGGCTTGCTGTGCCTGTTGCCCATGCTACTGGAACACTTCGGCAGCGCCTGGAAGCCGCTGACCCGGGATCAACGCGTTCAACCCGCCGGCCGGCGAACCGCCAGTTTGACCGCATGACGCTGGAACAATCATCGAGGATTCGCACATGAAAAAGTTACTCCTCTTTCTCTGGCTGATGATGCCGCTCCCGGTCATCGTCTGGCATTACGGACCGGGACAGAAGTGGCTCGCCCGCGATCAGGCGCACGCGTTGATCCAGAAGGCCGAGCAGTTTGAGACGCAGAAGAACTGGCGCGAAGCGGAGACGCTCTTCCGCGAGGCAGCCGAGAAGGTCCGGGGCATGGATGATTCATTGCAGACCCAGCTCGACATCGCGCTCGTGCGCGCCCGCTACCGTCAAGGCAGTGCGGTCGAAGCCATCGACATGGCGGACCGGCTGCTCAACGATCCGAAGTTCCAACGTCAGCCCGCGCCGCTCCAACGCGAGGCGCGCGAACTGGCCAGCCGGATTCATTACCACGCCGCCTGGGTGATGCGTCTGGAAGGTGCGCAGAAGGATCTATGGATGGAAGAAGCCGAGCTCGCACGGCAGAACTTCCGAATGCTTTCCGAAACCACGGCGGCGATCGCGCAGACCAACTATTCCTCCCTGCAGCAAACCAATCTTGAGAGCGCCGTCCGACTGCAGCGCATGGGGCTGGTCGAGCTGATGGCCAAGCCGTTGCCAGAGGAAGGTCAGGCCATGGCCGGCCAGGGACTGACGGAACAAATGGCGCGCCGTCGCGGTCAACGGGGCAAAGGCACACAGCCGGGCATCGGCGAGGACGGCGATTCGCGCGAACCACAGAACGGCGCCAGCAACAATCGCTTTCAGGCAGGCCCGGGCTCTTAACCGCTCCGTTCCACGAATTTTTTCAACCAAGGACTCACGTATGAAACCAAACCTTGTCCGGCTCGCGGTGGCGGCCTCGCTCCTCACCAGCATCACCGCCTTCGCGCAAACCACCGGCACGACAGCCGTGCAGACCGTGCCAGCGGTACCGTTGACGACGATACGCGCAGCCACCTCAACCACCGACGCGACGACCAATCGCACCTCCACGAGTCGTTCGTCTCGACGAGCCACGGAGACCAGCGAGACGATGTCGCCCGAACTCACGAACGCCATCGCGACGATGAGTTTCGATCGAACGTCCGAGGCGCTCTTCGCCGCGGTGCGCTCACAGCAATCCGGCGGCAAGCTGACCGAATCGGAAAAGTTCCGCCTGTCTGTGCTGCTCGGGGACTGGGCGGCCGTTGGCACCGGACTGAAAACCCTGCCGGAGGCGGACGCGATGAAGGCTTACACCCGGCTGCTCGATTCGCTGACCACCAACTCGCAGTCCGCCTCGCAGTTCTTCGAGCAGGCGAAAGCCAGCTCCAGCAGCACCACGCGCTACGACAATTACGGCAACATCATTCCACAGAGTCCTCCGTCGCAGAGCACCCGGCGCGGGCTTTTCCTGAGCGAAGATTTTTACGCAGTCGTGGACGCGGCGCCTGCCGACCTGACGGCAGCGCACATTCCGAGCCTGACCGCGCTGATCAAAGTCGCCATCGGCAATTCCGGAAAACAAGACTTCCTCACCCGGCTGGAGAAAGGGATGAAAGGATTCGGCGGCAGTTCGTCCTCCGGAAAAAAACTCGCGGCACAACTGCTCTCGTCTGCTGGATGGATGAGCGACTCCGGTCCGTATCTGCCGCTCAAGCGCGAGGAATGGGACAATGCCGATACGCTCACGCTGGTGCTGACCATGGAGTATTTCACGCAGAACGGTGTGGAGAAACGTGACGAGCGCCAGCTCAAGCGCGCGGCCGAGATGTGCGCGTTCATGATGCAGACGAGCCGCTTCAGCGCAAACGACAAGGGCTTGTTCAAACAGGCTACGGATCGTTTCGTGAAGCTCCTGCCCGCGCTCGATGTGAACGATGCAGAAGATCTCATTCGCGAGAACTTCCTGACGCAACCGGTCATTCTCGTGGACCTGATTCTCGCGCTCGGCGAGGTCGGTCACAACGCGCAGAAGGGAACGGATCTGGCCTTGCGCGGGCAGAGTCTCGCCACGCAGAACATCTTGCTTCGCGTGCTCGAAGGGAAGAAGAGCGCTATTCCTGAAGCAGTGAACATCATGGTGATGAACTGGCTCAACGAAGCGGAACAGGCTTACCGCAACGCCGGCAACGTCGGTCCGCAGAACATCTACGACTCCGATGGGATGCTGCTTTATCGCACGTCAGGCTCCTCCAGCGGCCGACCCAAGACGCTCACCGCAGATCAGGTGCTGACCAATGCGCCGTCCCCTGCCCTCGTACGACGATTGAACCGCGGCCTTGCCCAACGGGTGAACCTCACCTTGCTCAAGGTGAATCTCATCAATCCAAAAGAGCCAATGACTCTCGATACGCTCAAGGGTTATCTCAAGGATCATCCCGGCCAGGAAAAGGAACTCTGCCAGGATTACCTGACCGCCTGGGTTAAGAAACGCACCGTGCAGGCGGAGGATCCGAACATCGTCCGCATGCGCCTGCTCGGTTACTCCATTCCAAAGCAACAGTTCAGCGGCATTCCACTCACCCGCCTGCGCCAGAATCAAAACGTGGGCGAATTCAAAACCTTGCTCGCATCCCTGCGCGAACTGTCGCCGGAACCAATCGACCCGACGACGGTAGTGCAGAGCTTCATGAATATTCACAGCGGAGCGGAGGTTTACCGACTGGAGGACATCCAAGCCATATTCGGCGCTGCGGAAACGATGAATCGCGCCGAATTAATGAGCCTGATCACTGGCATGCGCAGTAAACTGCGCGAACAATGGCGTGATCCAGTGGCGCAGCAGGACGCGGGCACGAACCGCACCGAGAACGAAGCGAAGGACGAAGTGTCCCGTGGCTATCGAACAGCGTTGGAGCTGGCGAAGCGTGGCCTGAAGCCGGAGACGGCCGAGTGGAAGGAATTCATCGTGCGCGGCCAGCTTTTCTTCGACGCGTCCGAGTATGAATTCTCACGGCAGATCAAGCTGACCGACTACGTCAGCCTGCGGGACGAGGCGTTCACCAGCTACAAGAAGGCTTCCGAAATCTACGCTGCGAAGATCCCTGAAATGGCGCGCGGCCAGTGGACCATGGAACCGTACCAGATGTGGTTCTTCGTAATGCTCGGGGCGAGCGATCTGTCGCAACTTACCCGGGCATCGGCGCGTTCGGACCCAGGACTGAAGAACATCGGCGACGCCATCCGGGCGCTTCCCGGCGAAGCGGCCGAGGGACATTTGCAGAAATTCGCCGAGATGCTCGGCAACACGCTCTCCCAGGTTCCCCCGAACATGAAGCAGCGTTTTCTCAGCGCGGGATTGCAAGTCATCGGAGAGAATCATCCCAGCGCCGCGGCCGCCACTGAGGCTCTCGGCAATTACAAGGAGCTGATGGATGAAGTGCAGCTTCGCCTCACCGTTGACGGGCCAACGAGGGTGGGACATGGCCAGCCTTTCGGCGCGTTCCTGGGTCTGGAACACTCCAAGCAACTCGCCCGCGAGAGCGGCGGCTTCGCGAAATACATTCAAACTCCGAACAACTCGCGCTCCATGTTTGTTTCCCAGACAGCCAACAAACCGGTCAACCCGCGCGAGGAGTTCGCCAAGAACATTCACGCCGCGCTGGACGAGAGCTTCGATGTCGTCTCGATCACGTTCCATGACTCGAGCGTGAAGACCATCGATCTCCCGCGCGAAGGCTGGCAGGAGACGCCCATGGCATATCTCGTCCTGCGTTCCAAGAATGCCGCCGTCGACCGCATCCCATCCATCCAGCTCGACATGGACTTCGCCGATACCGCCGGCCAGGTGGTTCTCCCCGTGCGTTCACAGGTGCAGCCCATCGACTCAAAGGACGCGCTGGTCGAACAGCGTCCGTGCGACGGCCTCGCGCTGACTCTGACCATGGACGAACGCGAGTGGCGCAAGGATGGCAAGGTGGTGATCGAAGTCGCCGCCCGGGGCAAGGGAGTGATCGCCGCACACACGGAGCTGTTTGATTTTGCCCGCGAAGGCTTCGACGTCGAAGTCACCGACAACGGACTCTCTGTGACTCAATTCGTGAGTGACGGTCGAAACAAAACCGCGCAAGCCGACCGGAGCTGGCAGTTCACCTATCGTCGGAAGAAGGATTTCCGCGGCGACGCCGTGCTCGCGTTCCCGGCGGTCAAACCCGCATTCAAAACCGAGACGGTCGATTACAAGCATTACCAGGACGCCGACCTCGTTTCGATCGAAGCCAAGCAGGCCCTCGCCGGCGTTCCAATGCCCAGCAGCGTGAGCAATGGTTTGCGCCTAGGCCTCTACGCCCTGATCGCGCTCGTTTTGGGAGTGGGGATCTATCTGCTCAAGCGCGTCACCAAGCGCGGCGTGGCCACCAGCGATACCGGACTGAGCCTGCCCGCCGAACTCACCCCGTTCTCCGTGGTGGCCTTCCTCCAGCGCGTTCAACGCGAGCACGCCTCGCGGCTCGACGAAACAGCGCGCCAGAAGCTCCAGACGCAAATTCGCGAAATCGAATCGGCGTTCTTTAGCGGATCCCGGGCCGCCAGCAACGCTCCCAACCTCGAATCCATTGCCCGCCAATGGCAGCAGCTCGTGAGTTGACGAGCCATTACCACCCCCATACCGTGCCCATGCAGTTCGAAAACAAGCGCCAACCTTCACCATTATGAAACGAACCCTCGCCCACCTCATCCTGCCCGCGATCGTTTTGACCGTCGCCTTGTCCTCAAAAGCAGCCAGTTTGGGCGACCCTGCCGCGCCTCTGGAAATCGCCGAATGGATCAAAGGCGAGCCAGTGGACCTTGCAGCGGTGAAGGGCAAAAAGATTGTCGTGGTGGAATTTTGGGCCACCTGGTGTGGCCCGTGCCTCACGAGCATTCCGCACCTCACCGAGATGCAGAAGAAATTCGCCAACCGTGGCGTCGTTTTCATCGGAGTCAGCGATGAAAATGCGGCCAAGGTAAAACCTTTCGTCGACAAGATGGGCGAGAAAATGGATTACACCGTCGCACTCGACCGGGATCGCAAGACGGCGGAAGGCTACATGAAGGCTTATGGCGCGAACGGAATTCCCCACGCCTTCATCGTCGACAAGGAAGGCCGCATCGCGTGGCAGGGCCATCCGATGGCCGGCCTCGACAAGGCGCTCGAGCGCATGGCGGCCAACACCTTTGATCTCGGCGCGGAAAAGAAACGCGACTCCGCTCAGCGCAAGCTGGAGGAGTATTTTGAGCTGGCCTCGACCGATGGTAACGACGCGCAACTCGAGAAGCTAGGCACGCAGCTCCTCGCCCTCGACAAGGAGCTCGGCGGGATTATGCCCGACGAAAAGCTGGACCTGACCACGCTGCGGAAGAGCGCGCGCTTTCAAGGAATCATGCGCGACTACCAACGCGCACTGGCTAGCGGGCGCAGCGAGACTGAGCTGGCCAGTCTGGAACAGAAGGCCGCGCCGCTCGCGCCTCCGGGATTCAAGTTCTCGGAGTTCAAGGGTCAATTTCAGCTCCAGCGAATCTTCCAGGAATATTACCGGGCGCTCACCCGCTCCGGGAGCGAAGCGAAAGTTGAGGAGCTCGCGAAGAAGCTGGAGGGCATCGAATCGAACAACGCCGAGATGCAGAATGAAATCGCGTGGACGATTTTGACCGACGAGAGAATCAAGAAACGAAACCTTCCGCTGGCCATGAAGTTTGCCCGCGCCGCGCTCGCCGCCTCCGGAGGGAAGGACGCCAACGTCCTCGATACTTATGCTCGTGCCTTGTTCGACACCGGCAAGGCGACCGAGGCCATCGAACAACAGAAGCGCGCAATCGAAATCTGCGACGATCCCGAGAAGAAGATCGAGCTGAAGGAGACCTTGCAGCGTTACCAGACCTCGGCCAAATCCGGTTCCTCAAAGGGAAACTGAGCCTCTTAAGCTGCGACTGCCTTTGCCTCTCGCGAAGCGGAGTCGCCAATCGACAAGAAAAGGACTGCGCCTGATCGCAGGCGCACTCCGTTAATCAGTCTTCAATGACCCTTCCTTGTTCACGGCAGCGGCACCGTGAAAATCTTCGGACAGTTCGCTCCGAGCAATTCCAGCTGAACGAGCGGGCCGTTCGGAAGCGGATTCGTTGGAATGCTCGCCGCCTCGCCGACATTGAAGTCGTTGTCATAGGTGAGCACGAGTGTGCGACCGACCACACACACACCCTCGACTTTTTCCAGCAAAGGATCGATCGCGATCATTGAATCCAACACCACGGTCTTCGTGACGGGAACCACACCGAGCGCAGCAAGGCCGGCCGGGGTCAACTGCTCCAGTGTCTTTGTCGAGTCACTGAGCAGTTTGCCCGTCACCGGATCCTCCAACGCCGTAAGGTCCGTCGCGCCGGCCACGCTGATCTCAAACAACTTGTCCGTTCCCCGCTCCGGCACGAGCAACCGCCCGGGGCCCGTCGAAAACAGATCGCTCACGGTGACGCTGCCGCTGGCAGGCGGCATCTGGTAGAGATACTGGCGAACGAGCGGCTCCGGACTGCAATGCAGCAACGCTCGGAGGTTGATGGCGACAAGGCGCGCGTTGCCGTTGGCATCGGCCGCGGCCCGATTAGGATTATTCAATGGCCGTTGTACAATCGCGTAGACGAACCCGTCCGCTGAATAGGCAATGCCTTCGAAACCACGATTGTTCCGGCGTTTCGCGAGCACTGCGGGCAGTACGTCAAAGGTCGGCACCTGCTCCGCGCCGGTCAGCGTCCCTGCCGGCACGAGACGGAAGAGAACGCGACCGTTGCGCGCCACGCAGGCAACACTCGGTTTGTATTCCTCGCACACCCAGAAGTTTCCCAAGGGCCCGATGGTGATGCCTTCGGCGTCGATAGAATCTTCGTCGAAAGGCAGTTGATTCAGGTTGAAATCAAACGGCACGTCTGTCGCCGGGATCGTGGTCGGCAGCCCGGTAATGATCTGACCACCCGGTCCCTTGAGCGGTTCGGCATCGACGATCCGGGCCGTTCCATTGCGTTGCAACCGCACCGTCAAGATGTGCGGACCGAATTCTGGAATCGCCCAGCATTTGAATGCTTTGCCAGTCGCATCGACAAAGTCCGGCGCCGGACCGCGGTCAGTAACGACGTAGAAGGTGTCGCGCGAGAATGGAACTGGATAGATGCCAGAGAACCCGCCGACTTTGATTTCATTGCCGTTGTAAGGGTCGGTATAGAGCGTGAACTGCGGCCCTTGGACATTCACATCGTAGGTGGCAGCAGACACGAAACTCACCGCTGAGTGCATCAGCAAGGCGCCACCGAGAACGGCGCTGAATCCAGGAAACAATTGAGTCTTCATTTGATTGAGTGATGGTTGGTTGACTTGGACACTCACTCCGCCTCCCGCGGAAACGGACCCGAGTGCGTTCACTCACTACAGGGGATTCCGAAAGCTAAAGTTGCAACGTTCCTCGCAACTTTCTCCCGACCGATCATTGCGAATGCGCGTTCTCAACTGCTTCAAGAAAAGTCGCTGCCCTCGCATCGATTCAGGAGGGCAACGACAGGGATTTCGTCAACGCGATCCCAGATGGGACGGACTCCACCGTCTATCTCGCAAGCCGGAAGAACTGATTGGTGGAGGCTGCAGGAAGTTGCATCTGACTCACGCCGGTGGAACCCGGCACATCAGTCCATGTCGGTTGCAGCAGTGAACTGGTCGATTGCAGCTTCCATCCGGGCGACGTAGTCCATTCGAGCCGGAGTTGTTCCCCGTCACGACGAATTCGAGTGAATGCCGGCTCCACCGAAGCCGCCGGAACCCCTTCAGTGAACGTGAGCGACCAGCCACAAGAGATTTGCCCGGGCGTTTCGAACAGCGACGACAGATGCTGATCGTTCACGTAGAGAAGCCACGTGCCATTCACGTCAGGCGTGGTCAGGTCCACGAGCCTCTCCACTTTCTGGGTCGAAGGCGCCGGAGCTGGAAATTCGGGTCCAGTGTGATACGTCGGTTTGAAAAATCCACTGACTAGAACTTCGTCCGACAGATACTCCGAAGCGTCGTCATCGAAGGTAAGCGTCACCGACGCAGCATCGGCATCCTCCGCGTCGCCGGACATCAGGATGAGATTCTCGCCCGAGGGGGATTGAAGCAAAACTCCCAGATCGCCAGGACTCGCGTGGTTCAATCCATGCAAGGTGGCTGTGAGCTTGACCACCCGGTTTGAGACACCCGCGACGACAATGCCTGATGGATACGGCGTCGCTGTGGCGTTTGTGCGAACGGTGATGGGAGCCGCGCTGACAAATGACTTCGACGGCAACACCACATGGAGCGTTGCGACACTGCTGGTCGAAACTCCGGCGCGATTGCTGACCGTCACGCTGTAACTTCCAGCATCCGTTGCCTGCACCGCAGAGAACACGAGTTGGTTACTGGCGGAACCCTCAAGGAGTCGACCGTTGAAAGACCACGAATACGAGATCGGTTCCGAACCTGTGACCACGGTGGACAACACAGCAGGCTGGCCGACGATGGCGTAGGTGTTGACCGGGGCGAGTTGAACGGAAGGCGGGCGCACCACCGTGACCCGGGTTTGGGGACTGATCGCGTGTTCCATGGCGTTGGAGACAATCACGGTGAAATCGCCAACCTTACCGCGCTCATATTGCGCGTCGGTGATCGTGAACGAGTCACTGGTGACGCCCGTTCGGAATCCTTGATAGCGCCAGTCGTAGGTAAACGGTCCGGTTCCAGAGACGACGGCGGTCAAAGTCACACTGCCACCTGGCAGAACCTCGGCTTCGTTAGGCGTAATCGTGACGCTCAACGGTGGTTGTGGATCGGTGTGAACGAACTTCCGCGTTTCGCAACGAGAACTGAAATTCACATAGAACTCGCCTGTCATTCCGATCGCAATCTGTCCCGGGCTGTGACCCGGCGCAGCCAACTCGGCAGCCTGACTCCCGTTTGGACGGTACTTCAGCAGCAAGGCACTTTGCCCCACACTATCACCGGCCACGACGTGGATACTGTCGTCCTGCGCGATGGCCAGACCAGTAGGACGCCGGTCGAATCCACGAGCCCGAGCCGACCAAAGCTCAGCGCCAGCGGGACTCATTTTGACCGTCAGCGTCTGATACACATCGTCATCCTCACCATCGGGATACGTCTCGTAGGCCGTCTCGATCACGTTTCCGGCCGCGTCCAATGCGATGCGATGCGAGACAGCGTGGTGGAAGCCAAAGGACGGCGGGCGGGTATTGGACCAAACGAGTGAACCAGCGGCGTCGTACTTTGCCGTGAAGATATGGTAAGAACCTTGTCCAGGCCGGCCAACACCGGCGGCGAGATACAGATTGCCGACCGGATCAATCGTTGCGGCGGAGAGGAAATCGTTGGCAAGAGGCCATTCACGGATCGAGCTTTCCATCACTCCGGCAGGCGAACACTTCAACATGAGCACCTGGTCATTGCTGAGGCTGATCAAACCAGCCACCAATACCGCGTTCCCCGCAGCGTCCACGCCGAAGAACTTGGTCGTTCCGAAGAACCCCACCGGGACGGGATACGAGTTCGTCCACTGCGGAGTTCCGCCGCCGTCGTATTTCACCAGCACGTAGCCGTTTGAGTTAATGCCCGAAACGAACACGTTTCCGATCGAATCTACGGTCACATCAGGACGATTGGACGGCGGGACGTTGGTCACGTCTCCGCTTCGGGTCCACAGCAGTTCGCCGGTTGAAGCGTACTTCAAGAGAACGATATGACCCGGAGACAATTCCGGCGCCGAAACTAGCGCGACGCAGATGGAGTCGTCGGGCGCAATGACAAGCCCGCCGGCAGCATCCTTGAGCACGGAATCAAAGCGATTCGTCCATATAGCGGTTCCCGCCGGCGAATACTTGACGAAAGCCACGGCTCCACTGGAATCGACGAGCACGTAGGCGTTGCGCTGCGAGTCAGTGGCAATTCCGGCAGGACTGTTCAGCGGCGACGAATCGTAGAAGCGATTCCATGCCGGATTGATTCCGGCACTGGCCGCCAAATTATACGACAAAAGCGAGACAATGATTACAACGAGAGTTTGCATTCAGTTCCTACAGGGGAAGTCGGGGAAGAAAGTTCCAAAACAATTTGGCCATCACCGAATTCAATCTCGTTCCGCAGCAATCCCAACGACACCTCGATCGAAACCGAACAACGAGTGTCTCGCAAATCGGCCAGGCAAATCACGGCGGACACAAGTCCCAGACAATCTCCCGCTGTGGTTCAATTGGCCGACCATAGCCCGGACCGGGAGCCGACTCCACGACCTGCCTTCCGACCAACGACTCGGCATGACCGTCCCAGAAAACGATGTTCCCGCGACCGCCGTGCCGAATGGAGAAGCGACTGGCGTGAGAAGACGGCTGGCCGAGATCTTCGCCCGCCATTCCTTGAACGAACCGCGTCTCACCGCGCAGCAGATTATCCTGAAACATCACTGTGCTCTCCTTGCGACACATGTCGTTCACGCTGGGCGGAGCACCCAGTTTGATCAGCTGGGAATTCATCGCCATGGAAAAATAGATGTAGGGCGAGAAGCCGGTGTTTGGACGAGCCGACGGACAATGGAACAGGCTCGGCGGACTGTAGAAGTCCGACTTGCTGGACGTGCTGTGAGTGTAGTTGGAAGCGGTGGGCACGCCCATCTCAGGAGCGAGCACATTGAACCACGCATCAAAAGCCCGCGGATGTTTGATATCGACCCATAAATGCCCGACGGTTCCCTGCCCAAAGGCGCTTTCGCGCGGCATCACGTTGTCGTTGTCGTCAACATACGAGATCATCGCGACGCTCCACTGCTTGAAGTTGCTCAAGCACGCGCTGCGATGCGCGAAGACTTTGACGCGCCCGACCGCCGGCAACAGCAACGCCGCCAGCACCGAGACAATGGCAATGACCACCAGCAACTCAATGAGAGTGAAGGCGCGCTGGACAATCAGGACTCGTGGCTGCGTCGACATTTCAATCTGGCTCCATCCTCAAGGTTCCCGAACGATTCGATAAAATCTCGGCCGGCCAAGAGGCGCAGTCGAATCGACGTAACTGGCGATATTCGATGACGTCTGGACCGTGGCGAGGTCGTTCCACTGTCCAGCCGAGAGATTCTCACGCCATTGGACGACGTAGGATCCCGGCAGCGGGACGCGCCATTGTAGCTTCCAGCCCGACGCCACTCGCGCGATTGAGAGAAGGCGTGGTTCCGTCGGAGTGCGAATGTATCCGGGTGAGCCGACATCTCCGCCTTCCACGGCGAGAAAGGCTCCATTCGTGCCCGGCTGACTGAGTTGATCGCAGCAATAATCGTCGGGAACCTCCGGGTCGATGGTGAAGCTGACTCCGATCGCTGCCGGAAAATCCCCCTCAGAATAGGAAACAAAAGTGAACTCAGGTCTCGGCTGGCTCACCACGTCACCATCGCTCGTGGCTCCCATGTTCCAAAGAGCAAGACCGTCTCCCGTATTCTCGCTGAAACTTAATCCACCGCCTACGTAGGTGACGATCTGCAGAGAGGGCGGAAGGTTCGACCAACCCCACCAGCGCTGGAACTCTTCAGCCGACATGTTCTCCACGAAGACTATCGATTCGTTGGGTTGAATGAAGATGTGATTGGTGTTCACCCACGCGTATTGGAGACTCGGCAATGGAGAAGCTTGGGCGCTTGTCGTCGTGAAGTCATCGAACCGATAACCAAACAAGTCCACAGCGTTCGTTCCGAAGTTGGTCAGCTCCCACCAATCGTGATGGTCCCCTTGCGGAAAGCTCTTCTGCGCGGCCATCAATTCAGTAACGCGGAGATCGGGACGCTCGAACACAAGGAGTCTGGCGACGTTCGTCGACGCTCCGTGAGCGTTGCGCACCACGATCGAGTAAACGTTGGTGCCTACCTCGTGAGGTGCAGTGATTTCAAGACTTCGATTAGTCGCGAACGGCAGGTCCGCGCCATTGCGGCGCCATTGATAAACCGGGTGAGGCACACCGGTGGCCACCGTCGTGAAACTCGCGTTTTGATCGACGAACACCCAAAGGTCCGAGGGCGACTGGAGAAAACGCGGTGGAGTCGGGGTGGTGTTGACGGTGAGCACCGCCGGCGCACTGGTCACGCTCTGGGACGAATTGCTCAAGACGACATGGTAGGTGCCCGCATGAACTTCCTCGGCGTTGGACACAACGCAGGAAGAGTAACGCGCGCCGGGAATGGGCACGCCGTTGTGGAACCACTGAAGCGTCGGTCGCGGTAAACCGGAATAGCTCACATCGAACTGGACCCGATCCAGCAGATTTACAGTGATGTTCGTTGGCTGATCGACGATTCGGCACGTCACAGGGCCGCTGTGATAACCCGGCGAGCCGATATCGTTCGAAGTGGCCGCTCGTCTGGCTCCGCCGATTCCTACGATGCTGTTAACGCCCCATTGTCCGGTGATTGGGTCATAGGTGAAGGACGAACCGGGAGTCGCCGGACCAAGGATGACCGAGTCCACCACATCCGCGACATCCATGGCGAAAGGCGACCAAAGGGAAAGACCGTCGCCGGTCTTCGCCAATCCGTAACCGAAGTCGACATACGGAATCACCTGCACCGTCGGCGCCAGCGCCCACCACGCGCGGAAATCCGCCGCGGAAAAAGAATTGCTCTCGTAGAACACAATCGACTCGTTCGGTTGAATGACGACTCCGTGAAACGAATCAGCAAACGCCTGAATGAGACCGCCCGTATCGTCATTGAAGCGATATCCTGTGAGGTCGACTGGGTCGGTGCTGAAGTTGGTCAACTCCCAGTAGTCAGGACCTCGCGTCACCAGATTGGTGCCGAACGTGGTTGCTGAAGCAGTCATGACTTCCGTGATGGCCAGCTGTCCGGCGACCTCCAGTCGCAGCAGCCCCGCACAGACAAGCCACGGTCCCCATCGCCGAATCAGTCCTTGCAGAACGCCTCCGCTCACCCACGCTCGCGTCACGTCCGCCGGGCGTATGAAATCTGGTGACGTGTTCATTCGTCATCCTCGAAGAGTTCGCGGGGATCCGCTGATTGAACCGGACGTTCACCCTCAAAAGCGCGCACCTCATTCGTGAGCATACGGCGCAACGAGTCGTAGTACGCGTCCTCCACCGCGACAATGCGAGAGAGCTGCCGTCGCTCCGGACCTCCGAGGAACTCGATGGTCTTGGTGCTGATCAACGCCTGCCGAAAGGCCTTCACGACGGCCGGTTCCATGTTGGTGCTCGCCACCCACAGCTGCGGCGGGCTTTCGAAGCCGGAAACAATCTCCAGCCAATGCTTGGTCAAATCCTGGACGTACTCGCGCCGGGCGACGCCGATATCCGCCAGGTTGTTCGTCACTGCGGCGATGGCCGCCGCGTGACTGTGGGACCGTTCCAAGGACGCCACTCGCAGTCCGACGTTCTCGACCTTGGTCACATAATCGGATTTACCGTACCAGTGCCTCCACTCCAGAAGGTCCACTCCATGAACTCCAGCGCGGGCCAGTTGCACCTTGCCCAGCAAACTGATCGTGGCGGCCGGACTTCCGAAGGCCATTCGTTTGCCGGCGATCTGATTGATATTGGTAATTCCCGTTCCCTTCCGCGCGAAAAAGACAGCCGGTTTCGGATTCTCATCGCGAGCGATGGCGATAAGGCCCGGCTGCATCGCTTTCGCTTTCACGTAAGCCAGCGGGCCCACCGACGAAAAGTTCACCATCCCAGGACCGGCAGCCATTGCCTCCACCACTTTGTCCGTCTTATACTTGAAGAGCTTCAAATCCAGCAGAACCCGTTTCCCCAGCCTCGCCGTCATTCGATTCTCAATCTCGGCAAACGGTCCCGCATACTTGCTTACCTGGCTTAGAGGATTCTCCGTGACGCTGACGCCCATCGTTAATCGAAGATACGGCGCGTCATAATCGACCTCGCGTTTCGGCTCATCGAGAAACGCCGAAAGCTGCTCGGAACTGATATACTCGAACTTGCGATTCGGGTCAGGCCACAAGCGTTCGATGCCCGCAATGATGCCCGCAAGAATCGCCTCCGCTCGTTGTCGAGCCACCTTCTCCCCCTTCTCGGCTTCCTGACGCGCCTGTTCCGCCTGCGTCTGCGAGTGCCGAAGCTGCACCGCCAGAATCGTCGTGACGACAATGCCGAAAACCAATACCGCGATGAATGAGGCACCCACTGGATTCCGCCGAACCCATCGCTGCAAGCGTTCGAAATCACCCACTGGCCGTGCATGGATGGGCACTCCCGCGATCCAACGTTCAAGATCCTCCGCGAGTCCCTTCGCGGACGCGTAACGAGCGACCGGATTCTTCTCCAAACATTTCAGGCAGATCGTAGCGAGGTCCGCATCCACCTGCCCTTTCGTCAGCTGGGTCGGACTCGAGGCCTCCATGTCCGTGACTTGACGCAACGTCTCCACCGGAGTCGCTCCTTGAAACGGCACTCGTCCGGTCAACAATTCGTAGAGAATGACGCCGAGGCTGTAGGTATCCGACGCCGCAGTCAGCTTGTCGCCTCGCGCCTGTTCCGGCGACATATAAGCCGGCGTTCCAGCGATCGATCCCGAATCAGACAGCCCCACCTCCTCGTCCGCGAGCTGGGCCAGACCAAAGTCTGTCAGGTGCGGTTCATCATAGGCATCCATGATGATGTTCCCCGGCTTGATGTCCCGATGCAGCACACCGTGGTCGTGCGCATACTGAACGGCCCGGGCCGTCTTCGCCATCAACCGGGCGATGCGAATCTGCATCGCCCGCAGATCCACCTTGGTCAGGCCCGAGGGTGGCAGACGGAATTCACTCCGGGCGAGAAGCCGCGACAAACTCTCGCCAGCGATCAATTCCATGGTGAAGAACAGATCACCATCCTCGTCGCCGATGTGATAGATCCGGACGATGTTCGGATGACGCAACCGCGCTGCCACCTCGGCTTCCAATTGAAACCTACGGATGGCCCGGTTGGAACTCGCCCGACTTTCCAGCACCATCTTCAGCGCGACTTCCTGATTGAGACTGAACTGGTGCGCCTTGTAGACCACGCCCATCCCGCCGCGCCCGATCAGTTCGATCAACTCGTAGTCGCCGAAACGCCGATTGGATTTCGAGACGCGGGGCGATGCTCCCGGCAGCGCCGACCGGTCCGTTCCCAGTTCCAGCGCGCCGCTCAAAACACACTGCGGGCACAGACCTTGGTCCGCCAAAATCGGCTGACCACAGTCCGGGCAAAGCTTCGCATCACTCTTCGCGGTCACTCTCATTGTTGATTTCAACCCAACCGTCACATCGTCACCCCGCTCACCGCGCGAGCACGGAAATCAAATACCGAATCTCATCATCCGTCTCCCGTGGATCGTTCACCGTGCGCTCGATCTCCCTTCGCACGACCTTGAAGAACTGTTGGCGCAACTGGTTCGCAGCGGACTTCACCCCCTGCTCCGTCATGCCATGCTGCCGAGCTATCTCCGCGTAACTGGCCTCCGTCCTCCCTCCCAGCGTGAGGTTCTGCAGTGCCTGGAACAACGCTCCCTTTCCCCGAGCGACGTATTTTTCGCGCAGCGCTTCGTGGCCACGTAACAAGATCGCCTGCGCCCAGCGCCGTTCAAAGATCTGATCAGGAGTCAGGCAGTCACTGGGTTCCACCGCCTCCCGCTCCTCGGCTTCCAGCGCATCCCGGGAGAAGATGGTTTTGCCACCCCCGCGCTTGAGCGCCTCCGCCCGATCCCGTTCGTCCGAGAGAAAATGTTTCAGGCAGGTCAGCAAATAATTTCGGAACCGGCCAGTTCGCTCGCCGACTCCATTGAGCAACTGCTTCTGCAACAGATGCTGATAAAATCCCTGCGTCAAATCCTCCGCGTCCTGCGGACCATACCCTTCCCGTCGAATGAACTGATACAACGGCTGCCAGTAGGCTCCCGCAAACCGGTCCATCGCCTCCCGCGCACCGTCGGCGCCCTCCGCTCGGGCCCGGAGAATGATCGTCCACTGCGTTTGCTCAAATCGTCCGTTGCAGGCGCGAGTTTCCCCGCTGCTGACTGGAACGATGTTGCTCATGGAACCACAGAATAGTGGCCTTGAGTTGGCAGGCGAGGTCGATTTTCGCCCTTTTTCGAGACAGACAGACACAGTCATCCGGAACCTACAGGGGAATCTGCGGAGAAAGGTTTCAAAAACATCTGCCTACTCATCGAAAACAATCCACCACTTCGCCAAAAGCGGTCCGACCGACGGATAAGTGTCCAAACTCACAGCCCGTCAGCCCCACCTCCTCCCGCCGGTTGCGCACACCTTAGCCGGAGCGATGAAGACGAAAATCGCGAGCGGACGTCTGGCACGCCAGTAGGAAGGGCTTCCAGCCTGTCCCGAAGTTCGACTACGCGAACACCAAACGGTTGGAGTCATCGATTACTCTCTACCCGCAGCTCATCGCTTTGCCGTCAGGGTCAGGCAGGATGCCTGATCGACTTCCAATTGCTTTGTTTCGGCTTAGGCGGATTCGGCAGCAATACGGCTGCGCTCGATCATTCCTCTTCTTCGCTCCCGCGCCAAACGCGACAGGCGAACGAGAAGTTTGCCGACGGTGGATTCCATCGTGTGATCTCGTTCCTCCAAATGAATGTCGGCACCCGGAACGGCGAGATGGACCCGCGCCACATAGGCAGGGCTACTCGACTGATTCCTCTCCAAGGCCACCTCGGCGACTTCAATACGAAGGACGGAAGCCAGCTTGGCAAGCCGCGTCTGAACACGCGCCTTCAGCCCGTCATCAGGACGCAGCCACCGATGGATGAAGATGATTTTCATGTCGCAATGTTACCGTCCGGTTTTATGTGCGGATGCCATCCGTGCCTCGCAAGCGATCACTGTGCCATCTGCAGGCCAGACTTGGAACACGCCGGAGAACGGGAAAACTTTCGCCCAGGATACCATCCTCCTATCGATTTCCCGACCAGCCAGTAGCCATGAACGGCCAATCATCGGCCATGGGGACTTTAGCGACCGACCTCTCAGGTTTCCCAGCTCCCTGATTGAAACTCCCAAATGCCGGATCAATCTCGATCACCGGCGACTGCTCAATGACACCTGTGGATGCCCGAACAAAACCACCGCTCATTTGCTACCGGCTCCGCAGTTGGAGACGGCAACGGTAGAAAGTCTGGGCGCCTGGTTCATTGGCGACGTAGGTGATCGTGGCGTTATTGCCGAGCACGTTGGTGTAATTCGGCACGCCGCGCCAGTTTCCGATCGAGAGATTGGTGGTCGATTCGAGCGTGTAGATGCGATCATATCCCGCGTAGCCCGCGCCCGCCGCGGTAACGGCGAAGAAAGAGACCAGTTTGTTCACCGGTCCTGAACGCGTGATGCTGAGATGGAAGAATCCGTTGCGATCGTTGGGATTCGTTCCGGCGATATACTCGTCCTTGTTCTTCACGCCGTCGTTGTCGTTATCGCCTGTGCCGGTCGGATTCAAGTTCCCGAAAACCGAAAACTCATACGCGTCCGGCAAGCCGTCGTTGTCGCTGTCAGAGACGGTCGTCCCGATGTCGAGGCGCTGGGCGTGGCCGCGCTCCGGAATCTGATACGGCAGCTGCATCTGCACACCGTTCTGATTGCGAATAACAAGCACGAGCGATTCGCCGGCGACGGAAGAATCCGACTCGGCGACAGGAGTGAGTTCCTCCAGCTTGAGATTGAGCCGGTAGAATCCCCCCATCGCGGCATCGCTGCCCATTCGGTAAGTGGCGATCGTGGGGCCGTCGATCGAGCGACGTGCTTCTACGATGACGTTGGTGTCCGCGGCCGTCACCGGCTGGCTGCCGAGAGTGATGGTGCCGTAGAGGATGTTGTCCGGCGCTGGAAGTTCCGCGTGAACCGCGGTGGTCAGCACGCCTGACACGAGGGCCAGGCCGAGGAGTTGTTTCACGCCGGTGCTCGCCGAAGTCAGGTGCTGGCGTTGATTCGTCTTCATAAGTTCAGTCGTCGACCATCGTTGAATCGTCATGTTCGTGCAGGTGCGTCGCGATCAATCACCCGTGTAGGAATAGCTCTGGAGCGAGATGAGGATGTCGCTCACGGATTCGATGAACTGTTCCAGACCCTGCTCCGGATTGTTCAGCAATGTGCCGCCGGGGATGATAAGCACCCAGTCGGTGTTCCAGACGCTGCGGCCGACGAGACGGCTGGACTTGGTGGTTTCCGTGTCGTCGTAAACACCGCTGTCATGATACGCGCGGAAGCTGGAGAAGCGTCGAATCTGCGCGAAACTTTCCGCGAGCGAATCGTTCACCGGAATCCAGGTCGGATCATCGAGATCATTTGCGCCGATCGGGAACGGTGCAGGAATCGCCTGATCCACCACGCGCCATTCACGGGTGGCGAGCGTGTTGCCGGTTGGTGAGCGAAGCACGTCCATGCCGGTGGGGAACAAGTAGACGCGCGGTGCGGTGGCCAGACCCGAGCCGTTGTAATCGCTGAACCAGATGCCAGCCGCATTGATCTTCGTGGAGAAGAGGCTGGGATCATACGCCGTGTCGCCGCCGCCGAGCGGACGCCCGAAGAAGTTCAGGCCGAACGTCACCGTCGTGGGGAATCGCAGCACGATGCCCGGTTGCGGTCCCGCTGGCTCGGGAGCGAAGGGTCGGCAGTAGCGGCGGAACTCCGGCACCTCCCAGAGATCTGCGACGACGGCTGTCGCGAGGAGCTTCCGCCACTTGTCATCCGAGACGGCGTTGGCTGCTTCAGCCTCCGCTTCAGCTGCGAGTTCTTCGGGGGTGTTGGCAATGCCGTCCGCGCCGAGATCGGGAACCCCGCGATCGCGAATGCGGAAGAGTTCGCGTCGCAACGAGAACCGTGACTGCTCGAGCTGCGGATTGTTCAACCCGAACCGCGGCGCGAGCACGTCGAAGTTTTGCTTCAGCCGGGCCAGAGGATCCGAGAGACCACTGCGACCCGTCACCGGAGAACCATCCGCGACCTGGCCGATGCTGCGCTGGCGGATGATGTCGGTGAAGAAGTCGCGTCCCGCGCGGTTATCGGTGCCGAGGAAGTTCAGTTCGTAATCGTAGGCGCTGGCCACAAGGTAGACATAGCGCGCGGCGAGGTCGAACTGCGCGCGATACTTCTGCAAGGCTTCGTTCCGGAAAATGCGGAAGGCGATGTCCTTGTAGCGATTCTGCTGGGACTGCCCCGCGGTCCGCTGGCGGAAGATGGTGCGCTCGGTCAGCAAGCGCTGCCCTGCGGCGAGCGCGGCCTTATAACGTGCGAACGACTGCCGCACGAGCTCCGCCTGGTTCATGGTCTCCAACCGCATCGGCGCCTCGGAGCGCAGGAGTTGCCGCAGTTCGGCGGACATTTGTTTCACTTCAAAATCCTGCGACGCCACTTCGACATCGATATCAGTCTGGAGCTGCGTTTGTTCCTTGGATTGCTCGAAACGATTCTGCTGCCCTTCGACAATGTCCGCGCTGCCTTCGAGCGCCTCCGCCGCAGCAATGGAACCATACCCGATGACAGCGCGGGCTATCTCATCCACTGGAAAGAGAAAGTCCTGCAAGTCCTGTGGAATTCCCTGAACCACCGCATCGGCAACGCGGCTGACAATGTCCGCAGAACGCCGCAATCCCAGTTGCGCATCCTGCGCGGACAATATCTTGGTGTTGAGCCTGACCAACTCGGACTGGTTGCCAGTGAGCAGGCTGATGGTCCGGTTGCTCAGGGCCAGGCGGCTGCCGAGCAGTTGGGACGCCTCCTCAATCTGCTTGATGAGGTCGTCGTAATTTTTGAGCGCCTGCTTGAGGCGTGTCTCCTCCTGCAGCAGGTCCGACAGCGCGAGTTGTATTTCCCCAGGCGCGCGACGCGATCCAAATTCCGACGGCGCGGTAAACGCCCACCCTTCCGAGGCGAGCGGATAGTTCACGGAAAGGAAGGGGCCGGTGGCGATGTTGGTGGTGAACAGGTCGCCGCCGAAGTAAAACGACGGCGGTGAGTCACCATCCTGGAACGGCTTAAAATAACCGATGACGTTCGTGAGTCCGCGGGGGTTCGGCTGGCGACCGGTCAACTCCGTCGCTCCTACGTACTGGTAGTGATAAATGTCAGGGCCATCGTAGCCGCTGGGATACGTCTTGCCGGCTCCGATGTCTCCTTCATACGGGTAGCCGAAGATCTCGATCAGCCGGCTCTTCAAGTCGCGTTCTTGATCCGCAACGTTCGCAGTGAACTCATCGATGGTGTCCTGCTGGCGACGCAGAGCCTCGGTCAGGCCATTCGCACGGTCCCACAAGTTGACCGTGTTGTTCAACGTGTTCACCGCGCGCTCGTAGATCTGTTGGAAATGAGCGCGGCCCTGGATGCCAGACCCGATGACGAGGAACGCGGGATCGATATCGAACGGCACCACGCCCTTCGCCAGACCGAGCGGGTTCAGTCCCTTGTCCACCTTGTCGAGCTGCGTTTGAATCTCGCGGTGCTGGCTGATGATCTCGTCGATCTCCAGCACGGTCTGCCGATCAATCTTCTGGATGCCGACGTGACTGGGGTTCGGATCCGCGCTGGGCAGAATCGCATTGGCCGTCAGCCAGTCGAAGTAGGCGCCTTGTCCCGCCCGACGTGCCCACTCTGTGACACCCCAAGCGCGGTCGGGATCCGTGTCCTTGTAGCCCTGATACTGGCCTTCGGGATTATCCACGTACTTCGAGCGATGAGTGAGATCCACGATCTCGGCGCCCGCCTTGGCTTTCGCGGCGGCCACTGTGGCGAACTTCCGTTCGTCGAGGAAATCGACCTGCACCGCGACTCCCGCCACAAGCACGTTCTCTGAGCGCGGAATCCAGGTGAAGCGCGGGTGCCGCAAGAGATCGTAGTAAGTCTTCGCGGCGGTGAGGTAGTGACCCCACGCATCACCGTGACCTTGCGGGAAAAGAATGCGCGCGTCGTTCTCGTTGATCAGCCCGTCGAGATTCACGTCGCCGACGTTGTAAACGCGTTCGTAGGCAATTTCGCCTTCCGCCCCGGTGAAGTTCCAGAGCAGACGATTGTAAACCGGCTTCGCGCCAACACCCGATGCGCTGTCGTCGCGACCGCGCAACAACGCCAACTCTTCTTCGAGCAACGAATCGAGCTGGTTCTGGAAGGCGAAGATGGAGGTTCCCACAGTTCCGAACTCGAGGGAGTCCGAGAAGAATCCAATCGTGGGATCCTGCGCGTCGGAGAACGCCTCGTTACCCAGCAGCATGTAGAGATCGGACAACCGCGACGCGGCGAGCAGCAGCGCGTTGTTCGCTGGATCGTTGTCCACGGGCGGCAGTCCTTCAATGCTGAGACGTTTGCCGCGATTGAGGACAGTGGCGTAGGCCTCGATGAGGCCGACGCTGTTCAAGTTTCCGCCGTCCGGATTCAAGGCAATGTCTCCCTCGTAGCGCTCACCTGCCTGAATCAACATGCTCGCGTAGGTCACGCTGGCGTTGTCGTGGAAGTTGGTCGTGCGCGCCTCGAAGGGATTGATGCCTTCCACAACTCGCTTCACCCAACCGGGCGCGAACGCGGCGCGAGTTTGCGCCGTGCTGGACGGGTCACCCACCCAGTCGCTCCAGTTGGTCGTGCCCGCGACGTTGTAGCCCCGATACCGGACGACGAACCAGTTGTCGATCAGTGTAAACAGACTCGTCTCCGCACCGTCGCCGAGGGTGATGGAGTTCAGTCCGGCAGCCGACGGCTTGTAGACGCGCCATCCCCGCGAGTCGGTGACTTCGCCGGTTGCCGGATTCACAGCAGGGAGCGCGGCCGGATTGAAGTTCGCTTCGTCTGGATGATACCACCACTCGAACTGGAGCCGATCGGGATCACCACCGAAATCCGAGCTGTGCCGGAGCGTGAGGCGCTCATCGAAGACGTTGTCCGGGAACAACACCTTCAGGTCGCCGCGGAACGGCCCGCCTTCGACGCGGATGACGTGCAGGGTGACGGGGGCCGCCCCCAGCGCCGGGTCGTTGTTCTCCGCCAGCACGAGATAGTTCGTCTGGCCCGGCGCATTGGCGGCGGTGGGCAACGGCAGTCCCGCTGTGAGTGCCTTCGGCAGGTCGCCAAGATTCTCGAGAACCACCGCACCCGCGCTGTTCGTGGTGAATCCGATGAGCAGATCCTGATCGGGCGCGCCATCGCGATTGACGTCGATCCGGTTCGGGTTCCGCGTCAGGTCGTAGAGCGAATCGATGATGCTGTGGAATCTCGCCTCACTCGTAAGCTGTTTGATGCGCTGACGTTCGCTGTCGCTCATCACGTTGTTGAGCAGCAACGGTTCGCCAAGCCCCGCCTCGCTGATGACACCGGACCAGCTCATCGATCGGCTCGCCGGATGGTAGCTGAGCCGGGTGCGCAGGTAGTACGGCAGGTCGGGGAATGTCTGCGAACCGTTGGGCTGCGTCTCGAGGTTGACCTCGGCCGGGAAACGATAGCTCGCGTTGATGCCGGCGACGTTGGTGAGACGCAACGTCCGCGTGGAGATCGGATCGTAGAGTCGCGCGGTCGTGGACAGCATGTTGCTGCCGTTGGGATTCAGCGTATCGAAGGCCACCTGGGCCGAAGCCCAGTTCTTGATCGCCGGCAGGCCGCGTTTGGAGTTGAGCAGAGTCTCACCGATTTGCAGCGCCGGCGTGTTGGTCGGCCAGACGATGTTGTAGGTCACGTTGACGGGCGCAGGGACGGAAGAGCCCGGCGCGATGCCGCTCCAGCCCACGCAGCCACCGAGTGAGGTATCGTTCGTGCCGTCATCGTTGATGTCGTAGTGGAAGCCAGGTTGGAGCGAGTAGAAGTAGCGGATGACGACTTGCGGATTGGTGTCGGTCGGCGTCGGTCCTTTGACCGCGTGCAGTTTGCCACGATGATCGCGGAAGGCGGTTCCGGAGACGATGGTGGTTTCATCGCAAACAGGGAGCAGGCTCAGTGGGTATGGCGGAAGAATTTCTTTGCCAGCCTCGCCGGTGAAGGCGAAGCCGTTAGTGGCGTCTGTAAGCGCAACCTCGTATGGGCGTATCGCCCATTCACCACTGGATGGGTTGCGGTATTTGAGGAGGACGAAGCTCCGAGACGTCGCATCGCCGTTCAAATCGTTGCGCAGAGCGAACAATGCCTCGCCATTGTCAACCGGGGCGAAGAACGCGTGTTCCTCGTTGGGATTGTATCCGGGGAGAGTCCGGCTGGGCTGGAGGTAAATCCGTTTCTCGGGGAACTGTTCGGTCGGCAGCACTCCGGATCCCTTGGAATTGGCAACGACCAGTTTCGGGGCGCCGACCGGCCATGAGATGTTGAACCGAACCGGAAGGTCAGGCCATTGAGCGCCGGTGACGGGGCTGCGTTTGTAGAACACGACGACGAGATCGTCGCTGGTGGATGATTGATCCTTGTTGACCGGAATGATGGGTCCCGTTTGGGTCGTACGATCGTATGAGGCGTCGGAACCGGCTCCGTCATACGGGGCGAGCGTGTTCACGGTCCATCCGGTCTTGGTGACGTTTGTGGAAACAGCCGGACCGCGTGGGTCGGCGACTTTGGTGCCAACGACTGCGGGAACACTGCTGCGGAGAATGGAGATATCGTCCCAAGCGAGTGTGCGTATCACCTCGAAGTGGTTGGAATGCGTCAGTGGGTCGGGTGTTGATCCGGGAACGGCTTCTGGTGCGATGAGGTAGCGAATCACCGAGTACCCGGGCTGGTTTGCGGTCAAGTTCTTGGTCCCTGGATCGAGGGCGGCACCGGGAACAGTGGAATGACTTAGCGTGACGGCGCGATAGGGTGAGGTTGTCGTGATGGGGTCGGTCATGACCGGCGCGCCGGCCACGTGGATCTGAGGGTCTGACGGCCACACCGCGCGGATCGTGCGTGAGATCGGTGCGGGCGCGTTGGTGTCGCTGAGGTCGCTGGTGCGCAGCCAGGTGACGCGGCCGACGATTGGCCGGACGAAGTAGAGTTTCTGTTCGAGGTCGCTCCAGATCGAGGCGGTGGTGGCTTGTTCCAGAGGCGTGCCATCGATTGCTTCGAACTGAGGCTGCTGGTAGGCGCGCTGAGTTGCAGGGTTAATGGCAGCGAGTGGTGGCGAGATCGCCTGACCGACGATCACCTGCCGTCGCAGGAGAAATCCGCGCGTGGCGGAGCTGCCGCCGCCCGACCCGGTGCCGATGATGTCGCCGTAGTTGTTGATAGCCGCCGCACTTTGAATCTGGAAACCGGTCGTGGGAGCGAAGTCCTGCAGCCGGAAGAGTTGTCCCTCACTGTGAAGATATGCGAACACCTGGCCGGAGGAGTCTGCTGCGGTACCGACGATCTCGCCGGAGTCATTCATGCCAAAGGAGACTTGGTACGACGACATGCCTGCGATCGGGAACGCCGGAAATACGTTCGTGTTGATGGAGTCTGCCCGCGAATCGAAGGTGAACACCTTCTGCCAGATGCCGCCAGGGAATTGCGAAAAGGTACCGAACACCTGCCCGACGTTATTGAGTCGCGAAGGGAAACTATAAACCTGCGTTGAAGGAATCGGTGCAACGCTGCGGAAGGAGCCGTTGGCGAACCGGATGAGGGTCGTGTTGCTTGACGACATTCCAGCGAGGTCGCCGGAATTGTTGATGAACACGGCGGGGAGGGGGGCCGGATAAAAGATACGCCCGGGGAATTGCGAGTAGATGCTTCGGATCGTGCCGTCGAAGGTCATCGCTCCGCCATTCGTCACGGCGAGGGCAATCACGCCGCTGTCGTTGATCTCCGGCCAGAACCCGCCCCGTGCAATGTTGAAGCCGCTCGCGCCACTCAAGTCAGTCAGGCCGCCGTTCTGGTAAAGAAAAGGTCGTCCGGGAAATTGTGACACGGTGCCGTTGGGGGTGATCGCGATGTCGAACACGCCAACGACTTGTCCGTCATTGTTAACCGCCGTCGCCCAGCTGTCGGAATTTTGGAGACCGTTGAGTCGCGTTACCGAGGGCTGGGTGGTGGTGGTATTCCAGAGCACCGCGCGCGGGCGTCCCTCGCCGGTGTTCAAGCGGCCCGATGTCTTGGCGTAACCGACGATTTGCCCGGCGTTGTTCAATCCGAGCGGCGCGGTGTCAGGAAGGTCCGCTGCTGGACTCGGCAGTTCCACGAAGGAGTAATCCAGTCCGTTCTCCACGGAGAGGCGGAACGTTCGCGAGGAACTGCTGCCCTCGGAATCGGTCGCCGTGAACATGATGGTCGTCGTCCCGATCTGACCGCGCGCCGGCGTGATGACCAGCGATGTCCCGCCAGCGATGCCCGCGAACCGGAATGACGACGATTCATTGGGAACGAGAGCCGTGTTTGACGAGGTTGCCTGAATGGTCACCGGCTGGTTCTCCGGATCGCTAACGGCAATCGCGATCGGTCGCGTTGGGATACTGCGATAGGTGCTCTGGTCCGTTATTGAGCCGAGCGTTGGAGGCTGATTCACCTTCACGGCAAACGTCGCGTCGCGGGTAAATTCGCCGTCGCTGACCCGAACCGTAATGTTCGCCGGGCCACCTGAACTGTTACCAGCAGTGACGGTGACGGTGCGGTTGTTCGCCGTGCCGCCGACCACAATCGTCGGGGTCAATGCCGGCTGGTCAGAGACAGCGGTGACTTGGAGGCCATCGGCGGGATTGTCTACGTCGCTAACGATTACCGGAAGCGGAGGCGTGCTCCCTAGACGTTGGATTACCTGGTTCACCAAGCCGGTGCTGACAAGCACCGGGGCGTCGTTCACCGGTGTGACGGTCAGGACGAATTGATTGGTCGCGGTAAGTTTGCCGTCGCTGACGATGAGGGAGATGGTCGCCGACCCATTGGCGTTGGTTGCGGGAGTGATCCGGACGGTGCGACTGCTGCCAGAGCCGCTGAACTCAAAGCCGGATGCAGGGACGAGAGCGGCGGAGCTGCAGGCTCCGCTCATCGTGAGAACTTCCGCAGCGACTTCAGGATCGCCAATGGAGAAGGCGATTGGTCCGAGCGTGTTGTCTTCCGCGACGACTTGGTTGCCCACGAACGAAATGTTCGGCGAATTCGTGTCCGCCGTGATCGTGATGGAGACGAGCGATACCTCCGTCTCCGCATAACCATCGCTGACGCTGAAGCTGAAGCGGTCTTCGCCGCTGGCGTTGGCGTTCGGCGTGTAGGTGAAGGCGCCGGTGTTGGTGTCGGTGATGACCAGCGTGCCGCGCTGGGGCGGTGTCACGAGGGTGAAGGTCAACGTGTCGTCGTCGGGATCCAACGCCTGCAAGCGATCATCGAACCGAGTATCCTCCGTCGTGAGATAGCGAGAGAAGGTGAGGGACGACTGAACCCGCGTCGTGCCGGAACCGATCGTGCCTGCGTGAACATTGCCAACTTCGTCATCAATGTTCAGGCCGGTGCGTTCATCGAAGCGCCAGAGGGCGGTGAGATCCTCCGCCGTGGCGAGAACGCGGACGGTGCGGTTCGAAGCCAGCTCTGCTCCGCTCAGCGCGCGGCTCCAGATGCGGACTTCGTCCATCTCACCGATCCACGGAGCGGAGCCGCCAAAGAGACTTCCAATGTTGAATTGCAACGAACCCGGAGGGAACGGCAACGGACTGCCGCGGCTCGCGCGCAGTGTGCCGTCCACGTAGAGGTGAGTGTTTGCGACATCCTTAACGACGGCGATGTGATGCCAGCTCCCGAATGGGAACTGAATCCCGGTGGCCCAGTTGGAGGAAACAAGGATTCGACCAGCCGCGTCCGTGGCGATGAAAAATGCGTTCGTGCCAGTGCCCTGGGAAATGAGACCGCGCGCGCCGGCATTGGTCGGCGCGTTGGCCCAGAACTCGACGGCGTAGGTTCCCTTGTTCCCGATGGCAGACGGCGAGACATCCACCGCGCTGGCGACGCCCGACATCCGCAGCGCGCCGCCGACTCCGGCAATCGGCACGGCGTTCACACGAAGGTCGAACGCCTCGGTGGCCGTGAGGCCGCTCTCGTCCGCGACAGTGATGGTGATCGTCGACACCCCGCTCAGATTCGGCGTGGGCTGGATGGTGACGGTGCGCGCATGGCCAACGCCGCCAAGGACGATGTTCGCGTCGGGAATCAGGCTGGTGTTACCGCTGCGCGCCGACACGGTGAGAAATCCAGCGCGCGTTTCGCGATCGTCGACATCAAAACGAATCGGCCCGGTGGAACTATTCCGAGCGATGACGACGTTGCTGATGGCGGTAATGGTGGGCGGCGCAGATTGCAACGTGAAGTTGACGCCCGTCACGGCTGGACCGGCGGTGACGTTCCGGCTCGCGGGCGAAAAGATGGCGCCGCCGCGGCTTGGCGTAATGGTGCGCGCACCGGCCGGCACCTGAGCAATGGTGTAGTTGCCTTCGAGGTCAGTGACCGCGCTTTGAGCGCCCGCGGTGACGGTTACGCCACGCACTCCGTTGCTCGAAAGGTCCACGACACGACCGGAAACCGGAAAACTCGCCGCGGTGAAGTTAGCATTCGAAGCGCCGAGGAAAGTGTCGAGTGTGGCAGGCGTGAAGCCGTAGCCATCGAGCGAGGCTGAGAGTGTGAAACTTCCCGGTCCCAGCGGCGCGAGACGGTAGTTGCCATTCGCATCAGTGGTGGCGCTGAAGCCATTGCCACCAACGGTCACGCCCGCGATCCCTGCGCCGCCTGCACCGAGGACACGACCTGCGATGAACGCGGATTCCAGTTCGAAGTTCACCCCGAATCCCGCCGTCGGCACGACTTGCTGCGGCGGATTGAAGATGAAGCCTGCGCGTTCCGGTTGCACGGTGAACGTTCCCGTGAACAGATTGGTGAAGGCGTAGTTGCCTGTTGCATCCGAGAAGACCGGCGCGGGTCCGACCCCGAGGCTCCAACTGTTGAGCGTGCCGACGTCCTGCCGAAAGGCATCGCGCACCCGGAGACGCCAGGCGCCAGCCAGCGGCTTTCCGATGAACGCCGCGAGGGCGGTGCCAGTGACGTCGGTGGTGGAGTACGACTGGACCCAGTCTTCGCCGTCATCGTTCACGTTGGCGTCCTTCAGGCGGACTTGCGTTCCATCGGGGTGAAGGAGCGTGAGTTCGAGGTCGCCGCGGAACGGATGGGTGATGTTGACGCGAACCTTCGCGACGCCGATCGAGCCGAGGCCGTTGATCACGTTCGTGGATTCAATCGTGCCGTTGTCGGGAATCGGAATAAGCCCCGGCCCCTCGACCGGTCCCAGCACGGCGGTGACGGGAGAGTTGATCACGCCGCCGAGGCCAGCGATGAGACGGCCGTGGATGATACGGGGGGTGAGTGTGGCGTTGATTCGCAGATCCTCGAACCAGTGATTTTCAGTAAAGCCACCCGTGCGTGCACTCAGGATCCAGCGGCCGCCGTAAACAGGCTGATATCCGGTCGGCAGGTTGTTGAAGATCGTCGTGCCGGCGTAATCGAGGTCCATGGTGCCGTCCGAATCGACTCGAATCGAAACGTCTCGGAGGCGTGCCGCCGGATCGGTAAATCCGCCGGAGCCGGTGGATACCTGAATCGGTTGCTCGCCAACCACCGAGCCATTCCACAGGACGCTGATGGACGGCGCCTCGCCGCCATTGTCAAAGGTGTCGAATGAAACGGTCAGTCCGCTGGAGATTCCGATTCCATCTTCGCCCGGCGTCACGGAATTCGGCGTAGCGGCTGCCGGTGCGAGGCTGAAGCTGTAGCCGTCGGCGGGAGGAATGGTGCCCCCGAAAAGCGCTGCTCTGAAACTAACCTGAAACGATTGCACGCCTTGCGCCGAGGGAAGTCCATCAACGAACGCCGTGCCCAACTGACCACCGGGAGTTTGCGTCGTGAGTATGAGGTAGCCACCGTTGATGAATGCGGTGCCGGTGAGCGTCAGATTCGCGGACGGCGCGCCGTTGAAATCGTTTGTGTAACCGAACGTCGTTGGAAACTGCGCTTCAGCCGGGTTGATGAAGCCCGCGGCGAGCGCCAGCGGCAGCGCGATCTGCCAAAGCTTGGTGAACAGGCTGGTCTCCGTGGTCGCTCCGGTTCGTTGAAGTGGGTTCGTGCGCATATCGTGGAACAGGTAAAGGGTTCGGAAAGGGATTCTCGCTGATTACTGGTTGAGCACGGGGGAGTTGTTCACGCGCGTGAGACGGAAGGTGCCGCTCGTGACGATGTTCGAGCGGTGCAGGCCGGAGACGGTTTCGCGATACACGCCGCCGAGCACGGAGTAGCCGTATTCGATCGCGGCCGACGCGCTTTCCAGCGCGCTGGGCGGTTGCGCGGTGAATTGCAGCTCAACCTGGCGCGTGATG
>CAZBIC010000011.1:0-165162 GCA_964491875.1 uncultured Bifidobacterium sp.
TAGTAAGCGCGAGAGCGGAGCAGGTCGTCCTTGTAGAGCAGCGGCGTGGAGAGCAAGTAATCAGTGACGGCCTGGCTCACCTTCGCCTCCTGCAACTCGGTCACGTCCTGGGTCGTGAGCGTGTAAATGGCGCGCGAGGCGCGCAGCACGTTGAGGATGGTCTGCTCGCTCACGCCTTTGCCGGCCAGTTCCTTGATGTCCGCAAGCCTCAACACGTTTGTAACCGGAGGCGGAGTGTTGGTCTGGATTGCGGGCACGCTTGCGTTGGTCGGAGCGGCGGCGACCGCAGCCGGGGCTGTCGCGGCGGTGGGCAAGGTGTTCGACGATGCGATCGGGGTGGCCGGGGGCGCGGGAACTGCGGGCAGAACCCACACCGGCCCGCGCCGCGCGCTTTGGCGGGGAGCGGTCGAACCGCACCCGGTCAACACGAGCGCCACACACGGCAACGCAAATAGAGCCAAGATCTTCATGTCTTCATCCTTTCACAGCGAGTTCGAGAAAACTTCGTAAGGCGCGCAAACGGGTCGCCAAGGAGTCGCGGGAACATGGGGAGGGATTCCCGCGGTGGAAACGACCCGCCGCGCGCCAAATTGCCTGAATAATTCCGTCCTTGAACAAATCGTTTCGGCGGCTGTCATAGCTTCATTTTTCCAGTCCACGAGCGCCTCCTTTTCCGTCAGCGGCTTTTCCCAGCAGTTGGTCAATGGCGTCGAGCAGGGATTGCAAGCTCCCACCCTTGTTCAGAATCCGCTCCACACCCAGTTGGTGGAATCGCCCCGTCAACTCGCCGGGCAATGAGCTGGCAAACACAATTATCTTTCCCGAAAAGCCGGTATCCCGAATACCCTGCAACCATTCCACGCCCGTCAGCGAAGGCATCGATTGGTCGGTAATGATCAAATCGTAAGCCTCGGGTTGGGCCAGAAGTTTTGTGAGCGCGTCCAGGCCATCGGTCGCGCTATCGACCTTGAATCCTTTCAGCGTCAGCAACCGTGCGATCGACATGGAAGTGAACCGATCGTCCTCCGCGTGGAGGATGCACGCACGCCGCGTCGGATCACAGTCTTGCTGCTTTGCAGTCATCGTCATGTGCGTTTATGGAGTCATGTTGTTCAGTGGAAATGCGGCCTTAATTGTGGCAATCCGACAGCGATGTCGCGTGAACAACGACACGAACCACGCTGCCCGGCGGCGGAACTTTGGGAAGCGTGACGGCGTAGGCGGACCGGGTGCGCGAACGCGGACTGTGGCGGACGGGATTGGGGTTGAACGTTGCTGCCGCCCGCGTGAGCACCACGCCGTCGGCGCTGATTGTTTCCACGTCCAAATGACGGCGAGCTGAACCACCGTAGCCCACGGCGCGGCCGACCGTGCCGGAAACGCGCAGGCCGCCATCGGTGTTTTCAAGGTGGACGGACTGCACTTGCACGCCGCCCACAGATTTGCGCTCAGTGCGGAGGCCGGTGGATGGTTTTGTAGTCGAGGCGCAGCCGGTCACTACGGTAACGGTCAGTGCCAGGGCGACGGCGATACACTTCGGGATAGTTTTGGAAAGTTTCATGGTAATTGTTTCAACGAGGTTGAGTCGAAAATGGAAGTTTAGTGGCTGTGCCCGCCGCCCTTGGTCGCGCGGAGTTCGATGAGCCAGAGGGTTTGCACGGGCTTGGTCACGACCTGGTCGCCGGCCAGAAGGCCGTCGGTGATTTCCACCCAGCCATCGGCTTCCGAGCCGGTCTTGACCGCCGTGCGGAAGTAGGCGTCGCCGTTGACGGCATAAATGAACGCGCCTTCGGACGTGCGGAGCAACGCCGATTGAGGAATCACAGGCACAGCTTCATCGCGCGGAAGGTTGATGCGCGCCGGAATGAATTCGCCGGGCTTGAGCGCCGCCGTCGCGTTCGACACGCCGATGACGACTTCTGATTCACCGAGCGCCAGAGCTTTCTGGATCGCCAGAACCACCCCGCCCAGCGGGGCGTTCGTGCTCTTGAGCAATTCCACCGTCTGGCCGGGCTTCAAGCCGGCAGCGGTGTTGGTGGACACGAAACCCGAGCCATGCACGTCGCAGCCCGTGTGATCTTCAGCGTTCAGCAGGTGATGATGCTTCTCGCCAAAGACCTGCACGGTGAGCCGGATCTGGTTCGGCAACTTCCGGTCGGTCACATCAGTGACTTCGACACCGAGAAGTTTCTTGGTTTCCTCGGTCACGATGACGCCCTTGCCGGCCTTGAACGAAGCACCCGAGGGCGATTCCTCGCCGTGCCCGTGGCCGTCGTCTTTGCCGTGAGCTTCCTCCTTGCCATGGTCGTGGCCGTCGCCTTCCTTGTGGCCGCAGCCCACGAGCAACGAGCTGACTGCCAGCAAGGCGGAAAGAACCGCGATGGAGCGGAGCGCCTTCATTTCTTCTCCTCGGTCGGGGTGATTTGCGAGAGCGGCAACGGCAGGCCGGTGAGCAATTCTAGCTGCGCCGCCGCTTCGAGCGCCTCTTTCTTGGTGTCGAGCAAACCCTCGACGGCGTCGAGGTATTGCTTCTGCAACTCGACGTAGGTCGAGATCGGCACTGCGCCGAGGCGGTAATGGCGGTCGGCGACTTCAGCGGCTTCCCGGAAATGCTGCACGGAGTCGGGCCGCCACTTCGCCATCTCGCGCAGCTTCGTCTCGTAGGTCAGCGCGGCTTCGATGACTTTGCGCTGAATCTCCCGCTCCGTGACGTTCAGCGAAACTTCCGCCTGCATCTGGCGCGCGGCGGCGGCTTCGATGTTGCCCTTGTTCCGATTCCACAACGGCAGCGGCAGCGAAATGCCGACGCCAATGATGCGCTGTTCCTCCGATCCCGCCTTTTGTTCCGAGTAACTTGGCCCGACGCTGATGGTTGGATACCGCTCGTTCCGGGCGAGGTCCACGCGAAAGCCCTGCTGGGCCAGTTCCACCGCGCGCACCTTCAACTCGAAGTTGTTCGTGCGGGCCAGCGCCATCAACGCGCTTTTGTCCTCCGGCGGGCGAAACGCGAGCTGGGTCTGGCTCACAGACAGGCGCGTGTCCGGCGCGACGCCGCGAAGCTGGTTCAGCTCCAGCAACGCCGCTTGCGTGGCTAACTGCGCCTCGCTGGCCTTGCGCTGGGCGTTCAACTCCGTCGCCTCGATGACGCGCGTTTCGAGCAGCGGCGTCAGGCCCGCCGGATCACGCTGCACCAGCACTTCGCGGAGCGCCTTGAACCGTTCGGCCACTTCCGTCGCAGCGGCGGATTTTTCCTGCGCGGCGAACAGGCCATACGCCAGCGTCCGCACACGGCCCGCGAGCGCGATCTTGAATCGCTCGTAGCCGAGTTGCGCGAGTTCAATATCGTGATTGGCGATGGCCTTGCGCAGCCCGATGCGGCCCGGCCATTCCAGCGGCTGCACTACAGACACCGACCAGGCCACACCCTCGGCGCTCAGGCCGCCAAACTTTTGCGCGTTGTGCCCTACGTCGCCACTGAGTTGTGGATTGGCGAGCAGCCCGGCGGTTTTGCGCCCGGCCTTCGCGGCGGTGATTTCCGCGTCGTAGAACTTGAGTTCGGGATTCTTTTCCAGCGCCTCGGCCACGAGCGCATCGAGCGTGTGCGACGCGCCGGGCGGGGCGTTGGTGGTTGATTCCTGCGCCCACGCGACGGGCGCGGTCAGGATTACGGCGAGCGCCGCCACAGCGAATTGGCGAGGCCACGGCAAGGAACTGGTCAGCTTCATAAATTCAAACACGGTCAAACACGGACAGAACAAACCACGACAGAACGAGACTTGCGGGCGCGACGAAGCGCCTGTTGAAACGGGAAAAGCCCTCAGCGGAAGCGAGGACTAATTACGAAGCGAGCGAAGGAGCACGGACAGGAAGAGCCGTGCGGGAGAGGAACTGCCAGGAAGTTGGTAGCTCTGGTGGAGCGGCGGTCAGGATGCCGAGGCTGACTTCCTTGGGAAGCGATTGCTCGACGACACCAAAATTGTCCGGCGGAACGATGGCAAGCACGACAACTGGCACGAGTTCGTGCTGGCGGGGAGCGTGATATTGCGCGGATTCAATCGAGCAACAGCCAACATCTTTGCAAGGATCGCCGCCGCTTTCCGATTCGGCAGGCGCGTGGATGTCGGTCGCGCAGCGGAGGAACTCGAAGCCGGGCATGGCTTCGATCTTGCAATGGGAAGTCAGCAGCACCCAAGTGAGTGCCATCAGCGAAACCATTGTTATTCTGATCGTCCGCACGGCTAATAGATGCTTGATGCCGGGGAGTTGTTCAACCTTATCTTTCCCGGCACTCTGGCCAAAGTGGCTATCGGAGGGTTTCGCAGAAGGCTTGAAGGGGAGCTTTGCGCTCCTCTTCCGACGCGGGAACGGGCGGGTGGGCGCTGGTCAATCGCTCGCCAATTCGGCGACGATTGCGGCGAGGCTGTGATAGTTGATGGCGTGGAGCGACTCCAGAAGGCCGGCGACTTCGGCTGCGCCCCTTTGCGCGGGATAGGCAACGCCCTGCCAATCGGCGAACGCAACCGTCTCGGCCCAATCTGGTGTTTGCTCCCGCTTGTAAGCCCGCCGGTAGGGTGTGGACGGACAATGGCCCGTGTGTTCGCACCAGCGCACGAACAGGGCGAGCGCGCACGAGGTAATCGAGCCGTCGCACGGTTGCGCGAGTCGATACGGGCGCGGGGAGAATGTGCCGTGCTCAAGCGTGTCGAGTGCCGTTCCGTGGATGGTCGCGCGGCCGTAACGGTGAACCAGATGCCGCAATCCTCCTTCGCACTTCACGAAGCCCTCGAAGACGACTTCGTTGTGTCCATGCGGGCACGGCCAGAAGCACAGGTCTTCGCTTTCGGTGCGGTGCGCGAGCAGGCCGTCGAGATTGGACGCCGTGATGACGTGCATCCCGGTTGCCGGTCGGAAGCTGGCGGTCTTCATACGCTCGCCTCCCCGCGCGGATTGTGCCGGAACAAACGCCGCTCAGCGGATCGCTGGCGGCGCTCTGCGAGTCGAGCGCTTTCTTCGCCTTACGCTCGCGCAGTTTCTCCATACGCGCCTTGTCCGCCTGGCATCGCAGCATCCACCAGAACACGTCATACAGGCGGACGGTGTGCTTGGTTCGTCGGCCCTGCTCGCGAATTGTGATGAGGTCGCCTTTCTCAAATGCGACTACGAGCTTGCGAGCGTTGCGGCCGTAACCGTAGCTGTCCTGCGTCACGCGACGCACGGTGTTGGTGATCGTTGTCATAGCGTGAAGTCGAGTTGTTGGGTTGTGGCACGCGCCGAGGTCGCTTCGTCGCCGTCGAGTAGTTGGCGCATCTCAGCTTGAGTGCGCGGCATCGTGCCCGAACCGCACTCGGCGAGTTCCTTGAAATGCGCGGCGCGTTCGTTTTCCGACTTGGGCGAAAGCCGCTGGTCGAGGAATTCGAGATACGTGACGCCATGCGCGAACATCCCGCCATCGGCGTAGAGCACGCGGAACAGTCGCCTCCACTCGTCAACGGTCGGGTCGGACGCCTCGAAGATGACCTTCGGGCCGAGCTTGAACACTTCTCCTTGGTAAGCGGCTTCGCACCCTTCATAGGAGTAACGGCGCGGCTCAGGTCCGCGATACTCGTCGGCGGGAATCAGCGGGTAGCAATCGGCTGCCGCTTGAATTGGCCCGGAGAAATGTCCGCCGCAGTTGGTGAACAGTCGGCCCGCGTGAATGAACACTTTCACCTTGGGAAACGTGTCGGCGCAGTAGGCCGCTTGAATGTCGCCCTCTGGCAAACGCCAGAGGCCGGACGAGAATCGCCGCCAGTCGGTGACAATGCGCTCCGGCAATGCCGGAGCCTCAGTCGAAACAAGCAATGGAGAGTTCATATCGTGAGAGAGGAAGAGGGCGCTCCCGCCCGCATGCGGGAGCGCCCGTGTGGGTTACTCGGCCAAGGTCAGCGTTTCGCCAGCGGCGAGACGCCGAGCGAGTTCCCAAAGCCGCTTGTTGATGCGGACGTTTTGGTCGAGTCCGGTCACGGCGCGGGTGCGCGGCACACGGCGACCATTGGCGAGGAAACGGCCAACCTCACGTTGACCGCCTTGCAGCAAGTTCTCCTGAATCCGGTTGAACGTGCGCCAGAGGTCGTCACCTCGATCCTCGCTGCGGCGCGACTCCAAGAGCTTGACCGGAGTGATGGGCCACGCGGCTTCGTCCTCGAAGCGAATCGCCAGCGCCGTCCGGGCAAACGCTGTGGCTTCCTCCGTCGTCAGAATGCGCGAGCGGAACTTCTCCACGTTGGCCGTGATGGTGGGAACCTGGTCGAGGATGCGGAAGCTCGCCTCGGTGACTTCCTCCGGCGTGAACCCGCTGTGCCGGATGGTGACGCGCTCGAAGGTTGTGTCGGCAACGATCATGCCGTTGCCGCACACGAACCGGAACAGACCGGCGTGCAACTGATACGCGCTGCTGCGGTCGTGCGAGTTCACCAGCACGAGTTCCGGTGTGAATTCGCCACGGGCCGGAACCACGTCCGCGCGTTGGAAACGGAGCAAGTGCTTCTGGAAGCCGCGCCGCTCGTCGAGCCGGACACGTTGCTCGAACGCCGACACCGGAACCCAGCCCGCGCCGCACAAACCGGAAACAATCTGCGCGGTTGGAACAAACGAGTAGCGTTCACTCACGCCCGGCAGCGGAGACGCGGCGAATACCGACGGAGCGAACCGACGAAGCGCGTCCTCGGACAAACCGGGGCGCTGGTCGATGAATGTGGGAGCATTGATTTGCGGGAACATACTTGGCCTTTCGTTCATGGTTTTAGTTTTGTCGCGCAGCGAAACGGTGGTGCGCGTGAAATCCTAAAAGCAGGCCCTTGGCGGAGGCGGGAAGCTCAAGGAGGAACGGAAGCGGCGAGCGTGTGTCGAGCCGACCCGTAGTATCCTTGAACTTCCCGAATCCGCCATACAATGGCCTGCCGACTTCACGCGCTGAGGACGCGACGCGGCCCCGCCGCATAGGCCGTGCGATGAGTTCCCCTTTCCACGAACAGACGAATGCATGAAGATTGGTTGGCTCTCTCCTGCATCTCGCGCCCCGATGTACGTTCGCTTCGGTTGGGATGTTGGGAGGAAGACGACGCGATTCCGCAGTGGAGCGCATAACGGAACGGAGGAAGTAGCGGAGCGACCGAGCCAAGCTCCCAACGGAAGCTCCGCGCGACTGCGCGAGTGATTCAGCCGTGACGAGCGCGCGTGGAGGAAGGCAAAGCGGGCCGGAGCGAAATCAGCGCAGGCCCCGTCGCCGACCGGAACGCGTGTTGGTCACGGCGGTTGCCCCATCAGGAACTTTGAGTTAAACGTCGGTTTGTGAAACGGGTGTCCTTTTATGAGTTGAAGCGGCGCGAAGCGCAAAGTCGGATGGCGGCGGCGCGCAAAGCGCGGCGCAACCCGAAGGCTGCGGCAGCATTGCAGTGGCGTGCTTCGCTGGTTGGGGATGGCGCGAAGTGGCGCATCACGAATTTCCTTGAAGTGGCCAGGGCAATGGGCAGGCAATGGCGGTAGTCATTGGGATCGCGTCGGTTGGGATGTTGGCGACGGGAGCCGAAGCGATTCCGCAGGAGGGCAGCCGGGGCCGGAGGAAGTAGCGGAGCGACCGAGCCAAGCTCCCAACGGAAGCGCCGCGCGACTGCGCGAGTGATTCAGCCGTGACGAGCGCGCGTGGAGGAAGGCAGAGCGGGCCGGAGCGAAGTCAGCACAGGCCCCGTCGCCGACCGGAGCGCGCGTTGGTCACGGCGGGATGGCGTTCGGAGTGGGACCGTCCATTGGAACTACGTGCTGGGGAAAGCATTTTCGCTTACCTATCGGATGAAAACAACGGTAGGATTCGTGGCAAAGAATCATGTCTGGGATTTTCCAACAATGGTGCAAGACGCGTACTCAAAAGGTGGGTGACCATCGGTTGCAGATGTTGACTGAGGAGGATGGACAGCGAACGGCGGTGCTTCCGGCTTTGGACGCCACAGTGAAGGCGCATTACGACGAGCCAACGCGATTGGCTGAAAGGATTCGGCAATGGGGATTCGAGGCGGCGACCCGGACGTTCAACCAACTGCTTCCTCAATTGAAAAAGTCGCAGTCGGGCCAGATGGGGGAGATTCTCCTGACCGAATCGGTGCCGGAACTGGTGCCGCCGTTCATAGTTCCGATCAAACGGCTTCGTTGGCTGGATGGTCGGAACATGGCGATGCGCGGAGAAGATTTGATTGGCGTGGCGCAAACTAACGGCGCGGTGCGGTTTCTAAAGGCGGAATCGAAAAGTAGAATTGCGTTGTCGGCGTCCGTGGTGGACGAGGCCAGGGCAGCCCTGAATCATCACGATGGACGACCGTCGGTTCACTCGATGCTTTTTGTGGCCAATCGGCTGTATGAACTGGGGCAGGACGCGCTGGCGCGCATTTTCGATGAATATGCCCATCGTCGCGATTTGAGCGCGGCGCAACTCGTTCACCTCAGTTTCGGGCTTAGCGCGAATGACTCCGCTCAACTCTTCATCAACGATCTGAATCGCTGTGGAAATGAGATTGAACAGCAGGCAATCGGAATTGTGATTCAGGATCACGCAAACTTCATTCGCGGCGTTTACGACCGCTTGAGCAATGCCACGGAATCTTGAAGAACTACTCGGCGAGATAAATGCAGCGATCACACCGAGTTTTCGCGGTCGCTTGGTGCAACGGGGACTAGCTCGTGGACTTGTGTGGCGGGTTGGAACTCTGCCCCCAGGCGCGCCGCAGTTTTCGCCACGCCTGAGCGGTGAATTGCTCAGTTACGGTTCGGGGTTGTTTCAACTCGCGCTTTCTTTGCGAAGTTTGGACAAGAACCATGCCCTGCTTCCTCGTGCATTCGAGCGAGCGGCGGAAGCGATCGAAGCCGTCGTGCGCGATGGTGACCCAGCATGGCCCGAACGTGGATTTTATACGATGGTGGCCTCATCGGCCTATCATCTGGGTCATTTTTCCGCGCGGGCATTTAGCTTATTTGGTGGGGCCACTCGGGAATTGAATTTAAGCCCAAGCGAGGAAGTTCTGAGGCGCTTGCTGGTGCGCGACATCGCCGGGCTACACGCTGCGCTGGCTGAGTGGGCGCAGGATGGCAGCGGTTTCGATGCTGCGTTGGCTGGCAAGTTGGAACAGATGTCAGAAGGCGTGGATTTCGATCAATCTTTGCACCTTGCGTTGACCACACTGTTCCATCAGGCGCTGGCACGGTACGATTATGCTATTGAAGTTGGCGATGCTGCCTCGCGGCAGCTTGCGTTGGAATTTTTGAACGAAGGGGTTTCGGCCGCTGCGGAGTTTCGCCATGTCTCCTTTTACTGGCTTTACAGCATCGCGCGTCATTTGTTGGACGATTTGTGGGACAACTGCCTGCATGTCCGATTGCCAAGGCCGCTGAATGATCCGCCCGATTCGGAGTGGGAACGACTTCGGCGGTTGTTCATCGCGCTGGTAACGCGCCGGACACCGTCTGAACTGGATTTGTGGCCGTCCCAACTGGAAGCCGTTCAACGTTCTTTGGATGTTCGCGACGATCTGGTGGTGGCTTTGCCAACCAGCGCGGGAAAGACGCGAGTCGCTGAGTTGTGCATCCTGCGGGCGCTTTCCCTTGGCCAACGGATTGTTTTTGTGACGCCTTTGCGGGCGCTCTCGGCGCAAACCGAGCGGACTCTGCGGCGTACGTTTGTGCCACTAGGATATTCGGTGTCGTCCCTTTATGGATCAAGCGGTGCCACGGGTGATGATTTGGACTCGCTCACAAATCGAGACATTGTGGTGAGCACTCCAGAGAAGCTGGACTTCGCATTGCGCAACGACCCCGCGCTCTTGGATGAAGTCGGGCTTGTGGTGTTGGACGAAGGGCACTCCATCGGGACAGGCGAACGTGAAGTGCGTTACGAGGTGCTCGTGCAACGGCTGCTTCGGCGAAGCGATGCGGCACAGCGCCGGGTTGTTTGCCTGTCGGCCATGCTGCCGCCCGGAGACCAACTCGACGACTTTACAGCCTGGCTTCGTCAGGATGAGCCGGGGCAAGCCATCCGCTCTGAATGGCGGCCAACGCGACAGCGATTTGGCGAGATCGTATGGGATGGGCACCAGGGGCGATTGAACTTTCGCGTGGGGAACGACCGGCCGTTTGTGCCTTCCTTCGTGGCCGCCAAAAAGCCAACGAAAGGCAAGCGGAAGAAGTTCTTTCCGCAGGACGGCCAAGAGTTGACGCTCGCCTGTGCATGGCAGTTCGTGGCCCAAGGACAGACGGTCTTGGTCTATTGCCCGCAACGTCGCTCGGTGGAACCTCTCGCCGATGAGGTGCTCAAACTTCACCAACAAGGATTCCTCCCGTCATTACTGGCGGGTGATCCAGGAGCCTTGGCCGACGCGATCAACATTGGGAGCGAGTGGTTGGGAGCAAATCATCCTGCGGTTGGATGCCTGCGCCTTGGGGTTGCTGTTCATCACGGACAGTTACCTCGTCCCTTTTTGCGTGCCATTGAGGATCTGCTTCGGAAGCAGATTCTGCGAGTCACCATCGCGTCACCGACATTGGCGCAGGGCTTGAACCTGTCGGCAACAACATTGCTGTTTCACTCCTTGTTCCGCGCGGGGCAGGTCATTCCGGCGGAAGAATTCGCCAACGTGGCGGGCCGGGCCGGACGCGCATTCGTGGATGTTGAAGGACAGGTGCTCTGTGTTGATTTCAAGGCCGACCTGGGTTCGAGATGGAATCGTTTGGTGGAGGCCGCGCGTCACCGGGACTTGCGCAGCGGCCTGCTGCAATTGGTCTTGGGGTTGTGCGGAAAACTGCGTGAGCGAACCAAATTTAGCGCTGCCCAAGTGGTTGACTATGTGACGGGCAACGTCGCGGCTTGGGAGCCACCGGAGAATACCGAGGAGGAGCCAAATCGCGCCCGAGACTGGAATGCTGAGTTGGCGCGGCTGGACGCGGCGCTGCTCTCGCTGGTGCAGCACGACACGCCCGTTGAAGAATTAGCCGAAGCGCTGGATAATGCGCTGGCTTCGTCACTCTGGCAGCGCAGTCTTCGGCGGGAAGACAACGAAAGTCAGACGCTGGCGGCGGCGATTCTTCGAGGCCGCGCTGGGTTCATCTGGCGGCAATCCAGTGCGACGCAGCGCCGTGGTTACTACTCGGCTGGCGTCAGCTTTGCGACGGGCCGTCTTCTCGACGCGAGTGCCGCCGTTTTGAACCGGCACCTGATGGAGGCGAATGCGGGTTTCACCGAAGACCGAATTGATGACGCCATCAAATCTGTGTTGGCCTTCGCAGGAATTGCTTTCGCTATCGAACCTTTCACCCCGGAGAATTTTCCCGATGGATGGGAGGACATCGCGCGAAATTGGATTTCGGGCAAGAGTATGGCCGACCTCGCGGGAGGCATGGAGGCGGAAACAGTCGCCTTCATTGATGGCGCACTTGCTTACCGACTCGTGTGGGCGCTGGAGTCCGTGCGGGTTCGCGCGAAAGTTACGGGAGAAATCGTGGAAGATGAATGCGCAGGCAGAGCCGCGCTGGCTGTTGAAACTGGCACGCCAGATTACTGTTCGGCATTGCTTATTCAGTGCGGGGTTCCGTCCCGCCTCGCAGCGATCAAGGCGGTCCGCGATTGCGCGCCCACATTCACAGAAACAAGCGGTATGAGGGCGTGGCTACAATCCAAGGAAGTGCTCGAACGTATGCGCGATCCCGCTTGGCCGACGGAAGAAACCGCTTCGTTGTGGCGTGAGTTTTGCGAGACTCAGCGTTCTGGTGGTTTCACCCGCTGGGACATCACTCGGTTTCAATCCGCCGTAGATTGGACTCAGTCCGCTCCCAAGCCGGGCACCGTGCTCCGAATTCTTCCCGACAAGATTTCGGTCAAACCTGCGGTGTACTCATTAGATTTGGTCCGGCTGGGAGTCATGGAGAAATTTCCGATCAAGTTTTCCGAAGGAGTGTTTGCAGTTCAAGTTGGCGCCGACGGCAAAGGCGTCATTGGTGAGTACTTGGGGCCGTAGAAAGGCCGTTCAATGCTGCTCAGTTCCGAGATGTTCCTGCTGCCATTCTTCCCATGTGCTGAAACATTTTTCACCCTTGGAATTCTTGATCCGTCCCAGCTTGGTATTCAGGATACGCCGCTGGATGTAGGCCACTACGTGAAGGAACTGGGTCTCAGGTATCAAGTCCCACTTGGCACCGAACTCCTTTTTGATGGCCCGCCCAAGAACGATGTATTTGCCGATGCCGGCCTTGGAGGCATCCCACTTCTGAAAATCGTTGTAGCGTTCGATCAAGTGAAGTGTGTAGTTGCGCTTGGCGAGATTGTGTCCAATTGCGCCCTGAGTCGGCAGCGCTGACGGAGCCTTGCGTTTAGTTGTCTTGATTACGACTTGTTGAGCCTGGATGGCTCCTGGACTGGAAACCATCACCTGCGCGTTGTTCGATGCGGTGATCGAAACCTGGTTTGTCGTGTAAAGCTTTTGGGCCATTCTTGCCGCGTCCATTGAAAGTTCAATATCGCCGTTGCGCTCGTGCATCTCCTTTATTTCTTGCAGCAACTCAACCGTGTGAATGTCAGGCCGGTCGTCCACAATGCGGTGGCAAACTTTGCAGAGCAGCAGAAGATTCTCGAACGCGTGCCGTTCATCTTCGGCCTGTTTTGGATCATAACGAGGCCCGCCCGCGTGTTGGGCTTTGATGTGGCAGATGTCGCCTGTGATGGTGTTGGTCTTCGGGTGAACGATGGGTGTCTCGCACTTCGGATAAGCGCAACGGTTCCGCGAGAGAGCGAATAATCGCTTCACCGTTTTCTCAGTTGGGCCAGCCATGCGCCAATCGTATCGCTCGAAGCCAGGTTGTGGCAATCGGCGTGTTTTCGAGCAACGCGAACGATGAAACAAGACTTACCCGATGGACGTGGGGACATTTCAAGTTCAGTATGGCAATGATGCGGGAGCACAAACTTCGATCAGATGGCCAAGTGCCCGGCGAGAAAATCGGCAAGTTCCATGAACAGGCGCGAATAATGCGCCGCTTCATGGAGAAACCGTTTCTCGGCTGCCTGTCCGATCTGGAAGAATGCTCGCGCAATCCTATTCGGTCACACCTGCTCGCTGAATCATGGCTCAGGCGGATCGCGGATAAATCCGGACATGTTGTTCAGTTCGTTCTGGCGATTGAAGATGCCGGAAAACGACCGGTCGGCTTCAAGCCGAATCCGGTTGGTGTTGGCGAAGCGGTTACTTTTCCGGGATTCTGCCAGGAGCACGATAGCACGTTGTTTACGTGTCTGGAGAACGAGGCGTTCACCGCGAGCCAGCGACAACTCGCGCTTTTGGCCTACCGCTCGGTCTGTCAGGACATCTGCATCAAGCATCAGATGCTCAAATGTAATCTTCCTGCGGCACTCGCTCCTGAATCACCAGACTTCTTTGCTGAGAAGGCGACTGGACAGTTCCGACTTTTCTTGGAACTGCTGAAGCGAAAACTGCGGATCGAAGAAATGCTTCGCACGAACCGATTCGCGTTGGAGAGCTACGTCGTGGAGTTTGAGTGCGCTCCGACGTTCATAGTTGCCACAACGTTTCTTCCTTATGTGACGTTCTCGGGCCGAGAATTGGAGCATCCGCGCATGGATTGGGTAACGCTTACGATCCTGCCAAGTGGCAAAGGCGCATTCGCGGTCTTTACTTGGGACAAGGCCGCCCCGAAAAACGGTTCGCTTTTGCTGAAATCGCTCAAAGCGGTGCCGAAGCAACTTGTCACGAGCTGCATCTTCCATCTCGCCCTTGAAGTGTCTGAGAATCTGGTCGTCTCCCCCAAATGGTGGGCTTCGCTGTCCAAGTCTGAGCAGACCCGCGTGGTGGCTCGTTTTGGTCGAAGCCTGCTCGCAGACGTTGCGCCGCCGCCCTACACCATTCGACCCGAATCTAATCCGTCGTTGGATTGGAAACCGATTCGTATGGACTACGTATAGCTGTGTTTTGTCCAGCCAGTTGACTCCTAACTTCGGTCTGCCGGCGGCGCGCGGAAGTGAAGCGCAGGGCGGAGACGCGCGCGTGGTGCGGCCGGCCCGGAGCGGAACGTCGCACGACGACGTGCAGACGGAAGGACCGCGTTCAGTTCGGACCTGTTACGGCGCGACGGCCACGCGGTTGACGCAGCGGAGAATGCGGAGCGGAGACAACGGCGTGGTGGTCGCGGCCGCTTTCCCTCATGCGCGGTTCGATGGCGATGCGCCCGCGCACAAGTTCATTGACGTGATGCCGGTTGAGGTTCGGCAGGAAGTCGGTGACTTCGGCGTCGAGCGCGTAGGCGAGGAAGGGAATGAATCGCGCTGGAACGTCACTGCGGCACGTCTCCCAATTCGCGAGCATGTCGCGCGTGATGGGGACGTTGAAGGCGTGCAGCGTGGCGGCGAGGACATGCTGGGACTTGCGACGGTCCTGTCGGAGTTTGCGAAGGCGAAGGCCGATTTGATCGAGTTTGGTGCTCATACGCGGATGCTGGATTGCCGTTTCGGGCGAACGGTTGGTTTGGTGGTTTGTTTTTTGGTGGGCGTTTCGTTGGTTTCGTCCGACGGAGACGCTTCCACCTGGCTGGGGGCTTGGTTCTTCGTGAGGTCGAGTTTTTCTTCAATCTCGCTCTGTCGGCGGGTCAATTCCTGGTAACGCTCCTCGCGGTCAAAGGGCGATCCGACCCGGCCTTCGAGTTCGGTTGCGCGCTTCTGCGCGTCGCTAATCGCGGCTTCGAGTTTGCCGGCGCGTTCCTCAAATCCCTGCACCGTGGATTCGAGCGACCGAATCGTGCCGAGGGCCGTGTCTGTAATTTTGGCGGCATAAGTGTTCCTGCCTCGCACCACCAAATCGGGGTCGCCGATAAAGCCAACGCGGATGAATAAGTCGAAACCGGCAAACTTGCCCACCCGAACGTCATCACCGCTGCGGTTCTTGAGCTTCTCGGCGCGGCGAATGAGTAGCTCGCCGGCGACGCCTCGGTTGGTGACGACTTCGCCATCGAGCTCTATGCGGAAGTTGTCGCCAGATGTATCCTCGCGAGCGCCGATGTCGAGGCGAAGGTTCGTGAGGCGCGCGGTGGAAGTCTCGGCGTCGTCGCGCGCATGACGCAGATTACTGCGGATGCGGTATTGCTCCTCGGCATGGGCGGAGCGCAGGCGCGTGAGCCGCATCAGCTCAGCGTCCACCTGGGCTTTTTCGATGACCAACGGATTGCCCGAGGCGATGGCCTTCACTTCCGCGTAGGTTAGCGCGGCACTGTCGAGGTCTTCCACGCGGCGGATGGTCATGTCGCCCGTCATCACCTGCGCGATGAACTTGGCCTTCGTTTCCAAGGTCTGCCACATATAGGCATCGAACGATCCTTCCGTCACATAGCGGAACACACTCACGACCGGATTCTTGTTCCCCTGCCGGAGGATGCGCCCCTCGCGTTGCTCGACATCGGCGGGACGCCACGGCGCATCGAGATGATGCAATGCAATGAGCCGTTCCTGCACATTCGTTCCCGAACCCATCTTCTGCGTGCTGCCGAATAGGACGCGCACCTTGCCGGAGCGCACTTCCTTGAACAGCGCAAGCTTGGACGCATCACTGTCATAGTCCTGGATGAACGCGATTTCGCTCTCCGGGATACCACGAGCCTGAAGCTTGTCCGCCATGTCGCGATAGACCGAGAACCCCCTGTCCTTCGGCGTCGAGAGATCGCAGAACACCAGTTGGGCGCAACGCCGATCGGTGGTTTCGGTCCAGAGGCGAAGGATGTTCTCGACCGCGAGATTCACCTTGCCACTCGGTTCATCCGGGGCTGACGCGCAAACGAGCCGCATGTCGAGCGCGGCCTTGCGGCCCTCGGACGTGATCTTGAGCATGTTGTCCACGCTCGGATCAACGCGGCTGGTGCGGAGACGTTCGGCACGAGCGGCAAGGGACTGAACGAACTCTTTCAACTCCGGCGTGGGCGGCGCGTTGCGGATGGTGGGCTTCTCGTTCTCCAGTTTCGGGCGCGGCAGATTCAGCATGGCGGCCGTCTGCACGTCAGCCGCCTGACGGAACATCTGCATCAGCTCCGGTACGTTGATGAAGCGAGCGAAGCGAGTGTTCAACCGGTAGCCCGCACCGTCTGGTGAAAGTTCCATCGCCGTCACCGGCTCGCCGAATGTCGCCGCCCACGAATCGAAATGATGCAGGTGATGCTTCTTGAGTTCGTCGGGCTGGAGATACCGCTGCATGGTGAACATCTCGGCCATGCTGTTCGCGATGGGCGTGCCGGTGGCGAAGATAACTCCACCCCCGCCGTTCACAGACTGGACGTGCCGCACCTTCAGGAACATATCGAAAGCGCGTTCGCTCGCAGTTTGCGGCAGGCCGGCAATGCGCGTCATCTTCGAGACGTAAAACAGATTCTTGAAGTAGTGCGCCTCGTCCACGAACAGGCGGTCCACGCCAAGTTCCTCAAACGTCAGCGTGTTGTCTTTCTTGTGCTCCGCGGCCAATCCTTGCAGCCGCGCTTCGAGGCGCTTCTTCGCCTTCTCCAGTTCCTTCACCAGCCGACGATTACTCGAATCCGCGTGCTGCCGCTTTACCATCTCCAATTCGTGAAGTTGTTCCTCGAAGAACCGCTTTTGCGTGTCTTGGGAGAGCGGAATGCGCTCGAAGCCAGAGTGTGTCACGATGATGGCGTCCCAATTCCCTGTCGCGATGCGGCTGAACAGCTTCTTGCGATTCGCCGCCTCGAAGTCCTCCTTGCCGGCGACGAGGATATTCGCGCCCGGATACAGCGTGAGCAGTTCGGCCGAGAACTGACCAAGCATGTGATTCGGGACGGTGAACAAGGGTTTCCTCGCCAGACCAAGCCGCTTCAACTCCATTGCTGACGCGACCATCGTGAAGGTCTTGCCCGCGCCGACGACATGGGCGAGCAGTGTGTTCGGCGTTTGCAGGGCGCGCCAGACCCCGGCCTTTTGATGCGACTGCAACGTGATGGCTTGGCTCGCGCCGGGCAACGTCAGATGTTCGCCGTTGAAGGTGCGCAGCCGGGTGTGATTGAACGTGTCGTTGTAGAGGCGGCACAACCGCTCGCGCCGCGAATCATCCGACCAAATCCATTCCTTAAACCGCTCCTTGATGCGCTCCTGTTTCTCGCGGGCCGCCTCGGTCGCCTGCGCGTTGATGACGGGATTCTTTTTCTCGTCGAGGTCATAGACGGTGGGCGTCTTGAGGTTCAGAGCGTCCTCGATGAGGTCGAGCGCGGTGCAACGATCCGTGCCCCAATCGGTGGTGTTGGCCGTCGCACCTCTCACTTCCCAATCCCCTTTCACATACCAAGTGCCGAGCGCGTGAACGTGGCCCACCTCGACGCCCGACGACACCTTGAGTAACTCGTGAACGAACCGTTTCACGTCGTCCTGCGGCAGCCAGGAGGCTCCAAGACGGACATCAATCTCCGTCGCATTCAGGTCGGCGGGCTGAACCGACTTCAACGCCTCGACGTTCACCGCGAACGCGGAGTCGTTTACGGCAGCGGCGTCCGCGACGACGAGTTTCTCGCGCACGTTGCCGGAGAGATACTGGTCGTCGGTTTCCCACTGATTGGTCTGCGGGTTGAGAAAAACGAGTCCCTTCAAGTCGTTCAGAAATTCGTCAGCGGGTTTGCCAAGCAGTCCGGCCATGTGGTCGAGATCTACGCGACCGCGCTCGTTCAAGGTGACGAGCAGCGCCTCTTTCGCGTTGGCGGCCGTTTCAATCGGTTGCCGGTGCTGAATGGTTCGTTCGCGGAAGATGGATGCCTTGGTGGCGCGTTTGGTTTCGTCGTTGTAGTGCTCCAACGAGAGCAGCAACGGCAAATCCGGGTCGCCGTCGAAAGCGCGCTGAGTGGCGCGCGTGTTTATTGGACCGAAGCGCCCGACGAACCGGTCGTAGGCGAGGTTGAGTTGATGCCGGGTTTCGAGAACACGCTCCTCGCTGCCGCCGTCAAGCTGGGCACGCAGACATTCACGAACGGCATCGCGTACCGGAATCAGGTTGCGAATCCGCGCCCGCATGTCGGACGGGAGGTCGGAGAGCGGGCGCAGAACGGTCTCCTCGCGCACGCACACCATGCCGTCATGAATGCAATAGGCGTTTGGCTTGATGTAGTCAGGCGCGGGGATGGTCTGGTCGAGTGTCGGTTCGGCAACCTGCTGGCTTTGCGATTGGTAGATGCTCTGAGGCAGCCGCTCGACGGCTTGTTTCAGAGCATCCGCGAGATCGCGGCCGTCCGGTTCGAGCGTCGGCTCGTTGTCGCGATACATCCGACCAACCAACCGCATCTGACCGAGCATCATTTCCGGACGTGCGGCGAAGTATTCGTTAATCGTAAACGCCTCACCGAGGTCGTTGGAGTAATCAGCCGTCTGCTTCCACGCCGGGCCGGTTGGCGCTTCACCCGCACGGAGCTTTCGCAACATCACGATGTCCGTGGTGACTTCCGTGCCGGCGTTCTTCTTGAAAGCGTCGTTCGGCAGGCGAATAGCGCCGAGCAATTCGGTCCTCGCCGACAACAGTTCGCGCAACGTCGAGTCCAGCTTGTCCATCGTGCCGCGCGACGTGATGAACATCACCAGTCCGCCGGGACGCACCTTGTCGAGTGCGGCGGCGAAGAAGTAGTCGTGGATGGGAAGTTTGTAGTCGTTCCACTTGGGGTCGTGAACGGGATAGTCGCCGAATGGAACATTAGAAATCGCGAGGTCGTAATATCCGTCGGCCAACTTGGATTGCTCGAACGGTTGCGCCCGGATGTCCGCGTCGGGATAGAGCGCCCTCGCGATGCGGGCGGTAAGCGGGTCAATCTCAATGCCGGTCACGGGTGATCGGCGCAGCATGTCCTCCGGAATCAGGCCGATGAAGTGGCCGATGCCACACGCTGGCTCAAGCACGCGCCCGCCTTGAAAGCCGAAGCGTTCCAGCGCGCTGTACATCGCCCGGATGACCGTGGGCGCGGTGTAGTGGGCATTGAGAGTCGTGGACCGCGCGAGTTCGTATTCTTCGGACGAAAGTTCGTTGACGAGAAGTTCGCGTTCCTTCCTCCACTCCCGGTTGTAGTCGTCGAAGACCTGGGGCATCGCGCCCCAGCCGACGTATTTGATCAGTGTGGATTTTTCCTCGGCGGTGGCGGGACGTTCCTCAGCGTCGAGTGTCCGCAGTGTGCGAATGGCAGCCAGGTTTTGTTGAAACTTCTGTTTCGGCCCACCATCGCCAAGCCGGTCCGCTTCGGTGATGCGGTAGGCGTTGGTGTTTCTCGGCGGTTCTTCGCGACGGGGAAACTTGTGGCCGACTGCTAAGTCTCTTCGGGCGGGAGCAGGATGTATTTCTCCCTCACCATTTCCCACGCCTGGCGATGGGCTTGATCGGCCGTTGATCCCTGCTTCATCAACTCCGTTCGCAGCGTGGCCATTTCGTCCTTCGTCTTTTCCTCCGCTTCGAGAAGCATCTGATGAAGCCGCCCCTTCGCCTCCAGGTCGCGAACCATCTTCGGGCAATGCTCGCGCCAGTGTTTCTCGGCCATTCGGCCGTATTGAGTCAATGGTGTCATAAGTCGGTCTCGCGGTTAAGAACAGGTCAAGCTGCTCGTCCGATTCGTTGTTTCTGCGGCGAACGGCCATAACAGTTTCGTCATTAGGGAGTCGCCGGGCAAGTCAGGCGAGGGTCTTGGAATCCTCGTCGTGGTGGCGTCGGCGGGTGACGATACGGACGGCAAGCGCCAGCGCGCGGCCATTGCCATTTCCATTGAGCTTGGGTCGGGCTGGAAACAGCTCCTGCACCTTCACTGCAAACACCTCGCAGAAGAATTCAATCTGCGTATCGGTCACGGGCGAGCGGCGTGTCTCAATGTTCGCCAGGATGTCCCGCGTCATGTAGCAGCCGAGAAGTTGAAGTTTTGCGACAAGTTCATCCTGCCTCCAACCGCGCTGGTAGCGCAGTTTAGAAACCATTGGGCCGATGACATTGGCGTCGCGGTGCATCTGCACCTCCGTGGCGTGTCAGCATGTGTTCAGGTCGCAAACAACAGTTAGCGGTCTTGGCACAACATTATGGGATGAACGTCTCCTTCACGGCGTCGGCTACAAGCCGGGCCGGTCACTGAAAGGTGGAGGATCAGTCTCCGGCTCGCGCCGGGGCGCGTTTCCCAACGGGAGAACCACGACCGAGATGTCGCGAACCGGGTGCTTGCGGCGGCGGGCGAAGATCCAAACGATGACGCCGAGGCAGATGAACCCAAACACCACGAACAACTGGTCGCCATGTTCCTCGATCATTCGATCCAGGAACTTGGTCACGCGCGCCAAGTATTGAACGGGATGTTCCATGATAGGCCCTCAAACTTTTCGGAGAATCCGTTCTGAACGAACCAACGAGAATCAGCAAAATCCGTGCTCGCTGGTCCGCCGAGTTTGAACATGCAACACACTGGACGCCTGCGCAAGCGGCTCTCCGCCGTGAATTTGACGCGGGCACGGCGAGGCGACAAATGGCCGCCCGCCATGCCGGCGTCAGCACTTCCCCCCGGCCTGGGCCACGTCTTCGCTTCCGACGCGAGGATGTCCGGGCGGACGCCGGATGGGGCGTCGCCCGGAACACCGGAGTCGGGGGAGCGAAGTCGTGGCGAGGCAGGTCGCATCAGACACCAACCGCTTCCCGTGCGGTTTGTTTTGGGGTCTCTTGTTGGTTTTGCGAACGAGCAACAGCCCGTTTCGCCTGGCGCGCGATTTGAGCCATGACGCCTTCGCGTTGTTCTTCGGGAAGGTCTTTGACCAGTGTTTCGTAGGCGGCCTTGAGAGCCGGCGACTTGTTGATCTGTTTGAGAATGCCTTCCTTCATCCGCTGCTGGCGGTCGAGTTCGCGCACTTCATTCAGGACAAGCGTGCGTTCCAGCCGTTCACGGGGCATCCCCTGGATGTAGGCCCAATACTTGGGGTTCTCTCTGATGTAGGCATCGATCTTGGCATCCACCTCCGGGTTCTGCCGGTAGGTGGGCGGTTCGGACGGGGCGGCATTGCCGCTGGCGCTCGGCGGCGCGGGTGTTTTGTTTCTGCTCATAACTTCGTTGCATTCTTTTCATGGTTGCGGTTGCGCGGCATTTGCCGTGTTCACCAGTGGCTCGCAGCCGGCGGGCTGCCTTCCAACGCCGTCTATCGAGCAACTGGCAAAGTGTCTTCATGGTTTGGGCGCATCGGGCGCTTCGAGGGTGGAGGATCGAACCTCATTGGTGGCGGGGGCGGGCGGGGCATTGAGCTTTCGCAGTTCCGCTTCGAGTTCGCCGACGCGGCGTTCGGCGTTGAGAATGCGACCGCCCATCCACGCGTGATTCTTGGCGACCACCGCCATGTCCTTGATGACTTTCTGAAGTTCCTCGTAGGAGCGCGCGAGTTGCGAGGCTTCACGCATTACCCGTTCGGTTGCCTCCTTCTGCCGGTTCATTTCCGCCGCGAGAGCGTCGCTCGCGGGTGGCGGCGAGAAGGCCGCATCTCGTGGCGGATTCAGCAGAACTGCACCAGGCGCGCACGGGTCGCCCGGCTTCAAGTTCCAGCGGGAGTGAGCTTCGACGCGGAAAACCGGATGCTGCTCGTGCATCACGTCGGGATGGTTCGGGTCCACGTATCGGCCGATGTGGTAGGCGCGGATGATTTCCGTGTAGCGCACGGACTCGGCTGGCTCCACGACGGGCGCGGGCATGGGCCTGACCGTCACCTGGGGCTTGGGGCGCGAGGCGCAAGACGTGACGACGAGCAGCAGAATGAGAGTGAGATATTTCATGGCTGAGAACCTGGTTTGAGATTGGAGGCGGAAGCTGATGGCGCTGGCGGCGCAAAACCAAATGGAGGCATCGATTCGTTCGGAGAACTGGCGGCAGTGATTGGCTCCTCGGCGAACGGCTTCGCTGTCCCACCAATGATGGCTTCCGAGCGGTCGATGGTTTGCACGACGTAGAGGTAGAACTGCTTCCCGCTGGCGACTCGGACGTAAAAACCGTCGCGCTGAATGGCTTCGAGGATGCGTTGGGAGTAAATCTTTAGAACGTCCTGCGCACCCTTTAGCGGCGCGTTGTTAAGCGAGCGACTGTCAATCGAGCCGAGGATGGTCGTTTCCTTCTCGGTCAGCGCCGCAGCCGCGCCACTGAGCAACGTCGCGGCGAACAGTTTGATTTCCGCGAGGTCATCGGTCTTGAGAATCCGCCCGCGCAATCCGGCGCTGCCATCGGTGATGCCCCAACCCTCCTGGTCGCCGGAGAACTCCCGGTCGAGCGCGACACCCTTGAGGCGAAGTTCCTCGCCGGTCTGCCAAACCAATGTCCACGTCCCGCCGCTGGCGATGCGCTCGCGATGCCGGTCGGTCTGCGCGGTGCCGTGAACCTCCGTGCCAGCAGGTATCACGAGCCGCCCGGCATGATAGATGTCCTCGGTGATAAGGCCGACGATGGGAGTCTGAATCGAAGCGGAGTCCACCGTGATGACAGTCTGGCAAGGGATTAACCGACCATAGGGCGCGTAGTGTGTGCCGGGCGTTTTGGGTTCGGGCACACCTGCGGTCGCGTCGGCGAACAAGCTGATGGGTGGTGGTGGCGGTGGCGGCTGTGCTGCGGGTTTGGGCGCTTCGGCAACCGCTTTCGGCGGCTCGTTGGTCTTCGGTGGTGGTGGTGGAGGTTCTGGTTTTGGTTGTGGCGGACGAAATAGTTCCATTGGCCGCTCAACGGTTTGAACCGTCTGCGGCTTGTCGTTGGTGCGAATTGGAGTGAGTGGTTCGGTGTGAATCGCGTGCGCTCCGTCCTTGTCCCGAATGGCGCTGAACAGCATCAGCCCGCCGCCGAAGATGATGACAAACAAGACCAGTTTGCCGGTTTTGGTCTGGAAGAAATTGAGCAAATCGCGCGGCTTCATGGCTGCTTCTCCTCCGGTCGCGTCGGCAGCGGCTCAGGACTTGGCGTCGGCAAAGCTGGTGGCGGCGTCAGCCGCGTCACGAACACGCTGAATTCGTTCTTGAGCGAAAGTTCATTGCGCCCGCCATCCGGCGTTCCGGTGACGGCGAAATAGACCGTGCTCTGCGATTTCGGCGGCAAAACGCCCGACGCATCGCTCACGGACTGATGGTAGATGCGGTTGCCGACGCGGACGGTAAAGCTCTCCGGGCGATACCGAATCTCCTGCTCCGATTTGTTCCGCAGCGTGACATGAAGGACGAGCGAGTCCTCCGGGTTGAATCGGAACACTTCCTCGACGCGGATTTCGTAATCGTTGAAATCGGTGATCTGCGGCTTGTCGGCGAAAGTTCTCGCTTCCGCCTGAGCGACGGCTTCCGGCTGGTGCTGCTTGAGCAGTGGAAACGCTTTCGCCTTGTCGAGCAATGCGAGCAGCCTCGTCGGCGAAACCACGGGAGCCGGCTGCGCTACCTCGGCGGGTGCGCGATCTTCAAGATTCAGGGCCAGCACCGGCGTATCGCTCTCCACCAACTCGAAGACGTAGGTTTTCTTGTTCCAGCGAATGTTGAGGTTCGTCGCTGCCTTTCGCGCCGCCGCGCGCACGGATAGAAATGACGAACCTTTCGTGTGAGCGAGTTGGAATTGGCCGGGCACTTTCGGATCGGCACTGACGCCCACGGCGTCAATCGCCGCGATGGGACCAGGGAAGCTGATGGTGGTCACCCGGTTTGTGGCGACGGACACGGTGACAACCACGCGCTCGTCGAGCGTGACGCGCTGAACAGCGTCGGGCGGCTCGGCGAGAGCGACCGTGACCGCGAGCAACAGGAGGCTACTTGCTGATTTCATATTTGAAGTCACCGACCGCAGTCGGGAAGCGGCCGTTCATGGCCATGTTGGGGTTGCGGATGAGCCGGAGCGTGAGCTTGAAGCCGAAAGCCTCGTTGAAGATTTTCTCCTGAAAGATGCCGATACGGATCACCTGGCCGGATACGCTGGCGAGCACTTCGTTCTCACGCGTGGCCAGAATCTCAATCTTGGCGATCTCCGGCTTCTGGTGAAGCTGCTTGGCTCGGAACTCAACGGCTTCGCGCGTGCGATGCTCCTGCGCCTTCTCCAACGCCGGTTTCAGAAAGACCTGGCGGAGTAGATCGGGATGGTCGAACTCCTTCGGGTTCCGGCTGAGGAACGTCATCGCTGCGAGTTCGGCCTGTTGCGCGTGAAGTTCCTTGGCCTCCTGAAATTGCAGTAGTGGACTGATGTAGTAGGTCTGCGCCGGGTCAATGATGACCACGCGCTCGCGCTGCTTGAACTGATTAACCAGGTGCAAGCGGTCAATCGCCGCGCCGACGGTCACGGCCACGGCGACGAAAAACCAGAACCACGGGAGACGGTCTCGCTGGGCGAACAATTGCGTTGGATCGAATCGCTTGCGCGGCGCGCGGACGCCGGGCGACCCATTGTTGGTCGGCGTCTGCCGTGGGGTGAGTTCGACGGCTTCCATAATCGGTCAGTAGTAATTGCCTCTGCCTTTGGCGATGAGTTCGCGGACAGCTTTGTCGCCGGTGATGTCGTCGCCGGGGCGGCCACGGGCGCTGCGTGGAGGGAGTCCGCTGCCCGCAATGATGATGGCACCCGCACTGCCTTGGCCGGCGGCGGTGGAAAGTGTGCTGAGGACAGCGGCCATTCCGGCTGCTCCCGCAGTGAGCATGGGGACGCCGGTAGTGGAAGCTACAGCGGCAGCGCCCGCGGTGGTGGCGGCTGTCTGGAAGAAGCTGCCAAACGCACCCGCGATGAGCGGCCCGCCAGCCAATGCGCCGTAGGTCAGAACCTTTTGAATGACGACCGGCGCAGCGACGGTGCTGAACGCCAGCCAGAAGGCGAGCACGACCGCTCCGAGCGACGCTTGCAACGAATAGGCCGACGCTGTTGGGTCAACGAAACGCAGCGAAGGGTCCGTCATGAAATCGAGAATTCCCTGCGTGATGATGGCGGCGACCGCCCAGCCAAGCGGCCAGATGAGCACGCCGACGATATTCAGGAGGTAGCGACTGCCGATGGAACGCAGCGGCGGAATTGCCATGAAGCCGATGAGCAACGGCGACAGTGCGTAGCCGGTGTAGAGGATTACCTTCTGGAAGATATAGGCCCAAAAGAGCAGCAGCGAAGCGAAGTGGCCGAGCAGCCAGAGGATTCCCGAAATGAGCAACTCGACGCTGAACCCCTGAATGTCGCCCAGAATATCCCACCACGAGCGGTCGTTGCCGGTGTCGCGTTTCACGACGAGCAGTTGATTGTATTGGTCCTGCACGTTGGCCGGGTCAATGCCGAGTCCATTGAGGATGGAAGTTTGAAGAAGCTCCTGCGCCTGGTTGCCCCATTGTGGCAACATCACGAGCAACGCCGTGAGCACGAGCAGGCGCACGAGATGGAGGGTGAGCGTCTTGGCCGAGAACCCGTGCAAGACGAAGAGGATCGTCCCGACGATGAAGAGCATGAACGCCACGATGCGCAGCAACTCGTGCAGCTCGGCGCACTTTTGCAGGAACGTGGGGAAGATGCTCTCGAATGGGGCCATACGTCGGGACGATGAAGGTTACGGAGTCGGGAATTTCACCGGCGCGTTGAGCAGCCGGAACGTCTTGCCGTATTTGTCCACCGCTTCGGTGAACTCGGCGTGCTGCTGTTCCTTCTTGGCTTCAACCTGCCGCTGCGCGTCCGAGCGATTCGCGATGTCCTGCACCAGCGCGGCGGACGTGGCCTGGCTGATTTCGTAATCGGTGTTGTTCAGCGCAGCGGACAGGCCGATGAGAACGCCGGTGAGCTTCTGCACCTCGGCATCCGTCTGTGCGGCCTTGAGCGCATCGGTCGTCCGGGCGATTTCGCTCTTCAACGCCACGCGACGACTGGCCGCGTCCTTGGACACGTCGAGATAATTGTCGGTGGTCTGCTGAACTGCTGCGATGGGTCGATACGGTTGATCTCGGCGCTGGACGGTTGCGCCGTTTGGAGTGGTGAATTGCTCATTCACTGCCTGGAACAAACCGGCGCCGGTGTAGGCCATCGCTGTCGCGGCATCTGCGGCGGACTGGAGTTGGCCCAACGTCTCGCCAAGTTCGATCTTCTTCAGGTCAACAGTCAGTGCCGCGATGGAGGCGGGCGCAAACTTCGACGGGTCGCCGAACAGGTCAACGTAGTGATGGAGCGTCTGGACTTGCTCGGTAAGCTGCTCGATCTGCTCCACCTGATTCTGGATCATCTCAACGAACTTCGCGATTTCCTGGGCGGTGTTGAGGATTGATTGGATGTTGCTCGTGGGATCAAAAACGATCCACTGAGCGCGGGCCGACGACGCGAGCGTCAGCGTGAGGATTGCGAGTGCGATGAACTTTCTCATGGTGCTTCCTTTGGTTATTCCTCGATGCGGAGGTATTTGGTGGTTGGTTGGAACGTCACACCGTCAATGCGCTGCTCCGGCAGTTGCACCGGATACAAGCGGACGTTGCTGACGCGATTGCGCTGCCGCTGGAGCGACACGTAGAGCCAGTATTGCTGCTTCACGGCGTCGCTCTTGCCCTTGTCGTAGCCGGCGGCGTAAGCCTTTTGGGTTTCCTTCCTGGCGAGGTAGTGCATCCCCTCGCTCAAGAGCACACCGCCAGCGGCTCCGGCGGCGGTGGCGATGGGATTTCCGTCTGACAACTCGTGGCCGAGATACGCGCCGCCGGCGCCGAGCACGGTGTCGCTGATGGGACGGGTGGCCGCGCAACCTGCGAACAGGCCGACGATGGCTGCGAGCGCGAAAATTCGAGTAAACATGGATACGGTGGTTTTCATAAGTGCGAGGTCGTGATTTCCGGAGCCGGTGACGAACGGCGGTTGGCGTGAGTAATGATGCCCTCGACGATGCTGGAACTCTGACGTAGTTCACGCGCCCGCCGGTCGAAGTGCTCGCCGCTCGAAGACGAGCAGTAGAGCATCTCCGGCGAAGCGACGTTGTGGACGGTGCCGCAGAGATTGCGGGTCGAGTCAGTATGGAGATAGGTGAATGGCGAATACTTCTGGCCGGTTTGATGGTCGGGCAGCGGGTAGTTCATGATCGCGTGTTGCGTCACCTCGGGCAACGCGATGTCGCGGCCCATGTCTTCGAGGTCCGCCCGATCATTCTGCCGCATGATGTAAAACTGGCGGCTGTTGCCGAACACGGCTGAACGAATGCGCGACTGCTTGAACCGTGCATACTGCTGCACGATGGAGATGTTCCAGCAATTGAACTTCCGAAGCTGCGCGTAGCTCTCCTGCACAATCTCCTGGCCGCCGGGGATGTCGAGGAAACGGGCGACTTCCTCGTACACATTCCGTTTCCGCACCGCGCGCGGCAGCGTCATGATGTGCTTGCGAGCGTGGTTCGTGATGAGGAAACCGGCAGCGGATTTGAGTTCCTTCGCGCTCTCCGGGATGTAGCCCAACTCAAAATGGGCAATCTTGCCCGTGAGCGACAGATTGCTCGTGCCATCGAACAGGCAGCCGTAATTGCCATCGCGACACCACGGCAGCAGCAAGGTCGCGATTTCCATGATCTGGTCGCGTTCCGCGCCCATCGGATCGAGCATCATCAACTCTTGCAGCATCCGATGCGTCGGGAATTCCTCCGGCGCGAAGTAGGCGAAGGCGAGGTTGCGGACTTCCTTGCTGGTGCGGGGTTCTTTGAGGAACTTCAGCGCGGCAGCTTCTTCGATTTGACGCTGGTAGTTCCCCGCCTCGTCGGGGTGGCTGGCCTTCCAGTCGCGGAAGTCCGCAAAAGTTTCGAGTGTGGTGGCTCCGGGCGGCATCCGTTCCGCCCGGAACTGCTGCAACGCCATCGCGTGACGGGCAATTGCAAGAAGCTGGCCGTGGCGCTTCTTCTGCCAATCTTGGAAAGCATCCTCGTAAAGCAGGTTGATGTACTTGGCGATCTGCGCCTGCCGGAGCATCTGCTTGTCCTCCTGGGCGCTCGTGCCAATCATGCGCGCGGCCAGAGCGGTCGCGGCCGAGAGATGGTCCGGGGTAAGGGGCAGACCTTTCGTGTCGAGGTAATTGATCGTCAGGTCGCCGTCCGGGTGGATGATGATGGGCCGCGCGTCTTCGTCCACGGTCTGCGTGTAGATGCCGTAGCTCAACCCCTCCTCGATGATGACGGTGTAACCGAAGTAACCCTCAGTTTGCGTGAGCAAATCACAGACGGTCACGGACTTTCCCGCGCCGGACATGCCGAGCAATACAGCGTGCTGCGGTGCCTTGTTGTCGTCGGAGCCGGAGAACGTCTCGACGCCGATGAGATTGCTGGCTGGTCCTTCGTAAATCGCCTCGGCTGTGGCGAGGTGTCCAGTGAACGTGCTCGTCACCGGCAGCATGTCGGCCAGGTAACGATGCTCGGAGTAGAGCTTCCGATGTTCGTACCGACCCCAGGTCCAGCCGGGCCAGGTCTGGAAGAACAGATTCTTCGACGTACTCGGCAGGTTGCTCTCGAAATACTGCGCCGAGTTCATCGAGTTCACGGCGTTCTTGATGGCCCCGGACTTGGCGTTCAGCCCGTCGCGGGTCTTGTCCCACACCCGGATGACGAGCATCGCGTTGAACGGGATGGTTTGCCCCTGCATCAGCGCGTGGATTTTCTTTTGCTTCTTCTCCATCACGGTGAGCAGCGAAATCTTCTTCTCACTGGCGTAGTCGCCGGCCACGCGGTCGTGCTCCTTCTCCTCCTTGTTGATTTCCTTCGAGACCGGCAACGGGTCCACGTTGACCGTGATGGTGTAGTCGAGCAGACGCAGATTCGTGAGCCGCTGAATGATTCCCGGATAGGTCGTGCGCGGCCAGCGGGTCAATACGATGAGAGAGTGGTAGTGACCATCGAGGAAGAACCCGAAATCCGACTGCCCGTTGCCTTCGCTGTGCCAGCAATTCTCCTGCAACGATAGTTCGGGCGAGAAACCATCCGCCGCGTCATACCCAAATCGATCGTTCAATGACGGATTCAAGAACCGCTTGTAGTCGCGATAGTGATCGAGGTCCGACATCGGCAGAACTCGCGTGCCCGCGGACGCGAGAATTTCGATGAGCAGGCGATGGACATGCTCGAACTCGGATTGAAGCTGGTCGAGCAGGACGGAGTAGTAATCGCGCCGGGCGGCGGCGGTTTGAAACGCCTTCGGCGTATTCTCCAACGTGCGGGAGATGTAGAGGATGACGCGCTGCCGTCGCAGCTTGCGCTCCGACATGGCCGACCAGTAACGGGCGAAGCGCTCGTTGCGCGCCCGCTTTGTCCAGACGTTCGTGAACCGCTCCGTCTCCTGCTGGTAGCGCAGCAATTCCCCCTTGTAGTCGGAATCGCAGAAGTACTGAACCTGAAGGCGCTGGTTCTCATTGAGGGACGCGAGCAGGAGACAGAGCTGGTCCTGAAAGGCGTTGAGGTCGGCGACGGGCGAATTCGTGAGGTCAGGTGCCTCGAAGACGAAACCTTTCGAGACGTAGCCGCCGCGCCGGAGATGATTGAAGACAATCAGATCGCGGATGAAGTAACCGTTGGGTGCGCGTTCAGACATGGCTCAGATGCGAATGGGTTTCACGACGACGGTTTCGGGGGACTGGCGCTTGCGGAGCCTCTCGGTCAGGCGTTCGACCTTTTCCAAATCACTTACCAAGCGTTGTACCGTGCGGGCCTTTCCGACTTCGTTTGTGGCGATGTACGCCTCGCGCGTGTGGCTCAACGCGCGCTCCATGTGGGCGCGAGCGGTTGGGTCGAGGTCGTGGCGATGAAGGTTCTCCCGCAGCGCGCTCTCGGCGTCAGTGAGTTGGGCGAGGATGTGGCGGCTCATGACTCACTTCTCCGCAAGCGGGTGTTTGGCGAACGCCGGTTGCCGCAGCTCGGGACCGAAGCCCTTTCCCGACAGGATGTATTCGAGGCAGTCGCGGTCGTAGCCGGGCGGTTTGCCCTGCCGCAGCCCGAAGATGTAGGCCAGACAGAGCAGCACCGGCACGACCGCGAAGCCAAACGAAGTCATCAATCCCGCCTTGAAGCCGACGATGAGCACGAAGAACAGAATGATGCCCGCGCCAATCCCGCCGACCACCCACCAGAATAGATTTCCTTCGAGACCCCAGGTGCGGCCTTTGGAGTCGGAAGCCGCGTTGGTGTCGGTCAGGCGAAGGTCGGTCTTCATGGTGGATGAATCGGCGGGTGACATTGCGCGGAGGGATGCTCAGAAGTTGCCGACGCCGACGGAACTGCTCCCGTCGAGGCCGAAGATTTTGAAGAAGGCGAAGATGACGGCCGGGGCGGCGGCGATGATGGCCCCGCCGATGATGGACATCTTGCCCTGGTCAACGTCACCACGTCGGATGGCGAACCCGCCCGCGATGACGGCGGCGATGCCGAGGACAAACCCGAACATCATGATCACGGCGAGCGTGTTGCTGATGCCGGTCTTGAGTTCGGTCGAACTGAACGCCTGCGCGAAGAGCGACGGCGTGTTGAGGGCCAGCATCGCCACGACGAGTCCGAACGTGCGGAGACGGGCGAGCGTGCGAGGAGTGAACTTGGTTTTGATCTTCATAGGCGTTGATGATGTTGTTTCGTTTCTCGGACCAGCGGTTCTCCGCCAATCACGGACGACAGCTAATCACCAACGCGCCCCGCGAAGATGTATGTGATACACAAAATGCAGGTAAGTCCGTGGTAATGGAAAGGGCATGAACACGGCCCTGGACGCAACGAAACTCACCAAACTCCACGAACTGGACTCGCTCTTGCCGCGCGAAATCCGCGGTCAATCCCACGCGTTGCCGCGCATCGTCTCCACGCTGAAACGCGGCGAACTCGGCTTGTGCAAACCGGGAAGGCCGCGCGGAAGTTTTCTGCTGCTTGGCCCGACCGGTGTTGGGAAAACCGAAGTGACCGTCGTTTTCACGAATCATCTGTTCGGGACCGGCCGATTGTTTCGTTTCGACATGTCGGAGTTTCAGAATCAAGAGGCGCTGGGACTTTTGCTCGGCGCGAAACTGGGTGAGCGAGGTTTCTTCGGAGCGATTCGGGAGAACGCGAACGAAGGCACGCTGCTATTCGATGAAATCGAGAAAGGGCATCCGCGCATCATGGATTTGTTCCTCCAACTGCTTGACGCCGCGCGCATCACGATTGCGACCGGCGAGACGCTGGACTTCTCCGGCTTCTACATCGTGATGACCACGAATATCGGTTCCGCTGAACTGATGAGCCTCCAGCATTCGAGCGAAGCGACGCTCGAACGCCACGTCCTGACTCGCGCGCAACAGGCGCTTCGCCCGGAAGTGTTCGCGCGGATTTCAGAGAAGCTCGTGTTTCACCGATTGAGCTACGAACACCAATTGGAGATCGCACAGAAGTTCATCGCGCGGGAAGTGGAGTTCCTCACGGGCCGGGGACACACTCTGCAACTCGACGGGAGTGTATTGCCGTTCCTCGTGCGGAAAGGGTTTCACCCGAAACTCGGCGCGCGTCCGATGCGCGACGCGGTGGAGAAGCTGGTTGGCGATGCCGTTGCGGAGTGCTTGCTCGCCGGCCATCAATCAGGCGGCGTGCTGGTGGTGGACGACGCGCGCGACTGCCTCGCGGTGCGATGAACTACTCCATCGAAAGGTATAGGTGGGTTTCGCCGTCGTCGCGGTCGGGCTGAACCACGCCGAGCGAACGGCGGCGGAGCGTCGCACACAACCTGCGGATGCAACCGCGCACGGCTTTCGATCTCGGCAGGCGGACGAGCAACCCGTCAGCGAACTCATTGCCCCGCTTGTCACGGTAGATGCCGGGTACGATCACCTCCGGGGTGCCCGCAGCGTAAAGGGATTCAATGAAGGCGACGGCGCTCCGTTCCGAGCGAAAGCGTCCCAACGAGCGCGACCGCTTTGCGTTGGCGCCGCTGCTGAACCACGAGCGAGCCTCTTTCTGCCCCGGCTTCTCCAAAACGCCATCAACGAAGGTCTGATGGATGTGCCGCCGAGTCTTCTGTGATTTCTTCGGAAGCCGTGCCGGCTTCTCTGCGTAGTTTGGAAGCGATTCGTCCTTGGCGGCAGCCTTGGCGTATCTGTCCGGCGACACCTGGCTCCCGTTCAGGTAGAACCGCTCGGAGATGATCGTCCCGTCGCGAAGCCAGATTCGGTTGCGACCACAGAATAGCCCTTCGACCGTCGAAACCTCGATCTTGAGTTGCCCGTTTTCGTGCCATTCGCGCTGAACGCCGGTCCCGTGGTGCATCACGAATTCGCCGAGCAGCTTGCCCGACTCGTTCCATTGGAGGCAGCGACCGTGGAGAAGACCATTGTTGAAGTGTTGCTCGGTGGCAAGGATGCCATTGGGGTGCCAGGTCCGTGCGACCCCATGCCTGCGACCCCGTGTAACGGACGACTTCTCGCGAAGTTGACCGTTGCGGAAACGATTTTGTTGGACGGTGGCGCTCACAGGCGTCCGTTACTGCTTAAACCGCCCCCACCTTCCGAAAACAATCCATTACCGATTCGTTGGACGGAGCACAACACTGAGTTATGCACAAAAAGAAAAGAAGGGGCGCGAACTCAACGCGCACCCACGAGAGGCACCGCGAAGCGCCTTTGAGAGAAGCACGCCAAGCCGCGCCCGATGGGGCGCGTGCTTCGGCGGCTCTCTCGTCCTTCAATGAAAGTTCGCGGTTTTCTCGTGGACCGAGCCGTTGCGACGCGAAATATGGTTTGTTTGTTACGTCATCACAGTGCTGCGACTGGCAGCGATTCAAGACTACTGAATCGGATCGGCGGGGGCAAGTGAGACGGACGGGAAACGCTGCGGTCTGCTCGCCCTTGGTCAGATCGCCCCGTCGCACGCACGCAGGAGCAGTCGGGGCGAGGCTGACGAATGTCGTCGGCGACGCCAAGGAACTTGGTGCCGAGGTCGAACTGAAATCGGTCGTGGGGCGTTCGGGCGGCACCAAGCAGCCAGTTAAGCGCATAGCCCGCACCCATCGCCCCGACAACGGTGGTAAGGTATCCGGCGGTGAGTTCTCGGGGCGGCGTGCCCCCCCAATACTGAGCGCCATCCACACCGCGTAATTCCGCCGCCGCGGCTGCGGTGACGGCAAACTCCCGTTCGGCTTCAGTGGCAGTTTCGTATCGGATTCCGTTCACGCTGATTCTTCCCCGGCACCACGGGCAGGGCAATCCAGGCTGGTAGCACGCAAGCTCCCCGATCTGCTCTTGCAGTTTCCCTCGCTCTGCGCGCATTTGCACGGCGAGATCCAGAACTGGCACAAGGTAATGGGTGGCGATGTCGCCTAGAGCGGCGCGTGCGTAATTCGAGTCAGTGCAACCGAGAATCACATCACAGCGGAGAAGCTCATCCAAAACGGCTTCATCCAGCACGTCCCCAACAAAAGCGGTGACCTTGGTTCTCGGGCTGAGTTCCCGGACAAAACGCGCGGCGAGTCGAATCTTGGATGGAGAGGGACTTGTCGAAAGGTCCGAATGCCTGCTGGCGTGGTTGCGTTGGTGATTTGAGGGCTTGAACTGACCTGGATCAACGAGCACAAGCTCGCCAACCTCGGCACGCGCGAGCGTGTGGATGGCGGGGCTGCCGGTGCCGCTGCATCCGACGACTCCAATAACGCAATCGCGTAGTCGTTGAGGCGTGTCCTCGCCGAGAAGTTCGCTGATCCGTTCCAAAGTTGTTTCAGATTTCCCCGTGTTGTCAGTTGTGAGTGCGAGGTCTGAACGGGTTCTCTGCCACGCTTTCACCCGCTGCAACCACTCGCCAACGCAGAAGTTGGCCGTCACAGGCAGCCAGTCTCCTTTATCGAAGATGCGGCCCGTGAACGAGAGTTCACCAACATGGTTGCGTGCGCAGACGAGGCTTGCATAAGGTCGGCCGTCGCCGAACCGTTCAAATTCCTCGGCGAAATATCCGTCCATATCATCGTCCGCCTGACTTGGCGTTGGCGCGCAATCCTGCGGGTGCGAATGAATGACGCCGACGCCGAGCGTGTCCGATTCCAAGCCTGCCAATGCGCGGCGGATGTACTGAGGCCGGAACTCGACGAGGGGACTGCTTCGGTCAAGGTCGCCCGGCTCAGGGTTCAGTGAATCAACCCAAGTGATGAGGACACCCCATTTGGTGCGACGATAGCCAAACCGGAAGAAGGTGCCCCATTCACTGTTCGGGTATCGCTTGAACAGCAGACGGAACAACTTCTCCCGGTCGGCGTCCGTGATTCGCCACAGTGCTTCGCGACCGTTTTGATTCAATCGGATCAGCTTCATCAGACTCGTGCGCGTTGAATCCACGACAGGATTTCGGTGTAGTAGGTATGCAGGCCGTGCCGGTCCTTGTTCCACGGCGGCCCGCCACCTCCGTTGTGGGGGTGGTAGCTTACCAACTGCCAGATGCGCCTCAGCGCCTGCACGGTCTGGCCTTGCGGCGAGCCTTCCACCCGACCGAGCAAGGGTGAGCCGGACGGAAGAAAAGCGCCGTCCAGCATCACGCCGGGATACGCGGCCGGAATCGCGACCAGTACATCGGATTCCGCTAGATGCGGATACCCCTTGCGCGCAGGCAACCGATGATAGACCACGCAAGGAACGGGCGATTCGACCAACGTGACCTCACCGCCATTTTCTCGGAGACTGGTCAGTTCTTTCTGAACCCTCGGCGGCTCGAATCCGCCAACGACGTTCGTGCGAATGACGCAGAATTCTTCACAACCTTTGATGTCCACGGACTCCGCCAAGCCGACAGGAATCCGCTCGGCTCCTTTATGTCGGGTGACTTCCGTCACATCGGGCTGCGGACTGACGAGTGCTGCAATCTCTCGACCGGTCATGCGTTCCTTCACCCCATCCGCTTCGCCGAACGTCTGCTTGTTGACGATGATGTTCAGCCCAACCCCGGTGCGGCGAGTGTAGAACACGGGGCCATCGGTGAACTCCACTGCGTCGTCGAGACCGATGGCAGAGTCGTTGGGAGATTCGTAGTCGCGGAACAATCGGGCGGATGGCGCGAAGCCGAACAGTTCGCGAATGGACCGCCCCGTCTGGCGCGAGGCGAGGGTCTGCTCGACCTGGTCGTTCACCACGAATGCGAACTTGGCCGGCCCCGGACAGCCACTTGCGGGCTTCACTTCGCATCTTGCCAACGTGTAGAATACGTTGCCTTCGGCGAGGTTGAGTTGAGACTCGTCCTCGAAGGGAACGTCGTTGCTGGAGCCGTGGTCCCGAATCAGCACGGCGTCTCCGTTAACGTCCGCCTGTTGTTTGATGAGCCGCGCGGTGAGTCGCTGTTGGGGCAGTAGAACGAAGGTGTCGTTTACGACTGCCGCCCATTTGGGCGCGGGTTGGCAGGCTCCATGATGTTGTGCCGGAGCATCGCTTCGGCCCGATGTTGAATGAATGAGATGATTGCTCATTGTATTTGTTCTAGTTGTCGCGGCTGCCGGCCAGTTGCCGCACTCGCGGCGGTCGGCCTGTCCGCTCCTCCTCCTTTGGCTGAATTTGCGGCAAGGTTTGGGGCGGAAAATGTGCGCTGAAGTGAAAGATTTTTTCCCAAAAAGACCGAGTTGTGAGCCAAAGACTGGTGAAGGCATGAAGCCGATAAACGCCGAACAAGAATTCCGCGAGGCCAACTGGAAGCTGGTCGGGCTTCGCCTGCTCGCTTTCGCCCGGTATTGGGCCAAAGCCCACTATGGGTGGGTGGACGGTCGTCTGTTGCCTACCGGCAAGACGCCGGAAGATGTGGCCTGTGAAGTGTATGCGGCCTATTCGCGCGGCGAGCGAAATTTCAGCAGTGATGCCTCCATGTGGGTGCAATTGAAAAGCTCGGTGAAGAGCGTGCTGTGGAATCTGCACCGACTGAAAGAGGGCAAGGTCACTCGCGCCGAAGAACCGGAGTTCTTCGAGCCAGTGGCGGATGGCAATCCCGGACCAGAAGCGGCCATTCGCAGCGATGAATTCTGCGGCCGGTTTTTTGAACTGCTGTATGCGAACTCGCGGGTGAAGAAAAATAGCGAGTTGAAAAAGTTGGTCGAGGCGCTGGAGGCCGGTGCGCAGACCGTGCCCGAGTTCGCAAAGGAAACCGGCCTTCCCACCGGGCGCATCTACGAATTGCGCCGCCTGTTGAAGGTTGTGGCCGAAGGCGTATTGAACAAAATGAACTGTGAGGAAAACTGTCATGAACAAGCATCACCAAGACGCGGCGTTGCGACTGCATGAGTTTGCGGCGGAAAACCGCGAAGCTACCGAAACTGAACTGCGCGCTGAACTGGAAAGCCAGGGAGTGGACGTGGACGCGTTCCTTGCCCGCTTGGGCAGTGCGGCGGGAATCGAAGCGCAAGCGATCGCCGCGAAGAAGCCTACAGCGGCCGAACGGTTGCGCGCTCTCGCCAGTCAGGCTGGCACCAAGGTTAAGAAGCTACTTGGGGACGTGAATCCCGACGGAGCAGGATTGCCGGTGGCTGCCTATGGCCGGACGGGGCGTCAAGCCAAGCGAACGAGGCCATCAGCGCGCGGCAAACAGTGCGGACGTTCAGGCAAGTAGAGAGCAATCCGCTAGCCATGCGAAAGAGCTTCTACAACTCCAACAATGGCCCGACCTGGTCGTGTCACCGCGACCAGCAACTGCAATCCTGCGAGCGGAAGTATTATTTCCAATACTTGGCTGATGCGCGTCTCAACAGCCCGGACCCGTGGTTGCGTGGAGTTGCCCTGCTCAAGAAGCTCAAGAACATCCCCATGTGGCAGGGTGAGTGCGTTCACGCGGTCATCGCCGAGCACCTTGATCAAGCGCGTCGCGGTCAAGCGTCCACGCTTGATCAATTGATCCAATCCCTGCGCCAGCGAATGCAGCGAGATTGGTTTTTCTCCGAGAAGCGGCGGTTCCGTGAGGAGCCGTCGTCGGTCGGAAAATTCGGTGTGGCTCTGTTTGAGCACGAATACGACGAGCTTCCGCCTGAGACGCAGTTGGAACCGCTGGTCGAGAAGGCCAGCCGGATGCTTGGTTGCTACCACCGCTGGGCCGCTGGAGAAAGCGGTCTGCTGGAAAAAGTGAAGGCGGCTGACAGGATTTGGATTGAGCCTCCCGCATGGGGCGCGGACGCGCCCGGATTCATGGTGGGCAAAGTCCAGGTGATTACCAAAGTGGACTTGGCTCTGCATCGGCGTGGATCGGAGTTCACGATTTATGATTGGAAGACCGGCAAAGCGCCGGCGGCTGCCGCTGAACCGGGTCAGAACGAGATTCAAATCAGCGTCTATATGCTTTGGGCCAACCTCGGGCTGAATCTGCCGCTTGAAGGCGTGACCAGCCGCCTAATTTACCTGGGTGGCGATGAAGCGACAGAACTCCGGTTCGACTTGGACGAGGAACGTGCGGTGGCAACGTTCCGCCTCATCGAAGACAGCGTGAACCTCGCTCAGCAATGGGAGAGTCATTTCGAGAAGCGTCGGTTGAAGTTGAGCGACCTCGACTATGCGGGTTCCGTCGAGGAGTGCCGCCGATGCAACTTCAAGCGTCTCTGTCGTGCTAACCTTTCACCGGAGATCCAACTATGAGTGAGAAACATCTTGGTGCGACCTTGTTCCCGATTTCGGGCCTGCCCCAGCGGGCTTTCCGCTTGCGGGTGCTCCGCGTACGCGAGGCCATTCCCAAGGACACGCAGACGCCAGTGAGGCTGAACCGTTGGGCCACTCAACTTTGGAAGGAACTCAAGCAGGCGGTCGTTCCGACGGGCCGCTTCGAGTGGGCGGGATTTCTGACGCCTGACGCGGATTCGTTGACCGTCGGACGAGTGCTGACGGTCCAGGATGTTCCCGACCAGGAGTATTCCATCGAGGTCACAGGTGAAACAATCGAGGTCGCTCCGGCCACGGCGAGCGCCGAAGAACTTCAGTTGGCCGGCGAGATGGTAAAACGCGCCGTCAGTGATGCGTTCGGCCTTCAATCGGACAAGTATTGGCGCAAGCATTGGAATCTCTATTTCCGGCTGGAACCGGAAAATTGGGAAAACAAGCGCGACAGCGTCTATGCCTACCGAGGATTGAAGTTCGGAGTGGTCTTTCTGAATGGCGGCGCGGCTTGGCTGGCAGCCGACATCTATACGACCTATCGCGGACAGCGCGCGCTCACAAAGTATTCCAACGCGGAGCGGCAGCGGGAACTCCATTACCACCTGAGCGACCGCGTTGATCCCGATGAGCGCGCCCCATTCCTGCGCGACAACGGGAAGGTCAAGATTCCTTGTCGCTTCGTCGGCACCACCGGCCAGACCGTGACGCAGCACACCTTCTTGTTCAACGGCGGTCGGAAGAGTGTTCGCGAGTATTACGAACAACGCTATGGCGTGCTCGTGCCGGAAAACGACGAAGCGGTCTTTGTGCGCGACCGCGAAGGTGGCGAATCTTGGGCGGTTCCCGCCTCCCGGCTTTTTCCCTTGTTCACGAATGATTGGGATGAAGTCAGAAACTGCTCGGTCTCGCCCCAGATGTCGCCAGAGGAGCGGGTTAGCGTCATTCGCGCGTTTTTGAAGGACTTGGGGGAAATCCGGTTTGCCGGCAGCCAACTGAAGATCGGGCAGAGCTTCATGGAGGCAACGGATCGTTCCGTCTTCCCGGCGCCAGTTCTTGAATTCGGCGATGGCAAAACGCTTTCTGTGAACCCATCGCTTCCCGTCGAGGAAGCCTACAACCTCTATCGTCAGAACAAGACGAAGATGCTCTATGAGCACGGACCATTTTCCGGGCAAAGTCTGCCGGACCTGGTGCTGCTATATCCGGACAATTTGGAACGAGGCGTTCGCGACAAACTGCGCCTCAGATTGAGTGAAGAAATCAAGGAGCTTTGCGGTGTGACTCCGCGCATTGCCCGCCAGATTTCCTACCCGCTGGGCAAGCAACCCGGTGCTGGCGCGGGGTTACTCGCGGCAGCGGACGAGCTTGTTCGCGACAATGATGGCACGTTCCTGCCTGTCGTTGTTTTGGCGGACCCATTGCGGGATCAGGTTTACGACTTGTTGAAGCGCCGACTCAGTTCTCTCGCCTCGCAATGTGTCCGTGAGCGGACGGCTCTGCGCGTGGCGCGCGACGAGCAGGCCGTGGGCGGGAGCCGCTTGCGAAACCTTGCTCTGGGCATTCTCACGGCGGCAGGTCTCCAACCCTGGGTTCTGGCGAAGCCGCTTCATTACGATTTCTACATGGGTGTGGACGTTCTGGCGAATCAAGTCATCTACGTTTTCGTTTGTGGCAAAGGAGGCCGCAACGTGTGGGTGCAAAAGGGAGAACAGCTTCGGCGGCGAGGCTTGACCGAGAAGATTGACCGCGTCCAACTGGCCGACCAGTTCAAGATTGGGGTGCGGGAGGCCAAGCGGCTTGGCGTCCCGTTGAACAGCCTGGTCGTTCACCGCGATGGGCGCTGGTGGTCGAATGAAGACCTCGCCATTACGGAGGCAGTCGCCGAATTGCGGGACGAAGGCACGCTCGCGAAGGATGCTCGGATTGGCGTGGTGGAAGTCCGCAAGAGCCATCTGCCGGTGCGGTTGTTCACGGTCGCCAACGACGGTAGCAGTTCATTGGAGAACCCGATGCCGGGCAGCCATCTCATCCTGAATGAATCCGAAGCCATTCTGACACCCACCGGTCAACCCGGCCGTTGGGACAGGCAGGGCCGCACAGCGGGAACGCTGTTGCTCCGCGTGGCGCGCAACCCGGAAGCCGGTGTTCTGGACATCCGCCGCATCGCCGAGGATGCGTATGGATTGACCCACCTCAATTGGAATGCTCCCGACATTGAAATCTCGCTGCCCGTCACGATTCGGTGGAGCGACGAGCGGCTTCGCGAAATTGTCACCAACCCAAGCGCGGCTGACGACACCGAGGCCGAGCCGCAGGAGGCGTGCATTGTATGAGTTTATTAGGACAACTCTCCAGCCGTTTGGATCGGCATTTGCAATTGGTGGGAGAACTCACCAAGGCGGTTCTCGCGCTTCGCGCCGAACTCGTCGGCAAGCTCGATGTGCTCAAGATTTCGCCTGACGAGGTAGTAAAAGCGCGGACGGTGGTTCTTGAGTTCTTGTCTGGTCTGGTACCAGTGCTTGCTGGTGCTGCGCAGGGTTCAGAAGAACACCGCGTCATCGCTCAGGGCCTGGAGCAAGCCGGCGAAACTCGTAACGATTGGGCGGAGGATTTCGGCAAACTCGCCGATCAACTGCGCGTTAATGCCCCGGTGGAAGCAGCGCAATTGGACAGAATTATGCGTGTCGTTGGCTACTTACAAGGTGAGGTGGCCGAGGATGTGCGCCGACTCCGTTCACGCTGATGTAATCCGCATGAGTTCATACCGGGCGCTGAAGTCAAAGGAGATCGAGTTCGCCCTGCTTGGCTTGCAGGAGCGGCTCGCACAATGCCCGTGCCCGAACGGCGAGCACAAGGTCGTGCTGGATCGGCTGGAAGCTTTGCTCGCCAAGTTTGCCGGGGAACTTTTGAGCATCCACCCGATCATTGAGGACACGGCTTTTCGTTCCACGGTGGATTACACCCTCGGCCGTATCAGCGCGTTCCTTTCGGTGGTGGAAACTCAGTTCATTCGTGGTCTGATCAACCCGTCGCCGGAGGAATTGTCCCTGCGCCTGGTGTTTCTCGCTTGCGCAAAACGCCTGGGCCTCGACTGGTTCGAGGACATGGTTGTCCAGAGTTCGGGTAGTCTCGGCATTTACCACAAGCTGTACCAGTCCCTCGGCACGCCCGTGCTTCACGTTCCTCCCGGACTGCTGGACAAGTTCTTGTCCTTGCCCGGTGTTTATCATGAATACGGCCACAGCGTCTGGGCGACGTTTCCCGCCATTCTCGCCGCCATGCGAGATGTGGTTCAAGAGCACTTCGAGGAATTGCGTCGTCGGATTGGACCGACCCAGTCTCAACTCCGGGCCGCGCAACTCAAGCGTTTTCAAGACGCAGAGGATTTTTGGAACGACAGGCGTTTGGAGGAATTGTTCTGTGACCTCTTCGCTCAGTACATTTGTGGATGCGCCAACATCATTTCCATGATTGACCTATCAATGGCCGAGGGTCGTCCGATCTCGGACATAGCTGATTTGGATTATCCACCGGACGGCGCTCGGGTGCGCGCTTGCGTCATGAGGTTGAATGCTGATCAGGCGGACGAAGCATCCATGTATGAACTGCAAGAGGAATGGGAAGAGTACGCCCAGCAGTTCAACCATTCGCTTCTTTACCGCGACGCCTGTGCTGAACCCGTATTGCGGCAACTTAGCGATTTGGTGTTCGTCGCGCTCGCCCAGCAAATGCCGGCGCTGCCGAAATGCGATGAACCTCTGCCTGACGTGCAAGAGGCGTTCACTCCATCGAAGACGGTTCTATTTGAAGACGCGGTGCTACAGGGGTTCGCGGTCCTGGCATGGCGTCGGGACAATTTTGAGTCCTGGTGGAAAGATGTCCGCGTTCGACTCGCGTAGTCCTACCACCACCGACGCAACGTGGAGAACCAAGCCGCCGTTTTCCCGTCGGGTTCGAGTGGAGGCAGGGTCACACGGCGGAAGCCGCGTTCGCAGTGGACAAGGACGCACTCGTGGTCGCGAAGGTTGCGGAGTTGGTGGGGTTTCAATTTGTGTTCCTCGGTTTCGGAGTAGTTCACGTTGCGCTTGCCGGCGCTGAATCCCCACGAGCGTTTCACGACGCGCTTCTTGCCGATGAAGTCGGCGGCTTGAATGGCGTCGCCTTCGTCGGCGGCGCGGAAGATCAAGCGATTGCGGAGATTGAGCGTGAGCACTTTGGATTTGTCCGTGCCCAGTGGTGGAATCAGGGAGGTCGTGGACTGCGCGGCGGCGACGATGGTCGCGCCGGCTTCGCGAATCACGTCCACGCAGTTGTAATCACTCGTGCCGTCCTCGCTGGCGGTCATGAACCGCTGCGCCTCGTCAGCCCACAGGATGAGCAGGTTGTCGCGGGCGCGCTCGGACTTCGCCTTGTCGAACCGGCGGAGGGCGTGGTTGTAGTAGAGCAGTTTCAGGAAGGTATTTACGTAGCGCCGCTCAGTCTGGAATTTCTGCGGCATGGTGGTGAGGATGATTTTGCCCTGGTCAATCGAGCCGAAGTCGAACGTGCTCTGGCCGGTACAGAACACTTCGGCGATTTCGGGCGTGAGAAAGTATTGCAGGTAGTTGCCAATGGTTTCGCGGACGCCGCCGAGCTGTTCATCGGGCTGATTAAGGAACCGATTCAGGAAATGGGCGCTGACGGCGGCGCGGCGCGGCGTCTCCAGCAGATCCGCGAGGTCTTCGGTCGTTTCCTCAAGCTGGTCGCGATTGGACAGCAGCTCGAACGCTCCTAGCAACGTCACGGGGCGCTTCATCTCGTAGAGCAGTTCGAGCGCGTGGGCGATGTGCGTTTGCGCCTGGCTCTTGAAAAAGCCCTTGTCGCCGCCCTGGCCGAGACTCGTCGCGGTGTCCACGACGAACTTGGCGTAGGTCGTGAACGGGATGGTGCGGTCACCGGTGAGGTTGTAGCGATGGGCGGGAATCCAGTGCGGGTCGGTGTCGTCCTCGCGGATTTGCAGGTGAATCAAGTCCGACTCGCGCCCGTAGTGGCGGGCCATCGCCGCCAGTGTCTCCCAATAGACGCCCTTCTCGTCAATGCACAGCCCGCCCCAGCACGGCTCGTTCTGGAAGACCTGATGAGCAATCTGGTTGATGCCGGAACTCGTCTTGCCCGAACCCGTATCTCCAGTGATGAGCCAGCCGCGACAGAACTGATTGCGCTTCCAGACCAGGCTGCCGAGTCGTGCTACGACGCGAGACCTTCCGCGCGGAATGAACAGCAGCCAGAGTGCGACCACCGCCAGAAAGGCGGCGCCAGCAATGAGCAGCACTCGTTGGTGTGCGGCCAGGAATTGCAGATCGGTCGGAAGGCTGATCGGACCGAATGGAAGGAGTTTCATAGCCATGCCCTTCCCAGCAGATAACCGGCGAGTCCGCCTGCCAGAGCAGCCAACCACGCGGCAGTGCGCGTGACCATCGCTCTCGGCCGTCCGCCCGGCCGATGCTTCAATTGTTCGGCCAGAGCGGAGGCGTGTTGTTGAAAGGAGCGCGATGCCTCGATAAGTTTCGCGATGTCGCCCCGAAATTGCTCGAAGGACGGAAACTCTCGTCGTCGAAGATCGTCCCAATGCCGCTGGTGGATGCGGAACAGATCAACAAGCAAGAGAACCGCATCGTCCTCCCGTAACCGATGGCGATCCCGCCAATCGGCCACGGCTCGCTCGAATTCATCCTCGAAGCTAGGAGCATCCATGCGGGCCTCACTTCGCGGGCAGGAGCAGCGACGACGCTGAATCAAGTTCCCCATAAAGCCGACGCTGCCAGGTCAGCAACCGCTGACGGTCGAGGAGGCTGAATGCGGGATGCTTCGTCGCGGCGGTGACGGTCACGTTTTCGCGGTTCAGCGCTTCCACCAGCCAGTCTTGCATTCGGGGCATCGTGACTTCGCGCCCGCCGAGTTCGACCTTGAGGCGTTCGCGCACTTCCGCCGACTCGAACAACGCGAAACTGTCGCTGTGCGCCGCGTTGCGGACCACGACGTAGCTGCACGCCTTGCCAAGCTGGTCACTCACGCGTTGCAACTGGTCCACGCTGTCCATCTCGTGGTTCACCGGCATGATGAGCGTGAGCGACGCGCCGAGGGCCGGGAGCACGGCGGGTAGGTCAACCTCACTGAAGTAGTCGAGGAACAGGTCGGTCGAGGCGGCGCGGCAGTCCACCACCACGAGGTTCGACTTTTCCAGCGCGGCGAAGATGGAATCGAGTTCCCGGCGGCTGGCAAGGTCGAGGAATCGTGCCTCGGGATGAAACCGCTTCAAGGTCGAGTTCTCGTTGTCGCTGTCGATGGCTACGTTACCGATGGCCTTGTCCTTGAGGAACTGGACGAAGTTCACGGCAAAGAAACTCTTGCCGACGCCGCCTTTGCCGTTGATGACGAGATCGAGACGTTTGTTCATGCGGGTTTCGGGTTGAGCATTCGCACCTGGGCGATGCGCGGGCCGCGTGTCCGCGCGGCCAACGTCTCCGCGCTGCTGGAATCATTTGGCGTGTCGGTGTCAGCAGAAGGCGGCGCGGATGGAGACGGAGGCGAGTGGCCGTTCCCATTGTTCGGCGCGGGCGCGGGCGGACGCTTTCGATTTGGTCGCCGTTTCGGTCGAACGATTTCCCCGAGGACTTCATGGCAGAACGCGGCGATGGCGGTCTTGCTGATCGGCAGACAATGCTGCGTCAGCAATTCGGCAATCGCCCGGTAGGAGGCACGCTTCTGCCGAAGCTCGACGATCACTTCCCTTGCCGGGGACAGTTCCTGGAACTTCTGTGGCCGGCGCGGCGTGAATTCCGCGACCGCCTGCCGGACGGTGGCTGGGTCAAATGAGGACATACGCGGATGCTCCGGGATCGTGGTGTTGCCGAAACCGTGGACGAAACGATACGTGTTCGTGTCCGCTTATTAGTCGTGGAGATGCCGGGTCGCCGACCAGTTCGCGGACAATGCCTGCTCGCGGACAATCCGCGGACAGTGCGCGGACATTCCGCTTCTGCGGATCAATCGCGGAGGAGCCTGGCCCTTGGATGTGGACTGACTGCGGACATGGACATTCCGTCGGAAATGCCACGGCGATGGACAGATTGCCGCTCTGCCGAGGTCGCGGATGCGGCCCGGACACGTCCAAATCGAGGTCGATTCCGTGGCCGCTGCAATGCGCTCTTGCGAATCCGTTGCGCGGACATTCCGCGCGTGCTCCGCGACTGGTTCGCGGACGCGAAAACCTAACGCAAGTTAGGGGTAGGGCGTGCCCTGTGTTAAACGGTATTCCCATAGCGGCGGGTTTGCGTCTGTGGTTGACTGAGTTCCTGTGCCCATCGGCGCAGTTCCGCGACGCTCTCTTCGATGCTTGCAAGCCGTTCGACAATGCGGCTCTTGGTCAGGCGAAGATGACGTTCCTGGGAAGTTTCCGGCGCGCTCTTGCGAGCCTCATCGCTGTCGGCGGCGTCAATGGACTGGCGCAAGGACTCCAAAACTCGAATGGCAGCGGCGATCTCTCGTTGGGTGGGTTGGACCATGACATCCTCCATTCAGACTCGAACGCCGCGTGACTTCTTATGCGCGAGTTCCTGCCGGTGGCCAGGCCGTTGCTGAGGCAGCCATTGCGCGCGGTTCACTTTTTCGCGGCTGACGGGGTGCGCCCACGGTTCGCCAAAACCGAGGCGCGCGGCGGCTTCCTCGGCGGCGAGTTTCGTGGGTGCTTCAACGACCGTGCGTAACGGATCGCCAACCGTGCGCGCGTATTCCCGGTCGGTGTGATAGATGCCCCAGAGCTTGTTGGCTTCGGTCGCGGTCTCGTTCATGCCCGCAAGTCAAACAGGAAGCCGTTCTGCGAAGATGTATGTGATACACAAAATGCACGGACAGTCCGGGTAGTGTCCGGGGCGTGGTCACGGCGAAGACGCAATACAGCCTCACCAACGCGAAGGGTTACTTCGAGGAACACCTTTGCGTCGGTGACTACTACGACGAAGGGCAGCGCGTATCCGGCGATTGGTTCGGCGTGGGCGCTCAACGGCTGGGCTTGTCCGGAAAAGTCCGCGCCGAGGAATTCCTGCGGCTTTGTGAGAACCAACATCCAGGCACTGGCGAGAAGCTGACGCAACGTCACAAGACCACGCGGCAGGATGGTGACGACATTGCGGCGAACCGGCGGATCTTCTACGACTTCACGTTTTCGCCGCCAAAGTCCGTTTCGTTGGCAGCCTTGGTCGGCGGCGACGAGCGGATTCTCGATGCTCATGCGCGGGCTGTCCGGTCAGCGTTGAAGGAGTTTGAGGCGTTTGCCGCGACTCGTGTCCGCGCGAACAAGTCCATCAGCGACCGGATGACCGGAAACTTTGTCGCCTCTCTCTTCACGCACGATACGTCCCGCGCGCTCGATCCCCATGTCCACACGCATTGCATCGTCTTCAATGCGACGTTCGATCCGAAGGAGCGGCGCTGGAAGGCGCTCCAGAATCACGAACTGCTGCGGGCGCGCAAGTTTGCCGAGAATGCCTACTACCATGAACTCGCACGGGAGCTTCGGACCTTTGGCTACGGCATCCGCAATCGTGCGCGGGGTGATTTCCAAATCGAAGGTGTTACGGATGAACTCTGCGACCGCTTTTCGAAACGGCACGCGGAGATTGATAGGGCACTGGAACAGTTGCTCCGCAAGAAGCCGGAACTGGCTCAGGGGAATCTGAACGACCTTCGGGAGAACCTGGCGACGGCCGAGCGTGCGCGGAAACAGAAAGACCTGAAGCGGGACGACTTGCGGACCTTGTGGGACGCTCAGTTGACTCGCGAGGAACGGCAAACGCTCGCCGGGCTTCGCCGGCCGGCCGCGCCAAGTCCCACGGACGGCAACCAGGTGTCCGTGCATGAAGCCGTAGAATGGGCAGAGGAGCATTTGTTCGACCGGCACTCGGTCGTTCCCGAGTGTCAGGTGTGGCAGGAGGCGCTCGGGCGGGCGCGCGGTGGCGATTTCCCGCTAGCCGAACTCAAGGGGATCACCGAGCGACGCGGCTACATTCGCGATGACGCTCGTCCTGGGGAAGTGACATTGCGCGACGTGTTGTTGCGCGAATGGGAGATCGTCCGTACCGCGAAAGACGGTATTGGGGAGCGAAGTCCGCTTACTGAGGGCACGATACGAGTCAGTCCAAAGCTGGATGACGATCAGAGAATCGCCCTCGAATCGTTGCTGAGTTCGACGAATCTCGTCTCAGTCTTTCGCGGCGGCGCTGGCACGGGCAAGAGTTTCGTTCTTCACGAACTGGTCACGGAGATTCTCAAGAATGGAAGGAGCACTGTGGTGCTCGCCCCGCAGCGCCAGCAAGTCGTGGACATGGAGAAGGCGGGATTCCCGTCACCTCAAACGGTCAGCAGCTTTTTGAAACGAGGCGAACTCGCCCAAGGCGCAGTCGTGATGGTGGACGAGGCCGGCCAGATTGGCGGTCGCCAGATGCTCCAACTTATGCGGCTCGTGCGCGAGCGGAAGGGACGGCTGATTCTGTCCGGTGATACCCGCCAGCACGGGCCGGTCGAGGCGTCGGATGCACTCGTCGCCATTGAGCGCCATGCTGGCGTGAAGCCGGTCGAGCTGCACCGTATCCGTCGCCAAGATCCAACGCTGGCCTGTGACAACGATGAGCGCGCTCGCATTGAAGGATACCGTGCCGCCGTCGAAGCCGCTGCAAGCGGGGACTTGCCGAAGTCATTCGAGCGATTGGAGGCAATCGGCGCGGTAATTCCCTGCGGCCTCGGTGAGCAAGCGGACAGGTTGGCGGACGAATTCCTGAGACTGACGAAGGGCGGTGCTTCCACCGTCGTCGTGTCGCAGACTTGGAGCGAAGTGCATCGGGTCAACTCAAAGGTGCGGGATGTTTTGAAATCGAAGGGACTGCTCGGCGCGGACGACACGCCCATTCAGATTTTGGACAAGCTGGACCTCACGAACGCGCAGAAGCGCGACGAGCGATTCTATCCGCCGGAAGCTGTGCTCGTCTTCAATCAGAAGGTGCGGGATGCCGAGCCGGGCGTGAAAGGCAAACTCGCTGGTATCCTGAAGTCCGGCTTGTTGATTGAGGTCGGGGGAAAGTTCGTTTCTGTCTCAAACCGGCTGCTCGACCGAATCTCCGTTTGTCTGGAACGGGAGATTCATGTTTCGCCCGGCGACCGCTTGCATGTGAAAGCCAACCGCAAGCTCGCTACCGGGCCGCGAGTGACAAATGGGGAACTGGTCACAGTGAAATCCGTGAGAACCGATGGCGGAGTCGAGTTGACCGATGGCCGCGTGCTCGACGCGAGTTTCCGTGAGTTTCTTCCCGGTTACGCCGTCACCTCCTACGGCTCACAGGGCAAGACGGTGGATTACGTCCTGTTCTCCGACTCCACCATCAAGGCCGCGACGAATGCGCAGCAATGGTATGTATCCATCTCACGCGGTCGTCGCGGCATCCGCATCTTCACGCCGGACAGGGAACGGCTTCGCGAGAACATACTGCGTTCCGGCCATCGCCCGCTGGCACTCGAACTGGTCGGCGGCAATCGTCAACGAAGCGCATCGCCGCTCTGGCGGCGGCTTCAGGGACGATTGCTCCGCTTCGGACGCAAGGCGGTCGCGAACCTGCGTCTCGTGAATTTCCTCTGTCCACGAACACCATCAACCCCCTCACACCATGAGCATCAAAGCACCCGAATGTTGGGCGAGTGACGCCTCCGCCAAGCTGCTTCGCATCGAAGTCAGCCCGGAGAAATCGCTCCTACTGAAGTATGACCAACTGATCCATGCTGAGTTCGACATCGCTGAAAAGGAGCAGCGGCTTCGCCTGATCTTTGCTACGCACGAAGTTGTTGTCCGAGGTTACGCACTCCGTCGCATCGAAACGGCGCTGCAACGTTTGGAACTTTCCTACCTTGTCGCGGTGCCTGCCAAACTCATCCCCAGCATCAACGAAGGACAACCAGTCATTCGAGAGATACGTGTTTCAGAGACTGCTGACCCAGCGGTCACGAAATAGTCATTTCGTGTATCTGATACATCTATTTGCGGTCGTCTCACGCGATACTGGTTTTCGATTTGGCCGAATCTGACGCCACGATGGCGACGATTGGCCGTGGCAGCGATGTCGCGAGACAAACAACTTCGAGACGTGAAGCTTGAGGAAGTCGTCGAGAAACGGCGGCTCAATCAGGCACTCACCGCCAAGGAATTTGCAGTCTTGGCGGGCATTTCTTACTCCACAGCCCGTGACTGGTTCCACACCCCTGGATTTCCCGCCTTTCGGGGCGTGGTCTTCTGGTCCGATTTCGAGGAATGGCGCAGAGAGGAAAACGGACTGATTACCCCCGCCTCCTCTCGCTCAACCGACCGAGGTGAACCGCAATCGGTCGATACTCCAGCACTTCCTTTCCGCAGGGCTTTACCGAGGCAGGCTGCAAGCATCCTTCAAGACGCTGGCGTTCTGTAGAACTCGCACAGCGATCAACTCAACTCAACTTTATGAATCACGATGGGTTGGCTTTTGTGTCGGCGGATTTTACTGCACTTTTACTGCACTACCACGTAAATCCTTTATTATAAGTGGAGCGGGTGAAGGGAATCGAACCCTCGTCTCAGGCTTGGGAAGCCCACATTCTACCATTGAACCACACCCGCGTCCGTTGAACTGACCATTGCTTTAGCAATTCTCGCGGCACCGCGCAACTGGTCATTCTGCCCGCAGCCTATTTCTTCGAGAGACTGTTGTAGCTGATCTCCAGCCAGCGGCTCGCATTGATGAAGCCAGCACCCCACTCTTTGTATTTCTCGGGGACGCCAGCGGCTTTCACGTCGGCGAGAGTCTTGCCTTCGGCGATGGCATTCTTCACGAACCCGGTGGTTTCGACGAGCATGTCGCGATACTTCTCCAAGTCCGCCTTGCTCGCGAGTGCGCCGTGACCAGGAATGATTTTTGCGTCCGCTGGAATCAGCTTGAGCGCGGCCTCGATGTTCTTGAGCAAGCCCGCCACGTCACCGCCACTGCCGAGGTCCACGAACGGAAAGCGGCCATTGAAAAACTGGTCGCCCATGTGGAACACGCCCGACTTGGTGAAATGGATGATGCTGTCGCCGTCGGTGTGACCGGGCCCGACGTAAATCAGACGGATTTCCTCCCCGTTGATATGGACGGACGCGGTTTCGTCGAAGGTCACCACCGGCAGAGCCTCCTTCGGATTCTTCGAATCGGCGGCCATCCGTTTGCGGACGTTGGCGTGGGCGACGATGCTGGCCTTTTTGCCGAAGTGCGCGTTGCCGCCGGTGTGATCGCCGTGGAGATGAGTGTTCAGCACGAACTTGATTGGCCCGTGATCCAGCTTCTCAATCGCTGCGGTGATCTTCTCGGCGAGCGGTGCGAATTGATTGTCAACCATCAACACGCCGTCGGGTCCGGTGGACACCGCGATGTTCCCACCCTGGCCTTCGAGCATGTGGATGTTTCCTGCGACTGGTGTGGCTTTGATTTCGACCTTGCTGAAGTCGCGTTGAGCCGAGGCGGTGGACACTCCAAGACTGAGTGTGGCGATGAGGACAAGGAAGGAGATGTGTTTCATGGATGGATTGTTTTGCCCCGCAGTCTGCGCGAATCGACGTTCGCGTCAACTGATCAACCGGATGAACTGGGATGAGCTCAAACGCCGTCGAAATCACTTTCGATCGAGCAGCCGCGCCTTTTGGGCCTGATACTCGGTTTCGCTAATGGCGCCTGTATCGCGGGCCTTTTGCAGATCGATGAGTTGCTGGCCCAGCGTCGCATTCGGGCGTTGAGCGTCGCGGTTGCCAATGGCGATGCAGCCATTGAAAAGCAGGAGGGCAGGTAGGAGCAGGAGTGCGGCGTATTTTTTCATAGAAAAAAGAATGTCGGCAGATCGACGCGGAAGGGTGGCGAATTCATCAGGGGTAGATTGTAAAAACTAAACAGCCTCTGGTTCGGGAGCTCCGAGGCGCGCAACTTCGTCCCGCTAAGCGTTACTACGGTTGCGTCGCCAACAAATCGCGCAACGCGTTCTCGAACTGCGGGAATTGAAACTGGAAGCCGGACTTCAACAGGCAACCGGGAATGACGCGGCGGCTTTTCAGAATCAACTCTGTTTCCGTGCGAAGGATGAACGCTCCGATCTCAAGCATCCAGCGCATGGCAGGCAGCCCGACAGGAATTCCGCAGAGGCGGCGGAATGCGGTCATCATTTCGTCGTTGGTCAGTGGCGCTGGCGCGCAGAGATTGATGGCGCCGGCGAGATCTTCGTGGGCGATGACGAACTCAATGGCGCGGCAAAAATCGAGTTGGTGAATCCATGACACGAACTGTCGGCCGTCTCCCATGCGTCCGCCCATTCCACCGCGCACCAGACGGCGGAGAGTGGGAAACACGCTGTTCCCGCCGTGTCCCAACACCATGGCCGCGCGGAGTGCAACTTTGCGGGTGTGCGACGTCGGAGCTTCGTCCAGAGCTTTCTCCCACGCTCGGGCAACTTCCACGGAGAATTCGTCGTTCACGCCAGCGGTTCCTGCGATGCCGCCCGACTCGTTCCATGCAGGCCCGAAGGTGTGTCGGTAGATCGTCGCCGTGCTCGCATTCAGCCAGACCTTCGGCGGGTTCGGGCATCGGGCGATGGCTTCGCCGAGGATAGTCGTGGAACGAATGCGCGATTCCAAAATCTCGCGACGGTTCCGGGCATTGTAGCGACAGTTCACGGTGCGTCCGGTGAGATTGATGACGACATCCGCGCCCGCCACTTCGGACTGCCAGGCGCCCACGGTCTGCGCGTCCCAAAAGACTTCGCGACTGCGTTGGTCGGGCGAGTGACGAGGCGAGCGCGTGAGCACGGCAACTTCGGCACCGAGGTCAACGAAGTGTTTGCGCAGGAGTTGGCCAAGGAAGCCGCTGCCGCCTGCGAGGATGATTCGTTGATGTTTCAAGGGAATGCTCGCAGTGGTTCTGATTCCCGAGCTCCGGGTCTCGCGACCGGAGTTAAAGGCTGCTTGGCGGATAAATTGAGAGCAACAAGTTCCGGCCTCTCGGGCAAATCGGCAGGGAGTTTGATGTTCCACGCCAATCCAAGCGTTTGAAGGATTCGAAGTGCCCACCAACCGGGATCGGGTTGCGTTGGGGACAGTCCCAAACGGGCGGAACCGGGGAACGCATGATGATTGTTGTGCCAGGATTCGCCCATCGTGAGCAGGCCGATGCGCGGGACGTTGTGGCCTTGGACGGCATGGCCGCGCAGGTGCCAGTCACGTGAGCCGGCGTTGTGCGCGAAGTAGCCGACGAGCCAGTGGCCAATCAACGAAATCGTGATTCGCACACTGATGCACCAAATGACGAGTTCGATTCCGCCGAATGCGTAGAACAATGCGGCCCATGGCACTTGTTGAAGCATCCAGGTTCGCTGCAGGAAGCGATGAAATGGATCGCTGGCGACGGTGCTTTCAATTTGAAAGCGGGGCGGGTTCAGAAGGCGAATCTCGCAGTGCAATTGCCAGAGAAAATCTTTCCACAAGGGATTTTGGTGAATGAGGAACGGGTGACAGGATTCGTGGCGTTGTGCCCAGTCGCGAATGTCGTGCATGTAAATGATGCGAAACGGCCCGCCCATGCCGACGACGGTGCCGAGGTGCACAAGCAGGTATTCCAGCCAGCGGGGACAGGCGAAGCTCCGGTGAATCAGCAGGCGATGCAATCCAAGTGTATGGCCCAGACAAAGCGTCACCATGGTGAACACGAAGGAGAGCATTGCAGCGCTGGCGCTGAAGGTCATCCAACCGCCTACCGCGGCGATGAACAGGTGCGCCGCGAACCAGAGTGATTTCCCCGGGCTCCACACGACCGTTCCTTTGTTCGGATTGGTCATGTCGCTTTGAGGCGACATACGTGGGACTTCGTGATCTTTCATGGGAGGCAGTGGTCGTTGTCGCAGATCATCCGTCCGCGCGAGTGCCATTCGTGCTGGATGTTGCGCATGAGGATGGCGCTGTCGAACTCGACGGTGCCCGGAGGAAACTCATTCGGGTTGTCAAAGTAAGTCGATTCGACGTGGTCGACATGCAGAGGTTCCATGTGCCACTCCTCGGTGTACAACTCCAGCCCGTCGAGTTCACCGGGCCGATTTCCAGCAGACCAGCCGAGTGAACCGGCCGCGAAAAATGCAGATGCTTCCTCCAGCGTGGAAAAAGCGGAGCCCGCCGGCCATTCCTTTGCGAGGTGGGCATGCACTCGCACTCGCGACCCTTCGTCTTCGCTACGCATGTCTAGTTTGAACTGGTTCGAATCTTCAGAGACATCGAATCGGGCGAGGTGATGCACGCCGGGGAAGAGTCGGCTACCCGCCAAATGGTTCAGTCTGGAATTGGTGTCGCGGCGCGGAATGAAAACACCTTCGCGTGTTCGACCGCCCTCGTCCCATTCCACGGCGATGCGATGTGCCGCGTTCTCGGAGGTGAAACCGAAGGAGCTGATGAACCAGCGCGGGCGGAGATGTTTGAGCCGGATGAGACAAATGCCTGCCATGCCCCAGCCGCGAACGAGCTTTGGACGAAATGGCCGAGGAACCAGCCGCTCCAGCACCACGTGATCGCAGCGAAAGTTCACGAGCATACGGCGATCGATGACCCCTCGCATTACCGGCAAATTCATTCGCGGTCGTGCGATGCGAAACGACCCTGCAGCCGTGGGTTCAAGAGTCGAGTTCATGGCATCTCCAGAAAGACACGCTTGGTCTTTCGTCGGCTTGGGCAGGTTGGTTTAGAAGAATCCGTGATTGCCTTCCTTCCGGACGAGGTCTGGCTCAGCATTCGGCGGAGCGAATTCCAAAGACAGAATAGTTTCAGGGCGCTGATGCTCATACGTTTCCTCCTTTCCAGGCAGCGAAAGCGTAGACGGCGACGAGGTAAATGAAGACGACGTTGGTCGCGTGGTAGCCCAAGCGGAGGAGTCGGTTGGTAAGGTATGGCCGGACGTCGAAGACGAATATCGCGACAAACAGTCTGACGATCCAGAAGCCAAGCATGAGCAAACACAGCCCGCGTGCGGTGGGTTCCCCGGCGGCAATACTGGGGGCGAATAGGAAGGTGAGTATTCCGAACGCGACGAGCATCAGCGCGATGAAGCTGAAGTAGGTGTAGAACAATCGGCGGATGAAGGGCGGCAACGGCGACAGATGCTGACGGAGTCCCACCACCTTCGGCATGGTGGCGCCGGCCCATGCGAGACCGAGATGGAGGACTGCGGCGATTTGAAGAAGTGTGACTAATGTTGGGGTGTTCATTGCTCGTTCAGGTTGCGCCGATGCTGTGGAGCATGGGCAGGATGATGTTGCGAACGAAAACGGGTGGAAACAGCCAGAAGGCCGGCGCCGCGGTGACGAGAAGCGCAAAGACTCGGCCGCGAAGACCGGCGCCAAGTGCCAATCGTTTCCCGAGTGTGCTGCGCTCGAAGGCGAGTCCCATTCCCTGCAGGAGGAAATACCCCGTCGGCAGTCCGAAGCCTCCATTGGCGGGAACGGTGATGACCAGTTCATGGATCAGGCCGGAGAGAAGAAAAACACCGAGCATCGCAGGCGTTCCGCCGAGGATACGGCGCAGTGGCCGAAACGCGAATTCATGCGCGAGCGTGTGAAAGCCAGTGTTCCAGCGATTCCCCCAGAATTCTCCGAGCGATGTGGCGCGCAGCGGTGCGCGCATCAAGGGCTTCACTGCCACCCCAGCGTTTCGCCAACCCAATGCGAGCAGATGGAAAAGCCCGAAGTGCAGCATGAGAATCAGGCCGAGCATCCCCAACCAACCCGCAGCGATCTCATAATTTTCAGGGACGAGTCGGACGCCGACCCAGACCGCCAAGGCTCCACCGAGAGTTTTGACCGAAGCGGCGATCCACTCTGCTTGGTCAGGCGCAGCCATTCGGCGGGCGAGCTTCGCGAAGGCATCGGGCTCCATGCCTACCCAGGCGAAGAGATATCCTGCCGCCTGCGTGCGGCTGAAACGCATACCGTCGTTCAATGCTTTCTGAAAGGTGAGCCACTTGCATCCAGCGTAGATCGCGACGGCCATCGTCCACATGAAGACCCACGGCGCGAGGTGCGAACGAACCGCAAAAGCAATAGCAGGGAGTAATAGCAACGGGAGCGCGCTCCAAAGAGACAACCTTCGCTCGATGCTACATGCGCCACCAACGCAGGTGCGATGGGCAGCGATCCAATCGTAGCCACGCCGGAGCAGGGGAAGGATGCCGGGAAGACGGGTCGCCGCGACGAACGGCCGGGCCCAACGAATTTCGTGCGCGATCTCCACCAGCGCATCCGCTCCGGCGTAACGTCGGCCATCGACCATCAACAGATGCATCCGCGCCAAAAGCGCTTCCTCTGACACGCCGATTCGGGTGGCTGCGCCGGGGGGGTGCAACGGGAGGATTCGGAAACCGTGCCGGTCGAGAAGGCAGCTGAGGCGCGTGATGGTCGCGACGCAGAAGGCGCATCCGGCATCGTAGTAAACCCATCCTCGTGGCGTCGTATTGACTGTAATTTCAGTATTCACAGAAATTCAGCGTTAAAAAAAGGGACTTAGTCCCCGCCAAGTCCCAGGAGTTTGCGGACTTTGTCGCCGAGTTTGACGAACTTCGTCAGGGCGCCGGTCGGCCAGGTGCGAATCTGGCCGTACCACGCCGTCGTGGTTTCAAAAAAGCCGGCGAGGTCGCGGAGGCGTTGCTCGGTGTATTTGTCGGTTTCTTTGTCCTTCTCGGCCTCGGCAATGCAGTCGCGCAGGATGATGAGCGTGGGGTCGACTTCGCGTTTCTTCCGTTCGTCGAGCACGACGCGGAACATCTCCCAGACATCCTTCATCGACTCAAAGTGGTCCCTGCGATCGCCGAGGACGTGGGTGACTTTCACAATGCCCCAGCCCTGCAGTTCCTTCAGGCTGGTGCTGACATTCGATCTGGCAACGCTGAGCGCGTGGACGATTTCGTCCGCATTGAGCGGCTTCGGCGAAATGAAGAGCAGCGCATGGACCTGAGCCACCGTGCGGTTGATGCCCCAGCGCGTGCCCATCTCTCCCCAGTGGAGGATGAACTTCTGCTGAACGGCGCTGAGAGTGGCGTTTTTGTCCATAATTTCTGTCACGACAGAAATTACCGTAGAACAGTCGGGTTGCAAGCAGTATTTTGTTTTGGAGTCGTTGGCCGAGGGGTGAGGTCTCCGCTTGATGTTCGGCGGGGTGGCCGGTACAACCGCGTGCAACTTTCCGAATATGAACGGAATCAACCCTCAGCACTCGGGTAACGGCTGACTCCATGTTCGCCTGGACCATTTACATCTCATTCATCGGCGTCGCGTGGCTGCTCACGTTGAAGTCCGATGACGCCGCGGGCGCACGTCGCGTGGCGCTGATCACGAGCGGGGCGAGTTTGCTGACGGCGTTGATAGGGGCTTTCCAATACAGTGCCGAGGCGGGATTGGTCGATGTGGCGAATGTCCCGTGGATCGCGCATCTCGGGATTCGTTATCATCTCGCGGTGGACGGCATCAGCGTGGTGCTGCTGGTGCTGACCGGTCTGGCGTCGTTTGTCGGGATTCTCTTTTCGATGAACATCGAGAAGCGCGCGAAGGAGTTCTTCGCCTTCTATCTCGCGCTGATTGCGGGCGTGTTCGGCGTATTCCTGAGTTTCGATCTGTTCCTGCTCTTCGTCTTCTACGAGCTGGCCATTGTGCCCAAGTATTTCCTCATCGCCATCTGGGGCTCCACTCGTCGCGAATACGCCGCGATGAAACTCGCGCTCTACTCCTTCGTCGGCAGCGCAATGGTGCTCATCGGTCTGCTGGCGGCGTATGTGGTCGCGGGCGGGACGACGTTCAATTTGATCGAGCTGGCGAAGTTCCCGTTCCCGCGCGAATTCCAGATGTGGGCCTTCCCGCTTGTGTTCACCGGCTTCGCGATTCTCGCGGGCATGTGGCCCTTCCACACATGGGCACCGACGGGTCATTCCGCCGCGCCGACTTCCGCGTCGATGTTGCTTGCCGGCGTAATCATGAAGCTTGGCGCGTATGGTTGCTTGCGCGTGGCGATGGTGCTTTTCCCGCTGGGCATGAGCGATTGGGCAACACCGTTCCTCGGGCTGGCCTCGTGGCGCGAAGTGTTCGGGCTGCTCGCGGTCGTGGGCATCGCGTACGGCGCGATGGTGGCGCTGGTGCAGAAGGATTTTAAGTTCGTCATCGGTTACTCCAGTGTGAGTCACATGGGCTTCGTGCTGCTCGGATTGATGACGCTCTCGACGATCGGCCTGAGCGGTGCGGTGCTGCAAATGTTCTCGCACGGCATCATCGCGGGGCTGCTCTTCGGCGTGGTCGGGCGCATGGTGTACGACCGCACGCACACGCGGCAACTGGATGAACTCGAAGGATTACGGCTCTCGAAATCGATGCCGTTCGCGGCGGTGACATTTGTGGTGGCCGGATTGGCGAGCATGGGGATGCCGGGCTTCAGCGGGTTCGTCGCGGAGTTTCAGGTGCTCATCGGCGCGTGGAGATCCTTCCCGACCTTCGCTGTCATCGCGGGTGTGGGTGTGGTGATCGGTGTGGCCTACACGCTGCGCGCGGTGCAAAAGGCGTTCTTCAATGACGCGCCGGAAGTGGTCGCGGTCGGGGGTGGAACGGCGGCGCTCGGCGGTTCACCCAAACCTCACAACGCAGATCATGACTGGGACGACATTTCCATTCCCGAACGCATCGGCACCGCGATCCTGATCGCCACGACGTTGATCGTCGGACTTTACCCGCGTGTGCTGCTCGATCTGATTGTTCCTGCGCTGAATTCCCCGCTCATGGAGAAACTCGTGAAGGGGGGCGCGCAGTGAATTACTCCGAACTCTTCACGTTGCTCGCGCCGGAGACGCTCTTGGTCATCGCGGCGCTCGGAGTCTTGTTCATCGACCTGACGACACTGCGCGGCGAGGACATCGCCACCCGGATGAGCTGGGGCGCGTGGCTGACGGTGGGGGCGTGTTTCGCCAGCGGCGTCGCGGCGTTCATGGCGCCGACGGCGACTCCAGCCGGTTACCTCGACGGAATGCTGGTGCTCAGTCCGCTCTCGCCGTGGGTGAAGGCGGTGGTTTTGTTGCTGACGGGTTGCACGGCCATCGTGTCGATCAGCAGCCGTTTCACGGAACACGCCGGAGAATACTTCGCGCTGCTGATTCTCGCGACGGCGGGAATGCTCTTCCTCGTCAGCACAGAGAATTTGCTGCTCATCTTCGTCGCGCTCGAACTGCTGAGCTTGTGTCTCTACGTGATGACCGCCTTCAATAAGCGCAACCTCCAGTCCGCTGAAGCGGCACTGAAGTATTTCCTCATCGGCGGCATCTCGGCGGCGTTTCTTCTCTTCGGCTTCAGTTTGGTCTATGGCGTTACGAGCGAACTCAATCTCGCGAAGATAGCGCCAAAGCTCGCCAGCACTACGCCTGATCCGTTGTTGCTCGTCGGCATGTTGATGGTCGTGGCTGGATTCGGTTTCAAAGTCGCCGCTGTGCCGTTCCATCTCTGGGCGCCGGATGCGTATGAAGGCGCGCCGTTGCCGAGCGCGGCGTTCATCGCGTCCGGATCTAAGGTCGCGAGCTTCTTTATTCTCGCGAAGCTGATGATGCTCGGCTTCGCCAACGCCGGTGGCAGTGGGGCCTGGATGAATTTCTCGAGCGGCTGGATGCCGATCCTTGCCGTGGTCGCCGGACTGTCGGTCATCGTTGGCAACGTCGCGGCGATTGCGCAAAGCAGCGTGCGGCGGTTGCTCGCGTATTCGGCAGTCGCGCACGCGGGCTACGCGCTCGTGGGCGTTCTGGCGAACCAGAAGTCCGAAGGGTTGGCCTCGGTCATTTATTACGTCGCAACCTACGCGGTCACGAGCGTCGGCATCTTCGCCGTCGTCGGCGCGGTGCAGGATCGCGCGGGCAACGACAAACTCCCGGCCTTCGCTGGTCTGAGTAAACGCGAGCCGGTGCTGGCGTTCTGCCTGATGATTTTCCTGCTGTCGCTCGCGGGCATTCCGCCGCTTGCCGGCTTCTTCGGGAAGTTCTACCTCTTCAAGTCCGGCCTGCTCGTGCAGGGCGGGGGGTCGGCCAGCCTCGGAATGCTGTGGCTCGTCGTGCTGGCGTTGGCGATGAGCGCGGTGTCGCTCTACTACTACCTGCGCGTGCTGAAGGAGGTTTATGTCTCCGCGCCCGCGCCTGATGCTCCCGCGCTGGAAATGCCGTGGGCGACCAAGGCGGTGGCCGTCGTGCTCGCCTTTGTTGTGCTGCTGCTGGGTTGCCTGCCGGGATTGCTCGTCAATCAACTCGTCGCGGCGATGCGGCTCGGTGGCAATTGATCAGAGGGCTGGGCATCGCCCAGCAACGCAGCCTCAAGCCGAGCGATGCTCTGCGTTCCGTTGGTTGGTTCAACTCTATGGATCGGAGTCTCACAGTTTTCCTCGCCTCGTTGTTCATGGCGGGAACATCGCTGATTGCCCAACCGCTTCTGCGCGACACCTTCGATGACGCCACGGTCGATGACACCCTGTGGACGGCCCTCAAGCCGCTTTCCAACGCCCCGCCCACCGCCGTTACCGAAACCAACGGAACGCTGCTGCTCTTCCGGCGCGGCATTGTCGAGGCGACTGGAGTCTTTCCGCCGAGCATCGATATCGAGGGCAAGTTTCGTTTCACCGGTGACAGCGACGCGTTCTCGATTGTCTTCCGGTCCGACCTTTCGCTCACGAACCAGTTCGAGCGCCGCGGCGTGCAGGTGGCGTTGCAGGAAGCGACCGCAAAGATCTTCATCATCCGCGATCCGTTTTCGACCTCCGCGCCGCCGGTGCAAGGCTCGTTTACCATCGCGAAGAACCAGGATGTTCGGTTTCGCATCGTGGACCATGAAGACGTGGTTCGGCTCTATCTCGACAGCTTCCTCCAACCGCTGATGACTCTCGCAGTCACCAACCGCCTGGGAGACCGCATCGCCCTCTACAACGCGAACAATATGGCGGCGCGGACCGCGATTGATGAATTCTCCGTATACCCGGTCGGCACGACTCTGTTCCTCGACAACCGGCTGGTGCGCGAGGGACCGGTTCGCCGAACGAACGCGCCGGTGGTGCGCATCCAGTCCTTCATCACAAACGCGGCTGTGTTCTACACGCTCGACGGCTCGGAGCCGTCCTTCATCTCCAGCGAATACACCGGGCCATTTCCGGTGAACGCGTCGGGCACGCTTCGCGCCATTGCCTACAGCAGCGATTTCTCGACCTCCTCGCTATCGCCTGCCGTCGAGCTGCAAATCATTCCCGATGTCGTGCTGACGAACCTCACTCCAGGTGGCGGCGTCGTGCAGTTCGATCCCGCGGGGGCAGTCTATCCGAGTAATTCGATGGTCAGGGTCACCGCAGTGCCGGCAGCGGGCTGGCAGTTCCTGCGGTGGGAAGGCGCTCTGGACGGCGATAGCAATCCTGCGAGCCTCGTGATGACCAATCACCTTGGGCTGCGCGCGGTGTTTGGCGCGGCGCCGGCATTAACGATCCTCGGCGAAGGACAGGTGCTGACCACGCCGGCAGAGCAATGGACGGAGTACGGCGCGCGCGTGCGCTTCACGGCGTATCCCTCGCCGCCCAGTTACTTTGTGCGCTGGGGCAACGCGGTGACCGGGACGAACAATCCGGTGTCGTTCGTCTTCACTAATGCCAACACGGCGGTAACGGTGATTTTCTCCGCGCTCGGACCGAACCAGGTGTCGCTCGTCACTCCAATCGAAGGCGACGGACGCGTCGCCTCCGCGCCGGGTGGAAACACCTTTGCTCTTGAGCAAACGATTTCACTGCTTGCGGTTCCCGACGCCGATCGCGTGTTCTTGGGCTGGAGTGGGGATGCGAATTCGCGCACGAATCCTCTTACGCTCCTGATGGACTCCAGCAAAGTGGTGACAGCGCGGTTTGGGCACGCAGTGCGTTTTCTGCCCGCAGCGAGCGGGTGGGCTGGCAACGGCTTTACGCTCAGCTTCACCGGGCAGATCGGAGCTGCGTACGAACTTCAGGCGTCGTGGAACTTTGTGGACTGGATGAGCGTTGCGCCGCTGCTGAACGAGACGGGCCGGGTGAGTTTTACTCACGCTGACGCATTCAATTTCCCCACGCTGTTCTATCGCGTAGTGGGGCCGTGAGGCTGGGAGGCTCCTCCCTTACGCGCCGTCAGCCTCGACTCTTACACCTGCGAGTAACGCACAATATCCTCCACCGCGCCGGCATCGCGACCGCGCGCTTCGATCAGGGGTTCCTGTGGATTGCGGAAGTCGACTCCCGCCAGGTCCAGGTAGTGACCGAAGATATCGGTGTTCTGGATGTAGCCGCCGAAACGTTCCGCGCCGGGGCCGATCGCGACCACGGGCACGTGATCGGCGGTGTGCGCGGTACTGGTGAAGCTGATGGCGAGGTAATTGGCCAATACGTCTCCGAGTGCGGCGGTGTCGGACTTCCTTGTGTCGAAGATGGATTCGCCGACGTTCATCAGTGACTGGCGCAGGAGCTCCGCCTTGCGATACGGCATCTTGTAGCCGGTGCCAGCTTCGACGATCTGAATGATCTCGGTTGGTGTGGCGACGTTCTCTTCCTTGATCTTCTTTTCAACCTTCTCGCGTTCCTTCTGGGCGGCCGACTTCGCGTCCTCCTTTTTCTTCTCGGCAGCGTCGTCCTTCTCGAAGTCGGGTTCATCCACGGCAGGCTGTCGCTTGAGCGGCTTGAGCATGACGGGGAAGGACTGCTTGATGTCGCGAAGATTGCCGAACTGCCAGATGCTCTGGCCATAGGAATCACCGCTGCCGTTCAAGGCGAGGCCGCCGGTGGCGTGATCGGTCGTGATGACGATCAACGTTTCCGGATCACGCTTCTGGTATTCGAGGCAGACATCGATGGCTTCATCGAACGCGATCTGGTCGTAGAGCGCAGCGGCAGCGTCGTTGTTGTGGCAGCCGTGATCGATCCGTCCCCCTTCGACTTGCAGGATGAAGTGCGATTCGTTCTCCAGACGGCGCAATGCCGCCGCCGTCATGGTGGCGAGCGTCGGGACGTTCGAAAGCAGCTTCGGATCGTGAACGTGATCGAGGGTGAAGGGCAGGTGACTGCGGGAGAAGAGTCCCAGCCAGCGTTTGTTGGTCGGCGCGACCGCGAGCTCGGCGGGCTTCTCCATGACGGCGTAGCCCGCATCGCGGAATTCCTTCAGCAGATCGCGTTTGTCGAGGCGGTAGGCTTTGTCGAAGTATTTGGCGCCGCCTCCGAGGAGCAGGTCCACCTTGCCTTTAAGATACTGGCTGGCGATCTCCGGCGCTTTGTCCCGACTGGAAACTGATGACGCAAATCCCGCCGGTGTCGCATGGGTGATTTCGGCCGTCGTCACCAGTCCGCGCGTCCAGCGCTCATTCGCGAGAAGCTCGAAAATATGTTTCAGCGGCTTGCCTTCCCCGTTTTGGTTTACGACGCCGTTGATGATGCGCGCGCCGCTGCCCCAGGCGGAAGAGGCTGCCGAGGAATCGGTGACGATCGAGTTCAGCGACCGGGTGTTCATCAAACCTGTTTTCGCGGCGGGATGATTGTAGAGATTCATCCAGCTCGTCGCTCTTCCGCGAACGATTTGTGAAAGATGGTCGGCACACGTCAGAGTGCCCGTGCTCATGCCGTCGCTGACCATGTGGATGATGCGGCGCGGCTTCTGGCCGGGCTTGCCGGAGACGGCTTTGTCTGCGGCGCTGCTGATGTTCGGAAACGCTATTGCTGCGGCCGCAAGGGACGAAGCACCGTTCAAGAATCCACGTCGATTGATCATACGCACAAATGTGTTGGGTGGATTTACAGACGCAAGCCGCGACCTGTTATTTAACTTTTTTTGATGCAAATCGCCCCGGGGTGGTGTCTATCCATGCACATGAAGATCGCTTTCACCTTGCTCGCTGTGGCGACGTTGCTCGCGGCGTGCGCTACATCCATGAATTCCAAGTCGTCCACCAAACTTACTTATCCCGCCACCAAGAAGGGCGATCTTGTCGAAACGTTGCACGGTACGCCGGTGCCCGATCCGTATCGCTGGCTGGAGGACGACCATGCCGCCGACACCAAGGCATGGGTCGAGGAACAGAACAAGGTGACGTTTGGTTACCTCGAGCAGATTCCTGCGCGCACCAACATCAAGGCCCGTCTCACGAAGCTCTGGAACTACGAGCGCTACGGCGCGCCGTCGAAACACGGTGGCCGCTACCTCTTCAGCAAGAACGACGGGCTCCAGAATCAAAGCGTGCTCTACACGATGCGTTCACTCGATGAGACGCCGAAAGTGCTGCTCGATCCGAACAAGCTCTCCGCTGACGGGACGGTGTCGCTCGCTTCGCTCTCGCTTTCGGACGACGGGGACCTGATGGCCTACGGCATTTCGGTGGCGGGTTCGGATTGGAACGAGATCAAAGTGCGTGAGGTGGACTCCGGCAAGGAACTCACGGACCACATCAAGTGGGTGAAGTCGAGCGGCGCGTCGTGGACGAAGGACGGCAAAGGATTCTTCTACTCCCGCTATGACGAGCCGAAATCCGCCGACCAGCTCAAGGGCGTGAACTATTTCCACAAGCTCTATTACCACCGCATCGGCACGCCTCAGAGCGACGACGTGTTGATCTACGAGCGTCTGGACCAGAAGGAATGGGGTTTCGGTGGTGGTGTGACAGACGACGGAAAGTATCTCACGATCACCGTGTGGCAGGGCACGGACACGAGAAATCGTTTCTTCTACAAAGATCTCTCGAAGCCCGAGGCGAAAGTGGTCGAGCTGCTCAACGACTTCGATGCGGACTACTCGTTCATCGACAACGTGGGGACCACGTTCTACTTCCGTACGGATCTGAACGCACCGCGCGGCCGCGTCATTGCCATCGATCTCGCCACGCCGCAGCGGGCGAACTGGGTCGAGGTGATTCCGCAGACGGCCGAGCGTTTGCAAGGCGTCGGTCTGATCAATAATCAGTTCGTGACGTTCTACCTCAAGGACGCGCGCACGCAGGTAAAGATCCATGATCTGCACGGCAAGTTCGTGCGCGAAGTCGAGCTGCCGGGCATCGGCTCGGCGGGCGGCTTCGGCGGCAAGCGGACGGAATCCGAGACGTTCTACTCGTTCACCGGCTTCACCGCGCCGAGTACCATCTATCGCTACGATATGAAGACCGGCGTGAGCACGGTGTTCCGCGCGCCACAGGTGGATTTCGATCCGGCGAAGTTCGAGACGAAACAAATTTTCTACGCGAGCAAGGATGGCACGCGCGTGCCGATGTTCATCACGCACAAGAAGGGGCTGAAGCTCGACGGGAAGAACCCGACTTTGCTTTACGGCTACGGCGGTTTCGACATCAGCCTCACGCCGAGCTTCTCTGTGAGCACCGTCGTGTGGATGGAGATGGGCGGCGTCTATGCGGTACCGAACCTCCGCGGCGGCGGCGAATACGGCAAGGCCTGGCACGAGGCGGGCACGAAACTGAAGAAGCAAAATGTGTTCGACGACTTCATCGCCGCTGCGGAATGGCTCATTGCCAACAAATACACATCAAGCGAGAAGCTCGCGATTAGCGGCGGCAGCAACGGCGGTCTGCTGGTCGGCGCGTGCATGGCGCAGCGACCGGAACTGTTTCGCGCCGCGCTGCCGGCGGTTGGCGTGATGGACATGCTGCGCTTCCACAAGTTCACGCGCGGCTGGGCGTGGACGAGCGACTACGGTTCGCCGGATGACGCGACGGAGTTCAAGGCGCTTCTCGCCTATTCGCCGTATCACAATCTCAAGCCCGGCGTGAGCTATCCCGCGACGATGGTGACGACAGCCGATCACGACGACCGCGTGGTGCCCGCGCACAGCTTCAAGTTCGCCGCGCGTTTGCAGGAGGCGCATCGCGGCGAGAACCCGGTGCTCATCCGCATCGAAACGAAGGCCGGCCACGGTGCCGGCAAGCCGACGAGCAAACTGATCGAGGAAGCTGCGGACCGGTATGCATTCCTCATGAAGGAGCTGGGGATGAGTGAGCCGCGCTGGTGATGTTGGTTTGATTCGATGGTTTCCGCGAAGAACTGGATTGGCTGTCTGCTGCTGGGGATGTTGGTTTCCCCATTGGCGGGTTTCGATCTGCGACTGGAATCCACTGGCGTTCGAGGAGCCTTCTCGAATCCTTTCAACCACGCGCGATTTTATCACACCGAGGCATTCATCAACTGGGACACGCCATGGCATTGGGAGCTCGGGCGCGGGTGGCATCTGCAAACGCGCCTCGAGCTGACCGGCGGCTGGATGAACGGGCGTGGAGAGGATGCAGCGTTTGGCACCATCGGTCCCGGATTTGTCGCAAGCTGGAAGGATCTCCCGATCGTGTTGGAGGCTGGAATAAGTCCCACTGCGCTGGGACGCGAGCAGTTCGGAAACACCGATTTCGGAACCGTGTTCCAGTTCACGACGCACGGTGGGTTGACCTGGAACATGACCCGGCGGATGGGCGTCGGGCTGCGGTTTCTTCACATTTCCAATGCCGACATTGGACCGTCGAATCCCGGCGTGAACCTTTACTCCGTCGGCCTGGGTTGGAAGTTTTGAGCGCGGTCAATCGCGCGGCAGGACAAGGCAATCCTGGGACCGCACGTGGACGTTCAGTACCGAGCCGACGAGGCGAATTTCTACTGGATTCTGCTCGAAGGCCTTGATCGTTTTTCCCGGTCGATACTCCAAACCATACTGCTCCACTTCTCCCAGATAACTGACGTGCGCGATGGTGGTCGCGAAGGAGTTGTTGCCATTCGTGCCGATTTGAACCGCCTCGGGCCGGAAGCCGAGCCAGACTTTGTCGCCGGCTTTTGCGGTCGGACTGGCGGCCGCTGAAATGTTTCCGAGTTCGGTGCGGAGCATGACGCCTTCGGCGCCCGTCGACTGCACATCCGCCTCGATCCAGTTTGATTCCCCGATGAAATCCGCGACGAACCGGTTGGCGGGCGAGCGGTAGACGGTCCGCGGATCGCCGATTTGTTCGATGACACCATCGCGCAGCACGGCCATGCGAGTGGCGAGCGAGAGCGCCTCCTTCTGATCGTGCGTCACGTAGATGGTCGTGATTTTCGTCTGCGCGTGAATGCGTCGGATTTCTTCGCGCATTTCGAGCCGGAGCTTCGCGTCGAGATTCGAGAGTGGTTCGTCGAGCAGGAGAACGTCCGGCTTGATGACGAGCGCGCGGGCCAGCGCCACGCGTTGTTGTTGGCCGCCGGAAAGTTGGTTGGGGGAACGTGTCGCATACTTCTCCATCTGCACGATCGCGAGCGCCTCGGCCACGCGACGCTTCTTTTCGTCCGCGCTGATGCCGCGAACGTCGAGTCCATAGGTGACGTTCTCGGCGACCGTCATGTGCGGCCAGAGGGCGTAGTTCTGGAAGACCATCCCGGTGTTGCGCTGATGCGGCGGAACGCCGGCCATCGGCTTGTCACCAAACAACAGCTCACCGCCGTCCGGTTGGTAGAATCCCGCGATGGTGCGGAGCAGCGTCGTCTTGCCGCAGCCGGACGGGCCGAGCAGAAAGAACAATTCCTGCGACTCGATCTCCAGTGAAATGTTCCTGAGGGCGAGCGTCTCGCCGAATTTTTTGATGAGGTTGCGAATTACAACGCGCATAGCTTGCGATATTTAGCCCGGGCCCACGACTGCCACTCGGTCTTGAGACGGTTGCGAACAGCGGGATCCTTCCACGCGCTGGTCGCCAGCTTCAACGCTTCCTGCTCGGTCAGCGGTACGCGACCGAGTTCAGAGAGATCGTGTGGTTGCATCCCACGGGCGATTATCGCCCGCCACGCTGTTTGCAACTCGGAATGCGTATCCACCATCAGCGCGCCGACCATTGCGGCGAGCACCTCGCGGCGGTCACGGCCGAGCTTGGAGTTGTAGACGAAGCTCTGCTTCAAATCGAACGGCGAGAACTCGATGTTACTGACGCCTTTGTAGTGCTGGTAGAAATCCGGCCGCACGGACATGCGTTCGATGGAGAATTGCTTCGGTCCTTCCGTGTGCCCGCGCGGGAGGAACCAGAGACGCTGGCCATCTTCGCCCAGCACAAAGTCGACGAAGCGCTGCGCGGTCTTTAGGTTCGGCGCGCCCTTCAGGATCGCCATCGCGTCGCCATTGATGGCGGTGAAATCTTCGGGCAACACAAAGGTCATGTTCGTGCGGCCCGCCACCGCAATCTGGCTGAAGCCGTAGAAGTCGATGGCGAAGGCATACGCGGTTTCGCCCAATGTGACATCCTTCGCGGTGCTGCTGGAGAGGCGGTCGAACTTCCGCACGTTACCGCCGATCTCGGTGAGCTTCTGCCAGCCTTTCTCCCAGCCGTAAGCTTGCAGGAAGGCTTCGAACATCACGTTCATCGTGCCGCTGTTGCGCGGGTCGCCGGCGCCGACCCAGCCGATGAGTTTGGGATTCGCCAGGTCGCCCCAAGTATGAGCGAGTTCGAGGTGAAGCGTGCGTTGCAGCTTCGTGTTCTGGAGAATCCCGAAGCTGGATAGCGCTGCGGCGAACCACGTGAAGTTCTCGTCGTAGACATCCATGCCCTGCAAATCCTGTGGGATGCCGGCTAGGATCTCGGCGGGCGGTTGATAGCGGGCGGAAAGCTTCTTGTCGGCGAGGACGAGATACGGCTCCTGTCCGCCGCCGAAGAGGATGTCGAGTCCGATGCCGTCCGGCTTCTTGGAGAACTCCGATTGCACGAAGCGCAGCGCGTCCGAAGTCCCGCCGACGTTGCGCCATTGCACTTCCGCCTTCTCACCAAACTTCTTCTCATGCCACTCGGCGAACCCGCGTCCGAACTCGTGACGGATGGCGTCGACGTGAGGCGTGAGAATGACGACTTCCGCTGCGCCCACCGGCAGCAAAGCGAGGAGAACGAACAGGAGAGTGACTGACGCGAAGGGGGCCGGTCTGAGAACCGGCGCAGAGAAGGTGGGGCGGCGAAGTCGCACAGCGCGCATGCGGTCGCAGCGTAGGCGTCAGCCGAAAGGCGGACAAGCGGAGAAGTAATTCTCAGGGCGATTGGAGGTCTTGCCGGCGTCTGGCTTGTCGAGGTTTGTTTAGCGTTCGCCGATCGAGTAGAGAAATCGCTCGCCGCGAAGATACAATTCCCGATCGGCCAGGGCTGCGGAGGCGCTGAAGGAATCTTCGAGTTTGTTGACCGCAAGAGTGGCATTGGTGGCGTCGTGGCGGAGTACAACCGTGGTGCCGTCCCGTCCCGAGACATAGATTCGTCCCGCGGCGCCGACGGGTGAGGCAAAGACGAAATCTTGAATGCCTTCGAGCCGCAGTAGCTCGCCGCGGAACTCGCCTGTCTCCGGATTCAGTCGCACGAGCACGTTCTGGTTGTGCCGCAGATGATACAAGGTGTCGCCGTAGAGCAGGGGAGAGGAGACGTAGGGTGTCAGGCGATTCAAACGCCACGCGACGTTGGTGGACTTGCTGATGTCCCCGCTGGCGCCTGCGAGGCGAATCGCCACCATCGCCTGGCGATAGTAGCTGTTGCCAGCGATCACCATTTCCCGCCATTGCACGGGCGAAGCAACGACGTTATCCGTCAACCCGTCGCATTCCCACAACAGCGCGCCGGTCGTGACATCGTAGCTGCGGACCCGTTTGGTGGCGCTGACTACCAGCTGGGTCTTTCCGGCGTGTTGGACGAGGATGGGGGTGGACCATGAGGTTTTCTCGTCGCGGGCGGTTTTCCAGAGTTCTTTTCCGGTGCGTTTGTCGAACGCGAACAGGGACGATTCACCTTCGTGATCCCAGTTCACGATGAGCATGTCGCCGTGCAACACCGGCGAGCTGCCTTCTCCGTGGGCGTGAAGCGTCTGCATCTTGCCGAGGTCCCGTTGCCACTTCACTGCGCCGTTTGTATCGAGACAGTAGAGCCCGCGCGAACCGAAGAAGGCGTAGATGAACTCGCCGTCCGTCACCGGCGAATTCGAAGCCGGACTGCCGGTGGTGTGGCCTCCTTCATGAGGCCATTCCTCCCGCACGATTTTCTTCCAGATGACACGTCCATCTTTTCGGTCGATGGCGAGAACCATGTATTGGTGGCGATGAGTGACAGGCACGCTGTCGTGGACACCCGGTGCGCTGTCGAACACGGGTTTCTGCGCTTCCCCGACGGGCGCGGCGGCGGTCACGTAAACGCGGTTGCCGAACACGATCGGCGAGGAATGCCCCTTGCCGGGCAATTCGATCTTCCACCGGATGTTCTTCTTTTCGCTCCATTCGACGGGTGGATCGGCAAAGGGTGCCACGCCGTTCGCCAGTGGACCGCGCCACTGTGGCCAGGAATGGGAGTCAGTCGACGGTCGATCGGATTCGGCGCCTGAAGCCAGAGCAGTTCCGAAAATGCAGAATATGGCCAGCCAGCAGAGCACACGCGCCTTCATGGGAGGACAGGACACTATTTCCTCGTCCCTGCCAACGGCAACTTTCTGTCCATGCGGCAACCACCGTCTCCGCTTGAGACGCCTGCGAGTCCCCTGTGCCCCATTCGAACGGGCGGTTGACCATTTGAATTGGTGTGTTTAATTTCTCGCCGTGACCCAACGTCCGGAAACCGACAGGTTCCTTCGTGCTGCCGTGAAGAGTGGTTTGCGCATGCAGCAGGCGGAGTCCGATCAATCGAATGCGGGTCAGGCGAGTGCTGGACTGCGAACTTTGCAACGCATCAAGGCCTCGCTCCGTAAATCAAAACCTCAGAGCAAAACAAAACTGTGACGAACAGCGAACGAAACTGGCTGGGTGCTGTGCCTTGGGAATCGGTGGTGAGCTTGAACAAAGCTCTCTGCCAGGCGCAGAAGTTGGAGCCTCTCCACAACGCCAAGGGATTTTCGGCCGCCCAGCGCCTGTGGGAGGCTTCGGTTTCCAAGAAGCTGTCCCTGCGCGCCGTCATCGAGGTCTGCCACGAAACCTTTGAACTCGCGCCGTTCACGTTTAACAACGGGAACACCTTCGCCGCCCTTGCGCGAACCTTGCTCGAAGAACCGTTGAAGCAAATTTCTCCCGTCGAGGCTCAAATCGTCCGCACCACCGTGTGCCACTACATCGTCGATTTGATCGGCGCAAAGGAATTGCAGCAAGTGCTCCGGCATTTTGAGGCCAAGCTCGTCAGTTTGCCTGTGGAAAAAAAGGTCGAGGCCGCTCCGATCGCTTCATCCCTGCCGCAGGAACAGCGCGCTTGACCCGTGGAGACACCTCCCTCGGCGGCGGCTTCCGTCCCGAACTACATTGTCGCGCAGTTGGATGAAATCCCGCCCCAGTCCTGTCCATGCGGCGTAACCCGGCGTGCCTTCGCCGGTCTCCAAGGAGGTGTCGCGAGCGTGCATCTTGTCGAGATTTCTGAGGATTCCCGGGCTCACTACCACAAGCGAATGACCGAGTTGTATGTGGTTCTGGATGGCGAAGGCGAAATGGAACTGGACGGTCGCCGCATCCCCGTGAAGCCGATGTCCGCCATTTACATCAAGCCCGGTTGCCGGCATCGGGCCATCGGAAAGCTGCGAATCATCAACGTCCCCATCCCTGCCTTCGACGAAACCGACGAGTGGTTCGATTGAGCTGGTTCAATCTCCCGCTCTGGCTTGGTTGTTCCTGCGGATCTGCCGTCTCACGGTGTTCAAATAGCAGTTAAGGTGCGGAAAGATGTTGAATTCAGCCGCGAGGTTTCTAGTATTCCGCTCCCGTTCGTTTCACGAGCGGAACTTCGGTCGGGGCGTAGCGTAGCTTGGTATGCGCGCTTGCTTGGGGTGCAAGAGGTCGTGAGTTCAAATCTCACCGCCCCGACCATTTAATCTCCGATAAACTTCTCACCCTGCGCCTTCACTTCGTTCGCCTTACCTGGCTGCAATCTTGTCGAACTCACTGTCCGTAAACGTTTGCAGCGTTTCAGTGCGCACGTTGCCGAGGGAGGCCAGTGTCGCCAGCAGTTGCAGAATCTTCTGGGAGTTGTCAGCACTGAGGATGAGCACGCCGTCATAACGGCCCAGCGTCCAGAATTGTCCTTCGACCTTCACGCCAGACTTCGCGGCGAGCTTGTCGAACTGATGCGCGCGGGCTGTGGACTTCTTGACGTTCTTGGCGCCTTGTTCGGTGAACTTGAGCAGTGCAATGTAGCGGGCCATGGGATGTTTCCTTTCGTTGGAGTGGTTGACTGTGTCGCGAATTGACCAAACGCCTTCCGGGTCGCGGGCCTGAAGGGCATCAACGACGGACGTGAATGGCTGAAGGAGATTTTCACGGCGTTGTTGTGCGGCAGACTGAAACCTCCGGACCAAACTGCCTTCTCCCAATTTGCCGAACCCTAATCGGTTTTGGCCGTTCGACCGCGGACTCTTCTACTCCCCGGCAAAAGAAAGGGCTTCGTCCAGCCACGCGTCGGCGCGGAGGACGGCTTTGCGTTGCTTGAAGGCGAGGTGCTGGGCCTGACGTTGCGCGAGGCGCACTGCCGTGGCGGAGAACGTGGTGCCGCCGGAGTTCAACACGCCTGACACGGGCTTCGGCAGATACCGGCGCAACAATTCGTCTTCGTTGCTTACGAAGGCTTGGGCGCTTCCGGGATCGCCCTGGCGTCCGGCGCGGCCGAAGAGTTGTCGATCCACACGGCCGGATTCGTGGCGTTCGGTCGCGATGACGTGCAGACCGCCAATCTCCGCGACACCAGAACCGAGGCGGATGTCCGTGCCGCGACCGGCCATGTTCGTGGCGATGGTAATGCGACCGCGTTCGCCGGCGATGGCGATGATGGTGGCTTCCTCCGCGAGACGGCTGGCGTTCAGAAGGTGAAACTCCATGCCGCGTCCGCGAAGGAGACCGGCGAGCTTCTCGCTGGCGGCGACGCTGCGGGTGCCGACGAGAATCGGTCGGCCTTTCGCGTGGAGTTGCTCGATGTCCTCGAGGATAGCGTTCCACTTGTCGAACTCGCGCGCGAAGAATCGATCCGGCCACTGCTCACGAATGCATGGGCGATGCGTCGGGATGCGGACGACGGGCAGGCCGTAAATTTGCCAGAACTCGGCGGCTGCCTCCCACGCGGTGCCCGTCATGCCCGAGATCCGGTGGAAGCAGCGGAAGAACCGCTGGAAGCTCATGCGCGCGATGGTCTCGGACGGGTCGGTAATCTCGAGCCCTTCCTTCGCCTCGATCGCCTGGTGCAACCCCTCGCGCCAGGTGCGCTGCGGCATCGGGCGTCCGGTGAATTCATCGACGATGACGACCTTGCCGTCGGCGAGGATGTATTGCTTGTCGCGTTGGAAAAACTCGCGCGCGGTCAGCGCGATGCGGACGAGTTCCGTGCGCCGCGCTTCGCCACGCCAGATGCCGGGCAACGAGTCGCAACGCTTTGCGACCTTCTTCCGGCCTTCGTCGGTCAGCTCTACTTCACGGTAGCGTTGGTTCAGTCCGTAATCCGTTTCGGGATTTAGCTCGTTGGCGATCTTTGCCGCGTAGATGCAGGCCTCGCGCAGCAGCTCGTTCTTGCGCGGCGCAGAGATGATGAGCGGCGTGACGGCCTCGTCGATGAGCACGCTGTCCGCTTCGTCCACGATAGCGGTGTGAAGGCCGCGCTGCACGAGACCGTCGGCGACGGCATTGCGCGGCTGGAGCAGGCGGCGAATCAACCGGCGGCTCGGATCGCGCAGCGCGCCGAGGCGCAGGCGGTCGCGGAGAAAGTCGGCGAGCAGTTCCTTGCTCGTGGTGTAGGTGACGTCGCGGTCGTATTCGCGAGCGCGACCGGCGGCGTCGAGTTGCGCGGTGACGCAGCCGGCGCGCACGCCGCAGAAGGTGTAGAGCGGACGCAGCCACTCGGCGTCGCGCGCGGCGAGGTAATCGTTGACGGTGATGATGTGCGTTGGGTGACGCGTCCAGCCCGCGAGCACGCCCGCGATGCCCGCGGTCAACGTCTTGCCTTCGCCGGTGGCCATTTCGGCGAGCCAGCCGCGATTGAGCGCCAGTGCACCGGCGAGCTGAACTGGAAACGCGCGCAACCCGACGCAGCGATGCGCGGCCTCGCGGACGGCGGCGAGGGCGGCGAGTATCGTGTCGTGGTCGGGCGTCGGCTCGCGGCGGAAAGTGTCGCGGAGGGCGAAGAGTTTTTCCTGAAGATCGTAGTCGCGCAGGTCTTTCAACTCGGAACTACGGGCGTCAGCGAGTTCGGCGGAGTGGAGAAGTTCGGCCAGGCGTGCGCCACGGCGTTGGTAGCGGCCTATGCACCAGTTGACCGCCGCATCGAGGCCTTGATGCGGTCGCTCGGGCACGCGATGCGCGGTGCGGCGATAGTCAACGGTGGGCGTGAGCATGGGAGGCGAACCGGCTCATCACAGTTGATACCGCTTCTGGAGCATCTGGCGCAGGCTGCGGATCCAGCGCGGCAGGAGCGGTTCCCACGGTTGATCGAAACGAATCTTGCCAGAGCGTCCGTGCAGCAGCGCGATCTCTTCGGACGCAGGCAAGGCGGCGCGGACTTCGAAGAACGGTTCAGCGGAGCGCACGCCTTGTTTGTCATCTGCAGCGACGGGCATTTCGCCGCCGGCCTGCCAGCCGAGCGCGGGGGAGGGCAGGGTGCGTTGACCGCCGGGAATCACTTCCCACTGCTTCGTCGCGAGCGTGCGACCGGCCTGGCCGTGCAAGCGAATCTCCGCGCCGGTGAGTTTCTGGCTGAAGAGCGCCTGGGCCTCCTCCTGTCGGACGGTGGCGGTGAACTGGAACGTCGCGGGATTCACGAGCAAACCCATCGGGGTGCCGCGCGCGAGCCAGCGCGTGCGTGCGTCTTTGAGCTCGGGCGCGATCCAAAGTCCATCGTGACGCGCGCGGACGGTGAGTGAGTTTTGGTCGACGATCAGCTTGGCAACGCGGTTCGTCACGCTGTCGAGCAATTCACGAAGCGGCTTGATGCCGGACGCATCTTTGGAAACGACGGCGCGGAGGCGCGTTTCAATCTCAACCTGCTGCGCGCGGGCTTGGGCGATGGCGAGTTCAAGTTCCTTGCTTTCGAGGCGGACCAGCGGTTGGCCGGCGCGGACGAGTTGTCCCGCTGGCGTGAGAATCTCGGCGATGGAGCCGGAGGTTTCGTTCACGACCTGCGTCCATTCGCGGCCTTGGACGACGCCGGGCGCGCGGAAGTGGCTGGGAAACGGCGTGAATTGCAGCACCCCAATGACGACGGTCGCAAGCGCGATGGAAACGGCGACGGCGCGTGGGCGATGGCGGTCGAGCAGCGGACTGCTGGCGAGGTATTTGATGAACTTGAAGATCGGGACGGTGATCCATGAAATGAAACAGACGACGGCCATCATCATGCCGATGAGGAAGAACTGGTCGGCGACGAGAATGAGAATGCCGGCGAAGACGAAAAGTCGATAGATGCCGCTGGAGATGCCGAACACCGTGAGCCACGACGCTTCGCTGGTGGTGCGCGCCGGGCTTTCGGATTTCGTCAGGCCGAAGAGTCCGCGCTCGGCGAGGTGACGCAGGTGCTTGTTCGCGCGCTGCGTGAGGTTCGGGATGTCGATGAGGTCGCTGAGGATGTAGTAGCCGTCGAAGCGGAGCAGGGGATTCGCGTTGAAGATCACGGTCGAGACCGACGCGATGAACATCATGTTGTAGGCCAGCGAATGCAGCGTGCCCTGGCCGGTGTTCGCCCAGACGAACGCCAGCAGCGCGGCGGCGAAGAGCTCGACGATCATTCCCGCGGCACCGACGAGGATGCGCTGGCGACGCGAGCGGAAGCTCCACGACGACGACGCATCCACGTAGGGCACCGGCGTGAAAATCATGAGCATGATGCCCATCGTGTGGACTTCGCCGCCGAACTTCCGGCAGAAGAAGGCGTGACCGAATTCGTGGATGGCCTTGATGAGAATCAGGCCCACGTAGAGCAGCGGGAGATTCTCCGGCGTGAGGATGCCCTGGCTTTGCTGCTTCGCGGCGTCCCAGTTGTCGGCGACGACCTTGATGCCGGCACTCACCACCACGAGCCAGAGGATCGCGCCGAACCAGCTGATGAACTTGCCGACGACCGGCAGCGTGCGGACGAGGAAGCGGTCCGGGTCGAGCAACGGGAACCGCATGAACATGATGTTCAGCAGGCGCGAGCGCCATTCGCGTTGTTGACGCTTCTTAAAGCGCTCGAAGAGATTCGAGGCGTCGGTGGCCTGATCGTATTGCAGCAGGTTCGAGAAGTAGAGCTGCGAGAGAAGCTGGAGGACGGCCTCCTGGCCGGGCGCGTCGTCGGGATGTTTCTCCAGGCACTCGCGCCAGACTTCCTCGACGGTGCGGCGAGGGTCGAGGCGCGCGACGAATTCGTAGGCCTCGGGCCGGATGCGGAAGTATTCGTTGGTGAACGGATTCTCCAGCACGAACCAGCGTTCGCCACGGAAGTTCTGCCGGCGCACGCGCACTCCGGGCCGCAGGCAGAGCCGCTGGTTAGCGACGCGATACCAGGACTCGCTGAAGGTGGAAGTCGGGTCGGCCATGCGGAATGGATCAGTGTGATGGGATTACGACCGCCCTCACCCTGGCCCTCTCCCCCAGGAGAGGGGACGCGACGCGAGTCGTCGAACTGAAGTGAATTGTTCTCCGCGTCTGTCGATCTTCGGTCGCGGCGGAAGGCGTCGAGATGCCTGGCGCGTGTTTCGCGCTCCCTCTCCTGGGGGAGAGGGCTGGGGTGAGGGCGGACCAGGAAATCAAAACGTGAACTCTCATTTCACCACCACAGTTTCATTCGCAGGAAATCCACGGTGCGGTGGGTAAGGATCCACCACAACGTCCGCGACTCGACGTTCAGCTTGCACAGGCCGCTCATGCCGGGACGCCACCAGTTCTCCAAGCTTTGGTCGAACTCGCAGCGCACGAGGAAGACGTTGCCTTCGCTCTTCGGGAACGCCGCAGGTTCGATCTTCGCGATGCGCACGGGGAACTTCAGCTTCGGCTGGCTGACGAACGCGATCTCGCCGCGCTGCTTGCCGAGAATCTCGTGAATGTCGCGCTCGGGCACTTCGGCTTCGACGTAGAGCCGGTCGATCTTCGCGATGCGCATCAAGGCGTCACCTTGTTTCACCGGCGCGGAAAGCCGTTCGCGCAAATCGCCTTCGACAATCACGCCGTCGAACGGTGCGCGGAGCGTCGCTTCGGCGATGCGGTAACGCACAAGGTCCACGCGCGCCTTGGATTGTTCACTGAGCGACAACGCAACGCGCATCTCGGCGAGGTTGTTGTTCGCGCGTGCCTTCTCGGCCTCGCGTTGGTAGCGGACGACATCAGCCTCGGCGGCGGATTCTTCGAGCTGCAATTCGCGCGTCGCGAGCTGGATGAGTGGCGCATTGGACTTCACGAGGTCGCCGGGCCGGGCGGACACGCGCTCGATGTAGCCGTCGAATGGAGCAGTGCGGAACGACGCGTCATCGCTCTTCACCACGAAGTTGCCTTCCACGCGATACGGCACGCGGACGAGGAACAGCACGAGCAGGAGAATCGCGATGAGAACGGCGAGCGCCTTGGCCCAGGTGTGTTTCGGTCCGACGACGAGCACGAGCTGGTCCTTGCTCCACGCCGCGAGACGCGCGCCGAACCAGCGATCCGAGCGTTGGAGATCCGCGAGGCGGCGCGTGCATTGGTCGATGCAGAGGCGGAGCTGCAACACCTCGGCGGGACTGAACGGGCTGGCATTGCGCTCGCAGGTGATGACGGCGACGGGCTTGCCTTCGACGCGGAGCGGGAACGACGCGAGATGCGTGACGTTCTGGTCCTTCGCGAACTTCTCGTGATCGCGCGCGACGAGGTTCGAGCCTTCGGTCGGCAGCGGCCAGACGATCTCCTCGTCTTGATCGAGACACTCGTCCATCGCGGCTTCGAGGAGCTGTGCGGCGGCCATCTGGCGGTTGAACTTCTCGGTGCGGCTGAGCGCGGCGAGCTTGATGTAACCGGCCTTGAACCAGCCGAGGCTCACGCGTTCGCAGGCGAAGCGGGACGCGAGCGCGTTGCTGAGCGCGAGCGCAGCGGCGACGAAGCGTTTCTCAGCGTTGACGGCGGCGGCGAGGTCGAGTGCGATGGCGAAGCGCTGAATGTCGCCGGCAGCTTGCTGGTTCGCCTGGGCGATTTGGTAGGACTCTGGAACGTCGGCGGCGAGCGCGAGGCGAACGAGCGCGTCATTCGCGGCGACGTCGTTGACCTCCGAGAGCAGGGCGATGGCGACGGCGGTTTCGTTTGATCGAAACAGCTTCAGACGCGTTCCGATGGCGTAATGGCCGGGGCCGCGGGGCGCGGCGGCTTCGATGCCTTCGATGATGCTGCCGTGTTCTGCGCAAAGTTTCGCGAGCTCGGGCAGGCGGGTGTTGAACGCGGTGATGAAGCGGGATGGCTCCAGGTTCAGCGGATGTTCGCCGAGCTTCTTCCACGCACCGGAGGCGTCGCGCAGTAGCAGCATGGCTTTGCTCGCGCCGGAGACGGCCATCAACGCGGCGAGGTAACGCGGCCAGAATTCGCGCGGGCCGCCGCTGAAGGAGCGAAGCGAGCTTAGCTCGGCCAGCGAGGCCTGGCGTGGATCGTTGGCGCTGGAGGAATCCGTGGGCATGGGATTAGTCGAGCAGGAGTTTCCCCGCGATGCCGGGCTGAATTTTTCCGTCCGCGTTTTCGAAGAGCACCTTCACGCGTTGCAGGCCGCTCGCCGGATCGACCACGGGCGAGACGAAGAAAACTTTGCCTTCGACGGCCACGGGTGCGCCGGCAGTGTCGAGTTCGAGGCGCGCGGTCTGGCCGTTCTTGAACTTCGCGGCGTGGCGGGCCTCGACGTTGGTGGTGAAATAGCAGCGGCGCGTATCTACGACGCGGGCCAGCGGTTGATACGCCTGGCAGGCTTCGCCGACTTCGAGGTTAAGCTCTACGATGGTTCCAGCGAGCGGGCTGAAGAGCTGGCGGCGGCGGAGTCCCTCGACGGCCATGTCGTATTCCACGGCGGCGACGCGATACTCGGCTTCCTTCTTTTCGAGTTCTTCCTTGCTCACGCCGGCGGTGGATTTGAAGAGCTTGGCGGTGCCGTCGAAGTCGGACTTCTTCTGATCGCGCACGACGCGGCGGCGGTCGGCTTCGAGTTCCTCGATGCTCTTGTCGAGTTCGAGCAGGACTTCGCCTTCCTTGATGAAGTCGCCTTCCTTGAACTTCCGCGTGGTCACGATGCCGGGCACCGGCGTGCTGAGCGTGACGTCGAGGATCGGCTCGGTGATGCCGGGGGCGCTCTCTGCGGCGTGCGCGGTCGCCGCAGCCAGCACGAACAGGGCGAGGACGAAAGCTCGGGTGTTGAACAGGTTCATGGTTTGGGCGACGTGGGCTGAGTGGACTGACTAGACGAACGCTTGTCGTAGCGCTGCTGAAGCTCCTGCGCGAAGCGTTGGTATTGCTCCTCGGAGATGCCGTGTGCGCGGAGCAGGGCGGTGGTGCGGTCGCGGACCTCCTTCTGCGTGAGATCAAGATTGCGCGATTGGAGGAGCGAGCCTTGGACGAGTTCGAGTTCCAGCAAGGCGCGCTCGTATTGCACCTGCGCTTCGACGACGGCGTTCTTCGATTCAAAGACCGCAGCATCCACTTCAAGAACGCGACGGCTCGTGGTGCGTCCGGCGTCGAGGCGGGTGCGTTCGGTTTCCAGCAGGCGCGTGCTGTATTCGACGACGTTGCGGTAGTTCGAGGTGGATTCCTGCGCGCTGGAAACTTTGCGCAGCGCGGTCTGAATGGCGTTGAGGATCTGCGTTTCGGTGTCCTTGAGCGTCACGAGCGCCTGTTGTTTGCGGAGCTTCGCGGACGCGAGATCGTTCTTGGCCTTGATGCCGCCGATGAGCGGGATGCGCAGTTCCGCGCCGATAGACCACGACGGGTAGCCGCCTTCCTGCACGTCCTCGAACGAACTGCCCGCGTCGGGCCCGAGGCCGTTCAAGCCGTAACTGGCCTTGAGATCGAGCTGGGGCAGGCGCTGGTTCTTCGCGTAGGCCACGCGGACATCCTCTTGCTTGAGCTTCTTCACCTGCGCGAGGTAATCGGGGTTTTGCTCCAGCGCCATCTGGCCGCTCTGATAAAACGGCGGCGTGGTGACGGCGATGCCAGGTTGGTCGGCCGCTTCAAGAAGCGCGGCGGCATCCTCCCCGGACATCGCGAGCAAGGTGCGGAGCTGGCTGACGTTCTCGAAATACTTTTGCTCGGCTTCGGCGCGCTTGGATTTGCGCAGCGCAAGCCCCGCGCGGGCTTCGAGAACTTCCAACTCCGAGCCGCGCCCGGCGTCGAGCTTCGTCTGATTGTCGGTCACGAGCGATTCCGCGACACGGACGGATTCGTGGAAGAACCGCACCTGCTCCTGCGCCATGTAGAGATTCCAATACGCGGCCTCGGCGGTCGAGACGACGAGCATCATCTGGCGGCGATACTCCTGAAAGCTGACATCGGACTGGAGCGTGGCGACGCGGATGCTGGCCTTGGTGGCGTTGAGCCAGGCGTTCTTGAGAATTGGCTGCGTGAGGCTGATGCCGGCAAAGGTCTGCCATTCGCCACGCGTGCCGTTCGTCACGATGACGCCGAGCGCGGGATCCTGAAGATTGTTCCGGAGATCGCGCAGCGTGTAACCGAGACGAACCTTCGCGCCGGAGGGCACGAGAGCTTCGAGTCCGGCGTTGTACACGTTGTTCTGTTCCTCGAATACTTGAACGCCGCTGCTGCGCCGTTGTTCGGCGGTGTTCTCGCGCTCGTTGTCGATGCGATCGTAGCCGAGAACGAGTTCCGGCTCGAAGATTCCTTCTTCGCCGCGCGTGCGTTTCTCGCTGATTTCATACTCGAGCAGGCGCGCGCGCAGGCTTTCATTACGCTGGAGGACGAGTTGGACGAATTCGCGAAGGGTGAGCGTGTTGGTGCCGCCGGTTTGGAGGGTCGCCGTATCGGCCGCGTGCAGTGACAGTGCTCCGGCGAAGGTGCTGCAGAGCAGGGCAACGTACGCCCACTGCTTCACCCTCGTTGCCAACTGTTTGGAGCAATGCGACTCCGCTGCAACTGTCGCGTTCAAGGTGCGAGTAGCTGTAGCAAACGCTGCGGAAGAGGGTCAAAGGGAAACGCTGATCTTTCGTGACGTTATTTTCATTCGTCGCGAAACGAAACGGGAGTTGAAGGCGCGAGCGAATGTCCTAGAGTTCGAGCACAGCGAAACGTATGACACGACAACAAGTTCTCGATCTCTACTTCATGGAGAATCGCGCCAAGCTCATCGACATCGCGGCGTTCCTCGACCGCGCGGATCGCGCCGAAGGTGAAGCCGACTTCCGTCTCGCCGGCTTCAAGGAAGCGATGAAATGCCTGCATGACGGCGCTCCGCAGCGCGCGAAGAATGTTCTGCTGTCGCTGAGCGATCCGAGTATCGAGCCCATCGAGAAGGCGCCGGGCAAGGGCGCCGTCGGCGCTTATCTTGCGAAATAAATTTCACGCATCACGAATCCCTCGTCACTCATGCGCTACATCGAACCTCACGGCCACATGGTCAGCCGCACGACGGATGACTACATCAAGATGGCCACGGCTGGCTGCGCCTGTGTTTCTGAACCGGCCTTCTGGGCCGGTTTCGACCGCAGCAGCGTCGACGGCTTCCACGATTACTTCTGTCAACTCACCGACTACGAACCGAAGCGCGCGGCGAAGTTCGGTCTCGCCCACTATTCCTGGCTTTGCATCAACCCGAAGGAATCGGAGGACGTCGAGCTTGCGAAGGAGGTCATTGGTATTATTCCGAAGTTCATCGGTCGTCCGAACGTGCTCGGTATCGGCGAGATTGGGCTGAACAAGAACTCGCGCAATGAAATGAGGGTCCTCGAAATGCACGTCGACCTCGCGGCGCGGACGAACGAACTCATCCTCGTCCACACGCCGCATCTCGAAGACAAACTCAAGGGCACGCGTTTGATTCTCGACGTGCTGAAAGCCGACAGCCGCATCAAGCCCGAGCGTTGCATCATCGATCACGTCGAGGAACATACCGTACAGATGGTGCTGGATCGCGGGCACTGGGCAGGCATGACGCTTTATCCTGAGAGCAAGTGCACGGGCGCCCGCGCTGCGGACATTCTCGAGACCTACGGTCACGAACGGCTCTGGATGAACAGTGCGTGCGATTGGGGCGTAAGTGTGCCGCTGGCGGTTCCCTACGCGGCGCTGGAGATGCGCAAGCGCGGCTGGACGGCGGAAAAAGTCGACAGCGTGATCTACGGGAATCCGATCCGGTTCATGAGCCAGAGCCCGAAATTCAAGGTGCCGGCGTCTTGAAGCTGTGTCCGGAACGCCACCAACTGACGCTGGTGTCTCGCGTTCAATCGATCTTCGGACTCCGCTTTCCATTAGGACTGCGTTCGCGTTCCCGCTCCAGAGTTCCATCGCACGGAAAGAGGTTTTGATCGGCGCACTCTGGCTTTTCGTGCCGATCGTTGGATGGTTGCTCAACATGGGGCATCGCATTGTGATGACCCACAAGATGCAGCGTGGCCAGCCAGCGTGGCCGTCGTGGAATGACTATCCCGTGCTGTTCAAACACGGAGCGCTGACGTTTCTCGGCATGGTTCAATATCACGCCCCCGCCGTGATCGTGGATGCCTTGGGCTTCTGGCTCGATCTACCGGCGTTGCATTTGGTCGCCTTGTTGCTTTGGCTTTTGGCGACAATCGCCGTGCCGGGTTACATGTCGCACTACTGCTACTCCCTCGACGCTCGTGAAATTTTTAATCCCGCTCGTGCCTTGCGACGCGTGCTTCAGGGTGGGACTGCCTACTGGCATGCCTGGTTGATCGCGCTGTCTGCGCTGGCGCTTTCGTTTCTCGGATTGATTCTGTGCGGCGTAGGTTTCCTTGTGACCAGTGTCTGGTTCTGGCAAGTGGCGGGCTTTTCCTTCGCGACCGTCTTCACGGCGAGATTCAATCTGTCGGCAAAGGTCTGATTCCGTCGAAGCGGCGGTTCCCAACGTTCACTCCTTTTCCGGGGGCGTGAGCGTTCTCGCCTCGTGCAGCGCCGAGAAGCGCTTGCCGTCGTGTTCCCCGCACAATAGCTGCGGAGACTCCCCGTGCTTCATCGCCTTGAAGACATCCGGCGCATCGCGCTTCTGCAATTCCAGTTCGCATACGCCCGCGGCGTCGCAGCATAAAGCGCGAGCGTAGCCTTTGTAGACGCGCGGTTCGCCGATCACGCGAGCCCAACCGGTGTCCGGCAGGCCGGGGACTTCCGTGCGAACTCCGCGTCGCTCCAGCGCCACGAACGAGTAGGGGAGACTGCGCAGGTCGATCCCGGCGCGTTGGGCGAAGCGGACCCAATCAGAATCCGCCATGATGCCGGACGGTGGTTCGGCGAAGTGATGGCACCAGTGACGTTCGTTGTCCGGAATCATCATCCCGCACGCCGCCTGATGCGTGCAGGGCGCGATGACATGGAACTGCGCGCGCAATGCCTCGCGCATGCGAATGAGCGAACGGCTGTCCGCGTAGGTGCCGGGTTCCACCCACAGAATCGAATCCGCGCGGTCAATGGCTTCGCGCAGCGCGCGTCCGCCGGATTCATCCAGCTCGTTCAGCACATGACTGATCACCAGCGTGCCGATGCGACCTTCGGCGAGCCCAGTGTTGACGGGATGTCCGGGAAAAGCTGCTTGCGCCGCACGGGCCGCGAACTGCACGGCGTGACCGGAGTGGTCCGCGACGTTCAGTCCGGTGAACGTGTCCGCGGCAAACGCATGAAGCACACAACGGCTGGCGATTCCGCTGCCGCAGCCCCAATCGAGAAGCATGCCGCCCGGCGGTCGCCAGCCGCGGCGTTTCAATTCATTAAGCACCGCGTCCCATTTCCAGCCGATCCGTTGCGCGTAGGTGAAATCGTAGTTGGCGACATCCTCCAGCGAGGTCCAGTAGACGCCCGCGCCTGGTTCGGCGGCGAGAAAGGTCTCGCGCAACCGATCGAGCACCGTCCAGTTCAGGGTTTCCCAGGTGAGCGGCTTCATGCGGTTTGCGGCTCCGTGGCCAGATGAAATCCAAGGTGCTGCGCGAGTTGTTGACGGCGGATGCCGTAGTGCGACGCCAGTTCGCGGACCTGCCGTTCCAACTTCTCGCCCCGCGCGGGACCGCTGCGCTTCGTCGCGGCGATCATCAGATTCTTTCCGGTGTGCTCGGTGGAAATGAACTCGAATACCTTCGTGTCGTAACCGGCCCATTCGAGTAACGCCGCGCGCAACGCGTCGGTGACGAACTCCGCCTCGCGCTCCAGCAAAATTCCGTGACGCAGCGCGGCGCTGAGCGGTGCCGGTGCGACAAGTTGCGGACGAAGCTGCTTGTGGCAGCACGGCGACACAAGAATCAGAGTCGCGCCGGCGCTAATCCCCTTGGCGATGGCGTCATCCGTGGCGGTGTCGCAGGCGTGGAGCGCGATGACCACATCCGCGCGATTGAGCTTCGCGTTCGCGATCGTGCCGGTTTCGAACTTCAAAGCTTCAAAGCCCGATTCCGCGGCGACACTGTTGCAGAGTGTCACCAGCTCCGGCCGCGATTCGATGCCGCGCATTTCACAGCGGCGTTCGGCGCGTTGAAGGAACTCGTACGCGGCAAACGTCAGGTAGCCTTTGCCGCATCCCATGTCGACGATCGAGAGCGGTGCATCGGTGGGAGCAGAGGCGGGCAGGAGGGAGTCCAGCAGTTCCACGAATTTGTTGATCTGCCGAAATTTCGCCTCCATGCCACGAGCGACTTTCCCCTCCGGTGTCGTGACGCCGAGCGCGCGGAGCCAGGCGGAATTCTCGGCGACGATGGCGTGCGCGCGTGGCTTGTCGTGCGTGGTGGTGGGCGGTTCGGTGTGAAGAGCCTTGCCTTCAATGAGCCGGGCCGGTTTGCCTTCGCGAAATTCGATCTCGGAAGTCCATCGAGTGCTGAACAGATGCGCCTTCTTGAATTGCTGGCCTAAGAGATCGGTCACGAGTTCCAGCGCCTCCTCGTAGTCGAAGTTCTTGGTCACATCCCGCGTGGCGTAGCGGTAAACGAACGATAGGCGACGGCCCTCCTTCAGATCCACCGGGCGCGCGAAGACATTCTTCAACGCCGTGTCTCCGCCACGATAGGAGGCGAGAGTGAGCTTCACGAACGTCCCGTCAGCCAGCGCCTCGCCGAAGCGCGCCAGCCATTTGTCTCTCGCGGAAAGTTGTGACATGGAGGAACGCTGGCAGGAGGAACGCAACTTCGGCAAGTGAACTCTCGACGGCCTAGAGCCAGTCGAAGAAGCCGAGGGCTTGCAGTTCGCGTTCGAGCGCGGCGGCCTGATCGCCGGTGAGCGAGGTGTTCGGGAACCGCGCAGGACCGACATCTACGCCGAGCCTCTTCATCAACGCCTTCGCCGCGCCCATGTAGCCGGGCCGGGCGAGAGTTTGAACCACCTGCACGCTGCGGAATTGCTCGGCGCGGGCAGCGGCGAGATCTCCCTTCGCGAAGGCGGCCATCAAGCGGTGGTAGATCGGCGCGGCGAAATTGTAGGTGCTGCCGACGGCGCCGGTTGCGCCCATCGTGAGCGCGGCGAGCAGCGCTTCGTCGATGCCCCACGGGCAATCAAATGAGCCGCCCTTGGCATGCAGGCAGAGTTGGTAGCTCATCAGATCGGGGTTGGTGAACTTGAGTCCGGCGAGGCTTGGGATGCGTTCCCGGGCGGTGCCGAGAAACTCCGGCATCGACAGGTTCACGCCGGTGAGCACCGGAATGTCGTAGAAGTAAAACGGTGTCTCCGGAGCCGCGCTGGCAATCTGCGCACAGCAATCGATCAGGACATCGACGGAGCGAGGCTTGAAGTAGGAGGGTGACAGGGCGGACACGGCGAGCGCTCCGAGTTCCTGCGCCTGACGCGCAAGCGCGGCGGCATCGGTGAGGCAGTTCGAGCCGACGTGAACGACGACCTTGAGCTCACTGCCCCGCGTGACTTCGAACCAGCGTTTCGCTAGCGCGCGGCGCTCCTCCAGACTGAGCGAGTGACTTTCGCCGGTGCTGCCGCCGATGAACGCGGTGCGCACGCCGTTCGCGATCAAGTGCGCCGCTTGCTTCTCGACGATGGCGAGGTTCAGCGAACTGTCCGCGTGGAACGGTGTGTGAGTGGCGGCGACGAGGCCGGTCAACCGGGACGCGGAGACACGGGGAGAGGGAGACGCGGGGAAGGAAGAGTTGGCCATGGGTTTGATTGCTTCAATGGATACGTGGGGAAGCAGATGATTTACGGACTGTCCACTTGTCGGGACTGGCGGCCATCACTACCAACATGGCCAAAATCTCTTCGTAATCGTCATCAAGTGATTTCACTTCGAGGTCGGTTAGGTAACGACAACGTCGTGCGATTTCGAGGTGAGTCTGAGTTTCGGCCGCTTCGCCTTCAGAGTCGTTCAGCTTGCTGACGAAGGCCGCTGGATAACGTCGCTTTCGCCAAGCCTCAGCGATATTCGCAGGCACGGAGCGGGACGAACGCCGTATCTGGTCGGTCAACGAATAGCGTTCCTCAGCGGGCCACCGTTTCGTGAGTTCGAAGATGCGCATCGCGGCGTCCATCGCCCGCTGCCACACTTTCAATTCGCGGAATGTTCGAATGTTTGCCATGACTTTTCTCCGTATCTCCCTATCCCCGCGTCTCTGCGTCTGTCTTGCGCGGACGAATGAGCAGCACCAGCACGATGGAGACGATCGCTGCGCTGGCGAAGATGCTGAAAGTGAGGTTTAGCGGCACCTGGCGATCGCGCAGGATGCCGAAGCCCCAGTCCGCGAAGCCGCCGCAACTGATGCTGACGAGGTTCATGATGCCGTAGCCGGTGGCGCGGAGTTCGGGCCGCACGATCTGGCAGAGGATCGGCATGTTGTTGCAGTCGAAGAATCCCCAGCCGAGTCCAAATAGTGCGAGGAAGCTGATCGCGATGAAGAGACTGCTGGCGTTGCCCACGCCAAAGATTGCCGGGACGATCATGGCCATGCCGATGGCGCTGATGAAAATCCGCGCGCGATGGTTGTGCGGCATCCAGCGGTCCGCGAGCCAGCCGCCGACGAATGCGCCAATGATGGCGGCCATTTGCCACGAGCTGGTGGCGGCGACGCCGGCTGGGCCTTGCTTGATGTTGAACTGCTGCTTGAGAATCGCCGGCATCCAGTCGCGCACCACCCAGCCCGCGAGCGCTGGCAGCGTGAAGTAGAGCACGAGCAGGATGAACGAGCCGTTGGTGAGCAGGCCGCGCGTGGATTGCCAGACGGAGATGGCGGGCGCGTCGGCGGAAGTTGCAGGTTTCGGCGCGTCGCGGAGGAGGAAGAGCAGCGGGATGGAGTAGAGCACGCCGAAGATGCCGCAGGCGTCGAAGGCAAAGCGCCAGCCGAAGTGCGCCGCATCGGCGACGTAGCCGCTGAATCCGCCGATGATGACGCCGGTGTAGATGCCCATTTGATGCAGGCCGACGGCGCGCGAGCGGGTTTCGCCCATGTGAAAGCTGGCGATGAGCGAGAGCGCGGCGGGAATGTAGAACGCTTCGCTGATGCCCATGAGCGAACGCGTGAGCAACAAGCCATCGTAAGTGGTGACGTGTCCGGTCGCCCAAGTGACCGCCGACCAGACGAACAGGCTTCCGCAGATCGTGTAGCGCCGGCTGAAGCGGTCCGCGATGTAACCACCAATGGGGCTGAAGAACGCGTAGACCCATTTGAACTGGCCGAGCATCTTGCCCCAGTTCGCGTCGGTCCCGATGTCCGGGATGTCCGTCATGACGGAGAACTTCATCGCCGCGAGCATCTGGCGATCGAGATAGTTCAGCAGCGCGACCGGGAACAGCAATGCGACGACCAGCCAAGCGTAGCGCGCGAGGGAATGATTCGAGGAAGTCATGAAATGGGCAGTGACCAAACTTCTGGTGAACGAACGCCCGGGCGGATCTCGCCGCTGGGGATCACGAGACGTCGTTGCCAGCGAACGCACGGCGTGGTGACCTGCGCGAAGGGAACTTTGCCGCCTTCGCGCCATTGGTTGAGCGGAATATCGTAGGCCAGCGTGCGTCGGCTGAAGCCGGGATGCTTTGTGGTTGGTTGAAAGCCTGCGAGGGAACCGTCATCGCCGGGGAGAATGACGATCTCACTGCCGGTGACGGGCGCCGGGGAAGGAGCGGCTGCCATCGGCCGAGGCAGGTCGGCGAGACGTTGCCAGCCGGAGTTCCAACGGTAACGCCAGGCGTCGCGGAGATACACCCGCGCTGCAACGGGGCTAGCCTCGCTCACGCTGATTCCGCCGAAGACGTAGAAGTCATTGGCGTGACTGGCTGCAGTGGCGAGAAAGCGCGGCGCCGCTGGCAGCGCGGGAAGTTCCTTCCAGCCGGCGGAAAGACGGTTGAGGTCGAGAGCCCAGAGTTGATTTAACGCAGTTTTCTCGCCGGGCTTGGTCGAGCCGCCGAAGAGCAGAATGTGGGAGCCAACGAGTGCGCCCGTGGCGTTGGCGATTGGCTTGGGCAGGGATGACAGCGGTTCCACGCGCAGCGCATCGCCTTTTAGGAAAAGTCGAAACGTTCCCGGATAATGTTGCGTCGCGTCGCTGCCGCCGATGCAGACGAGTCCATCGGGCGTGGAGACGGAGACGCCGTAGGCGAGCGGTCGTTGAAGTTTGCCCGCGATGGTCCATCGGCCGTCAGGCGCAGCGAGGCGGTAGACGGTGTCGTGCCAGACTTTCTTCCCACCTTCCCACGGCAGTCCGTTAGGGAAATTCGCGCCACCGGCGACGAGCAGCGAATCACCGCTGACTCCGGCGAACGGTCCGGCCACGCCGAGCGAATCCGGTAGCGGCGCGAGGCGTGTCCAATCGCGAGTCAGTTGCGAGCGATGCGCGCAGCCGGTGATGGCCCACGGCAGCGCCGCGGCGGAGGTGATGAAATGGCGTCGGTTCACTCCTTGCCTTCCACCCAGTTCACCGTGAAACGCGCGAAGGTGATCGTCTTGTAGCCATCGCGCTCGAAGAGGCAGCCGATCGCGCCATCTGGCAACGACGTGAGACAGCTGTAGGCAAAGCCGCCGGGATGGAGTATGCGGGACGTGGGCCAAGTTTTTCCGTCGTCTCGGCTCAGGCGAATCACGCCGTTCGTGCGGCCGGTCTGCGTTCCGGGATTGCTGAAGACAAGCACGTCCTTCGCGGGATCGCCGCCGCCCGGATGCCGCAGGATGCTCGCCTGACAGGTCGGTTCGATCAGCGTCGCGTCGTGTTGCGTGGTGGACCACGTCTCACCGCCGTCGCGGCTGTTGGCGATCTTGCGTTGTTTCAACCCGCCGCCTTGGTTGCGCGCGTTGAGCATGACGGAGCCGTCGGCGAGTTCGACAAACTGAACTTCGTTCGCGTGTCCGGCGGCGCCTTCAGCCGCGGTATCGCCGTAGCGCCAGGACTTGCCGCCGTCATCGCTGATGGCCGCGTAAACCTTCCATTTGCCGTAAGGCCCTTGATTGAAAGGTATCAGGATGCGTCCAGCGTGTTTGCCGCGTGCGAGTTGAATGCCGATTCCGGGGCCAGTCGCCGTGCTGGTGACTTCGGCGGGACGTTTTACTTGCGCGGTGATTTCAACGGGCTTCGACCAGGTGATGCCGTCGTCATCGCTGTGCTGAATCAAGGTTCTGCAAACGCGCGGCCCATCGAGTCCCGGCTCGGCCTTGTGTTCATCGAAACCCTTCGCATAGCGCTGATACATCAGCAGCACGCGACCATTCTCTCGCAGTACGACTGCGGTGGGATTGCTGAGGCAATTGGTGCCGTCCTCGTGGACGACTTGTACCGCGCTCCATGTCTTGCCGCTGTCGGTGCTGCGCTTGAGCACGAGATCGTTCTCGGCGTGGTCGCGGAGCGTGGCGCGGCCTTCGGCAAACGCGAGCAACGTGCCGCGCGTGGTTGTGACGAGGGCTGGAATGCGATACGCGGGATAACCTTCCTTGCCGTTGACGAAGACATCGACGAATGCTGGCGCGGCGGAACAGGCCAGCGTTCCAGCGAGCGCGATCAGGATGCCGGCGGCGATTCGATAACAGCGGAACGGGAACATGGCGTTACTCTGCCAAAGTCGCGGGTGAGGTCCACCGTGAAATCAGGTTCAGAAGTTTGAATCGCACGCCGCACTCTTGGCGATCCTCACAGCGTCCGGAGATCGGACCTGCGAGGTCAGTGCTGCTTCCGCTGGATGGCCGAGGACCGAGGGGTGAAATCCACAGCTTTTCTCTCGGGCGAGGTGAGTGGGCGATGAATGGTCGCTGGGAGCAGCAGAGACCGGGTGGGCGCGGGAGTGGTTTCCTCTGGATAACGGTTGAGCCTCAGCCATGCGAGGAAGTTGGCGGCAAACATGACGAAGTCTTCGTAGTCGGCCGGCTTGGTAAGGAAGAAATTTGCGCCGGCATCGAAAGCGCGTCGTACGTCCCTCTCGATGTTCGAGTTGGTAATCACGACCCTGAGAACATGATCGAGGACGGCCTGGCCCCTGATCCACTGCAAGAGTTGGAATCCATCTCCTCTTGGCATCTTCAAATCCGTCAGGACTGCTATCGGCAGCGATTCCCATTCGCTTTTGCCGGCCTCGAGTCGGCTGACCAGGTAGTCGATGGCGGCTTCACCATCGGAGAGAATCACGATTGGATTCGTCCAGCCTGATTTGTAGAAAGCCCTCTTCAACAGCTCCACGTCGTCGCGCGAATCATCCACCACCAGTAATGCCCTCTTGTTGAACGCATTCATAAGACAGCTCCATTCTTTGTTTTGTGCCGTGGCCTGTGCAAAGCCACGACGTTCTTCCTGTTTTGCGGCCCAATCCGTGGGCCAGCCACGATTCGTCTCTCCACCCTAGTAGACCTGTGAACGCGATTCCGCTGGCTGGCATGACGTGGTCTATGTCCTCAAGCGAGTCCTCGACACGGTATTCAAGACAGACGTAGCCCACGGGAGACGAAAAGCGACAACACCAGGCTTCTCGACGATCGATTAACTCACGTGCCAGCGGAGAATCATCCTTCTCGAATAATCAATATGGTGAGTAGAGCAGAATTGCGGAGGTCTGCCAATCCAGTGCACTACGGACATCTGCGTCGTCGATAACCAACTCGTGAGGCAATGATCGTCAGTTCGGTATTTCACAGCAATTAAGGTGCGCTCGGTGGTGATTGCCCTGCGAATCCGGCTTGCCAGCGGGGCGGGGAAGGGAAGGATGACGCGCATGTTGGAAATCTGCATTGACGGGGTGGCATCGGCGCGAGCAGCGGCGGCGGGCGGCGCGGATCGGGTGGAGCTGTGCGCGAACCTGCCCGAGGGCGGCACGACGCCAAGCGCGGGAATGATCCGCGAAGTGCGGGCGGCGTTTCGTGGTGGGTTGATGGTGATCATCCGGTCGCGTGGCTACGACTTTCTGTATTCGGAGGATGAGATGACGGTGATGCGCCACGACATCCGTCTGGCTCGAGAGCTTGGCGCTGATGGAGTCGTCATTGGATGTCTCAAGGCGGACGGGCGCGTTGATCGAGAACGTTGCGGGCGTCTGCTGGATGCGGCGCGTGGGATGGACGTGACGTTTCATCGCGCGTTCGACATGACGCGGGATTTGGCGGAAGCGATGGATGACATCGTGAGCCTCGGCATTCGCCGCGTGTTGACGTCGGGTGGCGCGCCGGATGTGCCATCAGGCCAAAGCGTGATTCAAGATCTGGTAAAGAAAGCCGGCGATCGCCTGTCGATCATGCCAGGAGGCGGCGTGACGGAGGCAAATGCCGGGGACATTATCCGCGCCACCGGCGTCCGGGAGATTCATCTCAGCGCCCGGGCGGAAGTGCACAGCGGGATGAAGTTTCGCAACGAACGTTGCAGCATGGGCACGTTCAGCAACGGTCAGGAATATCAGTGGCGGGAGGCCAGTGAGGCAAAGGTGAGAGCCGCTAAGCTGGCGTTGACGGCGGCGCTTGCGGGTCGCTGAGCTTCCGCTGACAGATTACTGCTTGCGAAGGCGGTACGCTTTGAGCGGCAGCGTGGCGGGAACGATCGCCGGATTGCTGGCGCCACTCGGAGCATTCACCCAGGTGTCGGTGCTGAGATTCGCGTTTTCCTGAAGGACGAAACCTGGCGTGTTCGGCGTCCATGAAATACGAGCTTGGCCGGAACCAAATGGTTCGATGGCGAGCGTGGGTGCGCCGGGCTCCTGGATGGCAAACGGCAGTGCCCAGAACCCGCCCACGAGAGTGTATTGCCCACCGGTCATTGTCGCGCCGGCATCGGGCTGGCCGATGGTGCCGGAGAGAGAGTACACGCCACCGGAACTCGTTCCACCGCCGCCATCGATGGTGAACCAGTCGATGGAATAGTTCTGGGCCGAGGCGGAAACAGCAACCGCTGTGGTGACGATGGCGAGGAGAGTTTTCATGACGACGGCGATAGTGAACTACACTTTTCGGGTTTTGCCAAGCCCGGCGAAGGAGCAAAATCGATGATGAATTGCCGTGCCGGGCTCAGTTTTTGACGGACAAATCTTGCATCGGACGCGCCGGGTGAACTTCAATTCCCGACTGGCATCTGCCGATTCGTTTACGTGAACAAGTCGCCATTCAATTCGAGTGAGACCATGCTGCTCCAAGCCACAGAAGGCTGGCTGGAGCTGGGCGACTGGCGTTCCGCGGAAGAGGAGTTGGCCCAGATCCGACCGGAACTTCAGGATCACCTCATGGTCTTGAAGCTGCGCGTGGAGATTCGATCAACGGCGAAGCAATGGGAGCAAGTGGTGGAGCTGGCCGGAGTATTGATCGGCCATGAGCCGGAGCAATCCCTCGGCTACCTGCGTCGAGCCTACGCTCTGCACGAGTTGAAACGGACCAAGGAAGCCTGGGACACATTGCTGCCTGTCGTTGGAAAGTTCCTCGACGAATGGGTGGTCCCTTACAATCTCGCCTGCTACGCCGCGCAATTGGGAGATATCGAAACGGCACGAAAATGGTTGGACCGCGCCTGCAAGCTCGGCGATGCGAAGACGCTGAAACAGGAAGCGCGACGCGATCCGGATCTGGCGCCCTTGTGGGCCAGCACGACCTGAGTTCGCCGACCTTTGGCGAAGGTTAGCGCTTCGAGGCCTCGTCGTTTCCGATGCAGTAGAGGAATTCCTCGCGGGTATCGCCGCGGTTTGCGACGCGGAGATAAACGCGGTTCCCGCAGACGACCGGAGACGCATACGCCTCGTTGCCAAGTTGATTCTGGGCAAGAATGCGGAAGCTCTTCGGCGTGGCTTCGAAGACGAATGTCTTTCCGCCCACGTTCGAAGCGTAAATGAGATCTCCCACCATCACCGGAGACGCGAAGAAATCCCCGCCGAGACGCTCCTTTCACAATTCCTCACCGGTATCTGACTTCCAGCAGACGGCGAGTCCGGCGTCCATCACCGCGTAGAGATGGCCGTCTTTTTGAATCATTGAAGGCACGTAAACACGCGCGTTGTTTTGCCAGGCGACTTTACCCGAGCCGTCGGCGGTCACGGCGATCGTGTGATTCTTCGGATAACCGCCGCTGGTGAACACGCGCTCGCCGTCGGTCACTGCTGTCACGACGCATTCCTCCGTGGAACCGTCAATCTCCCACAGCTTCTTGCCTGTGAGCGGATCGAGGCTGGTGATCAAATTGCAGCCGGCGAGAACCATTTGCAGGCGGCCGCTGACGTTGAGCACGGACGGCGTGGTGTAGTTGTGATGCTTTGGGCGCGATTCGCTCCAGACGATGCGACCAGTCTTGCGGTCCAATCCCGCAACGAGGCCGCCGCCCTTGTGATCCGCTGAGACGAGAACGATTGATTCGTGAATCACCGGCGAGGCTGCGTAGCCTTGGTGAGTTTGATACGCGCAAATCTTTTGCTGCCAGAGCAACCGGCCTTCGAGATTCAAGGCTGAAGTGTAGACCGCACCGTTATTGAGGAAGTTGATGATGAGCTGCCCGCCGTCGACTGCCACTGTCGGCGATGCTGCTGAGGAATTGGAATGGCGCCCCGGATCGGCACCCTCGGCGTGAACGACCGTTTGCCAGACGAGCTTTCCAGACTCGCGCCCAAGACAAAGGACTGACTGACTGCGCTGCGTTGGATCGGCGGTCGACAGGTAGATGTTGTCCCCGACCACGGTCGGCGAGCTGTGCCCGCGACCGGGAATGGCGGCGCGCCAGACGATGTTCGAATTCCCGCTCCAGAACAGCGGCGGGGTCTGCCCGGCTGCGGCAATGCCGTCTCGCGTTGGCCCGCGCCATGCCGGCCAATCCGTTCCGATTTTTACGGCGGCAAAAGCAGGTTGGAAGAAGACGACGCTGGCCAAAACGGCGGCGGCTCTTCCGAACAACCGCAAGGTTGAGGACAAATGGCAACGGTTCATGGATGGAGCGCGATGAACTGGGTTCCCTCGCGAAGTCTGCTCGGCCCAATCGCGCCTGTCTACTGTTTCACCAAGAGCTCCGGGCAATCTTGTTTCCGCGGAGCGATGATCTCTCTCGTTCCTAGATTGAGCGGAGCGAAATTCTGGGTGAGCTGGCGGTCTGGTGCAGAATGTTGATTGATCTGTTGTCCAAAATCCGTGGCTGGCCGGAAGTATTGGCATAGCCTGTCACATGCCCTTTGGGAAAACGCATCAGTCCGATGATCGAAGCGCCGCGCAGCAGCGGTTCCTGTCGCTGTTTCTACGCAGCGAGCGGGAGATCTTTCGCTACGTCGCCGTGCTGGTCCCGAATGTGGCTGACGCGGAGGATATCGTGCAACAAACGGCGATCTCGTTGTGGGAGAAGTTCGATGCGTATGATCCGAACCAGCCGTTTACGCCGTGGGCCTGCCGGTTCGCGTTGAACAAGGCAAAGCAATGGATCGAGCGTCGCCAGCGCTGGCAGGCATTGCTGGAGGGCGGACTGGCCGAGGAACTGGCCCAGCGCCGTGAGGAGTTGCGGCCGGAAATCGAAGTTCGCCTGAAGCATCTGGAGGGCTGCTTGAACAAGCTGCCCGACGAGCAGCGCTCGTTGGTGGAAGGCTATTATTATCGCCGCGATTCCATTGAGAAGCTCGCGGAGACTTCAAGCCGGACCGTGGCGGCGACTTACAAAACGCTCCAGCGCGTGCGACAGGCGCTTCAAGGTTGCATCGAGAACGCCGCCAAGCCGGAGGGGGTCGTCCAATGAGCTTGGCATTTCCTTCACCCGAGTTTGATCACGCCGTCGCCGCGGTTTTTCACGGCTCGGCTACGGACGACCAGTTGCGGGCGTTGAACGCATTGTTGCGAAGTCATCCAGCGGCGCGCGACGAATACATTCTGCGTTTGGAACTTCACTCGCGACTGGCTTCGGACCCGGATCTGTTCGCGAGCGAAACTTCGGAGCCAACTGCTTCTCCGATGAATGTTCTGACGATTCAACCGGCGCGACGCGCTCCTCGACTCACATGGCTCCTCGCTCTGGCGGCGTGTGTCGCGTTGCTGCTGTCGGGTGCGTGGTGGGTGTTTCGCACTGAGCCGGGCGCGCGTCAGGGGGATACCAGCAAAGCGGTCGCGATGCTGAATCGTGTCGCGGACGCGGTGTGGCAGCAGCCCGGGGAGAATCCGCGCCTGGGCGCGCCGTTGGAGCCGGGCTGGCTCCGGCTCAAGTCCGGTCTCGTGCAGATCGTGTTCTACAGCGGCGCGCGGTTGGTGATGGAAGGTCCGGCCGAGCTGCAGCTGGTGTCGCCGGGCGAAGTAGTCTGTCTCGGCGGACGACTGATTGCGGAGGTGCCGCCGCCGGCGAAAGGATTTCGCGTGCGCACACCGCGCATGACGGTGACGGATCTTGGAACGGTGTTCGGAATCGATGTCGGCGCGCGAGAGACGGAGTTGCACGTTTTCAAAGGCAGCGTGGAGTTTCAATCACCGGCGAGTTCTGCCAAGCAGAGCATGCTCGAAGGGCAGGGCGCCATTGCGGACGGCGCGTCGGCCGCCCGGCTCGTTCCCGCCAGTCGTTCCCGGTTCGCGACGCTATTTGATCTGCAGAACAAATCGTCCGAGGCAGAGGTGTTGCGTCACGAACAATGGCGCGCGGCCAGCAGTCGCCTTGATGAAGACCCGACGCTGCTGGTGCATTTTGATTTCGAGTCGGTGGATCTTTCCGACTGGCGCCTCGCCAATGCGAGCCGGCGCAAAGACGCGATGCAGGACGCGGCGATCGTCGGCTGCCAGTGGACCGAGGGCCGCTGGCCGGACAAACGGGCGCTGGAGTTCCGCGGCATGAGTGACCGTGTGCGGCTGGAGGTCGCGGGTGACTACACCGCGCTAACGTTGGCGGCCTGGGTGCGCGTGCAAGGATTGGATCGCCAGATCAACTCGCTGTTCATGAGCGATGGCTTCGAGGCGGGCACCGTTCACTGGTCGGTTCGCCAGGACGGCGTGCTGGCGTTGACGGCCATCGGCACCGAACCCCGCGAGTTCCAGATTACCACCAGCCCTCAGGCGCTCAGGCTCGATCAGTTCGGGCTCTGGATCCATCTGGCGGTGGTCGTGGATGGGGAGTCGAAGCGCGTGGTCCATTACCTCAATGGTGTTCCAGTCAGCGAACACACGCTGAAGATCGCTCCGCCGTTCCGCATCGGCGTGGCGGAACTCGGGAACTGGAACGCGCGCGGTTTCCCCAAGAACGATCCGTTCATGATCCGCAACTTCAGCGGCGCGATGGATGACTTCTGCCTCTTCAGCCGGGCCTTGAGCGGGGAGGAGATTCGTGGGCTGTACTCCGTCGGTAAACCGCAACCGGAATCTGCCCGTCCAAGTCGAAACTGAAACCTTTGTGCCTTCACCGCTGTCACACACACCAACCATCACTTCATGAAAACCAAACTCTCGCTCCTTGCGTTCGCCTTGATTCTGTCTGGCCAGCTTTGTGTGGCCCAAACCGCCGAACCGGTCAACGACTGGAAGCCGTGCCCTTCGAACCAGGCGGGTAAACAGTATCCGCAATACAACTCGGAGGGGCGCGTGAAGTTCCGCATCGTCGCGCCGGAAGCCAAGAGTGTGGGCTGCACGTTCCGTGACAGCAGCGAGTTTAAGAAAGGCGAGGACGGTGCTTGGTATGGCCACACGCGGCCGCTGGATGAAGGTTTCCACTATTACGCCATCAAGATCGATGGCGCCGAGGTGCCTGATCCGAACAGTCGCTATTACTTCGGCTCCAGCCGCTGGGGCAGCGCGGTGGAGATTCCGGCGACGGATGCGGACTTCTATGCGCTCAAGAACGTGCCGCATGGACAGCTTCGCGAGATGCATTACTTCTCGAAGTCCACCGACAAGTTGCGCCGCATCTACGTTTACACGCCGCCCGATTACGACAAGAGCACCCGGAAACGGTATCCGGTGCTCTACCTCCAACATGGCGGCGGTGAGAATGAAACGGGGTGGGGCAGCCAGGGACATGCGGGCTTAATCATGGACAACTTGATCGCCGAGGGTAAAGCGAAGCCCTTCATCATCGTGATGGAGAACGGCGGCGTTAGCGGCCCGCGTCCGACCAACGCGGCCCCATCGGGTGCCGGACCGGGCGGACGCGGCGGGTTTAATTTCAGCGCCTTCGAGAAAGTGGTCACCGAAGACCTAATTCCCTACATCGACGCCAACTTCCGCACCATTGCCAAACAACCGCAACGCGCGATGGCCGGTCTCTCAATGGGTGGCATGCAGACGCGCGCCATCGCGCCGGCGCATCTCGACAAGTTCTCGCACATCGGCGTGTTCAGCGGCGGGAGCATCGCCCCGACGAACATCACGGATATGGCGAAGTTCAAGAAGGCGGTGAAGCTCGTGTTCATCAGCTACGGGAGCAGCGAACTGGGCACCAACCGGGTGGGCGGGCGCGGCTTTGGTGGTGATCCCAAGGAGACCACCGCCGCGCTCAAGGCGGCGGGCGTCAATGCCGTGTTCTACGAATCGCCGAAGACCGGGCACGAATGGCTCGCCTGGCGGCGCAGTCTGCGCGAGTTCGCGCCGTTGTTGTTCAAGGACTGACTCATCGATTTACGATCCACCTCAACCATCACCACGATCATGAAGATCCACATCACACTCCTGAGCCTGGCGCTCGCGTCCCTGTCCGCGTTTGCGGCGGACGTTACTGGCACTTGGAAAGCCGAGTTTGAAACCCAGCGCGGTTTGCAGAAATACACGTTCAACCTCAAGCAGGACGGCGCGAAGTTGACCGCCAAGGCGAGCGTCGAGCGCGACGGCGAGAAGCGCGACGTTGAGTTCAAGGACGGCAAGGTCGAGGGCGACACGGTGACGTTCATCGAGCAGCTCAAGATTCAGGATCGCGAAATCGACATTACCTTCACGGGCAAGGTGGCGGACGGCGACATCAAGTTCACGCGCAAGGTTGGCGACTTTGGCAGTTCAGAGGCCACGGCCAAACGCGATGGCGCTCCTCGCGGGCCTGGCGGCCGCCGCGGCTTCGGCGGGCCGATCGAGTTGAAGCCTGATGACAAGCCGGCGTTCCCGGATGCACCGCAGGGTTTCGACAAGGCGCGCGACGGCGTTGCGCAGGGGAAGCTGGAGATGGTGGAGTACGATTCCAAATCGGTCGGCAACAAACGCAAGGCGCTCGTTTACACTCCGCCCGGCTATTCGCCCGACACGAAGTATCCGGTGCTTTACCTCCTGCACGGCATTGGCGGCGACGAGGAGGAATGGCGACGCGGCGGGAATCCGAACGTCATTCTCGACAATCTCATCGCGGACAAGAAGGCCACGCCCATGATCATTGTGATGCCGAACGGTCGCGCGCAACCCGACGACCGGCCCGGTCCGAACGCGATGGCCACCGCGCCCGCCTTCGGCAAGTTCGATCAAGATCTGCTGGGCAGCCTCATCCCGTTCATCGAGGCGAAGTATTCCGTGATCAAGGACCGCGAAAGCCGCGCGCTCGCCGGTCTCTCGATGGGCGGCGGGCAGTCGCTGAACTTCGGCCTCGGCAATCTGGACACCTTCGCGTGGGTCGGCGGATTTTCCTCCGCGCCGAACACGAAGCCCGGAGCCGAGTTGGTGCCGGACCCCGAGAAGGCGAGCAAGCAGTTGAAACTCCTCTATGTCTCCTGCGGTAACAAAGACGGCCTCATTCGCATCAGCCAGAATGTCCACGCCTACTTGAAGGAAAAGAACGTGCCGCACATCTGGCACGTCGATGAGCACGCGCACGACTTCCAGCACTGGAAGAAGGGGCTCTACAACTTTGCGCAGTTAATCTTCAAGCCCGCCGCCAAGCCGTAACCCTTTCAGCCACCACGAATGGACTCGAATGAACACGAATTGCGGGCCCGGCCATGGGTCCGCGTGCTTGCATTCGTTTCGATTCGTGTTCATTCGTGGATACCAACGCCGCTCATTGCATGAACAACACGAAAAAAATTCTTTCCATCCTAGTCACGGGATTGGTCGCTCTTAACGCCTTTGCCGCTGACGCGCCGAATCGTCCGCTCCAGGTTCTGTATCTCGGCGAGACCAGCATGGGCGGTGGTGGGCGGAGCGGTGGGTTCGGTGGCGGGCGCACGAACTACGTTTATCTGCCGGGCCAAACGCTCGCGCCCGAGGCGATCTATTTTAATCATCGCACCGATGTCGCCAACCTCACGGAAGGCTACCTCAAGCACTTTGATGCCGTGGTGCAGGTGATGCCCGACGCCGACATCGGCGCGGCCCAGCAAAAGGTGCTCGACGGTTTCAAGAGCGCGGGCAAAGGGCTGATCAAATACTCCGATGGCCAGCGTCCGGCGGATGGAGTTCTCCGTGAAGCCGTGCTCGGTGCGATTAGCAAGAAGGCGAAGTCAGACTGGGAGGCGTCGCTCGCTTCGCGTCCATCGTTGGCGCGTCTGCCCGGCGAAGTGCCGAATTACGAACGACGCGCGGAGCCGGTGAAATACCAGGCTCCGCTCTCGCCGAAGGATTCCATGCGTTACACGCAGGTGCCGGCGGATTTCGATCTGCAACTCTTCGCCGCGGAGCCGGACATCGTGAAGCCCATCTACATGGCGTGGGACGAGCTCGGACGCGCTTGGGTCGTCGAGGCCCGCGATTATCCGCACGGTCTCGTGGCCGAAGGCGAGCCGGGCCATGACAGCATCAAGATTTGCGAAGACACCGACGGCGATGGCCGCGCGGACAAGTTCACCGTCTTCGCCGACAAGTTGAACCTTGCGACCTCGATGGTGTTCGTGAACGGCGGCATCCTGGTTTCGGAAGCGCGCCACATGCTCTTCCTGAAGGACACCGACGGCGACGGCAAGGCCGATGTCCGTCAGGCCATTCTGCCCGGCTGGGGAACCGGCGACACTCACGCCCAGCAGAGCAATCTCGGACGCGGCTTCGATAACTGGCTTTACGGCGCGGTCGGTTACTCGAACTTCCGAGGAACCGTCGGCGGCAAGGACATGCAGTTCGGCCAGGGCGTGTTCCGTTTCAAGGCCGATGGCTCGGCGCTGGAATTCCTCCATCAGTATAACAACAATACCTGGGGCTTCGGCCTCAATGAACACGGCGATGTCTTCGGCTCGACGGCCAATGGTCACCCGACTTTCTACGGCTACCTCCCGGCCCATATTCTGACCCCGACGCAGCCCGGCGCGGGAAGGCGCGGAGGAGCAGGAGGTGGCGGCGGCGGCGGCGGTGGTGGATTTCGTCCCGGATACCGCCTCGATGACAAGCCGGGTGACGCACCGGCTGCATCGACCGTGAATGTGCGCCGGCTTCCCTCCGCCAAGTCGCTCGCGCCCGGCATGAGGATGCATCCCAACACGCCGAATGTCCGCATGGTCGATAACTTCGGCGGCTACACGGCGGCGGCAGGCCACGCCTTCATGGTCAGCGATGCGCTGCCTCCGCGCCTGCAAGGCAAGGCGCTCGTCACGGAACCGACCGCGAAGCTGATCGGCATCATGGACATTCAGCCCGACGGCGGCGGCTACAAGGCCAGCGACGGCGGCAACCTGCTCGCTAGCACCGATGAATGGATGTCGCCGATCTTCGCCGACGTCGGCCCTGATGGCGCGGTCTGGGTGATCGATTTCTACAGCTTCATCATCCAGCACAATCCGACGCCGAGTCTCCAATCCGCCGGCGTTCAGGCTACGACCGGGCGCGGCGGCGCTTACCAGACGGAGAACAACCTGCGTGACAAGACCCACGGCCGCATCTATCGCGTCGTGTGGAAGGACGGTCCGCGCAGTTCCATCAAGTACCTCGCCAAGACGAAGCCCGCCGAACTCGTGGCGGCGCTCGACAGCGGCAACCAATTCTGGTGCCTCACCGCCCAGGGCTTGATCGTGGACAACAAGTTGACGGACGCCGCGCCCGCGTTGAAGAAGCGCGTGCGTTCCGCGACCGGCGGCAAGGGCGCGATTCATGCGCTCTGGTCGCTCGAAGGCATTGGTGCCCTCGACAAGGACACGCATCAGGCCGCGTTGCTCTCCAAGGATCCGGCCCTGCGCCGCAACGCCGTTCGCGCCCTGCCGGCGAACGAGGCCGGCCGCCAACTGTTCTTCAGCAGTTCCGTCGTCCAAGATCCCGATCTGATCACGCGTCAGGTGGCGTTGGCGAAGCTCGTGGAGTTCCCGACCATTCCTGCGATCCAGACGGTCGTCGCCCAACTCTCGCGCGTCCCCGTCAACAACAGCGACGCTTTCCTGAACGACACGCTCACGTTGCTGGGCCGCATCCACAAGGTCGCGAACGTCGGAGAGAACGTGGTCACGGTCACGGCCGGCGACGCGAAACGCGGCGAGGATTTGTTCCACAACAGCCCGGTCGCCGCGTGCGCCTCCTGCCACATGGTCAACGGCAAGGGTGGCGATGTCGGCCCCATCCTCGACGGCATCGCCGTCCGCGCGGACAAAGCCTACATCACGGAAAGCCTGATGGACCCGAACGCCAAACTCGCCAAAGGATTTGAGAACTTGGGGATCTCGCCCATGCCGCCGCTCGGCGTGCTGCTGAAGGAGCAGGAGACTGCGGACATCCTCGCTTATCTCGATACGCTCAAGACGCCGCCGAAAGACGGCGTGACGGTGCCGGTGAAAAAAGCCAACCCGTACGAGTGACCGAAAAAATCCACCGATGAATCACACCCTGAGAATCCTCCTACCCATGCGCCGAACGCTTTACGCCTGCATTCTGCTTTCGTTCCTTTCCTTTGCCGCCGTGCTGCCCCGCGCGATGGCAGAATCGAACATCGGTCTGAAACTGATCACCGAAGGCATCGGCGCTCCGATGGCGTTGGCTCCGGTCGCGGACGGCTCCGGTCGCATGCTTCTCGCCGAGCAGAACGGGGTTATTCATTTGCTCGACCGCGATGGAAAACGAGGTGAACAACTCTTCCTCGATTTGCGCCCGAAGATGGTCGCGATCAATAAGGGCATGGAAGAGCGCGGACTGCTTGGCCTTGCCCTGCATCCGCAGTTCAATTCCAACCGGAAGTTCTATGTCGTTTACAGCGCGCCGCTGCGGACGAACGCACCGCCCAAGTGGGATCACGCCCAGCGCCTCAGTGAGTTCAAGGTCAGCGCGGATTTCACGTCCGCCGATCCCGCTTCGGAGCGCGTGATTCTCGAAATCGACGAGCCGGACTGGAATCACAACAGTGGACGCATCGCGTTTGGGCCGGACGGCTTCCTCTACCTGAGCGTGGGCGATGGCGGAGCCGCTAACGATGTGGGCGATGTCGCGCGGGGACGCGGACATCCGCCGGAGGGCTTTGGACAGCGGCTCGACACGTTGCTCGGCAAGGTGCTGCGCCTCGATGTGGATCGCGGCAATCCCTACGGCATCCCGAAGGACAATCCTTATGCGGACGGCAAGAAGGGTCTCCCAGAAATCTTCGCCTATGGCCTGCGCAATCCGTGGGGCATGTCCTTCGATCGCGGTGGGAAGCGCGATTTGATTCTCGCGGATGTCGGCCAGGATCGATGGGAGGAGATCAATGTCATCGTCAGCGGCGGCAACTACGGCTGGCGTCTGCGCGAAGGCTTCGATGGATTCGATCCAAAGAATCCGCGTTCCGCCCCGACCAACGCCGTGAGCGTCGGCGCCGATGGCAAACCGTTCGTTGATCCCGTCCTCACCTACAAAACATTGCGCGGTCGCGGGACGGATTCGAATGCCTTCGGCGTCACCGTCACGGGCGGCTACGTCTATCGCGGCAAAGCCTTTCCCGCGCTCGTCGGCAAATACATCTTCGCCGACTGGTCGCGCAGCATGGCCATTCCCGACGGCACGCTGCTCGTGGCGACGATTCTGTCGGGGGACGCGACTGGCGCTCGCTGGACGGTCGAGCCACTCGCGGTGAAAGACTTTCCGAACGGCCGCATCAGGTCCTACATCTGGGCCTTCGGGGAGGATGCTGATGGCGAGCTTTACGTATTGGCGAACGGGATGAACTCCGCGTTCGGCACAAAGGGCAAAGTGTTCAAATTCGTGCCGCAATGAGCTACGCCATGACACCAGTTCTTTCACAGATCACATTCATGAAAACATTCCTTACCTCGATTAGTGCGGCGGCTTTGTTGGGATCGTCGCTCGTCAGCGGCGCGGCGGCGGACAGCCTTCGTCCGGACGCCGAGGGTTACATCCGCCACTGGGTCATGCTCGCTCCGGTGGCGATTCGCGACGGCGAGACGTGCGCGGAAGCGTTGCTCAAGGACCAGATCCCGAACGAAGCAGCGCTTCGTCCGAAGGCGGGCGACAAGGTTAAAGTCGGCGGCAAGGAACTGACGTGGCAGAACGTCACCGCGGCCACGAACTACTTCGACTTCAACGAAACCTTGAAGTCCATCAATGATCACGTCGCCGGTTACATGGTCACCTACATCGAGTGCGAGAAAGAGACGCCGGACGTCATCCTCGCGGTGGCCAGCAACGATCAAGGGCGCATCTACTTCAACGGAGTGGACATCTACGCCTTCACGGAACCGCGCCCGCTGTTGCTCGATGCGGACAAGGGCAAGGTCACCTTGAAGAAAGGCATCAATGTCATGGTGTTCAAGGTCACCAACGAACAGAACAGCTGGCAGGGGGCGATGCGTTTGCTCGATAAGGCCGGCGCGCCCGTGAAGGATCTCAAAATCAAATTGTCGCCGTAAGGCCATGCAACCCCGGACAAACATGAAAAGCTCCAACTCTAATCTCAGACTTCTGGCCGGCTTGTTGCCGGCAATGCTCCTGGCCACGGGAACAACCGCCTGGTCGGCCGACAAAACCATCGCTCTCAAGGACGCTTTCAAGGACCACTTCGTGGTCGGCACGGCGGTCAACCGCAGCATGGTGACGGGCGGCGCTGGGTTCCGCCGGAGCGCGGAGTTGAACGCCGCGGACGTGGTGTTGCTCAAAAAGCACTTCAACCAAATCACCGCCGAGAACGACACGAAGTGGCAGCTCATTCATCCGCGCGAGGGCGCGGACGGATACGACTTCGGCCCGACGGATGCCTTGGTAAATTTCGGCCAAAGCAACAACATGCAGATCGTCGGTCACACGCTCGTGTGGCACAGCCAGACGCCGAACTGGGTGTTCGCGGGCACGAATCCGCCGCCGGCCTCCGCGACCAACCGGCCACCCGTCGCGTCCGCCGCTGGCGCGAACACCAATGCGCCGGGAACGAACCAGCCGGGGCGACGCGGATTCGGTCCTGGGTTTGGCGGTGGCGGCTTCGGTCGTTACAACGGCCCGCGCGCGTCGCGTGACGAGTTGCATCAGCGGATGCGCGACCACATCCACACGGTCGTGGGTCGCTACAAGGGGAAGATCCAGGTTTGGGATGTCGTGAACGAAGCCCTCGCAGACGGCCAGGGCACCAATGTTCTGCGGACCTCGCTGTGGTCGGAAATCATCGGGCCGGATTTCGTCGCCAAGGCGTTTCAATACGCGCACGAAGCGGACCCGGAGGCGATTCTCCGCTACAACGATTACGGCCTGGAGAATCCGGCGAAGCGCAAGCGGCTCATCGCGCTCATCAAGGATCTCCAGGCGCAGAAGGTGCCGGTCCACGCCATCGGCTCGCAGGCGCACGTCAACGTCGCGACGACCTTCGAGACGATGGACCAGTCGCTCAGCGAAATGGCGACGCTTGGCCTGCCCATTCACATCACGGAGCTCGACGTAAACAGCGCAGCCGGCGGACAGCGCGGTTTCGGCGCGAACGTGGCTGACAACGCGGCGACTACTCAAGGCGGTCTCGTGAGCGACGCTGACAAGAAGCTCGCCGATGCTTACGCCGGAATCTTCCGCGCGTTCGTGAAACATCGTGCCTCGGTGAAGATGGTCACCTTCTGGGGCGTGAACGACGCCGTCTCGTGGCGCGCGCAAGGCAAGCCGCTGCTCTTCGACGGCGAGAACCGGCCCAAGCCAGCGTTCGACGCGGTGATCGCCGAGGCGAAGAAGAGTCCGGCTCAATGACGAAGAGCATGCGAATTGCCCTTTGGCTGGCGCTGACGGTCTTGATCGCGTTGCCCGCCGTCGGCCAAACACCGGCGGCTGCCTCCACCAACTCCGCTCCTCGACGCGGCGGGTTCCGCGCGCCGCCGCCGCCGCCACGGAATCCGGTGCCGATCCTTCCGGCGTTGCCGGCGCCCACGGAGGTCTCCTTCTACGCCACCAACGATGTGGCGCACGGCCGCGTCGAAGTCGTGCAATATAAGACTTCCGCCGGAACAGAGAAGCGGATGCACGTCTATCTTCCGCCGGGCTACGACACCGACACCGCTCGGCGTTACCCCGTGCTTTACCTGAATCATGGCGGCGGCGAGAACGACAGCCATTGGACCGCCAAGGGGTTCACCCATTGCATTCTCGACAACCTTATCGCTGCGGAGAAGGCGCGTCCGATGATTGTGGCCATGCCGAACACCGGACGGTTGGTTTCGGGCAAGCCGCCAAAACTCGGCGAGGACGATGCCTGCACCCAGGAATACTTGCGGGACATCCTGCCGTATATCGACGGACACTACCGCACGCGGACCAACCGCGAGAGCCGCGCCGTCGCGGGGCTGTCCATGGGCGGATTTGTGACGCTCAACACCGGGCTCACGCATCTCGAAACCTTCGGTGAACTCTACGTGTTCAGCTCCGGCTATTGGCCGGACCAGTTGCCGGCGTTCAAGGAGAACATCGGGTCGCTCCTGAGTCAGACAAACATCAACGAGCGTTTCCGCATGCCCATCTACTTCGGCGTGGGCGAGACCGACATCGCCTACCTGAACAGCATGCGGACGATGGCCGTGTTCAATGACCATGGTGTCCGAACCTTCTCCGTCCTCAGCTCCCACGGCCACGAATGGCTGAACTGGCGCCGCTACCTTTGGCAGACGGCGCAGATCATGTTTCCCGAAGACCGCTAAATCGCGTTCACTTGATCTCCCAACCAGACTCCCGATGAAAACTCCTCCGCTTCGCATCACTCTTCTGCTCGCTCTCTTTACGACGCTCTCGGCGCTCATGACGGTCGCCGCCAACGCCGCCGAAAAGCAGACCTTCGTCCTCGTCCACGGCGCCACGGCTGGCGGCTGGGAATGGAAGCGCTGTGGCAGGTTTCTGACCGATGACGGCCACACCGTTTATCGCGCCACGCTCACCGGGCTTGGCGAGCGCATGCATCTCAACAGCACGAATGTGGATCTCCAGACGCACATCAACGACGTGGTGAACCTGATCCTCTTCGAGGATCTCCACGACATCGTGCTCACCGGCCACAGTTACGGCGGCATGGTCATCACCGGCGTCATGGACCGCGTGCCCGAGCGCATCAAGCACGTCGTCTTTCTCGATGCCGCCGTGCCAGACGATGGCATGTCCCTCTGGGACCATTTCGGGAGCAAGGGCCCGGCGGATCCGAAGCGCTTTGTGGACGGCTTCATGCAGGTGCCCTGGGTCAAGGCGGACGCCAAACCGCCGCACAACGTGAAACACTCTATCCAATGCTTCAACCAGCAGGTCTCCTACAAGAACCCGGCGGCCAAGGCGCTGAACGTCACCTACGTCGCCTTTGTGCCGAAGGATAAATCAGCCGAGGAACGCGCCAAGACCGACAAGAGCTGGCAACGCGCCGTGGCTCGTGGCTGGACCATTCGCACCTTCACTGGCGGCCATGTGGCCCAGCAGGAAGACCCTCGCGGCGTCGCCACGCTCATCGAGGAATCCATCAGTGACCGCAACAAAGCTGCATCGACCAAGTAACCAATGAACTTCTCCCTGCTTCGATTCGCCGCCTGCCTGCTCGGCGCTGGTGCTATTGCCGTTGCCCAGAGCAATCGTCCGGCACCGCTGATTTCACCAGTCGTCCACGCCGATCGCACGGTGACCTTCAGCGTTCGTGCGCCGAATGCGAAGAAGGTGGAGCTGAGTGCCCAGTTCCTCAAAGCGAACCAGGCACTCACTGCGGACACCAATGGCGTGTGGAGCATCAGGGTCGGCCCGGTGGAACCGAACTTGTATCCCTACAACTTCGTCATCGACGGCATTGGTGTGGCGGATTCGGCCAATCACGATCTGTTCCCGAACGAACGCTTCAAGCAAAGCCTCGTGGACATTCCCGGCGCCACACCGTCCCTGCATTCGATCCAGGACGTGCCGCACGGGGAACTGACCTACGCCTTTTACTCCTCGAAGACGCTGGGTCGCACGCGGCCGCTGATTGTTTACACTCCGCCGGGGTATCACAAGAGCAGGGGAACCTATCCGGTGTTTTACCTCGTCAGCGGCACCACGGACACGGAGGAAACTTGGTTCAAGGTGGGGCGCGCGAACTTCATTCTCGATAATCTCATCGCGCAGAGAAAGGCCGTGCCCATGATCATCGTGATGCCCTACGGGAACATGATGAAGGGTACACCGCCTCCGACGTCGCCGCAGGCCGCCGAGACGTACAAGGTCTTCAATGACGAGCTGACTCGCGACATCATGCCTTACGTCGAGGCGAACTACCGCGTCAGCCGTGACCGCGAGAAGCGCGCCATCGCCGGGTTCTCCCGCGGCGGTGGGCAATCGCTGTTCACCGGATTCAACAACCTCGACAAGTTCGCGTGGATTGGTTCCTACAGCGCGTATCTCACGCCAGAAGTATTCGACAAATACTTCGCTGCGGCGGCCGATCCGAAGGCGACGAACAAGAAGCTGAAGCTGCTCTGGCTTGGCGTGGGCAAGACGGACTTCCTCTACAAGCAGGCGGTTGAGTTCGACGATTACCTGAAGGGGAAGAACATCGCCCATCAGTCGCTGGTCACCGAGGGCGGCCACACCTGGATGAATGCCCGGCATTATCTCGCCGAGACGCTCCAGCTCTATTTCAAGAAGTGAGTTGCGATCCCGCGACGAATCCGGACCCATGACATGAATCGCTGCTGCTCCATTCTCGTAGCCGGATTTCTGCTCTTCACCGCGAAGGCTTTTTCAGCCGACACCAACTTCTGGATATTCCTGTGCTTCGGTCAGTCGAACATGGAGGGCTTTCCGGGAATCGAGGCCGCGGACAAGGAGTCGGTGGATCCGCGCTTTCAGGTTTTTGCTGCCATGGACTTCCCCAAGCTGGAGCGCAAGAAAGGCAACTGGTATCCCGCCGTGCCGCCGCTGTGCCGTCCGTCTTCCGGCCTTTCCCCAGCCGACTATTTTGGCCGGACGCTTGTCTCGAATCTTCCGCCAGCCATCAAGATTGGCGTGGTCAACGTCGCGGTCGCCGGCTGCAAGATTGAGTTGTTCGAAGCAGCCAGTTATCAGGCCTACGCTTCGAATGCCGCTCCGTGGATGAAGAACATCATCAAGACCTACGAAGGCAGTCCCTACCAACACCTCGTGGATATGGCGCGCCTGGCTCAGAACAACGGCGTGATAAAGGGCATCTTGCTGCACCAAGGCGAATCCAACAACAACGACGAGCAGTGGCCGAACAAGGTGAAGGGCATCTACGAGGGTTTGCTCCGCGATTTGAATCTCAAGGCCGCCGACGTGCCGCTGCTCGCCGGTGGTTTGGTTCCCGCCGACCAGAAGGGCGCATGCGCGAGCATGAACAAGATCATTGCGGAGATTCCGCAGACGATTTCCACGGCCCATTTCGTCTCCTCGGAAGGTTGTGAGGGACGGCCCGACCGGTTGCATTTCACGCCGTCCGGGTATCGCGAACTGGGGCGCCGCTATGGATTGAAGATGCTGACCCTGCTCGGCGAGAAAGCGGCGACTCAGTCCCAGCCTTAAACGATCATGTCGAAACCGACCACCGCGCCAGTTCCCGCCGCCGATGAACGTCTGCGGCCCACGGAATATTTCGGTTACGCTCTCGGCGACACCGCGTCGAATTTCTTCTTCCAGTCGTTCAACATCTTCCTCACCTACTACTACGTGGATGTGTGGGGCATCCCGGCTACGGTCCTGCTCTGGCTGATCCCGCTCGTGCGGGCCTTTGGCGCGTTCGACGACGTGGTCATGGGTCTCATCGCAGACCGCACCAACACGCGGTGGGGAAAGTTCCGGCCGTATCTGCTCTTCGGTGCCGTGCCATACGGCATTTGCGGCTACCTGATGTTCCTCGGGCCGGACTTCGGTCCGACCGGCAAGATCGTTTATGCCGCAGTGACCTACGCCATGATGATGGTGGCCTACACGGTCATCAACGTGCCGTATTCGGCGATGCTTGGCGTCATCAGTCCGTCGCCTCGCACGCGGACGGTGGCTTCCACGTGCCGCTTCGTCGGCGCGTTCGGTGCGGCGTTCCTGATCTCGCTGTTTGTCCGGCCGCTCGTTGAGTATCTCGGTGCGGGGAACGAGGCGCGGGGCTTCCAGATGACAATGGCGATCTTCGCGGTCATCTCAGTGGTGTTGATCCTAATCACGTTTGCCACGACGAAAGAACGCGTCACGCCGCCGCCCCAACAGAAGACGAATGTCCGCGAGGAGCTGGGCGAGCTCGTCAAGAACTGGCCGTGGGTCGTGCTGCTTCTGACGTCGATCTTCTCCAATGCCTTCTCCGCCCTCCGCTCCGGCAGCACCATCTTCTATTTCAAATACGTCCAAGGCTTCGACTCCACGCCGATGTTCTGGCGGCTGGATCACACGACCGTCTTCCTGACCAGCGGCGCGCTTGGCCTCGTTCTCGGTACGATTTGTCTCGGGCCCATCGCGCGCAAGGTGGACAAGAAATACTACGCGGCCGCGCTCAGCCTTGTGACCGGCCTGTGCTTTCTTGCGTTCTACTTCGTGCCGAAAGGCAACTTCTGGCTCCTCGTCGCCGCGAACATGCTCGCGCAATTTTGCGCCGGCCCGACGTCGGCCTTGACCTGGGCGCTCTACGGCGACGTGGCGGACTACGGCGAGGTTAAATATGGCCGCCGCTCCACGGGGCTCATCTACTCGGCCTCTCTCTTCTCGATCAAGACTGGTATCCTCGTCGGTGGTTTTCTTGTGCCGTTGTTCCTGGCGAAGTTCGGCTACGTGAAAGGGGCCGAGACGCAAACTGCAACCGCGCTGCTCGGCATCACGCTCGCGTTCTCCATCGGGCCGGCGTTGTTCGCCATCCTGAAAGCTGTGGCCTTGATGATCTACCCGCTCGACCAGCGGCGCGTGGATGAGATCGAACGAGAACTCGCAGCCCGCCGCGCCGCCGCTGCCGAGATCAAATCCGCATGACCATTCGCAATCCCATCCTCACCGGCTTCAACCCCGACCCGTCCATCGTGCGCGTCGGCGACGATTACTACATCGCGACCTCCACCTTCGAATGGTTCCCCGGTGTGCAGATACACCATTCGCGCGATTTGGTGAACTGGCGTTTGCTCACGCGCCCGCTGCGTCGCGCCAGTCAACTCAATATGCTTGGCGATCCTGATTCGTGCGGGGTCTGGGCGCCATGCCTCAGCTACGCCGACGGCCTCTTCTGGCTGATCTATACCGACGTGAAGCGCTTCGGACGCGCGAGCGTGGCTGGTGCCAGCGGCTCCTCGATGCGCGATTTCCACAATTACTTGGTGACGTGTCCGACCATTGACGGTGAGTGGTCCGATCCCGTTTACCTCAACAGCAGCGGCTTCGATCCGTCGCTCTTCCACGACGACGATGGCAGGAAGTATCTGCTGAACATGCTCTGGGATCACCGGCCGGGGCACAATCGCTTCGCCGGAATCGTAATCCAGGAATACTCGGTTACGGAGCGCCGGCTCATCGGTGAGCGTGTGAGCATTTTCAAGGGGACTTCGCTTGGCTTCACCGAGGCCCCGCATCTCTACAAACGCGATGGCTGGTATTATCTGCTCACCGCGGAGGGCGGCACGAACTGGAACCACGCCGTCACGATGGCGCGCTCGCGCAATCTCACCGGTCCGTATGAGCTACATCCCGACACCTACATCATGAGCGCGCGGCAGCGGCCCGACTGCGAGTTGCAACGCGCCGGACACGGAAGCCTCGTCGAAACCCAGAACGGTGAAACGTATCTGGCGTACCTCGTGGGCCGACCGCTGCGCAACCGAGGGCGTTGCACGCTGGGCCGCGAAACGGCGATTCAGAAAATGGTCTGGGGCGAAGACGGCTGGCTGCGCACGCTGGACGGGCAGGGGATTCCAACGGTCGAGACTCCGGCGCCTGCACTTCCCACGCATCGATTCCCTGTTGCTCCGGAGCGTGAAGACTTCGACTCACCGGAGCTGCCCCTCGACTTCCAATGGCTGCGCACTCCGCATCCCGAGGAATTCTTCAGCCTCACTGCGCGGCCTGGTTTCCTGCGACTCATCGGTCGCGAAACGTTGGGCAGCCTGTACCGCCAATCCCTCGTCGCCCGCCGACAGCAGGCCCATTGCTTCAGCGCATCGACCGTGATCGAGTTCGAGCCGGAGCATTTTCAGCAGATGGCGGGGCTGATCTGTTATTACAACAGCACCAAGTTCCACTACCTCTACCTCTCGCATGACGAGACCGTGGGCAAACATCTGCGCGTGATGACCTGCGCGCCGGACTCGATGCAAGCCGACTCCTTCACGCCGCCCATCGCCATCCCACCCGGCAAGCCTGTGCATCTGCGCGTCGAAGTAGATTTCGAGCGAATGCACTTCGCCTATCGCATCGACGGCGTGAACTCCGACTGGCAATGGCTCCCGCAGCAGTTTGACGCCAGCATTCTCTCCGACGAATGCCTTGCTCCCGGTCAGGCCCATTTCACCGGCGCGTTTGTCGGTGTGGCTTGTCAGGACCTGGCCGGAACCGCCCTCCACGCGGACTTCGATTTCTTCGACTACCGATCGAGAAGTTTTTGCGTGAACTCGTTTTGAAGTGGTCGAAGTGACATCACTGAATCGATTTCAGTAGGTGTAATGTGTGCTTCCTGACGACCTTGGAAACGATGGGGTCGATGGCTGGGCGCTTACCTCTCCCCCCACACCACCAGTATCACGAATGCTGCGTAGAGCGATAGCAACACCACGCCGCGCCAGCGCGGGATCAGGCCGTCCCGCCGTGGAAACGTCAGCAACGTACTCAGGACACCGAAGCCCAGCGCCCACCTGACTTCACGCAGTTCGACGTGAATCGGACAGATTACCGCCGCCGTGCCGACGATGAACAGGCCGTTGAAGACGTTGCTTCCCAGCACGGTGCCCAGGCCGATTTCCTCGTGGCCTTTGAGTTTTGAAATCACGGTGGTCGCCAGTTCCGGCATCGACGTTCCTACTGCGACGATCGTCGCGCCGATGACAAACTCCGGGAGGCCAAACATCACCGCAATGTCGCGCGCGCCCAGAACGATGAAATGACCGGAGCCGATCAGAAAGGCGAGTCCGACGGGGATGGTTGCGAACATTCGCCACCGTATTGATTCTCCCAAAACGGCGGCGGCGGCGCTGCGTTCCTGGCGCGCTGAATTGATCACCATGATCAACCAGACGAGAAAAAAGACCAGCAACGCGATCCCATCGGTGCGGGAGATTCGCCCGTCGAATCCAAGCGCGCCGACCGCGACAGGAACCAGCAGTGCCACTGGGAAGTCACGCCGCACGCTGGCGCGAGGACTGACGATTCCCGACATGCAGAGCGCGACGGCCAGAATCAGGGCCACGTTGACGACGTTGCTGCCCAGCGCATCGCCCAGCGAAATTTCCGGGCGTCCTGACAGCGCTGACCCCACGGCAACCGAGAGTTCCGGGCTGGAAGTGGCGAACGCGGCGACCGTGGTGGCGACAATTGCGGCGGATACTCGGGCCCAACTCGCCAGACCGACGAGGCCGCGGACAAATAGTTCACCGCCGATTCCAGCGCACACCACACCGATGAGCAATGCGAGATAGGGATTCATTCGACCAAGTCGTTATCGTCCCGGATTTTTGCGCACAACGAGGACGGGACAGCGCGCATGGCGAACGACGCGTTCGGCGACGCTGCCGAGGACGACGTGCTTCAGGCCCGTGTAACCGTGTGTGCCGATTACAATCAGGTCCGCGCCAGCCTTGCTCGCGGTAGAGACGATGATTTCCCACGGCTTTCCAGCTTTGATCAGCGGGCGACTGAAGCGGACTCCGCTGGCCTGAGCCTTGGCCAGTTCTGTGAGTTCTTGGGCGACCCGGGCACGCAGCTGTCCTTGTGTCTGGCGGGAGACTGTTCCTTCGATGAGAAAGCCCGGCGTCACTGGCTCGATGACGTGCAGTTGGACGAGGGTTCCACCGGTGAGTTTCGCGAGTGCTGCGGCCTGCTCAAGCGCGGCGATGGAACAATCCGAGAAATCACACGGAACCAGGATCGACTTGGGCAACAGCGAATGAGGTGACTTGGATTTCATGGCACGAGTATGCGGAAGGGATTCACCGGGGCAAAGCTACTTCATCGTTTGGTGCCTGTGGCAAATTGCGGTTAATGCAACAGCCAGAAGAACACGATGGATACGGCCGTGGGCACGAGTGCGCCCAAGAACAGTCCAAGCGGGCTGATGCCCTCGCCGTTGAACACTTTCGCATCTTGAAGAATGCCCACGCCGGCCGGGTTCGGCGCGTTGGCGATGACGGTCAGGCCGCCCCCGGTGACAGCTCCGGCCACGAGCGCGTATTTCAGTTCGTCTGAAATCCCGTCCACCAGCGAACCTAGATAAGTGAGCGCCGCGTTATCCGTGAGGGCGGTGAGCCCGGTGGCGCCGAAGAACAGTGCTCCGCCGTTGAGGCTCTGGATGAGCGGTTTCAGCCAGTAGGCCTGGAGGGAGCCGAGGGTGACCAATCCCGCGAGAAAGAAACCAACTAGCAATCCTTCACGCAGCTTCAAGGAATCCTGATACTCCGCGGTCGCAGTGACCAAGCCGAGAAAGAGCACCATGATTCCAAAGAATACGTCTGGATGATGCGCGAACGCGACCACGAGACCGAGGAAGGCCATGTGCAAGGTGGTGAGCCAGGCTGGAATGGAAGCGCTGGAGTCGCGTTTCACTGGGACCTGCATCAGCTCACGTCGGAAAACAAGCGTGACGAGAATCGTCGACACCACGCAGCTCGCGGCGGCGCGCCAGCCGAAGTTCGTGATCATGAACGTCGTGTCCCAGTTCCATTTCGCGGCGACCATCAGCACTGGCGGAGCAGCGAAGTGAGTCAGAGTGCCGCCGATGGATACGTTCACGAACAGCAATCCCAGCGTGGCGTACGCGAGCTTCGTGGAGATGCCGCAATCGAAATAGCGTCGCTTGAGGACCAGCGCGAGCAGTGTCATCGCCGCCGGCTCGGTGATGAATGAGCCCAGAAGCGGGCCCAAAATCAGGGCGGCCACGTAGAACGAGACGCTTTCTCCCAGCGGTAGTGCGCGGGCGGCGAGCGAAATCACCGATTCGGCCAGCTTGACCACCGGTCGGGTCGCGGCAACCACCATGACGACGAGCACGAACTTCGGTTCAGTGAAGTTCAGTCCCTCGATGTAAACCACCGCGTCGTGGAAGGAGCGATTGAGCGAGGCGATGCCGAGAAACAAGGCGGCGGCCCAAAGGCCGAAAACTACTTCGGTCTCCGCCAGAAAATGCAGGACGTTCTCCTTGATGGAGCCTGGAGGATACTGGTGGGCCCAATGAGCAAAGCGTTTGACCGAGAACGTATGCAGTACGGCGAGCCCGAAGAATATCGAGGCCAGGAGTTCTATGGGAGACGGATTTGTCATAGGGTAGATTTCTGGGGAGGAGGCAGGTTGAATGGTGGAATTGATTCAGGTTGGGCCGGATTGAGATCATCAATCTTCTCTCAGTTTCAGTTCATCAACGTTGACTGACTTTGTAGTTCGCCAGGCGCTGCCCGATGCCAGGCATCGGGCAGGAACGGCAAAGCCAAATTCTGCAAGCACCGGCAAATGCGTCAGTGGATCGGTCGACTGGTTTCTGTCCATCATTCTCGTTTCCCGGTTTCCGACGGTGCAATGCCTTCGCGAGGGCCGGAATTATTCCGAGGGATTGTTCCCGTCTTGTAAAACTCCGGCGGACGTTCGCCGTGCATGAGATACATCATCATTCCCACGGTGAGAATCATCAAGAAGGTGAGTAAGAGTGCGCCTGCAAGTTTTCCCGGTGTTTCGCTGGCTGACGCCGACCAGGCATCAACCATCTGAGTCAAGAGTACAAACGCCAGAGCAACCAACGTGAGCATCGCCCACGTCCGGCGTTTGTTCCCCGCCAACCCCACGATTCCCCATATGACACTCAACCCGCCGGCTACTAGACTTGCGATGAAGGTCACCCTGGCCAGAGGTGGAGAGACCTGCTGAAGGGTGAAGGCAAGAACGGCGATCAAGAGTCCGTAACCAACGACTATGCTTCCCATCTTTTTGCTCATAACGAGAGGGATCTGGTCGTTGCCGTATCAGCGAGGACTTCAAGCTGTGAACGAAATCGCCAACGCGGGGAATCCTGCCGCATGTGGCGACGGAACTCCGTTGTTGCACTGCCCTGTTTAGTTGGAGCGAATTCGGGTTCAGTGAAGACGATGATTCAGGCAACTAACCAATTCCGATGTTCTGTTGCACACGATGCAACTGTGTTCATCGAATGGTGGCCCGCCCATCCGCGATAGCCTCCGGAGCCCTCCGGCCCAGGACCCTTTGTTGAGACTGGTCCTCCGAGGAGAACCAATGTGTGTTATTCAACGCCTCGGTATGCGATCGGTCAAGACCTCAAGGCCGCTCAAGGGCGACGATTTGATCTGGTAGCGACCTCAATACGATTGGTCTGGCCGCGGCCGCGATTTGCGATGTCGCGGACTCCCGGGGGATTAGAGAAAATCGGCGTCGAGTGGGATCAGTAATCTTTATCCGCCAGCCTTCACGAAGCACGGGGGGCTGGTAAAGTCGCGCTCGCAATTCTGCTGCATGTGGAAGATCCTTCCTGGATCGCTATTTGATTTGACCAAATATTTGCATGGGTACCTTTTTTGGGGGCGAAGGTCTCTCACTCTCATTACTTGCCTTCGCCCCGGGGGAGTTTTTCCTGGACGGACGCCCGCCATGTCCATCCATTCGTCCACCTTCGCTTAGGAGGACAGCCGTGGACGGAAGAGGGGGGAGGGGGTCGCGAATGCGCAAGGGTCTCGAGATGCCGATGGGACAGGCCTCCGAAAAATTTGAACTAAAAAGACCCCCAAGGGTCGGCCGCAAAAATTTTGAGTCCTAAAAGGAGTGCTGATTCAGGCCGGGCTTTTGCCCTTTCCGGTATTGCTTCCCGGTACTTAATCCGTCCGCCTTTCCGCCGGACGCATCCACGACTTGAGCGCCCCGCCGTCGCGATCGGCGAAATGGCGATTCCGGAATGCCGTGTGCTCAATGGGGAATGGTGTGGAGAATGTGTTTATGGATGGTTGTCTGGTTGATGCTGGCGGTGGGCCTCAGCGCCCAGCGGATCAATCATGCCGGGCGCATTTTGGGTCCTGAGCCGGTGGTCACCACCGCTACTTTGTTTAACACCCCGGAATCGGATGCGATCGTCTCGCAGATGCAAATCCTGCCGGTGGACAACGCATGGAATGAGGACATTTCCCGCCGTCCGCTCTTGTCCAATTCCGCAGCAATGGTGTCCCAGATTGTGGCCGACCTCCAATCCACGCGCCGCAATCTCCGCGCGTTCTACGAAATGAACTTCGTTCTCGTTCCGGGAAGCCAGCCGTTGGTTCCCATCACCTTCGACCTCTACGGCGATGAATCCGATCCCAGTCCGTATCCGATTCCGAGCCAGCTCCCGATTGAAACCTGGCCGCATGATACACCCAGCAATTACACCCTCTATGACTGGCAGCGGGACATTTATCAGGACGGCGGCGATCGCCACGCCATCATCGTGCAGCCGAGTTCGGGAGATGTCTGGGAAACCTGGCAGACTCAACTCGTGCTGGCCAATGGGCAGACCAATTGGCACGCCGCAAACGGCGCCAAGTTCAACCTCAACACGAACGCCCTCCGTCCTGCGGGTTGGACGTCAGCAGATGCCGCCGGGCTGAGCATGTTCGCAGGACTCGTCCGTTACGATGAATGCCAGCGCGGCGTCGTAGAGCATGCGTTGCGTGTCGTCGTTGCCCGGAGCCGACAAAGCTATCTCTATCCCGCCACGCACCATGCTTCCTCCGATACAAATCCCAACCGACCTGCGATGGGGCAGCGATTGCGGCTGAAATCTTCGTTCGTCATTCCGTCGACTTGGTCCACGGAAGAGAAAGCCGTGCTCAACGCGTTGAAAAAGTATGGAGCACTGGTGGCGGACAACGGTGGATTCTTTTCTCTTTCGGTCGCGCCGGACCACCGTTGGTCCAGCAGCGCGTTCAGCCACTTGACGAGCGTCTCGGTGACCAACTTTGAAGTTGTGCTGGGCACCGGATCAAATGAAGGTCCGCGTTCACCGGGCGCCCCTCGGGTGAATACCGGCCCTGACCTCGCCGCTGCCGTAGACACTCTGATCGAGCTGAACGCTCAAGTCGTTTACACCAACACGCCACCGCTCGCTTATCTGTGGAGGCTGTCCTCCGGGCCGGCTTCGGTGACGTTTAGCTCGACCAATCAGCCTTCCACGACGGTGTCATTTCCATCGCCCGGCGAATACGTCGTGATGTTCAGTGCCGACAATGGTGTCCACGCCGTCGCCTATGATGCGCTCACCATCACTGTAGGCGCGAGACAGAGACCGAGTGCTCCAACGAGTCTCCGCATCGTCGCGAGCCAGTAGTGCGGCGCGGGAGATATCCGTATGCTGAGCAATAACGTGGAGGAAACCCGGCGTTCACCTCGCTCCATCGTCCTGAGACGCCGTCACATTGCGGCGGGTTGAAGCCCGCGCTCCTTTCACCGCTCGATCCCGACAGGGTAAAGGCGATAGCGGTCGTCGTAGTAGGGGCTGCGTTCGTAGAACCAGCGTTTCCGCGCGGCCGCGTTGGCGGCGAACGCCGGGTCGGCGGCGAGCTTCACCTCGAACTCGGTTTTGAGTTTCGGATCGTTGGCTAGCATGCGCTCCGCCAGCGGGGCCAGGACGTAGCCTTCGATGTATTCGGTGCGTTGCAGGATCTCGAGGAAGAAGCCCCAGGCCAGCAGCGAATCATCGCTCTCGGGTTCCAACAGGGCAACGGCGAGATCGCCCAGAGGTTGATCGGTGGGGACGCGCACGGAGCCGGCCGGGAACCGTTCCTCGCGGGTCTCGGGCTTCACCTGCGTGGTCATGGTGTAACGGCCTTCGAAGGGATGGTAGCCGCTGTGGGTCCGGGCACGTGGATTGACGAGGCGATACATCTCGACGGTGAACGTGCGATCCTGCGTAAGGGTTTCCACGCGCAGGCCGTGGACTTTCAGGCGGGAGATAACTTCGGGTTTCGTCACCGGCACCCAGTAGGCCCGCGGGCGCGCGATGTCGCGGCCGGGTTTCAGCAGGGTGATCGGCACTCTGGGATAGAGCCGGGGCGTGCCGAGCCAGCGGGTCTCGGTGCCACCCGTCGCAGGCGACACGTAGTCCTCACGGGCGACGCCGAGGAAATCGATGGTGGTTCGTTCGCCCGGAGTTTCGGTTTGATTCACGGGAATGGCGGCACGCGTGGCAGAGGCATCGGCAAGGATGGCTTGCTGCAAGGCGCGGCCAGCGGTGCCGAGGGTGCGCAGGGAGGATTCGAGCAGGACGTAGGTGCCGAGCACGCGTTGACGAAACGGTTTCAGGGAATGGTTCTCGACGAGGACGGTGGGGAGATGGCGCAGGTCGCCGTAGCCGGTGGAGAAGCGCGGCGCGGCGGCGCTGACCTCGAAGCCTTTCGCGGGATCGAACCCGTCGCTGCCGAAGAACTGGCCGGGGATGTGTCCGGCGGCTTTCAACGCGGCTTCGGTGGCGGGCCGGAAGGTGTCATTGAGCCACTGACTGATCCGGGGCGACCAGGTGAAGGCCCCGGAGATGCCGTTGTAATCGAAGGTGACGTCGTATTGGTGATCGAAGCCGTCGGTGACGTGGAGATCGAGATAGAGCGCGGGCGACCATTGATTGATGAGGCCGAGCATCGCCTGCATCTCGGGCGAGTCGGCCTTCATGTAATCACGGTTGAGGTTCAGGTTCTGCGCGGTGGTGCGCCAGCCTTGTCGCACGGGGCCGCGCTGGTTCGGGCGGCTCGATTCGGAGGAACGTTCGTGTCCATCGGCATTGAGCACGGGCACGAAGAGCAGATTGACGTGGTCGAGCAACGAGGCCTTGCCGCGAAGCGCGATGTCGCGCAGGAGCATCAGCCCGGCGTCCTTGCCATCGATCTCTCCGGAGTGAATGCCAGCTTGAGCGAGCAAGGTTGGTTTGCCGATCTTGCGGGCCTTGTCCGGCGTCAGCGAGCGTTCCCGCGTGGCGATGACGACGTAGAGCGTGCGCCCTTGTGCGGTGCGTCCGAACTCGCGCAGCGAGAGGAGCGATGACGCCTTATCGAGCTTCCGGAGATAAGCGATGGTCTCGTCGTAGGAAGGCGTTTCGGTGAGGCCGGTTTTCTCCGACGGCGTGATCCACTGGTCATCGGCTTTCGCGATCAAGGCCTCGCTCGCGCCCTTCCACGGCAACGCGGGCGGAAGGAGGTCAGCTCCACGGAGGTAAGGGCTCACGCTCCAGAGCAAGGTGAGCCACAGGCTGGTGACGATGAAGTTGTGGTTCGCGAGAACGGTCCGTTGTATCCGCATGGCGGATGATGATGCGGAAGAGTTGTTCGCACCGCAACGTTTCGGCTGCGACCGTCACGGTCGCAGTGCGCGAAAGAACTGACCGGTCGCGTTGGTGTTCGCCGCCAGCGGCCACCGCCGTCACGTTGTTTTATCCCGCCACGAACGCAGAGCCATCATCAGCAATGACGTAATGGACGATCAGATCGTCTCGCGCCACGCCATGCAAAGGTTTGATTCACCATAGAAATTTGAGGACACCAACCCGCTCGAAATCCGTCCGAGTGACGCCGTCGCATTATTTCATCAGCTCCGTCCTCCCTTGTCGGCGGGCGGACAACTGATACGTTCGGCCGCGTGGCCGGAACAGCAACGAACGCGAGTGAGACACCTGAACAGCGCAAGACCCGCACAGGCCTTGGCTATGGACTGGCCGCTTATACAATGTGGGGCGTCTTTCCCCTCTACTTCCGGACGCTCACCCACGTCTCACCGTGGGTCATCATCGGCCACCGCATCCTTTGGTCAGCCATCTTCCTCGCCCTGCTCATCTCGATTCGGCGCGAATGGTCCCAAGTCCTGCCGGTCGTGCGCCAGCCGCGCAGCCTGCTCCTGCTGACTGCCGGCGGAGTGCTGATTGCCGTGAACTGGCTGGTGTTCGTTTACGCCGTTGTCACAGGACACGTCCTCGAAGCCAGCTTGGGCTATTTCATCAACCCGCTTTTCTCGGTCGCGCTCGGGATGGTCTTCCTTCGCGAACGTCTGCGTCCCTGGCAATGGGTCGCGGTCGCCATCGCCGCCGTGGCCGTCGCCAACCTCACCTTCCGCGGCGAGCGCGTCCCGTGGATCGCACTGTCGCTCGCCGTTTCATTCGGGCTGTACGGACTGGTCCGGAAGAAGGTAAACATCAACTCCCTGCACGGGCTCCTCGTGGAGACGACCGTGCTGCTGCCGCTGGCTGTCATTGGTTTGATTTCATTTCCATTGCAACAACCGACTCCCACCACGCTCGGGTTGCTTTCGTTCCTCGGTGTCATTACCGCGGCGCCACTGCTGTCCTTCGGCGCGGCCTTGCGGCGGTTGCCGCTCTCGACGATGGGCTTTCTCCAATACGTCGGACCCACGCTGCAATTTCTGGTGGCCATCTTCGCATTCCGCGAACCTCTGGATCACACGAAGCTCCTGAGCTTCGGTTTGTGCTGGGCCGGCATCGCCGTCTATGTGGCAGATTCCGTCAGAACTCACACCGCACCCCCAGTGGCGGACCGGCCTGAGTAAGACCGACTCTGCTTGAGCCCAAGGAGCCTCCGTCATCTTGCAACGCTGCGTTTGGGGGCCTCAACTCTTCCGATAATTCGGCGCGACAGACTCTTGGTTCCCGAGTATCGATTTTCGCATGAACAACACGCCAGCGCTCTCCTTGGTCATGGTGTCGCTTTCAATTCTCGCCCCGGTCGTCAGCGCAGACTGGCCGCAGTATCGCGGACCTTCCGCCAGCGGCGTGGATGCGAGCCGCGCGCTACCTACATCTTGGAATGTCGAGACAGGCGAAAACGTTCGCTGGCACACACCAATTCCGGGGCTGGCGCATTCGAGTCCCATCGTGATGGGCGACCATGTCTATGTCGCGACGGTGGTCTCGCCGAAGGAGGCCGAGCTCAAGGTGGGACTCTACGGCGACATCAACGCAGCCAATGACAACGACGCGCAGGAGTGGCGCTTGCTCGCGCTCGACAAGGCCACCGGCAAAGTGCTCTGGAACACCCTCGGACTGAAAGCCGTTCCGAAAGTGAAGCGGCACACGAAGGCGAGTCATTGCAATTCCACCCCGGCCACCGACGGGAAACACATCGTCGCAATCTTCGGCTCGGAAGGTTTGTTCTGCTTCGACACGGACGGAAAGCTGGTTTGGAAAAAGGATCTCGGTCCGATGGATTCCGGCTACTTCGCGTCGCCCACGGCGCAATGGGGCTTCGCCAGTTCGCCGATCATTCACGACGGAAAGGTGATCGTGTTGTGCGACGTGCAGAAGGGTTCATTCATCGCGAGCTTTGACCTTCGCGACGGCCGCGAACTGTGGCGCACTGCGAGAAAGGACGTCCCGACCTGGGGCACGCCGACGCTCGTGCAAACGACAACGCGCACGCAGATCGTCGCGAACGGCTGGCACGAGACGGCGAGCTATGACTTCGCCACGGGCGAGAGGCTCTGGACGCTCGACGGCGGCGGAGACATTCCGGTGCCCACGCCGATCTTCGCGCACGGCTACATCTACCTCACGAGCGCGCATGGTCGGTGGCGGCCGATGCGGGCGATTCGTCCCGAAGCGACGGGCGATATCACGCCGGAAGATCCGGGCAAGACGAATGCGTTCATCGCGTGGGCACACGGACGTCAGGGCAACTACATGCAGACTCCGCTGGCCGTGGGCGATCTGCTCTTTGGCTGCAATGACAATGGCATTCTCACCTGCTTTGATGCCCGGACCGGCTCCATTCATTTCAGCGAGCGGCTCTCGCAGCGCGGCCAGGGCTTCACCGCGTCGCCGGTGTCGGACGGCAGGCATCTCTACTTCGCGAGCGAGTTGGGGAATGTCTTCGTCGTCGCTGCTGAACCGAAGCTCAACCTCAAGGGAACTCATCCTCTGCCGGAAACCTGCATGGCCACGCCTGCCATCAGCGACGGCACGTTGTTCTTTCGCACGCGGCATCAGCTCATCGCCATCGGCGAAGGCGGACGGTCCGCCGGTGTGAAGCTCTCGTCACAAACCGCCGCGGCCGCCGAGCCGCCGAAACTGGAACTGAAGAAGTCCGACGCTGCGCTGGTGGGCGAGTGGCAGGGCACGATACAGATCGCCACGACGAAGCTCCGCGGACACTTCGCCATCCGCGAGGCCGGCGCTGAGATGAAAGGAACAATGACCAGCTTGGATCAAGGCAACGCGAAGGTGGAGACGTCACAGATCGGCGACCACGACGGCACCGTGTATCTGAAATTCGATTCCATCAACGCGCACTTTCAGGGACGTTGGAACGAGTTCAAGGACGAACTCAAAGGCGAGTGGCATCAGCAGGACACAGTTTCGCCACTGGTTCTCAAGCGGCTGCCATCGGAAGGGAAGTGAGCGGCGTATGAGTTTTGACCGGCAAACGCTGGCGCAGCGGGTGGGCGAACTGGCGTCCAAGGGCGTGTATCTCGGGACATCGTCCTGAAATTAACAAGGCTGGCGGCGCCAGCTTAACGATGACGTGCGCTACTTCCATCCCTAATGCGTCTGTGGACGATAGAACTCAGGCTTCGCTTGGAACGTCACTATTCGGCTCGGTTGAAAGGCGAAGACCAAATCAACTGACTTTGCGTCCGGCTGCAATTCCAGGGTGGCCATCGTGACGCTTTGGCCACTGCCTGGGTTCTTGCAACGGACGTCACGCCCCTGGTTATCCCGGGCGCTCAGCAACGTGAGCCTGTGATCGTTCTTCGTAGGGTGAACGGTCGCCCAAAAACCTGGCGGCTCGGAACTCCCTGCCCGCACCGGTTCCCATCTGAATTCGATTTTGTTCGCGCCAAAGTCGTTCGTCTGGAATCCGCCGGCACCGTTTGGTGGCACCGTCACGCCCCGCACCTCAAACAGCTCTCCCGTCTCGAAACCCGAGAGCCGAGCGAACTCCACCTTCATCCGCCACGCTTCCCGCGCCGGCAGAGGTGGCCTTCCGAATTGATTGAACCTCTCGCCATTCCACAACCCGGAAATGAAACTGTTCCCGTCGCTCCAATTTCCAGTGGCGTCCTCGATCGTCCGGACATGGCACGCGTTCCAATTCGTCAATAACTCGCCTCCGCGCGTGACTCGAAACGTCGCGCGTGTCATGCGATCCTTAGGGTTCCTAGCAACGAGCAACGTATTGCTTCCCGGTGGAGGATGACTCAGGCCAAGCCACAGACTGGTGAGTGTGAACTCCATATCCTGATTGGTGACTGTGATCGGCCACGGCGGAGCTGACCATGGTAGCGTCTTCAGATCCGGTGACGGATTCTTCACTCGATAGACAGCCAGAGGTTTGCCGTTGTTCCAGCGCGGGAACACTTGGACGTCGATATGATCGGCCCGCCTCGGCCACGCTGCGACGGGCAATCCGATTAACGACCTGCCCGGCCCGAGCGGCACCTCCACCGCCGAACCGTTGTGCTCTGCATGACAGGTGAAACTCCCATCCTCGTCCCCGAGCAGGAGTTCAAACGGCGGCTGGTAGGGGCTGAAGGTAGTCGCGCTCGAATGATTCGTGTCCTCCACCAGCAGCCATACACTCAGGTAGTTCGTGGACCTGTAATACGTTTGCGGCGGAGGCGAAATCTTTAGCCAACGGTTCAAAGTCGCCGGCAACCGCCGTGCGAGACGCCGTCTCCATCCTCCCATGGGCGCGTAATGTTCGGCCCCGGTCTGGATCCCAACCAATGTCAGCACGCGGCCATCCGGCAAGACACGACGGAGCGAGTCGCTTCCTGAGAACAAGAGCAGCCCTCCGAGAACCATTCCACCGAAGAAAATCGCAACGGGTGTGCGCCAACGTTTCATGGGATCAATTGAGCGCAGCGTATCGCGACACCTCGATTCCGCCACTTCAAACTTCCCTGCGTCTTACCTTATCGCCCGGGAAGATGTGAGACAATTCGACGATGCCGCAGTTTCATTTTCATGTCATTCCGCGCCGGAGCGGTGATGTGCCTGATCCGCGTGGCGGGGTGAGGTGGGTGATTCCGGAGAAGGCGAAGTATTGGTAACTGAGCAGAGGGAATTCCCCGAAGCTCGAAGGTCCGACAGGGTGTCTACTTACCCTTGAGAGAGGACGTTGCCCAGATCCCCACGCGCTTCATTCTCGCCTCGGCCTCGATCTGTTTCAACTTCTCCATGTGATCCTTTGCCCTGGTGCCGTCTGGAAGAATGGCCACCGTTCCCTTGGCGCGGGCGAGTCCACGCCGCACCAGCATCTCAGCGAGATCATTACCGCTGGTTTCGATTAGAGCGTAGTAGCGGGGCAGCCGACTGCGCCCCATCGCATTCTGCCATCGCGTCGTGATCACCATTGGCGCCTTCAACCATTCCGCAGTGAACTTCTTCGCCGCGGCCGCCCCCTTGCGATGTTCCTCGATGGTAACTCCGAAATACTCGAACTGCTCCTTCACGCGATCCTTCAACTTCTCGTCTGGCGCCCATGCCGGCCGAAGCCCTGGCGGTGGTGAAGGCCTGGGGCTTTGAACTGAAAACCATGAAGGGTTTTACCTGGTACAAGCGCACGACTCACGGCAAGTAGCACATCGGCATGGGGAACTGGACGCGCGCCAACACTGAAGACTGTTTGTTCGCCGTGCGCGGGCGTCCCGTGCGCGCATCGAAGGCGGTGCGGCAGTACATCGATGGACCACGGCGTCAGCACAGTCAGAAGCCGGAGGAAGCGCGTGTTCGCCTCGTGCAGTTGCTCGGCGACGTGCCGCGTATTGAGCTGTTCGCACGGGAGGGGACCCCAGGCTGGGATGTTTGAGGCAACGAGGTAGAATCAAACGTTACAATCCGTAGCAGGGCTCTGATTGCGTCGTCGTAGCAATCTCCAGCGGCGAGGGATTGCCGTTGAAGGCCTCAAAAATCGATGCGAGTCGGTGGGGTTGGTCAGTGCTCTGAACCGCGGGTCTGTTAGGTAACCGCGTTGCTACAGCTCAATAGTCTTGGCGCCGGAATGGCCAACGAGTGTCCGGCTGGTGGCGACGGAGAGTGGATGGACAATTTCGATACCATGATCTCCGGAGGGAAGGTAACCACTATGCCGAGGAAATTCACACAAGGCCTCAGCGGGCGGAGCCGGGATGGTTGGACGCCAACTGAAACAGTTTGAGTAGAGCAACTCGGTGGAATCCGAGACCAGGATAGACCACGCGCCGAGTTAGCACTCAATGCCAAGATGCAGTGTGGTGGTCCGCCTACAACGAAGTCCGGCCCCACAGCAGCCTCGGGCGCATCCCGCCAAATCGATTTGCCTCCCAACTCCAAAACCACCAACCTCAATCCATAAACCTCTCCCTCAGCTCGGCCTAATTGTCGGGGGGATGGTCAAGAGTGCTGGTGGGGCTCAGCTCGTCCGATTTCGATTGCGATGAACTGGAACGAAGTCGGAGCTTCCGTTGCAAAAGTCGCAAGCAAGCCAAAACCTGCCAAGCAATCCCGCTTCCGTCGGTCAAAATAAAGCCTCCGTTTGCCCATTTATTTGCCCAAAAACGATCACTTTTGGACAATTTGATTTCTCTGGCTGCATCTACTTTCAGGTGGCGCTGAAGTTCATGAAGTTCTGCAAGCAGCTGACAATGAGGTGAATGCTAAGAAAATGGCGGAGAGAGGGGGATTCGAACCCCCGATACGGTTTAACCCGTATAACGGTTTAGCAAACCGTCGCTTTCGGCCACTCAGCCATCTCTCCAGAACGCTTGCAAGTAATCGCGATTCGCACGATTCCGCAAGGAAATTATCAGCCTATCAGGCATTTCCGCGAATGAATTCTTCGCTTCGCGCGAAGCGTCGCGACTCGTTCAATTGGTGCTCTTCAGCACGCTCAGGAATTGTTTCATGGCGGGCGACAGGACCTTGTTCTTTTTGTGGATGGCAGCCAGCGGACGGTAGAACTCCTCGTCCTCGATCCTGATCTCGACGAGCGTCTGCTTCGAGACTTCTTGGGTGATGGTGCCGTGAGGAACAATGGCGATGCCGGCGTCGATCTCCACCGCGCGCTTCACGGTTTCGATGTTGTCGAACTCCATAACGTGCTGAACGTTGATTTCGTTTTCCTTGAGGATCTTGTCGATCGCGCGGCGGGTCGGGATGTCGGGTTCGAACCCGATGAACTTCTGTCCTGAAATCGCTTTCAGGGCCACGCTTTTCGCTTTCGCGAGCGGATGCTGAGGATGGCAGATGAGCACCATCATGTCCTTGCGCAGGGGGACAATCTCGAGTTTGGAATCCTTGAGTGGGTAGGCGACCAATCCGAGATCGACCACGTTTCCTAGGACATCGTCATACACCTGGTTGGACCGGCGATACTCCACGTGCACATTCACCGTGGGATAGGCCTTGAGAAACTTCTTCAGATACGGCGGCAGATCGTGCAGGCCGATGCTGTAGATGGTGGCGACACGAATGGTGCCGGAGACGATGTCCTTAATTTCCTGCAGCCGGCTGAAGAGCGCGTCGTAGGTCTGGATGATTTGCTTGCTGTAATCGTAGAGCACCTGGCCTTCTCGGGTGAGGCGGAACTTCTTTTTGCTTCGCTCGATGAGCAGGGACTTGAACTGGCGTTCCAGAGAACTGATTTGCTGACTGACAGCAGATTGGGTGACGTGATTGATTTGAGCGGCTTTGGTGAAACTTTCAGTTTCAGCAAGATCGCAGAAGACCTTCAGGCTTTCGATTTGCATAATTTATTAATGGCCGATGCTAATCGGTGGACTTATCGAAAGTCAAATTGCGCTCGAAAAGATTAGTCGTCTTCGGAAGGGGAAAGCAGATCCTTCACGCTTCGGAGCAGTTGCTGGCTGGTAAACGGCTTGGCGAGGTAGGCCTCGTTTTCCTCGGCAGAGCCGGGCCGGACGAAACCACTGGTGCAAAGGATCGGGATGCCGGGCAGGTTGAGCTGAAGTTGTTCGATGAGCTCGCGACCGCTCATTTGCGGCATCACGAGGTCGGTGATGACGAGGTCGATGGGCGTGGCGGCCTTCGCAATCAGTTCCAACGCCTTCGCGCCGCTGCTGGCGGTGATGACTTTGTAGCCGAACGACGAAAGGACGGTCTGCCCCATGGTGAGAAGGAGTTCTTCATCGTCCACCAGAAGGATGGTTTGCTTGCCGCCGGTATCCGAGGTGAAGAGTGCGGTTTCTGAGACGATCTTCTTCGACGCGGGCAGATAGATTCGAACGGAAGTACCCTGGCGGGCCTGGCTGGAAATCGCCACGCCGCCACGATGATTGGTGATGATTCCATAAACCCAGGCAAGTCCGAGCCCGCGATGGCCTGGCTTCGTGCTGAAGAATGGCTCGAAGATTCGCGGCAGGAACTCAGGCTCGATGCCTTTGCCGTCATCACTGATTTCGATGCACACGTAAAGTCCCGGCGTCAGCTGCGCCGTGAGGTCGTGCGTGGGTTGGGTGATTTCGAGATTTCGCGACGTGATGGTGATGGTGCCGACCTCGCCCACTGCGTCGACGGCGTTCTCGACGATCCGGAGGAATGCCTGCTGCACTTTGGCTTCATCGAACTTCACCGAGTAGAGGTGGTTCTGCAGCTGCATCTGCCACTGAATGCCGGCGGGCTTGGCCTTTTGGAATGAGGTGACGACGCGCCGCATCACGGAGTTTAAATTTCCTGAAGCGTGCTCTTGCGTGTCTTTTTCCGCGCGGCTGAAGGCCGCGAGCTGATGCGTGATTTCAGCGGCGCGCTCCGCGGCTCGCTCGATCTCGAGCAGCGAGCCGCGCCAGGGGTGGTCCAATTCCATCTTGGCCAGCACCAGCGAGGTGTGCCCAAGGATTCCGGTCAGCGCGTTGTTGAAGTCCAGCGCCACGGATCGAGTGAGTTGCAGCGCGCAATCTAGGCGCTGCTTCTGGAACGAGATGGTGTCGGTGCCGGAAGGTTTGGTTTCCTCCGCGCCCAGCTTGCTCAAGTCGCTGCTCTGATCAACGGCGGGTGAGGTGGCAGTTGATTTGCGAAGTAGTTGAAAGATGTACCGCTTCTGCACTTCGCGAGCGGAGCAGATGAAAGTATCGAAGGTCGCGATGGTGCCACCCTTGCCGTGGTAGCGAAGCTGCATCGTCGCAGAAGGTGAACGTTCCCAGCGCGCCAGGAATTGTTCTGCGGATTCCGCGCTGTCGGCCCATAACGCTGAAAGCGCCAGGCTTTCTCCCTCCAGTTTCGGGCCGAAGAAATCGACAGCCGCCTGATTGGCGTAACGAATAGTGCCTCCCGCCTCCACCACGAAGGCGGGCCAGGCTGCGTTCTCCAGTTGAAACGTCAGGTCAGACTTCATGTCTGCTCATCCTGCGCGAACCGTGCGCGGATACTTCGAGTTCTGAATCATGTGCCGACGGTCTTCCTCGGCACTTTTCGAAATGCATCAGGCAGCAACTTCTTTACGGTGAACGTGCGTATCGCAGCCGGCTTGGCGGAATCCGCGACGAACACGGTGGCGTTCGGGGCATATTCCGCGAGCAGTTGGCGGCACGCGCCGCACGGAGTCGGACCTTTCGGGGAACGAGCCGCCACGGCAATGGCGGAGAAACCGCTCTTGCCATCGGTCAACGCCTTAAACAACGCCACGCGTTCCGCACAACAGGTCAATCCGTAGCTCGCGCTCTCGACGTTCGCGCCCAAAACAATTTCCCCTGCGTTGGTCAACAGCGCAGCGCCCACTTGAAACTTCGAGTAGGGCGCGACGGCGTGTTGACGCGCGGTCAGCGCCGCTGCGATCAGCTGCCTCTTAATTTTGGTCTGCATGTAGTTTTACGAATCGTTCGATCAAGGCGGCCGCCGATTCTTTGACCCGTTCGCCCGACGCCAATACATCGGCGTGAGAAAGCAAACTGTTACCCTGTCCGGCCGCGAGATTAGTAATGCAGGAGAGCCCCGCGACAGACATGCCGCATTGTCGCGCGACGATCGCTTCTGGAACCGTGCTCATGCCAACAGCATCCGCGCCGAGCCTGGCGAATGCGCGAATCTCCGCCGGAGTCTCGTAACTGGGCCCGCTGACGGCGAGGTAAATTCCCGATCGCATTCTGGCGCTGGTGCCGCGCGCGGCTTTGCGGAGCAGGGAGCGCAGTCTGGGATCGTAGACTTCCGTCATGTCCACGAAGCGTTCCCGATCTGGGGCCAACGGGCCGCGCAGGGGATTCGTGCCCATCAGGTTGATGTGGTCTTCGAGAATCATGAAGTCGCCGGGACGGAAGCTGCGATTGATCCCGCCAGCGGCGTTTGTCAGCAGGACTGTAGTAATTCCAAAATCCGCCAGCACGCGCATCGGAAAGGTTACTGTCTCCATGGCGTGACCTTCGTAGAAGTGAGCCCGTCCGCTCAACACGCAAACCGGTGCGTCTCCGAAATGCCCCATGAACACCGAGCCGACGTGTCCGCCCACGCTGGGTTTCGGAAAGCCGGAAAGTTTGGTGTACGGAATCTTTGCCTCCACCCGCATCCGTTGCGTCGCGTGCCCGAATCCGCTGCCGAGCACAATGGCGAGCGTGGGCCGGAGTTTGGTCAGGGAAGCAAGTCGCGAGGCTGTCTTGGCGGGGTTCATTGCTGGAGCGGCCGCAGGCTTTGTGCTCATCGAGTTCAAGTTTGATGACCAGTGGGCTGGTTTCAACTTCCAAAACCGGCGAGCATCGAGGCGCCCATCCTCTCTCTTGATTTCCCGCTGCACTCCACTACGCTCTCCCTCCCTAGATTATGGAACTGAGCAATGATGAGATTCGTCGGTATTCGCGACACCTGATTCTGCCCGAGGTCGGCCTCGCCGGTCAGAAGAAAATTAAATCCACCAGCGTCCTGTGCATTGGCGCGGGTGGACTTGGCTCGCCGATTTCGATGTATCTTGCGGCTGCTGGCGTGGGACGCCTTGGCCTCGTCGATTTCGACACGGTGGATTTCTCGAATCTCCAGCGCCAGATCGTGCACGGCACCGAAGACGTCGGACGTCACAAAGGCGAGTCAGCGCGCGACACCATCAAGAGCATCAACCCGAACGTCGACGTGGTGCTCCATAGCGTCCGCCTCTCCAGCGAGAACGCGATGGACATCATCAAACAATACGACGTCGTGGTGGACGGCACGGACAATTTCCCGACGCGTTACCTCACCAACGACGCGTGCGTGTTGCTCAAGAAGCCGAACGTCTACGGCTCCATTTTCCGCTTCGAAGGTCAGGCGAGTGTGTTCGCGCCGCACTTGGGCGGACCCTGCTACCGCTGCTTGTATCCGGAGCCTCCGCCGCCGGGCATGGTGCCGAGTTGCGCCGAAGGCGGCGTCTTGGGCGTGTTGCCGGGCATTGTGGGCTGCATCCAGGCCACGGAAATTCTCAAGCTCGCCATCGGCAAGGGCACGTCGCTCATCGGTCGTCTCGTGCTGTTCAACGCGCTCGACATGAAGTTTAAGGAGCTGAAGCTCCGGCGCGATCCGCAATGTCCGCTTTGCGGCGACAAGCCGACCATCAAGGAGCTGATCGATTACGAACAGTTCTGCGGCATTCCGACCGAGCCGGTGAACCCGGCGTCGAACCCGGACGAAGTCACCGTACAGGAAATGAAGAAGGCGCTCGACGATCCGAAGCTCGGCATCAAGGTCATCGACGTGCGCGAGCCGGACGAATACCAGATCGCGAAGGTCAACGGCGTGCCGCTGCATCCGCTCAGCACGCTGCCGCAGACGTTCACCAACCTGGATCCGAACGTGCAGTATTACATCCACTGCAAAGGCGGCGTCCGCTCGCTGAAGGCGCTGAAATTCCTGCGCGAACAAGGCTTCAAATACCTGAAGAGCGTGAAGGGCGGCATCGGCGCGTGGTCCGACGAGATCGACCACAACGTGCCGAAGTACTGAAGCGCTCGTTTTCTTGAACGGCGGGAGAGGAATCCAATTCTTCTCCCGCCGTTCTATTTTGCATTGTGCTCGTTGACGCCCCGGCGGTTTGCTGCTGTCCTACCGCCGTGCTGAATTCCAAACTTTCTTCCTTGGTGTTCCGCGCGATGCGTTCGTCGGCGTCGTTGGCGCTGGCGGGAACGATCGGTCTCACCGCTTCGTTGCACGCGCAGAAGGTTCCTGTCATCGAAAAATCCCTCCCGAACGGCATGACGTTGCTCATGGTCGAGCGTCATGACGATCCGACGATTGCCGGCGGCTGGGTGGCGCATGTGGGTAGCGCGAACGAGCGGCCCGGCATCACGGGCATCGCGCATCTCTTCGAACACATGATGTTCAAGGGCACGCCCACGATCGGCACAAAGGATTACAAGAAGGACCTCAAGATCATCGCCGAGCAGGAGAAGATTCGCGAGGAGATGCGCAAGGAGGAGTCGAAGATGCGTGCGGCGTGGCGCAAGGGCGAGATCGACGACTTGCAGAAGCCCGAGAATAAAACTGCGCGCTACAAGGAACTCGAGAAGCAGTTCAACGAGCTCATCAAGCAGCAGCGGGAGATTCTCGTAAAGAACGAGTTTGATCGTATCTACACGCTCGGCGGCGCGTCGGGCATGAACGCGTTTACCTCCACGGACATCACGGGCTACTTCATCACGGTGCCGGCAAACAAGCTGGAGCTATGGATGTGGATGGAATCAGAGCGCTTGCTGCGTCCAGTCTTCCGGGAATTCTACGCCGAACGCGACGTGGTCTTCGAAGAGCGTCGGATGCGCACGGAGTCGACTCCGCTTGGGAAGTTCGCCGAAGCCTATGAGTCGATGGTCTGGACGGCGCATCCTTATCACTGGCCGACGGTCGGCTGGCCGTCGGATATCCCGGCAATCTCGAAGGCTCAGGCAGACGAGTTTTATTCCCTCTATTACAGCCCGCAGAACATCACGCTGATTCTGGTCGGCGATTTCAAGGCCGCCGAAGCGGAGGCGCAGGCGCTCAAGTATTTCTCCCGCATCCCGCGCGGCAAAATCGATCCGCCGGATGTGGTGACGCTCGAAGTCGAGCAGCTGGCCGAGAAGCGCATGTATGCCGAGGCGGAGTCGAATCCGCAGGTGGACATCGCCTGGCATACGGTGCCATTCGGTCATCGTGATGTGTATCCGCTGAATATCCTCGCGCAGATTCTTTCCACTCGCACCGGGCGACTATACAAGGGGCTCGTGCTCGGCAAACAGGTCGCGACCGAGGTGCAGGCCGGACCGGACACGCGCAAGTGGCACGGAATGTTTTATGTCAGCGGCGAGGCGAAGGAAGGTCGGACGCCCGAAGAAGTGGAGAAGGCGATCTACGAGGAGCTCGACAAGCTGAAGAACGAAGATGTGCCGGAGAACGAATTGCAGAAGGTAAAGAACAACTTCGCGGCCTACGAATTCCGGCGGCTGACGTCGAACATGTCGATCTTGATGCAGTTGATCCAGGCGGATGGTCACGGCGACTGGCGCGAGATCAACAACGCCGGTCCGCGGCATCAGTCGGTCACGGCGGCGGATGTTCGCCGTGTGGTTAATAAATACTTCACGAAGGAGAATCGCAACGTGGCGATTTACACGCGAAAGGCCGAGAAACCCGGCGCGAACGCGGACATGCCTGAGCTCAGCGGCTTGAGCGATGAACAAAAGTCCGCGGTGAAAGCGATGGCGGCGCGGGTGAAGCAGGAGAAGGACGCGACGAAGTTGAAGGCGGCACTGGCGCGCATGGCGGATGCGGAAGGCAGCGCGGATGAAAAATTGAAGGTGATGATCCAGATTCAAAAGAAGCTCGTGCAACAACGCATCGAGGAGCTGAAGTAACATGAAAGCGATTCAAACACTTTGCGCCCTCGCGTTCGTAGGCGCCACGATTTGCGCGAACGCCGAAGTATCGACCGTCAAGCCGGCTCCAGGAAAGGTTCCGGATCGTCCGGAGAAATTGAAACATCCAGCGCTCGTTTATGAACCGCCGGTGCAGGAGGATTACCGCGTGCAGTTGAAGAGCGGTCCGGTCGCGTATGTCGCGGCAGATCGCGAGCTGCCTCTGGCCAGCATTGCCATCTATGTCCGCACTGGTGATTACCTCGAACCAGAGGCTAAGGAGGGCGTGACGGATCTCGCGGGCTACCTGCTCGCACGCGGTGGCACGCAGTCGAAGACGGCGGAGGAACTGGAGGAACGCCTCGCGTTTCTCGCGGCGAACCTCGGCTCTGGCGTCAGCGACACGCAGGGAAGCCTCTCTTTGAACCTGCTCTCAAAGGATCTCGATGAAGGTCTCGCCATCATTCGCGAATGCCTGACCGCTCCGCGTTTTCAGGAGGACAAGTTCGCGCTGCGCAAGCAGCAGCTCTTGCAGGAACTGAAAAAACGCAACGACGACTCGTCGGACATCGAGGCGCGCGAGCGGGAGATTCTCTCCTATGGCGAGAAGTTCTGGCGCAACCGGCACACAACCGAGGCGTCGTTGAACTCGGTCTCGCTGGACGACGTTCGTGCATTCCACAAGAAGTGGTTTCATCCGGCCAACTTCATCGTGACCGCGAGCGGCGATTTTGACCGGGCGGCGATGATTCAAAAGCTGGAGAAGCTCTTTGCCGACTGGCCGTTCACGGGAGACAAGGCTCCGCCGGTGCCGACGAACACGGAGTTCGCCAAACCGGGCGTGTATCTCGTTGAGAAGGATGTTCCACAGGGGCGCGTGTCGATTCTTCTGCCTGGCGTGATGCGGGACAATCCGGACATCTACGCTATCGCGGTGATGAACAGCGTACTTGGCGGCGGCGGGTTCACTTCGCGCATCATGAACCGCGTGCGCTCGGATGAAGGTCTGGCGTATTCGGCGTTCTCCAGCTTCCGTGGCGGCACCTACTATCCAGGGATCTTCTTCGCGGGATTCCAGTCTAAGTCACGCACCGTGGCCTACGCGACGAGCATCGTGATTGAAGAGATTCAACGCATCGCGAAGGAACCGGTGACGGCGGAGGAACTGAACACCGCCAAGCGCAGTTTCATCGACACCTTCCCGCGCAGCTTCTCGACGAAGGGCCAGACAGTGAGCGCGTTCGCGCAGGATGAGTTCACTGGGCGCTACCCGAAGGAAGCGGATTACTACAAGAAGTACCGCGGCCGGATCGAGGCGGTGACGGCGGCGGACGTCCAGCGAGTGGCGCAGAAGTATCTCGATACGTCGAAGCTCGTCATTCTCGCGGTGGGCCAGAAGGAAGAGATTCTCAAGGGCCACCCGAACCATCCTGTGACTTTGAAATCGCTCGCGGGCGACAAGCTCACGGAACTGCCGCTCCGCGACCCGCTGACGATGAAGCCGATCTCGAAGTAGCGAGGGCTACTTTTCAGGGATCGTGATCACCGCTTCATAAACGGCACTGCCCATCTGCGAGTCGACGAAGTAGAGATCGAAACCCTCGGTGGTGTGTTCCAACGCGATGACGTCGCGCCCCTTTCTTATCGTCAGGGCGGCTTTGGACAGATCCAGTTTAGGGGCAAGTTCCGCCCACTCTTCAGGCGCGACGAATACATCGATCCATGGCTTTCCGTTGAAGGTGATGTTCTTCGGTGCCTGCCAGCGTCCGTGGTCGTTCCAGACATTATCGCGGGTGAAGATGAACCGGTCGCTGCCGTCGATTCCGGCGGAGATGGTCACCGTAGCGAAACGCGGTTCGGGTTGGACCCGCTTCGGAGAGGTCGGCTCCGGTCTGGCGATGGCGGAGGGACGATTCGCCAGCAAGTAGCCCACCGCAATCCCGCACACGAACAGGAGTCCTGGCACAACAACGCGCTTCATGGAGCGTGATGAAACGCCAGCGGTTTAGACTTTGTCGAGCGCCGAAGCCGAAGCCGAAATTTGTCTGGAATCGACCGGTTTAATTTCCCGTTCCCTCAGCCACGTGAAGATCACAGGCGTGACGATGAGGATGTGCAGCAGGCTGCTGATCATGCCGCCAATGACCGGCGTGGCCAGCGGTTGCATGACTTCGGAGCCGGTGCGGTTGCTCCACATGATGGGCAACAGGCTGGCGACAATGGTCGCAACGGTCATGACCTTGGGCCGGAGCCGGAGGCGAGCGCCATCTTTCACGGCCTGAATCAAATCGTCGCGCGTGAAGGGTTTGCCTTCGGCCGCGCGTTCCTCCTGACGTTTCTTCAAGCGTTCCTCCAGATACACGACCATCACGATGCCCGTCTGGATGGCCGTGCCGAAGAGCGCAATGTAGCCGACCCACACGGCAACGCTGAAGTTGTAGCCGAGAAGGTATTGGAGGAATACTCCACCCGTCAGCGCGAAGGGCACGGCGAGGATGACGTGCGCGGCCTCTTTCGCCGAGTGATACACGATGTAGAGCAGGAGGAAGATGATCACCAGAACGGTCGGGACGATGAGTGTGAGCGTGCGTTGCGCCCGAATCTGGTTTTCGTATGCGCCGCTGTATTCGATGGTCATGCCGTTCTCCAGTTTCACTTCGCGGGCGATGCGTTCCTTCACTTCGTTGACGAAGCCGCCGAGATCGCGGTCCTGGACATTGGCTTGCACGAAGAGACGGAGACGCCCGTTCTCGCTGGCGATCTCGCTGGGGCCGGTGTTGCGGCGAATCTTCGCGACCTGTCCAAGCGGGATGAACTGGCCGCGGGGTGTGGCCACGAGAACGTCGCCGAGGCGCTCAATGTCATCGCGTTCATGGCGTTCGAGCCGGACCTGGATGGGAAAGCGCTGGCGGCCCTCGATCGTTGTAGTGAGGTTCTTGCCGCCAAGTCCGGTCTCGACGACTTCGAGGACATCTTGGGCGCTCAATCCGAAGCGCGCCATCGCGGTGCGGTCGACCTCCACTTCGACGTAGGGTTTGCCCTGCACGCGGCTCGGCGCGACGCCAATGGCGCCCGGCACGGCGCGAACGATGCGTTCCACTTCGAAGGCCTTCTTCTGCAGCTCGTCGAGGTTGTCGCCGAGGATTTTCACGCCCAACTGTGCGCGAATGCCCGTGCTGAGCATGAGGATGCGATTCTCAATCGGCTGGAGGAATCCGGGAACGTAGCCGGGCACCTGGGTGAGCTTCTCGGAGAGCTCGTTGATGAGCTGTTGCTTGGTGACGCCCTCGCGCCACTCGGGATTGCGCACCACGGTCGGCCACGGAATGAAGCCGAGCAGCGTCTTGTTCGTGGGGATGTATTCCGGCTTGAGGATGATCGTGGTCTCGATCATCTCGACTGGTGCGGGATCTGTGGCGGTTTCGGCGCGGCCCAGTTTCCCGGCGGCGGAGAGAACTTCTGGAACCTGCGCCATGACTTTGTCCTGCCACGACATAATGCGCTTCACCTCGGTGAGCGAAGTACTGGGCAGAAGCACCGGCATGAAGAGCAGGGAACCTTCGTTGAGCGGCGGCATGAACTCCGTGCCCATGCCGCGGGCGAGAGCGCCGAGTCTGGCATTTTGCGCCTCGAGCTTCTCCCGGAGTGGCCGGGGTAAACCGAAGGCGAGCACGAGCGCGGAAACAAGCAAGAGGCTGGCGCCGAGCATCACGGTCTTGCGCCAGCGCAATGCCCAGTCGAGAACAGGATCGTAGATGGAGAGCAGCACGCGCATCAGCCAGTTGCGATCCTCGCTGTGGAACGGCCCTCGCACGAGGAGTGACGCGAGGACGGGGACAATCGTGACGGCGAGAAGGGTGGAGCCGATCATCGCGAAGGTTTTGGTAAAGGCGAGCGGGTGAAAGAGTTTTCCCTCCTGTCCCGTCAGCGAAAACACCGGCACGAAGGCGAGAATGATGATGGCCATCGCGAAGAAGATGGGGCGGCCGACTTGTTTGGAGGCATCAAGGACGACCTGCCAGGTCTCGTTCGGTGTCAGGGCTGCGCCCTTGGATTCCTCCGCGAGTTCGCAGTGTCGGATGACATTCTCGGTCATCACGATCGCCGCATCGACAAGCACGCCGATGGCGATGGCGATGCCGGTGAGTGACATGATGTTTGAGGTGATGCCGAACTCCTTCATCATGATGAAGGAGATCAAGATCGAGACCGGCAGGGGCAGGGTGACGATGATGATGCTGCGGAAGTGCCAGAGGAAGATGATGTGCGCGAGCGTGACGAGAATGACTTCCTCCCAGAGTGCATGTTTGAGCGTTCCAATGGTGCGCTCGATCAAATCGCTGCGGTCATAGAACGGGCGAATGCTGACGCCGGGCGGGAGACTTGGAGAGATTTGATCGATCTTCTCCTTTACCCGTTGAATCACTTCACGCGCGTTTTCGCCCGTGCGCATGACCACGGTGCCGCCGACCACTTCGCGACCATTGATGTCGAGCGTGCCGCGCCGGAAATCTCCTCCCAACTGAATGGTTGCGATGTCGCGCAGGTAAATGGGCGTGCCTTCGCGTTCCATCAACACGACTTTCTCCAGATCGCCGATGGATTGAATCAAGCCCAGGCCGCGCACGACGAACTCCATGCCGTTCTCCTCGATGACCTTGCCGCCGACGTTCAAATTGCTGCGCTCGATGGCTTCCATCACGTCCTTCAACATCACTCCGGCAGCACGCATTTTCGTGGAGCTGACCTCGATCTGATACTGCCGGACGAAGCCGCCGATGCTGCCGACCTCGGCGACGCCCTGGACGGCATTAAGCTGGTAGCGGATGAACCAATCCTGCACGGCGCGGAGTTGCCCGAGATCGTATCCACCGCCCGGCGCGTGTTTCGGGTCGACGTCGAGGTAGTATTGGTAAACCCAACCGAGACCGGTGGCGTCGGGTCCAAGTTGAGGCACGACGCCGGAGGGAAGCTGAGAGGTAAGGAGATTTAGCCGCTCCAAAACTCGGGTGCGGGCGAAGTAATTATCTATACGTTCCTCGAAAATGATGGTGACGAGCGAGAAGCCGAACATCGACGTCGCGCGCACGGTCTTCACCCCGGCCAGACCCTGCAGATTCACGGACAGCGGATACGTGACCTGATCCTCAACTTCCTGCGGCGAGCGTCCCATCCAGTCCGCGAAAACGATGACCTGGTTCTCGCTTAGGTCAGGAATCGCATCGACCGGCGTGCGGTAAATGGCGCGGACGCCCCACGCGATGAGAAAAAGCACGCCGCAGGCAACGAGGAACCGGTTGCGCAGCGACCATTCAATGAGGCGGTTGATCATGGTGGGACAGGGAGAAAGGGCCGCGGCGGAACGCCGTGTTCAACCGCGGCCCGTCTCGTCGTTTACTTTCCGCAGCAGGCGGCGCAGTCCTTGCCGCAGCACTTGGCACAAGCTTCCGCGCCTTGCTTGCAGCAGGAGCCGTCACAGCTCTTTCCGCTGTGCTGATGGGTTGAGGCGCATCCGATGATGCCGAGCGACGCAATGGCGATCAGGGCGGTCAGGAGCAGTTTGTTTTTCATATCTGGCTTTCGTTTTGTGGTGGGGTGTTTGGGTTTTTCCCGACGACTCCCCACGTGTCGTCGAGGAAAGTTCATGGTTTCACTTCGCTGCCGCAGTCGAGCATCTCGGCGCCGAAGTAAGGATTTCGAATCGGCAGATCGAACTGAATCCACTCCGCCGTTCGCGGTGCACCGGCGAAGGCGTCCTTCGTCATCGGGCAACGGAAAATCCTGACCTCCGTCCCGGCGGCATTTTGTTTGCGTAAAGCTTTCACCAGTTCCACGGCAGCCTGGCTCAGCGGATGAAATGTCTTGCGAGCGGCTTTCAAGTCGCTGGCGGAGGCGAGATGGCCAGTCTCCTCAATCTTTGTCACCAGTGAACGCCACGCATTGTCATTCGGAAACGCAGCGGTCAAGGCGGCGACCACGCCGTGAGTCTTGGCGGCTTCACCGTTGAACTGATTGAGATTGTCGGCGGCGAGCGCGGCAGTAATCGCATTTGCGACGGCGAGGAATTCTTTGGTCGAGGCTTGCTGGCCTTCCGTCAGAGCGGGCCACGCGTTTGTTTGGCCGGTGGTCGCTGGCGCAGCTGAAGTGCCGTGCTGATGATCCGCTGGAGCCGCTTCGGAACCGGCATTGAGCTGGGCCTGGGCGTCGATCAGCATGTTGCCGTGGGTGACGACTCGTTCACCGGCCGCGAGGCCGTCCAGCACTTCGTAGCTGTCATCGCCGACGCGGCCGAGGCGAATCTTTCGCTGCTCGTAGGCGCCTCCGCCCTTGTCCACGTACACCACCGGAAACGCGCCGGGCGACAACACCGCTTCGCGAGCGATGGAGATTACCTCCGGTGTTTCGACCAGGACGGATGCGTCGGCGTAAAGCTTGTGAAGCAGCTCGCGCCGCCGGGTTCCGTTGGTTTCCACGAGCGGGTTGGGCAGCTCGACCCGCACTTTGGCGCTTCGAGTCATCTCCTTGAGGTTCGGATCGATGAACGCGATCGTTCCCTTGAAGACGCGGCCCGGCGCGGCCGGCGTGGTGACTTCGACTTGCTGGCCCGGCTTCAGCCAGGCGAGGTCGCGTTCGTAGGCGTCGAACAGGAACCACATGGTGGAGAAGTCGGCGATCTCGAAGAGTTTCTCGCCTTCCTTCACATATTGTCCGGCGTAGGCAAAACGTGCGACGACCGTGCCCGAAACGGGCGCGAGCAGCGGCGTGTGAAGGTTGTTCGGATCTTTCTGAGGCAGCGCAGCTATTTGGGCATCGGTCAGCCCCAGGCGCTTCAAGCGGACGCCTGCGGAGTCAATCAATCGATGGTGTTCTCCGGTCAATGCCGACGCCGGCGGCGAGGTTTGCCGGGCGATCGCGACGTATTCGCGTTCAGCAGCGAGGAGCATTGGACTGTAGAAGGTCGCCAGGGGTTCACCGGCCACAACTTCAGCGCCGACGAAATTTACGGCGAGCGTGTCGATTCGTCCGTCAATGTAAGCCGAGACGATCCGGTGCTTGGAATCATTGTCGTCGATGGTCCCAGCGAACCGCAGCGTTCGACGGAGCGGTCGGCGGGCGACCTCCTCGGACTGGACGTTGATCACCTGAATGGAATTGGAACCCAGTGAGACAATTCCTTCCACGGCGTCGAAGCCCTTGTCTCCTTCGAAGACCGGCGAAAGCTCCATGCCACAGATGGTGCAGCGCCCGGGCTTGTCGGACTTGATCCACGGATGCATCGCGCTCTGATAATAAAGAACGCGGCGGCTGCTGGACGACGTGGCGGCGGAGTGTTCTGCGACCGGTGACCAATGACGGGCGGCGAACCATCCGGCAACGGCGGCCGCGCCAGCGATGGCCAGGGTGAGGGCAATTTGCGGTGCTTTCATGGCGTCAAGGGCGAGAGGAATTGGCGGGCGTTTCGGAATAAGACGTCGCGAAGGATTCGAGCGCGGAAAGATCGTTCAATCCACACGCCAGAATCAGTTCAGACATGGCTTGATGCTGCTCGGAGATTGCTTTTGCGCGCATCAATCGTGCTTCAAGCAGTCCGCGGCGGGTTTCCATGACGTCATTGAACATCCCGCGGTTGGCGATCCAGCTGGCATGCGCGGCTTCCAGCGCGAGTTGGGAACGCGGGAGTATCTCGTTTTCGTAGAGGAGCGCCTCGCGCCGGGCTGCATCGATTTCGACCAGCAGCCGGTGAATATCTTCGCGGACCAGTTGTCGTGTGTTCTCCGCCTCGAACTCAGTTGCTTGAACTCGCGCGCGGTCGCGGGCGAGATCGCTGCGGTACTTGGCGGCATTGAACCTTGGCGGCATTGAACCATGGCAGGGTCAGCTTCAAGCCAATAGTCGCTTCGCGGAATCCTCCGTCACCGGAATATTGCCGCCCTTCGAGAAATCCTCCGACATCGGGCAGGCGTGACTTGCGGGTGCTGGTCACCTGGGCTTCGAGTGTTCTCTTCTCCGCCTCCAGAACGCGTAGGCGGGGTTCGTTTCAAGCGGCAATAGATACCAGATTCGAGGATACGCCCAGCGGCGGTGCCACTACGGGCAACCTGAAAGTGGGCAGAGAACCGTCGGGTTGGCGATTTAACAGCCGATTGATGCTGACCAACGTCTGGTCCCGGCGTCTGGTCTCGGTGCGCAGGGCATCAATGCGCTTTGACCGCTCATTCTGCATCCGGAGCGTTTCCACTTGGGTCGAGGTTCCAGCGCGATAGCGTTCCTCCGTGACGCTCGACATGGTTTGCAGCCACGTCAGATCCTCGCGACCGATTTCGAGGGATTCCTCCTGGAAGGCGACGGTGAACAGGAGATTCGCCAGGTCCCGGCGAAGATTTTGGAACTCCATCGAGGCGCGGCGGACCTCGACCTCAGCTTCGCGCTGGGCGACGGTTCTCATGCTGGCGGGTTTGCCGAAGAGCGGGAGTGGCTGCTCGAGTTCATACACGAGGTCGCCTTCCTCGCGTAGCCTGGGGCCACGGGCGCCGTCGGACACGACTCCACCGAATGCCAGCATTGGATCGCCCCAGATGCGCACGCTGTTGGTCGCATGGCTGGCAGCGCGGACGCGGGCATCCTGCGACCTCAGGGCCGGGTGATTGGTCCGCATGATCTCGACCATGCGGTTCACCTCGGCTGAAGTAAGTTGAACGACGTTGGTGATCTCGGCGGCGCGAATTGTCGCGGCGAGGCCGGAGGCCAGCGTTGACACCGCAAGCAGCGATGCCAGATAGGTTTTCATGGTGACTGATCAGATTTCAGAACAAACCGAATAAGGGCACGACGATCCGGACCTTGACGGTACGGAGGTACAGTACGGACTTACGGTGGGGGAATCAGATCAGGAGAACGCAGAGTCGCTGGTGAAGCGATTGGTTCGAACGGACGGGAACGAAAGAGGGAATCGGACGGGAGTGTTCAACGGCCTTCGCAGCGAACGTCACCGAAGGAGTCCGTTCCGGGCGAGCGACTTTTTCTGAGGCTTTGGAAATCTCCTGAACAACCACGGGCGCCTGGGTGGGCGCCGGGAGTCTCTGCGGCGTTGCACAGCCGGTGCTTCCGCATGAGCAGCAGCGGCAGACGACTTCCTTTTCTATCGTGTGCGGGCTGAGCGCGGCCATGCCCTGCGTGAGCAGGAGCATCGTTGCGAAGAGGATATTTAGCGTGGCGCGCATCTGGATACAGCCTAGCTGTTGATCTGTTGGACGCAGGGAGTTCTTGAATCGTTCAATGAAAGTCCGGCTACCATCTCATCAACTGCGCAATGAGGACAGCGACGGCCGGATCGTCTGGGAAGATGACAGGCAAGTCCTTGGTGCGCACCGTTCGATCGCCAGCGCGGCGGCACTTTACTTTCACCGGACATCCGCAAGCGCTGTAGAGGAACGTCACTTCATGTTCGGCACCGTCCTTCCACACCTCGCTCACTGACAGTCCGAGCTCCTTGACTCCAGCCTCCAAGATGGAGCTCGGATTGCGTGAGCCGTCGATGGTGAGGAGGCGACCAGAGCCATCATCGAGCAGGATGGTGAGCGCGTTTCCAGCAAATGTGCTGGTGGTATTCGTCGTTGGAATGATTTTGCTGCTCCACAAGGTTTCGCCGGTGCGCTTGAAAATCAGGGAGCCAACCCCCGGACGCTCCATGCTCACGTGCATCGACATGTGGAGTTTTTTCCCGTCGGGCGTGGGCTCGCCATAAGCGTCGAGGATCGCAAAGACGCGGCCGGTGCCGCCATCCGGCTGATGACGACGTTCGATCTGCTGAATCGCTTCGGCGATGGTCGGTGGCGGTCCCCCGAAGTCGAGTTCCACCGTGACCATTACTGCGGTGTTGACCTCGGCATTTGCCAGTGGAGCTGTTGACTTCGAAATCGAACCTGCCGGTTTAGGTGAACTGTGTGCAGGCGAGGAAGGACGTTGATTCAGCGCAAGAATTCCCCCAGCCAGCGGCGCGAGCAGCACAAGGCCAATGATCCAGCCTTGGGATCGCCGTTGGGGCGATTTGTCTGAATGATTGGAGGCGTTACGATTTTTTGCCATCTCGTGAGGGAATCGGAGCTCAGGAAGCAGTCGCCTGCGACCCTACTTCGCCTTCTTCTTCTCGGCGGCCTCGATCTTCGCGACGTATTTCGCGGCGTCTTTCTTGAATCCCTTCAGGCAGGACTTGCAGCACAGTTTCACTTCGCGTCCTTCGTGAACAAAGCTGTAGGGCTTCATACCCGGGTCGGCGCCGATCTTCTCATCCGAGACGATGCAGGTGTCGAGCGGGTAGGGCTTGGCTTTCTTCTCCTCCGCGGCGTTCAAGCCGACAGCGGCGACAAGCGTCGTGACGAGAATGGCGGCGAATCCGATCTGGGAGAGGTATTTTGGCGTTTTCATTTTCACGTTCTTTATACGTTTGATTCGGGCAATTCACTCAAAAACTTTCCAACGAACAAATCATGATAGGACGAAACCTAGGACTCCAGCGTCCGAAGCCGTCCACTTTCAAGCCGTTGGATCGGCGACGACCGAACGTCCGGCCGGTGGTATCGTGCGACGCCGCGCTGGCAACTTACCGTCGTCGGGACGATACTCAACGCAATGATACGCCTATGAAAACGCCAGCCCGGCTCCCGTGTCTTGTCATCCTCTTCGCCGCGATCGTTTCCGTTGGTTGCACCCACAGTTCCCTGCGAAGCGCCCGCAGCGGCCCGTCGACGCTCCCGCCGGAGATTGCGTCGGATTATGCTTACGCGAAGGAAACCAGTTTTGACGCGAAGGAAAAGGTCATCGACGAAGCTTCGAAGTACGTTGTGCGGCGCGTGCAGCTGAAGCCGCCGGGTGAAAGCCCTGACTCGAAACGCGGCATCACAGTCGAATTGTATCAGGTTCGCAGCACGGAGAAAACTCCGGTTGTGATGGTTCTTCCGATGTCGGGCGGGGGCTACGGTGTTGAACGCCACTTCGCTTCCTACTTCGCGGGACACGGTTATTCGGCGGTGATTGTGCATCGTGACAAGATTCCCAAGGACCAGCAAATGATCGAGAATCTCGACCCGATGATTCACCGTATGATCCTCGATCACAAACGGGTCATCGATTGGATCGAGACACAACCCGCGTTGGACGCGTCGCGAGTGGGTGTCTTCGGCATCAGCATGGGGGGGATCAAGGGGGCCATGCTGGCGCCCTTGGAGAGTCGAATCCGCGGCGCGATTCTCGGACTCGCGGGCGGCGACATTCCGCATATCCTCGCTCATTCGACGGAGCCGGGATTGGTGAAAAAGCGCGAAGAGTTTCTCAAAGAGCGAAACCTTGCCCCCGATCAAGCCGAGGCCGAGCTGCGCAAGATCATCAAACGGGATCCCTTGGTGTACGCTCCGTATGTGGATCCGAAGAGGGTGATGCTGATCATTGCTCGCAGCGATGATGTGGTGCCGACGGCAAAGGGGCTTGAGCTGAAAGAGCGGATGGGAAATCCCGAAACCATCATGCTGCCTGGTGGACATTACGCCGCTGTTCTCAGCATTCCCTACATCAAGAGCCAGTCATTCGAATTTCTCGAGAGGTGCTTTGCGCCGGAGGCCGCGGTGGCGAAGACGAAGTCAGCGGGTGGATTAAGCCGGGTCAATGCAGGCCGGCGGTGAGCGCTCAATCAGCGTAGAGAAACTCGTTCGCGCTCAGCAGTGCCTGGCAAAGGCTGGTGAGCGGCTGCATCTCGGGCGCGACTTTGGGCGCCTTCTTCTTGTCGTCCTTCTTGGCCTTGCCATCGCTCGGTGGCTCGATGGACTTCAGGTGCTCAGCCTGCTCCCGGAGGAATGAGTTCGCTTCAACCAACTCGGTCGAGGATGGCTTGCGCCCGAACGCCACGTTCCACGCCAGTGCGATTTGCTTCTGAACGTCGTCGCCCGCTTCCTTCTTCAATCTATTGGCGAAGCGCGCGACCTGGTCGAGCGTGAACTCGCTGTTCATCAGCATCAGCGATTGCGTCGCTACGGTGGAGGATTGTCGCTTCTCGCAGTTCACTTCCATCACGGGGGCGTCGAAGCTGTTCAGCATCGCCAGCGGACGACTCCGGCGCATCTGGATGTAAACGCTGCGGCGGAACTCCTCGCCGTTGAGCGCGACGTCCACGGGCATCTTGTTGTCGCCTTGCGTCTTGTCCTCGCCCACGACGATTTGGCCGTGAATGTCCGGTCGCACCGGCACCGGGGAGCCGAACATTTTCGTGTTCAGCGAACCGCTCGCCGTGAGCATCGAGTCGCGGATGACTTCGGCGTCCAGTCGCAGGATGGGCTTGCGCCAGTAAAGGCGGTTCTCGGGATCGCGCTGGTCGAATTTCGCGTTACGTGCCGATGACTGCCGGTAGGCCGTCGATGTCATGATCAGCTTGTGCAGACGTTTCATCTGCCAGCCGGTTTGCATGAAGTCGCTCGCCAGCCAGTCGAGGAGTTCAGGATGTGATGGTCTTTCGCCCATCATGCCGAAGTCCGTCGGCGTGTTCACCAAGCCGCGTCCGAAGTGATGCAGCCAGACTCGGTTCACCAACACCCGCGCCACGAGTGGATTCGTCGGACTGGTCAGCCATTTCGCGAACGCCAAACGCCGTCCGCTGGTGTGCACGTCCGCCTCTTTCGCAAGAAAACTCGTTCCATGGCCGGTCGGCGCGAGCACGCTCAAGCCGCCCGGTTCGACCGCTTCCTTCGGCTGCTTCGGATCGCCGCGGTGGAACAGGTAGGTGACGGGAACTTTGTCCGACGGTTCCGTCAGCACGCTCACGAAATCTTCCGGCGGCTTGCGTCCGCGAATCTCTCCGATCTTCGCATCCATTGCCTTCAATTCGTCTGCGGCCTTCTGGTTGTATTGATAGAGGACGCCCGCGTTGATGTTCACGCTTGGGTTGTCGGCGAGCAGCTTCTTCTGTTCGGGCGTGCGCTTGTCCTTCGGCGTGTCGAACGCTTCACGGAGTTTCCCGCGCAGCTCGGCGTCGAACTTCTCCAAGTGCTTAGTCAACGCGTCGTCGATGTATTGCTTCTGCTTCGCGGCTTTCTCGTCGGAAAGTTTCTTCGCCTCCGCCTCGATGTCCGCGGCCTTCTTCCGGTCGGCGTCGGTGTAGAGGGAAACGAGCCGTTGGTCGGGCGTCTTCCAACGCTTCGGATCGTAGGCCGGTTCCAGCACGGCGCGCATCCGGTAGTAATCCGTTTGCGGAATTGGATCGTAACGATGGTCGTGGCACTGCGCGCAGCCGACGGTCAGACCGAGCAGGGACGTGGAGACGATCTTGATGGTGTCCGCGACGACTTGATTGCGCACCGCGTCGATGTCCGCCACGGCGGGTGTCGCGCTGCCGTCGGCGCTCATGCGAAGAAAGCCCGTCGCGATGAGCAGCTCGCGCTTCTTCTCGTCTTCGAGCACGGCGAGCGTATCGGACTGCGTGATGCGCGCCAACTCATCGCCCGCGAGTTGTTCGGTGATAAAGCGGTCGAACGGCTTGCCTTCGTTGAAGGAGCGGATGACGTAGTCGCGATACTTGTAGGCGTAAGCGCGCGGCGGATCGGCGTCGCTGTAGCCGTCCGAATCCGCGTAGCCCGCGACGTCGAGCCAGTGCCGGCCCCAACGCTCGCCGTAGTGCGGCGACGCGAGCAGTTGATCGATCAACTTCTCATATGCGTCCGGCGAAGTGTCCGCGAGGAACGCCTCCGTCTCGGCGGGCGTGGGCGGCAGTCCGATAAGGTCGAAATGCGCGCGGCGGAGCAGCGTGACCTTTTCCGCGTCCGGCGAGAACGCGACCTTTTGCTTCGCCATCGCGGCGATGAGAAAGGCGTCAATCGGCGTGCGGGCGCGGTCCTTCTTTCGGGTCGCTGGAACGGGCGGATGCTGAATCGGCTGGAACGACCAGAAGGCGCGTTCCTCTTCGGTGATGCCGCTGCCTTGGCCGATCTCCGTTGGCTCCGGTCGCGCGGTCTTCGCGCCGGAAATGATCCAGCGTTTGATGAGCGCCACTTGCTCGGGGGTGAGCTTCTTGTCGCGCTTCGGCATATCGCCGCTGTGCGTGAGCTTGAAGAGCGCGCTGCGGTCCGCTTTGCCGGGGACGATGGCCGGTCCGTTCTCGCCGCCCTGCAACATCAGCCGGCGCAGGCGCAGGTCGAGACCGCCCTTGAGCTTCTCGCCCTCGCCGTGGCAGTCGAAACAGTTCGCTTTGAGAATCGGGCGAATGTCCTTCTCGAACGTCAGGGCAGGGGCGGCGTGCGACGACAACGCAACGAAGGTCAGCGTCGCGGCGAGAGTCCCGATGAGAAATCGTTGCCGCTTCATGCCTGGCGCAAAATCTCCTTCACCACGCGACACGGCTTGCCATCGGTGATGCGCTGCTCCTGGCCGTTCTGGTGATAGATGAGCTTGTTGTGATCGAGCCCGAAGAGATGCAGCAACGTCGCATGATAATCATTCGGGCTCACCGGATTCACCACCGCCTTGTGCCCGAACTCATCCGTCTCGCCATACGTCATGCCGCCCTTGAACCCACCGCCGGCCACCCAGCTCGTGAACCCCTGGCCGTTGTGATCGCGCCCCGCCTTCTCCGCCGCGCCATGGTTCTCCGTCACCGGCAATCGCCCGATCTCGCCGCCCCAATGCACAATCGTCGTATCGAGCAGGCCGCGGGCTCTCAGATCTTTCACCAGTGCGGCGGACGGCTGGTCGGTTTTGCGGCAACACGTCGCGAGGTTGCTCTTGATGTTCTCGTGCGTGTCCCAGATCTGGCCGTTCACGAACAGCTGCACGAAGCGCACGCCGCGTTCCACGAGGCGTCGCGCGATCAGGCAACGCGTGCCGTATTCGCGCGTCTCGTTGTTATCGAGACCGTAAAGCTTCTTCGTCGCCTCGCTCTCGCCAGAAATATCCAGCGCTTCCTTCGCCGCCGTCTGCATCCGTGCGGCCAGTTCGTAGCTGGCGATGCGCGCCTCCAAATCGTTCTCGCCCGGATGCCGCGCCAGATGTTCGCGATTCAACTTCGCTAGGAACGCGAGATTTTGCTCCTGCAACGCGCCCTTCAGATGCGGCGGCGGTTCGAGATTGAGAATGCGCGGCTCGGCGCTGCGAACGATCGTTCCCTGAAAGAGCGGCGGCATCCAGCCGTTCGACCAATTGCGCACGCCATCCACAGGATGCCCGCCCGGGTCCGTCAGCACCACGTAGGCCGGAAGACTTTGACTCTCCGAGCCGAGACCGTAGGTGAGCCACGAGCCGAGCGCCGGACGCCCTGGCTGCGATTTGCCCGTGTTCATGAACCAGATGGACGGCTCGTGCCCGTTGATGTCCGTGTGCATCGAGCGGATCACCGTGACGTCATCCACGATGCTCGCGAAATGCGGCAGCAACTCCGACACATCCGTGCCGCTCTGGCCGTGCTTGCGGAACTTCCACGGACTGCCAAAGAGCTTCTTGCTCGCGCGATCCACGAAGCTGAACGTGATGTCCCCCGGATAATCCTCGCCGCTGCGCTTCGTCAGCTCCGCCTTAGGATCGAAGAGATCAATATGACTCGGGCCGCCGTGCATGAAGAGCGAGATCATTGCGTGCGCCTGCGGACGAGCGGGTGTGACCTTCTCCTTCATGTCGAACGACTGTGGCCCACGCGGAATGGCGGGTGGAGTCGCCAGCAAATTCTCCTGGCGCAACATCCACGCGAGCGCCACGCCGCCGACCCCCATCGCATTGCGCATGAGGAAACGGCGTCGCGACCAGCGGTCCAAAAACTCGTCACCGGGATTGAGAGGCATCTTCATCGGGCTTGGGCAGAACTATGGACGATGCCGATGGCCGGGGACATTCAAAAACAACCGGGCGGCGGAGAGTTCCACCGCAGGCTGTGACGAATGACAGCGCACACGGAGCGACGCGACCCGCCTGTAACCGGACGGATGCTCACAGTAACGAAACCGATCTCCACCACGATCTCGAACCTCAAGGAGCACCTCCCGACTGTCGGATGAGGCTCCCCAGTGTAGGGCGACTGCGGCCGTCCAGACACCAATGCCCCCCCGGCTGCAGCTCGACTCTCACGGGCAAACTGGGAACCTGAAATCTCCCTCTTTAAACCCAATCCCGCCCACGACGAGTGCGCGCCGGGCAAACCACGGAATCGGGCAAAGCTTTTGACGAAACTTCCCGCCAATGGTTAAATCAACGTCATGAAAAGGAAGCAAAGTCGGCGTTGCACCGGGACCGACTAAGATTCTATAGGACCGACAAAACTCGGCTCATTGCTCGGTGAGGCGATGGCATTCTTTCTCCGTATGCAAAATAAAGCCTCGAAGCCCCCAGTTGGTGCTTTCTTGAGAATGGCGCGGGAGTATCACAGTGCTGCGAATACGCTCCTCTCCATCGCCAAAGATGCAACATCGCCGATTTACTTTCTTTACGCCCATACCCTTGAACTCGCATTTAAGGCATACTTGGGTTCGCATGGCTGCCCGGTGCCGAAGATTCACGACTTGGAATCTCTGAGCAAGACATGCCAGAAACACGGTCTGCAGGTAAATCTGGAGCTTGAGAACATTATTCACCTTTTGGAATCTGAAAACAAAGTCCACGGCTTTCGATATTTTGCTTTCGTATCCACCGGCATTCCGGAGATTGATTTTCTACGTCAGGCTGTTGATGATCTGATGGGTACCGTGACGAGGGACGTGGAGAAGACGCTTAGTAAAGGTTCGGACAAGGGAGTGGTGCTCAAGTTCGTTGTTGGTAAGCCGGAAAAGAAGGTGCAACGCTGACAACAGGCCGGGCTTTACCGCCTGTGGTCGCTGAGTTTGGACTTTCGAGAGTATGAAGCCTGAAACGAAATACTATCTAGCCCAGTTGAATTGCGTGATGCTGTGATGCTGCCGTCTCTTCTAAGCGCCATCTTCCTTGGTGTTTGGCGCGCGTGGTGTGCGTCGCGCGGGAAATGGCGCGGCGGCGGATTGGTGGCGCTGCTGGCTGTCGTCTGGTGCTGTTTTGGATGCGAGACGGTGGGAGAGCAGGCGACTCGGTCAGCGGTTGAGTGGGTCGGAGAAGGGGTGGGCAATCTCGTGTCGGATGGGGCGGATAGTTTGACGCGCGAGCGGAAGTGTCGTGTGTGGATGGTAGCCAATGTTTTGCCGATGCTGCCCGATTCGTCACAAGCGCCGTGGCCGTTGCCGGAAGTCCAGCGAACGGCATTGTTCAGGCAGTTGGATACACGGGATTGCCGGGACTGCGTCGGTTTTACTAATTTTGTCCGAGCGGGGCTTGGGACGGAGGTGTTCGCAGGAAGATGGTTCGGGCATTCGAATGTGGTGACGCTTGCCCGGTTTAATACGAATGGGTCGGGGTTTGTTTGGGTGGCGTTAGACCAGCGCGGTTACTGGTTCGAGCATGGTGCCGGCACGAATGTATCCTCGATACCGTGGTAAGCGCCGTCGGATACCGTAATTTGCAGTCCGGCGGCGGTCGCTGAGTTTGGATTTTCGACAATATGAGGCCTGACACGAAATACTATCTAGCCCAGTTGATTTGCGTGCCCGCTGTGATGCTACCGTCTCTTTTGAGCGCTATCTTCCTTGGTGGTCTGCTCGCTGGTTCAATCGGTGATGGAGGACCGGTGGGAGTGGGTGTGATTTGTGGTTTGGTTGGCTACGCCACCTATCGGATGACATCCTTTGCCACGGGTTGGATAATCGAGCAGCTTGGCCTGCTGCCAAGGAACGCGTGGCGATTCTATCCAAATGCCACATCTTGGGGCGGCTACTTGAAAAAGACAGGGGCACTATGGACCCGAGACTGATGAGGGCGAACCGTCAATCCTTTGGTCGCTCTATCCAGAGATGAAGACGCGAACGAAACGGCTTTTGGTGGGCTTTGCCGCGGTGGTTGGCCTCGCAATCTTCGTAATGGTGGGATTTTTTATATATGTGATGCGGTCATTCGACCAGTCATTACAGCCTGTGACCGATCTTGCTCGGTATCCTGAGATTAAGGCTCAGTGGCCGACCAATTTGGTAGGTCACTTTCCTGCAGCCGCACCTGATTCTGCCGTTTTCTATTTTCAGGCGGGTTTCCTCCAAGGTGGTTCTTCCCTGCAACTCAAGGTTTCAATGTCAGACTCAGAAATTGCGAGCGAGCTGAGTAAGATTTCAAACAACGTTCTGGCGACTTATCACGGTGGAAACGTGAATGTTCATGCAAATGAAACGAACGGGATTCCCACGACCTTCTTTTTCACCAACGAAACAAACGATCATACATTTCCAGGCGACTATGCCGTCATCGTTATCAAGGCCGATCGGCGGGGCGGAAATTCATCATGGAATCACGGAGCCACGGCTGGCGTTGCTGTGAGCACACAGAGACACGTAGTCGTCTATTGGGCCGAGGACTGGTAGGCCACCAAAGACATGAAGCGTATAGTGGTTTTGATCGCGCTGGGTTTAATAATGGCGGGGCTGATTCTGATTCTCACAAATAATGGGTCATCCCAGCCGGACGTTTGGTTCCGCCCGAGTGCAGCCTACGACCATCCGGTTAATGGCCGCAGCTTTCGATTTGACCTGACTAATCGGTCGTCCAGTCTTGTTGAGGTGGAAGTCATCCGCACCGAAACCAAGACACTGAGCGGATGGCAGGTCATCACCAACATTTCCTCCCCGGAGCTACTTCGCTTTGGACCAGAAGCAGCGGCAGATGTCCCTCTGCCTACCGGCTCTCAGACTTGGCGGGCAGTTCTGCGCTATCGGAAAATGCCGGGTCGCATCGAGAATAGCGCTAAAGGAATCGCATTTCGTACCGGATTGATCTCTACATACACACCGGCGCTTTGGACCACGAATTTCAGCCCACCGATTACTCAGTGAGGCGGCTACGGTGGCGAAGGTTTTGCAGTCGTGCCGTGGGCGCGAAAGAATTGTGGAAATGAATTTGGTTATCATCCGTTACCCTCCGGATGACCGGTATGTTCCTGATGATTTCGCCCCGATGGGGCTGGACGATTCGGTGAATGCCTGTGCTACAAAGATTCCGCCCCTGACGGGGCTTGCTAAATAGCGAATCACATGACGATCAGTTCCCGTAGCCTTGCAATTCTGGTTGCTGCGTTCTGCGCTCTGATTGCGGCTTTATGGGTGTTGGATTCCACGGCCTACTACATGTGGCGACAGGAGCGTATGGTCAAACGTGTGTTGGCGGCTGACCCGCATGAGTTGCTCAGCAGTGGACGGGCGCTGATTGCGGGCAGGCAAGGAGTGGGCGGTAGGGTCAGCCTTTCATCATCGTCGGTTCCCGAAACCATTCGCCGACTGAAGCCAACCCTCATTTCAACAGGGACCAATTGGCTTAGCGTTGATTTCAGCGACGTCTCAAATCCCTTTGGCTTCATCATCTACGCCGACGGCGTTCCACCGCCACCGAGACCCAAATCCGGCATCGGCCCGCGCAAGTGGATAGACGGATTGTGGTTGTACAACGACGGCCAGTTGGAAACCTACGGATTAGAGATCCGTGCACCGGCCGCGAGGGATCCGGTCAATTCGGAGACGAATCACACATCGTCGGCTGATGGCGCTGCTGGGCCGCCGTCCCGATAGGTTATTCGCCGTGCAGCGACTCGGTTACGCAAAACCAGCTGATTCCTACAGCTCCACCGTCTTGCTGCCGGCGCGGGCGGATTCGCAGCAGGCGGTCATCACTTGCTGGGTCTTGAAGGCGAGCGTGGGCCAGATCTCGTTCTTCTTGCCGAGGGCGATTTGTTTGGCGAAGTCGCGGAAGAGGTTTGTCTCCTGTGAGGTCGGGTGACTGTTGCTGTATTCAGGAATGGTCAGGCGGCGGCGGCGTTCCTCCATGTTGAAGTCGCACCCGGCGACGTTGAACTTCGCGTTGTTGAGGTCGAACCCAATCTCGTTCCCAAAGAAGGGCAGGACGAAATCCGCGATGCGCACGTAACCCTTGGTGCCGCTGACGGTGATCCATTGTTCGTCGTGCGCGCGGAAGGAGCAGTAGAACCCGCAGGAGACTTCGTCGTCGAAGAATAGTTCACCGGAGAATTCCGTGGGCACGGCGGCGGGGCTGCCGGGCGGAGTGATTTCGCTGAGGATGCGGCCGGTGACGCGCCGGGGGAGTTGCTCGTTGCGCGCCCAGAGGGCGAAGCGGATGCAATACCAGCCGAGGTCGCCGAGACAGCCGTAGGGTTCGAGCACGCTGTTCGCGCGGATGTTGCTGGCGAAGAAGTTGTCGTCCGCGAGGAAGCTGAAAGAGGAATGGATGCGGCGCATCTGGCCGAATTGTTCCGCGTCGTTAAACGTGTCGCGCAGGGCGTTGAGGCGCTGGCTGTGCATGAACATGACGCCGTCCATGAACTGCACGCGTTGCTGGCGGCAGACGTCGAGCATCTCGGTGAGCTCGGCCATGCTCGCGGCGCACGGTTTCTCGCAGATGATGTGTTTGCCGGCGATGGCGGCCTTGATGACCCATTCTTTGCGAAGCCCGGTGGGAAGCGGGATGTAGACGGCGTCGACTTCGCGATCGGCGAGGAGTTCGTCGTAAGTGCCGTAGGCTTTGGGCGTGGTGGGGAAGGGCGCTTCGGCCTGGCATTCGTCGATGAACTTCCGGCTGCGCGCGGCGTCGCGACTGGCGACGGCGGTCACAATGGAGTTGCCGGAGTTGCGGATGGCTTTCCAGTTTTTGCGGGCGATGTTCGCGGTGCTGAGGATGCCCCAGCGGAGTTTGTAGTCGGTCATAAGCAATTAGTGTGGCTAGTTGGAACCGGAGCGCCGGCGTCCTCGCCGGCTTTGGGTATGCGCGCCTCGAAAGCCGGCGAGGACGCCGGCGCTCCGCCCCGGTCGATCCTCCGCTCCGTGGAACAGAGGAAGTCGATTAGGGTGTTTCCGGTGTTGTTGAAGTTGGTGTGCGTCATCTCGTGGCGCTATTCGCGGGCGGTGCCGGTGGATTCAGCGTTCAGGCGCTGGCGCTCGGCGATTTTTGCGAAGGGATAGTAGACAGCCATCGCCAGCGCAATCGAGACGGCGCCCCAGACGGCGGCCTTCCAATCACCGCCGGTGACGAGGTAGTGGCCGATGATGGGCGGCGTGGTCCACGGGACGTTGACGAAGGGCTTGTGGATGATGCCCCAGTCGATCAGCAGGTAGGAGCCGGCGGTGAGGAGCAGCGCGTTCAGGATGTACGGCACCATGAAGATCGGGTTCAGCACGATGGGGAAGCCGAAGAAGATTGGCTCGTTGATCTGAAAGATCTGCGTGGGCAACGAGACGCGGCTGACCTTGCGGAAGCCGGGCTCCTTCGAGTTCAGCATGATGAGCGCGAGCGCGATGGTGGCGCCGGTGCCGCCGACGTTGACGAAGGTGGTGAAGAAGCCGTTCGCGGTGACGTAAGGCAGGGGAACGCCCTGCGTGGTGGCCTCGACGTTCGCGGCGAGGAATTGCAGGAAGATCGGCGCGACGATGGCATCCATGGTGTTGTCGCCATTGATGCCGACGGACCAGAGCATCGTGACAAGGAACGCGTAAACGAGAATGCCAGGCAGCGTGTTCAGCGCGAAGACGAGCGGCTTGAATGCGGACTGGACGAGTTCATTGATATCCACGCCGAGCACGAAGCGGATGACCCAGAACACCACGACGAGGAAGAACATCGGGGTGAGCGAGAGGAACGATTCGGAGACGACGGGCGGGACGTTCGCGGGAAGTTTGATGACCAGGTTGGCGTCGTTGAACGATTTCTGGACGCGCGCGGTGACGAGTGCGATGAGGATCGCAGTGAATAATCCCTTCGAGCCGAGGCCATCCATCGAGAACGACTGGTCCTTGAGCTGAATCTGGATGAGCAGGAAGACGAGCGTGGCCATGGTCGCGCTGACGATGGCTTCCTGCTTGAGGCGTTTGCCGAGATCGTAGCCGATGGCAAAACAGACGAAGACGGCGAGGAGTCCGAAGGTGGCAGTGACGGGGACTTGGAGGAGATTCAGATACGGTTCGACGCGCTGTTCCCAACCGCGAAACGGCAGATACGAGATCACCATGAACAACCCGCCGATGATCGTCAGCGGTACCACGGAAACCATCCCGGCGCGAATGGCGGACAGGTAGGTGTTTTCGCTGAGCGCGTTGAGCAGGCTCACGAATCGTTTGTTTAGAACGACGTTGCTCGCGCTCATACTCGTGTCCCCTGGTGCGATGACATCAGCGTCGTCCCTTCAGCGCATGTCGGTTCTCGTAAATCTTTTCGAACGCGCGCGCGATGTCGTCCATGTCCGAGCGCGGTCCGAGGAAGATGCTTTGCTCGAACCAAATGGTCTGCTCGCGGCAAAGCAGATCGCTGTTCGGCAACAGCGCGTGCTTATAGTCGAGGCGTGCGGTGGCCTTTGGCAGATAGGGAGCGAAGGCTTTGTTGCTGAAGAGCGGCTGTCGCGGGAGCGACACAACGTAACCGCCGGAGCATGGGATGCCTTCCGCCTGCAGCGCCTTGATGACGGTGACGCGCGATACACCGAACTCCTCGGCAACGACGCGCATCATGAAGAGATGGTAGCTGTGACGGTCGCAGCCCTTGATGCGACGTTGCGGATACAGGCCGGGGAACTTCGAGAGCTTCGCGGCGAGATACTGACCGTTGGCGTCGCGCTTCTTCGTCTGCGCTTCGAGGCGGCTGAGCTGGCAATTGAGAATCGCGCCCTGGAATTCGCCGAGGCGGTAGTTGCCGGACATCACGTGATGTTCATACCAGAGACCGCCGGGAATGCGGCCGCAACTGTGAATCGAGCGGCACGCTTCAGCCAGTTTGTCGTCGTTGGTCGTGATGGCACCGCCTTCGCCCGAAGTGAGGTTCTTGCTCGACTGGAACGAGAACGAACCGAGGTGGCCAATCGATCCGGCGGGGCGCTTCTTGTAGATCGCGCCGTGCGCGTGCGCGGCGTCTTCGATGACGACAAGCTTGTGCTTCCGCGCAATGGCCATGAGGGCGTCCATGTCTGCTGGTTGGCCGGCGAAATGAACGGGAATGATGGCACGGGTGCGCGGTGTGATGGCCGCTTCAACAGCCTTCGGATCGAGATTGAAGGTGTCGAGCTCCACATCGGCGAAGACGGGAATGGCGTTCGACTCGACGACGGCGGAGGCGGTGGAAAGGAACGTGTAGGGCGGAACGATGACTTCGTCGTCGGCTTGAATCCCGGCGGACATCAGCCCGATGCGCAGCGAGACGGTGCCGTTCACGACACCGAGCGCGTGCTTGCAGCCGTGCATCTTTGCGAAGCGTCGTTCGAACTCGGCGACTTCGGGCCCGTGCAGGCGACCCCATTTGCCGCTGCGGAGCGTCTTGAGCAGGCGCTTTTCCTCCGGCTTGCCAAAGATGGGCCACGCGGTGAAGGGCCGTTTCCGGAGCGGCGTGCCGCCGAGCAGCGCGAGTTTTTGAGCCATGCTGAATTCTGTTCTGTTGGGATGTCCGGGAGATGAAGTCAAGGAAGCGCCCGGCGTGCAATCTCGAAACGAACTTCAGGCTCGCAGCGATTTGCCCATGTAGACGCAGCCGTCCTTGCCTTCGCCAACGCGGATGAGTTCGCGGAAGCCGAGCTTGGCGTAGAAACCGAACGCTGGCGTGTTGAGCATGCTCACGCCGAGGTGCGCGCCGGGCGAACCGCGGTCGCGGAGTTTGTCCATCACTTGCTCGAGCATGCGTCTACCGAAGCCGCGGCCTTGCGCGCGCTCCAGCAGGTCGATGTGGAGATGCGAGGGGAATTGTTCGTAGGGCTCGGGCGTGAAGTAATCCGGATGGTGATACCAGCTGTGAACGTTTTGGACGCGACTCCAAGTCGCGGGATCGCCGGTGGGTGCCGGGAACTGGGCGCAGAGCTTCGGACGCCACTCGCTTTCGTAGCGATGGTAAAAGTTCCGCGAATCGAACGCGCCCAACGCGTAGCCGCACACGCCGAGTTCGTCTTCGAGGATCAAGCTGAGCTCGGGTTCGAAGGCGAGATAGGGGCCGACGAAAATGCGGCCGAGCGCATCCGGATCGTCACGGTAAAACGGCTCGCCGTCCTGCCCGAAGTTCCCGGTCTTCATGCAGACGTGGTAGGCTCCGGCCTGGTCGTCCGGGCGCGCGAGGCGGATGGTGAATTCACTCATGGGGCAAAGCGGAGGGTGTGAAGCTGCCGTTGGGGTGTGGAACGAGCAGCTGTTGCAGGCGCGGGACGAAGCCGCCGCGATAAGTTCCCGGCAGGTGGAAGTCGGAACTGCATGCCGCGTCCGGCAGTTTGCCGTCGCCCTTGCCGGCAACGTAGCGATCGAGCAGGTCGAGTTCTTCGCGCAGTTCCCAAATGCGCCGGCTGAGCGCGTAGAAGAGCGGGCGGTTCTTCAGTTCCGTGAGGCGGCCACAGAAGTCGCGGAGCCGCTGCACTTGCGCGCGGAACGCAGAGGCTTCCGAGCCCCACTGCGAAGGATGCTTGCTGAGCAGAGTTCGGGCGGATTGGAAAAACGCGTCCGCGGTGGCGCCATCCTCGAAGGGCAGGTAGTAGCAGTCGCCGAGCAGCAATAGGTCGTCGAACGCGAGCGGTTGACCGACGGTTTCGAAGTGCGCGTGCCACTCGTGCAGCGCGGCGAGGTAGGCGGCGCGTGGATTCCAATCCGCACCGGTGCGCGTGAACGCCGCGAGCGTTCGGAAGGGAACGAAGTTCAGCGCGAACTCGCAGTTGGGATTGAGCAGGAGGCCGGTGACTTCGGAACGCAGTTCCGGCGCCCGACCGGCGTAGGGACCGCAGAAGAATCGGCGTCCGTCGTAGTCGTTGGCGTGGAGATTATCCCAGATGATTGGTTTGCGGCGGAGGAGCGTTTGAAGTTCGCGAATGTGCGGAACCGTAATTTCGCGCGAGATGATTTCGGGTCCGGTCCAGAAGATGTCAATCTCGGGCAGGAGTTCGCGTCCGACGGTTTCGAGGTAGCCAGTGCCGCCGAGTTGTCGTTCGGCCATGCGCCCGCAATACGGCGTGGGACAAAAGAGAAAGCGTTCGCGCGTGCCTTTTTCGCGAAGCCAGCGGAAGAGGTCGTTGGTGACGGCACATTGGGCGGAGGCGAAGGAACCGAAGCGTTCGCGGTCGGCATCGATCATGCGGTCCGGGATGTCGTCGAACAAGAGCGCGAAATTCTCGCAGCCGATGGATCGCATCTGCTCAAAGCGTTCCTTGAGGCGGGTGACTTCCGATGAATCGCTGTAGCGGATATCGAGGCCGGGACTGAGCGCGTAGATGAAACGGAGACCTCGGGTCTTGCAGGTGCTGATCAGGCTTTCGAGTTGGGCAAGTTCAGCGGTGGTGTAAGCCTCGCGCCAGAGCGCGCGGTGCTTCATGTCGTCCTTCGGTGCGTAGAGGTAGGTGTTCAAACCCAACGAGGGCATCCAGTCGAAGAGCTGGTGGCGTTCGGTTTGATTCCACGGCTGGCCGTAAAATCCTTCGATGACGCCGGCGAGGAAAGTGGTCGAATCGTTGTTGCCCATCTGGTTTGTGCTGAGAACAGGGCGAGGCTAAGCCGGATGGCGAACGAGTGGCAAGGACGGCGGTGATGGCCGCGGCGTTCCGTTGATTCAGTTGACCTGCGCGGGTTGACTGGCATCTTTGCGCCAGTGGTGGTTCGGACCCTCGTCTGAATCGGAGTCGAACCGATAATGAGTTATGAAATGGAAAAGTTTCTTCATGGCGGTGCTGGTCTCGTTGATTTTCGGCGGCGCGGGGTTGCGCTCGGGCGCGGCTGAAGCGGCAAAGGAATCTTCGCCAATCGATCTCGCGAGGCGATTGAACCAGGCGTTCATCGACGTGGCGGATAAGGTCTCGCCCGCGGTCGTGGTGATTCAAGTGGCGCACAAGCCCGGATTCGGCGAGGACGATGAGGAGAATCCGTTCTACGAAATGTTGCCGCCGGATTTCCGGAAGCGCCTTGAGGAAGAGCGCGAGAAGCAACGCAAAGAACGCGAGAAAAGTCGGAAGTTTCATCGGAAGCCGGTCTTCAGTGGCGAGGGTTCCGGCGTCGTGGTGCGCAAGGAAGGTTACATCATCACGAACCGTCACGTGGTGGATGGCGCGGAGAAGATTCTGGTGCGATTGAAGGACGGCACCGAGCTGGATGCCGAGGTGCGCGGGGTGGATGCCCAGTCGGATTTGGCGGTGATCAAGGTTGAACCCAAGGGAGTCACTCTCGCGGTGGCGAAGCTGGCGGATTCCGACAAGACGCGCGTGGGCGAGTTTGCGATCGCGATCGGCGCGCCGTTCCTGCTCGATTACAGCGTGACGTTTGGGCACGTGAGCGCGAAGGGGCGCTCGGGGATCATTCAGGATCGGGACATGGACCAGGATTTCATCCAGACGGATGCGAGCATCAATCCCGGCAACAGCGGCGGACCGCTCGTGAACATCGAAGGCGAGGTGATTGGCATCAACACGCTGATTCGCGGGATGAGCACGGGCATTGGTTTTGCCATTCCAAGCAACTTCGCGAAGGAGGTCACAGACAAGCTGATTAGCGACGGGAAGTTCGTGCGCGCCTATCTGGGTGTGCGAATCAGCCCGCTCAAGGGCGAGAACGAGTATCGGGACCTGATCACGGGCGTCTCGGACGGCGTGGTCATCACAGAGATTCCGCCGGATGGTCCAGCGGCGAAGTCGGATTTAAAGCCGGGCGATGTCGTCACGTCGGTGGACGGCAAGGCGGTTTCCACGGTGCAGCAGTTGAAGAATGAGGTGCGTGGAAAGAAGATCGGCGCGCCGGTGACGCTGGACGTGCATCGCTTCGGAAAGAATATAAAGGTAAAGGTGAAGCCTGAGGCTCGGCCCGATGAGATGCCGCCCATGGCATCGCGTCGCAAGGTGGAGGAGGAAGACAAGGCCAGCACCTTCGGACTCACTGTTCAGGCGGTTACGAAGGAGCTGGCGGAGCAATACAATGTCGAGAAAACAGAGGGTGTTTTGGTGACCGAGGTGGACCAAGGCAGCATGGCTGAGCGCAAGGGAATCAAACCCGGCGACGTCGTGACGGAGGTCAATGGCAAGGCAGTGAGCAGTCCCAAGCAGTTTCTCCAGGAAATCAAATCCGCGGATGCCAAGCGCGGCATCGTGATCATCTACACCACTAAGGGCACCAGCAAGATTGAGGTGCTGCGGGACGATGGTGAATGATCGATGGAATGCCCATGGCGGAGCCGATTTGAGGGCTTGATCTCCCTTCGGTCCTCCGTAACATCCCGACGCATGAGTTTCTATATTGCTTTGTTTGTGTGGCTCCTGATTGCGGCGTTGCTGACGATCGGTGTTGTGATGGCGACCAAGGGCGCGTTCCTCGTGCTGGCGATCGGCACGATTGCGTTTGTCGGCGCGTTCATCAAGTGGGGCTGCCTGACGCACTGACCTGCTTCGCTGATTCGAAGCGGAACATTTGATCTAAACAGGGCGCGGATATTTTCCGCGCCTTTTTTGTTTTTGCGGTTGAAGACGGGTTGTCGTGAGGATTTCGGTTTCAATTCCTGACGGTCGCACTACGTTGTCGGCAAATCGCGGATATGGACCTCATACAACTTCACCAGCGAAGCCTGCTCCTCGCGCTGCTTTGCCTGATGGGCGGTTCCATGCCTGGTGGAGCCGCGGAACAGTATGTACCGTCGTCGTTGAAGCCTCCCATCGTGGCGCGTGAATTCCGCGGAGTATGGGTGGCGTCGGTCAAAAACATCGACTGGCCTTCCAAACCCGGGCTGACGACGGAGCAGCAGAAGTCGGAACTCATCACGTTGCTGGATCGCGCCCGACAGTTGCGCCTGAACGCAGTTCTTTTGCAGGTGCGTCCTTCGTGTGACGCACTGTATGCCTCGCAGTTGGAACCATGGTCCGAGTATCTCACGGGACAAATGGGTCGCGCCCCTTCGCCGTATTACGATCCGCTCGCTTTTGCCGTGGAGGAGGCCCACAAGCGCGGCCTTGAACTGCACGCGTGGTTTAATCCGTATCGCGCCCGGCATTCGGCGGCGTTCTCGGGACTTTCCGGCGGCCACATCAGCAAGACCAAGCCGCAGGTGGTGCGGACGTATGGCAAGAGCTTGTGGCTGGATCCCGGCGAGCGGGAAGTGCAGGAGCATTCGTTGAACGTCGTGCTGGATGTGGTGCGCCGTTACGACATCGATGGAGTTCATTTCGACGACTACTTTTATCCGTATCCGGAGAAGGCAGCGAACGGTGCCATGCTGCCATTTCCAGATTGGTCGAGCTGGAAGCGTTATCGCGATGGCGGTGGACGCCTGGAGCGCGACGACTGGCGTCGTGAGAATGTGAACCTGTTCATCGTCCGCGTCAGCCAGGCGGTGAGAGCTGCCAAGCCGTGGGTTCGCTTCGGAATTTCCCCGTTTGGAATCTGGCGTCCGGGATTTCCAGCGCAGATCAAGGGGCTCGATGCGCATGATGTCCTGTATGCGGATGCGAGGAAATGGCTGCGCGAAGGCTGGGTGGATTATCTCGCGCCGCAGTTGTACTGGGGCGAAGAAAAACGCGAAACCAGTTTCAATGCGCTGCTCGATTGGTGGCTCTCGGAAAACGCGCAACAGCGCCATGTGTGGCCCGGTTTGGACATCAGTCGCGTTGGTCGTTCACGCGGGCCGGAGGAGATCGTGGATCAGGTGCGCGCGACCCGGGAGAAGGCGATGACGGATGGGAACATTCATTGGGGCGTGCGTGCCTTGACGGAGAATCGCCGAGGCCTCGCGGATTCGATGAGCGGCGGGATCTATGAGCGGCTGGCGCTCACGCCGGCGGTTCCCTGGATCGACAACCGGCCGCCAGCGCCGGTGAGTCTCTCCGTTTCATTGCGGGGCAACGTGGCGCGGTTACGCGTTTCGCCCGCGACCAACTCGGAGCCCGTCCGCTTCTGGCTGGTGCAGAGGAGAAACCAGAAGGGATGGGTCACGGAGGTTTTACCTGGGAGCCAGAGTGAAAGGATTCTCGAGCTGCCAGATCGGCCTGACCTCCTCTCGGTGGCGCCGGTGGATCGCTCGGGAAATCTTGGTGCGCCGGCTGTACTGGCGCGGCAGGTGTTGCTGGGTCCGGCCAAGTAATTACTCGGCGCGGACGCGATAGAACAGCGCAGGAATCGTGGCGGTGGAATCGGTGAGGATCTCCTGACTGCCGGTTCCGGGAATCGTTCCCAGCGGAGTCCAGTCCGGATTGGAGAGGTTCACTTTGTATTCCAGCGTGTAGTTCAGTCCGACGACGGTCGTCACGGTGACGGTGGCAGTCGTTCCGTTCTGCGTGATGGAAACGATCTGTGGACGGGGAAGCGCGTTCGTGAGGCTCAGATTCACGGCGACGCTGGAGAGGTTTGTTTCACCATTGCTCATCAAGACGGTGTAGCTGCCTGCATTGGTGCCCTGGACGCTGGCAAACTGGAGCGTGGGCGACGTAGCGCCCGGCAATGATTGTCCATTCCGCTGCCATTGGTAAGTGATGGGCAGGCTGCTAGTCGCTGTGATCGACAGCGTGACTGGCGCGCCTGTCACGGCGAGGACGTTGCGAGGTTGCTGAACCACGATGATCGAGTCGATGACCGGGCGAACCGTGAGCGTAAATGAATTGGTGGCGGAAGCGCCGGTGGTGTCCTGCACGACGATGCTCAAGACGGCGGTTCCCGATTGATTGGCGTTCGGTCGGATGCGGACCGTTCTGTTTTGGCCGAGTCCGGCGAAAGTAAATCCGGACGCGGAAACGAGCGCGGGATTGGAGGACAAACCGGTCAAACTGAGCGACGCCAGCGGAGTATCGAAATCCTGCACCGAGAAGGCGATGGGGCCTGACTCGATGTCTTCGTCGATGGTGAGATTCGCGAAGGTGCTGATGGTCGGTGGTCCCGGAATGAGAAGCTGGGCGGGATCCGACAGCACGCTGCCGACGCTGTTGCTGACGCGAAGGCGATAGCTTCCGGCATCAGCGAGGGTGATGTTTGCGAGACTCAACGTCGCGCTGGTTGCAGAGGGAACGTCAACTCCGTCCTTCTGCCAGCGGTAAGAGAGCGGCTCTGCGCCGATGGCGGTGGCGATGAACTGCACGGAGGACCCAACGCTCGCGGTTTGAGTCACGGGTTGCAGTGTGATGAACGGTGGCAGTTCGAACGTAATGATGGTGGACGCGACGTTATTCGTCAGTCGCAGGTCGACTCCGGCAAAGGACACGGATGCGGAATTGGTAATCGTCCCGGGCACCAGCGAGGTGGCGACAATCGTGAGCGACGCCGCGCCGGCTGGCGTGATGGTGCCCAAGTCGCAGTTCAAGATGCCTTCTTCGACCGCGCAGTTGCCGTTGAGGTTGGTGAACCCGACGATGTTCAAGGCATCCGGAAGCGGGCTTGCAATTTGGACCGAGTTGGCGACGGACGGGCCGCGATTCGTCACGGTGTAGGTGAACACGACGTTGCTGCCGGCGGCGGCCAGCGGTTGCGAAACGGTCTGGGCCAGGCCGAGGTCGGCCATTGGTTCAAAGGCAGAAATGCTCAGGCGCCAGCCGCCGGCGAGCGTTCCGGAATCCTTGTCCGCATCATCCATGATATAAAGCGACCAGGTGCCGTTCGGGTCGGTCCCGTTGAAGATGGAAAGGTTGGTCGAATATGGTCCCGCTGGAGCAGGTGCGGCAAAGGAGTCCGTCTCTGCCCCGAAATTGGATGGGCGGACTGTGCCGGAGGAAATCAGGTTGAAATCGGAAAGCGCGTTGGTGGCGGAGTCATCGAAGGTCAGGGTCGCTCCGTTGATGGTGAACTCGCCGCCGCAGTCGGACATCAACAGCGTGGCACGTCCATCCGGCCCGACGAGCAGGATGTCGAGATCGTCCGAGAAGCTGTGGGAGAGATTGAGCAGGCTGACGCGGATGCGGTGGATGGCGGAACTGACGCCGGAGACGGTGATGCTGGATGGATACGGGTTGGCGAGGCCGAGCAGCGGTGTGGTAACGGGGGTGCTGTTGGCGAGATCGACATTGCCAGTGATCACGCGAGTGGTGCGGCTGATGATGTTGTTTGAAGTGTCGCCTTCGCTGACCGGCGAACCCACGCTGGCACTGCTGCTTATCAGACCGGTCAGCGTCGGGCGAATGGTAACAGCGATGTTTGCCTGGGCGTTGGCGGTCATTGTTCCGAGATCGCATCGGATGGTGTCGCCGGAGCGGGTGCAGGAGCCTTGCGACGTGGCGGCGGAGATGAAGTTGACTCCCGCGGGGAGCTGATTGGTCACGACAACGTTGGTCGCGGCGCTGGGCCCGAGATTGGTAATGGCGATGGCGTAGACGAGGTTGTCGCCGAGCCACACGGGGTTCGGACGATCGGCCATCCCGATGGCGAGGTTCGCATTCGGAACGACTTGGGAGAGATTCGTGACGGCGTTGTTCGCGGTGTTGTTGTCCGGGAGTGTTCCGGCGGCCGAGGCGATATTGGTGATCGGACCGAGAGTGTTGGCGCGGGCTCGGAGAATGACGCGCGCAGATTCATTTGGGATCAGGTTGTCGAATTGGCAGATGACTTCACCGCTCTGATTGGTGCAGGCGCCGCGCGTGGTGAAAGCGGAGACGAAAGTCGTGGTGGACGGAAGTACGTCCGTCAGCGTGGCATTGACTGCGAGCGGGCCGCGATTCGTCAGGTCCAGCGTGACAACGTAGTCCTGCGTGACGGGAACGGTGGTGCCGGACGCGCTGGAGGCGAGGAACAGATCAGTCGCCGGGCTCACGACAAACGTGGACGACTGAAGGTTGTTGAGGGAGTTCGAATCCTCCTCGGCGGCGACAACGTGCGCTGTGTTGCTCTGCGCACCGCTGATACCAGGAATGAACCGGATGGTGATCGAGGGAGCTGTCCCCACCGGGACTTCGCCGAGGTTACAGATCACGCTTTGGCCAGCCGCGCTGCAAGAGCCCTGGCTGGTGGTCGAAGATTGGTAGGTGGCGTTATTCGGCAGGCGATTGGTCAGCCACACGCCAGCTGCGGAGTTGGGACCGTGGTTGGTGATGACCAGCGTGCCCGACGAGGTTTGATTGAGAAGCACCGGCGCGGCGGGCGGGGTTTGCGTGACGGCGAGATTCACCAGCGGCTGGACGAAATGTGTGGCGGTCGTCGTGTTGTTGGCGGCGTTCAGATCGAGCTGAGTGCCGGAGACGGAGAAGGTGGTGGCAACGTTTCCGCCAATCGATGCGGAGACGGTGACGTTGAATGTTACGATCGCTCCAGGAAGGATGTTTCCAAGGTCGCATGAGACGGCATTGGCGGCATGAGAACAGGATCCCTGCGGCGTGGATGCCGAGACGAAATTGAGTGCGGGAGGCAGAGTGGCCTGGCAAATCGCGCTGGATACGGTTGGTCCGTGATTGGTGACGGAGATAGTATACGTAATCGGCTGGCCAATCGAGGCAACGGCCGGAGACGCGCCAGCGCCCAGTGTGAGATCGGCAAGCGGGTCCGCGGTGACGAAGCTCAAAGTCCATCCATCAGCGATGAATCCGGGAACCTCGCTGCCGTTGTTGTCGACGGCGTCGTCGACAATGTAGAGCGACCAGACTCCGTTTGGATCGGTTCCGCGGAACTGGGAGAGGTCCGCGGTTTGCACATCGACTGGCGCCGGCGCGGGGAATACTTCGTTCAATGGCAGGTGATTGAACGGAGCGTAGGTTCCGGAGGTAATTGGACCGGCATCCGGGAGCAGTTGTCCCAGTTCGTCATCGAAGGTAATGGTCGCGTCGACGACGGGACTGTCGAGTCCAACATCGAACATCAGAATTGCGGCCTGTCCCTGAG